>CAVRUM010000015.1:0-502053 GCA_963724375.1 uncultured Acidobacteriaceae bacterium
AGCCCGCGGGCGTGGCTGTAACCTTCAGCCCAACCTCGCTAACCGGAGCTGGAACCTCAACGATCACCTTCGCTGTGGGCGCTTCGGCTGCCACCGGCACCTATCGCATTACCGTCACGGGAACCTCCGGCAGCATCAAGGAAGCTGTTGCGCTCACTCTGACGGTGACCAAAGCGCCTCCTAACTATGCCATCAGCGCATCGCCTACAACGATCAGCGTCGACCAGGGCAGCTCCGGCACAACCACCATCACCTCCGTTATTTCCGGCGGCTTTGACTCGGCCATTTCGTTGGAGGCAACTGGCTACCCAATCGGGGCGACCGTGAGCTTCAGCCCTAAAACCATATCGGCGCCTGGCTCGGGTAAGTCCACCCTGAAAATTAGCGTGGGCAGCAAGGTCGCGCTCGGAGACCACACCATCACAATCAACGCTACGGGCGCGGGAATACCGCGCACGATTCAGGTCACGCTCGACGTTCTCAAGTGAGATCGAGCGAACCGGGATTGGACAACTGGGATTGGCACCACGCGCGAACTCAACGCACGAGCGATCTCAACATAAGGAGGACTGCCCATTCTACGAGAAGTGAAGACGGAGTTGCTCTTTGCAACGTCTGGCACGGAACGAATGCATGACGAATTGGCCATGTCACTCGCAGCCGTTGGACTGAAACCCATTTGGATTCCCTGATCGAAGGATCGGGGACAGCCCCCGGGGGGTAACAAGGAGACAAAATGTTAGGACGAGGATTTGGTTTAATCGCGCTCGCGGCAGCCCTGGTCCCTTTCACCCAGATCGCGGCAGCGCAGAACTACAAGGGAACACCCAAGCCAACGATCCAGGATTATGGACCGTTTCCCGCCACCACCGTCAAACCGGCCACCACCACCGAAAATTCTGTTTCTTCTGCTGTCGCAAAGGGAAAATGCGGCAATCCAGCGGCCGCATGCCTGTTTTACGGTGGTGATTTTCTCGATAACCCTCTTTACCCACCGTTCCTCGTCAATGGCCTGGCCAACGAGAATACGCTGTTCATACCTGGAACCCCGTACGGCGCAGCGGTCTGGATCCCCTTTACCGTGCCCGCTGGCCAGAATTGGGACGTGACTGGACTCTTCACCAACAATCTGTCCACCTATGGCGTTCTCGACCAAGGAACCCTGCCCACATCTGTCGCCTCCTGGTCGATCAATGAAGAAGTAATCGCCGGCAGTCCGGGAGTTGTAGTCGATTCCGGTACTTCCCCGGCCACCAGCACACCCACAGGCAGAGCCGCATTCGGTCTGATCGAATACACGGTCCAGGTCACAGGACTGAGCGTCACGCTCGCGCCTGGCACCTACTGGCTGTCGGTTGTTCCTGTATGCACCAATTCGGCGAACCCATACTGCGACGGTATTTTCTTTACCTCTGACGTCGAATACCTAAACACCACACCCGCCAACGCCTATGGCCCGGTACAACCGACGGGTGGCGCGTACTTCGACTCACCAATCTTTGGGGTGAGTTTCGAACCCACCAATGGACCAGTGGGGGCCTGTGGCGGCGACGGATGCGACGCGTTCTCAGCCGGCGTGCTAGGAAAAATTGCGAAGAAATAATTGCGGTCGATATAAGATCGGCTTTCCGCTGATCGAGATCTCGCCCGCCTGAAGTGTGAAAAGAAGGTTCGACGGTTCCGGCCGTCGAACCTCTCTTTTTTCACTTCTTGTGAGCTACAACGTGACGCCCGACTGTGCAAGCCAGCTCACAATCGAGGGGAATCTTTGGCAGCTAGAAAGGTTCTGCCACGCTCGGGTTGTATCTGAGAGCAGCTATTCGGCAGTGGCGCAAAGTCATTCATTACTCGCCGGGGTGACCGATAATTACTTTTTCTTAAGGGCGAATTTACTGACTCGAAGAACATGACATTTGCACTCGATGACATAGCTAGTCATGGGGGGAGCCTGTGACACGTGCGACCAAACTGGCGATTGCAGCACAAGCCCGTTGTTCACGACCGGCCCATTGGGGTGGTTCTCGGTGTGAGCGTCAGCTATTCCAGTTTGCTCTGATGCTGAATTTAGGACCAGCGGCTTGCGCTGAACTGGTTCTATTACTACGGGCTACTCTATTGGCTGGTGGCTTACCGGTATCTCGATGTGGGCCCGAGGCGCGCGCTGCAGAAGCTCTATAACACGCCGGAGAAGAAGGCCGCTCGGCCCTGGGCGCCGATCCTCAACTGGGTGGTCATCACGAC
Organism: uncultured Acidobacteriaceae bacterium; assembly: GCA_963724375.1. Classification (GTDB taxonomy): domain Bacteria; phylum Acidobacteriota; class Terriglobia; order Terriglobales; family Acidobacteriaceae; genus Silvibacterium. The sequence goes on from CAVRUM010000015.1 coordinate 2,242, forward strand.
GATCTACGTGCTGGCTGCCGTGGCCATCTATCACCAGAAAGTGATCTTCGCCGCGCCGCCTCCTGCAGATGTGCCCGTTCATGTGGCGAAGATGTGGGAAGTAATTGTGGTGGGCGCGATCAACGTGGGCGTGGCCCTCACCGCGTGAAATATGATGCGCGCTTACACTGGGCCGGGACCGGCAGCTGCGCTTGTCCCCCTCGCCTCGGTCGACCAGCTAATCAGCATCACCACCAGTCCGCGCCATCGTTATCTGCTGCTGGCATATGAACGCCATCTATATCTTGAGATGTCGGGACGGTATGACGATGTGCTGGGAGACGACATGATGGTCGACAACCCGGTGTACAACCTGCATGCGCTTGGCTTCAACACGACCACACAGGCAAGGACAGCGTCCGCAACCTGTATAAGTTCTGGGCCGAGACCAACCAGACGATCTTCTATGGCGAGAACGCGCAGGTGGCGGTGGCGGATAACTTTATCGCGCTGATGGTACTGGCGCATCAGCAGGTCTGGGGCGGATCGATCCTGTCGTCGAAGGCGCTCGGAATTCTACCGAAAGGGCTCTCTTCAGAACTGCTGCTGAACATGCTGAAGCTCAAGGGCATGAAGGCTGAGCCGGACTGCATGTATCTCTACACGAACTTTGAAGAGACGATTTGGCCGTATGACGATCGCGGCCGGCTGGTGCGCGAGGATGTGCTGGAGCCCAATCCAGCAGCAGCACAGATCACCAAGCTCGACTCGAAGGATGTGCTGACGACGGCCCAGGCGGCGGAGAAGCTGGCTCCATTTATCAAGCCGCTGCCGAACTTCGATGAGTATGTGCTGGGGAAGACCGTTGCCAGCTGAGCTAGGCGTCGGATTTTCTGATGTTGGTCGGCAATGGCCATAAAAAGAATTGCGAGCACCATGTACGGGTGATAGCATTCGCGCTGTTTCTCACTGCGTTGCCCGCTGATAACCGATGCAAGCTCTTCACGCAGTCCCGACCTCTCATAATCATCCGCAATCCGCCCGCGGATATTTCTCCAGGGACACGTGATGCGCTTCAGGTGTTTGTTGCACTAAACAGAGATTGAAACTTCTCTCGAATCGAGGAAGCATTACTCCCACTTTCAGCCCGACAGATCTTGAGCTGGCAGGTGAGTTGCGATCCCTCTTCTCGAAGAGAATCCTGGGAGCAGCAAATGAGACTTCTGGGTTTCGCACCTTTCATATTGGCAGCAGCTTGCCTGTTGCATGCGCAAAACACCCCTACCGCAAATCAGAGTTCGAAGCCGCCTTCGCCGAAAGAGGAAGAGGCCAAGGCGCTGCTCGCGTGCGGGCAGATGGTTTCGGACGAACTGAAGGTCCTTAAGATTCCGGCAGACCGCGGACCGCGGTTTCAAGGCAAAGTATCGGAAGCAACGGCGATGTGCCGCGGCGGATACAAGGCGCTGCAGTTTCGCGGAACTCCATGGGTTGATTGGGGCAATTACTGGGGCACCGGCGACATGTCCTCTCTGCCCACGGGATTTCTTTCTTCGAAACTACCCGCTGAGCGTGGGGTAGCTGGGGCACTGCTCGACCTCGAACTGCAGCGCGTCGAATTGGTCAAATTCAATCTCTTCGATAACTCCGGGTCGTATCCCGAGTACGTGCAGGGCCAGAACGGAGTAGGCGGACCTGCCCTGAAGGTCTGGCCGGAGATGAGACTTGGCTCCTCAAATCCCTTCTACAACGCCGTCGGAGGCGATGGCGTGCAGGTGTGCAAAGGCGATATGATACGATGGAGGACCGTCACGGGGATATGCAACGACGTGGTCAATCCCGCCATGGGCTCCAGTGGAATGCTGTTTGCGCGCAACGTCGAGTTTGAGACTTCGTTTCCCGACCTGAACCTGAATGAGTTGACTCGGAATCGCCATGGAAACCGCTTGTCGCTGCTCGAACCCGATCCTCAGGTAATCAGCCGCCGTCTCTTTACTCGGATCCAGTCCGACCCAGTGAAGTGCCAGCAAGGTTACGGCCTGCCCAACGACTCCAACGCTGCCAACTGTGACTACAAGAAAGCCCCGTTCTTCAACGTGCTCGCGGCCTATTGGATTCAGTTCATGACGCACGACTGGTTTTCGCATCTCGAAGAGGGACACAACCAGACCGAGTATATGAGCGTAGGTTGCGCGACAAAGCTCGTGAACGGCGTGGAAGTGCCGCTTACTCCCGAAGACATTCAGAAGCTCGGTTGCCGCCCTGACGACCGAATGGACAAAGGCTATGTCGCGCAGGATTCCGCGCCGGGAACATTTACCTACAACGGACATGCCTACCTGGACCGCGCACCCAAAACCATGCGCAACACCAACACGGCGTGGTGGGATGCCTCGATGCTCTACGGTTTCGACGATATCTCCCGCCAGCGTGTAAAACGTGATCCATCGGATCCGGCGAAACTGTTGCTGGTTTCAGTCGCCGGTCAACCCGGTCCGGGGTATCTGCCGGTATTTGGCCCAAATGATCCCATCAATCCCGAGTGGGCTGGGCAGGAAGCGACGGCATTTCCGGACAACTGGACGATCGGCCTGAGCTTTCTGCATAACCTGTTCGCCCGCGAGCATAATTCCTTCGTTTTCGAGTTTCGCCGGGTCGCCGCGCAAACGCCCGATGCCGACTGCGGGCTGCGCGACCCTGCGAATCCGAAGCAGATAGTCCGCTATCGTGATGTAACTCCCGACCAGTTATTCGAGGTCGCGCGGCTCGTGGTAGCTGCGGAGATTGCGAAGATCCACACCACCGAGTGGACGCCGCAACTGCTTTATAACGATCCTCTCCAACTGGGGATGAACGCCAACTGGAGCGGTCTGCTAGGTACAAGCGACCCGCTCATCTCGAAGGCCTTGAGCGAGATCGTCACCAGGAATTTTGGAGACTCGACAAACGTCAAGAAAACCACCGAATGGTATTCCGTCTTCGCGTCTGGCCCGGGAATCTTCGGGCTGGGCAGCAAGGTCTCTGGATACGACATCACAAAGCCGGAATACACCAACGGCGGCGTGAATCATTTCGGCTCGCCATTCAATTTCCCCGAAGAATTCGTCTCCGTATATCGTCTGCATCCGCTGGTTCCGGATCTGCTTGAATATCGTGACTTTAAAGCCGACCCGAACAAGATTGCAAAGCGCGTTCCGGTGGTTGAGACCTTCCAAGGCAAAGCGACTCCGTTCATGCAATCGATGGGTATGGAGAACTGGGCGCTCACACTGGGACGCCAGCGTCTTGGCCTTCTCACGCTGCACAACTCACCGCTGTTTCTTCAAAACCTCAAGATGGGAAGGCTGGACAGCAAGACTCAGCAGATCGACGTTGTTGCGCTCGATATTATTCGTGACCGCGAACACGGGGTTCCACGCTTCAATGAATTCAGGCGTCAATACGGCCTCCGCCAGCTGACCAGCTTCGACGATTTCCGCGATCCGGCTGCGGCGCCAGGGTCACCCGACTCGATCGAGCAGCAAGACGCAATCCAAACGTTGCGTGAACTCTATGGCCAGCACGTATGTGATACGTCGAAGATCATTACAGACGCGCAAGTAAACGACGACGGCTCGCCGATCAACGACTGCCTCGGTCATCCGAACGGCACTGTCATCGACAATATCGAAGACGTCGACACTGTCGTGGGCTACCTCGCGGAGTACCGTCGTCCACACGGCTTTGCCATTTCGGAAACCCAGTTCGTGGTCTTCATTCTCAACGCTTCGCGAAGGCTCTTCAGCGATCGGTTTTTCACTTCCTCCTTCCGCCCGGAGTTCTACACAACGCTTGGCGTCAACTGGGTGAATAACAACGGCCCAGGCGGAGTAATGATGGAGAAGGGCACTCCCAATGGGCACACGCAACCTGTTTCGCCAATGAAGCGGGTACTCATGCGCAATATTCCCGAGCTGACGCCGGAACTGGAACCGGTGATCAATGCGTTCGATCCTTGGGCCCGTGATCGCGGCCAGTATTACAGTCTCGCGTGGAAGCCCCGTCCTGGCGCAGAATCCGACGACTCATTCAAGGCACAGTAGCAGTTTTCAGGATTACTCTCTCCAAACCGGCTAGGGTCTAGTAACCCACGCGCGGGTGTGTATCGCGGCGACAGTTGACGAAGTGCGATCGCATATCCTCTGCACTGCTATCCCCGCGCCGACGATAGGCCTAGGAAGGGTGGCTGTAGATGATCAAGAGGTTGTTCCGATTTCGGAGCGGCTGATGGGCGGCTTGTAGTTGAGGCTACCATGGGGTCTTTCTCGGTTGTAGTAGTCGGTCCAAGGCAGCAAGTGAGCATCTCTTTGCTGGGAGTCGGACCAGTGTTTGGCATAAGCCCATTCGCGTAACGCGGTCTGTATGAATCGCTCGGCCTTTCCGTTGGTTCTGGGTGTGTAAGGTCTGGTGCGGCTGTGTTTGATTGCCATCTGCTGGCAAGCGTGACGGAACCGAGTGGAGCGATAGCTAGAGCCGTTGTCGGTCAGCAGCGCGCGCACGGCGATGCCCTGGCGGGCGAAGAACTCGACGGCCGAGTTCAGGAAGGCGATGGTGGTTTCAGCCTTCTGATCGGGCAGCATTTGGGTGAAGGCCATACGTGAGTGGTCGTCGACGGCCACGTGCAGAGCCAGGAAGCCTGGATGTTCCTTTTTGCCGCGCAGCCTGCCATCGCCGCGCAGCGAGACCTCGCCGAAGCGTGTCATGCCCTTGATGTCCAGGTGCAGCAGGTCGCCGGGCCGTGGATGCTCGTAGCGTTGCACCGGAGGCGGGGGATTCAGATCGCGCCACCGGCTCAGTTTTGCCCGGCGCAGGATGCGGCTGACCGAAGCCGGACTCAGGCCGGTGCGGCGAGCAATCTGGTAGCCGGGCATGTGCCGGCGACGAAGTGCAAGTACCTTTTCCACTAATAAGGAACTGATCTGCCGCGGGCTGCGGCGCGGACGCGAGCTGCGATCGACAAGGCCAGCTGGGCCAGACTGCCGATAACGGCCCGCCCATTTGGCTGCTGTCTTGACGCTGACACTGAACCGGGACGCTGCCGACCCCAGCCTTATGCCATCTTCAATCACCATGCGGGCCAGCCGCTCTCGACTCACCGCCGTCCATGGGGCATTCTTGTGATAGTCCATTCGGTCTCCTGAGTTACTGCTTGCTCGTCACAAACAGCTTCTCCGGTCCTGATCGAATGGACAACCTCTTGAAAGATCACAGGTGGCCCAGACGCCGAACTCAACACATGCTTTCTGGCGATGGGGCCGGAACGGACGATTCAAGGCTGAATTCCGCGATAACGTCCTTTATCATTCACTACTTGAGTTGCCAAGCGGCGATCAGTTTGGGGCCAGATTTTCGAGGGGGAGCTTCTCGCCGAGTAGACGGCTCGGCGGATAATACTTCCCCGAACGCCATTCGATCAACGTCCGAGTAAGGTCAGGCCGCGCCCGTGCCTGGGGAGCGGCTTGACTCAGAAATCAGGCGCAGTTTTGGGCCAGGGTTTGGGACGAGCCTCGTGGCCGACAATTCCGTGTTACCGTCCCCGCCAGGCGTTCCGGGTGCTTTCCGCCGGGTGAGCCGGGCTCGCGTACCGCTAGTGTGGGGAAATCCGCGCGCGAGTTGAATCCAGTGACCGAAAAATCGAGCCGGTATCCTTCGTGATGTGCCCGCGGAACTCCCCATAGTTGCCCGGCAGAGTCAAACGGACCGCGCCGCAGCTTTGCTCGACCGGTCACTTCGACTGAACAACCGTATGCGTTGTCTCCCGTAACCCAAGCGAGCCAGCCGGGACGACGACTCTCCAAACGCGGTCCCGGCTTGGGCGTCATTCACTCACGCTTCGTCGCCGTCGTCATTTTCTTGGTCACCGCCACACTTCTGGCAGGAGCACGGATCGCAATGCCGCGTGTCGCAATTGCCCGACCGGCATTTGTCGCAGCACTTGTTGCATCCGCAATCGCTCCAAATGGTGGCCGCCAGAAGCTCGATGATCTTCACGGGCTCGGTTGGATCATCGCTGGTAATGATCAGCTCGCACGGCCGCGGATAACGCTCGGTCGCTTTGTACCTGATCACCACCGCCAGGCACGACCCAGGATGAAGCGTCGACGGGAACGGATTGTTGATCAGCTTCCAGTGCTTGCTCTTACGCCGGAACGCGACGCTTGTAACGTTCAGCTTGCAATCCCCGAGGTTGCAGATCGAAAGCGTCCGCTCTTCGGTGCAGCACGCCTTCACCGCCCCAAAGAAGTTCGATCCCGTCACCACCAGCTTGCCCGCCGGCGTATTCCCGGACACCCCGATGGCTTGCGCTCCCGCGTTACTCTCCACCGTAATCGTGGCCGCCGCAGCCCCCAGCGCCGTCGGCTGGAACCGGATCGGCAGATCTACTGACGCCCCCGCCGCCACCATGATCGGATAGGACAAAATCTGCGGCGGCAGAAAATCCACCGAAGATGACGTGATGCTGTTGATCAAAAGCGGACACGGCCCCGCGTTGTTCACCACCAGCGGCTCATCGCGGAAGGACCCCCGGCAAACGTTGCCGAAATTCCCCGAATCGGCGATTCCCACCACCAGCCGCGGCGTCTCTCCCGTCCCGTTGACGGTGACCGTCTCCGGGCTGAACAAGTCGTTGCTGAAAATCGTGACGGTCGCCGTCGCAAACCCCGCCGCCGTCGGTTTGAATCGGATGGGAATCTCGATCGACTCACCCGACGCGACCGCCAGCGGAAACGACGCGACACCCGGAATCACAAATTCCGCGTTCGACGATGTAATGCTCCAGATCAGCAACTCCGCGAATCCGGAATTGTTGATCGTCAGCACCCGGGCCGCGCTCTTGCCCACGCAGACATCGCCGAATTGGCCGTTGTCCTCCACCGTCGTCACCACGATCGCCGCCGGAGCGATCCCGGCCAGCAACCGCCGCCCGTTGATGCTGCCCCATCCTGTGACCGCATCCCAGCCCACCGCCGCCGTGTAGAATGGCGCATCCGGCAGGTAGCTGGAGTCGTTGTTGCCGAATCGGATGTCGTTACAAATCCGAGGCCCGTACTTGTACAGCGTCGGATTCAGGAATCCCGTGTTACGGCCCAGAAATGCATTGATGGTCGCAATCAGGCCCGCGTAGAGCGGCGCTACGGCGCTGGTCCCATACCCTCCCTGAGGCCCCACGCCAGCGATGACAAACCCGGTCATCGCCACCATGCCGGCCACGTCGGGCAGGCCGCGCCGGATTCCGCCGTCATTTTTTGAGATCGGCAGAACCCCCGCGTGGACCTGATACGGAGGCCGCGGAAATTGATCGCTCACTCCGCCGCCCGTCGCCTCGTAGTAGAAACTGCCTGACCAGCCCTGGAACGGCGAAGCTAGAACATTGCCGTCGCTCCAGGTGTATTCGTAGAGCGCCCCAGGCGGAGTTGGATTCGCCGAACCCAGAATTGTCCCCCCGCACGCCGTTACGAACGGATCCCCGTTCGGATAGCTGATATGGCACTTCCCGTCTCCCACGTCGTTCTCCGAGCCCCAGTCGCCGATCGCCATGAACACCGTGATGCCGCGAGCGGCCGCGGTTTTCAGGTTCCCGTGGAAATTGTTCGCAAAGGTCCCCGCGATGGTGTAGTCGCCAATCGAACCCTTGTCGTCGAGCAATGAGGGCACCCAACTCGCCGTCAACACCGAAGGCGGATTGTCGCCCGGCAATGGGAAGGTCGCCCGATCGAAGAACGTGTCCCATCCCAGTTCGCTGTCGTCGGTGAAGTAAACGTTGATGTTCGCTCCCTGACCCGAGGTCGCCGCGATACACACGTCGATGTTGCATTCAAGGATCGCGCCGGGCGGGGGACTTAACACCAGCGCTCCGTTGTTGGTGTAGCCCAAAAGAAGAATGTCTGTGAGCTTCGGTGCCGGCAACCCTAACGCCGTCACGAACGAATTGACGTCGCTGGGCAGATACGCCGCTCCGGCGGACGCATCCTCGAAGATTCCAATCGTCTGGCCCGCGGCACTGTTGGTCGGAAAATTGTAATCCTGCGCGATCTGCAGAGGTGTCAAGTAACCCGCTCCGGGAGGATCCCCGGTACCTGTCCCCGCCGGCCTTCCCAACTTGCGATTGTCCAGGCCGATCACCGCTTTCACCAGCTCTACCAAATTGGCCTGCAGATGCACGCGTCCCTCGAACCCACGGTACTCATGCGCGCCCATCTCCCGGTGGTCGCCAAAGGGACGCCCTTCTCCTTCCTTGCGCGGCGGATGCGCGGGCACCTTCCGCTCTGGCGCCCGATACCGGTTCAGCGTCACGCCGAACGCGGCATTCATCTGCTCCGCCGTACCCTCCGCCATAATGCGGCGCCGTCCAGCGTGGTGCTCCACGATCCGCAGCCCGCGGTCTTTCAAATAGTCCACAACCCGGTCGACCTCTTCCTTCGCGGCGCCATGCCGCTCGAAGAAGTCTTCCAGCGAAAGGTAAACCCGTTGGTCCGGCGGGGTATTCTCCCAATACTCCAGATCGGGCACCTCCAGACTGCCCGGCTTCTGGCGGACAATCACCGCGACCGTGACGGGTTCGTTTGCTTCTACAGGTCCAAGCAGCGTCGATCCCTTAATCTGGGGACGTTCACTGCCAGGTAGAGGATGGGCATCTCTCGGACGAGGCATATTGGAAGCTCCTTTGTAACTAAAACTTTCCGCGGTTCCAGAACCTACAGCGCAGTTTTGAGGTGGACCCGCCTAGGGGGGCGATGGCGGATGACATGCACAACCTGTCGCCGTCGTACTAAATAGTGCGCATAACTATCACTACGTTTCAGCAGGCGGAGTCTGCGTATTGTAGATGGTCACCTTTTAAGCTTCTTCCTGAACATAAGCATCTCCTTCGAGTGAAGTGGGCTGGCCCCTGTACCTCGATATGTGGCACGCGCCCTGCCAAAGGCGCGCTGCGCCTTTGAACGGTTTCACGAGTCGACTCGTTCCTGTATTTAGAGTCGGATAAGGATCAGTCGCCGCTGCCTCCGGCACGCCGGCTGTGCGTCAGGACCGGTCTGTGGTATCTCAATGGATACCCGCAGTAAACATTCGGATCCGAACGCATGGGCAAGAAGCCTATCCACTACGAACTGGAGACGCCCCACTTGAAAGCGTGCGGCTCAACACAGATAGCGCGGATGGACGCACTGTTTGCCGTCGACGCGGAAGCTCGCCGCAGAGTTGTTGGTCTCACCGCGCGGTATGCACTGCGTCAGGAAAGAGCCAAACCTCTGCTGGATGAAATACGTAGCAAGATCGAGGCAGCGCTGTCGGTTGCATTGCCCTCCAGTGCACTCAGCAAAGCCTGTCGATACGCGGTCACACTGTGGAGGAAACTTACTCGATTCCTGGAATATCCGGAACTTGAGCTGAGCAATAACCTTGGAAAATTCAATGCGTCCCGTGGCTCTGGGCCGGAAGAACTGGATACACATCGGCAGTCCCCAGGCGGGCCCAAAGGTCGCGGCCATTCTCTCGGTCGTAGAAAGCTGCCGCACGTTGAAACTTCCAGTCCGCGATTATTTGGCCGCGGTTCTCCCTGGGTTTGCTGATCTCCCGATCCAGCGGCTCCCAGACCTTACTCCCGCTGCATGGGTGGCCCAGCATTCATAGACTCGAGCAACTGGGCCGGTAGGGCGAAGGCGATTCTCGACAACAAACGCATGGTTTTCCAATTTTTCGACCAACCGGGAGTTGTCGCGGTGGCTTGAATCGAGCGCCGAGCGCAGCCCGTTGGAGGGTAGTTCCTGATTTCACCTGACGGTAAGACAACGAAATTCCTCGGCAAGATCGCGACTCCTTACCTGGCATTTTCCAAAGATGGGAAGCTGCTCTACGGAATATAGACGGGCGAAACCGACGACGTTCAGGATGGCGCGATACTCTTTTCGCTTGACCTGTGACGCTCAAGCAGAAAGTGATCAAGGATCTCGGCAAGGACCTTCAGCCGGATTCACCCAATAACCCGGGCATTCGTTTCAGCATGGCTCCTGACGGGAAGAGCTTTGTGTACTCCACGCCATACTACAGGCGAGGACCTCTGGATGCTGACGGGCTACCGGCAGCCGGGCTGGTGGGGTCGAATCTCAGGCGCCCTGAACCTGAAATAGCCGATGTCAAGCCCCCTGGCTCCGTAAAGAATCGCCGGCCTTGGACGCTGGAGCGTTGGGCGGCCGTGCTTCCCGAAAGCAGGTAGTCACGGAGTGCGTTGCCGCAGATCGGGGTAGGAACCGGTGATACTGGCCGGGTAGTCCGCTTCTCAGAAGCATTCCGGCCACTCGCGAGTCACCGGCTAACCGAAAATTACACCGGTGTTCAGTGGTCCACAGAACGCACTCTTCCTGAGAAGCGCGGGAGCCAAGCTTGGAAGAAAATTCCTATAACTCAGAACTGGTAGGTAATGCCATGATAAGCGGTTCGAAGAAACAATCAATCTGCATGCAGAGTCATTACTCTTTGTGTTCTCGGCCTTTGCGTAGGCCTCATGCTGCATGCGGAAGATGCAAGCAGGACTGTAGTCGATGACCTCGTGAAGCACTGGCAGATCTCGAAGGATCTGTCGCTCGCCGTCGCGAAGGCTATGCCGGAAGTTAATTACTCGTTCAAACCTCCCAACGCCGAGTTTGGGTTTGCTGACCAGATGGGGAACATTGCGCTCGTCAACGTTCTTTCCTGCACCATGGCTCTCGGAACACGCGCGCCGGAGCGGTTTCAGTCGGCGTACGACCGGCCGATGGACTTGACGAAGACCGGCGTAATGAAGAGTTTGACGGTAGCCTACGACTACTGCATTGATGGACTGAAACAGATGAACGATGCAGACCTACGCAAGACGGCTGCATTCTCGGGCCATTCAGAACCCAGATTCGACATATTTTGGGAGGCATACGCACATGCGACCCATGGGCTTGGGGAGGCCGAGATCTACTTACGCTTAAAGGGCATCACATCCCCGAATACAGGGCTCGATTATAAATTCTAAGCATATTCGTCACCACCGCAACACAAGGACCACGCAATCAAGATTATTAGAACGCTAATAACGCTCGGCACCGGCATATATTTGATCAATTTCGAAGAGGGATGATCTGGCGTCGCGACGAAGTTCCCTGAAAACGGGGCGGCCTCAATGGATCGATGCAACACTGGCTTGGAGTTTACTCGCCGGCGTTTCAAAGCCCAAGGTTTTGCGCAGGCGTTGATTTAGGCGCAGAGCCACCTTGTCGAGATCGGATTGAGAGTAGCCGGACAAGTCGGTTTTCTTAGGAAAGTACTGACGCAGCGTTTTCGTTGGTGCCGTGCTGCCAAGGGCTCTGCGGATCACAGAAGTAGACGTTCACCTTCGTGGCCACGGTGAAGCTCTTGTGTTTGGCCATCTCCAGGGCTCGTCCCAGGTCAATGAGCGCCGCAGAGACGCGGGCAGTTTACGAATCTGCCGTCTCAGTGCGGCGACGACGGTTGCTGTGTCTTTGCTTGGCACTTTGACCAGGATGGTAAAACGCGAATGTCGTTCCACCAGGTTTGCGATATGACTGTTGCTGGTGCCGGCGAGCAGATCGCCCTCCCAATGACCTGGAATGGCGCGATCTTCAATCTCTGCAGGCCTCTCCCGGATGGAGAGAGCATCGACGGTCTGACCCTGGGACTTTCCGCCAACCCGAGCGTGCCGTGAGCGGCGGATAAGCCGCTTGGATCGCAGGTGCTGAACTAGCTCTTTTTTTCAACACTCCCCGTGCCTGGATGAATAAGCTGCGATAGATGGTCTCGTGGGACACGCGCATGCTCTCCTTGTTGGGATACCGTATCTTCAACCACCCGGAAATCTGTTCCGGAGACCAGTCCAGGATGAGTTTACTGGCAACGATGGTCCGCAACTTCCTATGGATGGCAAGCAGGCACGGCCTGGGCCGCAAAGCCAACTTCCAGGCCTGATGATCGGCTTCACTGGCTCGATATAGGGGACGGCCGCCGTGGCGTGCCACCTCCCGACTCACCGTCGAGGCAGCTCGCTGCAGCCCTCTGGCTATCTCACGAATCGACGAACCGCAAGCAATACCTCGTGAGATGTCTTCCCGCTCGGCCAGCGTGAGCGTTCGTTGCGAGCGGCGACGGACGTCCGGAACGATCCCGCCGTGCTGCGATAACAAGAACTGGATCGAACCATGGTCCTTGCCGACCGCGCGCCCAATCTCATGCAACGACTCTCCCGCCTTCCAACGGCGCCATATATCGGTCCTCTGCTCCGCAGAAAGCCCATACCGTCTTCCTTGTCTCATCAACACCACCTCTAAAGGAAATGACTTCTATCAGATGGTGTTGCATCGACCGATTGAGCTGGCACCGCTTCTCGGTAACTTGCCGACGCAATGACCGGTGATTCGCGAACTTACTGAAAACCGTTTTACATGCGCTTTAGGGTGTTGCTAGAACGCTGCGATCTAACGGGCAGAGCGGAAAGATTGCTTTAAAGGTTGGCTTCCGCTACTTCGTCGATCTTCACGTGGTCGTGAACGGTGATCGGACCGCCGCGCGCCAGGGACATCTCATCGCTCACAATGTTGAAAATGCTGTGCGCAAGAACCTGCCGAGCATTTTCCATGTACTTGTACACATCGAACCAGAAGAATTGCTTCTTGTCCCCACCCCGCGATAAAGCATTCAGCTCGGCTCTTCCCTTCTCTGTTCGTCCGATGCCACATCGCCTGAAGGCCGCCGTCAGATCGGTTCTGGGACATTAAGGGTGACGTGGCCAGATGGGTAGTTTTCATTGCCGTCTGTCCATGCCGATTTGGCTGACCGGCACCCACGACTGATTACGAACATTGTTATCGCTAGTTGAGCCTCAGTCTCCTATCTGCTCATCCTTCAACTTCGCTAATTTCCAAATGATGCAGTTGGAAACGAAATCATCGACGTAGACGAACTGGTCGGAACGGTGATCTTGGTTGTCGAAGCGTTGGTCGTCCTCGCCGAAGCGACGATCTTCGTCCTTAACCAGCACAGCAAAGGCGCTGCCTGGATTCGGGTCAATCGAGAACTTCCGCACGAAGGTACCGCCGCGCCTGATTTCGATAATTTCGCTCGGATCTGTGGCGGTGGGCGAGAAGTGTGCCGGATCGGCGTTGGCCGTAATCAAGTCGCCGTTGGGTGCGAAGATCAAACCAAGAGGCCCATGCAGCACCGTTTGATCGCCAAAGACCACCTGCCCTTTGCCAAGATTCTTGGTTGTGGTTCCGCACCTTTCAACTTATAGATAGCGTTGTCCCCCTCGGCGGCCACATAGAGAGTATCGTCCTCGCGATCATAGGCAAGGCCGGCCGGCCCAACAACTGTTCCTGCCAAATTCGGGGCAGACGTGTAGCCGCTAGCGATCGTGATCGCATTCAGCACAGTAATTCCCGATGCCGACAACGAGACGTCGAGGCGGGTAATGGAGCCCGCAAAGTGATCCTTGGTGTCGAAGATATTCGACACGAATAGCTGAGCGGTATTGCCGCGATCGTTCAATGCCATTCCCCACGGTCCGTCGACCAGATGGCTGCTGCCCAGCTGCGTCAGCAGATTACCTTTGGCGTCAAAGACATCGAGCGGCCCCGGCTCGGCCGTGCCGCCTGAGGTGGGTAGCGAACCGGCGAAGACCAGGCCCACTGCCATTCGACATAAACACGTCGTGCCTTTAAGGCCGAGAGGAGAGTTGCTCGCATCACAGATTCGTCAGAGTAATACACGTGAAGGGTCCCCCCGATCTCGTCTCCACGACCTAGATCATCCAGTGCGAATATATCTCTGATTTCGCGATCCAACTCGTCAGCGGTGTGTACGTTGCAAGGTCGGTTGTCGAGCATGGTGATCATAGATACGGATTGTGCTCTTGATGCCGTCCTCTGCGCGAGTTGCGCCAGCACAAGTCACGGTAAATAATCTTCGTTGGTCTGGCCTGCTCAGTCCACGGACCTCCCGTTCGGATTTTGATTTCAGTCTCACTGGTTGACTGCTCACGTCTTACCCAGTCGCAGCGTTCAGGGCAGGAGTTTGCTCAACCAAAGCTGCTATTTTTCGCAGCCAGTCTTCCGGGCGTACCAGCGGGCGGATGACAAGATCGAACTCGCCCTCATCCGCATAGTTGTAAGAGGTATTAAAAAGGACGAGAGCGGCGTGCGAATAGGAGCGGGCAAGCGTGACTACTTGTCGTCGATCACTTACGGGTCCTGCCGTAACCAATACCGCGACGGCATCGGCTCTCTTTTGCAGCACGCAGTGAAATTCTTCCACACTGGGGAAAAGGTCCACGGAGTAGCCGACGCTGCGGAGCACGTGCAGTCGATGGCAGTGATCCGGCCCAAGGTGAAGCACTTTGGCAGTCCTGTCATCGCTCCTTGGCACCGGGAGCGTGCTGGAAAATGCCGGGAACACCTGAAAGATCATCCTTCCCTTGATTGCAACTGACGGTCCACTTTTATTCATGTATTTTCGCTTTTGGTTTCCCGCCCCCGCTGTTTCCTGTCCGATACGAAAGACTAGCGCCGCCGGCTGTAGAGATTAGAATCCTCGTCATGAAAGCGTACGTGCAAGGCTATGGCCCAATCCCCGAGCAGCAGCGGACGACGGCAAGCGTAAGGCGCCCGTTTGACCCGGTTGACAGTCATTGGGTGGAATACAGCCATACTCCCGAATGGAAAACCTTCCCGGATGATGCAGCCTGGCGGTGTGAGGACTCAACAGAATGGGAGCCCATGTCGGACCGCATTACTGTGAATTCTCGGTAGAGGAACTGGCTGACGGTGCGGTCGCAATCGTTTGCCTCTCGCACCCGGGGTTGATCACTTCGCACGCGCGTCGACCCGCTGCCAAAGCCGACTAGCTTTCCTCTCGATTTCGATCGGCTTATGCTGCACGTGCCATTTGACCCTACGAGATCGTCTCCAAGCAGAAGCCGATCAATTGGAGATAGACCCAGGGAAATTCCTGGATGACCGGCATTCCGGAACATTGGGGGAGCGGTCGAAGCGTCTGAAATTCCGACAAACCAGAAATCACGCAACGGAAGCGCGTTTGAACTAAAGAACAGTCTTATAAAACGGCGGCGATACAATCCACTTCAATATCAAACCCGCCGTACCAAGCGGGAACATTAATAAAGATGCGGGCGGGCGGATTTTCCGGGAAATAACGCCTGTAGACAGTATTCACCGCAGGGAACATGTCTACTGAGGTGACGTAGACATTTATCTTCAGAATGTTCGTATCTGGTGTTGCGTTCCCATTTGGCTCCCGCTTCGCTCGCCACCAGCGTGATGCGCACGCTTCGCGACATCAATCCCGGCCAGTCAGCTTCAGAGTTCAAGCCCATTCAGGGCCTGGTTGATCACGCCACTTCGCCGCGCCGCTTCTTTGCCATGCTGGTTGGTGTCTTCGCCGGCCTCGGCCTCCTTCTTGCCTCGCTCGGAGTCTTCGGCGTCATCTCCTATTCGGTCACCCGGCAAACGCAGGAGATCGGCATAAAGATGGCGCTTGGCGCCTCCCGATCGCGCGTGCAACTCGACGTGATTTCAAGAACGCTTCGGCTCGCCTTGATCGGCATCGGCATCGGCGTCGTTGCTTCCGTCGCAGTCGCTCGACTGATCGCTTCTCTCCTCTTCCACACTGCGCCGACTGATCCTCTCACCTTTGTGGGGATGGTGGCGCTGCTCGGAGGAGTCGCGCTGTCTGCCGGCTATCTCCCGGCACGAAGGGCGTCGAAGATCGATCCAATAGTCGCTTTGAGAACAAACTAGAAGTGGGACCACTTGGCTTCCGGCAGTATTTGGGTTGTCGACCGTCTCTTTTGAAGCGCGCTGGAACATCTCACCTTATGCCTAATATCAACCAAAGCACTCATCGAAGCCGATTGCTCCTCTAAAGTCGGCATGGCGACTGGAATCTTCAGATCTCGGACCGCTTGAGGATCGGCGTCGCCCTGGGCGTTTGCCGGTACCGAACCAGCAAGTGTTTACTTCTATATGACTGAAGAGTAGCCGACCATCCACCCGGAAACACGAATCAACGGCTCCTCGATGAGCGCTTTGCCCTGAAGGCAACAGCCGAGCCAAGGTCGCTTGCCCGGAAAGGCGGCCATCCGGCCAAGTGACGAGGAGCAGGTTTCAACAATGCCTCCGCCGCCCTTAGCCGGGGTCTCCGAGATAGCCTGCCTTTGCTTTACGTTCAGTTGCTCGCGCATGATGATCACGTTGAGCGGGGGACATTGTATTCGACAGAGTTCGCGAAGGAAAGCATGGGCGTTCTCCGCGCGAGGACCAGAATCTTCCGCCCGAGAACACAGGGCTACAGAGGAATACATTAGAGGGATTTTCATCGATCCTAGACACCGTTGGGGCGCTGGCGAATCAACGACAGAAACTCAGAGCGAGTTTCTTCCTCATTGCGGAATACGCACTGGACGGCGAGACGGGCGGCGCGGCGACCGAAGCTCAAATCTTGCAGCGGAACGCAAGCAGAGATATCCATATGCCGCGCGGCGCATTAAATACTGAAGGTCCCAAAAACCAAAATCCCCGCCCATTCGCGCAAACGGCGATAAGGACGGGGTACCTGGTCTCTTGAGCTTTACTTCTTGGGCCGCGACTCCGGCGGCACAAGACCTGCGAGGCGGTAGTACACAACGAGCTGGCCGTAGTGTTCACCGCTATGTTCGATGATGCCGTATGCGATGTCGAGAACGCGCGCTTTCTGGTGAGGGAAATAAACTACCTCCGTCGTCATGCCTTTTTCGCCTTTCGACTGTATGGCGGCTGCGCCATCGGAGAAGGATTTTTTGACGAACGCAACGATATCGGCCTTTGTTTTGTACTGGTCGCGCTTCGGATCTTCTGCCGCGGGTGGCTTCTGCCCCATCACCGTATCAGTGAAGTAGTAGTTTGAACCCGCCGCGTGCAACAACTGCTCGGCGAAGCTCCGCTGCGCGGGTGTCGGCTTGAAGTCGTATTTGTCCTCGGGGAAGTCTTCGGCCATCGCTATCAGCTTGCGGCCAATCTCATTCCAGGAATCGAGCACGACTTTCACTTCAGGATCGGCAGGTTTGGCGGCTGCATCCTTCTTCATCTCGTCCTGGGCATGGGCGGGAAACGCGCATGCCAGCAGGACGATTGCGAGAAACGGTATTCTCTTCATTACTTTCTCCACGATTGAGTTTCGCGAATCAAAGCTTCAGCTTCTTATTTCGTCTGCACCAGTCCTGCAACAACGGCAGCAAGTTTATCGAGTTGCTCCGCCCATCCCTCGAGTTGCCCGCTCTCGATTGCGTTCTGCATGGTTTCGTTTCCAATGAAAGTGAGTTTCGTCTGGCCGTTTCCAAGATCCTCAAAAAGGATCACGTCGGGCGAATCGTCGATGGCCTCAGGTTCGATTCCTAAGTCAGCGGGGTTAATCCTGTTTCCCTTCGAGTCGGCAAAGTACATTGTCGAAACGATCTTCTCGTACGGAACGATCTCACGGTATTCACCGGCATTCCAGCCCTCATACCCATCCGGCCCTCGCATGCAGCAGAGGTACTTTCCTCCCACGCGAAAATCGATCTCACAAACAGGTGACGTCCATCCCTTCGGCCCCCACCACTGCATCACGTACTTCGGGTCTGTCCACGCCTTCCAAAGTAACTCGCGTGGGGCATCAAAAACTCTGGTTACGACCATCCGCTCCGTCTCATTCACCGTGCTTTTTGTCATCTCTGATCTCCTCTTTCTTCATTTGCTTTACAACTGCTTCCAGTTTGTCGAAACTCTCTTCCCAGAATCGGCGATAGCTGATCGCCCAGTCGCTGACTGTCTTGATCGCCTCCGGCCTGAGCGTGCAAATACTCTCTCGACCACGTTTCGTCTTGATTACAATCCGCGCCCGCACCAGGTAGGCGATATGTTTTGAAATCATCTGCTGCGAGAGTGCAAACGGTTCCGTCAAGCCATGCACAGAGGCAGGCCCATGGGAGAGCCGTTCGATCATTGCCCGGCGGGTTGGATCAGACAAAGCCGCGAATGTTGTATTCAAACTATCCACAACCATATGGTTGTGGATAGTACGGTGAGTGTCAAGTGTGAATTTTGCGATTCTTGATTTCGGTTCCGAGTCTCTTAACCCTGACACCTGCGCTGATTGGTACTCTGCGCAGGAGGGCGAGCCGGCAAGGGTTATGGCGCTGTCGCAGCATCAATACTCTTCACGCGGGCATACTTGCCTCTGCCAATTCCGGTCTCCTTCGATGTGCGCGAGTAGCGCAACACATCCCCAGCTTCGTACCGCTCGGCCCATGTGCGGTCCGCGCCGGTCATCTCCTGGCGCGGCACGAGCGTTCGCCTATGGTGCTCCATGTTGCTCATATCGCGCGCTCATCTGGATTGTCTTGTGTCCGGCGAGCTGCTGAATGACTTTCATGTTTTCGCCGCGCATGGCGAGCCGGGAGCAAAACGTATGCCGGTTGTCGTGCCACCGGTAGCGAACGATTTTCGCGTCTGCAAGAGCCGTTGCGAACCAGTAGCGCGGATTATAGAGGGGGAAGACTCAGCTATTCGGAGACGCTGGTTTATCCATCTCGTGGAGAATCTCAAAGGCCTGGAGGACGTCGCTATTCATCGGAATCGTTCGTGCCGACCTGTTCTTGGTTTGCTCCAGATTGATTTCCTTCCCCGCAAAATCGATCTGTTCCCAAGTCAGAGAGTATTGTTCCGACAACCTCATCCCGGTTCCGAGTGAGACGGAAAGCTCCGGCAAGTGTTCGGTGAACTGCTTTGTGATGGCCTTGCGGAGGCGTTTCTCCTCGTCGTCGGGTAGGAAGCGAATGCGTCCGTTGTTCTCATGGCGCAGTCGCACCAGCCGCAGGGTTGGCAGTTACCTTCCCATTAAGCATGGCCTCTCGGAAGATGAGAGAGAACAGTGCCCGATAACGGTTCGCCGTGGCCGCGGTGTCGGTGTTCCTCGCAATCCAGCCGTCGATGTTTTCGGGTTAGATCTGGTCGGCCAGGCGAATCTCGAAATCAGGAAGGATTCGTTTCAGGCGCGATTCGATGTGAGCCCTGGTCCCGGTGGTGCTTTTCGCTGTAGCCCCGGATGTCCTCGGCCAGCTGCCCGAAACGGATCGACGCCCGCCGCATGTTCTCAGGCAGTTTCGCGCCAGCCCGAATCTCGCTTTTCCGTTTCTGATAAAGCGCCAGGCGTCCGACTTTCGCACCACTTTTCCCCGGTGGAGGGCACCGTTCTCTCAGTAGCGAATCCACCAAATTCCCGAGCCCGGAACCTTCTCCCAGACACCCGTTACCTTTGCTGATGACCTGCGCGGCATGGGGAAAATGCCTCCTGAAGGACATTGTATAAAAGTATCCCCAAGAGTATCCCCAGCAGTAATTGCTGTCCGCTAAGCTCTGTGTAAGTTATTGATTCTATGGTGGGCCCGGAGGGATTCGAACCCCCAACCAAGGGATTATGAGTCCCCTGCTCTAACCATTGAGCTACAGGCCCTTCAATGACTTACAGACAAGGCTCGCGACAGTGTACTGGGGTACTGCGGATGGCAGTCCTTTCGCCTTGATTTCGGCCCCTCTGCTAGGCAGCTGCAGCCGCTTGAATGCGCGTTCTACCGCCCCCGGCGTCGGATGATGTAGCGCTCCGACACTACAATGCTGCCGTGTCCGGCGATCTGCATGATCGTGAACGCACCCACTCCCGATTCACCCAGCCTTGTCAGCATTGTATGGCGTAAGGAGTGGAGCACAAAATCGCCCGCAAGATCGAGCGCCGCTTCTGTCTACGTTCGGAGCGAACGCGCGTTGCCGTTCATGATGCCGCCTGCGTGCGTTACCTGCAAATTTGCAGATACCGCGTGCCTGTCGCGCACATTAACCGCGAGTGACTGTCGGCAAGGGAGGGCCGAATGTCAGTTAGCGGTAACAGCCCAACGCCAACATCGACAGGATTTTGGGCGTGTTGTCTGCTATCCGGAAGTCTCGCGGACCCGTCTGTTGTTTCCGTATTGCCGGTGTTACCGCCAGTACGTTACTACCGTTGAGCCGACTCCCGAGGACTAACCCAGGCGGCTCTGAGTAGCAGCCTCGCTATGCACCTTGTGCAATCATGACGTCTGGTCCGCGTGGTTCAGGCAATCCGTTACCGTTGGAAACAGCAGTGATATGGTTTGGGGAGCCGAATCTAGTGTTGCACCGACGAAGCCTCCAGGCACTTGACGTCGGGGTTCCAGGGGCCAAATAGACCGCTCGGATTCGTCTGCCAGGTCCAGACATGAAGAAACCAGAAGCCGATCGAATCCACTTTAATGAGGGCTTGCCCCATGATGCGCGGCGGATCGGTTGATTTCCAGGCGGAGATCGGGACAAGGAATTCGACGCCATTCAATTGAAAGGTGCCGTCGGGCATCTTCTCGTAGACCAGCACCTCCGGATGCTCCAGGTCCAGCGTCGCATCCAGAAGAGCGTTGTTCTGAAAGTGATAACCCATCGCACCTGCCGGTTGATGTTGGACGCAGTCGGTGACGCGCTTGTAGCCGGCCGCTTCGGCAGCCTCAATCGTCTTGAACTTGGCGGTCGCGTCACGAATTGTCATGATGTCGCGATCAACTGTCTCGCCAAAGCCGCTTGGAACAATGCCCGGCGCCTCGCCCATGTCCTTTGCCGGGGTTTGCGCTGCGGTTCCGCTTACCAATGCCAATACCGCCACCATCACTCCGAACATCCACGCTCTCAATCGAGTTCTCATTGTTTCTGTTCCATCCTTCCCTCGGATTTGGTCCTCGCCCTTCGCCACGCAGTCATCCTAGGGGCGCTGCGGAGAAGGCGGACACGTGTTTTTGACAAACGGTCCTGCCCGGATGCCGAACTGGATTGAGGTCCCTGCGAGCGCGGTTGGCCATCGTGGTGAGCCACTTCGTCAAAGGCCTGCTCAAGGCTCAGGCCCGCATGGCAGAATGAAGCGTTAATGTCGCCTAGCATGCGTCAACGGATACGGCTGATCGCGGGAGTCTGGCTCGGGTGGACGATCGCGGGGCTTTTCTACATCATTCAGGAGACGGTGCCGCGACTCTATCGAGGCGGTGCAGTGCCGTGGAAATACGTGTTCGTCGGCTGGATGACGGGCATGTATGTTTGCGCCGCGCTCACGCCGGCGCTCCTCTGGCTTGGCAATCGGTGGCCGATCGAACGCCGAGTCACCTACGCCGCATTGCACCTCTGTTTCAGCGTGGTTTTCTCGGTCTTAGCCACGGTGCTCGAAGTCCCGATACTGTTACTGCTTGGCGTCTTCCCAGCGCTGCCGCCTCCTCCGTCGCTCGCCGCGGGAGTCAGAATCATGTTGTCGTTCGGCATCCAGGGTGGTGTTATCCGCTATTGGGCAGTGATTGTGCTTCATGCGGTGTACCGGTCGCAGAGAAACGCCAAGGCTCGCGAACGGGAGGCATTCGAGCTGAAGGTGCAGGCATCCGAACTCGCCCAGCAGCTTGCAACAGCGCAGCTCAGTTCCCTGAAGATGCAGCTGCAGCCGCATTTTCTGTTTAACACGCTTGGCGCCATCATGGTCCTGATTCAGCAGCAGAAGACAGCGCAGGCCGCAGGAATGGTTGAGAAACTAGGGGATCTCCTCCGCCTCACGCTCGATGACGTGGAGACCCAGGAAGTCCCGCTCTGGCGCGAGCTCGAATTCCTGCGGTTGTACCTCTCGATCGAGCAGGTCCGGTTCGAGGACCGGTTGCGGGTGCGCATTGCCCCGACCGCGCTGTCCGAAGTTCTCGTGCCCCATATGGTGCTGCAGCCGATCGTTGAGAACGCGGTCCGCCATGGTCTTGGTCAGAGCGAGGAGGCGGTGACGATCGAGGTGGCGGCGACCAGCTCTAACGGGTCACTTAATCTCATCGTGTCAGATGATGGACCTGGACTTCTCTCGCCCAGGCCCGGTCGCAACGGCATCGGGCTGACGAATACCAGAAACCGGTTGGCGCGGCTCTATGGCGATAGCGCGCATCTCGTCATCGAGCAGGCGGTGGGCCGAGGTGTGCGGGTCACGATCACACTACCCATCCGGACGATTCCGGCCGAGGCCTCAAAGTGCGATTGAGCGTCCTCGTGGTGGATGATGAACCCATCGCGCGCGATGGACTAAAGCTGTTGCTCGGCCGTCAGCCCCAGGTCGAATCTGTTTCCGAAGCGCGAAACGGACGAGAGGCGATTGCTCTTATCCGTGAGCAGAGACCCGATCTTGTATTTCTCGATGTGCAGATGCCGCGGACCGATGGCTTTGCGGTGGTCCATGCCGTTGGAGCGGAGCGCATGCCGCCGATCATCTTCGTCACCGCGCACGACCAGTATGCGTTCCGGGCATTCGAAATCGCAGCGATCGACTATCTCCTCAAACCGGTAACCGAGGAACGCTTTGAGCTCGCGTTCAAGCGGGCCATTGGCAGACTACAAAGCGCGCCCCACGAGGATGCCAGAAAACAATTGAGGGCGATGCTCGATGCCATCGCGAATCCGCCGCGACGGCTTGAGCGATTCGCGGTTCGATCCGGCGAGAGCACCTTTTTCGTGCCAGCCAACGAGGTGGATTGGATCGAAGCCTTCCAGAACTACGTCCGGCTCCACGCGGGTCCGGCAACTTACCTGTTACACGTACCGATGAACACCATTGAGGGCGTGCTCGACTCCAACCGCTTCCTGCGTATCCATCGATCGCACATCGTCAACGTCCGGCGTATCGCGCAGCTGTCGTCGATCGCGCACGGTCAGTATGCGATCGAGCTCAAGTCGGGGCAACGTCTGCAATCGGGGCGCACCTACAACGAGCGTATCCGCCGCGCGCTTTCAAATCCCTTTTGACTGCGTCCGTGGATTTCCATAGACGAACTTCCACTGGCCGCGAGTGCGCTAAGGTGTCACAGTGCTCCTTCATCCTAAGCCTGGCTCAGTGGGTCTTCGCGGCCATCACCGTCAGCTCAGCGATGCTGCCGGGCTTCGCGTCGCCAGCACCAGGAAAGACGAGGCGCACGAATTTCGCCTCCACTGGCGGAGAGTTAAATTCATCGACTCCCGTTGGCGAATTTGCCGGCGCATTGGCAATTGTTTTCCAATCAGCGCCGTCGGAGGACGCTTCAACCACATATGGAAAAGGATCCCGGTTTCCACGGAGCACTTTGATCGTTCCCAACGTCGCCGGAGCTGCCAGAATGACGGTGAGTTTCGCTGCGGGTTCTGCGGCAGTCCATGCTGTCGCGGGGCTTCCATCGACAGCGGCGACAGCCGGGGATCCAGGAACCGATGATGTGACCGAGATCTGCTTGCAGCGGGCAAGGTCGTCGGTAGGCTGCAGATCAGGGCGTCGCGTTGGGATGACAAGTGGAGTGCCGAGCTGCGCAGTCTTCTCGCCACCTGGCGTAATGAGCGGCATTGCCGCGCCGGAATTCAGCGTGATGCTGGATTCCTGCGGTCCAATGTGCATGGTGAAAGTGCGGCCCTGCCATTGCAGGTTACTCAGGGTGATTCCGGCAAGCTGAGGCGGCAGGCTCGGATCGAGCTGCACTGCATCCACCTGAGGACGAAGGCCGGAAAAGCCATAGAGAAACTCCTGCATGAAGCCGCCAACTCCGGTAAGAAAATCGTAGGCAGTCGCGGTCAACTTTACTGGTCCAAATTCAGAGAACTGGAGATATGGTTCACGCAGAAAGGGCTGATAGCTGCGAAGCAGGTAAGTGTACGCTGAGCAGCCTGGGGCATCGATCGCTGCCGCGGCGATCGAGTGAATAGCGTCAGTCATCGCGGGCCCATTCACATCAGTGCGCGGCGTGTAGAAGTTGAGATCGTTGACGCCCATGAGTTTGGGCATGGAAAAATCCAAAGGGTAGGTCAGCATAACCACGTCAGCCTGTTTAATCTGCTGCGCGACATAGCCTTGATGCTCGAGATAAATATTGAGTGCGGCATCGACCGGCATCGTCTTGATGAGACCAGCGCCTATCGTCGACCAGGATTTCGGCACCGTCTTGCCAAGGATTCTCGCGGCTTGAATTGTCGCCTCGAGTTCGAGCGAGGCGGAGGCGTTGGTATAAGCATCGTTGTCGGTGTCCGTGGCGTATTCATCGGGCGTCTGTACCTGGTTGATCGCGTAGCCGCCGGCTGACGGAGTCGCCTTCGATGCCCAGAACTCAGCAACGGCCTCAAGTACCGGCCATCCTCTTTGCGCGAGCCACTGCTTGTCGCCAGTGGCCTTGTAATACTCCCATTGCGCTAGGGCGACGTCTGATTGCAGGTGAAGCTGTTGTGTGCAACTTTTGTTCGGATCGGCAATCACTTTGCCCTTCGCATCAGTGACCGCACCGTAGCATTCGTCTCCCATGTCCCCGGAGATAGCGCTAGTCCATGGATACATCGCACCCGCGTACCCATTGTTGGCGGCATTTTTTCGCGCCGCGGGCAGTGTAGTCGAGCGGTAGTCCACCATCACGCGGGCTATGTCAGGATGCTGGGCGAGCAGAGCGGGAAACATCCAGGTATCCGCGTCCCAGAAGACCATGCCCGCATAGCCATCGCTCGATAACCCCGATGGGCCGATACTCGCCGGACTCTCAGGAGACATACTAGCGTAGAGCTGATACTCGTTCGCATGGATCGCCTCTTGCAGCGCCGGGTCTTTGTCGACCACGATGTCGGCTTTCCACACCTGGTCCCACGCAGCGCGGTTCTCCTGCTGAAATGCGTCGAGACCGCGACGAGCAGCCTCCTGGGATTCGGTACGGGCGTCTGATTCCGGCTTCGCTGAGTCACGGCCCGTAACAACTGCCACATACTTTACAAACGAGCAGCTCTTTCCCGCCTGCGCCTCAAAGGTCACCTGCTCCGCCGCCGTTCCAGCTATCTGCGGCTTCTCCTCAGATGGTTTTGACTCACACGAGGTTTGCAGGGCCGCCGATTCCGCGACCACAATATTTGTCCCCTTCGTTTTGGAGTTGACGAAGATTGTCTGCTTCGGAAGATCGACTCCAGCGGCAACCAGATCGAGACGGCGCGCCCCAGCCCAATCGAGGACGCTGCTGACCATAGCCTTTCCGGTCCACATCGGTGTCAGCTCGAGCGTGACGACTGCAACGTGGCTACGCGCGCGGTCGGTACCCACTCGATAAAGGAAGCGCGTCTTGTTTCCGCCAGGCGAGGTCCAAATACCAGATGTGCTGACTATGCCGGTGCGCAGGTCCAGCTCCTGCCGGTACTCGCTGACATTACTCGACGATGCTTTAGCCGGGGAATAGCTGCCCGATGCGTCACCGAAGGTCAGAGTGGACCAGTTTGGGATTAGAGCGATCGCCTGTTTCTCGTCGTGATAAAAGGTGCCGTCGGCGACCTTCGCATAGACGCCCGCCGCAATTGCAGACGCGATGCGTTCAGTCCCGAGCGGCCAACCGACCTTGCCGAGACCTCCGAGATAGCCCATGCCCGCAGCCGGTACGCGAAGACCGATATAGCCGTTGCCGACGTACGGTTCTCTTTCAAAGCTGTTGTCAAAGCGGTTGGTCGAGAGCGACCAGGCGTTGTCCGTTTGCGGCGGTCCTGCCGAACCGTCTTGAGCCCTGCTCTGCAGGGTTGAAAATGATGCTACTAATGATGCTCCAAGCAGCGCGCAAAACACATACATCCTGCCTAGCCAAAACCCATCTTTAGATGTGAGTGCCATCCACCGGACCTCTTATGGGCGCTGGTCCCGAAGCGAAGTGTATATCACTTAACGCTCATTTTGTCCGTAGCCGGTGAATTGAGTTGCGTGCTTGCGCTGTCTTCATTCATAGAATGTGGTCGCCCAAAGCGTGGGCGCGTGCGTGCAGCCTCATCACCGCTTAGGAAATATCACCATCGCCAATAGGGCAAAGCACATATTGAGCATGGCAAATGATTCGGCATTACTCCTGATAAAACGCGCTTGTGTTGAGGAATGTCTGGTTGGTCGGCACCACTTGGCAGCGAAAAAAACGCGGATTCAATAACATTGAAGCGATGAAAGATCTGAATAAAAAGGCGTTCGGCGGACTCCTGCGCCTTCTTATAAGCCTCGCAGTGTTGCTGTTCCTCCCAGCGTGGACCCTGGATTACTGGCAAGCGTGGGTTTTTCTGGCCGTATTCTCCGGATCGGTGCTAGCGATAACCTTTTATCTCATTAGAGAGGATCCGCGGCTCTTAAAGCGGCGCATAGACGCAGGTCCAAGCGCTGAGAAGGAAAGGAGCCAAAAGATCATACAAACGCTCGCGCTAATGGCATTTATCGTGGTGTTCGTTTTTTCCGCAGTGGATCATCGCTTCGCATGGTCTAGGGTGCCGCCCTATACAGTCGCGTCCGGAGATATTCTTGTCGTGCTTGGGCTGCTCATCATATTTGTCGTATTTAAAGAAAACACTTTTACCTCGGCAGTTATCGAAATCGATACAGAGCAAAAAGTCATATCGACAGGCCCCTACGCGTTCGTACGTCATCCGATGTACCTCGGGGCCCTTGTTATGCTCTTAGGCGTGCCTCTCGCGCTGGGCTCGTGGTGGGGATTGTTGACGATCATTCCGATTACGCTTGTGATCATATGGAGGCTTCTTGATGAGGAACAATTTCTGGCAAAGAAACTGTCGGGTTATTCAGAGTATCGAGACAAGGTGACGTACCGCCTAGTACCGTTCATTTGGTGAGTGTCATCTTTAGAAGGTAGCTTCCGGATTGCCGGTGATCCGCCAGCATCGTTAGGATGAGAGAATTGCGCGCAACAGAGGCCACGTAAGATCTCTGCATCGGGGTTTGACTTTTGTGTTGTGCTTGTTGCTCGCGTTTGCCTTCGTCATCGCGGCGAGCATATGGCTTTGTTCGATGTCTAAAGAGGTAATCTCATTAGGAGGTTGCAGCGTGCATCGCCCGGCATTGAGAGCCGCAATTCTTTCACTTGTTGTTACTGCCTTCGTCCATGCGCAAGATGGATCCGATATCGTCGGCTATTTCTCCGGAAAAGAAGTCCTGGTCAAGATCGACATGCCCGGTACGCAAAAGGGAATTGACCTGCGCTTCAACAAGCCCGACCCCATGAACTGGAAGGATTACTCGTCACGCATCAAGCAGTGCGGCACGGCCATTCACAAAGGACAAACAGCTCGCGTCACCAGCATCGTATTAAAGAAGGACATGATCGAGTTTCAACTCGACGGCGGCGGATTCGGGACCTTCGGGGACGACACCAACACCAGCGTCACGGCCAAGCCAGTCGATAAGAGCTCTTACGAGAAGAGCCTCGAGCAGCAGATTGCTAATACCGACGATCCCGATAAGAAGGCGCAGCTGCAGCGCGACCTTGACCGCGAGCAGGCTAAACGCCAGCGCGAAGATGCCGCCAATCAGCGGGCCGCCCAGGTCGCCAGCCAGATCAAAGCAGCGCAGGTCATGGACAAGCGGTTGCAGGGCGGCTCGCGTTTCAACCTGCGCTGGCAGGGCTCGATTCCTCCCGACCAGCTTACGCCGGATGCCATTATGGCCCGCCTCAGTCAGTACGTGGATTTTGGTCCCATGCAGGCTGCAGGGACCTCGGCCTCTGCTCCTGCCCAGGGCGCGGCCATGCAACCCGTTGTCAATCAGCCTCAAGCCGCGCCGCCTGCGGCCCAGATCCAGCGTGGAATGAGCCTGAACGACGTGGCCGCAGTACTCGGCCAGGGCAAGCTGATTTCAGAATCCACGGGCGACAACGGCCTCAAAACACAGATTTACGAGTATCACAGCGGTGACCGCAAGACCGAGGTGACCTTTGTTGAGGGCACAGTCGTTAAATTCGCGATCACATCGGAATAACACTGACCTGCGGCAAGAGTCCGGTAGCGAACGGTCCTAGACAAACACCACCGTTTTGTTCTGATAAACAAGCACGCGATTTTCCAGATGCCAGCGGACAGCGCGCGAGAGCACGACTTTCTCGAGGTCGCGGCCTTTCCGCAACAATTCCTCGACATTGTCGCGATGAGAGACGCGCACCACATCCTGCTCGATAATTGGTCCCTGGTCCAGATCCGCCGTGACGTAATGACTTGTCGCGCCAATCAGCTTTACGCCGCGCTCTAATGCCTGATGGTACGGTTTGGCTCCGACAAAGGCTGGCAGAAAAGAATGGTGGATGTTGATCATCCGCAGAAGATAGTGGCCGACGAATTCCGGTCCGAGAATCTGCATGTAACGGGCGAGAACGATGAGGTCGATGTCCTGGCCGAGCAACTCGAGCATTTCCCGTTCGGATTCGCGCTTATCTTTGGGATTGGTCAATAAGTGAAAGGGGACGCAATAGAAGTTGGCCAGAGGCTTGGCGGTCGGGTGATTGCTGATGATCATGGCGATGTCGCATGCCAGTTCGCCCGTTTTCTGCCGGTACAAGAGGTCGGAGAGACAGTGGTCGTAGCCGGAAACGAGGACGGCGATCTTGGGACGATAGTCCGTCAAAGCGAGGTGGTATTTGATCAGGAAACGCTCCGCCAGCGGTTTGAAATGGTGCTCGAAATCCGGAATTGGAATATCGAAACCTTCCAGATCCCATTCCAGCCTCGACAGAAAAAGATCGCGGTCGCAATCGGCGTGATCATCGCTGTGCAGGATGCTGCCCTTATGGGCAACCATGAATTGGGAAATTGCCGCGACTACGCCTTTCCGTGCAAGGCACATAGGAGTGCTCAGAAGCAGGACCGCGGAGTTCTTCATGTTCACTCACGATACTTTTCGGATTAGTCCAAACTTCAACCGTTTCCGGCGAATCAATCTCCAAACCTCGCCATTGACCGCTCGCGCGCCTTTGCCGCTTCTTCCTCCCGGTTTTTCGGAGGAGCCGTCGTCTCTAACGATGTAAGGAGGCGCAGCGAGATCCCGGCAATTTCATCGATCGCAGACAGGAATGCAGCCTCGTTTGCTTTCGATGGCTTGTTGAAGCCGCTGATCTTTCTTACGAACTGAAGTGAAGCCGCGCGAACCTCTTCTTCGGTTACTGGCGGATCGAAATTAAAAAGTGTCCTGATATTTCTGCACATGGATCAGAGCCTCATTCGGATATCCCGCAAACGTCCAACACTAAAATCCTAAGCCTTCGGAAATTCCTGCGTCTAACGCCAGGCTCGCAGCTTGTTTATCATCGATTGCGGATGCTCCCAACGGCACAGAGTGCGGTCAGTGATCTGGTCGAGCGCTTGCGCTCCGGCGACACACGCGCCCTCGCTCGCGCCATTTCGCTGGTCGAAAATGACGCTCCGGACTCCATCGATGTGCTGTCGGCGTGCTTTCCTTACACCGGCCGCGCGCTCCGCATCGGATTAACCGGCTCGCCTGGAGCGGGCAAGAGCACTCTGGTTGACAAGCTGGCTCGCGCTTGGCGCGAGGCCGGTATCAGCGTAGGCGTCATCGCCGTCGATCCCAGCAGCGCATTCACCGGTGGCGCGATACTCGGCGACCGCATTCGCATGCATGAGCGCCTCGGGGACGACGGGCTCTACGTCCGGAGCATGGCGACCCGCGGAGCACTCGGCGGCCTGGCGCGCGCGACTGCCGATGTCGCCCAGGTGATCGATGCGAGCCGAAAGGATGTAGTCCTTATAGAGACCGTCGGTGTCGGCCAGGACGAAATCGATATCGTGAGGCTGGCGGACATCACAATCGTTGTGCTGGTTCCCGGTATGGGCGACGACGTGCAAACCATTAAGGCAGGCGTCATGGAGATCGCCGACATCTTCGTCATCAACAAAGCAGATCGCGAGGGGGCTGACCGCGTGGAAAGAGAAATACGCTCTATGCAGTCGCTTGCGGGCACGCCCTCCTCGCACGTCACGGCCATCGTCAAAACAATTGCCACCACCGGTTACGGCATCGACGAATTGCTCGGCGCGATCGAGGAGATGAAGCAGTGGCTCGCGCAGGAACGGAGGCTTGAGGCACGGCGAACCAAATATTGGAGCGAGCGGATTGGCCAGATGGTGCAGGATGCGCTGCTCAAAGAGGCACGTGCGCACGGGTTGAGCCGCGAAGAGCTGGTTGAGCACGCCGAGCGCGTTGCTGTGGGAGACGAAGACCCGTACCGGCTCGCGCCCGAGCTCGTGGCTCGCATCTTTAAGGGACGGGCACAAGCGCGAGGAACGACGTCATGACGAAAATCGATCATCTCGGAATCGCGGTGAATAATATTCAGACCGCTCGAAGATTTTATGAGACCCTGGGGCTCAGCGTCGCGCAGGAAGAAACGGTTGACCACGAACAGGTGCGCATCGCGATGATTCCTCTCGGCGAAAGCAGGATCGAGCTGCTCGAGCCAACCAGTGACAATTCGGCCGTCGGCCGCTTTCTGAAAAAACGGGGCGAAGGGCTGCATCACGTCGCCCTGCACGTCGATGACATCGCCGCTACGTTGAAGGCCCTCAAAGCGAAAGGCGTGCGGCTGGTTTCAGAAGAGCTGCAGGTGGGGGCGGGCGGCCATCTTTATTTCTTCGTTCACCCTGCAAGCGCTGGCGGAGTCCTGCTCGAAATCTGCCAAGACACAAAGAACAATCCACAGCAGGCGCAGGAGTAATAGGAACGGAAAGAGAATGCTCCTTGGAATCGACACATGCGGCGGGGCCGGATCGATTGCGCTGGCTCGATGGAGTGGCGGGTCCATAGAGCTCATCTCTGAGGCCGAACTTGCCGGAAAAACCTACTCGGCGCAGCTCGTGCCGAAGATTCAGGAACTGCTCGACGTGCAGCAGGCCGCTTCGAAAGACCTGGACGTCATCGTCGTCGTTCGCGGGCCCGGCAGCTTCACGGGAGTTCGCATTGGCCTGAGCGCGGCCAAGGGACTAGTCGAGGCGCTGAACATTCACTTGCTCGCCGTATCAAGATTGGCCGTGCTTGCCGCCAAGGCCGGAACCGACTCGTCTGCTCTGGATGCGGGGCGGGGCGAGTTCTATTTCCGCGTTCATGCAGGAGAAGCGCTGCTCACGCCGGACGCAATCCGCACGCGCCTGGCTGGCGCCCTGGCAGTCTGCGAGGAAAGCGCTCTAAAGGTCTTCCCGAACGCCATCCTCATCCCGCCCCTGACGGCCGCGGACGCGCTGCGTTACGCCCTTCCGAGGCTCGTCGCAAAGGAATTCGACGATGTAGCCACGATCGACGGCAATTATGTGCGACGGTCCGATGCGGAGCTGTTTGTGCAGCCGGGCGCAAGGCGCTGATGGCAGCCATCCGTTTCATGACCGCCGCAGATATCGACGCCCTCCTGAAGCTTGCAGCCGAAACACGCGAGGCTCCGGACTGGGACCGCGCGGCCTACGAATACATCCTCGTTCGAAATGACGAACAGGCGACGTTCCGCGCAGCCTGGGTAGCCCTCAACGGCGCGGATCTGCTGGGATTTGCGGTAGCTCATCTGATCGGAGAGATTTGCGAACTCGAATCCATCGTGGTCGCGCGGTCTACCCGCCGAATGGGAATTGGCAAAGCTCTGCTGGACGGTGTCATAGGCCGGGCGCTGGTCGCTGGAGCGAGCAAAATCGAACTGGAAGTCCGAGCCGCGAACGAATCTGCCATAGCGTTTTATGCCCACGCCGGATTCCTCACCGAGGGGTTACGCCCCGGGTACTATCGCAACCCGGGTGAGGACGCCGTTCTGATGGGAAAGCCTCTGTTTTCAGGTGATTAAGCGGTGGAAAAATTTTGCCTAAAAGCCCATTGATGGTCGTGTCGCTGCGGTGCTAGTTTGAAGAGTTCCGAATGAAGAAGGAGGAATCTTCGCATGGACATGGAAGCAAATGGATCACCGGATAGTGAAGAAGTCCACCAGCTGGAGCAGCAACACCGTCACTATTCGGCGCAGTTAGAAGCCCTGTTGCAAAAGCCCTACCCCTCCGAGCAAGAGCAACTCGAGGAAGTCCGGCTCAAGAAGCTGAAGCTTTACGTGAAGGACCAGCTGGTGGCCCGACGAAGTAGTCACGGAGCGTACGTCGCCTGATCCAGGCGTCCGCTCAATCCAAAGACATCTCTCACTGCCGTCCGCAGCCTGCAGGTTTGCAAACGAACAGGGCGGGTGTGTCCTCCGCGAAGAAGCGGCGAAACCCTATAATTGAGTAGAAGTCCTTTTTTGCGTTTCTCTCACTTATGGTTCGTGATGGATATTTTTATGGGCTCGCCCTGCTCGCTGTAGCTCTTGTGCTGCACCTGCTCGTCGGCGGATGGCTTTGGTCGATTGTCCCTTTGTTGCTCGCAGCTTTTTTCCTATGGTTCTTCCGCGATCCGGAGCGCGCCGTCCCCCATGGTGAAGGCTTGGTCGTGTCTCCCGCGGACGGCAAGGTGACGGAAGTCCTCCGAGTCACCACTCCCGAAGGCGAGACTCTTCGCCTGAGCATCTTTCTCAGTGTTTTTGACGTACACGTGAATCGGTCGCCCATCGGCGGCATGTTGCGCGAAGTGCGCTATCAGAAAGGTGAATTCCTTAACGCCCTCAACCCCGCTTCGGCCGAAAGGAACGAGCAGAATCTCGCTGTCGTTCAGGCCGACGAGGGTTACACCGTGGCGTTCAAGCAGATTGCCGGCTTGCTTGCCCGGCGCATCGTCTTCAATCCCTCGCCGGGCGCGCGGCTGGAGCGTGGCCAGCGCATCGGTCTCATCAAGTTTGGCTCCCGAGTCGATGTTCTTTTGCCCGGCAATGCACAGCTTCAGGTGAAGCGTGGCGATCGCGTGAAGGGTGGATCGAGCATATTGGCCAATATGCCGCCCGTTGAGTCTGCCCCGAAAGACGATGACGTGCTGGCGGAGATGCTGGTTTGAAGGACGCCGATAAGGCCCGTGGAAGCCGTCGCCGCCGGGGGATGTTTATCCTCCCGTCGCTGTTTACTGCGGGAAACATCGCCGCGGGATACTACGCGATCACCCAGAGCCTTCAGGGCTCGCTCCAGGAGCCGCACCACTTCGACTATGCCGCGATTGCGATTGGATTCGCCATTCCCTTCGATGCCCTCGATGGCCGCATCGCGCGAATGACCAACACCACCAGCGATTTCGGCAGGGAGCTGGATTCGCTGGCCGATGTCATCACCTTTGGGGTAGCCCCCAGCATCCTGGCCTACAGCTGGGGTTTCCGCATGCTGCCGATGGGGATGGACCCTTGGCTCCGCGAAAGGCTCATTCAGCTCGGGGGATTCGTCTGCTTTCTTTTTCTGATCTGTGGAGCAAGCCGGCTGGCCCGCTTCAACATCAGCACCGACCCGGTTCCGAAGAACCCCGGCAGGCCAGGCCGCAAGTACTTTGTCGGCATGCCCATTCCAGCCGCCGCCGGCATGATTGTCGCGGTGGTGCATGGCTTCGGCCGTCCCATCTTCAACTGGTGGCTGGCAACCATCTGGCTGTTGCTCGTTGGCCTGATCGGGTTTCTCATGGTCAGCACCTGGCGGTTCTGGAGCGGCAAGGAGATCAATCTGTCTCGCAGCCATCCGGTCCGATGGATAGTCCTGCTGGCGCTGATAATCTGGGTGCTCGTTTTCTTTTCGCGCGCTGTGTTGCTTGTGCTCGCGTTCGTCTATATGTTCTCGGGTATTGTTGCCCGTGCGGCGTATGGACGCCAGCGTCGCAAGGCATAACATACAGATGTTCTGAGTTCTTCACCAACTACGACGCCCCAATGACGGAAACCTGGAAAATCGCTATCGTCGGAGCTGCCTCACTCCGCGGCAAGGAGCTGAGCGACGCTCTGTCCGAATCGCCCTTCAGTAAAGCCAATGTCACGCTGCTCGATGAGGATGCGGAGGTTGGCCGGATTGAGGCCAGCGGCGATGAAGCCACCGTGATCCAACGCATCGAGCGTGATTCCTTCGACCATGTGGACTTCGCCTTTTTCGCGGGCTCCCCGGAAATCACCCTGAAACACTGGCAGGAAGCGTTGACTGCGGGAGCCGGCATCATCGATATCTCGTATGCACTGGAAGGTAAGCCTGGCGTGATTATCTGTGCGCCCTGGCTCAGGGTGCAATCGGGGGCTGTCTCCGGAGACGGCGTGAGCCTTGGCACGAAAGCAGTCATTCCGGCCCAGGCGGTTTCGCTCACTCTTGCCTTGATCATGGCTCGCCTCGAAGCTCTGGGGCCGGTACTTTCCGCCTCCGCAACGGTCCTCGAACCGGCCTCCGAATACGGAAGCGCGGCAATCGACGAATTGCACCAGCAGACAGTATCGCTACTCAATTTCCAGAGGCTGCCCAAAGAAGTCTACGACGAGCAGATGGCCTTCAATGTCGTCCCTTCATTCGGAGATTCGAAGACGATTGGACAGAGTGAGGCCCGAATCCGCAGACACTATGCCCTGATTCGCGGCAGCCACGCCAATGAGTTGGCGATTCAGGTCGTTCATGTGCCGGTATTTCACGGCGTGGGTCTCTCGATCGCGCTGGAGTTGAGCGAACCTGTAGCTCAGAAGGATCTTGAGTCCGCGCTCGCCAGCGAACACATCGAAATTGTCCCTGAAGACGTCGATCCACCGAACAATCTGAGCAGTGCAGGGCAGGCCAGCGTTCTGGTGCGGCTGCGCCCGCAGAACACAAGCGCGCAGCCTGCCAAACGCTTCTGGATCTGGGCTTCGTTCGACAATCTGAAGCTAGCCTCCCTCAACGCCGTAGCCTGCGCGATGGAACTGCGCAGGCTGCGGCCGAAGGGCAAGGTTCAGTAGTCGGCTGAGATCAGAAGATTATTTTCCCCCCCAGTTGTATGTAGCGGTTTGTGCCCACGCTCGTGCCCGAGAGCCCTGAGTTGTAGGCCGTAGTGAGGAAATTAACTGCCCCCAGCTGAGCGCCGGGAGTGCCCAGATACTGCCGGTTTAAGGTATTGAAGACGTTCAGCTGCAGCTGTAGGCTGAATCGCTCAGAGAGCTTGGTTGTCTTGAAAATGCTCGAATCCAGATTGTTGAAGGTCTGACCGCGCAGTGTATTTCTTCCAACTCCAGGATAGGGATTGTTCAGCGCGTCTGCGTTGGTTACGTTATTGACCGCGTATGAGGCAGTCGAGTTTGGGGCCTTAGGGTTTGTGAGGATCGGCCGGCAGCTCGTAACGCCCAGGACAAACTCATTAAAATAGTCGTCACAGTAGGTGCCGCCGACTGCAGTTGTGGGATCTGAGGGATTCGGTTGCAGCCCCTGGAAGGGCGTGAAAGGCTGGCCGCTGTTGTATCCGTAGATGGTATTAATCGAGTAGCCATTGGCCAACTTGGCCAGAAAACCATTTTCGTGAACGAGTTGCGGAACCTGGTAAACAAATCCAAACGCCAGCACGTTCGGGTAGGAGATGCCGCTCACACCCCGCTCGGCGGTATTGGTATTCAGAGGATTTTGCGCGAATTCCAACGTATTTCCTCCTGCGCCGGTGGGATAAATCTCGCTGGTATTGTCGATCGTCCGGCTGTAGGTGTACTGGATTGTCCCAGTAAACCCGTGGAAGTTTCGCGTGGTCAGATTTGTCTGAAGGCTGTTGTAGTTCGAGAAAGCCGTGTTGCCTACCGCTGCCTGCAATGCTCCCACATTGCAATTCAGAGTCTGGAATCCAGGAGCATTCGGGTCTTGGCAAAGGGCGCTCGGCGAAACATAGTTGGGAAACGCCGACGCCAGCGGTTCGAGAGTCGGATTTCCGTCGAGCGCTTGGAAAAGGGCCGAAGTATGATTGCCGACATACCGTACTTCGACGACCGCCGTGTTGCCGATTCCATACTGAACACCCAAGGAATACGTCTGCGTGTAAGGATTGCGGAAGTTGGGCAAAAGCGGCCCTTCAACGTCAAAACGTGGGTCGCCGCCGATCGGGAGTGCGGCGAGGTTCTGTGCGCGCACCGTCGCGCCGGTTGTGCCGGCAGCCGGCAGACACTGGTATCCGCCTCCGCAGTTGATCGCACCGGAATTGGCAACTGGGGCGAAACTGTTTGAGTTCAAGAAAATGTTGTAAAAGTCCGGGTCAAAATTGATGGCATATCCCCCGCGAACCACAAGCCGTCCGTGGCCTGGGTTCCACGCAAAGCCAATGCGCGGCTGGTAATTCTTCCAGCGGTTAGGAACCTTCTGGAAAGTGGTTACAGAGAGGGGAAGGGATGTACTCCATAGCGGATCTGACCCCGTTTGGCGTGCGAGTGTTTCATTGTGCAGCACATTTACCGCCTGGCCGAAGAACTCCCAGCGCAGGCCCAGGTTGAGCGTGAGGTCCGGACGGATCTTCCAGTCATCCTGAAAGTAGAGAGCGACATCATTTTCCTTGAAGGGAATCACCGGGTTGCCATCGGTTAAAGCAAGAGAACCATTCCCCTGAAGAATGGAATCGAAGTCCTGAAAGTTTAAAGTGCCGTTGTAACCCGGCAGAAATGTGCCGGGAGAATTCTGATACTCATACGCGCCGCCCAGGGCAATGTTGTGATTGCCATGGCTCCAGTTTGCGTTGTCCTGGATTTGGGTTATCTTGATGAATTTTTGCGACGGCAAATTGCTGGCGTAGCCATAACTGAAATCGGTGCCATCCTGAAAAGTAATCGAACTCGGGCATGCCGTGAAATTGTTCCCGGTGCAATCGGGGACGCCTCCTCCGTCGAAGCTGCTCACTGCCTCCTGATAGCTGTATCGCAGCTGATCGATCCAGGCAGGCGAAAATGTGTGCGTCCAGTCGGCGCCAATCGAATGAGTTCTGGCCGGTATTTGAATGTATCCGCCAGATGCGATCGCAGTTGGAGAATTGGCTAGGTCGCCGGTAGTCAGATCATTTTGATAATAATAGCGGACGAAGAAACGGTCTTTCGTCGATGGCTGCCAGTCCAGGCGCCCCAGGACCTCTTCATCGTTGAACAGGGCAGGAACCGTCCTCGCTACCCCGCCAAATTCTATCGGAGCGGAAGTGACGCCATCCGTCACAGATTGCGTGAATATTGAACCTGATACTGGAGTTGGATTGCCATTCTTGATGCCATATGGACCCTGGTTTACCAGCGAAGCGACAGCCGGGTTGTTAGGAAACGCTGCCTGCAACTGGGTCAAGCCGTTTGGCGTTGGAGTCCACGCGCCTTCTGAGGTTGAAAGAGCGCCGCCTTCACGTGTGTGGTCCCAATAAGTGCTTCCGAAAAACCACAGCTTGTCCTTGATGATCGGCCCGCCAATCGTGCCGCCCCACTTGTTGTCAACTACGCGTGGAACCGTAACGGGCTGGCATCCATCTGAGGGATTTTCACCGGGCGCGCAGAATCCGAAGAGCGGGCTCTTCTGCTGGTTTTGAAGGGAGCTCCCCCAGGAACCCACGTAATATTCGAAGCCGGAGCCATGGAAGTTATTTGTGCCAGACTTGGTTACATAATTCACTACCGCGCCCATGTTGCGGCCGTACTGGGCGCCGAAATTGTCGGTGATGATCTGAATCTCGGATATCGCGTCAGCGCTGCCGAAGAATACCTGCGGGCCGCCTACGGTGTTGTCGTTGTTGTCCTGCCCATCGATCTCGAAGTTGTTCGAGCGCCCGCGCTGGCCGTTCGCCGAAATGCCGACGCCATTTGAGTTGCTGAAACTTGCATCGTGAGTTTGCACAACGCCCGGCGCAAGAAGTGCGAGGTTGTCGAAGTTTGTATTCAGGGGCAGGCTCTGGACCGCAGTCGAATCGAACGAGGTTGTTACCTGCGCTTCGTTCGTTTCAAGGATTGGTGCTGTTGACTCCACCGTGATCGATTGGGAAGAAGCGCCAACGATGAGTTTCTGGATCCCCACGTTCGTGATGACCCCGGCATTGACATGGATGTTCTTGATGGAAAGCGGGCTGAAGTTTGCGCTTGTCACCGTCAATGCATAGTCACCAATCGGCAAATCGTGAAATGCAAAGAGGCCGTCAGCCCCGCTGACCGTAGTGAACGTCGCATTCGTATTGGATTGAACCGCCGAGATGGCGGCTTGCGGCACAACCGCGCCCTGTTGGTCTGCGACCGTTCCTGCGATTGATCCTGTCGTGATTCCTTGCCCAACGGCAATCTGGGTTATAAGTCCAAAGGCACAAGAAAACGCCAGAAAGAATAAGGCTTTCCGGGCTGTTCGAAGAGTTCCCATTTTTCCCCCGTTTGTTCCTGCAAACTTGCGGATGAGTGACTCGAAAAATCAGAGACCGGCAACGCGAACACGGGTGCACGCCTCGCGCTCTCCAGCGGAGATCATGGCCGGTCTCAGTGATTGCAGGACGCACTGTGGTTTTGTCCTGCCCTTTGAATCTCAGAATGCAACTGAGGAGCCTTATTCATCAGCAGGGCCATCTATGTGACGAGCAGCAGTCCTCGGGTGGCGAGATGCGTTCAGGTGAGAGCAGCGGTGATGCGCAGTTCACGACGGATTGGTCGCTTCATCCAGATTTCTGAATGATGAACACGGCAAGCTACGGATTTTTGGAGCATATGACGAACTTGCAGGTATCTGTGACAAACAGCGTGAAGCTGCGCGGTAGGTTGCTGATGTAAGTATGCTAGTTAGGCCTTAACTTCAGACTCTCATTCAAGTAAGTAAAATTAAACGAGGCAACAAGGCTTTTTAAGTTTGTGATAAGTCACTTCATTTCGGGGACAACAGGGAAATATCGACCAATTACCCCACTGCCTGATGGGGCGAACGTAGCGTTGCGCAGGATTTCTTCGTGTGACCATACGATTAGAAGCTCTGTCTATGACAGCACGTCAGGAGGCAGCGATGACCTGGGGATCAAGTGCGCGAAGCGCCGTTGCGATAGCGGGACTCTTTTCTTCACTCACCTCCTCATCAATCTGGAGCCAGCCTTTCTCGGACATTCCCGACGCTGTACCAGTTACTAGCAGCGCGAATCCGAACACTTCCCTCGAGGGCTTGCGTCAAAAGGCTTCCAGTGGCCATCTGCACGAGGAACTCGAGCTTGCAGGCGACTATTATGCGGGGCGCGGCGTGGACCGCGATCTCGTCCGGGCTGCGTATTGGTACAAGAAAGCTGCCGACCAGGGGGACCCCGGGGCTGAGGTCGAAATCGGGTATTTCTATCTCACCGGCACTGGCGTTAAGCCGGATACCGGGCAAGCACTCAGGTGGTTCCAGCGCGCCTCGGCCTCAGGGTCCCACATGGGGAAACTAAATCTTGCTGTACTGTACCTAAGGGGCCTGGGTGTACCCAGCGATATGAAGCTGGGTCTGAATCTTCTGAATGAGTTGGCAAACGCGCATGATTCGCGCGGCGAAGCCTATCTTGGCATGGCCTATATGCTTGGCATGGGTGTCGATAAGAATCTGACGCAGGCAGAATTCTGGTTCGCGAAAGCAGCCAGGCAGCATAGCCCGGAAGGTAATTATGCTATGGGAACGCTTTACTCGGTCAACAGCGATCATCCGCACGACCTGCCGCGCGCGGCGGCTTATCTGCGGCAGTCGGCCGACGACGGCTATACGCTCGCGAAACATTCGTTGGGGCTTCTGCTGGTAAATCACCCCGATCTGTCGAACCACAGCGGAGATGCAGTCAAGCTGCTCGAAGAGGGCGCAGCTGGAGGGTGCTGGCGCTCCTCGGCGGTTCTCGGCATTCTGTATCGCGATGGCAGAAATGTGCCGAAAGATCCGTTCATCTCCTATCGCTGGTACAAGATTGCCGAAAATCAGGGAGGCAGTGAAGCAGATGCCTTGATTCACCACGAGTTAGAAGTGGCCGGGGCTGCTCTATCCGTGGAGCAGCAAAAGAAATCAGAGGAAGCAGCCAGCGAATGGGTTCGCGCGCATCCTCACACTAACCTATTTGCCTTTAACGGCAGCACTAACTCTGCATTTGCTCCCGTAGAGGAGGTGTATTCTACAGAATCGGCACAGACTAATTAGGGAGTGGCGTTCACTGAGTACTCCGGACATAAAATCCAAGCCAAATCGTCCGGCCTTCATGCATCCCCTCATATTTTTGTCGGGATGGCTGGTATTAGCGGCACTCTTTGCGCTTCAGGAATGGGTGGGTGCGCGTACCTGGAACTACGACCTCAAGTTTGGCAAGGTCTATCTGCTCTGGGCAATGCACTTCCTCCTCTGGAGCATCATCTGTTGGCTCCTGTGGTGGAAGCTGCGCGATTACTTTCAGCGCGCAGATCTTCGGTCCATTCTCATCCGTATCGTTCCTTTGAGCATTGCGATCAGCGTCTTCGAGGAGGTGGTGTGGGTCGCCTGTTCCTGGCACTTTCGCGTCGGCAACCGCTCCTGGACCTTCGTACAGCGACTCGTTTACTTCCTCGACTCCGAGCTCGTCGACAATCTTCTTATCTTCTGGGTGATCTTCTTTCTCTTTCGCGGTGTTGGTTATTACCAGCGACTGCGACAGAAGGAGTTCCAGGAGATGCGCCTTGAAGCGGAGTTGACCAACGCCCAGCTGCGCGCGCTGCGCATGCAGTTGAATCCGCACTTTCTTTTCAACACCATGAACAGCATCTCCAGCCTCATGCACTCGGATGTGGAGCTCGCCGATCGCATGCTGGAACAAATGTGCAGCATGCTGCGTATGACTCTCGACAGAGGCGACGCGCGGCTGATTCCGCTGACCGACGAAATCGAGTTCGTCCAAATGTATGTGTGCATTCAGCAGATGCGATTTACCGGAAAGGTGCACAGCTACGTCGCCATCGACCCAGAGGTCCTGGATGCGCTGGTACCGACCATGCTCCTTCAGCCGCTTATGGAGAACGCCTACGTCCACGGTGTTGCCTTGACCCGCGGCGAGGCATTCCTGGGAATCGAGGCGCAGAATCACGCGGGCCAGCTCAGAATCTGCGTCAGAAACTCCGGGCGCGGCATTTCCGCAAACGAACCGTCGGGTCACGACGGACATGGGGTGGGCATCGCAAATGTCAAAGCCCGCCTCGAGCTGCACTACGGAAGCGACCACGGCTTTACCCTCACCGAATATCCCGACGGAGAAGTTCAGGCAATTTTGTTGCTGCCCCTTGAGTTCTCGCCGCGTCTAACCGCCAACGCGCAGGTTGACTCCTATGAAAATCAAGACAGTTATCGCAGATGATGAGGTATTGGCGAGGCAGAAGCTTCGGCAGCTGCTTCAGGATGAGGAAAACGTTGAGATTGTCGGTGAAGGCGCGAATGCTCTGGAGACAATCGATCTGGTTCAGTTCACCAACCCGGACCTGCTTCTCTTGGATGTGCACATGCCGGATATGGACGGCTTCGACATCGTTTCGACGCTGATAGCGAACCGGCAGGTACGTTTACCCAGGATTATTTTCACCACCGCGCACGACAAATACGCGATCCGCGCATTCGAGATCAACGCCATCGATTACCTCCTCAAGCCATTCACTCGCGAGCGGCTAAAGCAGGCGTTTGTTCGGGCCGAGCAGCAGATCGCGGGCTCAAACGAAAACGGAGTTGGCAGGAAGCCCGAAAGCGACTGTGAGTACGTAACGCGGCTGGTCTTCAAGTCCAGGGGACGCATCCTGTTTCTTCCCGTGTCAGATATCCGCTGGGTCGCTGCCGAGGAGAACTACGTGCGCATCTGTGCCGATCGCGAGAATCACCTGCTCCGCGAGACCATGGCTCACTTTGAAACCCGGCTCGACCCGAACTCCTTCATTCGGGTGCACCGCTCCGCGATTGTCAATCTGCAGCATGTGAAGGAGATCCGCACTGACTCTCAAGAGGGCGAGTCGTTTGTCCTCATGCACGACGGCCAGAAGGTCCCGATGAGCCGTGGCTATCGCGCGCGCATCTCACAGCTTCTCGCCCACTGAAATGGCTGGTCAGGAGATCGCATCATCTCCTGGCCAGCTCTTGATCCTCAATGGGCCTCGAGGTTACTCTGGCATTACACTGCTCGCCGGGCGGGAGTAGCTCAATGGTAGAGTAGCGGCTTCCCAAGCCGTTGGTTGCGGGTTCG
Organism: uncultured Acidobacteriaceae bacterium; assembly: GCA_963724375.1. Taxonomy (GTDB): domain Bacteria; phylum Acidobacteriota; class Terriglobia; order Terriglobales; family Acidobacteriaceae; genus Silvibacterium. The sequence goes on from CAVRUM010000015.1 coordinate 44,188, forward strand.
ATCCCCGTCTCCCGCTCCATTCTGATTCAATGAGTTGCGCGACTTCTCCTTGCCGGAGATGGTACAAGCCATTTTGCCCTTGAACTCAAGAGGCGAGTTGAACCCGCGCTTTGGGGCTGACGCGAAGCTTGCAGTTGCCATCTCAGAGAACATGACGAGCACGGCGCGGCAAAACGAAAATCGCCCTCACACTGACCATCAGCCCGAACTGAAACTTTCCTTGGATCAAGAGGTCCTGTTGGCTTACCTCTACGAGCACCCTCAAGAGCTCCACTCAACCGATAGTCTTGCCGCAAGCCTCGACGATAGACCGCGGTTTGCAGACGAGGCGGTTGCCGAATTAAGCGCTGCGGTTAGAGGGGAAACTCACTCTCCCATCAACCGTAAGCGTGAGCCAGAGGATGTAGAGCGAGACATTGAAATTCTTGTCTTCAAAGGCCTCCTCGCCGGAGAGCGCGCTGGAGGCCCAGCCGCCATCCGCTACAAAGGCGTTCACCTCACAACCGCGGGTGAGCGTCGGGCGATTGCGCTGAGAAATCCTGAGGTAACGCCGCGCCCGGCGGATCCGCAGCGTTCGTGACCGAGCAAACAAGAAGAGATTCAACGATCCATTACTGCCAGTGTGCCGATTTTTCCCGGCGTGCCGGCTGGGCTTCTCGCATTGCAGTGAGGTCAGCAGGCTTTCATTTGAATACTGGTTGAGGCTTCAATCCGTCTTGCGCTCCATCTGCAGGGGTGCTCTATCCCCATTCGCGATCCCTCGCGCCCTCTCGAAGATTTTCACAAACATTGGTTCAGTTAGTTTCCCCGTATTCGTGTTTTGCAGCGAAGGATGATAGCTGGCCAGCAGCGACAGACCGTTTGGCACGGTATATTCCGCGCCATGCGCGAATTTCATCTCGCCACGCCGTGTGAGCACCCCGGTCCGTACAAAGTGCTGCAACACCCCGTCGAACGCGATCTTTCCCAGGCAGACGATCACGCGCAGGTTTCCCAGCGTAGCAATCTCCTCGTCGAGAAATGGAGCGCAGTTGGCCAGCTCACTGGGCAGGGGCTTGTTCCCCGGAGGGGCGCACCGGCCGACGGAAGTGATTTGCATATCGCTAAGCTGCAGGCCGTCAAAGCGGCTCGTTGCGTTCGGCTGCGAGGCGAAACCTGTCTTGTACAGTACCGGATACAGAAAATTTCCCGAGCCGTCTCCAGTGAATGGCCTGCCCGTGCGATTCGACCCGTGCGCCCCTGGAGCTAGGCCCACGATCAGCACTCTCGCTTCCGGATCGCCGAACGACGGCACAGGTCGCCCCCAGTATTCCTGGTTCGCATACGCCCGCCGTTTCGTCGCGGCAATCTCGGCGCAGTATTCCCGCAGCCGCGGACACCGCTCGCAGGCGATGATGCGCGCATTGAGCGCGGCAAGCGCCCTCTCCGCGCTCGATTTTGTTGCTGGCATCCCTTCGATTCTAAACAGCAGGCCCGCAGGCGGGATCGCGGTGATTCAGCGTAGAATGGGCTCGCTTTGTTTTCAGCCAGAAAAGCCCGCACTCGCTGAAAACATTCGTTACCGAATGCTAAAAAAATCGAGGTTGCACCTGATGCCGATTCGTTCCAAGCACGCTCTCGCGCTCGCCATAGTCCCGTTGCTCGTATTCGCCGGATGCAAGCAGTCTCCGCCGCCATCGGAGCAACCGGCCCAATCTCAAGCCGCTCCCGTTGCCGCGCCCACACAGATTGGCGGACAGGACATCGTCAAGCTGGAGCGAAAGGCAACCACCAACGGTCAGAAGCCTGAATTCCTTACGGCGACCGTATTGCCCGGTCGCGGCATGAATCTCTTCCAGATCACCGCCAACATCCCTGGCAAAGGCGAGGTAGAAGTTTTCGCGTCGCCGTCTCTGGCTGATGCCGCGGCCAAACTCAGCGGCGGTCCCGACGATCAGAACGGCAACGCCAGCTTTTCATTCGGAGGAGCCTTTCTCGTGCCTTACCCGAACCGCATCCGCGGCAAGCTCTCCGCTGACGGCAAGGCCATCACGACCGAATGGCACGGCAAAACGCTCACTCTGCCGGCCAACTGGAAGGGCAAGAACCCCGGAGCCGAGCCGCATGCGATGCACGGCCTGATTCTGGCGTCGAAAACCGACGACGTGAAGACGGAGACCACTGCCAACGGCCAGACCGTGACCGGCACCATCCATGCCGGCGATTTTGGAGGCCACTGGCTCTCGAACACCGACCTGAACTTCACCATCGCTCTCACCGGCGACGCCGTTGACGCAACCATTACAGCGAAGAACGTTGGCAACGAGCCGGAGCCCATCTCGATCGGCTGGCATCCGTACTTCAACATACCCAGCGGCGACCGCAAGCAGGCGCGGCTCCACATACCAGGAGAGCAAACCGCTGAAGTCAACAATTACGACGATGTCTTTCCGACCGGAAAACTCATCCCGGTGAAGGGCACGAAGTACGACTTCACGGCACCCGATGGAAAGGCGCTCGATGACATCTTCCTCGATGACAATTGGTCGAAATTGCAGCGCACCGACGGAGCTGTCGACGTGAACCTGACCGATCCCGCATCAAATTACGGTATTCACGTGGAAGGGATTTCACCGGAGATTAAGACCGTCCAGGTCTACGCTCCTCCTACCAAAGAATTCACCGCCATCGAAGAGCAGTTCAACTTCGGCGATCCCTTCGGTAAAGAATGGCATGGTATGGACACAGGCATGGTCACGCTCAAGCCTGATCAGTCCGTTACCTGGAAGGTGCGCCTGGCGCTGTTCACGCCTTCGAAGTAGTGTTGTCGCGTTTCTTCGGACACAAAAAGACGCGGGCCTCGACATGAAGCCCGCGTCCTTTGTTCTCTACGGGAGGAATTGCTGGAGGTTGATGTCAGGCAGAACGGAAGTACCTTCCTTCTGTACACCATCAAGGAGGGCCGGATCGAGTCCCAGTGACCTCAGGATCGTTGGCGCCACCTGCAGCGTGCCTACCGGCGCATAGACGGTATGGGCGCCGAAGGCGGGGTTGGAGACCAGCAGCATGACGTTGGTGTCGTCGTGCGAGAAGCCGCCATGTTCCATGAGCTTCTTGTTGCTGCCGGTATAGGTTACCCCGACATTGGGTGTGACGATGATATCGGGCGTGCGTGGATCCAGACCCGGCCCAAGGCCCGGCCAGTCATAGTTGAGCGCCAGACTCGGACCATAGAAGAGCTGTCCCAGTCCAACAGGCCCTGCGTTTTCTTCAATCAGCTGGACAGCAGTGTTAACGTCGCTGTCTGGTTTAAGCCAGAGGAGCGAGACGTCATCTTCTGTCGGGCCAATGCCGGTGGGGTTAAGGGGTGATTCAGACCACGGGATAAATCCTGCATTGGCAAGGACCGTTGCCGGCGATGTGCCGTTGTTGTCCTTCCCGGGGTGAGCGGAGTAGAGGTTGGGATCGATCGGCGACTGGCCGTGTTTCGCCGTGATGATGACCAGAGTGGAGGCATAGTTGCCGCTGGTCTTCAGCTTCTGAATCATCTGACCGATGGAAGCGTCCACATAGACGATCTCGTTGAAGAGCGACGGGGTCGGGGTGCCTGCAGCATCCAGGTAGCCACCCTTCGTTGTACCTTCGATTAACTTCTGTCCAACGCTGACCGCCTGAAAGTTCATACCGTAGATCGTAGGCACCTGGGCGCCTTTGCCGTCATGGGTCTTACCCGCGATCTCATTGAGGATGGCATTCACTTTGAGCGTGTCATAGCACTGGATATTCCCGAAGCCATTGGTCCACGCAGTGAGGTCCGCCGTCGGGTTGGGGATCGTGCCGCAGTCAAACCCTGAAGGAAGCTTGACGCCGGGCAGCTTGATTACGTTGGAGTTGATCTCGGGTGAGTAGAAGTCGTTGAGGATGTTCCCATCTCGTCCTCCTACCGATGAGTAAGCCGGATGTTTGTCCGACCAGGCAACGTAGCCTCCGGCGTTGTGGACTACCCCGAAGATGGTGTTGGTGCGGACGAACTGCCACGGCCAGACAACCAGGCAGCCGTAGCCCGGGTTGCGGATGAGCCTCTTCTGGTCGATGGAGGCAACACCGCCATCGGTCAGGCCGGCACCCGGAGCGCCGCCGTTAAGCTTCGTCTGGTCGATGTCGATGCCTTCTTCGTATTCGGTGGTCGTTCCGGGATAGATGCCGGGAGTGCAGTTGCCTCCGGAGAGACCATTCCCAGTCGTTTTATCCGGAGGAGAGAGTGAGCGATCGTAAGCGACGTCATAGTAAACGCCCAATAGCCGCGGAGTAGCTCCGCTGACGATGGTCATAAGCCCGGGAAATGAGTCGGACGGCCGTGATGTGCTCGCTGCAACGTAATTGGCTCCGTGCGTGCCGAGAGCAACAAGGTTGGGGCAGTAGGGCGCGCCATTGTTTACACCGGCAATGCCCTGCGAACAGTTCAGATAGTCGACGGCGTGCATGCCGTCGATGCTGATGAGCAACACGTGGCTGATCTTGGAGCGGTCCCAGTTGTCGTCAGTGCCAAGAGCGCTAGCCGTCGTGACAGCGGCTAGGCAGGCGAGTAGTGCAAAGGTACTCTTCGCTGTTGCCTTCATGTTTCCTCCTAGGCCACCCTGTGTATCAGGCGGCGAAGAGAGGAAGGGTTGCAGAAAGATCAATTCTGGGTGAATTAAGAAGACTTAATCTATGTGTTTTCTGTGGTTTAACTCCTCTGTCTGCTTAGCCGCGGATCGATTCTGGCTCAGTAACCCTTTGCTAACTTTATGATCCGCTTTCGCAACGGGCCTCCGCGAACGCGAACAGCCGGAAAGCCTGAACCGCTCTGATGTTTTTGATGGCCCCAAAAATAAACTGCCCGGCTGTTATAGCCGGGCAGTCTGCCTTAGACGTACAGCGGAATTACTGAGCAACAGGGCTGGCGTTCTTCGCGGTCTGCTTATCGGCTTCGATCTTCTCCGCGTTTTGCTCAAGGGCTGAAGCCTGAGGCATATAGGTCAGCGCCTGCGCAATCATCGGATCCCAGTCGGCCCGAATCCGCAGTCCCTGTAGCTGTCCGAACTGGCTGGTCATGATATCGGCCTTGATGCTGGTCTTGAGCCAGTCCGTCACGCCTGGTGCATTGAAGTCCTGCTCGGCGTAGGCGATGTTCTGCGACGTCAGAAACTGCTTGAAGTCGTTCAGCACCGCGTCATCGACCTGGAAGTCCTTCGTGACCGTGCGATTAGCTAGGTAGTGCTTGGTGAAGTTGAAGAAGACGTTGTGCGCGACCAGCAAATCCTGGAAGTGGTCGGACTTCGGCGTCTCGATCTTGTAGTCCGGTGCAATGCCGCCGCCGCCGTAAACTGTGCGGCCAGAATCAGTCAGCTTGACTTCGCGGTCCTTCGTGTCCTGAGGTTGGTCGTGGTTGTAGTAGTAATCGTACAGCGAGACACCGTTGTAGTTCCGCTGGATCAGCCGCCCGCTGGGCGTGTAGTAGTGATAAGTCGTCAGCGCCAGACCGGTATTGTCCGATAGCTGATAAACGGTCTGCACCAGGCCCTTTCCGAAGGTGATCTCGCCCACCACCAGCGCACGATCGTGGTCCTGCAGTGCGCCGGAGACAATCTCGGCCGCCGATGCCGTCCCGTGATTCACTAGCACCACGATCGGAAAGTCGCGCCCGCCATTGCCGTGCGTTGCCCGGTAGACCTGTTCCGGGTAAGCGCGTCCGCGCTGCGAAACGATCACCTGTCCCCTGCTGAGCAACTTGTCGCAGACCGCCACAGCTTCTGTCAGCAGTCCGCCCGGGTTACCGCGCAGATCGAGCACCAGCCCCTTCAAATTTGGGAACTGGTCGAGGGCGTCCGCGAACTCGCGACCCGTTGTCTCCTGGAACTGCGTGATGTGAATGTAGGCGATGCCCGGACGTATCTCGAACTTCAGATCGATCGACGGATGCGGAATTTCGTCGCGCACGAGATCGAAGGTCAGCGGAGCAGCCGCGCCCTCCCGCGTTACCGTCAGGTGAACGTGCGTGCCCTTCGGGCCCTTAAGCATGTTGGCAACGTCTTCCGAAGTCATGTTGTCGGTCGACTTGCCGTCCACCGAAACGATCACATCGCCCGGTTTCAGACCAGCGCGAAACGAGGGCGTCGCCTCGTACGGATAGACCACCACAATCTTGTTGTTCTGCGGCTGGATGACCATGCCCACGCCGTAATACTTCCCGTGCTGGTCCTCCCGCATTTTGGCGTATGCCTTGGGATCGTAGAAGTTGGAGTGAGGATCGAGAACCCGCAGCATGCCGGGGATGGCGCCGTCGTAGATCACCGTGTCGGGTTTGTCGCCGGTGAGAGGTTCCGCGTAGTTTTCAGCGACGATCTGGTAAACGTTCGCGAAGGACTTCAGGCTGTCCCGCACCGTCGATTCATCCGAGGACGATTGCGCGCCGACCTTCTGGCTGATGAACATGCCCGCCAGGCCACAAGCGGAGAAGAAAATGATTAGAGAGAAAAGTGTGCGGCGAACGCGAGAAGACATTGCGGGAAATCCTTCGGCTCCCGAATGCTGGGACAGGGCTTTCGCGGAGCTTCTTAGTTAGACGAGTATACCATTGCAAAGGGTAGATATTTGTGCGGTCTGCGGCCGGAGTGCCGCCTCGCTGGTATTCGCTCCGATGGATGTTTAGAATGTCTCCAAGCGCCGCTGTCCTGTTTTTCCCGCACGCCACAGGTTTCGCTTGCGCGACCGAGAAGTTACCCGATGACCCTTCGATATCTGCTGAATAGCGCCGCTCTCGCAGCCAGCCTGGCGATTGCATTAGTGCCCACCTCCTACGGCCAGACCACGAAACCGGCATCTGGTAAAACGGCAGCTCCCGCGGAACAATCTCCCTATCAGGGAGAGGTCGTCGAGGACATCGTTGCCCGCGTAAACGACCAGGTCATCAGCCGGTCTGACTACGACCGCGCCGAGCAAGACCTCGACGCGCAGGGCCGCCAGCAGCAGTGGACGCAGCAGCAGCTGTTCGAAGCGAAGCGCGATCTGCTCCGCGACCTGATCGATCAGCAACTCCTGCTCTCCAAGGGCAAAGACCTCGATATTACCGGCGAGACCGAACTGGTTAAGCGCCTTGACGAGCTGCGGAAGCAGAACCATCTCGATTCGATGGACGATCTGCAGAAGGCAGCAGAGGCGCAGGGTGTCTCCTGGGAAGACTTCAAGGCAAGCATCCGTAACCGCATCATCACGCAGGAAGTGATCCGCGATGAGGTGGGGCGGCACGTGAACATCACGCCCACCGAAGTCCAGAATTACTACAACCAGCACAAACAGGAGTTCGACCAGCCCGAGCAGGTACGGCTGAGCGAGATTCTGGTTTCCACCGCGAATCCCGACGACGCGGCACAGGTTGCCGACGCAAAAAAGAAGGCCGACGATCTCGAGGCGAAGCTCCGGAGCGGATCGGACTTTGCGGCCCTGGCGAAGAGTTCTTCTGGCGGACCCACGGCAGCCGAAGGCGGAGACCTCGGCAACTTCAAAAGCGGCCAGTTGGCGAAGGTGCTGGAAGACGCGACCTTCAAACTTCAGCCCGGACAGTATACCGAGCCGATCCGCACCAAGCAGGGCTTCGTCATCCTCAAGGTGACCGAGCATAATCCCGGTGGTGTTCCGCCGCTCAAGGATGTCGAACCTCAGGTTGAAGACGCTGTAGGCATGGCGAAGATGAATCCCGCCATGCGCGAATACCTCACCAAGCTGCGTGAAGATGCCTATATCGATATCGCAAAGGGCTACGAGGACTCGGCCGCCAGTCCCAACGAGATGAAGCCAGTCTACAGCGCTTATGCCCCGCCGGCTCCTAAGAAGAAACACGTCGAGCGTACTCGCTTCAAGGCGCGTGGACGAAATGCTTCGAAGTCGCCTGCAACTCAGACGGCTGCGGAGAGTTCTCCTGCCGCGCCCGCGCCCCCGCCGGGTGTGCCCAGTTTGGCCGAGGTGCCGCAAGGAAATCAGTCGCCGCAGGGAAGCGCCACTGCCCAGAACGCCGATGTACCCGTTGGCTCCGCGCCTGCCACTGCGTCGACCGGCTCTGCACCGGCTTCGGCCTCTGCAAACACGCAGACGGCTAGCAACCAAACTGCAACCACCATGAAGCCCGGTAAGAAGGAAAAGATTCGCTTTGGCCAGGCACCGCGCGAGACCCTCCCCGCCGCCGATACGAAGACTGAGGATGCCGGAGCGGCTTCACCCGGTGAAACGCAGGTAGCGACCGCCAACGGGCCATCCACAGTGCAGACGTTGAATCCTGACGGCACGGTTGCCAACCCGGCGACGTCGGAGTCCAAGGAGAAGACACGCTTCCAGGACCGCGCCAAGCTTCCAAAAGAGAAGAAGTCGAAGGGCCCCAAGGTTGATCCGTTTGCGCCTCCGCCGGTGACGGAGCAGGAAGTCGCCGACCGACAGCAGCAGAGCAAGGCATTGGGTATCAACGGAGACACCTCGAAGGTCAAGACGCCAAATCCGGCCAAGACAGGTCCCAAGCGCCGCATGACCGACGAGAAGAAAAATGGCGAGCAGCCATCAACCACTCCGGCTCCATCTTCAGGGCAGCCACCTCCGGCGAGCCAGACCGGCACTGCGGCCCCCGCTTCAGCCCCCGCGCCGCCTGCAGCGCCGGCTTCGCCGAACCAGTAGCCGCAACGCACGATGAAAGAACTCTTCATTGCGGACCTGGCCAACTACGAAAACCAGGTCGTTACCGGCTTTTTTGCTGTTACTTCGCGCTACGATCGCAGCAAGCGCGATGGCGCCCGCTATTTCGCCCTGACTCTTGCTGACCGCACCGGGCAGATCGAAGCCCGCATGTGGGAGACCGGCGACGCTGGCGACTTCGCCTCCGGCGACGTCATCAAGGTCCGCGGTCAGGTCTGCCGCTACAAGGAGTTTCTCCAGCTCAACCTCGAGAAAATCCGCCGTGCAGCCCCCGGCGAATTTGACCTTGGCGATTATGTCCCCCGCACGGAGTGTGATGTCGACAAGCTCTGGATTGAGCTGAATCGGTACATCGCGACCTTCGCCGACCCGTATCTGAAAGCGTTACTCCGGTCATTTCTCGACGATCCGGAGATCGCCGCGGCCCTGCGCGAAGCTCCCGCAGCAAAATCCATGCACCATGCGTGGATCGGAGGCCTGCTGGAGCACATCGTCTCGCTCCTCGGCATCGCGGATCTGGCAGCGAAGCACTACGGTGTGCATCGCGACCTCCTTCTCACAGGAGTCGTCCTTCACGACATCGGCAAGCTGCAGGAGCTGCGCTGGGGAACGAGCTTCGATTACACCGTCGAGGGTCAGTTGCTCGGCCACATCACCATCGGCATAGGTCTCATTGAGCGCAAGATCGCTTCCATCCCCGGATTTCCACCCGGCCTGCGCCTGCTCGTCGAGCATCTCGTGCTCAGCCACCACGGCAAATACGAGTTCGGATCACCCAAGTTGCCCATGATTCCAGAGGCTGTTCTGCTCCACTACCTCGATGACATCGATGCCAAGATGCAGACCCTGCGCAGCGAGTTCGCTCGCCACGCAACGGCAGGCCGCGCAGCCGCTGAAGTGACTGATTGGGTGCGATCGCTCGAGCGGCCTTTGCTCAACACCGCTCCCTTCCTTGAACTGGACCAGCTCCCGCAATTCGAGGGACAGCAAATAGAATCGACAGAATCAAACGAGGAGGCTTCCGATGGCCTATTTGCTGAAGACTGAACCGAGCGTGTACTCCTTCGCCGATCTCGAGCGCGAGGGCGAAACCGTCTGGGACGGCGTCACGAATCCTGCCGCCGTCAAATTCCTGCGGGGCATGAAGCCGAGCGACGAGTTGGTCATTTATCACACCGGCGATGAGAAGACTGCCGTGGGCACAGGCAAAGTCATTAGCGTCGATGCCACCAACCCCAGCGTGCCTGTGGTGCGCATCAAGGCAGGCAAGCCGGTAAAGCATCCGCATACGCTCGCGGAAATCAAGGCTAACAAGCTTTTTGCTGACTCGCCTCTGGTCAGCCAGGGACGCCTCTCCGTCGTGCCTCTCACCGAGCCGCAGCACAAGTGGCTCATCGGCGATTGATCTAAAATAGAGGATTGATCTTGGCCCTGAATTGAGGGGTCCGAGTGAGGCTGGACAAGCACGAATGTTACGTTTTTCTACTGCGGGCGAGTCGCATGGCGAAAGCCTGATCGCTCTGGTCTCCGGACTCCCCGCCGGAATCCCCATCGACAGCGCACGGGTAAATCATGAGCTCTGGCGTCGGCAGCAGGGCTACGGCCGCGGCGGCCGCATGCGCATCGAGCAGGACACAGCCCATTTCCTCTCCGGCGTGCGCCACGGCAAGACGATCGGCTCACCCATCGCCATTGAGATCGAGAACCGCGACTGGAAGAACTGGATTGAGGCCCTCCCGGTTGAGGCTGGCGATCCCGCGAAGCACAAAGTTGTAGCATCTCCTCGCCCCGGTCATGCCGATCTTGCCGGCGCTTTGAAATACGACTTTCCCGACGCACGCTATGTGCTGGAGCGCGCCTCTGCGCGCGAATCGACAGCCCGCGTTGCGGCCGGGGCTGTGGCCAGGTCGCTGTTGCATCAGCTCGGCATCGATATCGCCAGCCACGTGATCCGTGTAGGCCGCGCCGAACTCGGTCGCAACACCGGGTGGAAGGAAATCAGCGCCCTGCGCGATAAGCCGGAAGTACTGCTCAATTGCGTCGACGCGGAATCTGAAGCCCGCATGAAGGCCGAAGTCGATCTTGCCCTGCGCACAGGCGACTCCAACGGCGGCGTCTTCGAGGTCGTCATTCACGGTGCGCCGGCCGGCATTGGCACCTACGCAAACTGGGACGAGCGCCTCGATGGGATTCTCGCCCAGGCCGTCATGTCGCTTCAAGCGGTTAAGGCCGTAGAGATCGGACGCGGTATTACCGCAGCCGAGTCCTTAGGATCTGAAGTCCACGACGCCATCGGCTACGCCGAGCAGCACGACAGCGGCGCGCATACGCTTTTCACGCGCGACCACAACAACGCAGGAGGCATCGAGGGCGGCATTTCTAACGGCGAGGACATCGTTGTGCGCGGATACCTCAAGCCCATATCGACCTTGCGCCGCCCGCTTCAGTCCGTGCGCTTCGACACGCGCGAAGTTACAAAAGCTGCATACGAGCGCAGCGACGTTTGTGTCGTCCCGGCAGCGGGAGTCGCCGCCGAAGCCATGGTGGCGCTTGCTTTTGCCCGGCTTTTGCTGGAAAAATTCGGCGGAGATTCACTGCGCGAGTTAAAGCGTAACTATGATGGTTACCTGGAACAGATTCGCGCCTACTAAGAAAAAATGATTTTGGAAATCGTCAAATACCCTGAGCCCGTTTTGGAGCGCCCAACCGAACCGGTCACCGAGTTCAATGGTGAGCTCCGCAAGTTCGTCGACGACATGTTCGAATCGATGTACGCGGCCAAGGGAATCGGCCTCGCCGCTCCTCAGGTAGGCGTCTCGAAGCGCCTCACCGTCATCGACCTCAGCTTCAAGGAGCGGCCGGAAGACCGCATCATCCTCATTAATCCTGAGATCATCCTTCGCGAGGGTAAACAGTACGAGGAAGAAGGATGCCTCAGCCTTCCCGAAATCCGCGAAAAAGTCTCCCGTGCCGCCAGGGTAAAAGTCCGGGCGCAAGACCTCGACGGAAACTGGTTCGAACTGGAAGGCACTGAGCTCCTGGCCCGCGCCTTCCAGCACGAAATAGATCACCTCGACGGCATTCTTTTCTTTCGCCGCGTCAGCGCTCTCAAACGCGATCTCATCCTGCGGCGGATCCGCAAGATGCAGAAGGCGGGCGAGTGGTAGAACCGCGATGAAGCTCGTTTTTTGCGGAACACCCTTGTTTGCCGTTCCGGCCCTCAACGCCGTCTTGCGTGCTGGCCACAGCGTCGAGCTCGTCGTCTGCCAGCCAGACCGTCGCGCGGGACGTGGCATGCAGGTTGTCGTTCCGCCGGTCAAGGAAGCAGCAGACGCCGCGGGTATCCCGGTTGTGCAGCCCGAGAAAATCAAAAACAACGCCGAGTTCCGCGCCCGGCTCGAGCAGATCCAGCCGGATGCAATCATCGTTGTCGCTTATGGCCGCATCATCCCCAAATGGATGCTCGACCTTCCCCACTTCGGAAATCTGAACCTGCACGGCTCTCTGCTGCCCAAATACCGTGGAGCCGCGCCGATCCAGTGGGCCGTTGCCAACGGCGAGCCGGTCACCGGCGTCACCACCATGCGCCTCGACGAAGGCCTTGATACCGGAGACATCCTCATGCAGCGCGAATTGCCTGTCGCCCCGGACCAGACTGCGGTCGATCTGTTTCCGCGTCTGGCTGAGATGGGTGCTGCGCTCATGGTCGAGACCCTCGACGGGCTCGCTGCCGGCGCGCTACGGCCGGTAAAGCAGGACGATTCTCTGGCCACGCTCGCGCCGATCCTCTCTCGCGACGATGGCCGCATGGATTTCACTCAAGCCGCGATGACCATCTACAACCGCTGGCGTGGCTTTCAGCCTTGGCCTGGTGCCTGGACCATGCTCGCCGGCAAGAAACTCACCGCACATCGCCTCATGCCGCTGGAGCCCAGTGCGCTTTCAGGCGACCCCACCGAACCCGCTGCAGTTCGCGTAGAAGACGGCCGCCTCTTCGTGCGCTGCGGCGAGAAAACCTGGCTCGAGCTCGTGGAAATACAGCTGGAAGGGAAGAAGCGCTTGGCCGCCGCCGATTTCCTGCGCGGACATCCCCTGAAGACCGGCGACAGGCTCGGAGCCTGATGAAGGTCGCGCTCGCGCGGGATGCCGCATTCCATATCCTTCTCAAGGTGGCGCTGACCGACGCGCACAGTGATGAGCTTCTGCGCACACGCCAGGTCGATGCCCTCACGCAGCCGGATCGTGCCCTTGCCACGACACTTGTGCTCGGAGCCCTCCGGTGGCAGCTCAAGCTCGACGCGCGCATTCGGCCCTTGCTGTCACGTCCAGACGCGAAGCTTTCTCCCGCGGTCGAGACCGCTCTGCGACTAGGTGCCTACCAGCTTCTCTATCTCGACCGGATCCCCGCCTACGCTGCCATCAGTGACAGTGTGGAGCTCGCCAAGCAGGCGGGCGAAGCTCATGCTGCTCGCATGGTCAACGCCGTCCTGCGCAAAGTGGCTCGGCTGCCCGGGTCCGATGATTTGAAACCGGAAAGCGTACAAGAAATCGCCGATTCTTACGCCCATCCCCTGTGGATGGTCCAGCGCTGGTTTAGGACGTGCGGCCTGAATACAACCGAGGCCATCTGCCGTTTCGACCAGCAGCCCGCTCCAACCTCCATTCGTCTCCTTGACCCCGGCGCGGAAACCGATCTGAAGGAGGAAGCGATTCAGCTCGAACCTGGAGAATTTCTCCCCGCCGCACGTCGCGTCGTCTCCGGAGACTTCGTGCGCTGCCGGGTCTTCCGCGAAGGCCGAATTCGCATTCAGGATGAAGGCTCCCAGCTGGTCGCCGAGCTCGCCGGAGCAGGCAGCCGCATTGGCGCTGGCGGCAAAATTTTAGACACATGTGCTGCGCCCGGGGGCAAAGCCGCGATTCTCGCCGAGGAAAATCCCCATGTCGTCCATCACCGCCTGGGATGTCAGTAAGCGCCGGCTCGATGCCGTGCGCCGCCATTTCACACGGGCTGGCGAACAAGTGATCTTCGAGGTGTGCGACGCAACAACCGCGAAACTAAACCCCGAATACGATCTCATTCTTTGCGACGTACCCTGCACGGGGACCGGGACAATCGCCCGCAATCCTGAAATCCGCTTCCGCATAAGCGAAGAGGAGATCAGGCGCCAGCACGATCGCCAGGTAAAGATTCTCTCTGCCGCACTCCACGGCCTCGCTCCCGCAGGACGCCTGCTTTATTCCAGCTGTTCGCTGGAACCGGAAGAAAACGAGGCTGTCATCGCCGAATGCCTCGCTGCGAACCCCGGCTTCTTACTCCGCTCGCTCGATGATTCAGTTCAAGAGCTTGCGACACGCGGCATCCTCACCCCGAACGGCGCAGAACACATCCGCGCATCCGCCCTGAAGAACGGCTTCCTGCGCACCATCCCCGGACTCCACAACTGCGACGGCTTCTTCGCGGCCCTGCTGATGAGAAACTAGCCACGAGCCGCCCATGCCGGGAAAGAAGAATTTCGACGCGCAGCTTGCCGCCATTGAGGCGCTTCGACACGAGTCCGACGAAGCCTGCATCGCTCCTCTGCGCGCCGCCCTCCGGCAACAGAGCAACTACATCGTTTCGAAAGCCGCCGATCAGGTTGCGCAGCGCCGTCTCGAACTGCTGCTCCCCGATTTACTGACCGCCTTCGATCGTTTCTTCAGTGAGCCCGAAAAGCGCGACCCGCAGTGCTGGGCCAAGAACTCCATCAGCCGTGCGCTCGCTGCGCTTGAGCTGCAGGATCCCACTCCGTTTCTGCGCGGTATCAAGCACGTCCAATTTGAACCCGTATACGGTGGCCGGTCAGATACCGCGGGCACTCTGCGCGGTACGTGCGCACTCGCCCTCGTACAATGCCGGTCGATTCCGGAAACGGAGCTCCTGCGCCACCTCATCGACGTGCTCGTCGACTCTGACAAATCCGCCCGCAACGACGCGGTTCGCGCTCTCGAACAGCTGGGCTCTCCCTCCGCAGCCCTGCTCCTCCGACTGCGGGCGCAGATAACGAGCAGTGATCCGGAAGAACCGGAGATCCTCGGCGCATGTTACAGTGCCGTCCTGAGTATCGACGGCCCGTCATCCCTTCCCTGGGCAGCACGCTTTCTCTCCACCGAAGACGCCGCCGCCGGAGAAGCCGCTCTCGCCATCGCAGCGAGCCACTCGCCCGAAGCCTTTGAAATGCTCAGATCCCGGTGGGAGAATGCTCGCGATCCATGGTTCCGTTCTGTGATGCTGTCGGCAATCACCCTGACGCGGCAAACTGCAGCAACAGAATTTCTTCTTGGTCTCGTCAGAGCCGACTCGATCGGCGCAGATGTCGCGGTCGAAGCTCTCTTGCGCTCCGCACCTTCTGAGGAGACAGTGCAGCAACTCAAGGCGCTGGTCACCGGCAACACCCGCCTCGAGCGTGCCTTCGCCGCGAATACTACTGCGCGACGGTAAGCTCAACCTGCATCGTCGTGTCGACGCGATCCCCCGCAGCTGGATTCTGGCTCAACACCGTTCCGCTCGGCACCGGCGCCTGCAGGGCTTGGCTGTTGCCCGGGCTGGCGATACTTGGCATCGGAGCGGGAGCCGATCTGACTGGAGCCATCTTCAGTCCTGCCCGTGAGATCGCGATCAGGGCAGCGGAGAGGGGCTGGCCGGTGAAATCGGGCATTACCATCCCGCCGCCTGTATCGAGATTCGCGACCGCGGTCAGCAGGCTGACCATGGGGCGTTCCACGCCCGCCGCATCCGGCCCCGGGTTCTGCGCGATGACGGTGCCCGGGGTCGTATAAGCATCCGGCATCTCAGCAACCGCTCCCAGCTCCAGTCCCGCACGCCGGATCTGAATCGTCGCAACCCGCTGGTCCATTCCCGTCAGCGTTGGAATTGCTACCCGCTGCGGACCGAGGCTTTCCGTCAGTTCTACGCGCCATTCCCGCCGCACCACGGTCCCCGCTGCAGGAGCCTGGTTCAGAACTCGTCCCGCCGGCACCTCCACGCTATAGAAGTGGTTGTCAACCGTGAGATTCAGCCCCTCTGCAGCCGCTTTGTCAGTCGCTTCGGCCACGGTGAGCCCCTTGAAGCTGGGAACCTTTACCTCCGCGCCATGAATGGCAAAGTGCATTGTCGTGATTGCGGAAAGCATGGCCAGGAGGACCAGCATCAGCACGACCAGCCCGAACTTGAACGCGCCCAGCATCAGTCAACGTATTCGATCGAGTAATCGATCTTTGCAGCTTTCTCCAGCATAAGAGACACCGAACAGTACTTGGTCTTCGATAGCGCTACTGCGTCTTCCGCCGCCTTCTTCGCCACCTTGCCGGCGATGCGATACACGAGATGAATGCTCGTAAAGACTCGTGGAGGCGCCGGCGCCTGCTCCGCCGTTGCGGAAACGGTGAGCCCGGTCACGGGCTCGCGCTTCTTTTGAAGGATGCTGACCACATCAACCGACGTGCAGCCGCACAGCGCGGCCAGTAATGCCTCCATCGGCGAAGGCCCGGCAGTGTGCTCCGCAGTTGCATCGAACGTAATCGTGTGGTCGCTCGTGGTGCGGCCCTCGAAGATCATGCCCATGCCTTGCTTCCACTCGGCGCTGGCGATCATTGCATTTCTCCGCTAGTGGTGGTGGTTGTCGGTTGCCGGCTCAGGATGGATGAGTACGCGGTACACATCCGGGCACTCCACCTTGAACCGGTCTTCAAGTTCGGTGATCACTTCGTGGACTCGCTGCATCGGCATCTCGTCCGGCAGCGTGCAGTGGCATGAGAGCTGAAGCTTATCCCCCATGCGTCCGGTGATCACCTCATGAATATCAATGATCTCCGGCAGCGTCGAAGCCGCGTGCCGCAACCGTTTCTCCAGCCTGCGGTCGCGCTCAATCTTCTGCGGACTCTCGATCGTCGCCGGCTCGCTTTCGATATGCGTAAGAACCAAGGAAACCTGCGGCAGCTCCCGTCTGATCTCGTCTTCAATGCGCCGGACAAAATCGTGCGCCTGCCGCAATGGCATCGTTTCCTTCACCTCGATGTGCTGCTCCACGTGCAACTCGCTATTGAAGGACTGCACACTTACATCGTGAAGCACTACATTGTTTCGGGAAGCCACTGCGCGCACCTTGTCGAAGATGCTCTCCTCACCCGGTGAACGCGGCACCGTATGAATAACCACGTCGGCCCCGGGCAGAATCCGTTGCACCGCGGCCGTGGCCTCCCCTACCAGTTCCTCTGCGCGCTGAAATGTGAGCTGGCGTGAAAACGACAGCGCGAAATCCGCGAAATATCTGCCGCCGGATCGCCTCATGCGTGCCTGGTCAATCGAGAGCACTCCATCCACGGCCCTCAGTTCTCTTAGCACGCGTCGGCTTATTTCTTCGGGAATCGCATCTGTGAGGGCGCCAATCGTTCGCCACGCCAGCCGCCATGCAAAATAGAGGATCAGCAGCGCAACAATAATCGCGGCCACGGGGTCCGCAAAGCGCATCCACTCAAGCCCCATTCGCTGGCCGATCACCGAGCTGCCCAGCCACGATGCGGCCAGGCCGATCAGCACCGCGACACTCGACCATATGTCCGATGCAAAGTGCAGCGCATTTGCGGCTAGCGCGTCGCTCTGGTATCGCTCTGCGACACTCTTCAGCTTGCGCGAGCGCCCAAAATCGACCGCGATCGATGTAAGCAGAACGAGAAACGGCCATACGGAAAGGCGCACGGCGACCGGATGCACAAAAATGCGGATAATTGCCTCGACCATGATCCACACGCTCGAGGCCAGCATCAGAAAAGTCTCGACGAAAGCCGACAGGTTTTCGACCTTGCCATGGCCGTAGGGATGGTTCTCATCCGCAGGCTTGTCCGACAGCCGAACCGAAACAAAGGTCAGCCCCGCTCCGATCAGGTCCACGCCCGAATGCGCCGCATCGGACAGCATGCCCAGCGAACCGGTCATGATGCCCACAACCAGCTTGAGCGCTGTGATGGCGCACGCCGCCGCAACCGACAGGGAAGCAGCTGAGCGCTTCTCCTTGCCCGCGCTTTGGGCCTCAATTTCCGGGGCAATCTGGCTCATGGCAACCTTCAGCCTACACTCGGCTACGCTTTGATGCCACGGTATAAAGCCGCGATGCCAAAGCTGTAAGGTGTGCACGAAACCTGCGTGAAACCGGCCTTTCGCATCAGTTGCAGCATCTCCGGTGGCGGCGGGAAACGATGAACCGAGGAGGGCAGATAAGCGTAGGCACTGCCGTTCCCTGACAGCCGCGATCCGATCGCCGGCAGCACGCGCCGGAAGTAAAATGCATAGAGTTTTCCCGCAGCACCGCCCGGCTCGCCGAAGTCCAAAATCCCCAGCTCACCTCCTGCGCGCAGCACCCGGTGAAACTCCATCAATCCCGCTTCGTAATTCGCCAGGTTTCGAAATCCGAAAGCGCTGGTTACAAGATCGAGCGAGTCGGCCGCCAGCGGCAGGCGAAGGGCGTCGGCCTCAATCGCCACTACATTCCGGCCTCGAAATTTCTCGACTCCGCGCGCGAGCATGGCGTGCGAAAAATCCGCCGCCAGAATCGGCCGTCCAGCATCAGGCCGATGCCGAAGCAACGCCAGCGTCATGTCCCCGGTCCCGCAGCAGATATCGAGAACCGCGGCCTCAGGCCGTACGAGGACACGCCGAAACTGCCGGGCAGCTCGCCACCACCACCAGTGGTCCACATTCCACGAGAGCACGTGGTTGAGCAGATCGTAGCGCGGCGCAATGCTGTCGAACATCTGCTGCACCGCCGCCGCCGAGGTCCGCTCATCTGAAGCCCCCGCGGGACGTGCTCCGCGAGAGATTGCCGGCTCGGTCACTTCGCGGCCTCGTTCAACACCGCATTGATGGCGGAAATCATCTCCGTAACAGTTACATTGTCAACCACCACCGCCTCGCCGATTCCCGGGCAAAGGACAAACCTGCGCATTCCTGCCTTGTTTTTCTTGTCGTGACCGGCCGCCTCGAGCAAATCCGGAACCCGCGCACGAAATCCGGGCAACGGCCCATAACCGCGTATCGTCGCTTCGATGCGCTCTGCATCGTTCTCCGGCAGCATCCCGCGCTTGCGGCTGATATGCAGCGCTGCCAGCATTCCCCATGCGACAGCTTCTCCGTGCAGCAGCTTCGTGTAGCCGGTCGCCGCTTCAATCGCATGCCCGATCGTATGTCCGAAGTTCAGGATCATCCGCAGCCCCGACTCGCGCTCATCAAGTCCGACCACCTCGGCCTTCATCCGCACCGATGCAGCGATCACGCGCAGCAGCGCATCCTCGTCGCAGCCCAAAACTGAATCCCGTTCCTTCTCCAGAAACCGAAACAGTCCCGCATCGCGGATAATCCCAGCCTTGATGCTCTCGAATAGTCCTGCGCGCAGCTCACGCGGCGGCAGAGTGTGCAGAACACCCACATCGGCAAACACCGCACGTGGGTGATGAAAGCTGCCGACCAGGTTCTTGCCGGCGCTCAAGTTCACACCGGTCTTTCCTCCGACCGACGAATCCACCTGTGCCAGAAGCGTGGTCGGCATCTGGATATAGTCGATCCCGCGCATGTAAATCGCTGCGAGAAAGCCTCCCACGTCTCCCACGATTCCACCGCCGAACGCAATCAGCAGCGACGAGCGGTCCGCGCCCGCCATAGCAAGCTCAGTCGAGAGCGATTCCACCTGTGATAAGCGCTTGTGCGTCTCGCCCGCTGGCAGAAAAAGCACCGCAGGCTCCTCCTTCGCCGGAAACGTCTTCAGAAGCTGTTTTCCCCAAAGCCCCCAGATCTCTGGCGACGTCAGAACGAAAGTTCGCCGATTTTGCGTTCTCTTCAGCTTGCGGAAGTAATTTCCGAACCAACTCATCAGGTCGCTGCCTACGTAAACCGGATACCTCGCGGATGCTGTCTTGACCTGAATCGTGCGCACGATATTTTCATCGTATCGGAGCCTCCCGCAGAGTGTGAACCCTTTGTCCGCGCCGGCTCGTCTAAAGCTGGTACGTGGTAGCCTCAATCGTTATGGCCATTGCAGCGGATACTGACTTTTTGATCGTTGGGGCGGGCATTGCGGGCTTGCGCGCGGCGATCGAATTATCCGAAGCGGGACGGGTGCTCGTCGTCACCAAGGAAGCGCTCGGCGAGTCCAACACAAACTACGCCCAGGGCGGTATCGCCGTTGCTCTTGGCGGCGGCGAAGATGTCGCGCTTCACCTCGAAGACACCGTGAACGCCGGTGACGGCCTGGTGGACCGCGAAGCCGCTCGCGTTCTTGTTGAAGAAGGTCCGCAGCGCGTCGAGGAACTTCTGCGCTGGGGTACCGGCTTCGACCGCGAACACGGCAAACTCATGCTCACGCGCGAAGGCGCGCACAGCCGCAACCGCATCCTGCACGCCAACGGCGACGCAACCGGTGCGGAGATCGGCCGCTCCCTGCTTGCCCACGCCCGCGAACACAGGAACATCACCCTGCTTGAGTGGACAACCACCGCAGACCTCATCGTCGAAGACGGTGCTGTTACTGGCGCATGGCTGCTCGAGCGCGAGCACCGTCTGATCGAGGTCCGTGCGCGCGCCGTGCTGCTCGCCAGCGGCGGAGCTGGGCAAGTCTATAGCGATACCACCAACCCTGCCGTCGCCACAGGAGACGGCATCGCTATGGCCTACCGCGCCGGTGCAGAAATCGCCGACATGGAGTTCTACCAGTTCCATCCCACCGCGCTCAGCCTGCCCGGCGTGCCCCGCTTCCTGCTCTCGGAGGCCTTGCGCGGTGAGGGTGCCTATCTGCGCAACGCGGCCGGCGGGCGCTTTATGGAGCGCTACCATCCCCTGCTCGAACTCGCACCCCGCGACGTGGTCGCGCGCGCTATCACGCGCGAAGGAATTGGGGCCGGCGGCGAACACCTTCCCGTCTACCTCGACATGCGGCATGTTACCCGCCTCGACCTCTACAGCCGCTTTCCGGGTATCTCGCGCTTCCTTGCCCATCAGGGCCTGAGCCTCGCGACAGATCTGATCCCCGTCCGGCCTGCTGCGCATTACCTCATGGGCGGCGTCAAGACCGACGTCGACGGCCGCACGTCGCTCGAGGGCCTTTACGCCGCAGGCGAAACCGCATGCACCGGCGTCCATGGAGCTAACCGCTTGGCCAGCAACTCGCTGCTCGAAGGGCTCGTCTTCGGGGCCCGCGCCGGTGCCACGATGCGCGAAACTCGCTTGGCCCTGGTTCCTACAGCCACTGCGCCCCCTCCCCTCGCGCCACATCTCTCCTATGACATCGACGCCTTGCTTCACGCGATACAGAGAGGCATGTGGCAAAACGCAGGACTGCTGCGCGATGTACAGGGATTAAGCCTGATGAAGCAGGCCCTCGACGATATGCGGGCGGGAATTGCGCCGCACCGCGGCTCCATCGAATTGGCCAACCTGCACACCGTCGCCGGCCTGATCGTCGACTCCGCGCTCGCTCGTGAGGAAAGCCGCGGTGCACATTATCGCAATGACTTCCCGCATCGGGACGACCTGCACTTCTCCCAGCATTCCGTCGTGCGTCGCGGGCGCGTGGCCTTTGAGCCTATGGCTGTGTCGGTTTTGGCTCGGTAAGCCGGCTGGCTACAGTAAAAATCGCCAGCACGCTCACGATGAATACAAGCGACCACATTACTGGAATGTGGAACCACCGGTTCGTGAGCATCTTGATCCCGACGAAGGCGAGAATTACTGCCAACCCGTAGTGCAGAAGCCGCAGTTTGTCGAGTGCGCTTGAGAGCGCAAAGTAAAGCGAGCGCAGCCCGAGAATCGCAAAGATATTCGATGTGTAAACGACAAACACGTCGCGTGTGATGGCGAGCACCGCTGGAATCGAGTCGAGCGCGAAGACCAGATCCGTTGCTTCAACTGCAAGAACGATAAGCAGGAACGGCGAGAGCGGAAGCCGCTTTTGTCCCATCTCACCGAGGCAACGTTGTTGCAGCCAGCGTACAGGCGCGGACGGCGCTGTCCCGCCGGTCTTGTGTCGCATGAGCCTGGCGGCGGCAACCAGAAGGAACGCCCCGAAAATAAACTCCAGCCACTCGAAGCGGGCCAGCAGGGAAGCGCCAACAAAGATGAAGAGCGCCCGCATCACGATCGCCCCCAGCACGCCCCACAGCAGGACACGGTGCTGTTGCTCTAAATCGAGCCTGAGAGAACGGAACATCACGAGAAATACAAAAAGATTGTCGACGCTGAGCGAACCCTCGACCAGGTATCCGGAAAGAAATTCGAGCGCCTGTTGTTTCCCTTCGGTCTGCGAGAGCAGCAGCGCGAAAAAGAAGGCGAATGCTGCCACCACCGCGGTCCAGCCCCACGCTGCCCGGATGGACACCGCGCCTTTCCGCTGTAATATCGCCAGGTCTACAAAGAGCAACACGGCGACGATCGCGTGAAACGCGATCCAGAAGCCGATCGATGCGCCCGCGATCATCCGCTAATGTTCATTCAAGAGTCGGATTGTTTCAAGGAAAACACTGCCGGCGATGCTTAGGCTCTTGGCACTCAGCTTATCCATCGTGTCCTGCGCCGTGTGGTGGTAGGAGTCCTGCGGTCCGTAGTCCAGGTCGATCACATCCGCAGAAGGCACGCCGCGCTGCACGAACGGCAGGTGGTCGTCTTCCACCTGATCGGTCTTCGCAAAGAAATAGGACCCGTAGCCCAGGCGGGTCGCGGCCTTTTTGACTGTATCCTCCACCCATGGCGTCGAATTCAGATCGCGCTCCACGTCAAGGTCTTTGTCGCCGAGCATGTCAGCCAGCAGGAATGCCTTGATGCGCTTGAGCGTGCCGTCATTCTGCCACTTCGCGGCCAGATGCCGGCTGCCATAGAGTGAATCCGAGTGCGACCATTGCTGGACCGCTTCCTCGCCGTCGAAAAACACCAGCCACACGCTGTACCCATCAAGCGTTCGTCCGCGCAGATGATTCGCCAACTCGATCAGCAGTCCTGTTGTAGAGCCGCCGTCGTTCGCGCCTACAAAATTGATATTGCGGAGCGGATAATTCGTCTCGTAGTGGGTAGCCACCACGATCACGCCATCTTTTTTGCCCGGAAACCGCACGATGAAGTTCCGCATCTGCATCGGACCTTCGGGCGTTGTTGCCGTGAACGTGTCCTCTTCGAGATTGTCGTGTTCAAACTGCTTGCGGATGAAGGCCTCAGCCTTTGCGTGGCCGGGGCTGCCTATCCACCGCGGCCCGATCGAGACAAACTCGCGGGTATAAGCCAGTGCCCGCGCTCCGTTGAACTCTACCTGGGCCCGGGCGCCGATCGGCAAAAAAGCTGCCAGCGCCACTAAAAGGAGAAAGAAACGTCGCAATCAGCTCTCCTGCCTCTTTTTGCGCGTGGCCGGATGGACCATGTAGGAAACGCCGATGCTCAACAGGTAAAGGCAAAGCATCGGAGCTGCAAATACGCACATCGTGAGCACGTCGGGCGTTGGCGTGATGATCGCCGCGATGATGAAGATGATCAGGATCGCATAGCGAATGTTCTTCCACAAAAATCTCGGGCTCACGATTCCAAACATCGACAGGAACAACACCAGGATGGGCAGCTCGAAAGTGATCCCGAGACCAAGAATCACCGTCAGAAACAGGTCGGTATATTCGTTCACCTCAATCAGCGGCCGGAATTCATGGCTGAAGGTGAAAAGGAAATCCAGCGATCCCGGAAATACCCAGCGATAACCGAAGTAGGCGCCAGCAAGAAACAGCGCCACGGTCGCCGACATGAACGGCACCACATAGCGCTTCTCGGTCTGATACAACCCCGGTGAAATGAACAGCCATACCTGATACAGCACAAAGGGCGCGGCAATGATGCAACCGCCCATGAAGCTGATCTTCAGGTACATGTTGAAGCCGTCGATCGGGTTGTGGATTATCAGTTGCGGGGGGAGGCCATGCTTCTTGAGCGCGTACGAGATCGGCGCTTGCATCAGGGCATAGATTCGCTCGTGGAAACCCCACGCGAGGCAGAACCCAGCCACCAGGTAAACAACAGAGTGGATAATCCGGCGGCGCAACTCCTCAAGATGCTCGAGCAGGCTCATGCCCGGCAGCTCTGCGCGTTGCGTCACCGACGTTCGGGCGCGGTCGAGAATGTCATCCATGATGAGCGGGGGCATGCTCCACGCCGTTCACCGAAACAGCAGCGGCGCTGTCGTCTTTGCCACTTCCATGACCGTTAAGGTGGACTTCCGGGGTCGTTTCTGCACTCGCGCCGGAGCTTTCGGGCAATTCCGGAGGCGTTACCGGAGCGTAGGGCGCGTTGGCGCTCACGGTTTCTCCCGTGCTCGGAGGCGAAACCGTTAGGGGCTCGCTCGCCGCGGGCATGATCGACGGCTCGGGCGCGGTCTCCGGTGCGGGCAGCGACGCCTGTTGCGCGGGCGCCGCCGCTTCTTCCAGTTTCTTCTGCCGCTCCTGTTGTTCCATCGCGCGCAACTCCTCGTCGATCTGCATCTTGAACTCGTTCGAAGCGCGCCGGAACTCGGCCAGCAGCTTGCCGATCTGGCGTCCAATCTCCGGCAGCTTCTTCGGCCCAAACAGGACCAGAGCCAGCAGGAAGATCACGATGGAATCCGCGAAGTGCATCAGCCCTCATGATACCTGCGCGGATAGCCCACTCACAAACTCCCGCTCCTCGCCCCTTTGCGTCGACTTTCATCCGGCCCTAGGCCCCGATACCCTCGCCTCGCACCCGTTACAGATGTATTAAACTGGCTGTATCGAAACGCCCTTGCAGCCTCCCGTTTTTGCGACGAGAGTCCTCAGGGGAGCATCAAAATAAGTGGGTTGCAACATCCCCGTCGGTTGGGCGGCCATGCCGCAGCGAATCGACTGCAGCCGAGAGTGCTTTCAACATCCCCGTCCATTGCAGCTCCCGGGTTGAGAGTGGACTGAAGGCGGAAATAGACCATGAGTGTACTTGCAGAAGAAGTCGCGGCTGCGTCCCCTATTGCGGAAGAGTTCAGCTGCTCGTTGGACAACTACCTCGCCCTGCCCGATCACAGCATGGATGAGCGAATTGCAACCGCCCGGCGGAAGCTTGGCAAAAGCGCCGTCGTGCTCGGCCATCACTATCAACGCGATGAAGTCATCCGCTTCGCCGATTACACCGGCGACTCCTACAAACTCTCGAAGATCGCTGCCGAAACCGAAGCAAACTATCTGATCTTCTGCGGCGTCCATTTTATGGCCGAAAGCGCCGACATCCTTGGCCGCCCGGACGACCCTCCTGGGACCGGCCAGCAGGTAATCCTCCCCGACCTCAACGCTGGCTGCTCCATGGCCGATATGGCTGAGATCGGCCAGGTGGAGGATTGTTGGGACACGCTGCTCGACGCCGGCATCAAGGCCGAAGAGCTTCTCCCGCTGACCTACATGAATTCCACTGCCGCCATTAAGGCCTTCTGCGGAGAGCGTGGGGGCCTGGTCTGCACTTCTTCGAACGCCCGCAGCGCCTTCGAATGGGCCTTCGCGAGTGCGGAGAAGATTCTCTTCCTGCCCGACCAGCATCTTGGCCGCAACGTCGCTCATGCCATGGGTATTCCGGTGGATCAGATGGTTATCTTCGACCCGTGGCAGATCAATGGAGGCATTACCCCCGACCGTCTCCGCGCCGCGAAGGTGATCCTCTGGAAGGGTCACTGTTCAGTCCATCAACGCTTTTTGCCTCACCACGTGGACGCGGTTCGTGCGAAATATCCCGGCATTCAGGTCATCGTGCATCCCGAGTGCCGCTGGGAGGTTTGCCAGAAGGCCGACGCCATGGGCTCGACCGAGCGTCTCATCAAGCTTGTCTCCGACTCTCCGGAAGGTTCCATCTTCGCCATCGGAACTGAGATCCATCTGGTTAACCGGCTGGCGAAGCAATTCGCTCCCAAAGGCAAGAAGATCATCACCCTCGACGACACAGGATGCCTTTGCACTACCATGTACCGCATTAGCCCCCAGCATCTGGCATGGGCGCTTGAGAACCTGGTCGAGGGGCGGGTCGTCAACCACATTCGCGTGCGCGATGATGTGAAACACTGGGCTCGGGTCGCGCTCGACCGAATGCTCGAAATCAGGGGTTAAAGAAAATAAACAAGAAGTCAGATAAATAAATGGATGACGAGCTGAAAACCTTCACCCTTGACGAAGCGCAGGCGCTGTTGCCTGTGCTCGAGGCGCTGCTTAAGCGCGCCATCGACGGCAAGAAGGCGGCCGAATCCATCGAGGAACAAATGCAGGGGCTCGCCCGCAAGATATTCCTTTCCGGCGGACTCCTCGTTGACGTCGCGCGGGTGCGCCGCAAGCGCGCCGCGCTCGAAACGCATCTGCAAGCCGCGAAGGACTCTGTAGCTGAGATCGACGCCATCGGTGTCCAGGTGAAGGATCTAGACACCGGTCTCCTCGATTTCCCCTGCGAAATCAACGGTGAAATCGTGCTGCTCTGTTGGAAACTCGGCGAGAGCCGCATCGATTATTGGCACACCGTCGAAGACGGATTCCGCGGCCGGCAGCCCATCGACGATCGCTTCAAGGGCAAAAAACAGAAGCCCAAACCGGAGCAGCCGAACTGATTACGCTGACCTATCAATTTCTTTGAACAAAATGGCTTCCTGCTGCGTCCCCTTATCGCCGCCTTTGAGAGAACCCCGTCCGTTGGGAGACAAACCGCCGCTTGCGGTGGTATCAAAAGACTTGAACTGAATCGTTAACACAGCAGAAAGAGCAGGTTCCGAAGAATACGATGTCATTCCGCTGGAGAAGTCCCCAATTTTTTTCCCTCTCGATACTACTTGCATTGGGTAGCTGCGGAATGTTTTTCCCTAAGGAGACAACCTGCACCACCAACTGCTCCACCACCGGGGGCAATTACATTTACGTCGGAAACGCAACTACCGCCAACATTGCGGGATTCACCATCTCCAGCACAGCGATCAACTCTATTTCCGGCTCTCCGTTCACGCTCGGCGTATCGCCCAGTGCTCTTGCAGTCACGCCCTCAAACACCTATCTCTATGCCGCCAGCCTCGCTGGTGGAGTCTATGGTTATTCGATCGGAACCGGGGGCGCGCTCTCCGTCATCAACAGCGGCAGCGCTGTTATCAGCGGAATCAGTCCGACAGCCGTGGCGGTGGACACCTCCGGTAATTGGCTCATCCTCGTCGATCCGACTCCCACGGCGTACGTCTTCTCCATCAATAGCGATGGCACCGTTACCTCGGCCGGAAGCGTGCCGCTAGCTGCCGGCAGCAGCCCGGGTTACATGGCATTTACACCCGGTGACAACATCCTCTACGTTTCACTTGGAACCGTAGGCGTAGGCATACTCACCTTCAACTCGAATACCGGGGTCCTGACCAACAATAATCAGATACTCAAGCCCAAGCAGACCGCGGATGCCGTCCAGGGACTCGCCGTCAACTCCGCGGGCACGTTCCTCTATGCGGCCGAGACTGGTATCAACAGCATCCGCGTTCTCTCCATCAACGCCACCACAGGCGCTCTCACTGAAATCACGGGGTCTCCCTACACCGCCGGCACCGGGCCCTACGGAATCCTCCTCGATTCGACCGGTAGCTACCTCTACGCCGCCAATCGTGCCTCCAACAACGTGAGCGCCTATCTCGTCTCATCGTCGGGGGCGTTAACCCAGATCAGTGGCTCTCCGTTTGCGGCAGGAATCAATCCGCTCGCTATCGCCGAGGACAACACCCACACATACATCTGCGTCGTGAATGCAGGAGGCACCCCGGATCTTCAGACATATACCATCCAGACCACGGTCCCTGGTGCTTTGACTCCTTATAAGAGCGCGGCTACCGGCACCGATCCCACCAACGCGTTGGCGATTGTCGCGGCCCACTAGCCGCGCGCGTCACAGGATAGGAGTCACTGTCGCCGCAGCGCGCTTGTGCGCCATCAGGTATCCCAATCGCGTCGTGCCGCTGATTAGCAGGTTAATGCCCACCAGGGTTGCCAAGGCCCATAGAGCGCTTGCCGGCCAGTGTGCCAGGATGAGGATCGACAGAAGGACGGTGACAATTCCGTCAAAGAGCATCCAGCCTGATCCGGGCAGCGCGCGTATGCCGAAATATGCAATTGTCTGCAGCACGCCTTCGATCAAAAACACAATACCCAACACGAACGTGAACGAAGCCAGCGCGAGCGCCGGGTGCATGACCAGGTAAATACCGCCCACCATGTACAGGATGCCAATCAGCGTTCGCCACAGGTATCCGCCAAAGCTTCCCGCGGCTACTGCGAAGATCAGGTGGAATACTCCAGCGGCGATGATCATTGCGGAAATCCAGATAGCTATGCCGATACCTGCTTCGAACGGCAGCACAATCATCACCAACCCGGCCAGTATCAGAAGAACCGCCCAGACCATGGCCCATCCTGTCCCGCGTCCCTTAACAGCCAAATCGGTTGCCATGCGATCTCCTTGTCTGAACATTAGTGAATCGAGCGAAACCATCTTAGCCCACCGCTGTTCACTCGATGCGAAATTTGCAGTTGCGCTGTGGTTTTCGAATCAGGTTCCTCTATCGCACTCTGAAGAATGCGCCCATCTCCCGATGCTATCCTCTAACTGGAGGCTGGCTGATACTTTCCCGATGCCGGTTTTCCATGCGCACCATGCCTTCTTGTCCCAGGCACATCCAGTCCCGAATTTCATGCCTGCTCCTTTTGCTGGCTGCACTTGCCGGCTGCGGACGCTTCTCTCCCAAGCCTCCTCCGGAATACGTCTACGTATCCGCCAAGGGGACTTTCATCCGTGATCGCCTTGCGGCAGTTTCGAACCGCGTCGCTCAGGTCAGCAATGGCCAGAAGCTTCTCGTCCTTGGCAGAGCGCGCCGCTTCGTTAAGGTGAAGACCGACAAAGGCGAGATCGGCTGGCTGGATGAGCGTGCCGTCATTGACCAGGACTCCTTCGGCAAATTTGTGACACTCGCAAAGCAGCATGAGCACGACCCGGTGATCGTTGCCGCTGTGTTGCGCGACGACGCCTATCTCCACATCGCCCCCGGGCGGCAGACCGAGCACTACTATCTCTTGCCTGAAAACACTACATTCCAGGTCCTCGCCCGTGCCTCCGTTCCTAAGCCGGGACCACCCCAGGCAGCCCCGGTTCCGAAACCCCACATCAAATCAACCACAGAAGCCGCAGGAAAAAGTCCCGCCAAGGGCGCTGATGCCGCCGTGCCGGCCCCGCCGCCACCTCCCGTTCTGCAGGATTGGTACCTGGTTCGCGACTCTCAGGGGCACGCCGGATGGGTCTGGTCCCACATGCTCGACGTAGATATCCCGAACGAGATCTCAGGTTTGGCCGAGGGCCAGCGATACGTCGGAGCCTACGTTCTGCGAACTGTCGATGACCCTGAATCGAGTTTCCCGAATGGCAAAGCTCCCGAATATCTGGCTCTGATGAACTCCTGGAAGGAAGGCCTGCCCTACGACTTCGACCAGGTGCGGGTCTTCACTTGGAACACTCGCCGCCACCGTTACGAGACTGCTTTTCGCCAGAAGAACCTGCAGGGCTATCTTCCCATCACGGTGGGCAGCCAGATATTCGACAAACAGAGCGAGCCGGTCTTCTCCTATCAGGTTTCAACAGATGACGATGTCGCTATTGATCCTCAGACCGGGGCGGCTCATCCTGCCCATCTTGAGACGCTGACTTATCGCATGGAAGGTGTGATTGTGAAGAAAGTCGAGCCTCCATCCGCTGCTCCACCCCCAGCGCCGGCGGCAGCCAACGCCGCACCGGAGAAGCAGAAGCAGGACAAAAAGAAGCATAAGACGGAGTCGCGGCACCGAAAACACCACTAGGGACTGTCGACACCCCCTGGCTCCTTAGTCGCGTCGCAGAGGCTCGAAACCGCATCTCAAAATGCCGGGAGGTTTTTACGGCCCTGTACGCGTGTACATAGCCTCCGACCCTTTCCAGACCGGCCTGGGGACGCAAAATAGGCCGAAGTTGTTGCCTAAGGCGGCTTCGACCCCGTATGGTGATGGTATTCACATCGCAGCATCAGGCGGGAGGCAGACGCCGGTGCTGAATTTGTATTTCAATTTATTTGTTCAAACCTGAAGACTGGCAGCAGAAGGAGATCGGCAATGGACAACAAGCCGGCGCAGAACATTCAGGACACATTCCTGAATACGGTTCGCAAGGATAAGACTCCAATCACCATTTACCTGGTCAGCGGCGTCAAGTTGACTGGCAAGATCAGGTCATTCGATAAGTACTCTGTGCTCCTTGAGAACAACAGCCAGGAGCAATTGATCTTCAAGCACGCCATTTCTACCGTCGTCAGTAGCCGGTCGGTCCTCCATACCGAGCATCGCCCGATGAGCTCCAGCGCCGGGACCTCACACGCTCCCGCTTCGTCCTCGACGGCGTCGGCCGGCCAGGACAGTGGGTCCTGAGGACCGTACCGGATTCGATGAACTGCAGGCTCGCACTGTATCCCGGCTGTGGCGGACCATCACGGGTTCTACCGGAGCGTACCTGCATCCATCCGCAGCCGCAGCTGTAAAGATCTCTTCATTGCATTGAATACAGCTCGTCAGTCCGCCGCGGAACGCGCTCTGCTGGTTGCTGTCGATTTCACCGGGCAGCGACGGCCTCTGACGCGAACGGCCTCGCTCGCCCGGACAGCGGCGCTCGCCAACGCGAGCCTGTCTGTCGACGACGAACTGGATCTCTCCGATGCCGCACCGTCCGGATCCTATCCGCTCGGCCTCGAAGCTTCTCTCGAGGAATTCCGCGAACTCGTCACATCCGCGGGTGCCAGCGTCGCGGGCGAAATCATCCAGCGCAGGCCAAAGGCCGATCCCGCTACGCTCATCGGCAGCGGCAAGGTTCAGGAGCTGGCTGGTATCGCCGCCTCCGCTCGGGCCGACGTAATCCTCTTCGATCACGACCTCACGCCGACCCAGCTCCGCAACCTTGACAATGCTCTGCCCTGCAGGGTAGTCGACCGCACGCAACTCATTCTGGACATCTTCGCCCGCCATGCCCGTACCCGCGAAGGCCAACTCCAGGTCGAGTTGGCCCAGCTCGAGTACATGCTGCCGCGCCTCGCCGGCCATGGCGCTGCAATGTCCCAATTGGGGGGTGGTATCGGTACCCGGGGTCCTGGCGAAACACAGCTCGAAACCGACCGCCGTCGGATTCAGCGCCGGCTCCAGCACCTTAAGCAGGAGATCGAGGGGGTCCGCCGCATCCGCACCCAGCAGCGCCAGAGAAGGGAATCGGTCCCGGTTCCCGCGGTTGCGCTTGTCGGCTACACTAACGCCGGCAAGAGCACGCTCTTCAATGCCTTGACCGACGCCGGAGTGCTTGAATCGGCGCGGATGTTTGCTACTCTCGACCCAAAGCTCAAGGCAATCGTCCTGCCCAGCCGCCGCAAGGTGCTCCTGTCGGACACCGTGGGATTCATCCGCAACCTGCCCCACACCCTCGTCACTTCTTTCCGCGCCACCCTCGAAGAGGTGCAGAAAGCCGAGGTGCTTGTCCATGTTCGAGACTGCTCCAGCCCCATGCAGGACGAGCACAAGGCCGAAGTCGAGAAAGTTCTTGGCGAGCTGGGTGTTCTCTCGACGCCCCGGATCGAGGTGCTGAACAAGCTCGACCTGCTCCCCATCGCCGAGAGAGAAGCCCTCGAAGCCAGTGGTGCGTTGGCCGTCTCAGCGCGGCTCGGCTGGGGCTTAGACAAGGTGCTCGCCCGCATCGATGCCGCCCTGGTCGCCGACCCGATCCTGGAGCAGAAGTTCCACATCCCGCAGTCGCAGGGCGGCGTTCTTGCCGCGCTCGGAGCTGGCGCACTGATCCGTAACCGGGAGTTCATCGGGAACACCGTCTCGATGACGGTCGCGGGGCCGGCATCCCTGTTGGGACGCTACCGCCAGTACCGCATCGACTCAAAGCCTGTTGAAGTCTGAGGGCAGACGCACGTCGCCTAACTACCGGGCCGGACTTCGAAAAATGAAAATTTGACGTTTGAGAAGCAAGAATGAGCCGGATGTAGGGGAGCAGAGGTAGGTCCCAAACATCCGGCTCATTGGACCCTGAACCGGGTCATAGGTGATACTCTGAGTGTACGCTGGAGTGACGGCGAGTCAAGGTAAATTCAAGCCTGATTCTTCGGCCGTCAGGCTGGGGCGGGCTGCGTGTGCGCGTTGACATCGCTTTTTCACCTCTGCTAAAACCATAGGTTCCAAGATACCTTCCAGATAGCTTCCAACCGCCTACGTCGGTTCAATCATGATTGATGAGCTTCTGCGTCAACTCGGCGATCTTGCGCTCGGTTCCATACCGACCGCCATCATCTTTATTCTCTTGGTGATCGCCTACCGTTTCCTGTTGTACCGCCCGCTTTTGCAGATGCTTGCGGAGCGCCGCGAACGCACCCTGGGCGCAGTCGAAAAAGCAAAGGCCGCAGTCGCTGCCGCCGACGCCAAGAGCCAGGAGTATGAGGCGAGGCTCCGTGCCGCCCGCGCCGAAATCTTTCACCGCCGCGAGCAGCGTCTGAAGGAGTGGAACACCCAGCGCGAAGCAGCTCTCGTCGCGGCGCGCCACGCTGCCCATGAGCGCGTAGCTTCTGCCCGCGCTGCCATTGACACAGAAGCCGCTGAGGCCCGGCATCATATTGAGGGCACCGTTGACCAGCTTGCCGGTCAGATTATGCGGGCTATTCTTCCCGCAGAGTTGACAGCCGCGGAGGGTGCGCATTGAAGCTCGCGCTTAGGTTCCGTCTCGCCGTTCTGTTGGCGCTTCCCCTCGCGTTCCTGTCGGTTCCGGTGCGCAGCTTGGCCCAGGGCAACCCCGCCCCTGCTGTGGTTCCAGCCAACGCTCCTTCCGGCGAGCACATGGATGAGCCGGAGAGCAATGCTCAGATGGAGGCATTTCGCCATTCGGACGCGGTGAAGTCTCTGGCGCGCCACCTGAACCTTAGCGTTGAGACCACAGCGCGCATCATGGAGATATTGAATTCGGCTATCCTCATTGGCCTTATTCTCTGGTTCCTTGTTCGTTTTGTCCCCAAGGCCTTCCGCAAGCGAAATGACACGCTGCAGAAGCAGCTTATCGAAGCTCGTCTCGCCGCCACCGAAGCCAACGAGCGGCTGGCAGTTGTCGAAGAGCGGCTCTCAAAGCTCGGTATCGAGATCGACGCCATCCGCGCGCAGACCGAGCGCGACAGTGTCGAGGACGAGAAGCGGGTTCAGCAATCCCTTGAAACCGAGCGCCAGCGGATCGTGGCCTCCGCCGAGCAGGAGATCGACGCCGCCGGAGCTGCGGCGCAGCGCGACCTCAGGAAGTTTGCCGCCCAACTCGCCGTCAACCGGGCGCGCCAGGAGATCCGCATAAGCGGCGACGACGACCGCACTCTCATCCGCGCCTTTGGTGAGAGCCTCAACGGAGGGCGCAACTGATGGCAGCTCTTGCAGCGCCTTACGCTCGCGCGCTCGCCGACGTAATCACCGAAGCGAACATTAACCCGACCCGGGTGGAAGGTCAGCTTGCCGACTTTGCCTCCGCTTGGCACGAGAGCGCGCCCCTGCGCGAGGTCTTCTCCGATCCGTCCTTTTCCATCGAGGAAAAAGTGCTCATCCTCGACAAGCTCAATGCGCGGCTCCAGATGGGCCGTGAAGTGCGTAACTTTATCGCCGTCCTCATCCGGCACGGCCGCCTGCACCTCTTCGACGAGATGTTGACCGAGTTCCGCCGCGAGATGAACCATCGCCTCGGAGTATCCGAGGTCGAGGTCACAACAGCACATAAGCTCGACGATGCCACCCGTTCGGCTCTCGAAGCGCAGATCGCCGGCCTCACCAAAGGCCCTATTGCCGCCACTTTCCATGAAGACTCCTCGCTGATGGGTGGCGCGATTGTGCGCATAGGCAGTACCGTGTATGACGGATCGATACGCGGACGCCTGGACCGCCTGGAACAGGAGCTGGCCGCCAGTTAGGCCCCGATCGGGTATAGACTGGCAGGCTCACCTCAGAAAAATCAGATCAATTACCGGAAAACGTGACGCATGGCTCAGATAAACGCAGATGAGATTACAGAGCTCCTGAGGGAGCAGATCGCAAACTACGACACGAAGATTCGTGTCGATGAGGTGGGCACCGTTATGTCGCTCGGTGACGGAATCGCGCGCCTCTACGGCCTCGACAGGGTCATGGCCGGCGAGCTGATCGAGTTCCCCCATGGCGTCGCCGGACTGGCGATGAACCTCGAGGAAGACCAGGTCGGCGCCGTGCTCATGGGTGAGTACGAGGAAATCCGCGAAGGCGACCAGGTCAAGCGCACCGGCAAGATTCTCAGTGTGCCTGTGGGCGAAGCTCTCATCGGCCGCGTCGTCAACGCTCTCGGCCAGCCCATTGATGACAAAGGCCCCATCGTTGCTTCCGAGACTCTGCCTGTCGAGCGGCTCGCCCCCGGCGTCATTGATCGCCAGCCCGTCCGCGAGCCCATGATGACTGGCCTCAAGTCCATCGATGCCATGATCCCGATCGGCCGCGGCCAGCGCGAGCTCATCATCGGAGACCGCCAGACCGGCAAGACGGCAGTTGGCCTCGACGCCATCATCAATAGCAAGGGCAAGGACCTGATCTGCATCTACTGCGCCATCGGCCAGAAGCGCTCATCGATCGCTCAGGTAGTCCAGACCCTCACCGACCATGGCGCCATGGACTACACCATCGTCGTTGCCGCCTCCGCTTCCGAGCCGGCCCCGATGCTCTACATCGCCCCCTATGCCGCGTGCGCCATGGGCGAGTACTTCCGCGACAGCAAGCGTCACGCGCTGGTGATCTACGACGATCTCTCCAAGCATGCCGTGGCCTACCGGGAGATCTCGCTGCTGCTGCGCCGTCCTCCAGGCCGCGAAGCCTACCCAGGCGACGTCTTCTACCTCCACTCGCGTCTGCTCGAACGCGCCTCAAAGCTCAATGACGAGAAGGGCGCCGGCTCGCTGACCGCTCTGCCCATCATCGAGACCCAGGCCGGTGACGTCTCGGCTTATATTCCAACCAATGTCATTTCCATTACCGACGGCCAGATCTATCTCGAGACAGACCTGTTCAACTCCGGCGTCCGCCCGGCCGTGAACGTCGGCCTCTCCGTCTCGCGCGTCGGATTCTCTGCTGCCATTAAGGCCATCAAGCAGGTCGGCTCGACGCTCAAGCTCGACCTCGCGCAATACCGCGAACTGGCAGCCTTTTCGCAGTTTGGCAGCGACCTCGACAAGGCCACGCAGAACCAGCTTAACCGGGGCCAGCGCCTTACCGAGCTGCTCAAGCAGCCGCAGTTCCAGCCCCTCACGGCGGAAAAACAGGTCATCATCCTCTTCGCCGGGACCCAGGGCTACCTCGACAACGTCAAGGTCGAGTCCATCCGCGCCTTCGAGGACGGCCTCTACAAGTATCTCGATTCCGCCCAGAACGCGCTGCAGACCGACATCGCCACAAAGAAGTCTCTGGACGACGATCTCCGCAAGCGCATCGGCGCGGCACTCGACGAGTACAAGGCAATCTTCCTCTCCGAGCATCCGGATGCAAAGGTAGGAGCGGCAAAGCAAAGCTAATGGCAAGCATTCTCGATCTACGGCGGCGCATTCGCAGCGTTAAGAACACGCGCCAGATTACCCGCGCTTTCAAGATGATCTCCGCCGCCAAGCTGCGTCGCGCCCAGGAGCGCGCAGTATCGTCGCGTCCATTCTCGGCCCTGTTGGCCAGCATCCTCGACTCGTTCAAGCGTCGCATCGAGATTTACGATCCCGAAACCGGCGAGATCCGCCATCCGCTGCTCAAGACCCGCGAAGAAAAGCATGTGCTCGTCATCGTGGTCGCGGGAGACAAAGGCTTTGCCGGAGCCTTTAACGCCAACATCCTCAAGGCCACCCTGAGTTTCATCAACCGTAACCACGAGAAGCAGATCGACATCGAGACCATCGGCCGCAAGGGCCGTGATCTCTTTCGCCGCCGCTATCCGGCTGCCAGGTTCGAGCAGAATGGCGACTCTCAGGAAAACGGCCGTCCAGAGCGCCAGCAACGCACCGGACGCATCGAGGTCATCGGAGACCATCCCGGCATGCTCGACAAGGTAAAGCTCGAAGATGTGCGTGCGCTCGGCGAGGAGATCACCGCTCGCTACGCACACGAAGAAATCGACGCCGCATACCTCGTCTACAACGAGTTCAAGTCGGTCATCACCCAGCGTGTCGTCGTCGAGCGCATTCTGCCCATCTTGGAATTCGGCCGGCAAGAGATCGTCGAAGCGCAGGCCATGAGTCCCGAGGAGCGGGCAAGGGCGGGGCGCGCCGCCATGACCGCCGGCGTCAGTATCCTCCCCGGCGAACTCGACGCCGCAATGAAGGTCTACGAGGACGAAGCGAAGAAATTTGGCACCGCGGAAGTTGACTACATCTACGAGCAGTCTCCGCGCGAAATCTTCGACGCCATCCTTCCGCTCTATATCATTTCGCAGCTCGACCACGCCTTCCTGGAATCGGTCGCCGCCGAGCAGGCAGCCCGAATGACCGCCATGGATTCGGCAACCAACAACGCATCAGATTTAATCGACAAGTACACCCTGGCCATGAACCGCGCACGGCAGGCCGCCATCACCAAGGAAATCATCGAGATCGTGAGCGGAGCTGCCGCCATTTAGGCCTAAGAACGCGGGGTGTGGAAGAGGTTTCGTATCAGGGCATGGCTTTTGCCTTGCCGTATGCAGGCGGAAAACATCGGCTTTAGGCGCCCTTAAAGATCAGGGCCCAGCCCGAACATAGGAACGATATGGCAGAGAACATCGGAAAAGTAATTCAGATTTCAGGCCCTGCCGTCGATGTGCAGTTCGACGAGGCCAAAATCCCACCTATCTACCAGGCTCTTCGCGTCGTCAGCGACGGCTTTACCGTGCCCACGCCCATCAACGTCATCCTTGAGGTCCAGCAGCACCTCGGCGAAGGTCGGGTGCGCTGCGTCGCCATGGAGGCCACCGAAGGCATGGTGCGCGGAATGAAGGCCATCGATCTCGCTGGCCCCATCACCGTGCCTGTGGGTCGCGAGACGCTGGGCCGGGTGCTCAACGTCATCGGCGACCCGGTGGACGAGCTCGGTCCCGTCAAAACGGACAAGCGCATGCCCATCCATCGCGATGCGCCGGCATTCGACCAGCAGTCCACTTCCGAAGAGATGTTCGAAACCGGCGTTAAGGTCATCGATCTCATCCAACCCTTTCTCAAGGGTGGAAAGACCGGCCTCTTCGGCGGCGCCGGGGTAGGAAAGACGGTCATCATTCAGGAGCTCATCAACAACGTCGCCGTGCAGCATGGAGGCTTCTCGGTATTCGCCGGTGTCGGCGAGCGCACCCGCGAGGGCAACGACCTCTGGCGTGAATTCCAGGAAGCCGGCGTCATCGACATCCACGACTACAAGAAGTCCAAGGCCGCGCTCATCTTCGGTCAGATGACCGAGCCGCCCGGCGCCCGTCTGCGCGTGGCCCTCTCCGCCCTCACCGTAGCTGAGCACTTCCGCGACGCCGAGGGCTCGGATACGCTGCTCTTCATCGACAACATCTTCCGCTTCACCCAGGCCGGTTCCGAGGTCTCCACACTCCTCGGCCGCATGCCCTCCGCCGTCGGATATCAGCCGAACCTCGCCACCGAAATGGGCGAGCTGCAGGAGCGCATCACCTCGACCAAACAAGGCTCCATCACTTCCGTGCAGGCCGTCTACGTCCCTGCCGACGACCTCACCGACCCAGCCCCGGCGACCACCTTCGCGCACCTCGATGCGACCACCGTGCTCTCGCGCGCTCTAACCGAAATCGGCATCTATCCCGCCGTCGATCCACTGGCTTCGAGCTCGCGTATCCTCACACCCCGCATTGTTGGGCAGGAGCACTACGACGTGGCGCAGGGCGTCAAGCGCATCCTGCAGCGCTACAAGGATCTGCAGGACATCATCGCTATCCTTGGCATCGATGAGCTTTCCGACGAAGACAAGACCACCGTCAATCGGGCCCGCAAAGTGCAGAAATTCCTTTCGCAGCCCTTCCATGTCGCCGAGCAGTTTACCGGCATGCCCGGCCGCTATTGCAAGATCGCCGATACGGTGCGCAGCTTCAAGGAAGTCATCGAGGGCAAGCACGACGACATTCCCGAGCAGGCCTTCTACATGAAGGGAACCATCGAGGAAGTACTCGAAGCAGCCGAAAAGATGAAGGTGACAGCCTAGAAGTCCACAGTTTTGAGTCCCCGGTTCTGTCAGCGACTGGGGACTGGCAACTGGAAACCGGTAATTT
The DNA here is from genome assembly GCA_963724375.1 of uncultured Acidobacteriaceae bacterium. Classification (GTDB taxonomy): domain Bacteria; phylum Acidobacteriota; class Terriglobia; order Terriglobales; family Acidobacteriaceae; genus Silvibacterium. The sequence goes on from CAVRUM010000015.1 coordinate 82,268, forward strand.
AGAAGAAAATGGCAGACACAAATCGCTTACAGGTCCGGCTCGTCACCCCCGATCGCATCCTCGTCGATGAATCCGCGGATGCCGTCGAGGTCCCATCGCGGAACGGCTATCTTGAGGTCCTCTATGGACACGCTCCTCTGGTTGCCGTTCTCGGCCCCGGCGAGATACGCCTCCACGGCGGCGAGGCCGGTGAGCAGACTTACAGCATCGGTCGCGGCTTCGTCGAAGTCCTGCCCGAGCGCGTGACCATTCTTGCCGACACCGCCCTCCGTCCCGGGGAGATAGACGTCGCCGCAGCTGACCAGCGCCTCGAACACGGCCATCAGCTCTGGAATGAAGCCGGCGACGACCCCGAAAAGTACACCCACGCCGAAACCGTCATCCGCGAAGCGGAGTCACGCATCGAGAGCGCAAAAGGAAAGTAGTCTCAAAAATTCGGGTACGCCACGTCCGTCCTTCCGGACATGGGCTCAGCAACTGGCTTCTCTACTCTTCCTCTACATACTTGATCAGCAGCACTTCGTTCCCGATCTCGCTATAGATCAGCTCGTCCACCGTCCCCGCCGCCAGCAGCAGCCCATACCCTCCCGGACGCATCCCAGCCTCCTCCCGCAGCGTGACGTGTGCGGCAGGATCTTCCGGCGGATTCGAAATCGCCGCGTGCGTGATCAACTCACGCCGGAACCCCGCTCCCGGATCGTGTACATAGAACACAAAGGACCTCGCCGTCCGGATCGCTGTCACTTCAACCAGCTGCTCAGGATTAAACGCCGCACCATGCTCCATCGCATTCAGCAGGATCTCGCGCAGGGCCAGCATCACTTCTTGCCGCGTATCGGGAGGTAGCCGCGCACTCAGCTCCTTGGCAAAAGTCAGAAGGCGCTCCGCTGTGAGCAGGCGGCAATTGACCCGCACCGATACCCATCCGGGTTTAGCTGACAGAATCTGGATATCGTCCCGCCACTGGCTGTCCGAAGCTGCATGCGCAGCCAGGTGCGCAATCTCCGCTGCATCGAGCGGAGGCGTGAAGCACGCGAACACTCGCGCCCGCAGCGCCGCTATCACGTCATCCGGAGTGCTCTCCTTCGCCAGCACGATGCACTTCACTCCGGGCCGGATAGCCCGCATTTCCGTCAACAGCGCCAGATCCTCCTCAACCGTGCTCTCGCAATCGGTGATCACCACCCCAAACGACTTCATCACCAGGCGAAGTAGCGCATCGGCGTGTCCCGACGAATATTCATGCGGCAGATCATAGGCTTCGAGAGCCGCGCCGACTTTTCCTCCCATGCCCTTGCAATCCCCGATAATCAGAATCCGGCTCATCTCGTGCTCCGTCTCCAGGCACCACCGATTCTAGCCGACCAGTCATCCCCCGGGGCATTCGCCTAGGCTTCGCCTTCAGGTCGCAGGTATTTGATCAGCAGCACCTCGTTGCCGATCTCGTTGAAGATCAGCTCATCCACCGTGCCTTTTGCCACCAAAAGGCCATACCCTCCCGGCCGCATTCCGGCTTCCTCCCGGGCCAGAACGTGCGCCACGGGATTGTCTGGCGGATTCGCAATCGCGGCATGCTTCAGCATGTCGAGCCTGAACCCGGCTCCCGGATCCTGCACATAAAACACCAACGACCTCGCCGTCCGTATAACCCGCACCTCAACCGTCTGATGGGGATCGAAGGCCGCTCCATGCTCGATTGCATTCAGCAGAATCTCGCGGAATGCCTGCATCATCTCGCGTTGTCTGTGCTCGGGCAGATGCGTACTCAGCTCGCGCTCGAAGGTTAGCAGCCGTTCTGCCGTAATCAGGCGGCACCGCGCGCGCACCGATACCCAGTTCGGCTTTGCCGACAGGATCTCAATGTCGTCCTTCCAATCCCCATCCCCCTGCAGCGTAAGAAGCCACGCGCGCAATCTCACGAGCGTTGAAAGGAGGTGTGTAGCAGGCAAACACATGCGCTTGCAACGCTGCGATCACTTTATCGGGAGTGCTCTCCCGGGCCACCACAATGCACTTCACTCCGGGCCGGATACCGCGCATCTCAGCCAGCAAGGCAAGGTCTTCGTCGACAACACTTTCACAATCGGTAATCACAACGCTGAAGGATTGCGCGCGCATCCGCTCGATGGCCTCGGCACGGTCCGTGGCGTACTCGGGAGCTATCTTGACGGTGGCAAGCGCCGCGCTGAGTTCTTCCCGCAATCCGCAGTGGTCGCCGATGATCAGAATTCCGCTCATCTCATTATCTCGGGCCCTCATTCTAGCGAAGACACATTACTGGATTGTTCGAACCCGGCCCGGCCGTGCTCAGTCTCCCGGCTATCATGCTTTATGGAGAGCCCTTTTATGAAGGTTGACAGCGAAGCCCGGCGTCTCGTCTCCCACGCGGACCTGGAAGCGCGGCTCTCGGAACTGGAAGCCTCGTCCGGCGACCCTCGCGCCGGCTTCTTCGGCCCGGATTCTTTGAGCTGGCGAATCAACCGCGAGTCAGTCCTCTTCCTCGGTGCCGGCCGCGCTGCATTGCTGCAGCTCGCGCATCCCTGGGTCGCAGCCTCGATCCATCAGCATTCAAGGGTCCTCAACGACGCCATTGGCCGCTTTCACTCAACCTTCCGCGTCGTTTACACCATGCTCTTCGGAAGCCGCGCCCAAGCCCTCGCCGCTTCCCGCCAGCTCTACCGCCGTCATACTGGAATCACCGGCGAGCTTCCCAACGCAGTTGGTGCTCATGCGCGTGGAGACCACTACGAAGCCAATGAGATCACTGCCCTGCGCTGGGTCTACGCCACGCTCATCGAGACCGCCGTTCTCGCCTACGAATTCGTATTCCCTCCGCTTTCATACGCTGAACGCGAGCAGTATTACTGTGAAACCAAGCGCCTAGCTGTCCTCTTCAGTATTCCGCCGGACTCGCTGCCCGCCAGCTGGACAGATTTCAAGCGCTATTGCATGGAAATGTTCGATTCTCCGCTCCTCGGCGTTGATGGCACTGCTCGCGCTCTCGGCGACTCGGTGATGTCGGGCGTGGGAACCTGGGTCCGCCCGCCACGCTGGTATTACCGGCTCACTGGCTACTGGATACCCCCGCGTCTTCGCCCCGCCTTCGGCCTGCCTCCCGCAGACGAGGCTTTCATCCACCGTCTCAGCCGCAATCTGAGACTTCTCTACCCGCCCATCCCACGTGCCTTCCGCTTCGTTGGTCCCTACCACGAAGCTCAGGCCCGGCTGCGTGGTAGAGCGCCCGGCCCACTCACGCGCCAGAGCAATCGCTTCTGGCTGGGCCAGCCCTACCTGCTTTTCTCGCAGTTATCCCGCTAGCGTAAGTGTTGGTATCCGCGGTCGGCCGAGTACTCGAAGCTCATTAGCCCGTCGCGATAGTCGATCTTCACTACCAGTAATCCCAGCATGTCGAAACCGATAAAGCCGGATATCTCTGTTCCAATGTTCTTACTCAAGCCGGACGTATCGAAGGACAGAACATTGGGATGCTCCTGCTGAATATGCGCGAACCGGAAGGTCACACTGTTTCCCAGGTAAACCTTTGAGACATTGCCGGAAATACCCTTTACGGAAGCCTCCGAGTTGAATACCTTCGTCACCTCGCGCGCAGCGCTTGGCGAGATGGAAGTGCTTTCGGCGCCGGTATCGATGATGAACAGCCGCATGCGCTTGCTATTAAGCGCGGTGGGAACAATCATGTCATGCCCAACCCGATATACGCTCGTCCAGTTCTTCATCTCCGGAGCGATATAGCGGTCCTGCGGTCCCTGAGTCGGTGCGGCCCCGGCCTTGGCTGTAGCCTGACCTTCGCTGCTCTGCTCCGACGAGCTTCCTTCCTCCGTGTTCAGCGAAGGGGTCGCCGCAGCAGTTCCCGGATATGCCGGCAAAGGTCCCAGCGTCATCTTGCGCCACGGAAAGTCGAGCGTAACAAGGAAGTCCGAAAAGACATCCGTCCCGATCAGACCGTCCGTATCGACAATGCTGCGTCTGTCGCTCACTTCCACCAGGCAGTTTTTGAACTCCAGTCCGCCGATCTTGATCGAGTCCGCATAGGCCAGGTAGCCGCCTTGCGCGCCTTTATCTCCGACGCCGCCCACCTCCGTCCGCGAGATCGGTTTTAGCCCCGCGTGCTCCGCCACTGGACGGCTCACATAGAGCCCGCTCGCCCCCGTATCCACCTGTAGCCGCGACTTATGGTCGTTGAAGTAGACATCCAGCCCCCACCCGCGAATGCGCTCAGCATCGATCATGATGGGGGTAAAAGGAATCTCCGTCGCATTGACGGGCGATGCTAGGTGGCATCCGTTCCCCTGGCCCTCGGCGTGATTTTCAAGCACCGCCAGCTCGGCGCGCGCACGCCGCAGCGATTCCACGTCGGTGTCGTTCGCCGCGAGATAAGACTTCAGCTCCTCGATCCGCTGTTTGAGCGGCAAAGTCCTTACCCACATCCGGCGAACATCCGGATCGTATGGATCAAGCTGGTGCGCCAGTTTGAGCTCCCTCAGAGACGAGGCGTAATAGGAATTGAGTCGGTAGTACCGCGCAAGCACCAGATGCACCCGCGCATAGCACACGTCGGCCTGCTCGGCGGTCTCTAGGGTCTTCTCCATGTCCCATGGAACACCTTGCCGGTACTGCACCTCAGCCAGAGCGGTCAGCAGTTCCACCGAATGCGGCGCCGCGGCCAGCGAAGCTTTGATCGTAGAGTCTGCCTCATCCACCTTCTGTTCGGCGATCAGCGTCTGCACCAGTCCGGCCACCAGCTCATAATTCTTCGGCTGTTGGGCGACTTTCTGCCGGTATAGGGTTTCAGCTTGTGGCAGATCGCCGCGAATGAGAGCCAACTGCTCTTCAGTCAGCGGATGTGGTTGTGCCACCGAGCATTCGTTCGCATGAGTGAGAGAGACTTGGCAAAAAGCAATAATCCCCAGAAAGGCAACGAACAAGCGGACGGATCTGAGCATACTTTTTGACCACCCTAGCCGGAAATTGTGCACAAGGCAAACAAAAACAAGACATCTCCCGCTGCAAAATCGATACCGCCCACGTCAGAAACTATGTATCGTTCAGATAGCGCATTTTTGATAAAGGGGTCCGGCGAAGACACCGGAGCTCTGAAAGGTGCAGCTAGAACTCAAAAACAGTTTGATAAGAGTTCGGGAACCTACTCTTTCGAGATATTGAAGCAATGCTAAAACTGGAAGCCTCTGGCCGCACCGATGTCGGACAGATTCGAACCTCTAACGAAGATGCTTTTGGATATTGTGTCGAAGACGGAGTCTTCGCCCTGTGCGATGGCATGGGCGGAGCCGCTGCCGGCGAAGTCGCGAGCCGAATCGCCGTCGACACCCTCATCGAGCGCCTCTGTGCCGCGCGCTCGCAGGAAAACCGACGCAAGGTCCTGGAAGAGGCGATCGCCGACGCCAACCAGCGCGTTCACTCGCGTGCCGAGCACGACGCTGCCCTGCGCGGCATGGGAACGACTCTGGTCGCCCTTGCCATAGGCGGAAACCGCGCTCTGATCGGACACGTCGGCGACAGCCGATGCTACCTCTTTCGCAAAGGCAAGTTGATGCGCAAGACGCACGACCATTCGCTCGTCGACGAGCAGGTGCGCCTCGGACAACTCACTCAGGACGAGGCCGAGCACTCTCCTCTGCGTAATGTCATTACCCGCGCCATCGGCACACAGGACTCCGTCTCTGCTGATATTGCCGGACTCGACCTCAAGCAGGATGACATCCTTCTGCTCTGTTCCGATGGCTTGACCAGAGAACTTCCCGATGACCGCATCGCCGCCCTGCTGACTGAAACAGGTACTCTCGACGAGAAATGCTCGCGTCTTGTCGACGCCGCCAAGGCTGCCGGCGGCCACGACAACATCACTTCTGTTCTGGTGCGGGCCCTCTGATACGTAAGCATCGGAGCCAGTGGGCACCAGAAAAATGCCCTGCCGCTTCGGCAGGGCATCTAGCGATTCCAACGAAATGGCCTATTTGCCTTTGAGCGTGTTCACCGATCCGATACCGCTGCAGAAGTCGTAGCCGAAGTCGGCAAAGTTGCTGATGTTCAGCCCGCAGTTGCCATAGAAGATATCGTTGAACTGCCGCGGACTCCCGCCGTAGAGCAGTTGATTTTCAGCGGCGCTGCTTTTCTTGAAGGAGCCGGCCGCGTTCACGATCCCGGCAAGCGACGGCGACGAGACGCTCGTTCCGCCGACGACGTACCAGCCGGTGCCGAACACCGGGTTGGTGGCGAATACCCACACGCCGGTGTTGGGGTTGGCGTCAAAGGATATGTCCGGCGTGGCGCGAGCAGCACCGACGAGCTTCGCGATACCGTCCTGATAGTGCGGCCGCGGCTCAACGAGACTTGGGCCGCCTCCGGCGTCTTGCCACGTATTCTCGATAATCACTTTGCCCGAGTTGAGATCGCGCGAGATCGTTGTCCCGCCGGCCGCTACCACGTTTGGAGAAACCGCGGGATAAATCGCACCGGGAGAATCCCCTGTTGACGCGAGATAAACCACACCCGGCTTCGTGAAGACCGAGTCATAGTCCGTCTCCTCCGGGAACTCTCCACCGCCCCAGCTCATCGACACCTCACCGCCTCCGGCTGCGGCCACCAGCTTGCTGGCAAGAGTCACGGCGCTAAAGAGGTTTGTAAAGCTGTTGTCTGCAGCCTCCACGAGAAAGATCTTTGCCGTCGGCGCCATTGCGTGTGACCACTCGACATCGAGCGCTTCCTCGATTTCCCATCCACCGGTGGGGTCCTGGCCGGGCTCCGAACCGTTGGCGTAAACAACCGTAAAATTGGCGGCTGGCAATCCGAATTGTGACGAAAAAGTCGCGAGATCCGACTCGGCGGTCGGGTCATCGAACGCGTCCACCAGGGCGATGGCGTGGCTGCCGCCAGTTGGATTTGTTGTCGTCAGGTTTGGATTGCAGCCCGGAACCCGCGTTTCCACCAGACGATAGACGCACGCAATCGATGCGGGAGTCTCAAATAGATAGCCCGGGAACGGAGGCAGTTCCGTTGGCTGCGCAGCAGTGGAGCCGAAATGCATTTTTGTGGAGGAAGGCACGAAAAGCCGGAGGGTGGTGCGTGCCATGCGTTCTCCGCTCTGGTTTTGCGTCTGTGGCAAACTCGATTTCGGAGTGAATGAGTGGCCCTGCGCGATAGCGCGTGGAGAAAGACTGAGCAGCGATATTGAAACTGCCGCGGATATAAACCATGCGTTGTGTTTCACCGGAATCCCCTCATTTGTGAAATAAGCATTGAACCTCAACTACCCCGATTACCCGCAAGGACCGGTCATGCTTTCGCCGGAAAGGCGGAAACCACTATATAGTCCCCGTCGCTGGGATGGAACGACAATTTTGGGTGATAAGGCGGCGAAAATGATCGATGAACGGGTTTCCCTTCGCACGGGAAGCCCGCGCCAATTGCTGATACACTCACCTGTTTTGCACATACCAGGAAAAGCAGGGGAAAAATGAGTAACATCACCACCGTCGGCGTGCTCGGCGCCGGAACCATGGGCAACGGTATCGCCCACGTCTTCGCCCGCAGCGGATTCACCGTCCGCCTCTGTGAAATCGAGCAGCGTTTTCTCGATCGCGGCATCGAGACCATCCGCAAGAATCTCGCCCGCGAAGTCTCGAAAGCAAAACTCACTCAGGAAGAGATGGATGCGGCCCTCGCGCGCATCGACGGCACGCTCGACCGCTCCTCACTTGCTGGCTGTGACTTCGTCATCGAAGCCGCAACGGAGAAGTTCGATATCAAGCGCCAGATCTTCGCCGAACTCGACGCCCTCTTGCCGTCCCACGTCATTCTTGCCTCGAACACTTCTTCCATATCGATCACTAAACTCGCAGCGCAAACCAAACGCCCCGACAACATCATCGGCATGCACTTCTTCAATCCTGTGCCAGTAATGAAGCTGGTCGAAGTCATCCGCGGCCTTGCCACCTCCCAGGAAACCTACGATGCGGTGAAGGCACTTTCCGAACGCCTCGGCAAAACTCCCGTAGAAGTCAATGACGCGCCTGGCTTCGTCTCGAACCGCGTCCTGATGCCTCTGCTCAACGAGGCCATGTTCTCCGTCATGGAAGGCGTAGCCACCCCCGAGGCCATCGACGAAGTCTTCAAGCTTGGCATGGCGCATCCCATGGGACCCCTCACTCTCGCCGACTTCATCGGGCTCGACGTCTGCCTCGATATCATGCGCGTTCTCGAAGACGGACTCGGTGACCCAAAATACCGACCCTGCCCGCTGCTCATCCGCATGGTCGACGCCGGCTGGCTCGGTCGCAAGAGCGGCCGCGGCTTTTACACCTACTCCTAGGCTCGGCTAACATCATCTGCGATCGTCCGTAGGCTCAAATCCACTCTTCAGGAACCCGTCCATGAAAAACATCACGCCCCATCTGCACTTCAACGGAAAATGTCGCGCCGCCATGGAGTTCTACAAGCAAGCCCTCGGCGTGGATCTCTTCATCATGTCCTTTGGCGAGGCGCCCGGCGATCCGGCCTGGGTCACGCCCGAGTCCCGAGACCTCATCATGCACGCAGCCCTCAAACGCGGCGAAACCCTGTTCCTCATGGCCGCCGACAACATGCCCGGAACGCCATTCAACGAGGGCAACAATATCTCCGTCTGCCTTGAATGTGACAGCGCGGAAGAGATCGAGGCTTTCTTCAAAGCACTCTCCGCCGGCGGCGAAATCACCATGCCCTTGCAGGACATGTTCTGGAATGCTCGTTTCGGAATGATCAAGGACAAGTTCGGCATCCACTGGATGTTCAACTACCCGCTTCCCGCAAAAGCATAGCCCGAACCATTTCGAATGGACGACCTCAGCCGACGCGCCGTCGATACTGCTCTTGCTGTTGCCCGCAGCCTGGGCCTTAAATGCAGCGATCGGCCCGAAATCGTCGCCGACGGCAGCAATGTGCTCGTCCATCTCGCACCCGCGCCCGTCGTGGCGCGAGTGGCAACCACCACCGCTCTCGTTCGCAAGCCAGCGCAGCGATGGCTCGCGCTTGATCTCGATCTTGCCGGATACCTCGCCGCCCGCAACTTTCCCGTGGTCCCGCCCAGCAGGGAACTGCCTCCCGGCCCACACCTCCGCGACGGCTTCGCGCTGACCTTCTGGGAGTACGTCGAGCATGACCGCAACTACATCGCCGGGGCCGGCGAAGTCGGGCCATTTCTCCGCTATCTACATGCTGTCCTGCGCGATTTTCGCGGTACGCTGCATCGCTTGAGTCCCTTCACCGAAATCCCGCAATGGCTCGACGAAGTTGAATCATGGAGCAAAATCGGTCCCGCTGACATCGCCATCCTCCGCCGCGGCTTCGCTCAGATCTCAGCCGACATCGATGCACTCAATCTCCCTCAACAACCTCTTCACGGCGACGCGCATAAAAAGAACGTCCTCAAGACCAGCAAGGGCCTCGTCTGGACCGACTTCGAAGACGCCTGCTTCGGTCCCACCGAGTGGGACATCGCCTGCTTCGTCCGCACCTCGCTCGAACCCCGCGACTTTGCTCTCGCCAGTTATGAAGCCGACTTCGACCTCGATCGGCTGAACCCCTTCTTCGCCGCCCGCGACCTGCAGGGAGCCGCATGGGGCGCAATTCTGTGCACACGCTTCCCTGATCGTCGCGAGCGGGCCGCGGAATGGATGGCCGTTGCGCGCTCACGATACGGTTGAGGATCAATTCGATCTGCTCCCAAACCAAACCATCCTGTCCATGGTCGCCAACGCTAATTGCAGCGATCACTGCAAATAATCGTCAGTGTTCCCAAATGGCATCCCTGTAGCCCAACCAGATTCCTCGCCCTAGTTTGCGCCTCATTTTTCACACTGATCCGGCGTATCCTCATCTTTATGGTTCGTATGACGGTGCTTGCCAGTGGTTCACGAGGCAATAGCACCGTGGTCTCCTCCGCTCGCACCCGGATCCTCGTCGATGCCGGTGTCTCCTGCCGCGAGCTGTTCAAGCGCATGCGGGACGCAGGAGAGGATCCCGCCACTCTCGATGCCGTCCTCGTCACTCACGAGCACCAGGATCACGTCCAGGGACTTGCCGTTACCGCCCGCAAACTTGGCATCCCCGTGTATTTCACTGAGGCGACGCACCGCGCCTGGATTCGCTGGATCACCCCCCGCAAGCGGATGACCTATGCTGAGTGGCTAGCCGAGCGCAGGCAGCAGGCCGAAGCCCGCGCCGCTGCTCCCTTGAATCCGGCAATCGACGACCGCGAAGCCTTTGAAGAAGAGCACGAAACGCTTGCCACCGAGCCAGAAAAGGCAAAGGCCGACCCGGCTTCTCTGCCGGGCGTCGAATACTTCGCCGCCGGCGAGGTCTTCTCGATCGGCGATATTGCCGTGACTCCGTTCACTATTCCCCACGACGCGGCCGACCCGGTGGGTTTCGTCTTCGAGGCTGAAGGTATCCGCATCGGCCTTGCCACGGATCTTGGCTACATCCCCCCGAACGCCGCCCTGCGCCTGCGCCGCTGCGACGTCCTGATGATCGAATCAAATCACGATCTCGACATGCTGCGTGACGGTCCCTACCCCTGGTCCGTCAAACAAAGAGTAATGTCGAGGGTGGGGCACTTATCAAATAACGCGGCAGCCGAGTTCCTGGAGAAAGGTTATGACGGGCAGGCGGTCTACGTCATCCTGGCGCATCTTTCGGAAAGCAATAACCTTCCGGAGCTTGCCAGGGTCTCCGCCGAACACGCTTTGCGTGATCGGATGAGCCTGCTTGGTAACCGTGTTTTACTTGCGACTCAGGACGAGCCGATGGCATCTATTCTATTGTAGGGGCGGTTTTTAATAACGCGTCGTTGGCTCTATACTATAAAGAATTGCTCCCGCAGGTGCCAAACGTCACGAATTGTCTGGAACCTTTCCGGACAAGTGGTACCATTTGGTGCAACTGGAGCACAGGAATCGTAAGCTTAAGATGACACAGTGCACAGATCAGGTTGTAGGCGATATTCTTTCCGGCTGGCGGTACGATATCTCCGGAATCTCGCCGGAGATGCGGACGGATTACGAAAGGCATCTCGAAACCTGTGAATGCTGTCTTCACCGCCAACGTTTCCATCGAACCATCGATGTCGTCCTGATTGGCATCAGCACCCTATGTATCCTCGCCTTCGTCTTTGCCCTCGCTGTCATCCATCACGTCGGGCCGTTGCGTAATTGGGCTCTGGTCATGCACCTCGAGCATCGCTACGTTGTCATGACTCTTCAGACTGCCGCCGTGCTTGGCCTGTTTGTTTCCCTGATCTCGTGGGTGCTCGTGGCCGTCGCCACGCCTGCCCCGGTCTACATTACCGGCGTCGCAATGGCGCAGGCCCGCATCCTTCAGGATCGCATCCCCGAAGAGCTTCGTAACCGCTCCTCCCGTCGCGTCGCCTGACCCGTTTACTCATCCAGGCCAGTAGATGTCATCCTGAGCGGAGTCTGCGCATAAGCGCCAGGCGCAGTCGAAGAACTGCTTGCCTGCTTTCTTTTCTAGCTCCCTGATATCTGCCTGGCTCGGGGCGTCTTCTCCATTGCTCCAGTCAACTCGGTTACCTTCTCCAGGTGGTGCCGCACGCACCAGTGCTCCAGTCCTCTGGCAATACGCTCCACGGCCCGAGGATCGGCATAGGTCGCGGTTCCCACTTGCACCGCCGTCGCCCCGGCTAGCAGATATTCCACCGCATCTTCCGCCGAGACGATCCCGCCCATCCCCAACACGGGAATCTTCACCGCTTTCGCCGCCTCCCAGACCATGCGCACGGCAATTGGCTTGATTGCTGGCCCAGACAGCCCTGCCGTCACATTGGCGATGCGCGGCCTCCGCGTCTCCACATCGATGGCCAGTGAAACGAAGGTATTCACCAGGGAAATCGAATCAGCGCCTGCTTTTTCCGCGCATTTCGCCATGTCCGCGATAGAGGTCACGTTCGGCGACAGCTTCACGATCAGCGGCCGCTTGGCCACCTGCTTCGTGCGCCACACCAGCTCATCCAGCATCACTGGATCCGTTCCGAAGATCATGCCTCCATGGTCCGTATTCGGACACGATGCATTCAACTCATACGCCGCAATTCCTTCAGCGCCGTTCAGCTGCTGGATGACCTCGATATAGTCCGTTACCTGGTTGCCAAACACATTCGCGATCACCGCGCACTTCGGATGCCGCCGCAGTTCCGGCAGCTTCTTCTCGATAAATGTGCGGACCCCGATATTCTGCAGTCCGATCGCGTTCATCATGCCCGATGCCGTCTCGATCAGCCTGGGAGCCTCATTGCCCGCCATCGGCTCACGCGAAAGCCCTTTGGTCACAAATCCGCCGATGCGCTCGAAGGAGACAATCTCCTCGAACTCTACTCCGTAGCCGAAGGTACCGCTTGCGGCAATGACAGGATTGACCAGCTCAATCCCGGCAAACTGCACCCGCATGTCCGCCTTCACTGCTTGGTCTCGCTTGCCGCGCGCCGGCGGCTCGGGTGCGGATGGCCGGCTGGTGCCGGCTTGGGATAGACAACCGCAGACGGCGGCTTTAAGGCCTGCGTGAGCACATGCCCAATCGAAGCCGATGGTTGGTTCACGCCCAGCAGCGAGGCGAACGTCGCTGCGATGTCCACCGGCTGAACCAGCCCGCGATAGGTCCCCGGCGCAAACGGCGCGCCGTAGAAGACCAGGGGCACGTGCCGATCGTAGGAGTAAGGCGTGAAGTGATTAGTACCGCCTCCGGCGAAGGCTGCCATTTGGAAGGCGCGCGGAATCACCATCACATACCAGCCTCCATTCGACGTGTAGCTGTGAGCGATCAACTCGCCAAACGGAGTGTTCGGCAGCTGTCCCGCAGCCATCTGCTGGCGAGTGTAGGTCCGATAAAGCTCAGGAGAAGGTGGCAGCTTGGCTGTCACCGGGCCCTTGTCGTCGCTGTGTACCGTGAGGCTCGCGAAGGCTTGCGGAACAAAGTCCTGCACCGCTTGCTCGGCCTCCTGTTCGTTGATTCCTGCCCGCTCGAACTCCGCCTCGTTCAGCTCCAGATACGGAAGCGATTGGCGCGGCAGCAGATATTGGATCTTTTCTCCTGGAGAAAATTTCTGGTTCACGGCGAAGTTCAGGTTATCGACCAGCTTGTTCAAATCGATCGTTGCCGCATCCAGCCCTAGCTTCACCGCATTCGCCGGAACCGGCGCGATGCCGTGGTCGGCCGTCAGCACGATCCATACGTTGCCCAGACCGCCCTCGACGTTCTTGTCCAGCCATGCGAAGAACCCGTCAAGGTCCGCATCGACCGTATCGACCATCTCCCTCTGCGCCTCGGCATCCGGTCCCACCTTGTGCCCGAGGATGTCGGTGGAAGAAATGCTCAGTGTCAGCAGGTCCGTCGTAGGATTTTTGCCGAGCCCGGTCCCCGTGATCAGCGCCTTCGCAAAATCTAGCTCATAGCTCACCGCCGCTGGTGTTGCCCCGACGACTCGGTAGAAGTTCTTCGTGTCCGTGGGAGCCTGCGCCTCCGTTAGGGCCTGTGCCGCGCGTGGCCCGTCGTCAAAGGCCTGCGCCCAGTCCGGAAGCTCTGGCATGTAATAGGTCGAGGTGATGAACCTGCCCGTAGCCGGATCGATCCAGAACGCGCCGTTCGCCGTCGCCCCGGCCGGCAGGATCGCGGCGCGGTCTTTCAGCGACACCCCGTACACCCGCGACACTCCCACCGTGTCCAGCCGTAGTTCATCTCCGATCGTCGAAGCCAGCAGGTTGCGCGGAGACGACCCCGCAGCCGTCTTTGCTCCCGCCGGCAGCCCCACCAGCGCGTAGCGCTCGTCCTCGACGGAAGTCACGGGCCGCTCTTTATTGCGGGCCAGGTCCCACCACTCGTTGCCGCCGATTCCGTGCCCGTCGGTGTAGGCGCCTGTCCCGATAGTCGAGTGCCCCGGAGCGGTCTCCGTGTTTGCATATCCGAAGTAGCAATCGGTGAAGTAGGCGCCGTGCTCCATCAGCAGATTGAATCCGCGCGCCTTGAAGTCGCCCTTGTATCGTTCGAGATAATCCGCCCGGAACTGGTCGAGCACCAGGATAATGACCAGCTTGGGGTGCCCGTCGTATGCGCCCGCACTCGCCCGCGGAGTCGAGCAGAGAACAAGCGCCCAGATCATCAGGGAGACCAAAACTCGCTTGGGGATCGACATGTCTCTTCCAGTATCGCAAAGTTCTTTGGTTCTTCTGTGCCCTGAGCCCTGTCCCCTCTGCCCTTCCGCTCACCACCCGCGTCCGGTGATAGTCTCAACGTGTAATGGCTTTTTCTCTGCGCTTTCTCGGCGCGGCGTGTCTTACCCTGACACTGGTGGCTCTGCCCCCTGGCACTTCCGCGCAATCCGGCACTCCCGCGCAATCCGTCACTCCGCTCGTGATGCCCAGGGCTCCGCAGCCTCTCCTGCCCGGCTCCTTTGCCGGATGGACCCCTGCCGCGCCGCTCCGCGCCGGTACTGCTCCCGGCGCCGCCCTCGATTCCGCTGACCAGCCAGATGCCGACATCCTCAGGGAGTACGGCCTGAAAGACTACGCCCTCGCCGATTACACGCGCGCGGGCCGCCACCTCACTGTCCACGCGCGCCGCTTTGCCGACGCCACGGGAGCCTACGGCGCCTTCACCTTCTACCGTCGTCCCGGCATGCGAACTGAGGACATCGGCAGGGAAGCAGCCACCTCCGGTAATGAGGTTCTTTTCTGGACCGGGACCACCCTCGTCGATGCCGTCTTCGACGCCCCTCCGGACAAGGCTGCGCTCAAGGCTCTCGCCCGCGCCATCCCTCCCGCGCCCGGACCCGACGGCGTGCCTCCCGGCCTGCCTCAGCGTCTGCCCGCGCAGGGGCTCGAGCCCGACAGCGTGCGCTACTTCATCGGTCCGCTCGCCTATGCGCGTAGCGGAGGCCCTCTATCGGCAGCCGACATCGACTTCACTCGCGATCCTGAGGTGGTCACCGCACGGTACTCTGCAGGAGGGGGCAAAGGTGCGCTCACCATCGTCGAGTACCCGACGCCGCAGATCGCTATCGCGCGCGCCAAGGCCCTCGACGATCAGCTCAAGCAGGGCAACCGATCTGCGTTGCAGGAAGTCCATCGCAGCGGACCGCTCGTCGCCGTGACCAGCGGCAGCCTTTCGACCAGCGACGCGCACTCTCTTCTCGAGCAGATCAAATACGAAGCCGAAGTCACGGTCGATCACGCTCGCACCTATGTGAGCGAAGTCAAAAAGACCGCGCGCCTTGTCCTCGGCATCATCTATCTCACCGGGATCCTCGGACTTTCATCTCTGCTTGTCGGCCTCTTTCTCGGCGGAGGTCGCGCCCTTGTTCGCCGGCTCCGAGGCAAGCCTATCTCCTCGTTAAACGACGAAGATTTCATCACGCTGAAACTGAGCAGTTAACCCGCGTCTCGCGCGTCTTGCCCTGAATGTTGTGCAGACAGGGCACTATGGTGCTCAAAAATAAGCGATTGTGCTTTCTTTACGCCGCGTTTAAGGCGAATAGACGAAGAAGATAATCTTTAGGCATATCTACAGGTAACTATGCCTAAGTTATTGAAAATATTTACTTAAAATACGTCAGGATTTTGCCTTGACACCCCCACCCATCGCCCATAGTATTTCGCCAGAAAGTTCTGATGGCTTGCCTCCGTTGGAACTATTCTCCCTAAAAGAGAGAAGCCGCCCTGTTGCCGGGCGGCTTCTTTCGTATCAGCCTGAGGCCTTGGTGCTACCTTCGATCGACACCGTGTCTCCTCTACGAATTACCCCGAAGTCCGCCTCGATGCTCGATCGATTGCTCCTGCTGTCCCTCTTGCTGCTAATTCTGCTCAATCCCATCCTCGACCGGAGCGACTTGCGGAAGCTGTTTCTCACTGGATTGACTTTCACCCCGGTTATCCTCGCGACTATCCAACTCTCGGAAAAGAAATACTGGGTGTGGCCGTCAACCCTGCTGATGTCCCTCACCATCGCGTTCGGAGTTGGCGCCATCCTTTCGAAAAATCCGCTATTCGCCGTGCTCAAGTGGTCATCGCTCGCCGCCTTCTTCGGCCTCAGTGTCATCGGTCTCTTTTCCTATCTCCGGAAAGCTCGCGTCGTTCAACTGTCGCATCTTTATACCTGCGTCAGCGTCTATCTCCTGATCGGTATGTTCTGGTTTGCTCTATACGCTGCGATCGATGCTGCATATCCGGGTTCGTTCCAGCACAGCAGCAGCCGGGTAGTCGACCGTGAAAGCGAGATGCTCTACTTCAGCCTCGTGACTCTCTCCACCGTTGGTTACGGAGACATTGTCCCTCTCGCGGATGAAGCGAGAATGCTGGCCGCGCTGGAGGCTATCACCGGTGTGATTTACATCGCCATCTCCGTCGCCATACTGGTCAGCGCCTTCAGGCGCCAGGAGCCTCCCTCATAGGGGCAACGCAGCTTTTGCGCGCAATAAGCCGCGCCTCAAGCCCGATCGCCACACGCCTGTCACCACTACTTTCAGCTATCACCGCAAGCAGAGACTGGCGCGGCGCCTGTCTTTACTGGACCCTCCGCAAACGATAAAATCCATAGAGCATCAGCCGACGTAGCTCAGTTGGTAGAGCAGCCGATTCGTAATCGGCAGGTCACCGGTTCAAGTCCGGTCGTCGGCTCCAGACCTATCTGGATCCGCCTCGTTCACGCCGGATCACCCTCCCGAACTCGCCGCGAATCGCCTCCACGTCTTGCAAAGATCTTCGCGGGATCGCGGGCAGCGTATACGATCCGGTGAGGCTCCTTCTATGAAACGGATATCTCTTCTGCTGATTCTTGCCCTGGCGGCTGCTTCGCTCATCCGCGCTCAGGATCGTCCGGTGGCTCTCTTCTATATGACGGAGAATCCCGATTCGGTCCGCGCATTTCTTGCGCATTCCGGAAAGATCGGATTGCTGGTTCCCACCTGGTATACGGTTGACGCAACTGGCCTCGTCTCAGGCGGTCCGAACCCGCTCGTACTCGAGTTGGCTCAC
The DNA here is from genome assembly GCA_963724375.1 of uncultured Acidobacteriaceae bacterium. Taxonomy (GTDB): domain Bacteria; phylum Acidobacteriota; class Terriglobia; order Terriglobales; family Acidobacteriaceae; genus Silvibacterium. The sequence continues at coordinate 99,322 of CAVRUM010000015.1, forward strand.
AAACAGCATCTTCCCGTGATGCCCATCATCACCGCTTCCGGCAAGGATGCGTTTCACACGCTGCTCAGCACCCCGGCCGCACAGAAAGCCATGATCGCCGCACTGATCCGCGAGTCGAAGAACAACGCCTATACCGGCTTTCAGTTCGACTTTGAAGACATCGCATGGACGGATCGCGACGCGCTCTCCGCACTGGTGAAATCCACCGCCGATGCAATGCACGCCGAAGGTCTGAAGCTCTCGATTGCAACCGTCCCGAACATGCCCGGCTACCCCGGCAAAGGCGGATTTGCAAAGTGGATCTATGAGGACTGGCGAGGTGCCTACGATCTCGCGGCACTTGCACAGTCGGTCGACCTGATCTGCCTGATGACTTACGACCAGAACACGCGCTGGACGGCACCGGGCCCTGTCGCCGGATGGGAGTGGACCGTCGCGAATCTCGACTACGCGCTCAAGTTCGTCCCGAAGGAGAAGCTGTCTCTGGGCATTCCTTTATATGGCTACCACTGGTTCGCGGGACCTCCGATCCGCCGCGAGGATCCAGAGACGAAGCGAATGGCCGAGCATCCGAACGCGACGGCGAACTACATCAGCGCCCCGGATGCCGAGATGCTGGCTCGCGAGTACAAGGGCACCATCCAGTGGGACCCGGGGGATCGCACCGCCTGGTATTACATCAACCGTGATCAGATGCGGGAGTGGGTCTTCTTCACCGATAAGCGGACATTCGAGGAGCGCTACAAACTCGTCCAGGGCCGCGGCATCGAAGGCTTCTGCTCATGGGTTCTCGGACAGGAGGATCCGTCCATCTGGGACCTCCTCCCAGACCGGAAATAGCGGGGAGTTCTGGCAAAAGATCCCATCTCGTCCATAAATATTGTTCATAGCCTATAGAAGCAAACATTTTTTCTGTCCAATCGTTCTTCAAGCAGCGTATACTTCGGCCCAACGTGGCAATCTCCGAGTTCGCCGTCTGCAGCGGCTCTGTCGGATTGCCTTCGAGGCCAGTTCCGTTGCACAGAAATCAGGAGGACTAGAAAAAAATGAACTCCCCCAAGCGGCTCTCCCCCGGCGCGGTGGCTCTGTCCATCGCGCTTTTTTTTCTCCTTGCCCTGACTCCCGTGTCTTCCCGGGCGCAGACGGTCACAGGAAATATCACCGGCGCGGTGACCGACACCAGCGGTGCCGTGGTCGCCGGAGCCACTGTAATGGCGCACAACGTCCGCACTGGAGTGGATAGCGAGGTGACCACCAATTCTTCCGGCGTGTACGACATACGCTTTTTGCCCATCGGCCAGTACGAACTGACAGTGAAAGCCAACGGCTTCACCACCCAGACCGTTCCGGCGTTCTCACTCGAAATCGACCAGACGGCCAAGTTCAATGTGCAGCTGACGGTTGGGAGTTCGACGCAAACCGTGACCGTGAACGCCTCCGCTGCCCCCATCCTCAACACTGAGAACGCCACCCTCAGCGGAACCTTCACCGCAAACACAATCCAGAATTTCCCGCTGAATGGCCTCGATTTTTCGGCACTGACCCTTTACGTTCCGGGAGCCGTGAATACCCAGGGAACATCCGGTACGACACAGATCGAGCGCAGCACCTACTACACCGACTCCATCAACCTGAACGGCAACCGCGCCCAGGCGAACAACTACACCCTCGACGGCATCGACATCAACGAGACCTTCAACAACCTCATCTCTTACAGCCCGGCTCCTGAGTCGCTACAGGAGCTGAAGGTCCTGACTGCGAACTCGCCGGCCGACTACGGCAACGTGAACGGCGGAGGCGTCGTGGCTGTGCTCAAAAGCGGCACGAACCGCTTCCACGGATCAGCCTACGGATATCTCCAGGACTACAAGATCAACGCCAATACCTGGTCTAACAATCACGCCGATCCCATCATCCCCGTAAACCCGTACTCGCAGACCCAGTTTGGTGGTACCTTCGGTGGTCCGATCCTCAAGGACAAGCTGTTCTTCTTCGTCGATTACCTCGGATCGCGTTATCACAAAGGTGGCACCGGGCAGGCGAGTGTCTTCACCCAGGCGATGCGCAATGGCGATTTTTCCGCCCTGCTGGGGGGCGCCAATCCGGTGCAGCTTTATGACTCGCAGAACGGATTCGCGCCGTTCGTGAATGACATGGGTGTTTCCGTCGTAAATCCAGTGGCGGTCTATCTGTTCGCTCACCCGCAGTATTACCCGCTGCCCAATGCCACCCCCTCCGATGGAATTGCGAACAACGACCTGCAGGGGCCGACGCGCCAATACAAAGCGAACAACCAGGGCGACATCAAGATCGAGTACGATCCGCGGCCGGCCGACAAGATCACCGGCTTCTATTCCATGTCGACGGCATACGACGGCCAGACCGCGCTGCTGGCCATTACATTCCCGGGCGCAAACCATTACCCAACAAAAGTGACCGGCGCGAACTGGGTGCACATCTTCTCGCCCGCCGTGGTGAACTCGGCACGAATCGGATTTACGCGAACTGTATGGAACCAGGGTGCGCCGACCGACCCCACCGGCCAGTTTGGGACCTCTGGCAACCAGAAGGTCGGAATTACCTTCCCCAATCAGAGCTACAACGGCTTCTCCTACCAGAACATTCAGGGAGGAACCAGCAGCGCCACCAATCCTGCCAACAGCCTCAGCGGAGTCGGCACGCCCGCATTTGACGGCGGCATCATCGACAACACCTTCAGCTATATCGACAACCTGACCTGGCAGAAGGGCAAGCACACCTGGAGCTTTGGCGCGCAGGCGATCCGCTACCAGAACAACTATCCGACCAGCAACAATTACGGTTATCTGGGACAGCTAACCTATAGCGGCAACTTCACCAGTAACGGCACCACGGGAGGCTACGGCGGCGCCGACTTTCTGCTCGACTACGTAAGCGCAGCGCAGGGAACGCTGGCCAGCGTCAACGTCGGACAGCGCCAGTGGCGCATCGCTGGATTCGCAAGCGATGACTACAAAATCACGCCTAAGCTCACGCTGAACATCGGCCTCCGGTTTGAGTGGGACCAGCCCTGGGTCGAGGAGAACGACAAGACCGGCAACATCAATATCACGACCGGCCAGGTCATCTATGCCGGTCACGTGCCTGTCGGCGCGCCCGCCGGATCCGGCCTCTGCGGAAACGGCGCCTGTTATCAGAGCAACTACCGCCAATGGATGCCGCGTCTCGGTTTTGCCTACCAGGCCACCGATCGCTTTGTCATTCGCGGGGGCTACGGCGCGACCAGTTTCTATGAAGGAAACTCATCGAATCAGCGCTTGACCTCGATCACTCCATTCATCCAGGCTGTCAACGCAACCACCGTTGCGCCAAGTGCAGGCAATCCCGGTGCTCCGCGCAACGCCCAGCAGGGCTTTGGTGGTGGAACCGTCGCCTATGGCGGCACCTTCAATGTCTATCCGCAGAACATTCAGCCCGCCTATGTCCAGGAGTGGAACCTCACCACGGAGTACGCGTTCACCAACACGCTAACCCTCCAGGTTGGATATATCGGCGAGCAGGGCCAGCACATTGAAGATTATGGCAATCTCAACCAGTACCTGGTGAACGGCGATCCCACATCGGCTCCCTACTACAACAACCAGTATCTGGGCATCAACGCCATCGATCCCTCGGTGAGCATCGGATCGAACGGGCTGCTGATCACCGAATCACGCGCCGCCATGAACTACCAGGCGCTCCAGGCCGTTGTGCGGCAGCGCTTCAGCCATGGCCTTGAGTACACGGTGAACTACACCTACGCCAAGGCGCTGACCAACAGCCTCGGCAACTACGCCCTCAACGTCAACGGATTCAGCGGAGCCTTTCAGAACTACTACAACAGCGCCGCCGACTGGGGCCCGGCCGGATACGACGTCCGTAACAACCTCAGCGCGATCGGCGTCTATGATCTGCCGGTTGGCCGCGGCAGGCACTTCCTCTCCGACGCGAACCCATGGGTCGACGGATTCATCGGCGGCTGGCGCCTCTCAACGGCGATCGTGCTCTATTCGGGGTTCCCGCAAACCACGACGGGCCCGTCCAATAACTCCAACAGCTACGGTAACTCGCGGCCGAATCAGTACCGTCCGCTGAAGATCAGAAACCGCTCCATCGACAACTGGTTCGGTACTGACCCGTCTGCGACACCGTGTCTGACAGCGGGAGTTGACAACGGCGTGTGTGCCTTCGGCGTGCCTGCTTCGAACACCTTTGGTACAGCTAGAAACGGCAACGTGCGTGGCCCCGGATTCAACAACATCGACATGTCGATCTTCAAGGACTTTCACGTCTGGCGTGAGAACTCCGTGGGCTTCCGCTTCGATGCCTTCAATGCCTTCAACATCGCCAGCTACGGAAATCCTGATACCGGAATCACGGACAGTAACTTCGGCAATATCTCAAACCAGGGAAGCGGTGCCACGCGATCGACAGAGCGCCATCTCCAATTCTCGGCGAACTACCGGTTCTGATCTGGCCGGAAATTCAAAGAGGATTGTTACGCTTATATCAGCCGGCTGCTGGATTTCACCCAGCCGCCGGCCGCCGAAAACAGATTCGCGGCAGTACGGACCGGCTCTGTAATCTCCCCTGCAGATTTTGGTCCTGCCATCTCGCTATAGATTCGATCGGTGGGCAGTGATGATGACAGTTCTCGAAATCTGTGTGGACTCAGTGGAGTCGGCCGTGGCCGCCGAGCGCGGTGGTGCGCAGCGGGTCGAGTTGTGCAGCGACCTTCTCGAGGGTGGGATTACGCCGAGTCCGGGACTGCTGGAGCGGGTCCGCAAGCGGGTTGGAATAGATCTCTTCGTAATGGTCCGGCCACGCGGCGGAGACTTCTGCTATACCCCCGAAGAACTGGACATCATGAAAGCTGACATCGAGCATGTGAAGCAGCTTGGCGCGGACGGAGTAGTGCTCGGCGTTCTCGATGCGGACGGTTATGTGGACGTTGACCGCACGCGCGAGCTCGTGGAGCATGCGACGCCGCTGCCCGTGACCTTCCATCGCGCCGTCGATGTCTCGGCGGATCTCGGCGATTCATTCGAAAAGATCATTGCCAGCGGTGCTCAGCGTGTGCTCACTTCCGGCGGCAAGCGCCGCGCCGCAGACAGCACCCGCGAAATCTCCCAGGCAATCCAGCAGACGAGCGGCCGGCTCATTGTCATGGTCGGCGGCGGCCTGAATCCGGAAAACATCGGCGCTGTCGCAGAAGAAACCGGCGCGGCGGAGTATCACGCCAGCCTGAACACTGGCCTCCCCAGCCCGGTGCGATTCAGAAATGATTCGCTATTCCTTGGAGCCGACATCGAGCGCGAGTACATGCGCTACATCGTCCGCGAGGAAGACGTCCGCTCACTGCGCGAAGCGCTGGAGCGCTCAAACGGAAGGCGTGGAAGCTGATACAGAATTTGCGGGAGAACCCTGGGCCCTTGATTTAAGCTGGTTTCCGCCGATGTCAGTTAAAACCGAAGATCGGGCCAATCAGATCCTGCACGTGCTGCTTCGTCACGGCAGGGCATCGATCGATGACCTCATCCGCGAGATCGACACCTCGGCGCCCAACATCCGGCGCGATCTCGCGAGGCTCGAGCGCCGCGGACTGGTCTGCCGCACGCACGGCGGCGCGGAGCTCTTCGGTCCGCAGATTTACGTCCCATTCCGCTTCGACGCCGAATTCCAGACCCGCGAAGAGCGCTTCGTCAAGGAGAAGCGACGCATCGCTTTGGCCGCAGCCGAGCTCATCCAGGAGCACGAAACCATCGGTTTCACCGCCGGGACCACCACCACGCAGATTGCGCGCAGCATCCGTCACCGCGCCAACCTCCGCATCGTTACCAACGCCGTCAACATCGGCATGGAGCTCTGCAATCAGCCCGGCCTCAAGACCTCGCTCACCGGCGGAGTCGTGCAGTGGGCCGGCTCTTTCTCGCTCATCGGCCCCGCAGCCATTCAATCCCTGAGCGAAATCAACATCGACCGTGCCTTCATCGGCGTCTGCGGCATGGACGCGAAACGAGGCGCAAGCACCATCGAGAGCGACGAGGCTGTAGTCTTCCGCGCCATGGCGCGCCAGGCCACGCAAGTGGTTGTCGTGGCCGATTCGAGCAAGATGGGAATGGTCAGCCCCGGACTGATTTGCCCGGCACTCGAGGTGCACGTGGTAATCACCGATACGGGCGTGTCTCCGAATGTGGTGGCCGAACTGAAGGACAAGGGTGTCGAAGTCATAGTGGTCTGATAAATCGCCGGCCTTCCACCTTATCCCGAATCAGGATTGACACCAGTTTATCCACTGAAATTTCATATTCATCCCTTGTGTCCGCTCTCGAACACACGGATAATCGCGCTATAAACGCATTTTTGGGGTCGCAGCATCCGGAAACCATTGCTCTAAAGTCGACGCGACAACAGGGAACGGCGACCTCGCAGCTATGAACGGGACGTAATTCAGAAATGTCGCTGGGGAGTGACGGTACTCTTACGAGCACAAACACTGTGACCCTGTACAGCCGTCAGGATGTCCTTCGCATTCTCCGCATCCGCGCCAAACAACTCCGGGCGTGGGAGCATGCGGGCTTGGTTGCCTTTTCTGATACCTACTCCTTCCAGGATCTCGTGCAGTTGCGCAAGCTCCGTGACCTGCGGGCCACGCGCCTTTCCGCTTCCAGCATCCGCGCCAGCGTCCACGCCATGCAGGCCGTCTCCGGCATGACCAACCCGCTGCTCGAAGCGGGCACCGCAAGAGAAGGTTCACGCCTCCTCTTCCGACACTCCGGCGCTGTCATGGAGCCCATCGCGCGTCAGTTTGTCTTCGATTTTGAAGGCCATCAGGATCTGGTTCGCGAGGAGAACAGTGGAATCGCTCCCGCCAAGCTGGTCGCCCGTACCGGCGACCTCTTCCTCGAGGCCGTCCGCTGCGAAGAGGCCGGCAAGAAGCTCGAGGCCGCGGAGACTTATCAGAACATCCTCAGGCTTGATCCCGGCCACGCTCCTGCGGCCATCAACCTGGGAACCATCCTCTACAACCAGCGCCAGTTTGCTGCTGCCGAGCGCCTCTACCGGCAGGCCGTTGAGGCGGACCCCAATTACGCTCTCGCCTTCTTTGACCTCGGCAACGTTCTAGACGAACTGCAGCGCCTTTCCGAAGCTGTAGACGCTTACCGCGACGCCATTCGCCTCGCTCCCGGATATGCCGATGCCCACTACAATCTGGCGCTCGCCTACGAACGCCAGAACGAGCGGCGTAAGGCCCTCCGCCATTGGGTTGCTTACCTCAGGCTCGATCCCATCGGCCCCTGGGCCAACCACGCCCGCGGACAGATTCGCAAGATCCTCGACCGCGAGAAACTGACCATCGTCTACCGCAGCCCCCGGGTCATCGCCAGATCAGAGATGCCTCATCGCAGAGCCACCACCTTCAAGTCGTCCCGGCCATCAATAGCACCGGGGTCCCCGCGGACAGGTCTCGGACCGTTGGATGGAGGGACCGGCGACCTGGGATAAGCCGGGCCGCCGTCTTTGTCAGCGATTCGTCATCGCTTCGATGTGCTCCGGATAGCGGTTTCCCTGCACCTCGATCTTCGACGCCGCTTCCTCGATCTCCCGCAGGTCTTCGGCCGTTAATTTAACGTCAGCCGCTCCGATGTTCTCCTCCAGCCGATGCAGCTTCGTCGTTCCCGGAATCGGCACCATCCAGGGCTCCTGCGCAAGGATCCATCCCAGCGCAATCTGAGCCGGCGTCGCTCCCTTGTCCTTGGCGATTCTGGTCAGCAGATCGACGACAGCCTGGTTGGCCTTCCGCGCTTCGGGGGTAAAGCGCGGCAGCGTGTTGCGGAAATCTCCCTTTGCGAGCTCCGTTGTGTCGTCCATCTTCCCGGTCAGGAATCCCTTTCCCAGCGGACTGTACGGCACAAACCCGATCCCAAGCTCTTCCAGCAAGGGAATAATCTCCGCTTCCGGACGTCTCCACCACAGTGAGTACTCGCTCTGCAGCGCAGCCACGGGCTGCACCGCATGCGCACGTCGAATCGTCTGCGCTCCAGCTTCGGAAAGCCCGAAGTGCTTCACCTTGCCTTGATGGATCAGCTCCTTCACCGCGCCAGCCGTATCTTCGATCGGTACATCCGGATCGACTCGATGCTGGTAGAACAGATCAATCACATCCGTCCTCAACCGCTTAAGCGAGGCCTCGGCAACTTGCTTGATCCGCTCCGGACGGCTGTTCAGCCCCTGCCATCCCGGACTGCCATCCAGATTCAGATTGAAGCCGAACTTGGTCGCGATCACCACTTTGTCGCGCACCGGAGCTAGCGCCTCCCCGACCAGTTCTTCATTCGTGAACGGCCCATACACTTCAGCCGTATCGAAGAACGTCACGCCCCGCTCAACGGCGGTCCGCAGCAAAGCGATCATCTCCTTCTTGTCTGGGAACGGCGGTGCATAGCTGAAGCTCATGCCCATGCAACCCAGCCCAATCGCCGACACTTCCAGATTGCTCTTTCCGAGTTTGCGTTTCTGCATTGTGTTTTCTCCTCTGATCATGTCGCCCGCGTCTCTTTGCGCCTTCGAGGTGAATTTCTTACGTGCGGGTTTTGGCTGTGCTCTGAGCCCTGTGCCCTGATCTCTATTTGTGGTACTGCTCCTCGCTCACCTGTTCCATCCACTCGACAACCTTCCCATCGAGCCTTTCCTGGATCGCGATGTGCGTCATGCCTGTTGTCGGAGTTGCACCATGCCAGTGCTTCTCTCCCGGCGAAAACCAGACCACGTCGCCCGGCCGGATCTCCTCGATCAGTCCCCCTTCGCGCTGCGCCCACCCGCATCCCGCCGTCACAATGAGCGTCTGTCCCAGCGGATGCGTATGCCATGCCGTCCGAGCCCCTGGCTCGAACGTCACGCTCGCGCCCTGCACCAGCGCCGGATCGGGAGCTTGAAATAGAGGATCGACCCGCACCAACCCCGTGAACCACTCCGCCGGCCCTTTCCCGGAAGCCTGGCTGCCGGCTCGCTTGATGTCCATCTTTATCCCCCCTCCGTCACTCTTCCGTCTCGCGGGGTATGATCTTGACCGTCGCTGCTCGGGCCCGCTTCCCGATCATCGGGCTCAGGTACGGACTGCTGTGGTACTTCTCCCGATACGCATCGTCGATGCGGTCGTTGATCTTTCCCTCCACCGGCTCGAACGTGACTTCCTTCGTCATTTCGGCGGCCCTGATCCGTCCCGCCTTCTGCCGCACCGCTGCCTGGTACCAGCGGGATTTCTGCCCGTTGTAGCCGCGCGCATAGAGCGCATCACCCACCACAACCGACCATATCCATGTCGGAGTTCCGTACGTCACTCCATCTTCACGAAACGGCGATATGTGCAGGTCATCCGTCTGCGCGATCTTGCGCAGTTCGTCCTTCGACCACGATTTTTCTTCCGTCTTGGTAGTCATTCCAGTTGTCCCCTTTTTGACCGCTATTCACAATCGGATGGCTCATAATAGGACCAACTCATTCCGATGCAGCCGGGCCCAATGCCCGATACTTCCAGGCCGCTATTTCCCAGTTTGCGCTTCTGCACGGTCTCTTTACTCGTTAGACGGTTTGGAACGATGCGCCTGGTATCAAAACGAAAGCACATCGTTCTCGGTTACTCAGATTTCAGCGAAGCCATATCGATCGAGAAGCGGTACTTCACGTCTGCCTTCACCAGCCGTTCGTACGCCTCGTTCACCTTCTGGATCGGAATGACCTCAACATCCGCGGTAATGCCGTTCTTCCCGCAGAAATCCAGCATCTCCTGCGTCTCCGGCAGCCCCCCGATCGGCGATCCCGACAGGCTCTTGCGCCCGAACAGTAGTCCAAAGGCAGCCACCGCCAGCGGTTTCTCCGGCGCGCCAACAAGTGTGAGGTTGCCGTCCCGCCGCAGCAGTTGAATATAGGCGTTGATGTCGTGATCCGCCGACACCGCGTCGAGGATGAAGTCGAAACTAAAGGCATGCTTGGCCATCTCGTTCGCGTTCTTCGAGATCACCACCTCATCCGCCCCGAGACGCAGCGCATCGTCCTTCTTGCCGGGCGAAGTCGTGAAGACCACGGTGTGCGCTCCGAGAGCATGCGCAAACTTCACCGCCATGTGTCCCAGCCCACCGAGCCCGACCACGCCGACTTTCTTGCCCTTCGTCACACCCCAGTGCCGCATTGGCGAGTAGGTCGTGATCCCCGCGCACAGCAGCGGAGCTGCCCCCGCAAGATCCATATTCTCCGGCACGCGCAGCACGAATCGCTCCGTCACCACAATGCTGTCCGAATACCCTCCGTAGGTCACGCCCCCCAGGTGCTTGTCCGGAAAATTGTAGGTCAGCGTTATGTTCGGACAGAACTGCTCGAGTCCTGCCTTGCACTCGGGGCAAGTCTGGTCCGAATCCACAAGGCATCCCACCGCCGCCAGGTCGCCCGCCTTGAATTTCGTTACCGCCGCTCCCACCTTCGTTACGCGCCCCACAATCTCATGCCCGGGAACACACGGATACACCGTCGGCATCACTTCCTTCCACTCGTTGCGCACTTGGTGCAGGTCCGAGTGGCAGATGCCGCAGAACAGAATCTCGATTTGCACATCATGGTCCAGAAGATCGCGTCGCGCGATCGTCGTCAAAGCCAGCGGAGATGTCGCGCTGGCGGCGGAATAAGCTTTTGCCTTATGCATGGAGACTTACCTCGGCCTTTTGGCAGATCAGGAATGAGGCGCTCATTACCGCGCCGCCTCTTATCCAACACTACGGGCTCCGCCACTTCAAGCGGTATCCCGATCCTGCCTCTTTCTTGCCTGATCCTGTCGCCAGCCGGATTTTTGTGCACACCCGATAGGCATTCAGCGGTACGCTGAATCATCCGCAGAAGCGGCCGCGCAAAAGTTTAGGAGCCATCCCGTGCCGAAGTCCAAACCAGCCGAACCCTCCCGCATTGCCGAACCCCGCATTGCCGAACTTAAAACCGGCCTCGCCCGCAAGATCGCCTCTCGCGCCACTGCCGAAGGCGACAACCCGACCGGGATCCCGGGCCTCAGCCTCTACCGCCGCAGTGAGCCAACTGCCTGCGCCTCCGCCGCCTACCAGCCCAGCCTGGTCCTCTTCGTTCAAGGAAAGAAGCGCATCAACCTCGGCCGAACCACCTACCTCTGCGACGAATCGAATTTCCTGCTCACCTCCGTCGACCTGCCCGTTGTCAGCCAGGTCATCGCTGCCACGCCGGAAAAGCCCATCCTCGCCCTGCTCTTCCGTCTCGAAATGTCCGAAGTGCGCCGCATCCTCAGCGAGCACGAGCTGCCCATCCCGCCCGAGCCATCCGACCCGCGCGGCATGGCCGTCGGCGTAAGCTCGGTCGAGCTCCTCGACGCCTGCTCGCGCCTCGTCGATCTTCTCGACACACCTGCGGATATTCCCTTCCTGGCCAGCCTCATCCAGCGCGAAATCATCTACAGGCTTCTGCGCAGCCCTCAGGGTAAGCACCTCCGCGCCATCGCCACCCTCGGAGAGCAGAGCCACCGCACCGCCCGCGTCGTCTCTTGGCTGCGCGCCAATTATGCCCGCCAGCTGCGTGTCGACGACCTCGCTGCCATGGCTCAGATGGGTGTCTCCACCCTGCACCACCACTTCCGCTCGCTCACCGCAATGAGCCCTCTGCAGTATCAAAAGCATCTCCGCCTGCACGTCGCTCGCGAACGCATGCTGGCCGACGGACTCGATGCCGCCAGCGCCGCCTTCGAAGTTGGCTATGAAAGCGCCAGCCAGTTCAACCGCGAGTACAGTCGCTTTTTTGGCCAACCGCCCATGCGCGACGTAAAGGCCCGCCGCCAGGCCATCGCCACAACGGCTGCGAACTGAAGGTGCCCCACTCACGGCCGCACTTGGCTCGCGTGGGATCCATCCACTTGCATCCCGTCCTCGTTGTCGCTGTTGTTATCCGGATGAAGCACGCGATAGGTGCTGGGTACCTGTAGATGATCAAGAGGTTGTTCCGATTTCGGAGCGGCTGATGGGCGGCTTGTAGTTGAGGCTACCATGGGGTCTTTCTCGGTTGTAGTAGTCGGTCCAAGGCAGCAAGTGAGCATCTCTTTGCTGGGAGTCGGACCAGTGTTTGGCATAAGCCCATTCGCGTAACGCGGTCTGTATGAATCGCTCGGCCTTTCCGTTGGTTCTGGGTGTGTAAGGTCTGGTGCGGCTGTGTTTGATTGCCATCTGCTGGCAAGCGTGACGGAACCGAGTGGAGCGATAGCTAGAGCCGTTGTCGGTCAGCAGCGCGCGCACGGCGATGCCCTGGCGGGCGAAGAACTCGACGGCCGAGTTCAGGAAGGCGATGGTGGTTTCAGCCTTCTGATCGGGCAGCATTTGGGTGAAGGCCATACGTGAGTGGTCGTCGACGGCCACGTGCAGAGCCAGGAAGCCTGGATGTTCCTTTTTGCCGCGCAGCCTGCCATCGCCGCGCAGCGAGACCTCGCCGAAGCGTGTCATGCCCTTGATGTCCAGGTGCAGCAGGTCGCCGGGCCGTGGATGCTCGTAGCGTTGCACCGGAGGCGGGGGATTCAGATCGCGCCACCGGCTCAGTTTTGCCCGGCGCAGGATGCGGCTGACCGAAGCCGGACTCAGGCCGGTGCGGCGAGCAATCTGGTAGCCGGGCATGTGCCGGCGACGAAGTGCAAGTACCTTTTCCACTAATAAGGAACTGATCTGCCGCGGGCTGCGGCGCGGACGCGAGCTGCGATCGACAAGGCCAGCTGGGCCAGACTGCCGATAACGGCCCGCCCATTTGGCTGCTGTCTTGACGCTGACACTGAACCGGGACGCTGCCGACCCCAGCCTTATGCCATCTTCAATCACCATGCGGGCCAGCCGCTCTCGACTCACCGCCGTCCATGGGGCATTCTTGTGATAGTCCATTCGGTCTCCTGAGTTACTGCTTGCTCGTCACAAACAGCTTCTCCGGTCCTGATCGAATGGACAACCTCTTGAAAGATCACAGGTACCCCACGTCCGGGCCATCGGACCTGGGAGCCGCGCAACCAACCCCAGGATTTGTCATCCTGAGCGGAGTAAAGGATCTGCTTTTCCTGATCCCTGATCCCTGAGCCCCGCCTTTACTCGAGCATTGCCTGCGTGGCCTTGCCTTCACCTCGGACGGTTATCTCCGCTCCCTTCAATCCCTGCGCGCTCGCCTTCAGATGAATCGCCCCTGCTTTGCCCGAGCTCCGTATCACCACCAGCGCCCGCCCGTTCGTGAGCGCCCGGTGCTCGCCCTGGTAAGGCTCCTTGCTCGTCTGGTCGGCGCTACCCACAGCGATAATCGTCCCCGGCCCGCTGATCGAGAACTGCACCTCCGCCGTGGCGTTGGGCTGTAATCTTCCATGCGCATCCAACGCTTCGACCGTTACGAACGAAAGATCCTCGCCATCGGCTGTCAGCTTGCTGCGATCCGCCGTCAGACGGAGCCTGGCCGGCGCCCCTGTTGTTTCGAGCACGCTCGTCGCGACCTCACGATCCCCGTCAACTCCAACTGCCTTGAGTGTGCCCGGCGCATAAGGAACGGTAAACATGGCCTTGCGCCCCTGCTCCGCGCTCGTTGGCTTTTCGCCGATCATCTTCCCATTGAGGTACAGCCGCACCTTTTCCGTCCCGGCATATACCTCCACCTGCATATCCTTGCCTTCCTTCCCTGGCCAGGTCCAGCTCGGCAGTGTCGGATACGTCGCCCATCCAATCGCAACGATCTTCTTGCCGTCCGGCTCCGGCAGGCGAACCGTCGCATACACCCGGTCGCCGCCATTCCACAAAATATCCCGATAGTACGACTCCGGCTTCCGGTAGCCTGTCAGATCGATATCGCCGCACACGGCCCCGTGGTAGGGAAACCCATGAAACATCATCGACATCGAGGCCTTAGCGGCCGGGTCTGAGTTGTTCTTCGCCATCTCCGCCATCACATCCACTCCATTGGCCATTCCCAGGAACATCTTGTCGATCATGGATGTATCGCCCATCATCGCTCCCACCTTGTCGGCGATCTGCGCCTGTTCGGGTGTAACGTAGCTCCACGCGCCAATCCCCGACTCGCCCAGGTAGTCCATCGCTGTCCACGTCAGATCGCCCAGAACGTATGGATTGGCCTCGGTGACCTTCCACAGTGGATACGCCTTGCTTGGCAGCGACTCCGTCGTCAGCATGATGCGCGACGGCAGCTTCTCGTGATCCTGTGCGTAGGTAGGGAGAATGTTGTAGTTGTAGCCTGTGATGTCCAGCAGCGCGAACACCGCCGCCGCATTGGGCGCCGTGGTCGAGCCCGGAAACGCAAGCGTCAGCGGGCGCGTATTGTCGAGTGACCGCACCTCATCGGCCAGTTGCTTGCCGATCACGCGGCCTTTCTCTGTCTCCAGTTCAGGAATCTCGTTCCCGATCCCCCAGATCACAATCGATGGATGATTCCGGTCGCGCAACACCATCGAATCGATGTCCCGCTTCCACCATTCATCGAAGTAGGTGGCGTAGTCATACTTCACCTTGTGCGCCGTCCACACATCGAACGGCTCATCCAGAACCAGAAGGCCGAGCCGGTCGCATGCGTCCAGAAACGCTGGCGATGGCGGATTGTGCGCCGTCCTCACCGCGTTCATGCCCGCGGCCTTCAGAATTTCTACTCTGCGCTCTTCGGCTCGATCGAACGCAGCGGCTCCCAGCGGCCCGTTGTCATGGTGAACGCTGCCCCCCGTCAGTTTGACCGGCTTGCCGTTCAGCACCAGCCCCTTCTCCGCGGACCACGCCAGCGTCCGCACGCCAAACTTTGTCTCCACCCGGTCGACCACCTTGCCGTCGGCGACAATCTCCGTTACAGCGCGATACAGAGTTGGTGTCGCCGGAGACCATAGCTCCGGCTTTGCCAGCGCAATCTCCTGCGATGTCTCCTCGTGTCCCCAGCCTTCCACTTTTGCCGGTGATTCGCTCTTCGCGACTTCCTTGCCCTCGGCTGAATAGATCGCCGTTCTCACCGTGACATTGGCCGCATCCGCAGCGTCGTCATCCGTTCGCGTCCGCACCACGAGCTTCGCGTTCTCGCTGGATGCCTCCGGCGTGCTCACGAAAACTCCCCACGGAGCTACATGCACTGGTTCCGTCACGATGACCCGCACATGCCGATAGATCCCCGCTCCTTCGTACCACCGGCTCGCTGGCTGCTGCGAGTTGTCCACGCGAACTGCAAGTACATTCTTGTTGCCGAAATCGAGTCCGGGAGTGAGGTCGAAAAAGATGCTTGTGTAGGCGTAAGGATGAGTCCCCAGCTTCTTCCCGTTCAGATACACGGTCGCGTTCGCAGCCACACCCTCAAACTCAATGCCTACCCGCTTGCCCTTCCAGTCCGCGGGAGCCGTGAAGGTCTTCCGGTACCATCCCGTCCCGGCGGGGAAGAAACCTCCGCCCGCCCCGGTCGGATTCTTCTCCTCCGGCACCCCCTCGATACTCCAGTCGTGCGGCAGATTCACGTCCCGCCAGCCCGAATCGTTGAACGACACAGCCTCTACCCCTGCCGGATCGCCCAGCAGGAACTTCCAGTTCGCGTCGGCAAGAAACTCCTGGCGGGGCGATGGCGGCTGTGCCGCCCATGTCTGAAGCGCCATGATCGGAAGTGCGGCCAGAAAAACTAGCGCGATCTGTCGAAGTGTTGTTCGCATTTGGGCTCTCTTTTAAGTGGTTGGTATCAGTCTTGGTAAACGTTTTCTTTTATATCTCGCTCGCTTGTCAAGCAAATTCTCCATGGTCACAATGCTCTACTTCGACCCTCCCGGCACGAAGCGGATTGCGCATCCCCCTCCCGAAGCGAGATGCAGCGTCAGCGTCTCTGAGCTGCGCACGGACTGCCTCCGGATCGCAACGTGCTTCGGATTCGTCGCAGCGTCAGCGCCATCTTCATAAATCTGTGCCGTGTAACGCCCCCTCCCGAGAAAGACCAGCGGCACCTCAACCGTCCGCGGAGTCCAGTTCGTCATGCTGCCCAGATACCACTCATCGCCGCTTTGCCGCACGACCGTCGCAAATTCTCCGGGTCTGCCGTTGACCACGCGGGTCGCGTCCCATGACACCGGAACGTCCTTGATGAACTGAAATTCCGGCTGCCCGGCATACGCCTGCGGGCTGTCGGAGACCATCTGAAGAGGTGTCTGGTAGATCACATAGAGAGCCAGTTGTTGTGCCCGTGTTCCCATTACCATCGGGCTCGTCATGCGCGCTTCGAATGCGTCTTCCGTCACATTGTCGAAGCCGCCCGGTGTGTAATCCATCGGGCCGGAGATCAGGCGCGTGAAGGGAAAGACCGAGCGTTCCACCGGGTTGTCGCGGCGGCCTGCCTTGCTCTGCTCCATGCCCAGCACGCCTTCAAAGCTCAGCACGTTCGGATACGTCCGCTCCAGCCCCCACGGAGTATGCGTGCCATGGAAATCCACCATCAGATGATGCGCGGCTGCTTCTCTCGCTGTGTCGTAGTAAAACTGGATCCCCTGCTGGTCATCACGATTCACGAAGTCGATCTTCACTCCCGCTACGCCCCACTTCTCATAGAGCGGAAACGCCTCTTTCATCTGCTCCATCACATAGGCGGAGTAAAGCCATATCCAGACCCTCACATTCTTGCTCGCGGCATAGCGGACCAGCTCTGGTATATCGACTTTGCCGTTGAGACTGGTGATGTCGTGTCCCGTGTTCCAGCCTGCATCCAGCACCATGTACGGGAAGCCTGACTGGGCGGCGAAGTCGACGTAGTACTTCATGTTCTCTGTCGTATAGGCGGGCTTGCCATCTTTGTCCAGATCGCCGTCCCACCAGTTCCACGAGGCTTTGCCGGGATGGATCCAGCTTGTATCCGTCAGCCGGTTCGCCGGGCTCAGGTCGTACACCAGCGTCGACTCCACCAGCCGTCCCGGATCGTCGGCAACCATCAAAACGCGCCACGCCGAATGATGCGGCAAAGTCCCTTCTACTGCGATCTGGGGATTATCAAACCGCGGCGACAGCTTTGTGACGAACCAATGCCCGGTCCACGAGCCCGACGGATTCGTGACATACATGGCACTGTTGCCCTCGATGTCGGCCTCCATCAGGCCCAGCCATGCCACACCCGGCTCGTGCATCAATAGCGGCATCCCGATCAGGAAGCTGCTCGCGACGCCGCCCTGGTTGCTCATGGCGCTTGTCGGCAGCTCAACATATTCGCTCTCATAGCTGCTGCGATAGTTCGGCAGCGCGAGCGCCCAGTCGATGGCATCGGTAGTCAGCCGAAATTCCGTGTCCTCCTGCTTCAGCGCAAGCTCTTTTATCGAATCCTGCGCCGGAAGAACGTACCGCAAGGCGACGCCTCCGTTATAAGCGCGCGCCTCTACCGTCATCACGCGATGCAGCCCGGCGTTCTCCTGAACGTGGACAGCCAAGCTGTTGAAGGCGTCGTGCACTTTGCTGACCTTCGAGTTGCTCAGCCTGTAATCGTCGACGCCGTTGCCCGGTTCACTGCCGGTCACGCGCACATCGGAGCCCAGCGGTGGCTGGTCGCCCAGTTCCAGCGCCAGGCCGGAGTCCTCGAGTACCGGCTTGCCCCGGAAGGTAAGCGAATAGACCAGCTTGCCGCCGCCGCTGCCCGCGTCCTTCCCGGGCTCGACCCTGAACTGCATCACCAACTGGCCATCTGGAGACCTCAGACTCAGCGGCGCTGTCTGAGCCGAAGAGAAGCCAGCTAAGCCTGCGACCAAAAATGTAACTGCAACAGATACGAAACCGCGCACCAAGGCCACCTCAGATCAGATATTGGGAACCGGGACAGCGAGGAATCTTTCCCGGTACACAACAATAACTCCTGAAGAGCTGGAATGCAGGTCAGTGGTTGATCAAACGCAGCACTCACTCGAGCCGAAGCGCTGTCATCGGATCGACGCGCGTCGCTCGTTTCGCAGGGATCCAAATGGCAATGAGCGCGACTGCACTCAACAGCAGCGGCGTCGCGACGAAAACAATCGGGTCCCAGGTCTTCACTCCGAAGAGGAAGCTGGCCAGGAAACGCGTTAACCAGAAGGCACCGCCGACACCAATTGCTACACCAATCATCGTCAGCGCCATCCCCTGCCGGATAACCATGTTACGAAGATTCGATGCCTGTGCTCCCAGCGCCATGCGCACGCCCAGCTCCTGTGTGCGCTGCTGCACCGAATACGACATTACGCCGTAGATCCCGATCGCCGCCATCAGCAGGCCCGCCGAACCAAAGACTGTCAGCAACAGCATATTGAACCGCTGGCGTGCGGTATTGCGCACCTCAATCTCATCCATCGTGCGTATGTGTGCGACCGGCAGGCCGCCGCTGGCCTCGCGCAGCGCAGCGGTAATCGGTGTGACCAGCGTCCGCGGATCTACCTGGCTGCGAATGATCCACCAGAGCGGCGCGACCCGCGAGTTAAGCGCCGTCTCCAGATCCGGCATCTGCACCAGGGGGATGAACATCATCGGAATAGGATCGCGGCTCGGACCGCCGTCGTGCGTGTCACCCACGATGCCAACAACCTGTCGCGGATTTTCCGCAAATGCTGGTCCCGCCCCGGGCCCTATCTGGATCCGGTCCTTCAGTGGATCGCCCTTTGGCCAATACTGTTTCGCCATCGCCTGATTGATGATCACAACCCCAGGTGCGGCCCCATCATCCTGCTCCGTAAATTCGCGTCCGCGGAGAAGTGGAATTTTCAGCGCATTGAAGTATCGCCACGAGACGGAATAGAAAAACGCCCCTCCGGTAACAGGCGAATTTCCCTTCGGCCGGCCAACCACGTCAAACGACATACCAAACGGACGCTCCATCGGCAGGCAGTTCGACACGCCCACATCAACGACTCCGGGAACTGCCAGCACGCGCTCCGTACCGTCGTGGATCACCTGCGCCACCGGCGCAGTCTTCTGGAACCGGTCGCCGCTGACCGACATTGCCATGCTGATCACGTTGTGCGTCGCGAAGCCCAGATCGACCGCCTGCAGCTTCAGAAATGTCCGAATGAGCAGCGCCGCCCCGATAACAAGCACCAGGGCAATCGCCATTTCGCTGATCACCAGCACCGAGCGCAGCTTGCCGCTGCGAAAACCAATCCCCGAGCGGCCGCCGCTGTCGTTTAGGGCCGCAACCAGGTTTGGCCGCGACGCGCTCAGCGCTGGCACCAACCCGAAAAGTATGCCCGTCAGAACCGCGGTTCCCAGCGTGAAGAGCAGGACATGAACATCGAGCGTAACGGCCGAGCCGTCTTCTCCAATACGCGGAATATCGCCGGGATTGAGACCGAGCAAGATACGAACGCCGAGAAATCCAAACACAAGCCCGAGCACGCCGCCCGAGAGCGACAGCGTGAGGCTCTCGATCAGAAGCTGCCGGATAATCTGCCCGCGGCCTGCACCCAGTGCCGCGCGTGTGGCAAACTCACGTTTCCTCGCCGACGCCCTTGCCAGCAGCAGGTTGGCGACATTGGCACAGGCAATCAACAGCACAAATCCCACCGCTCCGAGCAGCACTAGAAGCGGGAATCGCGTGTCGCCGATCGTTGATTCCTGCAGAGATGCGACTCCAAATCCACCGCCCGGGGGAAGTGAGTGTTCGCCGTAATCGCGGCGGTATTGGTCCGCCGCAAGCCGGAGCTGCGCATTCGCTTGTGGGACTGTCACGCCCGGCTTGAGTCGCGCAGCCACGGTAAAGTAATGCGCCATATCCTGCGATGTCAGATCAAACTGGAACGGCACCCACAGATCGGCCGGAATGTCGGTTACAAAGCCGCGCCCGATCACGCCCACAATGAGATACGGCTCCCCATCAAGCTGAATGGTAGATCCCACGATATTCGGGTTCGCCCCGTAGCGGCTCGTCCATAGCCCGTAGCTCAGCACCGTAACCCGCCCGCCATGCGGACTGTCTTCCGCGGCGGTGAAGGTGCGCCCGGCAACAATCGGCGCCCCAAACATCGCAAAGTAGTCCGCGGAGACGTGCATCCCTTGCACCTGTTCGGGATGGTCGCCGCCGGTGATGTTCATCCCGGCGCCGCCAAAGTCATAGGCCGCAACCTGCCGAAAAATACTGGTCTGCTGATGCCAGATGTTGAACTTCGGAATGTTCGCGCCCGGAAAAGATCCCTGCGCGCTGACATTCCTCAGCTCTACCAGCTCCTGCGGGTTTGGGTACGTAAGCGGCTTAAGCAGCACCGTGTTGATCACGGAAAAAACCGCTGTGTTTACGCCGATCCCAACCGCGATCACTAGAACCGCGATGATCGTAAATCCAGGCGTCTTCCGCAGGCCCCGCAGCGCAAAGCGCAGATCGCGCCAAATGTCTTCGATCCAGGGAAGCGAACGATAATCCCACACCCGCTCCTGAACTACCCGCGGATTTCCGAAACGCACGCGAGCCTGCCGCCGGGCTTCTTCAGGAGAGAGCCCGCGCGCCGCATTCGCATCCTCCTCGTGAGCGAGGTGAGACGCGATTTCCTCCGCCAGGTCTTCATCCTTCTTGCTGCGATCCGTGAAGCGCCGCACGTTCATCTGGGTACCTCCTGCTGTTAGTCAAACGATTCTCCGAGAATCAGGCCGATGGCGCGGGTCATCCTCCGCCAGCGCCCCGCTGCTGCACCCAACTCTTTCCGGCCCTTGCTCGTTAGCCGGTAAAACTTCGCCTTGCGATTGTTCTCACTCACGCCCCACTCGGACGAAACAAGGCCCCGGTCCTCAAGTCGATGCAGGGCGGGATACAGCGATCCCTGTTCGACCTCCAGCGCATTTTCTGAAGTGCTCTCGATGACACGCGCAATCGTGTGCCCATGTGCCGGTCCCATCACCAACGTCCGCAGGATCAACATGTCCAGCGTGCCCTGAAGAACGTCTCCCGCCTCTGGAGGTCTTTTTAAAGCCACACCTGCTCTCCCCTCGAATGACTATGCGAAGCATAGTACTCCACTCGGATGACTATGGGAAGGACTGGGAATGTCTTTTCCCGTGTCCTTAGCCCTGCGCCTGTCTTGCGAGGTGCGAAGCCACGGATTTGCCTTTTCTGAGCCCTGAGCCCTGAGCCGGGGGCCCCATGTCCCGCTTCCGGGACGTGGGAGCCTTTCTGAGCTCTGAGCTCTGAGCCCTGTGCTCTGCCTTTATGTCAAGACCCCGCGGTCACACTCATCGGCGCAACCTCTTTATGCTGAATGACAAAGGCGCGCTCTCGACGTGGCCGAACTTTCTTCCCAACCCGTTAAAATTGAACTAGAGACTGAATTCAGCCCGCCACGCCGGCGGGCTTTTTCTTTCGAGGAGGCGATCCATGGTTCCGCTATGTACCTTGCCCAACTCCACCGGAAAGACCTGCGGCGCTCCGGCCATCCGCGGCCGCCATTTCTGCTACCACCACGATCCCGCACGCCGCGTCTCCGGCCCGCGCCGGCCTGCAACGCGCAAATCCTACCGCTGGTACGCGCTTTATCGCAGTATTTCGAGGATGCGACCCAACCAGGCTATCGCGGTATGGACGGAGGTCGTCGAGGCGGTCCTCAACCATGAGATTTCGCAGGAATGGGTCCTCAGGATCATGGACCGCTACACCCGTCGTTGCACCGAACTGGGAGAGCGGCTGTGCCGGGCCCAGGCGGGACCGCCCCGTACCTCATAGAAAACATAGGAGAAACTCGCAAAATTGCTCAAATCAATGAGTTACACCGGGCAACGGCGCCATGATCTGCCCGCAAAATCCATGGACTCAATGAACTGCGGCACATCGTCCAATTTCGGGGTGGGGAGGGGGGTCCCCTCAAGCCTCCAGTTGACCCGCCTCTTCCTTGAGGGCGATGCCGGTCAGTCGCAGCCGTCGCGCCTGCGCCAGGTAACCGGCGATCCTGCCGGCAGCGAGTGAGTAGCTTAGCCCCTCCGGCCGGATATTCGAGACGCAGTTCCGCTCCGCGTCGCTTCGCCCTACCTTGGGTGCCCAGGTGATGTATGCTCCCAGCGAATCCGGAGCGCTCAGCCCCGGCCGCTCGCCGATCAGCAAAAGAGTCGCCGCAGCCCCAAGTACCTCGCCAATCTGGTCACCAATTGCAACGCGCGCCTCCTCAGCCACAACCACCGGCCCGACTCGCCAGTCGACTAACGCCGGCAGAAGGGAATCGACGACCGGAACCGCATGCCGCTCCGCGGCCAGGGCCGACAACCCGTCGGCGACGACAATCACGAGTCTCGGTGCCCCACTCAAAGGCAGACGTTGGCTTTGAGTGGGCTCGCATGACTCTTCTAGCGCGGCCCGCGACTCGGCCGATAACCGGCGCCCCAGGTCCGGACGCCGCAGATACTCCCCCCGGTCCCCAGCCGCGCTCTTTACCAAAAAAACCTCGAGCCCGAGCGCTGCGAGCTGCGGAACTAGCGTGATCGTGCTCAGCCTTGCATGGACCGCATCTCTCGCCTCGGCAAGGGACCCTGCCATGTCTAGCAGTTCCGAGGTCGCAAGGCTGCGCCCTGCGCTGCGTAGGGCAACTCGCGCATTTGTGTATGCGCGCAGTCTGCTGCGGTCCAGAGCCTCGCTCATGCGTTCAGCAATCCTTGTATGGAAAGCTCTCTGCGCGCGCCGCGCTCAAGCCATGCCTCGAACTCCGGAGCAGGACGAAGTCCGAGCGCCGACCGCAGGTACGCGATGTCGTGGAACGAGGTGCTCTGGTAGTTGAGCATCACATCGTCGGCGCCTGGAACGCCCATGATGTAGTTCACGCCAGCAACACCGAGCATCGTCATGAGCGCATCCATGTCGTCGTCGTTGGCTTCGGCGTGCGTCGTGTAGCAGACGTCGCATCCCATCGGCAGCCCCAGCAGCTTGCCGCAGAAGTGGTCTTCCAGGCCCGCACGAAGGATCTGCTTGCCGTCGTACAGATACTCGGGCCCGATGAACCCGACGACTGTATTGACCAGCATTGGGTTGTACCTCCGCGCCACCGCGTAGGCTCTTGCCTCGCACGTCTGCTGGTCGACGCCGTGATGAGCGTTGGCAGATAGCGCGCTGCCTTGCCCCGTCTCGAAGTACATCACGTTCTGCCCGATGGTCCCCCTTTCGAGCGCGAGTCCTGCATCGTATGCCTCATCCAACAGCGCCAGGCTCACCCCGAACGACGTGTTGGTCTGCTCCGTCCCGCCGATTGACTGGAAGAGCAGATCCGCCGGAGCGCCGCGCTCGAGCGCCTTGAGCTGTGTCGTGATATGCGCTAGCACACAACTCTGCGTCGGGATCTCATACCGCTCCCGCACGCGGTCGACCATATGCAGCAGTGTCGTGACCGTCGCTACGTTGTCCGATACGGGATTGATGCCGATCACCGCATCTCCCGCACCGAGCAGTAGCCCGTCGAGGATGGACGCCGCAATGCCCGCCGGATCGTCAGTCGGATGGTTCGGCTGCAGCCGCGAGCATAGTGTCCCCGGCAATCCGACGGTTGTGCGAAACCGCGTCACCACCCTGACCTTTCGCGCCACGAGTACCAGGTCTTGCAGCCGCATGAGCTTGGACACGGCGCCGACCATCTCCGGCGTGAGCGCCTTCGCAAGTCCCGCCAGCAGCTCACCCGTTGCCTCCTCATCGAGCAGCCAGTCCCGGAACTCGCCCACGGTGAGGCTGGCCAACGGGGCGAAAGCGGCCCGATCGTGCCAGTCCACGATCAGTCGCGTGACCTCGTCATCCTCGTAGGGAATCAGGTCCTGCGTGAGGAACTCCGACAGCGGAAGATCGGCTAATGCCATTTGGGCAGCGACCCGTTCGGAACCACTTGCTGCCGCAATCCCCGCCAGTTCGTCCCCGCTGCGTGGCGGTGACGCCTTGGCCAGAAGAACCCTGAGGTCCTCGAAGGCATAGGTGACCCCTCGGATTGAGTGCCGGTACGGCATCGCTGGCGGTTCCCGCTTGTAGCATACAAGGCTGGCCGCCGCAGGACTTACGGTCCCGGGGAAGCGGATGACACCGGCTGGGGAGCGGCAGCGGCGCTGCTCCCGCGTCGGGGCTGTCGCCCTGACGCCGACTGTGCCTTCGCTGGTGTCAGTGGTTGGGCCGACAGAGTAACCAGATTCACTACGGTAGGATCATCCCGCAGCTTGATGTATAGCCCGGCACCCGTCGGATGCGGCACCGACAGCTCACTCCCAGGGAACCCGTCCGGCACCTGCACCGGATTGGTGAATGCGGAGTCGCTGGATACCGAATCGAGTAGGAACAATTCCGACCCATCCAGCGAACACGGCTGATCCGTGGCGGCAGGGCACTTGAGGCTCTCCAGGTTCGGCAATCGAACCAGCGTGACCAGTGGCTGCCAGTCGCCCTTGACGTCATTTCCATCAATCATTCGAAAATGAAGCGGGCCGAACGCCGAACTTCCGAATGCCTTTGCGGGGTTCAGCGTCGCAAGAGCAGTCTTCGAATCCTGAAGAGTGAGGGTTCCGTCGGGAATGCCGAGCAGGGTCGAATAAAGTCCATCTTCGGTGGCGACCTCGATCTTGTCGTTACGTGAGAACGCCGGCGGCGTTTGCGCCTTCAGGGAAAAGACAAGCTGACTGTTCTGTGGCAATTCGTGTTGGCCGGCCAGCTGGATGTTTGTGGTGGCCGAACCGGCTCCGCCCAACTCCACGCTCTTGCTCATCAGATTGACCTTGGGACGTGGCCCCAGAACGGTCGCTTGAATGTTCTCAGTGCGGCCATCGCGGAGGGTTACGGCGGCGTTGATGTGGTCGCCCTGGGCAAGGCCATCGGCCTTGGGATCTTTCGCGACGAGCGCTAGCTGTTCCTTTCCATCCTGTTGCGAGACCTTCTGTGCCTCGAACCGGACACCATGCACATCGACGCCGGCCACTTCATCGAGGTGGCTTCCAGTGAGCGTTGCTTCGGTATCGCCGGCGTGCAGAGTAAAGCTGTCGAGCTGTCCCGCGACGGCAAAGGAACGCAGGGGTACCTCATCTATTTTGGAAAGACCGTATTGTTTGATCTGCAGGGTGAGTGGGCCGGGCTGCTCGTCTTTAAGAGGCAAGGTGACCTCGAGGCTGTCCGGCGCCGTAACTTTCCACTGCGCCGTCACGTCCTTGCCTTGAGAATTTCGAAACTGGACGCTGTCAACGCAGGTCGCGTTGTTCGCGTGGAAGTGAAGCGTGTCATCGCCGCCCACAATGAGGGCTTCCTGATCTGCAGCATTCAGCTTCCATTTTTGTTCGCCGGGGCTCTGCAGATGAAATGCGGGTCCCTCAAACGGCGAGAAGCCCCAATATCCATGAATTGTCCCGGTAAGAGAGCCGTGGAGTACGGCCGCGCTCTGATTAGCCTTTTCAGTCGCTTTGTTATCGACCACCAGTCCACCTTCCGCGGGATCTGCTTTCAGCGGGAACTCCACTTGTTTGCCGCTTTGCTTGATCTGGAGCACCAAATTGCGCGCGTAGTCGGTGGAGAACACCAACGGTGCGCCATCGGCGGGTAACACAACATTACTTTTCGTGGCACAGAAAACCTGCTTTTCATCGACTGGGCGAAGCGGCGGCGGATGCGATGCTTCCACTGGTGGCAGCGCGATGACCAGCACGGACTTTGGGTTATGAAAGGACGGTGCCGTGTTGAGTTTCAGGTCCAGGCCATCATCATGGTGAATCCCCAGAGCGGGGATGTATTGGTATTCCGCAGTGTGGATAGAGTCCAATATCCGCGCGATATCTATGATCGACGCGACGTAAGGGCTGTAGTATCCGAAGCTCGCCTGCGGAGTAAGCGAAGCCTGCATGCCGAGGTCGCTGGCAGCACCGGTAGTAAGCGCGCCAACGATGGATACGCTGTGGCCGTCGTTGAGGATTAGGCTGTCCTCCTTCTGCGTGAGGCACGATGCCTGCTCCTCAACATCCTTTTCGAGACAATCCTTGTCGAGCTTGATTCCAAGGCTCCGTGCGAGTAGAGGAGTGGCGTCCTTGAGCTTGCTTGAGTCGGTTGAATTGATCTTGCGGACGGCGCTGAGATACGCATCAAGTCGGGTGCGGTCGAGACTTGCCTGATTGAGGTCCTGGCTGGCTCGCACAAAGGCTCCGGGGCGGCCGCGGACGGCGTTCATCAGAGTCTTGAAGTCACCACCCGTTTCGGGAGCGAGAAAGAGCAGGACCTGTTGCGCACCATCGGGCACGGTGACGTGGAGTCCCTCGACCGCCCTCTTATCCCATGTCTCCAGCTTGAAAAACCAGGTTTCAGGGGGCGGATTCGTCGATCCGCGCAGGAACGCAGCGATCAACAAGTAATGAGCCGCCTGGCCCGGCGGGAAATCAGGATAGATGAAGAGTTTGTCGCCTGCGGTCAGGTTCGGTACACCGGTAATAGGAAGCATTTGGTCGCCGTGCCTGACCTTTACTTCGATTCTCGGGCCCGCCAGATCGAACGGCGCGGGATCGGCGAATACAGGAATTCCAAAAAGGCAAATAACAAAGGCAACAAAGCCAGACCGGCCTAATCGTAGAACCATAGTTTTATCTTAGCGATTCCAGGGCCGAATGCGGATGCGGCGATCTGCGTGTACAGGGTACTTGGCCGCTAAGTGTCAGTTTCTTAACGTTAGATGCCCGATCTCGACACGAGGTAAAAACCCTTTGCAGGACGGGAGATTGTGGCCTTTAGGGAAAATTCAGAAAGAAATTTGAATCAGGTCAGTGGCTTGGGATGCGGCGGACAAAAATGGAACGTTGGGGAGAGGAGAGCAGCCGCATGGTGATGTACATGGCCGGCACCAGAAACACAATAGATCCAAAGACCCACATGAGTGCTCCCGCGGCGGCTTGATCGGCAAGCGGGCTTATGGCCAAAAGGTGCGACTCCTCCGCGTAGCTGGGGTACAGAACACGTCCTGAGAAACAGAGCATCGCAGAAACTGCAGTGTTGACGATGTCCGCGCTTAGAAGATACGGCAGCAACAACCACTGCGAGCTGGTGTAGCGGCTCGGCCATGGCCGGATTACTGGCCACCAGAAGAGAATGCTGCCGAAGAGGAAGGAGGCATGCTCGACTGCGTGCCATCGCCATGATCCGAGTGCGAGCTCATACGCGGCGGGAATATGCCAGCCGATGTAGGCCGCATTCATGACGAACCACGCAACCCGCGGAGTGACGAGCAGCTTGAAGAAGCTACGGAGCCATGTGGTTCGGATCAGCGGGCCGAGTATAGGACGCACAAACCATCGCGGCAAGCCTCGAAGCAGCGGCACGATAGGCGAGGCGAGCACGATCAGGGGCGGGACGAGGCACATCAGGATAAAGTGCTGCAGCATGTGCAGAAACAGCAACTGGTCGCTGAAAGTGTCGATGGGCGAAGCGATTGCGATGGTAAGTAATCCGATGCCAGCAAGAAAGCAGCCCAATCGCCAGCCGGGAAAGAATGTGGGGCGCGTTCGGCGGATTTGCAGCCACCCGCGCCAGTAAATGATGGCCGTAACCTCAAGCGACAGACATATCCAGGGCGGGAAGCTCCAGGCCGTGAAAAATGAATTAAACATCTACTGCTTCGCCGGAGGGTTTAGCTCAGCCGTGGGAGGGCCGGCGGCATTGGTCGCGGGCCGCTGACCGGGCGGATGCAACGTGACCAAAAACTTGACCAGCGCAGTAGTCTCCGCGGGCGACAGGTTCTTGCCGTAAGCCGGCATATTTCCGCCGCCCTGCAGCACCTGCCGAATCAGTTGATCTTCGGTGAGTCTCGTGGCCACATCGTCGAGCGCCGGTCCGCGCTGTCCGCCTACATGGTCAAGGGAGTGGCAGTTCCGGCATTGTTTGGCCTGAAAGACTACGGCTCCCTGCCGCTCAAGGGGCGAGAGTTCATGCAGAAACTTATCCGGAACGGTGTCGCTGCTCCAGGCGTTCATGATCGGGCTCCAGGGAGTGAATGTACCCAGATGCGTAAAGACTCCAAAAGCGACGGCAACGGTCGCGAGCACCAGCACCGCAACGGGCCGCCGATGCCAGCTTTTTTCACCTTCCCCAGCGAAGAAAGGCAGTGCAACAAGGAACGCAATTGCAAGCAAAGGCACGGTGAGAATGAAGGGCGTCTCAAGCTCTGGAGGCAGATAGGCGAGAACCGCATAGAGCCAGAGAAAATAGAAATCTGGTTTGGGTACGGTTTGAATGATCGTGGGATCGGGGAACCCTGTCGGGCCGTAGGGACCGAACACCGCAGCGCACACCGCGACCGCCGCAAGTACGGCACCGGAGAAGATCAAATCTTTCCAGAAAGCTGCGGGAAAGAACGGAAATCCATCCTCGTGAGAAAGTCTGTGGTATTCCGCCATATAAGTAGCGCGGCGCACCGGTCGTCCGGGCATGGGCCAGTCGTTGATGCCGAGTTTCAGCACCATCCAGACATGTGCCGCGACGAGGATCAGAAGAGTCCCGGGAATGATAAAAACGTGCAGGGCGAAGAACCGCGATAGCGTAGCTCCGGCAATGATGGGACCGCCAATCAGGAGATGAACGAGCGGACCGCCGATCAGTGGCACACGGCTCAAAATGGAGGCTCCGATGCCCAGTCCCCAATAAGCATCCTGGTCGAAGCGCATGACCTGCCCGGTGAAAGCCATACCGAGCGTCATGAGCAACAGAAAAACGCCGATGATCCAGGTGAGCTCGCGCGGGAACTTATAGGCCCCGAAGAGAAACACCTGCGCCATGTGGATGAGCACCACCGCCACCATGAAATTCGAGCCCCAGAAATGCATCCCGCGTAGGAACCAGCCGAGAGGCAGATCATGGTTGAGCATCTCGAGGTTGTTCCAGGCATTGGCGGCGGACGGCACATAAACAAGCGCGAGGAGAATGCCGGTAACGATCTGCAGCATTAGCAGCGTGAATGCTGCACTGCCGAACACATACCACCAGCTGGCGGTATTGCGCGGCACAGGATGCAGGACGGCTTCTTCGAC
Organism: uncultured Acidobacteriaceae bacterium; assembly: GCA_963724375.1. Classification (GTDB taxonomy): domain Bacteria; phylum Acidobacteriota; class Terriglobia; order Terriglobales; family Acidobacteriaceae; genus Silvibacterium. Next base: position 128,313 of record CAVRUM010000015.1, read on the forward strand.
TGGCGCCTGCAGCTGAAGACGGAATTCAACCCAGTTATAGATCTGCTTCAGCCAGCGCATGGGCCGCGTCCTTTTTCGTTATTCAGTACGCGAAAGACGTTTTTGGCTTCGGTGGAAAGCGTGGGCAACTGTCCCGCGCTGATCTGAAGCTCGTTTCCGACAATCCTATATTTGTACTCGAACATGCCGCGCTCCGGCGGACCGGAAGCGCGAGAGCCGTCGGCATAGTAGACGCCACCGTGGCAGGGGCACATGAATAGCCCGGACTGCGGGAACCAGCGCACGGGGCATCCGAGATGTGCGCAGTTGATGGCAAAAACCTGGAAAGTGGACTGGTCGATGTGCCGCACCCAGCAGGGAGTTTTTGCGGTGTCTCCATCCCAGGGCTCATTGACTGGATTTAGGTATGTTGCGAGGCGCGTTTCGCCCATGGGGAACTGATCGACAGGCCCGAGCGTTACCCAGGAATTATATGCTCCCTTGCGCTTCACCGGGGCAAGCAGATATCTGACCACTGGAAAGGCGACGGCGACTCCCACTGCCGCATTGATCAGTACGCCAAGCTTGAGAAGCATCCAACGGCGCGATACGACACGAGGGTCGTCTTGAGTGACTTTTGGTTCTTCCGTGACGGGATCGGTCATAGAGCTTCCTCAATGGGCATATGGCTGGCCCGGTGTCGGGACGCGCAGCGACCCAAGCCACGCTACAAGGTCCGTTACTTCCTGATCGGTTAAGGGGCGACCTGCGATGTCGCCTTGCCAGTTCGGATGGGACACGTCCGGACGCCCGGCCACGATGATGGTGCGAAGTGTCTGGTCATTGACCAGCGCCAGATAATTTGGGTCGGTAATCTTGCCATTCTTCTGTTCGTGACACCTGGCGCACGCTGCCTGATATGTGGCCTGACCATGGGCAACGTCGCCAGTCGTAGTCGCGTAGGGAGGAGGCTGCGGACCGCCCATTGCGCCGGATTTCTGCCATGCCGATCGCATTCCGTGCACCATGGCATCGACCTGTGTGTCGGTGAGAAATCCCCCCGCGCTCTGTCCGAACGCAGGCATCTGTGTGCCCGGCTCCCCGTTCGCGATGATTTTTTGCAGGGTCGCGTCATCCACCCAGGATTGATAAACGGGATTCGCCAGGTCGTAGGCCGCGCCGTTCTGACCGCCGGGCCCGTGGCATCCTGCGCAGTTCTCGTTGTACAGCGTGGCGAAATCGGTGACCGTGTCGGGGCGCGGCACTTCAGGGCCAGGTTTCGGCGTGCCGGGCATCTGGTTGCATCCGGCGACAAGCAGCAGAGCGACGGGGGCGAGCGCTTCCCATTTCATCAGTGCTTGTCCTCGTCGCGGGGTTCGTGTGTGAGTCCAGGAGTTTCAAGTCCCATTCGCATGGCAAAGGGCAGAGATTGCGTGGTTCGGATGCGCTCCTGTCGTGCGACCACGAGTCCCGCCGTGATACCGTAAGCGACTTGCGAGATGAGGAACCAGCCCCAGGCAATGTGCGCATCAAGAACCGGATTGACGACGCCCATAACGGAATGCAGGAGGCCCGTCCACAGAACCGGAGCGATCACGCCTCCAAGGAGGACTGGACGCCGCGGAAGCATCGGCAGCATGGCTCCATAGAGCAGGCCGACGAGGATGCAGGTGGTCCAATGGATGGCGTTGGCGACAAAGAGACCCTCCCAGTGAAACGCCGCAATGTCGGCTGTCGTGGGATTGCGCCAGTTGGCCACGCCCGCGCCTCCGAGAAGGTTGATCGGATACCAGATGCTGTGCTGGGCGATGAGGCCATACAACAACGCTGGCACGATCATGACTACGCCGCCGGCAAGGCCGCCCTTGATTCCGGAAATGAGCGGATAAGTCTCGACCGGAAGGCGCGCACGATCACCCTCGGGGATGACGATCTGTTCGACCTGCCGGCGTGTGGTCGTGATCGTGATCTCTTCAACAACGACGGGAATGTCTTCGTGCACCTCATGCGGAAGGATCTGCCGAAACCATCCCACTGCGCCGCTGACCATCATGATGCCGCCAAGCACGGAGATCCACGGATTGGTGACCAATCCGGCAAACAGAAGAGTTGCGCCGAATGCGAGAACAATAGGCCAAGCGGTGGGTGCCGGCAGATGGATCGTCTCTGTGTGGCTTCCGGGTTTTTGAGGATCACTCATATAGATCTCGCTGAATATCCGCCGTTATCGTCCGACGATGTAGACCACCGTAAACACGACGACCCATACTGCGTCCACAAAGTGCCAATAGAGGGCCAATACCTGAACTCGCTCTGAGTGCTCGTGTCGCACATGGCCGGTCACAGTGAACAGCAACACGAGAGTGAGCATGATGAGACCAATTATGACGTGAGTAGCATGCAGGCCGACAAGGGAGTAAAACGTTGTTCCGAACAGGTTGGTGCTGATCGTCAGTCCGTCGTGGTAGATCAGCTTGTACCACTCGATTCCAGTGCCGACCAGAAAGATGGCGCCGAGAGCAATGGTAGCCGCCCACCAGAGGCCGAAGGTCCGGATATTGCCACGTTCGATCGCGCGCTCCGAGAGCCAGATCGTAACGCTGCTCGAGAGTAGGCAAATCGTATTCAAGATCGGCACATCGAGCACTTGCTCTGGCGTCGGTCCGTAGAGACTCTTGCCAATGTAGTAAACGTACGCAACAACGAAGATAGTAAAAATGGCGGACTCGGCGATGATGAGGCCATACATGCCGATGCGACCCTTGGAGGGCAAGTGCCATTCTTGTTCAGGGCTGGTGGGAACCAAAGGGATCGCACTCATTTTCGATCGGTCCAATCAGTCATTTAGTCGTACTTCCAGTCGGGATTCTCGGGGTGCTTCAAGTCCCACAGAGGACGGGCGCTACGCACTACCGGGTCGGTGGCAAAGTTATAAACGGGCGGTGGTGAGGAGGTCGCCCACTCGAGAGTCCATGCATCCCAAGGATCGTTTCCGGCAATTTTGCCTTTGAACAACGAGTAGAACAGGTTATAGGCAAAAATAAGCACGGCGATTCCCTGAATCAGTCCGCCGATGGAGATGATCATGTTCAGGTGTTCCCAGCCGCGGTCCGCCGGATAGGTGTAGATCCAGCGAGGCATCCCCTCAAAGCCGACGAAGTGCATGATGTCGAAGGTGAGATGGAATCCGATGAAGAAAAGCCAGAAGTGCCATTTCCCGAGCTTTTCGTCCATCATGCGACCGGTCGCCTTCGGGAACCAATAGTAGATGCCCGCGAAGACCATGAACACGATAGCGCCCACCAGCACATAGTGAAAATGTGCAATCACGAAGTAGGAACCGTGAACCTGCCAGTTCCACGGGGCGACAGAGAGCATAATGCCTGTGAGTCCGGCACAGAGGAATTGAAACAGAAATGCAGTGCTGAACAGCATCGGCGTAGCGAACCGTATCTTGCCCCCCCACATCGTTGCCAGCCAGTTGAAGATCTTGATGCCCGTCGGAATACCCACAAGCTCGGTCGAAAGTGTAAAGAAGGCATTTCCCGCCGAGGTCATCCCGACGGTGAACATGTGATGCGCCCAGACTCCGAGGCTGACGAACGCGATGCCGACTACGGCCGCTACCATGGCGGGATATCCGAAGATACCCTTGCGCGAAAAGACCGGAATGATCTCGCTGGCGATGGCAAAGGCAGGAAACACCAGCACATAGACCTCGGGATGACCGAAGATCCAGAAGAAATGCATCCATACTGTGGCCGAGCCCCCGGCTTGAGTATCGAAGAAATGGCCTCCGAGATATCGGTCGATCAGCAGCATGATCTGTGCAGCTGTGAGTGGCGTAATAACGATCAGCACAAAGGCGCCGTCAACGAACATTACCCAGCTGAAGAGCGGCATGCGCATCAGCGTCATGCCCTTACAGCGCATGGAAATTACCGTCGCGAGGATATTGATTCCGCCGCCGACTGTTCCGAACCCTGTGACGATAAGGGCCAGGGCCCAGTAATCCGTGGCATGTCCGGGGGAGAAGGCCTTTGCGGTCAACGGCGCGTAGGCCCACCACGTGACGTCCGGCGCGCTGCCGGTTCCGTAAAGCCCGGGACCGCCGATGAAGCTGTAATAGAGCAGGAGGCCGCCAAATAAAGTTAGCCAGAAGCTGAAAGCGTTGAGGCGGGGAAACGCCATATCTCGGGCGCCGATCTGCAGCGGAATGATGTAGTTCGCCCAAGCGAAGACGAGAGGCATGCCCACCAGAAAGACCATGGTGGTTCCGTGCATCGTGAAAAAACGGTTAAAGGTCTGCGGAGATAAAAAATGATTGTTCGGTACTGCAAGCTGAATGCGGATGCAGAGAACCTCCGCGCCCGCCACGAGAAGAAAGAAGATGGACATCATCATGTACATGAGGCCAAGCTTCTTGTGGTCTACCGTAACCACCCAGGAGTGCAGCGTTTCGAGCCAGGTGCTTTCATGCTCGCGGGGCGGCGTCAAGTCTAGAGAGCCGTGAATTGGAAGAGTGCTGTCCGCCATCGTTCCTCTATTTCAACGTTTCCAGGTAATTTGTGACCTGGTCCAGCTGATCTTCGCTCAGCTGCATGGCCGGCATCAGGCAACCGGGTTTGATCGTGTTAGGGTCCTTGATCCACTGCTTCAGGTTGTCTCTTGTATTTGGAATCATTCCCGAGGCAAGCGTGTCGCGGCTCATGAGGTGAGTGAGGTCAGGGCCGAATCGCCCGGTAGCTACCGTGCCCTGGACGGTATGGCAGTTCATGCAGGCCTGCGTTTCAAAAACGTGCCGCCCTGTCGCCACAGAAGGATCCTGGACACCGGGTTTGGCCTGATTGGCTGCCCAGGCGGCGAACTGCTCGGGCGTATCCACGTAGACCCGCAGCAACATATTTGCGTGCTGGACTCCGCAGAATTGCGCACACTGGCCAAGATAGAGGCCCGGACGCAGCGGATCGATCCACACGTCGTTGGGGTGATTCGGAATCAGGTCGATCTTTCCCGCCAATTCTGGAACCCAGAAGCTGTGATCGACGTCGGCGGAAAGAAGCTTGATGTAGGTCGGCGTGGGATGGTCCGTGCTGCTGAGCGGGACATGCAACTCATTCACCGCGTCAATGCCCTGCTTGGGATAGCGAAATTCCCACCAGAACTGGTGGCCGACGGATGTGACCTCGAGCGCTGCCGCTGGCTTCGGTGCGTCTTGAATGGCGAAGATCACGCGTGCGGTTGTGAGAAAGAGCACAACAACGATCAGCACAGGGATAACTGTCCAAGCCAGCTCGACCTGATTGCTGCCGTAAATTTGCGCCGGCTCACTCTCGTCATCGCCGGAGCGCGCCCGATAGCGGATAATCACGAACGTGAGCAGACCACCAACAACGACAAAGATGGCCCCCGTGATCTCAAAGACGAACATCGACAAGTGATATATCTCGGTCGCCGGTGTCGAAGAGGGCGCAAAGATACTGGTTGTATGCTGCGTCCCGTCGGCGAATGCATGTCCCGAGAGAGCAAGTGCGGTAAAGACCGCCAACCGCACAATCCGCTCTACTCGAAGCCATTTCGGAAGCATTCTTCTGGTCCTTTCCCGTTCAAGGTTCCAGTGCGGTTGCTAATAGCCGAGGAAGTGGCGTTCAGAATCGAGAACCATCTTAACGCTTTTTCTGAAACTGTCTATGACGAGACGCCAATTGTGTCGCCGAGGTGGCAAAAATTCTTCAAAACTGCCTTTTAAACAGCATCGGGAAGCATTTTTCTCACCCGGTCTGCGAGTCTACTCAAATCCGATCCATTGGCAAAGGCATTCAAGGCGGTTTTGTGAAGAAGCGGCATCGAGATCAGCCGATACGCAAGGTCGAGGTTTCGATAGAACCAACGCGCAGCCGAGGTAGCTACGGCGAGATTGGCGCGAATCGGCGCAGTGGCTCGTGCGAACTCCTCATGGGCTCGCTCCCCGGATGAGAGATTGCTTTCGATAGCAGCAGCAGCGGCTTGACCGCTGGCTATCGCAAAATATATCCCTTCTCCGGTCAAAGGATCGACAAATCCTCCGGCATCGCCGGCAAGAAAGACTCTTCCTGGTAGAGGATTATGCCGCGCCGCTCCAAAGCCCGCGTACTGACCAATAATGCAATCGGCATCTGCAGTTGCCGAGCGGCTGCGTACATAGGCGGAGAGACGTACGCGATCGATCTTTTCATCGTCCGCGTAAGAATAAAGTCCGATGTTGAGATGATCTCCCTTTGGAAAGACCCATCCATACCCTTCGCGAACAGGTGCAAAGTCGAATGCCAGATCTTCAGCCGAGGCACCCGCATGTGGCACTATTGCCTCAAGCGCAAAGCCGCGCCAGAACCAACCCGAGCCCATACCGATGAGCTGCCTGATCCGGCTATGAACACCGTCGGCGCCAACTACGAACCGCGCACGCAGCATCTCTCCATCGACTGATAGGACTACGTCCGAAAAATCCTGATCAATGGCATTGATAGCCCGAATACGCCGAAACCGGGCTCCAGCCGAGACCGTCTGGCGGAAGCAGAAGTCATCGAATTCCTGCCGAACTGTCATAAAGCAGCACGGCGAGCGCTGGGCCAGGGTTGTGGTACGGCCTGGCTCACGCTCGATGAGGATTCGGTCGACTTTTTGCCGGACTACCGACTCGATCGAATATCGAAGCGCCTTCGCGGCTTTGATGGTCAGACCGCCGGCACAGGCCTTCTGCCGGGGAAAATCGGCTTTGTCGATCAGCAGTACTTCACGGCCGCGCACCGCCAGGTCGTAAGCGGCCGCGCAACCGGCTGGTCCTGCCCCCACGACGATTGCGTCCCAAGTCTTCATTTACTGCAATCATTTTTATCAGGACTAGACGCACCTTACTCGATCGTCGTAACGGGAACACGAATCGACGCACGATAGCGGTCGCCTCGGTATCGGGAAACGGCCGCCTCGATTGGCGACTCTTGCGTGGTCAGGATGATCCGGCTGATCGAGAGCACACTTGCCTTCCGCGCTATGGTCAGTAGTTCCGATTCCTCGCGAGTGGCAGGGAGGGCTTCGATCGTTTCATCGGCGTAACCGACTCGAACGCCATAGCGCTCTCGCAAAGTGTGATAGAGAGACTGCTTTCCGAAATCGATCCGCTCGAGCCCGGGAAAGTGGCGAAGAGGAATATGGGACTCCTCAAGTGCCATTGGTATGCCGTCGGCGAGGCGCAACCGGCGCAAACGCATCACCTTCTCACCCTCATCGAGCCTGAGTTTTTCCACAAGTTCGGCCGCTGCTGCTACCACGGACTGATCGAGCAGCCGGGAACTCGGCTTCATTCCCCGGCGTCGCATATCCTCAGTAAAGCCCTGAAGGTGAAGTATATTTTTTTCGAGTTTGGGACGGCTGACGAAGGTTCCGCGGCCCTTTTCGCTGTATGCGTACCCATTAGTCTTCAATCCGTGGAGCGCCTGTCGCGCTGTCATGCGGCTTACCTGGTAGGCGCGGGAGAGCTCCTCCTCGGAAGCAAGGGGATCGCCCTCGGATAGCTCGCCAGACTGAATCTTCTCCATCAAGGCCCGCTGAATCTGAAAGTAGAGCGGTATGAATCCGTTCTTATCGAGCGGCTGAACCGCAGTTTGTTCATGCTGACGCCGGCTGGCGCTAATTCTGGACACAGATCATCCTCGTTCATTGAGTGGCAATGGGCTGCATGACGTATTCTTAAGAACTGCTATACGAATACTTGCGAGTACAGGAGCTGGTTTTCGATGATTCCAGACTGTCTTCGCGGATCCCTGATTGTTTCCTGCCAGGCCCCTCCTGGAGATCCGCTGGACAATGTCGACACGTTGCGCCGAATCGCAGCGTCGGCGGTCCGAGGCGGTGCAGGCGGGCTGCGCGCAAACGGAGTCGAGTGCATTGAGGCCTTCCGGCGTGACACCGGAGTGCCGGTTATCGGAATTCAGAAGCGCCGGATAGGCGACGAAGTTTCGATCACTCCCGACTTCGTTTCCGCGAAATCGATTGCGGATGCCGGCGCCGACATTATCGCCTTGGACTGTTCCTCGAACCGATCGGCGGCAGCAGAACCCTGGCAAGACGTCCTCCGCAGGGTTCAGGCCGAGATCGGGAAGCCTGTGCTGGCGGATATTGCAACTTTCGAAGAGTCGATGGCTGTTCAAGAGGCTGGGGCTGACGCGGTGGCCACCACTCTTTATGGGTTCACTCCGGAAACGGCCGGCTTTCGGACGGTCAACTGGGAACTGGTCGCGCGCCTTATAAAGGTTCTGCGTGTGCCCTTGATCGTCGAAGGTCATATCTCTCGGCCCGAGGAAGCAGCTAAGGCCATCGAGCTCGGCGCATACGCCGTCGTGGTCGGGTCCGCCATCACTCGTCCCGAATCGATAGCGGCTCGGTACACCGCAGCTCTGCGAGGTTGACGTTCGGCGCGCTTGGTGTGCTGCCATGTTCCTTTGACCCCGTGAAAGGCTTTGGCCTCAGAGTGTTGCGGACCGGACTAAGTGGCAACTGACTTTTTACCCGCAATTCGGTACAGTTGTCTATACATCATGGTAACTTTGCGCAGAGTGTGACGCAAGGATGCGCTCCACTGCGCCAAAACAAAGGAATCCAAAAGCTACATGGCTCGTACCTACCCTCACGCAATGCTTCAGGAGATTTATGAGCAGCCGGAGGTGCTGGCTGCGACAATCGACCACTACGCTCCTGAAGGATCGCTCTCTCTGGATTCGTTTCCCGGCATTTCGCAGATCCTTCGCGGACGCCAGAGGCTGGTAATTGCCGCCAGCGGATCGAGCCGCCATGCTGGCCTGGCTGGCGAAATCATGCTCGAAGACCTCGCGGGCCTGGCGGTCGATGTGGAGTACGCCAGCGAGTACGTCTATCGCTCGGCCTATACGCTGCACGATCCGGGCGTGCTGGTCATCTCGCAGTCCGGCGAGACGGCCGACACACTGGCCGCATTGCGAGAAGCAAAATCGCGCGGACTCAAGACCATAGCCATCACCAACAATCCCGATTCGACAATGGCGCAGGAGGCTGATTCCTCCCTGCCCACCATCGCGGGTAAAGAGAAGGCCATTCCGGCCACGAAGAGCTTCACAACCCAGCTTTGCGTGCTTTATCTGCTAACCCTCCATCTGGCGCGGCTCGGTGGACGCATGACGGCACAGACGGTTTCATCTCATCTCGATCTGCTCGAGCGTTTGCCCGGCATTTTGGCAGCCACGCTCGGAGAGTGGGAGTCTCAGATAGACGGGATCGCCCGCGATACCCGATCTGCCCGGGGTTTTCTGTACCTTGGCCGAGCCGTTCACTACGCCATCGCTCGGGAAGGCGCGCTCAAGATGAAGGAATCGGCTTACATTCAGGCCGAAGGATATCCCGCCGGCGAATTGAAGCACGGCCCCAATGCCTTGGTAAGCCCCGACGCTCCGCTCGTCGTGCTAGCGACCCGCGACGAGTCCGATCCTGATTCTGTGCTGCGTTATCAGAAGACGCTGCAACTGATGCGTGACTTGCATGCGCAGGGAGCGACCATCTTCTCCATTGCCAATGAAGGGGATGAGGCGGCTGCTAAGCTCAGCCAACATTCGGTCAGCGTCCCGGCGGCAAGCGAATTCCTGTTGCCTCTGCTTGAGGTGGTTCCGCTTCAGTTGTTTGCTTATTTCACTGCCATCCTTCACGGAGTAAACGTAGATGCGCCCCGCAATCTAGTGAAAGCCGTGGTCACTGAATAAATCGCGCCTTTCACTGCATTAATGGCGCCTTTCACGTGCGGCCTGTCTGCTCGTTGTGCTCGCGGAGTAGCATAGAAGCATGGCTGAGCTCGACTCGATCCTGACCCTCTGGAAAGAAGAACGAAGAAGAAAACAGGAAATCTGCCTGGCGACGGTGGTTGCCGTGGAAGGCTCCTCCTACCGGAAGCCGGGAGCGCGGATGCTTGTCACGAGGGGGGGCCGGCGTGCCGGAACCATCAGCGGGGGGTGCCTGGAGGCCGAGGTCCAGAAGAAGGCCTGGTGGCTCACCGAGTCCGGGCCTGTCGTCGAGCGGTACAGCAGCTTCTACGATGAGGATTCCGAGATGCCGTTTGGGCTCGGGTGCGGCGGGACCGTCTGTGTCCTGTTGGAGCGAGGCGAAGCAGCGGATCGAGTGCTGGTTGCGCTCGAGGAGAGCCTAAGTGAACGCAGAGAAGCGGTGTTTCTCTCTGCGATTGATGCCGCAGGTGGCGGTCAAGTAGGTACCCGCTTTGCTCTCGACGAGAATGGAGAACTGTTATTTGGCTCCGCTCAAGATGTGGAGGCGATCGCTCTGGCAAACCGAGCGCTTAGCGAAAAACGGTCGCTGTGGGATCGAGGGTTTTTTGCGGAGTATGTGGGGACCCGGGTAGGACTGCTGGTCGTAGGGGGCGGGGATGATGCTATTCCCCTGGTGGAACTCGCGGGCAGGCTGGGCTGGCACACCACCGTCGCCGATGGCCGGTCGCACCTAGCTAACCGGGAGCGCTTCCCGATGACGGACCGTGTGCTCGCGGGGCATTCCTTATCGTCCTGGTCTACAGACGAGCTTGGCCTGACGGAACGCGACGCGGCAGTGATCCTCACGCACAGCTACGAGCAGGACCGGGCGGCGTTGCAGGTGCTTTTGCCAAGCGCGGTTGGATATCTCGGACTCCTAGGGCCGCGCCAGCGAACGGATCGGCTGCTCGGCGAGGTCGGTCCCGAGTTGGGGCTTACGGTCGAACAGTGCCGGTCGCGGCTGCATTCTCCGGTGGGGCTGAACATCGGGGCCAAGGAGCCAATGAGCATTGCGCTGGCCATCGTTGCCGAGATCTACTCCGTTATGGAGCGGACGAACGCCAAGCCGGTGGAGCGGCCGAGAAGTTCGGCCGCCGCTCACGCCTGAGCCTCTCGGGGCCTCTGCCTTCACGGTCCTGAATCTTCGGCGAACTTCATTCCCGGAACTGTCCGTGCGGTGACCCCCTCCCCCCCGCCAAATTGACAACTCTATCATTCTGCGCTAGTTATGGACCTTCGAGCTGACAAGGGCGTGAAAACATTGGAGTTATTTTACTCGGTCTGATTCTAAAGGGCATACGAGAGCGCCTGGTCGGCATCGGAGAGTCAGGTTGCCAAAACGGAACTCACCTGGATGCAGAGACAACAAAGCCCGGCTGCGGTTCGGCCGGGCTTTTCTTATCTCTATTTCTATTTCTATTGTAGCTGGTTTGGGGAAATTGTCGGCCAGTGCTCAGCGTCTTGCTTCCCACCCTTCGCGCAACAGCAGCGCTCAGTATGGGGCACCTGTGATCGCGACCAGATGTCGAGTTTACTTCGGCTTTTGCGCAGGCTGATTTTCGCTGGTTGGCGGCACAAGTCCTTTGAGTCGCATATACGTCACCATGTTCCCGTAGTGCTCATCGGTGTGCGCTGTATTTAGCGAGAACAAAGTGAGCCTTGCCAGGCTGAAGTTGAAGAGTTTGACCATCTCGCTGCCCTTGGCATCGGTCATGCTGTCGAACGCATTGTTGCAGTACGCGACCGCGTCCTTTACCGCTGCCACGAGATCAGCCTTTGAGGTCTTTGTTTTTTCGATGTTCTTGTTTGGATTCGCTTCACCCACGGCTTGCGAGCAGAACATATAAGAAGCGTCGGCCACATGGCCAACCAGTTGGCCGAAACTGCGAACCTCGGGTGTTGGCTTGAACCCGTAGTTTTCTTCCGGCATTTTCTGAGCGGCGCCTATTACCGCGTTGCTTATAACTGAATAGAGACCTTTTTCGCTTACGGTAATCGGATTGGCTGGCGGAGCAGCCGGCGCCTGCGGTTTCTCCTGTCCGATGAGAGCTAGGGGAACGGCCATTACTGCGGCAAATAAAAACCAAAGTTTTTTGTTCACAAGATACCTCCGGGGTGAATCATACCGGAGGACAAGGGTTACACAGTCCAGTTGGCCTCAGGTTGTGCTTTCCCACTCTTTCGACCAAAGGCAGCCGAAAGGATGGGGCACCCGCGCTTGACTTGGGCACCCGGCCTTGTACAACGCCTGGAAATGGCATACCTTTGCTGCCGAAGGTGGGGGCGGCGCGGGCCCGATACTTTCGTCGTCTCCGGAAAGAGAACGACAATGCCTGAAAATGCTGAACTCAAACCTGCGGCGGCACCGCCGCCGACAAACTTTCCGTCATTGATGCAGGGCCGATGCTGCTGTGGCAATAACGGCGAGCACTACATGATTTCCGCTATGGGATCCGGTGGACAGAAGCTGTGGTTAAAGGTCGTGGGGGACCAGGTGGTGTCAGCCCCCTCCAGCGGAGAGGCAAGCGGATTCGCCATGACGCCTTTGGAATCGGGCGACGAACGGGGCAAGGTGAAGTTGTCCGAGGGCAGCCGTAATGTCGCCGTCATCAATGGTGCGGTCCGAATGAGTGAACACGGATATGCGGCGCTTGTTATGGATCACAATAAGAGCGGAGGTGGTGGATACACCCTGCAGACGGCAGACGGAATGTGGCTTTCTGTTTCCAAGGCTGGCGATCCCGTCTCACTGACCAGGACACTCGGATCCAACGCGATTTTCGGGTTAGAGCGCGCACCACAGATAAAGCCGCACTATGCAGCGGACGAGGGCTATCCGTTCAACGAAGACCACAACACTCACCTTTGGATCTTCAACCGCGCTTGTGACCTGCTCATGCAGCGCACCAAGTTTGGCGGCGTTGGCCAAGATCCGAATCTGTGGAGCCGGGAAGAGCGAAATAGCGCTCTCTGGTGCCTGAGTTCCGTTAGCGGCGTAAACATCAAGCAGGGCATCTACGACGCCGACAACCTGCGTGGCAATCTCCCCGGAGGGTTGTGGCAGGCCTGGAGGCCCGAATCGAACCCGCATACGACAGGGTTTATCTACGGCGCGCACTTCTGGAATCACACTACAGGAGAAGGCGGCCGGTGGGACTGGTTTGGAAGAATGGATAAGAACGGCTATAAATTCGGAACCTACTATTGGCAAAAGGCCGTCGAGGAGTCCGATCCTGCTATGAGCGGCTACTATCTAGGACTCGCGATCCACTACCTTCAGGACCTTGCCCAGCCGATGCATTGCGGGCTGTTCCCCAACTATCCTCCCGATGATTGGCGCCACTACTATTTTGAGGCCTGGGCGCTTAAGACGCAGAGTAAACATGCTGCAAAGAGTGATTTTGTCGAGCCAGGCCTCCCTCTGGTTAGACCCGATGTAAATCCGTCCGATCCCAGCGAATATTGGAGGGCGGTCGGCAAATTTGGACTAGACATGTACAAATCATGGGAGAACAGCCCGGGATCGCCGTTAGATGAGCGCTGGAAAAAGGTAATCCCCGACCAGAATAATGTCCCGGCCCGGTGGTCCGATAATTTGGGGAAGATGCTGCTGTATGCTCAAGCACTGGTAGCTAACGTGCTGGTCTCTTACGGCCTGTTTTCGAAGATTGGTAAGGGACGGGGCACGGTTTCCCCGACGGACGTTGTGCTGCGCAGTATTGAATACGGCGACGTCGCAGAGACTCCTGAGGAGTGGGGTGCCCATGGCGCCAAACCTGATAATAACCTCGTGTATTCCGGGTGGATCAGTGCCACGAGTGCAGGTTCAACCTGGGCGCTTGAGCCGGTGGTGCAGAATGGGGCGGCGGTGTTTGAGGATGGAAACCCCGTTTACTACATAAAGAACAGACACTCGAACAAATGCATCGTGGCACCGCAGGACACGGATGATGGCGGTGTCTACTATCAGGATCCCGGAGGGCGTGATTGTGCACAGTGGGTCCTGGAAACCACTGGAAGCGACTACTTGCGCCAGCCAAGGGAGGGCCGAAGGTATCCAACTTTCACTCTGCGAGACAGGAAATGGAAGACGAAATATCTGCTCGGGTCCGACTGGGCCGGCGCGTCGCAGCCGCTGAAGCATGGTGACCTGCACGCTGAGTGGACGACGAGGGGCAGGTGGATCCAGATTCCTGCTCAATTGGAGTAAGCAAGACTATCCGCTGGCGGGTGTGAGCTTGCCTTGGCGAACGCGATCGGGTGGCAGTTGCCGGGAGCAGGCCTGGACCTTCATTCTCTGGACGGCCCAAATTGTTCGGGCGGCCCATCCTTCGCGCGAGGTTTTGCGCGAAGGGTGGGAGGGTACACTTCTCACATAGCCATGCCTGCGGGTCTCAAACATTATCAGCAGACGAAGAACTTTCACTCGTCACGTCCAGCCGTATCGCCGTTAGTCCTTCCTGGAGACAGATGTCACCAAGCGGATTCTCGAAGCGACCGCAGGAGGCAGAGTCTTCGTATTGCGGCCTATGTTCTCATGCCGGGGCATGTTCATCTCTTTGCCGATGAACTAGCGGGAGATACGCTCGCGAGCGTTCTTCAAAAATATTCAAGCAGCTGACTTCACGGGAGCTCAAGCCTTTCCGGTGGAGATCGAGTCGGAGTGGACCGCTCGAAGAAGGGAACGGGCGACTGGTTGAGGTTGTAGTTGGGGCACCCGAATATCCTTGTCTCCTCTTTCACCTCCCGTAAATATCCACGCCCGATTCACCTGTAAGATTTGGAGATATGGAAGAGGGTCGTTGGGTTCTGCTGATTGCGAGCGAGGTGGGAGGCACGGACTCCGTGTCGGACCGGGCCATGGAGCGACTGGTGGATGCGATCAGCAAAGAGGGGTATGAAGTTGTCCGGACGTCGACACCCGAGGATGGGCTGTCGCTGGTGCAGTCGGACCCGTCGCACAGCGCGATTCTGCTCGACTGGGACCTCGAAGGCGAGCACCAATTTGCCGAGATGGCGGCGCTCAAGATCATCCGTGAAGTGCGGCATCGCAATAAAAAGGTCCCGATCTTTTTGATCGCGAATCGAACGCTGGTGAGCGAGCTTCCGCTCGAAGTGGTGAAGCAGGTGCATGAGTATATCCACCTGTTCGGGGATACGCCGGCGTTCATTGCCAGCCGCGTGGACTTTGCCGCGGAGCGCTATCACGAGCAGCTGCTGCCCCCGTATTTCCGCATGCTGAAGAAGTACACGGATGAGGGTGCATACTCGTGGGACGCGCCCGGGCACATGGGCGGCGTGGCGTTTCTGAAGCATCCGGTGGGGATGGAGTTTCACCGCTTTTTCGGCGAGAACCTGATGCGGTCGGACCTGGGGATCTCGACGGCTCCGCTGGGGTCGTGGCTGGATCACATCGGGCCTCCGGGAGAATCGGAGCGGAATGCGGCGCGGATCTTCGGCTCGGACTGGACCTTTTATGTGCTGGCGGGGTCGTCGACGTCGAACCGGATTGTGGGCCAGGGAGTGATCGGGCAGGACGATATTGTTCTGGTTGACGCGAACTGCCACAAGTCGATCTCGCACGCGCTGACCCTGACGGGGGCGCGGCCGGTATTCGCGACGCCGACGCGGAATGGATACGGGATGATCGGGCTGGTGCCGTTGCATCGGTTCAGTCCAGAGGCGATCAAGAAGCTCATTGACGAGAGTCCGCTGACTGCGGGTGCGGCGTCGAAGGAGCCGACGTACGCGGTCGTGACGAATTCGACATACGACGGGCTGTGTTACGACGTGAATCGCGTGGTGGCGGAGCTGGCGCAGAGCGTTCCGCGGGTGCACTTTGATGAGGCGTGGTACGCGTACGCGAAGTTTCACCAGATTTATCGCGGGCGCTTTGCGATGGATGTGCCGGACGAGATGCCGAACCGGCCGCTGCTGTTTGCCGTGCAGTCGACGCACAAGATGCTGGCGGCGTTTTCGATGGCGTCGATGGTGCATATCAAGCTGAGTCCGCGGGCGGCGCTCGATTACGACCAGTTCAACGAATCGTTCATGATGCACGGGACGACGTCGCCGTTCTATCCGCTGATTGCTTCGCTGGATGTAGCGGCAGCGATGATGGAAGAGCCGGCGGGCCCGACGCTGATGAACGAGACGATCCAGGATGCGATCAGCTTTAGGAAGGCGATGTCGTCGGTGGCGCACCGGCTGCGGGCGGAAGAAGACGGCGGAGGCTGGTTCTTCCGGTTGTACCAGCCGGACCACGTGATCAATTTCGAAGGCGAGAAACAGCTGTTTGAGGAAGCAGAAGATGAATTACTGGCTACGCAGCCGCGCTGCTGGACTCTGAAGCCTGGTGAGGCGTGGCACGGCTTTCAGGATGCGGATATCGCGGACGACTATTGCATGCTCGACCCGACGAAGGTGACGATCCTGATGCCGGGGATCAACGCGCAGGGCGTGATCTCGGAGTGGGGGATCCCGGCGGCGATTCTGACGGAGTTTCTGGATGCGCGGCGCGTGGAAATCGCCCGCACCGGTGATTACACGGTGCTGGTGCTGTTCTCGGTAGGCACCAGTAAGGGCAAGTGGGGAAGCCTGCTTGAGAATCTGTTCGAGTTCAAGCGGCTGTATGACACGGAAGCTCCGCTCGAAGAGGCGCTGCCGGAGCTGGTGGCGAAGTATCCAAACCGGTACCGCAACGTGTCGCTCAAAGAGCTGAGCGACGAAATGCACGCGGCGATGGTGCAGCTGAATCTGCCGGGACTGGTGGGCGAAGCGTGCGAACTGGATACGGACCAGGTGCTGACCCCGGCGCAAACGTATCAGAAGCTGTTACGAAATGGCACGGAGAAGGTGAAGTTTACTGATATGGCCGGTCGCATCACGGGCGTGATGCTGGTGCCGTATCCGCCGGGCATTCCGGTGGCCATGCCGGGGGAGCGGCTGGGATCGAAAGAGAGCGCGGTGATCCGGCTGATCCTGGCGACGGAGGAGTTTGGTAAGCGCTTTCCCGGATTCGAGCGCGAAGTACACGGCATCGAGGTAGATCCGCAGGGCGACTACTGGATGAGGGCGGTGATCGAGACGACGGGGGCGAAGACCAACGGCACAGCAAAACGCGCGCCGAAGTCGGGGCCTCCGGTGAAGCGGCGTCGTAAGCCGAAGGCTCCTCCCGGGCCTGCGCCGGAGTCGCAGGGGCCTCCGCCGGAGGGGAGTCCGACGTCGATGCCAGAGCAGCGGTAGCAAATGCCCGTGCTCATGCGTAGGAACTCCTGATGACCCTTGACGCTGCGTCGCCTGCATCGGCGTAAGGTCGCCCGCGGCCCAATCAAATTGGCTATGTAAAATGAACATAGCGCAGGTCAATTTGCTGCGAATGGCCTGTGCAGCGGGAAGACGGTACGATTCGGCGCTATCCCGTGAAAAAGATGCGGCACGGCGAGCCACCGCACTTGATCGCCATTGCTAGGGCCGGAAGCTTCGCAGGCTCAAAATGCGATCGAGCGGAGCGGTGCGCGAGGGACCCTACGAAGGCATGACTACTCCACAGCATCCTCTCCAGGCGATTCTTGAAAAGAGAATTGCCATCATTGATGGCGCAATGGGCACAACCATTCGTACGTACGGAATGAAAGAGTCCGACATTCGGGGAGAGCGCTTCAAGGACGCGAAGAAAGACCTGCTGAACAACGGAGACTTGTTTACACTGACGCAGCCGCGGATGATCGGCGATATCCACCGGCGCTTTCTTGAAGCGGGGGCCGACATCATTGAAACCAATACGTTCGGCGCTACCAGCATCGCGCAGAGCGAATTTTTCGTGGATGATCCACGCGAGCATGGCGGCCGCAAGAATCCGGAGTTTTATCAGAAGGTCATCGATGATCGATTCCTCAGCGGGCTTGCGTGGGAAATCAATGAACAGTCGGCGCGGCAGTGCCGCGAGTGGGCCGACCGCGTTGCCAGCGCTACAGGCCGCCAGCGCTTTGTGGCTGGAGCTATCGGCCCGCTGACGGTCTCCCTCTCGAATTCGCCCGATGCGGACGATCCGGGCTTTCGTGTGGTCACCTTCGATCAGGTAAAGAAGGCTTATGCCGAACAGGTGCGCGCTCTCATCGCAGGGGGTTCTGATCTGTTGCTGGTTGAAACGATTTTCGACTCTCTCAATGCCAAGGCGGCTCTAGTCGCGATTCAGGAGGTCTTCGAAGAGGATGGCAGTGCGCTGCCGGTCATGATTTCCGCGGCAGTAGGACGCGGCGGCGAGACCATGATTTCCGCACAGACTGTTGAGGCGTTTTGGAATGCGGTGCGGCATGTGAAGCCGCTCTCTGTGGGGCTTAACTGCTCGCTCGGGCCTGATCTGATGTATCCGTTTCTCGAAGAGCTTTCCGAAAAGGCCGATGTTGCCATCTCGGCCTATCCCAATGCCGGCTTGCCGAATCCTCTTTCGCCAACCGGATTTGATCTTGAACCCGCGGACATGGCGCGTTATCTGGGCGACTTTGCGAATGGAGGATTGATCAATATCGCCGGCGGATGCTGCGGCAATACGCCCGAGCACATCGCGGCTATTGCGCGCGCTCTCGATGGCCGCGTGCCGCGCGCGCTGGTGCGCGAAACCGCGGTGGTGGAGGCCTTGGGATGAGTACGACCTCACTCATTGAGCCGAGACCGCTGCGCCTTTCAGGATCGCAGCCGTTCACGCAACAAGCCGGCGTGTTCATCATGATCGGCGAACGAACCAATGTAGCCGGTTCGCCGAAGTTCGCGAAGCTTATCAAAGAGGGCAAGTACCAGGAGGCCGTAAGCATTGCGCGCCAGCAGGTAGAAAACGGCGCTAATGTCCTCGACATCTGCATGGACGAGGGCATGATCGATGGTGTCGCCGCCATGACTCGCTTTCTGCAATTGCTTGCGAGCGAGCCTGAAGTCGCGAAAGTGCCGTTCATGGTGGACTCTTCGAAGTGGGAAGTTATAGCTGCCGGCCTGAAATGCCTGCAGGGGAAAGGCATTGTGAACTCGATCTCGCTCAAGGAGGGCGAGGAGAAGTTTCGTCAGAATGCCGCTGCCGTGCTTAAATATGGCGCGGCGGTTGTGGTGATGGCCTTTGATGAGACCGGGCAGGCCGCGACCTACGAAGACAAGATCAGCATCTGCGAGCGCGCCTATCGGATCCTCGTCGACGAAGTCGGATTTCCGCCCGAAGACATCATCTTCGACCCCAATATCCTCACCGTCGCCACCGGGCTGGACGAGCATAACAACTATGCAGTGGACTTCATTCGTGCGACGCGATGGATCAAGGCAAATCTGCCTCATGCCAAAGTAAGCGGCGGCGTCTCCAACATCTCCTTCAGCTTTCGCGGCAACAACAAGGTGCGCGAGGCCATGCACTCGGCATTTCTCTATCATGCGATTGCCGCGGGCATGGATATGGGGATTGTGAACGCGGGGATGCTCGAGGTTTACGAAGAGATCGATCCGGAGCTGAAGGTGCTCGTCGAGGATGTGCTGCTTAACCGGCGTTCCGACTCGACCGAGCGGTTGGTTGAGTTCGGCGAAAGGCTCAAGGCGTCAGGGCAGGAGCGCGGTTCTACCGAGAGGAAAACGGAAGAATGGCGTCTCGGGACGGTCGAGGAGCGTATTTCCCACGCGCTGGTCAAAGGCATTGATACCTACATCGAGGCTGACACGGAGGAGGCGCGCGCGAAGCTTGGGCGCCCGCTTTTGGTGATCGAAGGCCCTCTGATGGCCGGAATGAGCGTTGTGGGTGATCTCTTCGGCGCCGGCAAGATGTTCCTGCCTCAGGTAGTGAAATCGGCCAGGGTTATGAAAAAAGCCGTCGCCTATCTGACCCCGTTTATGGAAGCGGAGAAAGAAGCGATGGCCGCCGCGGGACTGGAGGTAAGGGCGCAGGGAAAGATCGTGCTGGCCACCGTCAAAGGAGATGTCCACGACATCGGCAAGAATATCGTCGGCGTGGTGCTGGCCTGCAACAACTACGAGGTCATCGACATGGGAGTCATGGTTCCTGCCGAAAGGATCCTCGAGCGCGCGAAGGCGGTGAACGCCGACCTCATTGGACTCAGCGGCCTCATTACTCCATCGCTGGATGAAATGGTGCACGTCGCACGCGAGATGGAGCGGCAGGGTTTCAGTGTTCCGCTGCTGATCGGCGGCGCGACGACAAGCAGAGCGCATACAGCGATCAAGATCGCGCCTCACTATAGTCAGCCTGTCGTGCATGTGGTGGACGCAAGCCGTGCCGTACCGGTAACGACAAGCCTGCTCAGCGAAGACAGCAGACAGTCCTTTATCGAGCAGAATCGGACCGAATACGAAGCGGTCAGGAAAGCACACGCTGCGCCGCGCCAGACGATCGTTCCAATTGAAGAGGCACGAGCGCGGCGCACTCCGATCGAGTGGCGGATTCAGGACATATCGCAACCAGCATTCACAGGCGTGCGCGTGCTGGATAATTTTCCCGTAACTGTCCTGCGCGAGTTCATCGATTGGTCTCCCTTCTTTCATGCCTGGGGACTAAAGGGAATTTATCCGCGCATCCTCGATGACGAAAAACAAGGAGCGGAGGCGCGTCAGTTGTTCGCGGAGGGTAATGCTCTCCTGGATCGAATCATCGAGGAGAGGCTGATCACGGCACGCGGAGTGTATGGTCTTTTCCCAGCGAATGCGATCGGGGACGACGTTGAGCTGTATACCGATGAAACGCGTTCCTCGGTGCTCGATCGGTTTCGCTTTCTTCGCCAACAAGCCAATCGCGAGGGATCGGAGCCGTGCCGATGCCTCTCCGACTTTATCGCGCCAAAGGAAACCGGACTGCCTGACCATATAGGAGCTTTTGCAGTCACTAGCGGCATCGGTCTGCGCGAGCTGTGCGACACCTTCCGAGCCAGGCATGACGACTACAACGCCATCATGGCCGAGGCGCTTGCCGATCGTCTTGCCGAAGCCCTCGCGGAATGCCTTCACAAGCGCGTCCGGGACGAATGGGGTTATGGCTCGCAGGAGAACCTTACTAACGCAGAGCTGATCCAGGAAAAGTACCGTGGCATCCGTCCGGCGCCCGGTTATCCGGCGAGCCCCGACCATACGGAAAAGGGGACAATCTGGAAGCTGCTTGATGTGTGTGCGAATACCGGCATGCTGATCACGGAATCCTACGCGATGTGGCCGGGGTCGAGCGTAAGCGGAATTTACTTTGCCCATCCTGAATCACGCTACTTCAGCGTTGGTAAGATCGGTCGCGATCAGGTCGTCGATTATCAGTGCCGGAAGGGAATCACACTGCCGGAAGTCGAACGGTGGCTTGGGCCGAATCTGAGTTATGATCCGCCGGATCAGGGCCAGGCGAGCCCTCAGGCAGGTGTGGGAGACAACGTGGAAGTGGTCACCGCATAAGCTCAGCATTTCCTCATGGCCGAGCGACCTCCCGATCAGAAAAAATGGGGCGCCATCGTAGCAGCGCCCTGTCGGTTTCACCTAAGGAGGTTGGGTTGTTGACGATTCAGATAATCAATTTGTTTCAGCGAATCGCTGGCAGCAGTGAACGTCGGCTTCGAGAGTCAGATCGGCGGTAACACCTCGCGCTGCCGATATCCTCTTTAACCGGGAAGTGATGTCGTCTGTCCTGACCAAGGCACGGACTCAAAGCGGGCTCATCCGGCCGTTTGAGCTGCTCATCGAAACGAGACGTTTTGGGTCCAACGCTCCGCAGGCAAATATCATCGCCAGCCGAATCTATTAAACGGCTCTCTGGCTGAGGCTGACACCGTCCGCTTTCTCATATCAGACCGGGGTATGTAAAACTCCATCCTGGAAGGCCGGCGGGTTTCGGAGCCTCGGGTGACCTGAGCGGTTTCAAGTTCTGCGCCGCGCTCCTTGACAGGTAACCTTCTCTCCGCATAATGTGAGCGCCGCCGAAATCCCCGACCCGGATCGGGCGCCGAACGATTACGCCCCTCCTTCAATGAAGCAGCCCGAATTTTCAGGAGAGCCCCCGATGAGACTAGACAGCGAACGCCGCGTGCTATGCACGGCTGCGTCTTCCTTCCTCGTGTTGTTGCTCAGCTTCCTTATAACGACGCCCGCCTTCGCCCAAACCGATCCGCCGATCCCCTCCGGAGACATCCGCATCCACTACCATCGCCCTGACGGCAGCTACACCGGATGGACCGTCTACGCTTTCTACGACACGACCGAAGACACCGGCAACTACTGCGGCGGTCCCGTACAGGTTACCGGGACCGACTCTTACGGCGCATATTTTGACGTCGGTGTCACTTCCGGCGCGCAGAACGTCGGCCTTATCATCCACAAACCCACGGCAGGCTGCGCTACCGACGTCAAAGATCCCGGCCCGAATGAATTCGTCGACCCGGCAACCATGGGCAACGAGTATTGGGCCTTTTCCGGAATCGGCAAGCTCTACAACGAACCCATCGATATCACTAACCCGAACGCGCTTTTGCCCGGATACTCCCGTATTCACTACTACCGCCCCGACGGAAACTACTCGAACTGGTCCGTTTACGCGTTCGAGGACACGGCCGAGTACACCGGCGACTACAACGACGGCTTGACCTTTGTTACCAGCACTGATTCCTACGGCGCGTACTTCGATATCAAGCTCATCCCCAACGCTCAGCAGATAGGATTCATCGTTCACAACACGGCCACCGGGGTAAAAGATCCCGGGCCCAACATGTACCTCAACGTGAATACTTATCTGCAGGCGTGGGTCATCTCCGGCAACGCTACTGTCTTCACTTCATTGCCCACTCCAGAAGAGATTCTCGCCAGCCTCCTCAACGTCGAGCAGGCCTACTGGCTTGACCGTCAGCGTGTTGCAATCCAGCCGCAGTTTGCGCAGTCAGGAGACACCTACGCCCTCAGCTATAGTCTCACCGGAGGTCTCTCTGTCACGCTCACCGGTATCACCGGAGGTACCAACATCCCGCTCACCGTGGGCGGCAGCCTCACGCCCGACGAGCTCCTACGCTACCCGCAGCTGAGCGGCTATACCGTCCTGCAGATCCCTTCGAACATTCAGCTGCCCGAGATCCAGACCGCGCTGAAAGGTCAGCTCGCCCTTTCCGCCGTCAGCTCGAGCGGAGCACTCACCTACGCGACGGGCATCCAGTTCGCAGGAGTGCTCGATGACCTCTACTACTATCCCGGCCGCCTGGGCGTGGTCTTCCATCACGACGACAACCACGGCTGGCGCGACTGGGCTGACGACGATAACTGCGCCGTCAAGTTGAAGCTCTGGGCTCCGACCGCGCAGGGCGTCACCCTCGAGCTCTTCAACAACGCCTCTGACACTTCACCTGCCGCCGTCATCCCCATGCACAGCCACAACGGCGTCTGGGTCGCGCGCGGCAATCCTAACTGGCGTGACAAGTATTACCTCTACAGCGTCAAGGTCTGGGTGGGGTCCGACTCCGCAGTAGACACGAACCTCACGAGCGATCCCTACTCCATCGATATCGCCCTCAACGGCACAAAGAGCCGCATCACCGATCTCGACTCCGACGAAACCAAGCCAAATGGCTGGGATGAAAGCTTTTCACCGCCCCTACGCAGCTTCAGCGACATGAGCGTCTACGAACTCCATATCCGCGACTTCAGCGTGAACGATCCTACGGTTCCCGCAGCGCACCAGGGCTTGTACGAGGCCTTTGACGATCAGTACTCGAACGGCATGAAGCACCTCCGCGCACTCGCCAACAGCGGACTCGTTGCCGTTCATATCCTCCCGTCTTTCCACTTCGCCAGCGTCAATGAAGATAAGTCGACGTGGATCATCCCTACCGGCCTCTCGCAGTATCCGCCCGATGGAACACAGCAGCAGGCCGCCGTCACCGCCAGCCAAACCAGCCCGGCATACAACTGGGGATACGACCCCGTCCATTACATGACACCCGAGGGAAGTTATGCGATCAATCCCGATCACCGCGTGCGCGAATACCGCATGATGGTCGAGGGCATTCACAACGCCGGGCTGCGCGTCGTACAGGACGTCGTCTTTAACCACACCAACGCCGCCGGCGAAGGCCCTAACTCAAATCTCGATGAGGTGGTGCCGAACTACTATCATCGTCTCGATGCCAACGGAAATCTCGAGGAAGGCTCGTGCTGTCCTGACACCGCAGCCGAACACAAAATGATGGAAAAGCTGATCATCGATTCACTTGTCCTCAATGCCACCGAGTACAAGATCGACGGCTTCCGCTTCGACATCATGAGCTTCATGTTCACTTACAACATGACCCACATCAAGCAAGCCCTCGCTGCGCTCACGCCTGAGAAAGACGGCGTCGACGGCTCGAAGATCTATCTCTACGGAGAAGGCTTCAACTTCGGAGACACCCAAAACAACCAGATCGGCCCCAACGCCTCGCAGGTCAATCTGTATGGCTTTGGCATCGGCACCTTCAATGACCGCATCCGCGACGGGATCCGCGGCGGCAGCCCCTTCACCGACGAGCGCGTGCAGGGCTTCGCCACCGGACTCCTCACCGACTCCAGCGACTACACCAACGCCAACCCGCCATCACCCAGTCCGCAGGCTCAGCTAGGCCTCTACTCTGACTGGATCCTCGTCGGGCTCACCGGCAACCTGCGTGACTACACCTTCACCGACAGCACCGGCGCCACTGTCACCGGAGCCGAAGTCAACTACAACGGCCAACCCACCGGATACACCAAGTCGCCCATAGAAGCCATCAACTACTGCTCGGTCCACGACAACCAGGACCTCTTCGATGCCGTGCAGTTGAAGTCATCCTTCAACGACTCCATCGCCACCCGCGCCCGCCGCCAGATCATGGGCATGGCGCTCGTGACCCTCGGCGAAGGGGTTCCCTTCTTCCAGGCAGGAGACGACCTGCTCCGCTCCAAGGACATGGACCAGAACAGCTACGACTCCGGAGACTGGTTCAACAAGATCGACTGGAGCGGCAAGACCGCCAACTGGGGCATCGGCCTGCCCATCGCCAGCCAGAACCAGGGTCAGTGGCCGATCATGACGCCGCTGCTCTCCAACTCAGCCTACACACCGCTGCCCGCGAACATCGCCTACAGCGGCGAAGCCTTTCAGGAGCTACTGCAGATCCGCTACAGCTCCGGGCTGTTCCGCATGTCCACGTTCACTGAGGTCCAGCAGAACCTCACCTTCCTCAACACCGGAGTGAGCCAAACCCCCGGCCTCATCGTCATGAAGCTCGACGCCAACGGCGGCAACTATGGACAGTACAAGCACATTGTTGTCGTCTTCAACGCGGCAAACGAACAGACTACTTTCACCGACGGACGCCTCCAGGGCCTCAAGCTCAAGCTCCATCCGGTGCAGCAAAACTCCAGCGATCCGGCGACGCGCCAATCCACCTACGACTCGAAAGCAGGAACCGTCACCGTCCCTGCGCTCACCACGGCAGTATTTGTAACCGAGAAAGAATAATTAGCCGCGAGCCGAATGTTCCAGGTCTCGATTTTTGGGACCTGGGAGTTCTTTCCAATCCTCCACTGACGACAATGCAGCGGTGGGAGTAATTCAACGAATGAAGTGCAGGTGCGGGAGACGTGATGCGGAAAATAATTCTCTGCGCCACTGCGAAAAATGAAAAAGCGGCGTGTCAAGAGCTGCTCGTATCGAGACGAGGATATCTCATTTCACGAGACGGATCCGCCAGAGTCGGGTTCCCCTGGTCCGAAGATGAGCTGGCCAAAGGCGAGCAAGGTAATTAGCACGATGACGGATAAGGACGCCAGGCAGTAAACGCACCAAACATTCAAGATGTGCGCTTCGATATTCGTGAGGTAGAGGCTATATGCCAAGCCCAGCATCGATGCGATCGCGGTAAGCGTATTGCGCCTGAACCACGCAAGCAATCCCAGCGCCGCGTACCCGGCTATCCCGAATAACGCAATCGGAATTCCAGCCACAACCGAATAAGGGCTGCGGTCGACGAACGCTGAATTCCACGACGATTTCGAAACGGCTTCATGGACATCGCCAGAGTAGTGGATCCACAGTGTGACCGAAGAAAGGACCACTCCAACCAAAGCAAGTGTCACAATGACATGGCGCATATCACTCCTCCGGTCTTAAGGCAGCTTTGCTTTCACCTGTTCCGGGGTCGGCATGAGAGATGTGTTCCAGCCTCCGCCCAGGGCTTCAATCAACTGCACGCTGGCAATCATCTGCTGCGTTTGATAAGTGACATACGTCTGCTGATAGTTAAGCAGGCTGACCTGTGCGACCAGGACATTTAGAAACGGATCAAGGCCGGCTGTGTTTCTCGTAGTCGCCTGACTCAAGAAGCGCTTCGCCGACTGTACCGCTGCATCCTGTTGTTTGAGGTTCTCATTGAGGATGCGAAGCGCAGCAAGGTTATCTTCAACCTGCTGAAACGAAGTGAGTACGGTTTGACGGTAGTTGGCGACGCTTGCATCATGGAGCGCGACAGCTTGCTCGACTCCGGCTTTTCGTGCCCCGGCATCGAAGATAGTCTCCGCAGCGGCGGGACCGACCGACCAGAAGCGGCTTGGCCAGGTGAACCAGTCGGTGAACGAGAGACTCTCGAGGCCTCCGGTTGCACTCAGGATCACATTCGGGAAATACGCCGCTTTTGCTATGCCGATCTGCGCATTCGCGGCAGCCACGGCTCTTTCTGCGGCGGCTATATCGGGCCGGCGCTCCAGCAGCTCAGCGGGCACGCCTGGCGGAATGACGGGTAATTTCGGTTCCTGAACAGCGGCAGGCAGAGAAAAGGATGACGGTGGCTCGCCTAACAGGATTGCGATGGCGTGCTCATACTGTGCCCGCGCAATGCCGAGGTTGGTGTCCTGGGCCTGTGTGGCCTTAAGCTGCGACTCGGCGGCTGCGACAGCTTCATCCGTTTCAAGTCCACTCTTGCAAAGACCGCAAACGAGTTCAAGATACTTCTGCCACGCGATAACGGTCGCGTCCAATACGCGTTTCTGCTGCTCAACGCCGCGAAGCTGAAAGTAGTCCGCGGCCAGGTTCGCATGGGCGAGCAAGCCGACTCCGTCCAGATCTGCGGCGCTGGCCTGCGCTGCATAAGTGTTGGTACGAACGCTGTTTCTTATCCGGCCCCAGAAGTCGGGCTCCCAGGAAGCTGTTATGGGAAGAGAATATTCGGTATAGGTGATTCCGTTCGAGGCTTGCGTATACGGAACGGCCGCTATGCGTGAATACGTAATCGATGGGGCTGTAGACACCGTGGGAAAATATTGCGCTCGTGCCTGCCTGACGACGGCTCGCGCTGCGGTGTAATTGGCCTCAGCCGCCGCGATACTCAGGTTGCGTGTGTCAATCTGCTCCTCCAAAGTGTTCAGTTGCGGATCCCCAAACACCTCCCACCACTGCCCGCGAATGGCGGTGTCACTTGGCTCTGCCGGTTTCCAAACACTTGTGGCAGTCGCTTCTTTGTACACAGGAGCAATCGATGCTGACGGTACTTGATACTTGGGGGCGACGTCGCATGCAACAAGCAGCATCAGCGGCGCAACAGGGGATATCCGGAGAAGCCAAACGGCGGTTTGTTTGATCGAAGCGAGGATGAGCATGATTCCTTCCTCCTTCTCATTGGCCGATGTAGACGTCGACCAATTCTCCCGGATACAGGTTGACATTTGTGGGCTTTTCAAACCGAAAGACTATGGGGAGAACGCGCACGTCCACGCGCTCCTGCCGCTGGTCGGAAAGCTCGATCTTCGGAGAGACGAACGGCTGGATGCGATCGAAGGTAAGGGGGATGTGGACATCAGTCCCACGTATGGTCATTAGTGCCTTGATCTTTGCCTGCGGAGGAAGGCGTGTGACGAGGATTTCGTCGACATAGCAGCGGACATTGAGATGTGGATCGCTGTTTCCGATCATCAGAACCGGATCCGAACCCTGCGTATACGAGTTGTAAGCCCCCTGTGGCGAAACGTAAGCGCCCACGACGGTGTTGATCGAGAGCACAACACCGTCCTGAGGGGCGTGGAGAGTGTATTTCGCAAGTAGAGCATCGGATGCGGCAAAAGCCTTTTGTAGGGCAATGTATTGCTTTTCCTGATTGTGGATGTCATATATCCAGGCGCCCGCCTTGGCGAGATCGTATTGCCTTCTGGCCACCGCGAGATTCGCTTGTGCTACAGCTTCGGCATTGATCGCGCTGTCGAGTGCATCCTTGCTGATTGATCCGGGATTGATTGCATAGGCCGCCTGCTCCTTGTCTAACCCGTCTTTCGCAGTCTTGAGACTTGCCTGCGCGGCTTGCACCTGGGCAATATTTACGTCCAGCGTTTCCTTGCGAGGTTCGGCCTTCAGCTCCTGAAGCATGGCAAAGGCTGCCTCAGCCTGTGATTTCTGCTGCTCGGCAGTCGCGCTCTGTATGGCGGGGTCGATCTGTAGAAGGGGAGCGTTCTTGGCGACCGTCTGTCCCTCACGAACGAAAATTTCTTTAACTGTCCCGGCGACCTCGGGATAGATATTCACGTTCTGCCCGCTCGACTGAACGCTCTCGACGATGCCCTGGGCGTAAATGCCGGTCGAATACGGGCTCGATGCGGGATTAAAAACGGGCGGCTGTGCCGCATGAGTAATAGTGGAAAAGTACGCGGCCCAACATCCACCCAGAATGCCAACAAATGAAAGAGCGAAGAGGATCTTATTTTTCATTTGCTCCCTCCATCTCACCCGTTAGCTTGCCATCCTCCATTCGCAGGATTCGCGTGGCAAATTCATAGATTCTGCTGTCGTGCGTAACGATCAGGATGCAGCGGTTCTGGTTGAGAAAGTGCTCTTTTACAAAGCTGACGATGGAGCGTCCGGTCTCGCCGTCAAGCGAGGCCGTCGGCTCATCCATTATGAGAATGTCCGGCTGGCTGATGATGGCGCGCGCAATTGCCACGCGCTGCTGCTCCCCGCCGCTGAGTTTCACGGGTGCGATGTCTGCTCGATTTTTCAGGCCGACAATGTCCAGATAGCTCGCCGCCTGCTGAACAGCTTTATCCCAATCTGCACGCCGGAGGATGAGTGGGATCGCGACGTTCTCTGCTGTCGTCAGCCGCGGAAAAAGATGATAGTCCTGAAACACGAACCCGATCTTGTCGAGCCGGAAGGTTGCCAGATCATCTGCGGACAACTCCCATAAGTTCGTCCGCTCGCAAAGCACAGCTCCTTCATTTGGTCGAAGTATCCCGGACAACACGCTCAGCAGCGTGGTTTTCCCACTGCCCGAAGGGCCGACGATATAAACCATCTCGCCGAAGTAGGTTTCGAGACACACCTTCTTCAATGCCTGTGTTCTGGCCTCCCCTTCTCCAAACCACTTGCTTATTCCATCGGCTTTGATCGCGACGCTCGCCATTTCATCCCCTGAATATGTCAAAAGGTTCGATCCGGAGAACTTTTCGTACCCCCACATAACTCGACATTGCCGCGATCACAATGACCATCAGAAGAGCCGTTCCGATGTTCGGGTATGTGATCATCGCGGCGTAGTCGGGAAGCCTGGCCTTGGCCAGAGTAATGACAAGCGCGCACAGACCGACGCCAAGGCCATATCCAGTAAGCGCGGTAAACGCTGCCTGAAAGAGGATCATCACAACGAGCTCCCGACTCTTGGCGCCAATCGCTTTAAGCGCGCCGAACTTGTCCAGGTTTTCGAGGATGAAGGTATAGAAGGTCTGGCCGGATATTGATAGACCAACAATAAAACTGAAGACGGTCATCAACAGGAGATTCATCCCGACGCCGGTCTGGTATTTGTAGAAGGCCGATATCCTGTCTTCAAATTGCCCTTTGGTTAAGGCTAAATATCCAAGTTCCTTTACCCGTTGTTGAATCACGGGGACGTCTCGTTTTGTTTTGGGCTCCACAAGAATGTAGGAGATCGTAAAGCGCGGATTCGGAATGTACTGAATGGCACGGTTATAAGTCGTGTAGAGGGTGGGCACTCCAAAGAGGCTGCTCGTGGAAACTTTTGCAATACCAACGACTACGCCACGGTGGTCATTCAACTCGAAGGTAGTGCCGACACGAGGGTTCCCCAGCTTAGGAAATTCTGAATCATGCACGACAATGAACGAATTTTCCGCAAAGATGCTTCCAATATTCCCCTCTTCCATGGGCGGACGACCAAAGAG
Source organism: uncultured Acidobacteriaceae bacterium (assembly GCA_963724375.1). GTDB lineage: Bacteria > Acidobacteriota > Terriglobia > Terriglobales > Acidobacteriaceae > Silvibacterium. The sequence goes on from CAVRUM010000015.1 coordinate 158,294, forward strand.
ACTGGTGTCGTCGAGACCGACTACATTTACTGCCTGATAGGTGCCATCTTCCAGCTTGACCAGGGCGCCGCCAGAAAAAAGAGGCACGGCGTACTTGACCCCCTGCACGCTGCGGACCGCATCGAGAATGTAATCAGGCATGCCGATCGTATTGGCGACTGTCTGCACCGCCGGGTCCATGACCCAAATGCTCGCACCTATATTGATGACCGTAGCGGAAGCGCGGGTTAAGACCCCCGCGAAAATGGAGGTCATCATAATAATCAGGAAGACGGCAAAAGTTATGCCCACCAGCAATGCTGTGAATTTTGCTCGATCGTTGACCAGCAATTTGTAGGCGAGTTTGAGGATTCCACGCACTTCCAGCGCCCCGTACTCTGATCTTCAGGTTTACTCGTAATTGAGAATGTCGCTGTGATTAGCATCACAGAGTGGAAACAACCGGCGTGAAAGGCGGTACAGTCGTTGAGATGGTTCGGCGATTTTCCAAGGGCAGGCTCGGTGACGATATGATGAGCGCGCATCCAGAGGCAGCCCTAGCTTGAGCAAAAAATCGTTACATTGCCTATGCCTCGCAATCCTGCTAGTCTCCTTCGCCGCGCGTGTGTCCGCGCAAACCGACGTGTCGCAACTTGAGAAGACCTTTCTTTCACCACCCGACGACGCACGTGTCATGATGCGCTGGTGGTGGTTTGGCCCGGCGGTCACCCGTCCTGAGCTGACACGCGAGTTAGAGCAGATGAAAGCTGGCGGATTCGGCGGCTTCGAGATTCAGCCGGTCTATCCGCTCGAGCTAGACGACCCCAAAACCGGCTTCCGCAATCTGCCATATCTCTCCGATGAATTCCTCGACAACGTTCGTTTCGTGAACGGCGAAGCGCAGCGCCTTGGACTACGCGCCGGCATCACGCTCTCCAGTGGATGGCCCTACGGCGGCCCGCACACGCCTGTCACCGAGGCTGCCGCAGCCTTGCACCTGGTTCGCACGCCAATTGCCGCCGGCATTCATTCGGTTCCGCTGCCGGCCATTGCCAATGGAGAAACCCTCACTGCTGCATTTCTTGCTCCTGTCGACTGGGAAGGGAAGCAGCCCACGTCCGCGCCGGTGATGCTGGCGCTACCAGCGACCGGCAGTCTGCGCATGATGCTCCCGGCCCCAGCAAGCGATGGTCATCACGCTGTCCTGTGGTTCATCTCCAGCCGCACCGGACAACAGGTCAAGCGCCCCGCAGTTGGTGCTGAAGGCTTTGTCCTCGATCACTTCTCACGCGAAGCCATCGACGACCACCTGCATTATGTCGCCGACAAGCTTATCGCCGCCTTTGGAGACCGTCCTCCATACTCCGTGTTCAGCGATTCGCTCGAAGTCTACGGAGCAGACTGGACGCCCGGCTTTCTCGATCAATTCCGCAGCCGTCATGGATACGATCTCTTACCTCACCTTCCGGACTTATTCTCCGCCAACCCCCGCGACGAAGCTCTTGCTGTGCGGCACGACTGGGGTCAGACGCTCACCGAGCTTGTCGACGAGAACTATCTGAAGCCGATCAACGACTGGGCAGCGGCTCACCACACGCTCTTCCGCTCCCAAACCTATGGAGACCCCGCCGTCTCGCTCTCCAGCAACGCGCTTATCGATCTTCCTGAAGGCGAAGGGCCGCAGTGGCGACAATTCTCTTACACGCGGTGGGCCACCTCGGCCAGCCATGTTTACGGCCGTCCCATCACCTCATCCGAAACATGGACGTGGCTGCATTCGCCCGCCTTTCGCGCCACGCCGCTTGATATGAAGGCCGAGGCCGACCGCTTCTTTCTGCAGGGCATAAACCAACTCGTGGGACACGGCTGGCCGTACTCGCCTCCATCGGTTGGCGAGCCCGGATGGCGCTTCTACGCTGCTGCTGTCTTCAATGCGCACAATCCCTGGTGGATCGTTATGCCGGACATCGCCCTCTACCTCCAGCGCACCAGTTGGATCCTGCGCCAGGGCGAGCCTGCAAACGATATCGCAGTCTACCTGCCTGAGGACGACGCCTACGCCGCCTTCACTCCCGGCAAAGTCAGCCTCAGCGACCTGATGCCGCGCTGGATCACGCGCGAGCTCACCGAGGCCATCGAAGATGCCGGGTACAACTTCGACTACATCGACGCTGCCGCCATCGCCGCGCGCGGTGTTCATTATCCCGTGCTGATCCTGCCCAATGTCGATCGCATCTCTTCTGCGACGCTCTCACGTATCGACGACTATCTCCTTCACGGCGGCAAAGTTATCGCCATTGGACGCCTTCCCGAGCACGCTCCCGGCTTCGAGAACGCTGAGCAGATTTCGGCCCAGGTCGCTTCCGCCGCGCACGCTATTTTCAAGCAGCCGAGTTCAGACAAAAGCGCGCGGTTCGTACCGGATCCAACTGGGCTTGGTGAAGCTCTTCATCAGGCAATTTCTCCGGATATGCGCCTCGCCACGCCCTCGCCTGAAGTCGGATTCATCCATCGTAAGCTCACCGGTGCGGACATCTACTTCGTGGCCAACACTTCCAATCAGCCTGTAAGCACCATGGCACACTTCCGCGCTACCCACACCACAGCTGAATGGCTAGATACCGACACGGGCGCGGCTCACTCTGCAAAGATCAGAGACGGCAGCCTCCACCTGGACCTCGCCCCTTATCAATCGCGGGTTCTGCTGCTGCATGATGGCCCGCCAATTGGCGGCCCAACGCTGACCACCGTCGATGGCTCCGCCCTTATCGCTGACCTCAGCACTGGATGGCAAGTCCGTTTCGAAGGCACCGATAGGGAAGAAGCGATGTCCGATCTCGTCTCATGGACCGCCGCTCCCGCCACGTTGTATTACTCAGGCGTCGCCACTTATCGCAAGACTATCCACATATCGGCCGCCGATCGGAAAGACAAGCACCTACTCCTCGACTTCGGATCGGGCAAGCCGCTCCCCGAGCCGACTGCAGTACCCAACCATCCGGGCATGCAGGCCTACTTCGATCCACCCATCCGCGAGGCTGCTGTGATCTATGTCGACGGCGCCCGAGCCGGGTCGCTTTGGCATCCCCCCTACGAACTCGACGTCACCTCGCTGCTCACGCCCGGCGATCATGCTCTCGAAATCCGTGTAGCGAATACCGCGATCAACACTCTTGCCGGCCAGTCTCTCCCCGACTACCACCTGCTCTGGGAGCGCTACAGTCAGCGCTTCGCCCCACAGGACATGAAAAACCTCGAGCCGCTCCCCTCCGGCATTCTCGGTAAAGTTCAGCTCATTGCAAGGAGGGCGAGGTGACCTACGTCCCTTTGGCGCTCCTTGTTTGCCGCGCGAGAAACTGAATGACCTCGGCGCCCAGGAGCATTGCTAATCGCGACGCGAATCTGCCGCCGACCTCGCTTTCGCGCATCCTGGGTCTTGGCTTTGGTGTAGCGGTGATCTTTGGTGGAACAGTGGGCGTGGGAATATTGCGCCTGCCCGGAACAATTGCTGGGCAGCTGCGAAGCTTCTCACTCATCATGCTGGTGTGGGTTGCAGGTGGTTGTTACGCGCTGCTGGGCGCAATCTCCGTAGCCGAGCTTGGCGCGGCAATGCCGCAGGCGGGAGGCTTCTATATCTACTCGAAGCGCGCCTTTGGAACTCCCGTGGGATTTGCCGTGGGATGGGCGGACTGGCTGAATAACTGCGCAGTCGTTGCGTATGCGGCAGTGGCTGCGTCCGAATACATTGCTGCGCTTGTCCCTGGTATAGATTCCTGGCAGATTTCGATTGCGCTGGCGTTATTGTTTTTGTTTTGCAGCCTGCATTGGACCGGCTTAAGGCTTAGCAGTTCCATACAACAGGTGACGAGCTCGGTCACGGCGATTACCTTTCTCTTACTCGCGGCGGCGTGTCTCCTACATCCCGCTCAGGCAAACACTCCAATCCTGCGCGCGGGAATAACCCGGGACGGAGGGATTCTGCAAACGCTCGTGCCGCTGGTGGCAGCGCTTCGGGCGATCGTGGTCACTTATGACGGATGGTATGAGGCAATCTACTTCACGGAAGAGGACACGGACGCTGCAAAACATCTGCCCCGGGCGATGATCGGGGGAGTCGTCATCGTGACAGGTCTGTATTTATTGATGAACCTGGCATTTCTTCATGTACTGTCAATCCCGTCCCTGGCTGCCTCCAAGCTGCCCGCTGCGGATGCCTCCAGGATCGTTTTTCCTGCATGGAGCGGACGCTTCGTTACTGTGCTCTCGCTTCTCACCCTGCTGAGCCTGATCAATGCGGTGCTGCTTGGAGCTCCACGCATTCTGCTAGCGATTGGCCGGGATGGGCTGTTTACCGAGCGTGCTGCACGAGTGGGCGCGGGCGGCACACCGAGGGTCGCTTTGCTATTCTCAGCCGCGACAACGGCGATCCTGATTGCCAGCGGCAGCTTCGAGGCCATCATTGCTGTCGCAGCAATTCTGGTCGCTGCGATGTACTGCGCAAACTACATCGCCGTGATCGTGCTTCGATTGCGCGAACCGAACATGGTGCGGCCCTTTCGCGCATGGGGGTATCCGGTAACAACCGTTGTCGTGCTGGCAGCCTCGGTCGCCTTCCTCGTGGCTGACGTCCATGATGATCCCCTGAGCGCATGCCGAGCCGCAGCGCTGCTGGCGGTGGCGGCTCCGGCATACGCATGGATGCGTTGGCGGCAGCGAGCATCGGGGCGGGCGTGAGATTGCGGGACCATAGCACTGAGTCCGCGAAATAATGTTGGCTGCTGCGCGTGTGAAACCATCAGCTAGAGGGCAACTAGGTTGTTCAAGAACGCAATTGTTCGCATCCCTGGGAGTAATTTTGCAGAGGGGCTTACCAGTGTTGAGCTGGGCATTCCGAACTACGACATAGTCCTTCAGCAGCATTCACGCTATTGCGAAGCACTGCGGGAATGCGGCCTCACGATCACAGCACTAGACCCGGACCTCGATCATCCGGACTCGACCTTTGTCGAGGATACAGCTGTGCTGACGCCTCGCGGCGCGATTTTGACCCGTCCTGGCGCTCGGAGCCGCGAGGGCGAGGTCGTCGCCATGCGCCAGGCGATCAGCCGGTTCTTTCCGACGGTCCTGGAGATTCAGGCGCCTGGAACGGTGGACGGTGGCGACATCTGCGAGGCGGAAAATCACTTTTTCCTTGGTTTATCGCACCGCACAAATGAGGAGGGTTGCCGGCAACTGGCAGCTCATCTAGCCAGTCAGGGATACACCTCCTACTATCGTCGATGTGCGTGAGATGACCAGTATCCTTCATCTCAAGAGCGGGATCTCATATATCGGGAACAACACCCTTGTGGTCATGGAAGAGATGGCAGGAAATGAGCTCTTTCGGAACCACAACCTCATCAGGGTTTCCGTCGAAGAGAGTTATGGCGCGAATTGCGTCCGCGTCAATCAGCGTGTACTCGTGGCTGCGGGGTATCCGCATCTCACGGCGGAGCTCGTCGAGCGTGGTTTCAATCCTTTGGTGCTCGAGATGTCAGAGTTTCAGAAGATGGATGGCGGTCTGAGTTGTCTTTCATTGCGGTTCTGATGTCTTTTTCAACAACCACGAGAACCTGCGTGAACTCTTTAGCCATCCCGGAGCGGTAATGTGAGGTCAGGTTGGAGTTAGGGTTGATGAGACCCGACGACGCCATCCGTAGACATTCAACTGGCCTATTGCGGCTGGGTCCATCCAGACGCTGCTAAAAGCAACGATCCAGTTCCGGGTCGCCGTCTGTGCAGAGCCCTTCTCGAACGATCACCAGCTTGCCGACGGACTGGGCTGGGTTCCGGTGTATGGCGAGCAGCATGGCTTCTGTACCGGCATGTACTCCATGAATTCGATCCGGGTGCCATCTGGATCCGTCAGGTCCAGTTGCATCTTTCCGTCGACACCCAGTACCTGCGGATTCTTGCCGGGAGCGGGCTTCCATCCGCGTGCCTCCAGCCTTTCCTGCAACTGCGCAACGCGGACGACGCCAGGCGCGAGGTGGTTGGCACTCCCAAGTTGAGCGAGGGACGGGTTGGCGGGGAGGTTCAGCATGTATTCGAACCAATCAGTCCCGTTCGGTACCTGCATCATCACCCAATCGACGCGATCATCCGGATTTCCGCCCTGCCAATACAAGTGAAAGCCAAGCAGATCCTTGTAGAAATGGTCGAGAGCCGCGCGATTACGGACGACGTAGCCAGCATGGATGATGTGGGAACTCAGGCTCCTTGATACCGAAGCCGGCTCAGTGGGAGGGTGATCGCCCTCCTGGGTGAACTCGACCTTGTTTCCCTCCGGATCATGGACGAGGAAGCTCCGGCCCCCATCCGCCTCAACCGTAACAGTCTGCGGAACGGCAACTCCATTGGCGCCCAGGTACTCGCGCAGCGCCTCTGCATCGCTGGTGGAAAAAGCAACGAGGTCCAAGCGGTCAGCGAGTCCCGGAGACGGAGGAGATTCCAACTCGACATATTGCGAGTGATTGGCATAGAAGCGGACACCCGGCTTTGCTTCACCGGAGGGCACCTGATCCCATCCCAGCAGCGCCCCGTAGAATTCCTGCGACTTCGGGATGTCGTCCGCGTAAAGTGTGATGTGCGAAATGCCGGTTATGGCGGGCCGCGGTGTAGACGCGGACTGAGCCATGATCAAACTCGGAAGAACGGCAGCGAGGGCTGCAGCGATGGTCCTGAGCACTGTGAACTCCATGGATTGTGACTTCCGCGAGCGTATCAAAAAACGACAACGATCGGCCGGCGGTTCTCGATTCGCCAGCCGCGGCTGTCCTGGTTCAAGCGCCCACGAGCATACAAAATTGGCAATCCGGCGGCCAAATTCGGGGATTTCGGGATAAAAGGTTCGAAGCGGGGAGAGAAAGACTTGCTGGCGGCGGATGGAGTCTTGGCCGGTACACATTGCCTCTTGGTGTTCCTACTTGCGCATCCTCTAAGCAGAGATTTTTACCGATTCCCGGTTGACAGTTCTGCATGCGAGGTGGAGACTGTTCCGGCTGCGTCACACTAGGCTCTTGGCTGCCTGAATTTTCCCGCTCTCGGTGGGCGTTCGCCATTTCCCCTGGACGGTCCAGGTTCGTTTTGCATGAGCGGCCCGCCGGTCTCGCGAGCTGCGATCCAGGGTGCGATCGTTCGCATTCCTCTGAAGTGCCAATTCGCCAGTCAATGCGGAGATCCCCATGTCCACCCCGCCGCGCCTCGACTCGAATCAGCTTGCCTCTGAACTAGCCAAGCTTCCTGACTTTTCCACCGCTACCGGCGTTGAGTTGAACGCGCTGCGCATCGCTTTGGCGCGAGCCGTCGCCTCCGGGCAGGACGCCGACCAGTTGGCGAGCGCTCTGAACGCCCCGGTCGGATGGCAGTCGGTGAACTTTTCACAGCCGCCCATCCCGCGCAAGCCGGGTACAACGCAGCAGCCGCCAACGACGACCACTCCTGAGATCTCGGCTGTCCCCGCTACGCCGCCCGAGTGGATTGCGACCATCGTTCCTATCGCGCTGACTAAAAACATCGCCAGCAGAGCTGTTGTTCTTGACCACGAGCCGACCGCACTCGGCGGACTCGAGCTGCCGTCATGGGCGCGCGCCTTGAGTGCAGCCGCAACTTATGGCCCTGTGAGCGTCACCAGTGATCTACTCCAGACCACTTCGACTAAGTGGATCATCATTTTCCACTTCGTTGAGAACGTCCAGTTTGTTCGCGGCTCGACAGTGCTATGCGTGCTCCCGATCTCGAGTTCCGTTTCCGGATCGCAGGCTGATGCCGCGCTCTCATCCGGTTCCGCCTGGCTTGCGGCCCAGCAGTTTGTGTCGACTGCGCCCTCCGATGGATTCGCAGGCCTCGCCATGCAGGCAGGCCAGCTATCCTGCGACCAGCCGTTGACGTTCGGCGGGACCACCGTCACGGTCCCAGCCACCGCAACGCTTATCCTCAACCTGGTGCCTGCTGCGATGGCGCCGGGACCCGCCGGGTTCCCAACCCAGGTCACCCAGCCCAACAGGATCACGGCCCGCTTCCCCGCATCGGGGACGGCGTCGATCAGCGCCAGCCGCAGCTCTGCTGTCCTCTATGGGGAGAGCATTGAGGCCACGCCTGCAAATGTCGCCGCGCTCTACAACGCCGAGTTGTTCCTCCTTTACATCCCCGGAATCTCCTCAGCCGCCCGCTTCAAACCAAAGCCGGTCACGGGAAAGCTACTTGAATTTGGGGGTTCTGCTCCGATTGAGACTGCGGGCTGGGCACTCAGCGTTAGCGAAGCCACGCCTTCGACGCTCGGCACAGCCTCGGGCCCAGGCGACTTCGCGATCCTCTTTGGTGCGGGCATTTCCTGCCACTGGAAAGGCATCACGCGCAACGAACCCGCCCTGATTGGTGCGCTCGTCGCCCAGAACGATGGTGTTCTATTTTCCGTGCTCTCGGGATCGCCCACCGGCGTCGTCATCGAGCAGAAATTCAACCTCTGGGACGATCAGGACACCAACAACAAGCGCCGATGCCAACTGGTCGCAGGCCGCGTTGCAGGCCAGCAGCTCACTTACGCGCTCACACCGCACTCTGAAATCGTCACCTACTTCGCCGTCCTTGACGCCCTTGTCGATCGGCCGATCCTGGCCACTGGCGCGCGCATTCCCGCCGTCTTTCTTTCCGGAACCGTCTCGCTCATTCACAACGGCGCGAACTATCGGCTGCTTGTTTTTTCCGATACCCCCGATCCCGAAGTCCTGCCCGGCGCGCCGCCGGCAGCATATCCGATGGCGCTCGACAACGCGCTGCTCGACGTCAGCGTTCCGCTGGCAATTTTCATCGACGCGGTGACCGATGCGAATTTCGGTGCGGGCGAAGGGGTGGCGCTGATCCTCTTTGCTTACCTGCTGATCGAACTCTACCTCCCGGATCCATACACAGGCGGCTTCAGCTCCGGGCAAGACGATGTCTTTATCGTTGAGGGCTACCTGCTTGCCGGAATTGGCTGGACGAAGCCCGACAAAGTTTCCATGCGCCTCATCGATCTCGCGCATAAACATCCGAAAGCTCTGCCGACCACGGAAGCTGGTTCGACGCCGGTGCCGCCGCTTGAAGTGATCATTCCGTTACCGGAGCATCCTCTCCCGATCGAGCTTGCGACCCGTGAGGCCCCGGCTGCTGCTACCGAGACGGCCCAGCCTCAAGATCTTAAGCCACCTCCGCCACCACCACCTGCACTGCCTCAGCCTGAACCCGCGGCTCTGCTCCTCGATCTCTCCACGCGCGCTGACCTGCTGGGTGTCGAAGTGGCGACGCTCCGCAGCTATGTGACGTACAGCATCGACGGCATCTCCGTGCGCGGACCCGCCTCGCTGCTGCCGCTCTTTACCCTCCCCGCCGTCGCGTGGGAGCCGATGTACAACACCGCCCCTGCCGATCCCACTTCACCGACCGACGAGCTACTCTATCCGCCTGGTGACGGACCGCTCACCGAAGTGCGCCCCACCTCGGCGACGCTGATTCCCATCTCGCCGCTGCAATCCTTGCAAGAGCTGCTTTATGCCGGACCGGGCGGGTTTACAGCAACCCTCACGCTTCCTTTCGGCCTCAATGCCGCCTTGCACTCAACTACGACGACCGGCACTGTCCTGCCGAACCTCACTCTGATCCAGCCAACCTTCCCGGCGTCTTCAACTCCAGCCGGAACTACTTACGCCGGAGCCTGGCAACTCAGCATCTCCGCGCCTGATCCCGCGCAGCCTGACCCGATACTGGCCGGGCGCAGCTATCTCCGCAGCTACCTCGACAACCCGGCGCCGCCAGGTCTTTCCTACGGCGAAGAGGTGCTTGGACGCGACGTTGCCGACATCTTCGAGAGCCGCTTCGACGACGATCCGAGCCAGGGAACGGTCGGTGTGCCGCTCCGCCGCTACGACCTCACCGGCTATGGCGCGAGCACCTTCAGCGAGTGGACAAATACCAATCCGCATCCCACCGATGTTCTCAAAGCGCACTTCCACGTCTTAATCGGACGCACCGCTCACGAGATCATCGAGGTACAGAGCATCATCTATCCATGGGCGATCAAGGTTGTGCGCACGATCACCATTGACCGCCAGGGATCCGGCTCTGAACTGCGCTACGACAGCGGATGGCAGCCTGCAAGCGACGGCCTGTTCGTGTACCCTGCCGCAGCGAACATCCCAGCGACCCAAATCCAGGCCGGACTCGTCACCGGCCTCATCAATGTCAGGAACATTCAGGAACTCGGTTTTCCTGTGATCACGCAGGGAACCGAGGACGGTGCCAGCACAAAAGGGCCCGTTAACCTCCAGCCCGTCACCTTCGACGCCGATGTAGCTATCCAGCCGCAACACCAGGTGGTGCAGGGCGGCCAGACCGATACCGACCTCAACGGCAACTCCCACATTTGCGTTCCATCAACGGGAATAACTGGCTTCATCGGCCTGCGCGCTCTCTATCACCTCGACATGTCCGATATGGCGGGCTTCAAACAGCTTCAGGGCGGCGCGGGAGGTCCTATCAATGCCATCCTCAATGTCGCCAAGGCCAACAGCCTGCTGCGCGCAACGTCGTTCGACGCGACGCCGATCTCCGACACATCAACCAGCGGCCTTGGCCTTGCCGTAGCGGTCCGCGGCCTGCCCAAGCTCTCTTCCGACGGCCACTGGAGTATGGGCTCGCGTGTTCCGGCATCACAGGCCGCTCCGGTTCCGATTGACCCGACCACATCAGTCCCGGTGGTTCAGCCCAATAACGGAGGTGGCAGCACACCCGGCAGCGATGTTCACTTCGCCGATCCGGCCGACATCTTCCGTCTCGCCACCGGGTCCTCGGTCCCGCCTAACACCTTCTACGGATTCCTTCAGGCAACCGGCACGCAGAGCAACTTCCTGTCGCGGCCATTCCTCAGCGTCGGCTCCACAAACCTCAACCTCGCCGACTCACTCAACGTCGCCCACGTCGGAGCCCTGCTCGGCGCCATCAGCAACTTCCCGGCCCTCAGCTCCTGCCTGCAGTTCATAGGCAGCGCACTCAGCAATCCCATAACGAACCAGTCCGGCAACGCCACGCTGCAGACTACGCAAAGCCTCACGCTGCCCCCGTCTGTGTATGACGCTTCTGTGCCGCTCATCTCCTGTTCGGTGGCCCACGCCGATCTCTATTGGTATTGGGGAGAAACCCCACCCAGCCCGGTTCCGGGGGCTACCGTGGTGATCGCTCTTGGTCAGGACCCGCCGGCACCCTCCTGGTCGCTCGACATCCAGAACATCGCCGTCGGCCTGACCATCCCTGCTCTCCAAAGCGGATGGCTGCTCGAACTCCAGGGCTCATTCCACGCCGATGCGAACACGCTGCCGGCGTTTCCCAACATGCAGCTGGTTTTCAGCGGCATTCTGCAGCCGGTCACTCAATTTCTCACCGCGCTGAGCGACGTTGCGGGAGCCATAAGTGCCCCTAATCCGGGCGCTCCGCCGCCCGGCCTCAACGTCAGCTTCTCCGACGGCAAGCTGGACGTCTCCGACAACTTCGACCTGCCGTCAATTCCGCTCGGCCCGGGAACCATCAACGACATCACGCTCGACATCAGCGCGACCATGGACATTGTCGCGCTCGACATCGATTTCCTGCTCAGCATCGGAACTCCCGATGCGCCCTGTCACTGGATCGTCGATCCCTTATCCGGAACCTTCGCCCTTCAGGTCGGAGTGCAGGACAATGCGCCGGACATCCTTATCCAGGCAGGCATCGGAGTCGGTCTGGCCATCGATCTGGCGGTCGCCTCTGGTTCGGCATCGATCACCATCGCCGTGCAGATTCAGATCTCCGGCTCTCCGGTTCTGATCACTTTGCTCTTCCTGCTCACCGGACAGGCTGAGGTGGATGTGCTGGGTGGGTTGGCAAGCGCGGCGCTCACGATCACCGCCGGCCTCGGCCTCAGCTTCAATCCGTCCGATCCGCTCGACGCCAACCTCATCGGAACAGCTTCGGTCGGCATTCACATCAGCATCTGCTGGGTCATCAACATCAGCTGGTCCGGCTCCTGGACATTCCAGAAGGAAATCAACCTGCAGCAGCTCACATAGTTTGCAACACTCACGGAGTCCGTCATGCCCGGCACGAATCTCAGCCTCATGCTTCTCCCCCAGAGATGGGACGGCGCAAACCTTGTCGCCAATCTGCTCCTGCTGCCCAACGGCAATCCCACCGCTCCTGTTCCTCTCATCTCCGGTCAGGAGCTGCCGTTCTCGCAAGCACAGCCTGTGCTGCGCGCAGCTCTTTTGCCCGGCCTAGCAAAACCGGCGTGGGACCCGTCGATTACTCCGGCCATGCTGACTTATGTTCCGCTCACGCTGACCTACAGCAGCGCCGAGCAGCCCATCTTCGCCGCGCTCGCCGCCGAGTACACACCTGTCGTTCCCCCGCTCAAGTTAACGCCGGGCATCATCCGCAAGGATCTGCCCGAATCCTTCATGGAGGCCACAGGGTTCGCGGCCGCCGACCCTACATACTTCACCTCAGTGGATGGATTCGGCTGCGCGCTCAACAGCCAGACACCCAACACAAGCCAGGTGTCGGCAAGCACCATCGCCTGGGGCGAGATTCTCTCCTACGCATTGCGCCAGCCCCTCATCTGCCAGGCCATGGGACTCGCCTACTTCGAAATCTCCATTCCGCTCGACCCAAGCCAGGTCTCCGGTGGCGGCTGGATATGGCTCGAAATCGATACCACCAGCCTCGACAACTGGTACACGAAGCTCGTCACCGAGCAGCCGGGAGCCGTCGGCACCTACGCGGCTCGGCTGCCCGCGCTGACGGCAGCTCAGGACGTCTTTGCAGCGATTCTTTTCCCGACCGTACCCGGCTCCTACGATGCTCAGACCATGGATGCCGCGCAATACGAAGCCGACCTCTACCTCGACGGCTTCGCCAAGGTGGTCCACGCCAGCCAGCCCATCACCTCCGACTCGGTCACCGGTGACACCGACTACATCATCCCCGGTACAGACGCCGGTATCCAGATTGGATGGGACGATATTCAGGTCACCACCTGGATCAACCGCCAGATTCAGATCGCACAGGCCATCGCCGGCGGTACTGCAACACAAGAGCTGCCCTTCACCGTGCTCGGCTATCGCGTCGACGTGCGTCAGGCCTCGACCGATCCATGGGCCTCCCTCTGCGCCGCCAGCGGAACTCTGAACGCGGCAAGCGTCTTCAGCACTTCCTTCACCGCGCAGGATCTCTGCGTCGAGCCCATACCCGTGCAGAACGCCGGAACGGGTCAGCAGTACTGGCTCCCACGCTACTTCGCGCAATGGCGCGGACGCACTCTCGTTTTCAACGACAAATACGGCTACACCTTCAGCGGCGGGCAGCCGCAGCCCAGTACCGTCAGCGACTCCGACTTCACCGGAACCCTGACCGAGTCGCTCTCCGGCGTCACTCTTCTCTACGGCGAGAATTATGAGTTCCGCACTCGTCTCGCCGACCTTACCGGAGGCGGACCTGCGCCAGCTGACGATTCACCCTCCGATGCCGGAAGCACCACGCTCGCCTTCCGCCGCTATGTGCCGCCGAAGAAGGTACCCATCACCCTCGGCGCCATCGACGCCTCCGGCAATCAAACCCTCACTGTCGACCGTCCGCCGATCAATTACCCAGAGATGGTCTTCTGCGGAGCCGCCGACCAGGCCACGCTCGACGCCCTCTACGCGATCACGCCGCCGCAGCCTCCTGTGCGCCAGTTTCCGCCTCCTCCAGGCTCGCCCACCCCCACGTTCCCGTCCTTCCAGGCCGCCGTGCTCGACTCTGACGTCCTCACGCTGCAGATCATCGTCGAAGCCCAGGCGCCCACTTACGACACCGGCACTCCCGCCTCGATGGCCGACGCCGACACACCTCCGAGTCCGGGCCAGCTCGATGGAACCTTCCGTGTCGTCTACAACTGGTCGGTTGATTTCCCCGCCCTCGCGACGCCTGTAGCTGTCGGCGCGTCGACTCCGATCACCCTGACCCTCCAACCTACGCCGATGTCACAGATTGATTCACCGGTTCTGCCGAGCAGTAGCAATCCCACCGTTCTGCCGATTCCCACCGGGCGCAACGTCCGCATTCGCCTGCGTGGCCTCGGCGAGGACGACCCCGACCTGCTCTATTACGGAAACGGCGAAGCCCGCACCGGACTCACCGCCGACATTCAGGTCCGTTACGAAGCCGCGGCCGAGGAGAACGTCCTCGGTTCGGGCAGCATCGATCAGCAGCTTCAGGCCTTCTATCTGCGCGACCTCGACAACTCGAGCCAGCAGGATGTCGTCTCCAGTGCGTTAGTGAGCGCCATTCAGTCGGGCGGAGGCACCTGGTCCGATCAGGCCTACCAGAACCTCATGTCCACGCTGAACCAGCCTGCGCAGACGCCGCTGCAACTGCTCGCCTCCGCGCTGAATCTGCCGCTCACCGGCCAGACCCTGGCTGCGCCTCCCGGAGAGCGCATCATCTTCGGAGCACAGAACACCCTGCGCCACACCATCCCGCAGGATCAGTCCTCCATCACCTTCTCCACTCAGAAGGACCTCATCAATCAGTGGATCGTCGTCACGCGCGTCACCCTTAATCGCGACTGGACGTGGTCCGGCCTTGCGCAAGGCGGTCCGGGTCAGCTCGCCTTCACATTTCAGGGCTACACCTATCCCGTAGAGCCAACCCCGCCGCCTCCGACGCCGCCCCCGCCACCGCCTCCGCCCGATTTCGCGACTCTCGGTGTCGTCAACTTGCCCTTCGTCGTCTCCAGCCTCGCGACGCAGCAGACAGGCAGTCCCGATCAGCGCGATTCAACTGAGATCATCTTCTTCTCGACCATCGATTCAACCGTCGCTGTCGATGAATTCCCACTGCCCACCGAGGGCGTCTATCAGCTCCTTGCCACCTTCACCGGAGCGCCGACATCGCCCGTCACTCTCTGGTCGGGACAGATCGAAGTCCCCATCACCATCAACCCCCGGCAGACGCCGCTGCTCGTCTCCGCCGGCATCGCCGAAAGCGCCTATGAAGCCGCGGACGACTATTCGTCCACATCGATCCGCCAGCGCTCGCTGTGGCTCGAATTCGACCAGGCGCCAGAGGACCCGAATGACGCCTACTTTGTCCGTGTAACCAACTACGGCCCCGATCCGCTGCTCATGAGCTATCCCGTTGACATCACGCCCGCGCCTGATGCGCCCATCGCTCTCGATCCCGAGCCCATCCGCACCATCACTCCCGACTCTGCCAACGACGACGCCGGCCTCTTCGCGATGACCCAGGTCCAGCCCTCGGCATCGTCGTCTGTGCACTTCCTTGTGCCGCTGCCCGACGGAATCTCACCCGAAGCCCTCGATCTTTTCGGCTTCTGGAGCTATGAGATCCGCGTCGGCCACGTGCTCTGGTCGACCGCGCAGGGCCGCTATGGACGCCCGTTCACCGTGCGCGGAGTCCAGCACCCGTGCCGTCACCTCATCGCCACTGTCGATCGCCAGACGGCGATCCCGACCGATGGAGGCGCGGAACAGCCCTGCATCATCGCCTCGGCAGATCTTGCGCAGACTGTCCTCAACGGCGAATCCCTGACCTCGCCGAGTCATCCGCAAACCCAGATCTGGTTCCTGCTCTATGCCCAGCTACGCCGAGTCGATGGAAAGGCATACCGCAACATCTTGATCCAGAAGCTGCTCGGCTCACAGGCTGTCGCGGTCGGCATCGCCAATCCCGTCGGCAACCAGATCACTCCGCACGACACGCCCAGCACCGCGGGCATCCCGCAGATTCAGTCAATCCCGGTGCAGGCAGCGTTCTCCGTTTCTGAAATCGACACCATACTCACGAATCTGCTGCTGCCCGCGAATACACCCCTGAGCCTGCTCGCCGTCGAGCTCTTCAACCTCGAATACCTGGTCATCCCTCCGCCTGCTGCAGGAGGAGGCGGTCCCGCGCCGAAGGTGGCTTCAGAAGGAGAGGCCTCGGGTGGAACTGCGACCGCAGTAGCGACGTCCAGAGCAACGACCTTCTTGCAGAGCGACCCGCTCGGCGACGAGCTTGGATCGCAGCGCATTCTTCGAGTTTCGCCGCTCACTCCAGTGGCCCCTGTCTGCTGAGCAGCCCTGCGCGCGCTGGTCGACGAGTACGCCGAGTGATTGTTGATCCGTGTCGAATAGCATCGCCCCGGCATCATTTTCGGCAACGCTCATACTCCGGTCTGGGCCGGTTGGTTGGGAAGCCTCGTGCCTGGGCCGTTTGGCAATATTGATCAGCGAGTTCTCGGTCGCTCAATCGCCGCAGAGATAGCCCTGCCCAGTCGAGAGGCTGGTGAAGTTATCCGCGAAAATGCGGCCATGAAAAACTCGCTGCGCATTTCAATACCAGAGGGCGATGTCAAAGTTCGATCCGCTACCGCATCGCCGCAGGGCTTTCCGTACGGCGATAACGACGCAGGGTTGGAGGCGGCTCGGCTAAACGTTTGAGCTGCGGCGCCAGATCGTGCATGGGGATGACGACTTCGACAAGCGTCGGCCCTGTTTCCGGAATGGCGAGTCCTTCCAGAAAATCCAGCAGCTCGGTTGTCGTGCTCAGTCGAGCGCCACGCGCGCCGAATGCATGGGCGAGCGCAATATAATCCCACGCAGGCAGCACATCGTAAGGGGCGAACTCTCCGCCGGGCTCGAACGCCTTGAGATCCACAAATGCCTGTTCGATTGCATACCCACGATTGCTCATGACAAAGATGACCGCGTTGCTCTTTGCTCGAACCAGACTTGAAATCTCCTGACAGGTCATCATGAAACCGCCATCGCCCGCCACGACCAGTGGCCGCTTGCCGCTGCCCAGCCCCACGCCAAGCGCAGATCCGGTTTCATGGCCCAGCGATCCCCACGCAGCCTGTGCGACGAAGGAGTCCCGCGGCAACCCAAAGAGATTCCCGAATACATAGAGTGAAGTACTCTCTCCGAGAACAAGAACGCAGCTCTCGCGCAGCGGAGCTGTTACCACCATACCACCCAGAATCTCGTAGAAAAGTTCATAAGTCAGCTGGATTCCAGGGGCCGGCGGGCGTAAAGTTGGCGCGACCGACGGCTTCGACTGCGGGGCCTTCTGCGGCAAAGGATTTTTTCGTACCGCCTCTAAAAGTGCGCCGAGGAAATCACCCAGCGAGACTGCCGGATAATATGTGGTGCCTACGCGGGTCTCGCCATGCGAAACGCGAATCATCTTCGCAAACGACGAAGCCATCAGCGCAAGATAATCGTCAGTGATAATCGTGCCGAGCGCCAGGACGCAGTCGCTCTTCGTAACCAAGTCATTCGTGGATGGAGGCGATGCCGGGCCCGCATAGGTGCCGGCGAACAGGGGCTGGCTTTCATCCAGCAGCGTCTTGCCCAGTGACGTCGTGGTGAAGGGAATGCCTGTAACTTCCACCAGATCCTGCGCCACGTTTTGCAGGCCGAATCTTCGCAGTTCGACACCGAGGAAGAAGACCGGACTCTGCGCCGAAGCCAACACCGCATACGCGGCTTTTGCCGCTGACAATAGTGAACTGGGATCGCTGTATAGAGGACTCGGCGACAGCTTTCCTGAAGGTTCCGGACACGCGGCGTTCCATACGCTGTTGATCACTTCGATGTAGACGGGCCTACGATGTGTGATCATCTGCGTAAGCGCCCAGTCAATCTCATGTGGAGCCGATCCCGCATTGGTGATCAACATCGAAGCCACCGTGACGTGCTCGAAGATTTCCTGGTCGGCCCGCAGATCGCCGGTCGAGTGGTGAAAGAGGATGTTCTGGTGCTCCTCGAGCAACCGGCTCGACGCGCCAGGGCTCGACGAAATGATTACAACCGGTACAAATTCCACGAAAGAGCCGGCTACGCAGTTAAGCAGCGAGAATGTGCCGACGCCATATTGGACGCACGCGGCCCCTGCACCCTTCAGGCGTGCGTATCCGTCCGCCGCGTATCCGCAGCCGAGCTCATTCAGGTTAGGTACGCGCTCAATGCCCGGCGTGGCGTCCAGCACGTCGAGAAAGGGCGCGCAGTAATCGCCGGGAATAGTGACACATGCTCGATGCCGATATCGCGCAGGCGGATCGCCAGGTAGGACGCAACTGTAGATGGAGAAGGCGGAAGGTTTGTCATGGCTACTGAATCGGTCCTTCATCCAGGCAGTTGGGTGTGATGGAGGCAAGATCGCTGGTCTCGTTTGAGACAGGCACGCATAGCGGATGCTCATCGTGTTCAAGCGGACCGCATCCCGGGCAGGGATTGGGCATCAGTGGGTTGCCTCCCAGATGCAGCCACAAGGGCTGCTTGAGCCCGAAGAAGTCCTGCAGAGTCGATTCAGCGGTATCGAGTGCCCCCTCCACCCATCCCTGGCCATAGGAGTACGCCTCGCCGACAATATAGATGTCATGTTCAGGCACCGGCTTTCGCATGCGGCACATGATCTCGTCTAGGCGGAAGCCGGCCTTCCATTCATGCCACCCGCCCCCGTAGGGATCTTCGTTCCATGAGTGATAAACCGCCGCATAGGGTAGGGGAATTTCCGGCAGTCCGTGAACCTCCTCTACCTGCTTGTGAGCTACGCGAACCATCTGATCGGTGGCCGGAAGTTCGTCGCCCGCAACGATGCACCCTTCCGTCTCAGCGCCACACGACGGCCGGAATCCCAGGTACGGGTTGCCTTCCTCAAGACCCTTCCAGAACGGCACCGTACCCATGTCGTTGTAGGAGGCCATCAGCAGCGAGTTGAACCACGGCTTTCCGCCTTCCTGGTCTGCCTCCGTTCCGAAGTAATAGATCTGCCGGACAGGGAGATCGGTCACGGAGCGGCCCGCAACAAGTCCAAGTGCCCGCCACCACGGGCGCTCATAGGCAAGAAATAGTTTGAAGGCGCTCTGGATCAGGACCGACGATAAATTTTCTTTTAGCCACGGGTCCTCAAAAAAGCTGCTCTCGATCAACTCGAGCGAGCGACGCGGCATCGCCAGAATCACCTTCTTGGCGCGAACCACCAGAGGCTCCGGGGCCGCGCTTTCCGCTGTGCCACGCAATACCCGGGTTACGTGCTTTTCCGTCGCTGTCGGCTCGAAATAGAGCGTGTATGGGTATTCGCCCCCGCCCAGCTCGATCCGCGCCAGCCGCTGATTCATCTTCAGCCGATCGCCAGAAGGCAGTATGCCAGGCAATTCCTGAAAGAAGTTCGCCAGGGTAATCGGGAGCTGTTCATAACCGTCTCGCAGCGTAAGAAATTCGGTGTTATCGCCATATTCCGTCGCTGGGAGCTGGGTGACTGCGCACGCGTTGGCGACGTTTGCTTCGTAACCGCCCGCGTCCTTCATGAACTGATATCCTTCATTACTCAGCACACGGTACAACAGATTCCAGAAGCCGAACTTATACATCGGCTGCCCAAAGACCTGAATCTTCATCTGCTCACACAGGCTCAGGTTGCCAAAGTTGGGATACAGGTTGTTCATTACCTGGATTTGTAGCTGCGTGGGTCCCATTCCGCGCTCCGGCCACGCCATGTTGTAGGGCACTTTCTCAGGATCGCCCAACTCGTGCAGTCGCAGGTGCTTGCCGCGTAGATAGAACAGATTGCAGTTTGCTCCCACTGGAGGGGGCGCGCCCATCGGAAAGGGGATGGTTGGAAGACCAAGATGTTCGACCACGCTCGTGACTACAGGGTGCTGGTCTTTGATGTACCGCATCCCGCCGACTTCCGCCTTGACATTCGGCAGCCCGGGCATGGTCACAGTAAACAACCGGCCGCCAATGCGATTGCTGTATTCAAACAGCGCAATTCGATCCGAAATGCCCTGCGCTTCCTGCAGACGCCACGCGCTGTACGCGCCCGACACACCGCCGCCAACCACCGCGATCTCTAGATCCATCTCCCCCTCCGACGAAAAGCTGGATGGGCTCCCCTACGGGGAACACACCAGTATCCGGGGAGAAAACCTCATGAGACAGACGCGAAGCCGCGTGCGCAAAGTGCTTCAGGCAACTACTCTGGAAGCCGTTGTAAAGACGATCACGAGTGTACTACGGTCTGCGTCAGTCGAGGCAAACCCACTGTGAAAGTCTCTTTTGAGTCCGCACCCGTCCGGAACCAGGCGCCGTAGGGCGCGAGAACGCGACATTCAGGTACCTATGTGGTCCCGCTGGGGGCATATGATGCTCGGGCGCAGGCAGTCGCGGAATATTTGAGAGCCGTGGAAGCATCGTGGTACCAAAACTCGGCTCCGTCACTGACACTCTGTAGATGCAGACTGCGGCAACATCATGCAGAGATGACGCTTGGTTTCCCGTCAATTGGGTGAGCGCAAAACCCACACAATCTTTCTACTGCGTTACCGTCGGGCTCTTGTGGATTGGCTGTTGCGGCGCTCTATCCGCACAGCAAGCCAGCACATCGCAGTTGCTGCGGCCTGAATGAGGAGCAATCTTCCCAATGCTGCGTCTCTCTACATCAGTTCAACGATGAAGGACTTGGCGACATCGGGGGAAATGCGGTTGTCCTGCTTGACTAGCGGGCCGGCGTTCAAGACGGGCTCAGCGCCGTGCAGTGTGGGCAGGTCGGTTCGCTCGAAAAATCTTCCGATGGGGATCTCATCGCCCCACAGCAGAGATTTCTCCATCGCTGCGCTCCAATCGGTGGGATCGTACTCAGGATTGTCTTCGAGCTTCTTCACCCGCGGACGGAACCACTGGAAGGTGTTGTCGTGGTTGTACGTGACGCAGGGGCTGAAAACGTCGATAAACGAGAAGCCCTTGTGCTCGATGCCGCGCTTGATTAGCTCGATGAGGTGCTTTTGATCGGCACTGAAGCCGCGCGCGACGAAGGTCGCCCCCGCGGCCAGAGCCAGAGAGATAGGATTCACCGGCGCCTCAATGTTTCCGAAGGGCATGCTCTTGGTCTTCATGCCGACGCGGCTGGTGGGAGAGGTCTGGCCGGTAGTGAGTCCATAGATCTGGTTGTCCATCACGATATAGAGCAGGTCGACGTT
Organism: uncultured Acidobacteriaceae bacterium; assembly: GCA_963724375.1. Classification (GTDB taxonomy): domain Bacteria; phylum Acidobacteriota; class Terriglobia; order Terriglobales; family Acidobacteriaceae; genus Silvibacterium. The sequence continues at coordinate 179,340 of CAVRUM010000015.1, forward strand.
GCGGCGCATCGTATGCATGAAGTGGTTGCCGCCAATGCCAAAGCCGTCACCGTCTCCACCCGTGACCAATACGGTCATGGCGTGATTGGCCAGCTTCATTCCCGTGGCCACGGCCAAAGACCGGCCGTGCAGCGTGTGCATGCCGTAAGTGTCGATGAAGCCGGGAAAGTTTGAAGAGCACCCGATGCCGCTGATGGTGGCCACCTCGTGCTTCGGAATCTGCAACTCGACGAGAGCTTTCTGGACAGCGGCAAGCACGCCGAAATCGCCGCAACCGGGACACCAGTCGGGATCGACCTTTCCCTTGAGGTCAGCCATCACCATTGGTTTTGGAGCCGCTACATCGGTTGCCATCTTTGGTTCTCCTCCGAACGTCGTGTCTAGACCATGACTTCGTGAGCCGGCACGGAGAGTTTGGTCTTGCCCGCTAGCTGCTCTTTGACTGCTTCCACGATGTGGTGCGGCATGAACGGCTCGCCGTCGTACTTACGAATATGCCCTTTGGCGACAAAGCTGGTTTCGCTGCGCAGGTAGCGCGCGAACTGGCCGCTGAAATTGTTCTCGACGATGATGGTGTGCTGCGCGTCTTTCAGCAGGTCGAGGATCGCGTCTCCATGTAGAGGAACCAGCCAGCGTATAGGCAAATGGTTGGCGGAAATGCCCGCTTCCCGCAAAAGCTCGCAGGCCTCGTCAATCACGCCGTAGGTCGAGCCCCAGCCGATCAGCGTCACATCCGCGTTGGCCGGGCCCCGGAGTTGTGGCTGCGGAACCGAGCCTGCGATGCCATCCATCTTGCGCATCCGCTTTTCCACCATGGCGCGACGCTTGACCGTGTTCGTGTACTCATCGCTGATCAGCACGCCATCTTCATCGTGTTCGTCACTCGATACCGTGTGCGTGTAGCCGGGCAGGCCGGGAATGGCGCGTGGAGAAACGCCGCTCTCGGTGATCTTGTATCGCTTGTATGCCTCATGCTCACCCGACCCATTCGACGTGATGAGTTCACCGCGATCGATGACCGGATGGAAATCGAGTTCTTTCGGATCGACACTGAGCCGCCCTTCGGAAAGCAGCAGATCGCAGAGCACAATTCCCGGGCACTGGAAGCGGTCGGCAATATTGAATATCTCCGGGATCAGTTTGAAGCAGTCGCCGATATCGAGTGGGGCGGCGATGACCTTCGGGTAGTCGCCGAAGGCCGCGCCCAGCATCTGCCAGAGATCGCCCTGCTCGGTTTTGGTGGGAACTCCGGTGGACGGGCCGGCGCGTTGGCAATCGATGACCACGATTGGAATCTCTGCCTGAGCCGCCAGACCAAGGCCCTCGCTCATAAGCGCGAAACCACCGCCGGAGGTGGCGCACATGGCGCGAACCCCGGCGTGCGCAGCGCCAATCGCCATGTTGATCACGCCAATCTCATCCTCGACCTGGCGCACCATGATTCCCGCTTTGCGCGCGTGCTCCGCCATCCAGTGCAGAACGCCCGTGGAGGGGCTCATCGGATACGCGGAGTAGAACTTTACGCCTGCCGCCGCGCCTCCCATTGCCAATGCGGTATTGCCGCTGAGCACCGCATAGCGGGCCTCGGTCATGGGGAGCGGCCATTCGAAGGGGTTGAAATTTTGCGTGGCGTAATCGTAACCGGCGCGCGCCAGGCCGACGTTTTCGTCGATGACCTTCTGCTCTTTCTTCCGGAACTGTTCGGCGAGTACGCTCTCCAGAGCGGGGAATCCGACGCCCATCATGCTAAGGGCTGCACCTATAGCAAGCGTGTTCTGCGCAACTTTGTTCTTGCTGATATCGGCGAGTTTCGAAACCGGAATGGGACAGAGCTGGACTCCGGCTGCGGGAGTACCCGGCTGAATCAGCTCCGCATTGTAGAGGCAGGCGCCGCCGGCCGGGAGCAGGCGCAAGTGTCGGTCCATTGTGTCCTGATTGAGCGGGATCAGCAGGTCGATCCGGTCGCCCATATTGGGGATTTTTCCCGGACCGGTGCGAATCGTCAGGAAGGTATGGCCGCCGCGAATGATGGACTGATAGGCGTTGTACGCGTTCAGGTGCAACCCGCGGCGGCTGAAAATTTTCGCGAAGATATCGCCGGGCGTGGCCACACCCTGACCGGCGGCGCCTCCGACACCTACAGTGAAGGACTGCCTCATAGACATTTCCCCAAGCTGGCCCAAGGAGTTTCAGAGCCTGGCTGCCAGAGAACTATCGAGCACTCGGATTCTACGGCCCGTTAGAAATGCAAGCAAGTACCGGGTGGAATTGATGGTTGGACCACTGATTCGTCACCTGGGCTCCCCCGCGACCTTCGCGGTTAAGGTGGGTCAGAGTCGAAGGTGTGTAGAGTGTTTGCATGATTGCGGGAGCAAAGACTCAGGAAGGGATCCAATGAGACTTGATTGGACCCGTGGCGCACTTGCTGACGGCCTGCGACACTATCATGCCGGGAATTTCTTTTCAGCACATGAGGCATGGGAAAGCGTGTGGCTGGAATCTCGGGAGCCGGAGAAGATGTTCTTGCAGGGGCTGATTCAGGTGACTGCCGCGTTCCATCACCTCCAACGTAGCAATCCACGAGGAACTGCTTTGTTATTGCAAGCTGCTCTGGGGCGGCTCGAGCGTTATCCGGCGCACTTCGGAGGTATCTCCGTTACCCTGCTCTGCAATGACATTCGCGAATGGTTACAGGCGCTCGAAATGGGTGCACCAGCACCCCAAATCAGTTCCGCCCGAATATGTGCTGACTTGTCGAACAAGTAGAGCCTCTCACGCGATTCTCTGATGAGGGTTAGAATTCCGTTTTTCGGGACCAAAAATGCGAGGATTTCGGGGGAGAAAAGTTCTGAAACGAGGAGGGGGCGACTTGCTGGCGGCGGATGCAGGCTGCTGCGAACCGTTCTCCAAGCCAATTTCCCTGCTAACAGGGAAAAATACAGGGAATTGTTCTATTTTTTGCTCGAAGTTCCAGCGGGGAACTCCTCTATCACCTTGAATCTACCGGAGTTCTCATACCATTGTTCGAATTCGCCGCTGTACGGAACAGGGAATTATCACACGTGTATCAGGGAAACGACATTTCCCGATATCAAAAAATACCGGCCTGATCCCCCATCTTCTCCAAGAGCAGTGGACCCTCAATGCTGGCAAGTTACCGAGAAGCGGACTTTTCAGGCAGTTCGATTTCACCTTTCCGAGAAACCGGTTTACATCCATGTGGAATGGATGCATTCGTAAACACAAGCGGTCTTCTGGAAAGTCAGCGGGATTCCACTTGTCCGATTGAAATTGCACCGCGAAGTCACCGCGACCGTAAAGCTGGCTGTCCAAAAGCAGGAGTAATTCGTGGGAACGCCAAACTTGTCCCGAGCAACGCCGAGGGATCTCCCGATGAGCGTTTTTGAAAATCTAAATGTCGCGCTTTTCGCCGGATTCCGTCGGCAGAGAAGCGCCGACCCAGCCGCTGATTCCCGCGGACATTACGTAGACGTTCCGGTATCCCATGTCCTTCGCGCGGCGGGCTCAACCCCGGCGGAATGTAGTTCCAGATCGGTTTGGCTGCCATCGTTAGCCCTCCTGCCTCAGTGGACGGAATCTTTTCCCGCTCTTTAACGCGGCCCGGCGCGCACCGCCCTGTGCCTTCATGTCCCAACCCACCGCGACGTTGCTTTTCGCATCCTACCCACTGAGCGCATACAGTCCAGATTCAAATTTGCACCACAGGGTGGGAATGAACAAAAACACAACGGATAAGAAAGTGGTTGTCATTACCGGTGCATCTGCTGGCCTGGGCCGCGCGATTGCACATGCCTTTGCTGAGCGCAGCGCGAAGGTCGCATTGCTGGCGCGCAATCCTGAAGCTCTGGACGCAGCGGCAGAAGAATGCCGGATGCGAGGCGGAGAGGGCCTCGGCATCCCGACCGATGTTTCTGATGCGCAGGCGGTGGAAGGGGCGGCAGAGCGCGTCGAACGCGAACTCGGCCCGATCGATGTGTGGGTGAATAACGCCATGGTGAGCGTCTTCTCGCCGGTCGCGGAGATGGAGGCGGCTGACTACAAGCGAGTCACAGAGGTTCTGTATCTGGGTTTTGTACATGGAACCATGGCGGGACTGCGTCGGATGCGGCAAAGGAACAGTGGCACTATCATCCAAGTTGGATCGGCGCTGGCGTACCGCTCGATTCCGCTGCAATCGGCCTACTGTGCCTGCAAGCATGCCATCACAGGGTTCACGGATTCTCTGCGATGCGAGTTGGTGCATGACAAGAGCAATATTCAATTGACTCAGGTGCACATGCCGGCGATGAATACCTGGCAGTTTTACTGGGTGAAGAGCAGGCTGCCCAATAACGCGCAGCCGGTTCCACCGATCTTTGAGCCGGAGGTCGCAGCGCGCGTTGTGGTAGCCGCAGCAGAGGCACGCCGTCCGCGCCGCGAGTACTGGGTCGGTACTTCGACCGTCGCGGCAATCGTGGGACAGAAATTTGTTCCAAGCATGCTGGATCGCTATCTCGGCAGAACCGGTTACAAGTCGCAGCAGATTGAGGATGAGCCGCGAGATCCGAATGCTCCCAACAATCTGTACGAATATGTGCCCGGCATCGATGGGACCCGGGGCAGGTTTGATAATCGATCGAAGCGCGCCAGTGCGGAGGTTTTCCTCTCTTTACACAGGAACTGGTTTGCCCTTGGAGCGGCCGCCCTCGCGGCGGCCGGGATGACGGCTCTTGCCAGCCAAAGACTGAAGGCGCGATAAAGATGAAGTCGTGCAATCTGTCTTCTTCGAACGCGGCGATTGCAGCGACCGCCGGAGCAATGTTCTCACTGCTGCCGGTCGCTGCACATCAGATCGGGATGATAAAACACCTGCCTGATCCGCCCGGAAGCATCTTCGACTCAGACAGGATTACAGCATCCCGCATGGCACATCCTTTCGGCGTGCCGGATGCGTTGCTTGGCTTGGCAAGCTATGCGGTTACGCTGGGACTCCTGCTGGCTGCGCGGCACACGGCGTATGCAAAGCCGCTGCTTCGCGCCAAATTGAACGTGGATGCAGCAGCGGCGGCAACAAATGTGGTCCGGCAGGTGGTCACTTTTCGGCGGATATGCTCCTGGTGCACGGCCACTGCGCTGTGCACAGCCGCCATCGTTTCCTGCGGGCGACGCAGTGCGCGTGCGGAGTAGAGCTCTGCGTGCGAACCGCACGTACACCTTTTCCTGTCGCGATCGCGTCCTAGTAAACATAAGCTGACCTACCGGCAGCTGCACCACGCAGCTTTGATCATTTACTTCAGGGGAGATTGCATGAATGCCTCGGATATTCTCGTCGCACGCCTTATCGACTGGGGGGTTGATACCATCTTCGGTTTACCGGGCGATGGCATCAACGGAGTCATGGAAGCGCTGCGCAAGGCAGAGGACAAGATTCGCTTCGTACATGTGCGTCATGAGGAGTCTGCGGCCTTCATGGCGTGTGCCCACGCAAAGTTCACGGGCAGGCTCGGGGTGTGCCTTGCCACTTCTGGTCCCGGCGGCATTCATCTTCTCAATGGCCTCTATGACGCGAAGCTCGATCAGCAGCCAGTACTTGCGATTACCGGCATGCAGTACAACGATGTGACCAACACGTTTTCGCAGCAGGATGTGGAGCTCGACAAGCTTTTCATCGACGTGGCCTGCTACAACAACCGCGTCATGAGCGGAGCGCATATGGAGCCCGTAGCGGATCTTGCTATCCGCTCGGCAATCGACAAGCGCGGAGTCGCTCACATCACCATACCGATCGATGTCCAGCAGCAGCCGATCAAGCAAAGCCGCTCGGAGCGAAATAAGCCGAACCACACTTCGACGCATGGCGCAATTTCCGGCAACGTGCCATCGAATACCGAACTGCAGGCGGCCGCCGAGGTTATCAATCAGGGCAAGCGCATCGCGATACTCGCCGGACAGGGTGCGTTGCATGCCGGCGATGAACTGCTCCAATTGGCGGAGACTCTAGGTGCTCCGATCATAAAGCCGTTGCTTGGAAAAGGGTGCGTTCCGGACGATTCGCCTTACACCACTGGCGGTATCGGCCTGCTTGGAACAGCCCCATCGGAGCAAGTGATGGAGGATTGCGACACGCTGCTGATGGTTGGTACCTCGTATCCTTATATCGAATATCTGCCTAAGCCAGGGCAGTGCAAATGCGTGCAGATCGACTCGAATGCGCAGCGCATCGGATTGCGTACGCCCGTGGATGTGGGTCTGGTGGGTGATTCGCAGAAGACGCTGCGCCTGCTTCTGCCGCTGCTCAAGCGAAACGACTACCGCAAGTTCCTCGAAGAAGCGCAGGACGGTATGAAGGATTGGGACGCCATCCTTCAAAAGGAAGGCACCAGCGATGCGATGCCGATGAAACCCCAGGTCGTCGGCTATCAGCTGAGCAAATACACCAAAGAGAACGCGATTATCGTATCCGACTCCGGCACCAACACTACTGTTTGGGCGCGTTATATGAAGGCCAAGAAAGGGCAGATGCACTCCTGCTCAGGCAATCTGGCGACCATGGCCTGCGGCATGCCATACGCTATCGCCGCACAGGTCGCATTTCCGGATAAACAGGTCATCGGGATCGTCGGAGATGGCGGATTCACGATGCTCATGGGTGAGATCATCACGGCGGTAGCGTACAAGCTGCCGATCAAGCTAGTCATCATCAAGAACAACACACTCGGCCAGATCAAGTGGGAGCAGATGGTGTTCCAGGGAAATCCCGAATATCAGTGCGAACTATTCCCAATCGATTTCGTCGCTCTAGCGCAGGCAGTCGGGGCGCAAGGTGTGCGCATTGACGATCCGAAGGCCGCAGGCGAACAGTTCGAGAGAGCCCTGGCGCTGCCTGGGCCAGTAGTGATTGAAGCCGTAGTCGACCAATATACGGCGATGCTGCCGGCAAAGATCAAGCCGGAACAGGCGGCAAAATTCAGTGAAGCATTGATTCGTGGCGAACCGAATCGTCTCCGTATCGCCCTGACAGCAGCGGCGGACACCGTGCGGCAAGTGGTGTAGCGGGATCGAGATGTCCGCATCGATTGCAATTCGAGCCGGCCGCAGCCGCTCGTACACAATCCCGACAGACGCTCCAGAGGCGGATGGCACGATTGCGTGGGACGCGACGACGATGGTCGTGGTGGAAGTGCAGGCCGGCGATAAGACTGGCCTCGGTTATACCTACGCTCACAAAAGCGCTGTGTTCGTTGCGCGTGAACTCATCGAAAAACATTGCCTCGGCCATGATGCGATGGACACCCACGAGCTGTTCGGCACGATGCGGCGCTCGCAGCGTAATTATGGCAGTGAAGGAATCGGGGCGACGGCACTTTCAGCGGTCGATATCGCGCTCTGGGATTTAAAAGCGAAATTGCTCGGACAGGCGTTGGCAAAGTTGCTCGGTACCTGCCGCGATTCTGCGCCGGTGTACGGATCAGGCGGGTTCACTTCTTACGATGACAACCAGTTGCGGGCGCAACTCGGCGGTTGGGTGGAACAGGGCATTCCGCGCGTGAAGATGAAGATCGGAACGCATCCGGAGCAGGACCCGCACCGCGTCGCAAGCGCGCGAGAAGCCATCGGAGAGAGAACCGAACTTTTCGTAGACGCCAATGGCGCATATTCGCGCAAACAGGCCCTTTACTTTGCGCAACTATTCGCGGACAAACAGAAGGTCACATGGTTCGAAGAGCCAGTGAGCTCGGATGATCTGGAAGGCATGCGGCTGCTGCGTGATCACGCTCCGGCGGGTATGGACATCGCCGCGGGCGAGTATGGCTGGAACGTGCTGTATCTGCACCGAATGATGGAGTCGGGCGCGGTGGACGTGATCCAGGCGGACGCAACTCGTTGCGGCGGCGTTAGCGGCTTTATGCAGGCCGTAGCGATCGCCGATGCGCACCCGCTGCCGCTCTCAGCGCACTGCGGCCCGACAATCCACATGCATCTGGCATGCGCGGCTCCGCCTTTGCGTCATGTCGAGTACTTCCACGATCATGTGCGCATCGAGCGCATGTTCTTCGATGGATTTCGCGAAGCGGCGAGCGACGGCGCGATGCATCCGGATTTTGCCCGACCCGGTCTGGGCATTGAACTGAAGACGAGCGACGCGGAGCGCTTTACCGATGATTTATAGCCGTGCGGATCGGCCCCCAATGGTAGACACCTCGCCTCGCGCCTTAGCCCGCTCTCTGCCTTGGCCACTTCGCGAACCAGCCGAAACGGCGATTGATCACATACAGCAAGGCGCATTCCAGCGTTCGATGTCGCTCCTGGTCGCGGGTACGAGCATCGTTAGCGGACTGGAAGTTGCTTACGAACACTACAAGGGCAGCTACTCCAATCCCATCATGTACTCGCCGGTTATCCTTTCCGGCGTTCTCGTCACCGCGGGTATAGCGGGATTCTTCAGCCGTTTTGCGGCGCGAACGTTTCTTCGCTACACAAGTTACATCACGCTCGCCGACGGCGTAATCGGATTCGGCTTTCATATTCGCGGCATCGCACGCAAGCCCGGCGGGTGGCGGCTGCCGATAACGAATATTGTCATGGGGCCACCTATCTTTGCCCCATTGCTCTTCGGCACGAGCGCCTATCTCGGAGTGATCGCCAGCTACCTGCAACGGGAGGAGGACTTCCGGCTTCAAGACCGTACGGGCAGCGTCGTTAGCCCCTGGCGACGAAATGATTTTCGCAATGATATCCGCACGGGACGTTTTCAACGCCATCTCTGCACAGTGGCGGCTCTGGGAACGCTGGCCTCGGGTGCGGAGAGCTGGTACTCCCATTACAAGGACAACTTCAAGTATCGCGTCCAGTGGTCGCCCATCCTGCTTACGCCATTGATGCTCTTCGCTACACTCGGCTCGCGTAGGAGCAAGCTTATCGCGAATACTTTGCTTCCCATTGCCTCGGCTCGCTCCTCATGCTGAACGGCGCCATCGGCGTTGGATATCATCTGCGCGGAATCCTGCAAAGGCCGGGCGGAAAGAAGAAGCCGCTTTATAACATCCTTTACGGACCGCCGATATTCGCGCCCATGTTGTTCGCGGCGTGCGGGCTCCTGGGAATGCTCGCATATCTGATGCGCAGGGAGCCGCGCCGATGAATCTTTTGCGAAAGCTGGCGAATCGCGTGACAGGATCGACCGGCTCGGACGAAGAAACCGCATCGCTTTCGCCCTTGAAGGACCCGGCCACAAGGGCAAATCTTCCCGAACGAAAACAACCAGGCTACTATCCGGGGTTCAGCACACTCGCGCAGCAGAAATACTGGGATCCCGCTACTCGCATGCTGATACAGAGTCGTGTCACTCGGTCGATACCGATCCGATTTTTCACTCCCGATGAAGAGAAGACCATGCGCGCGGTCGTCGACCGCGTTCTGCCACAGGAGGATCGCCAGCAGGCGCACCGCATCGACGTCCTTTCAGGCATTGATGAACGGCTCTTCGAAAATCGCCTGGAGGGGTACCGCTACGCCGATATGCCTCCGGACCAGGACGCCTACCGCCTCGCTGCTCGCGCATTCGAACAAATGGCCCACGAGCAATACGGTCAGCCCTTTCACGCGCTGGATACCCTGCGCCAGGAAACGCTTTTGCGCAGCGTGCATCACGCTGAGCCGCTCTCCGCCAAAGAGCTCTGGTCCCAGATGAACATCGCGCGTTTCTGGACCATGCTCGTCGCCGATTGCTGCTCCGTCTACTACGCACACCCATACGCATGGGACGAGATCGGATTCGGCGGCCCAGCCTATCCCCGCGGCTATATGCGTCTCGAAGAGGGGGAGCCCGAGCCCTGGGAGGTTGAGGAGCAGAGATATGAATGGAGCGCGCCGGACGACACGCTCTCCGATGTCGAAGAGGCGCACGGCACCGGCGGCGAGCACCAGACGCATCATGGACAGGCAGGTACGCATTGAATCGCCACGAAGATCTGCCGCCGGATGGCGCTTTTGAGCAGCCTGAGGAGGGCATCCACGTGAAGCGCCTTGGTCCCATGCAGACCGTGCAGCTTCCTCGACGGCGTTTTCGCGATGCGCATTTAGTCGACTTTGTGATCGTCGGCGTCGGCTCAGCGGGCGGCGTATTACTGCAGCGGCTCGCGCGCGCCGGATTCAGCGTTGTCGGCTTTGAGGCAGGGCCTTTCTGGGATACGGAGCGTGACTGGGTTTCTGACGAAGCAGGCTCTCACAAGCTCTACTGGAATGAGCTTCGTATCACGGGTGGCGAGCACCCTCTTGCGCTGGGCGCAAACAATAGTGGACGCGGAGTTGGCGGCGGTTCTGTGCACTGGGCCGCGTTTACACCGCGCTTTCACCCTTCAGACTTTGAGGTCTACACGCGCGATGGCGTCGGCGCTGACTGGCCGATCACTTACTCCGACATCGAGCCTTACTACGAGCTGCTGGAGCAGGAAATCCCGGTCGCCGGTCCGGTGTGGTTTCCCTGGGGCAAGCCGCACGGTCATCCTTACGGGCCGCATCCGATGGGCGGCGTCGGCGACACGCTGATCAAAGGCTGCACTGCGCTCGGAATTCCCGTCGCAGCGGGTGGCCCGGTGGCCATCCTTTCCGCTTCGCACGGCGACCGCCCGCACTGCATCTACCGCGGCTTTTGTATCCAGGGCTGCAAGGTGGGTGCGAAAGCATCTACGCTCGTTACGCATGTACCTGATGCACTGGCGAACGGCGCAGAGATTCGCGACAACAGTATGGTCGTTCGCATCTCTCTGGGCAAAGATGGGCTGAGCGACGGAGTTGTCTATTTTGATGATTTGGGCCGTGAACATTTCCAGCGTGCGCGTGCCGTCATTGTCTGCGGATACGCCATCGAAACGCCGCGCCTGCTCCTGAATTCCGCGTGTCCCGGACACGAGAATGGACTGGCCAACTCATCCGGCACGCTCGGCCGCTATCTTATGGCGCAGGCCGGCAATGTCATCCTCGGCCGCTTCGACGACCTGGTGCGGATGTATAAAGCACCGCCCGCGCATGCGCTTACCGAGCATTTTTACGAGACCGATCCCAAACGCGATTTCGCCCGAGGCTTTGCCGTGCAAACCGTAGGCCCCCTGCCAATTGCGTTTGCCAAGCAGATGATGGCCGCCAAAGGCGTGTGGGGATGGGGACTTCGCCGCGTGATGATGGACTACAATCACTGGTCGGCACTCGGACTGCTCGGCGAAATCCTCCCTTGGGAAGACAATCGCATCGAACTCGCCGATGGACGCGACGGCCGCCACGATGCTCGTGACCGCTTCGGTCTTCCCGTGGCGCAGGTTACTTTCAACCTTCATGAAAACGATAAGAAGCTGATCGAGTTCGGCAAGAACAAGGTAATGGAGATCATGCGCGCTGCAGGAGCCACGGAGGTCGAACAGGAGTCCCGCTACGCTCATCTTGTCGGGGCGTGCCGCATGAGCGCGAAGCCGGACAGCGGTGTGTGCGACAAGTTCGGCCGCACATGGGATGTACCAAACCTAGTTGTGATGGATGGCTCCGTCATGCCCACGCAGGGATCGGCCAATCCGGGACTGACGATCCAGGCGCTGGCCGCGCGCACAGCCGACTACCTCATCAGTCAGCGGCACAGCTTTCCATTCGGTTTCAAACGCGATCTCACCGAACCTCGGTGCCGCCGGTCATTATCGCCCCCCGGCACATTTGGCAAAGGTGTGCCTCATCTTCGATGATTGCATCCACGACCTGCGCATCGGGCCGGTCACTCCATAATGACTATCACTCCAAATCTCTGTAGGGGATGCGCGATGCAAGCTGCAATGGACGTTTGGGCGACTTAAGCTGCTGGCAGCTACGCAGCGCGCAGCAATGAGGGGGGATTGGAAGATCAACTCCGCCAGTGAACTTCGGGAGGTAAGTTCTGCACGGCATCACAGGGGAAGTCCAGGAGCCCGCGCATTGATATAATTTCGGGCTTGGCGCAACAGGTGTTCATTTCGCACGCCGGGCCCGACTCGGCTCGGGCCGCAGCTGTGGCCGAGGTTCTGACCAGCTCAGGTATCGATGTACGCCTCGACCGGAAGGAATTGTGTCTCGGCGACAGCTTCCTTTCCTTCATGAACTCGGCATTAACCGATTCCGACTACTGCCTGCTTCTTTGGTCGCAAAACGCCGCCGGAACGCCCTGGGTCCAAATGGAATGGGAGTCCGCGCTGTATCGTTCGGTAACGGAAAAGCGTGCCTTCCTCGTTGCCGGCCGCTTGGAGGATAATCCGCTTCCTGCGCTGCTGGCCGCGCGGCTGCGCGTCGATCTCTTCCCCGAACTGCAACCGGGCATAGGGCAGATCGTCGACACTTGGCGGGCAGACCGTAACGCGGAACAAGCGACGCAGCGGCCGGTAGCCTCGTCGCCGATTGCGCAGCAGGATGACACGGAGCCGAACACGGTGTATGTGACCTCAGAAGCTTTCGCGATCACCGTACCAGTGCGAGTGGATTTGAATGCACCTGCCGGCATGTTGCTCGACCGCATCGTAGCCCGGGCCGCCCTTCCGCAAGTGTGGCAGTGGGAGGGAAAAATCGGCGTTCGATTCACCTACACATTAATGAACGACGAGAAGCCGCTGGACAGGCGCAAGTCGCTTGCGGTTCAGGACGTGGCGGACCGATCTGTGCTTTGGCTGAAGACGCGCATGTCGCAATTCTCCGATGCCGCACCCATTCAGGGATCGGTCCTGGATGTGACCTTGAGGTATTCCGTAGCCTTTCAGCCCCAGAACTTCAGTTCGTTAGAGCGAGCGCGAGAGAGATACCTCGCAGCTATTCGCGGCGCTGGCCTGGGGCCCTAAAGCCAAGGGTGCGCAAAGCGCGTTATTCAATTGCCTCGTTCGCGACGGACTGTTTCGCTACTAAAGCGAGAAGCAAACTCTTAGTCCGGTTCGCGTACAGAAACCGGACCTTGACCTGCCGCTCCAGAGAAAAAGGGCGATTCACCGGCGTGATCTTCTATTACGCGATTCTCTGATGGGGGCAGAATCTGCAGTTTCGCGGCCAAATCTGGGGAATTCGGGACGGGAAAAGCTCCGAAACGAGGAGAACAGACTACCTGGCGGAGAGAGAGGGATTCGAACCCTCGATAGAGAATTGACCCACAGTCTGCGACAGAAATCAAGTCCTTTTCCATCAATAGGTTAGCGATTTTTAAACTGAAATTTAGATCCGATCTTTAGGGCAGCAGCACAAGACCCCAGGGTTCAGGTCAAGTTCTAGAGCAGGCCGCAGCACAGATCTTGTGCTGCTTGTGCAATATGCTCTGGTCGCCCGAGATCACGCCAATAGGAATTATCGGCGCGAAATGCAATGATCCTCGCTCCCTGCGCAGCGAGATGCAAATAGGTCGTAATGATGGAGAATGCTCCGTTCTCTTCCATTTCTGCGAAGATACGGGGAGAAATGACGTGGATGCCCGAAAAAGCCAGCGGCAGCACTTGCCTGGCAGGGCGCGCCATTTCAGGCTCGCTGCGCTTAAGGTTTTCGTTATGCACGGCTAGACGACCGCAAAGCTCTCCATACTCGTCGAAGAGCAAATACCTTGACGTCTCGCGATTCTGAACTGCCAGTGTGGCGAGGGCATCGTGATCAACATGAAAGCGAACCATGTACCCCAAATCGATTGTGCTGATGACATCGACGTTGTGCAGGATGAACGGTTCCTCTGAACTCGCGCCATCGCGAAGGAAGAAATTGGCGGCCCTTTTCAATCCGCCCCCAGTGTCGAGAAGAATCTCTTCGCGAGAGAATTCAATCCGCATGCCGAAGTTGTCGTGAGACTTCACGTAGTCAAGAATCATGTCCGCGAAGTGATGGATATTGATAATCACGTCTCGAACGCCGATCGCGTCGAGGCGTTTCAGCGCGATCTCCAACAAGGTGCGGCCGGCAACTTCGACCAATGCCTTCGGACGGTCGTCCGTCAATGGCCCCAGACGGGTGCCCAGTCCGGCCGCCAGAATCATCGCCTTCATTTGTTCATCTTTTCCAACTCGATATGGCGAACCACCACTTCAACTCCACTGCCTGCGCGCACGTGCTTTGCCAGCTGTTCGGCCAAGAACACAGACCGGTGTTGGCCGCCGGTGCAGCCGAACGACACCATCAGGTTCTTGAAACCGCGGCGCTGGTACCCGGCCACGCTTTCATCCACTAGCGAAAGAACGTTGGCAAGATACTGGTGAACGCTCACCTGCTGATTGAGGTATGCGATGACCGGTTCGTCCTTTCCGGTCAACTCTCGAAACTGCTCTTCCCGTCCGGGATTGGGAAGGGAGCGGGCATCGAAAATAAATCCGCCGCCGTTTCCCGACTCATCAGCGGGCATCTGACGGTGAAATGAGAAGCTGAAGATCCGCACTTTCAAGGGCTCAGCTGAGGCGAGACCTTGCAGTTTCTCGGACGCCAACATGCTATGGAAGGCATCGACTAGCGACGGCACGTCGATGGACAACTTGACGTTATGAGTCAACCAGCGCAGGTTCTTCAGCGCATAGGGCACGCTCTGCAGGAAATGGGACTTACGCTCATAAAACCCTCGAAAGCCGTAGGCTCCCATGGCTTGCATAATGCGCACATAGACATATGCGTAAAAGTGCTCCATGAACGCTTCGCGGCTCACATTGACGTACTCGCCCAGGCATTCGAGATAGTCATCGAGCAAACTTTGGCGCATCTCGGGTGGCAGATCGGCCTTGCCGTCATAAAGCAGCGATGCAATGTCGTATTGCAGAGCTCCCTTCCGGCCGCCCTGGTAGTCGAGAAAAAACGGCTGTCCGTCGCGGAGCATGATGTTGCGTGATTGGAAATCGCGATACAGAAAATAATCGCGATCGGCGCTCAACAGAAACTTCGTCAAGCGACCGAAATCGTGTTCAAGCGCCTGTTCGTTGAAGGAAATGCCAGCGAGCCGGAGAAAGTAGTATTTGAAATAGTTCAAATCCCAGGCGATCGATTGTCGATCGAAGCTGGCGCGTGGATAGCAGACCTTGTAGTTCAAATTGCGGCCGACTTCCACCTGAAAGCGCGGCAAGACGGCCACCACTCTCCGATAGGCTTCAAGCGCGGGCAAAGCGACGGCCCCTTCGCTGCGATTCTGTACCAGAAATTCATAGAGTGTCGAGTCGCCAAGGTCCTCTTCGAGATAGGCACCTTCGTTTAGGTCTTCCTTGTAGATTTCTGGTACCGGCAATCCATGTCGGCGAAAATGCTTCGAGAACTCGAGAAAGGCGATGTTCTCTTCGCGCACGGAATACAAGATGCCGATGGCGCTGATGCCTTGACCCGCCAACCGCACAATGGCGCGCCCCGAGCCGCCGAGTTGGCCTTGGAGCGGGTGTACCTGTTCGGGCTGGAACCGGTAATGTTGTTCGAAGAGCCGTTTCAAAACTTCCACGAAGGCCTTTCCAAGGACAATTCAGATTGCTCCCACGATATCGAGCGCCGCTGGTGGGGCGCAAAGGTTTTCTCTTTTCGTCGGAGTGCTGCACAGCCGTGGCCGCCTCGCCGCCGGCGTAGAGCTCCAAGTGCTGGGGTTCGCGCTGGACTGATCGCTACCTAGCGAGATGTCGAACTCTTAGTCCGGTTCACGAACAGAAACCGGACCTCGACCTGCCGGTACAGAGAAAGAGGGCCATTTACGCGCTGGATTTCCGGTCATGCGATTCTCTGATGTGCGCGAAAGCGGCAGTTTCGCGGCCAAATCTGGGGAATTCGGGGCAGGAAAGTTCCGAAACGAGGAGAGACAGACTGTCTGGCGGAGAGAGAGGGATTCGAACCCTCGATAGAGCTTTTCAACCCT
This sequence comes from uncultured Acidobacteriaceae bacterium, assembly GCA_963724375.1. GTDB lineage: Bacteria > Acidobacteriota > Terriglobia > Terriglobales > Acidobacteriaceae > Silvibacterium. The sequence continues at coordinate 195,187 of CAVRUM010000015.1, forward strand.
ATAACGGTTTAGCAATTCTCTCTCTCTCGCTGTCCCAACGTAATCCCAATCACTTACAGTCGCGCTCCGCGATCTAAATGAATGCGATGAGACCTGAGTAGTCAGTTACAGGACACCACACGGGACACCCGAACGTCCTGCAAATTCGTCCCAGTCTCTACAGGTTGGACGATCATGAATCGGTCGCGGGAATAGAGGCGCTAGCCACATCTTGGATATTAGGGGTCTTCACTAGACTCGGCCTCATCTTTGCAGCGAGCTTAACTCGTAAGTCATTCCGGGCAGTTTGGCTCGGAACTGCATACGTCTTGGTTAAGTCTCCCCCCATGCAACTCCCGATTACGGAATGGGCACCACAAGTCGGCAAGGGACGGTGCACAGGATACACACTGTACTGCTTGCCATCTTGCGATTTTATAATTTCCGGCAATTCGTCGACTCTGATGGAATAGACCCTCTGTTGAGACACGTTTTTGTTGCCTGCGCAATCCGGATGCAGTGCATCCTCGGGGGACGCGAATTGGCTACGGAGAACAGAAGGTGCCCCATCTAATTCTTTTTTGAAGCTTAGCGAATTGAATCGAGTCGGATCAATCTCCCCGTCCTCTAATTCCTCTGAGGGCAGGATTCGCCGATAGAGCAACTCATCGGCCACGAAAGCACGAGAAGAATCGACCTCGAAGTCACGCAACGGCAAGGCGGGCACCTTTGAGGTGGTCCTTCAATCTCAGAAGAAACTCGTGTTGGACCTGGTTCGATTCGGGCCAGTCAAGAGTCCTCGAATTGCCGCTTCTGTCATAAACAAGGATAAATGCTTCGTTGTTATTGAGAGTTTCGATAACGGCGCGATTCTCATTTGTCGATGAGAATACGAGCGCAACACCACCCTCGGCAGATGGGAGCACACGTCTAGGAAGGAGGCGTTCCGTCCAGAGAGTGTTTAATATCGTTCTTGCAGTTGTAATGGCTTCAGCCGAGGGCGCTGGAGACCCGTAGCCATTCCAATCGTCTGGAACCGAGCTAAGTTCGCTCAACAGGTTGGCCTGTCTTTTGAACACGTCGTACATTGTCAGAAATTGAGACTGACGGTTGCTCGAATGCACGATTTCCCGAAACTGACTGTCAAAAGCTTGCAAATCGTGGCTTGAAGTTCTTTCAAACGAATCCACGGCAGTTGAGAGGATTGCGTCAGGGGGGGCGAAGCTAAGCATCGAAAGTCTCCCTCATTTTTTCAGTGGTTAGGTAGACGAAATAGCGATCCTTTAGTTCTCGCACATCTTCTAGAATCTCCCAAGTCTGAGCGTCCGATTTCCCTTCGATTGGAAATTGAAAGTCATTGTCAAACAGGAGGGTGGCGAATCCTTCTCTTTCCCGCGGAAGAATTGCTTGAGTATGAAAAAATCTTCCTTTAGGTTCAGCTATCTCCATCCCAACCCTCATGAACAATTCGTGGAGTGGAGAGGAGATTTCGTCCGGCAGTTTCGGGAATGCTCTGACGTAGATTTCAGGATCCACTCCGACTGGGATAAACAATTTGTTGATGTAACGAACCCCCAGGTTGATGGCCTCCCTGTGACCAGTTGCTCGCGAGTAAACCTCCCACAGCTTTCTGGCTTCATCCCTGAACTGTTCCCAGGTGTCATATCGACCGAGTCTGCTAAAGACAAAGGCATTTCTATTGAACTGAACCGCGTGGAGCCCGTCTTCACTCAAGAACTTCAGACCAAGCGGCGACGCACTCTTATCAAACGAAGAAGCGTCACTTTCGATCTTGAACTGAATCTGGTGTTCGGTTACGGGTTCGGGCTGGCGGTATCCAGCGGCCGTCATTTCGTCGACAAATCCCCGGAACTTTTCAATCACCGATTCCGGTAACGGGGCAATTGAAAGTGCGATTACCGCTTCGATGATCGGCGGGTTCTTGAAATGGAGGCGTCGCGCGCTTTTGAGAGAATCATTTTCCACTGTCGTCAACATCCTAACCGATCCTTTGACGCACGGCGCACACTTTTAGAAGCCCGAAATCCACTCTATCAACCCAGGGCGAATCGGCTCCCGATGCTGTGGAATTGGCCTATTTCTCTCGCACGGGCGCACACCTGCGCGTACTGTTCACAAAATTCCCCCGATGTATCGCGCGCGACGATTCCGGTTCCCCGACTCAGAGCTCAGCCTTCTTTCCGAGTTCTCCGCAGCAATCCATTCTGCCTCTTCCAGAGTCATGCCCGCTGGAATATTGCTGAAGCGCATGAGTGTCCCATCAGCCGCTTCTGACCAAGCGCCGATGTGGATTTCTCCATCACCGCCGGGACGCGGGATCGAGCTTACGATATCAAGCCTATTCCGCGCCGCCAACCGACGCTCTAGCAAGGCTCTGGCAGCCACCCTGGATTGCACAGAGCCAAGAGGGTACTCTCCGGGCTTCATGCCCGCGCCTGTTGCGCTTAGAGGGTCCTGAGCGCCATTATTCGCCACTGTATGCGCTCTCCTGACTGTCGCCGGGTGTTGCGGGTATGGGTCGGTTTGCGACCCGGCTGAGATCAATCTACCGCAACACGCTTGGCGAGACTGCAGGATTTCGGTTTGCCGGGCCACTCGCCCCAATACATCACTTCCGCAATGCCGCCTTTCGGGTAGTAATCCGTGTCGGTGAGTGACTCGGCGATTATGCGTTCATTGAGGCGCGCCACGAGACATCGTAGGACCAAAAGTTGGCTTTCTCGTCAGTAATCCGGATCGGCAAAATGCTGACCGGAGAGTTTTCGTATTAACCCCGGGCCCCCTTCCTCGCACTATTCCCTTGGCTGCCTGTGGCGTTTGAGCCGCTCGTAGGTACAGCGAAGCGATTCGCTCCGGCAAGTCTCTTCTTGTAACCTCGAACGACTACACTTAACGCTGACTCCAGTGCAATCAAATCTGATCCCAATCCCGCCCTATTTGCTCGCGCACCCAACTGAATTCCCAGGGAACCCCCATCTGCGCCCCGGCTTCAATCACTTCCGATCAACAAGTTGAGCTGGAAGAATTTCGAGCGTCTTTGCTTGCGATTAGCACGGTTGGATTCGGAACTTGAAACCTGCCGGGTGTACGGGACACCCGGACAGACACAGGAGGGTATTGATGTCTATGCCGTGGAACGCACTTCGGGGAAACATCGTGCCTTGCAGTGCAAACGCGTCGAGCGATTTGGTCCATCGAATTTAAGCGCAGCTGTCGATCTCTTCCTCAACGGCACATGGGCGTCAACAGCAACGCGCTTCACGCTCTGTACTACATTTCGACTCGAGTCCACAAAGCTTACCAACGAAATCGAAAAGCAACGAGAAAGACTCCGTGCTGCAGGAATTCAATTTGAAGTTTGGGATGCTGCAGAGCTAGATGTCCTTCTCAAGGATCAATCGGAGATCGTAGACGACTTCTTTGGGCGCCCTTGGGTTCAATTGTTTTGTCCTCCGGAAGGGTTCGATCGCCTGCAGAATCGAGTCACAGGACCCACAGTTGCCGAAATGCGGACAAAGCTAGCTGCTCTCTATACGAGAGTGTTCGTGGCCCATGACCCTGGTCTTCCGGTAGAGCTCGGCAGTAAAGCCCCGGTCCCGCTCCGCGATAGGTATGTGGTACCAGATGTGTACGAAGACCGTGTTGACAGCCGGGCGTCGAGCGCGGAGCCCCCGCGGTCAGCGACATCGCAAGCCCCTCCGGGGCAAAGCCCAAATTGGCCGAACGCAAACGTTCAGCCAGCGCCCCAAACCATCGATCTCCCAAAGCAGCGACGCCGACTCAACGATTGGCTCTCAGACCAGACGCGTCAAGTTTTGCTGGGTGGACCGGGATTGGGCAAGAGCGCGCTTCTCAGATATGTAATCCTCGACTTACTCAGTCAAAATCCCGTTTTTACCCAAGCTTCGTCATTCCACGACACCTATTTGCCAATCTGGTTGTCCTTTCCTTTTTGGACGACGAAGATCGACCAATCAACGGCTGCCCTATCTATTCCCGACATAATCCAGGCTTGGTTGCACCTCTGGAGTGAGGATCGGTTGTGGCCATTGTTCGAAAAAGCACTCAACGATGAGCGTTTACTCCTCATGGTTGACGGTCTTGATGAATATCGAAGCGAGGACTCCGCGCGCAACGCCCTCGCTCAGCTACAGGTGTTCGCTGAACAGAGGAATTGCCGGGTCATCGCAACCGCACGCCCAGCAGGCTATGACAGACTTGGAGTCCAACGAACTGGCTGGTCGGCAACATACTTGGCAGAGTTGACCCTGGCGCAACAAGAGCAGTATGCCTTGCGTTGGTTTGCTCATCAACGGGAGTTGTTGGGTGAGACGGGCGAACAAGAGGGACAGGATCGCCCAGTCGAGTTGGCTGCCGCGAGTTTCATGGCGGAAATGCGGTCGTCCGCTGATCTGAGCGAACTCGCAAAAACGCCTCTGCTGTTGGGGCTACTGCTTTACCTGAAAAGTTCAAGCATTCCTCTTCCCAACAGCCGCTACCGGGCATACGGGCGTTTGGTTGAGCACTTGATTTCGGTGCATCCAATTGCGAGACGGCGCGCCGCCATGGTGAAGGCAGAAGACTCCGGCCTGACCCCCGAAGATGCGCGAATAGTCTTCGCAAATCTCGCCTTTCACCTTCAATCGCAATTACCAGAAGGTCTGATCGAAAGGCGAGAGGCAGAAGACGTTATAAGCCAGTTCCTCAGAGATGACGAACTTGGCTTCGGGCTCCCACAGGCAGAGGCACGACGACAGGCTCGTACTCTCCTTGCCTTCGGCGAACAGTCATTAGGTCTACTGGTCGAGAGAGGGCCGCAAGAATTGGGCTTTTTGCACCGCTCGTTTCAGGAATATCTCGCCGCCGAGCATGTCGCTAGGAGACCTTTCGCAGCGCAATCCGATTTCGTGAAGCAGCACTGTACAGATCCCATCTGGCAAGAGGTATTGCTGTCGCTGCTGCATCTTACCAAGCGCCCTGAAGAAGTGAGCGAACTCGTCGCCGTGATCAGCGACACGGCAAGTTTGATTTCAGAGCGGTTTATCACTCTACCGATTCTCTGTGAGGTCGCCGTTGGCGATTTCCAATGTTCGGCGACATTAGCGAGGAAAGTCTGCAGAGACATCATCGCAGAAATTGAGGAGAGCCCTTGGTTGCGTCATCGGGAACGGCTCTTGCGGTCGCTGCTTATCGGCTTGTTCTCTCCTCGAGTGCGGGACTTGATACAAGAGCGTCTTCGAACATGGGTGCCGGGCAGGCCATGGCGTCATCCTGTGGTCTTGGCATTGGCGAGAGGCTCTCACTCGGATGACGTGGTTAACTGTCTCCTGCGCCTAATCATTGATGAAGATGATTCAATCAACGCTCAAGCTGCCACAGCACTTGCGAACCTCGCTGCCGCGCGGCCCGAGATTGCGGATCGACTGATTGATTTCTTAGGCAGAGCATATCCTGTCCAAACCCAGGTCGCTGCACTTGAAGCGTTATTGACCGGATGGCCCGATCGTAAGGAATGGCCCCAAATTCTTTCCGAGATCGAGAACTCGCCGAGTATGGAGATCCGGATGATCGCGATTCGGCGCAAGATCAAGATTGGCACTCAAACGACTACCGATCGAGATCAGGTCCTCTCTTGGGCCAGGAGGGGAGTTGGGTTGAGCCTCCTCTACGGCGGTTTGCTTGCTGGCGTCTTGCTGGGAGGATGGCCAGGTGACGACGTCGTCAAGAAGAAGGCCCTCGAATCCGTCCGTCCGAATAGTTGGGACGACGGGCGTTTGGATCAGGAGATCGCCTTCGCAATCTTGGTGCAGGGATTTACGGATGATCAAGACGCCCGCAAAGCGATTGCATCACTCATCAAGGAACAACATCGAGACTATCTGTGGATGAGGCACGGCCCGTGGGTCTACGAACATCTCAAAGGCATTCCGCTGATTATCGATGCGGTCGATGAATGGCTGACGAAGCATGACGCCGTTCTTACACGAGAGGTTTCGTACTTCGCGCGAATCGGATGGACAAAAATCGGCAAACAGAGGCTTCTTGAGGGACTCGCGCAGTCTTTTCCATTCTGGTGCGTTGAAGCGCTCTTAGACCAATGGGGTCTGGAAGACCAAGAAGTGTCTGCTGCGTTGGCCGACCTTGCAAACTCCCCGCGTGCGGCGGAGATTGGGCACCTTCTGCCGCGGATCATATCTGAGCCAGAGGTCTGCCGTCAGCGGCTTGTCTCTTTCTTGGGCGATCCGCAATGCCGACGACCAGACCTCGTGTTAGAAGGATTGGCGCGGTTGGGCAACACTCCGAATCGCGATGAGCTCGTCTCGGTGGCAATGCAGTTCACTGAGCGGGAAACATTGTGGGATACGAAGGTCAAGGATGTTCTCTTTGCCAATTTCTCGGATTGTGGCAAAGTAAAGGACCTCGCGAGACGACAGCTTTCGATCCACGAAGGGAATCTTGCTGGGGTCGTGTCATTCTTCGGGAACGATCCCGATTTGCTGGGAAGTGTCCTCGCTACTTTGAATCCTCTCCCAGTGGCTTTGCGATCGAAAATCATTACGTTTCTTTACAACCACAGAGGCAGCCTGCCGTGGGTGTATGACCTATTCGCACAGTACGACTTGGAGGCAGATCCCGGTATCAAGACGCAGATGGCAATCGGGCACTATCGGCATCTCGTGGAGTCAGGAGGAGACCTCGCATCTGCGCAGGAACGGTTGTTGCACGAGATTGTGGTCGGTGGGGCCGACAATGCTCAGCGGCGTCAGGCGGCGTACTGTGGCTTGCACGTTCTAGGTGCTTTGAGCAAGATTTTGACTACGTCCGGGATTTACCATCCCGGTCCGCCCCACATCGGCCTGTACGACGGACTAACAACAAATTACCCGCTGATTGAATTTCTTCTCGCTAATTGGGTAGATATTCGCGAAGCTCTCGGTGACGGTTTCTGGGCAAGCATCTCAGACTTCCATCGGGATCGGCTGTCTGTCTGGGGAACCCTTTGCTTGCTTGCTGACAATTATCCGGTGCCTCGGGCGGAAGCTCTGGACTTTATTCGCGGAGCTCGTGAAACAGCAATCGGACCACAGATATTGGACTTTGTCGCGCGGGTCCAACCACGATCGACACTACTGCGGGATCTTTGCCTCAATTCATTATTTTCCGCTTCCAATGCTTCAGAGAATGATCCAGAAAAAGCCATCGAGCTCCTAGCAAGGGATTTTCCAGGCGATCCAATTGTGCGGGATGCATTAGAAGCACCGTTGCAAGGAGACTTCCGCATGCCCGGACATCGTGCTATGTGGGCGCTTTGCGAACTCGCTCCTACCGATCCCATTCTCACAGAGGAGATGAAACGGATTCGTCCTCACCTCTTCAAGGATGGTGAATGGTTGATACAAAGCTCTTTTGATATGGCGATAGTTTGTGCCACGGGCACGAGCCGAGAAATTCTGTCAATCATTCAATTTGTATTGCGAGGCTGTCGCCCTAACTATCGGTACTTTGCAAAGGGATTCCAGCGTCCTATTGTCCGTCGCGTGGCAGGGGACCACGAACTCCGGGACATGCTGTGGGATGAATTGCAGCGAACGCCGAACCCCAGTGAACGCGGCAGTTTTCTCTCGCTGTTGGCTTCGGTCTTAGGGATTACCCCTGAGCTGCGACAGTTGTGTCGAACCACATCCGAACCCGAAGCCGATAAAGCCGTAGCTTGCGTGGGGATGGATCTAATTACGGGGTTGCTGCAGCCCGTCCGCGTATTTGCGGCATCTTGCCTACTTGAAGCACTTGGAGACTGAGCTTGATCTAGCATCAAGTTCGGGATTACCAACGATTCAGAGCGTTCTTCAATTCAATTCGAACACTTGCGCGTATTTCATCCGTCATTGGCTCATCGGCCAGTAGGAATGCGGAATGTCCGGAGAAGTCTTGCTGGTCAGGCCGATGTAGCCCATACGTCCGCAGGCCATCATCGTCATGTCTTTGTATGATCTCTATCCAGGTCTTATCGGCTCCCGAGAACCAGACGCGGCCGAGGTCATCTGTGGCCAACCGAGATCGGGCTTCAGTTTCGGACATGCCCCGTTCGCCAACATGCCCAAGGCGCAAAACAACATCGCTGAATATCCTACCGTTGAATATCCGACCATCATGAGCCTTTTGCACGATCCTGTATTGAGTCTCATTACTATGTCCCTCGATAAACTCTCTGAGCGACAGTTCGCTTCCGTTAAGGTCTCCGCGAATATCCCGAAGCCAGTCGAGGGCAGAGCTTAAGGTCGGCCATAAGCCATGTCTCACGAGGAGTGGCAAGGCCTCCTCAAGGAGCAATAGCACCTGATCTTTAGTGTCGAGCATTCGGGGGTCTCCAGGATCGGCAACCAGTATGCGAGCGCGGGTTCCGCGAATCTGATCCTTGCTAGGCAGAGATATCACTAGCGAAATGGTTGCGAAGGTTGGCTTCGAAGCTGCCTTCATTGAAAGATTCTCAAGCAAATCAAGGCCGTTTTCACCCTTCCGGTAATTTGCCCATCCCGTGCGAGCTTTGACTTCGAGTTGGATCAGATGGCCGCTGGCGCTCAGTGCCGCGACGTTTCCGCCGCTGGAGGAAGCAAGTTCAGCAGCAGAAAGTCGAACGCGGAAGTCGGGCCGCGAACCAGCAGCATCGATGAAGAAAAAACGATCGATCGAGATGCCAAGTAGCTTTGCGACAAAGTGAACCGATAAGCCGTATCCAAACTGCTCGGTATGTGCCCTTAGCGCCTCTGGGTGAAGTGCTCCCTGAGCTGAGTGTTTGATGGATGACCTCGAATTTTCCTCAAATGCCATCCCCCATTGATACCTGGTCCAAAACAGAACATCGATGTATTCGGCAGGCGAAAACAGTCGCACAGTGCCAGATCGGTAAAACCGCAGCGCAGCCTCAGAGATGTCTTCCAAACTAGCTTGATGAACAGTTCCGGAGATACCTGACAGCGAACCAGCCAAGAGGGTCGGCGCTTGCAAGCTAAATTTAGAGCCGTCTTTCCGTGTGAACGATCGGCAGATGGACCCGTCGACTTTGACTTCAAAGCTAAGTCTTTTCGTGTAGAAAGTTTCAGGACGAGGTAGCTCAAGATCGTGCCGCAGCCGCATGGTGATATAGCCTTCCCTGATCTGTAATCCCAGTCAAATATGGGTAAGTCTCTGGCCAAGAATCGGGCTAACGAGTTTCTTAACAGCCTCAGATTTTACTTTCCCTTCTCTATGTACTCTTTCAGATGCTTTGAGCAGGCTTCGGAAATCGACTGTTGTCCACGAACTCCCAGGGTCCCGAGGAGAAGCGTGCCGTGATGGGGCGTGAAGATGAGTGCTCTCGGTGACTATTCGCTTGCGCCAGCCGTCGCTCGGAACCACCCAGGCAATACACCTGATTGCGCGTAGTCCTCAAGCTCCTGAGTAGTCATCCGATCGAAGAGATCGTTCAGGCTCACTTGCTCTGTGCGTTCAATCCATTGGCCCGCGGAATTGATTTTGGCATATGCCTGGATAGCGGCCACAACCGCACTGGCGGTCACATCCACATCGCCGGCCCTCTCGATAATCCTCTCCAACGCGGCCCGGATGTTTCGCTGGCGCTTGGCAAACAACCCCAATGCGTGTGCGTGACGGTAAACGCTGGCGCGGTCTGCGAGTCCGTATGCGTCTGCGATTTCAACAGCGCTGCGCCATCCGATGAAATCCCCCTCAATCTCTTCCCGATCGGCATGGGAGCAGACAGAACAATTGCGCTGGTGCCTTCCGAGATTTACCGGCTTTTCTGGGGTGTTCATAGTTGGATTCTACCGTTTTCGCAAACCAGCCGGAATGCACAAAGCGCTAGTTAGAATCTGAATGTACCGGATAGCTGCCGACTGATCATCGGGAGCGATAAGGCGGGACGCCTTCCCGTCCCGCTTTCCAGTGCTCTGCGAATCGGGAAGGTCACGGAAGGGTGACAAGTGTCCAGTTCCAACGAAGATCGTAAAGGTCGCCTATACAACCCAGGGGCGCTCCGCCGTGCAGCTCGCCGAGCGGCACTTGAGCAGCGTCTCCGCGACGTCGCATCGTCCGAGGATTGCGAGATTCCAGATCCAGAAGTGCAAGAGCTTCATGAGGCTATCCGAGAAATAGCGGTACCGGCCATCGACGAGTTAGAACGTGAGCGGCGCGCACGACGGGAAAAGCCATTTGATCCGCCTCCCCTTGGATTGGGAATCCCGAAGAGCTATCAAGGACCTAAAGCCAGTACTTTGCTTTCCTTGAAGCTCTCGCCTCTTGAATTTCAGCCTTCCGAGGACTACGAAATCATCAGATATCAAGGTAAGCCTTACAGGCTGACTCCGCTTAGCGCGAAAATCGTTCGAATACTCCACGAGGATCATTTGCACGGCGGTTCTGGGCTATCGGTTGCCACAATCAAAAGACGTACAAGGTGTGCGAAGGTCTGGGATGCTTTTAGATCCCGAGATGGACGGCGGTTCTGGCGGGACCTTATTGAAAAGTGTGAAAAGGATGTTTTGAAGCTACGTCTTTGACTCTTTGACGAACTTGCACTGGTCTAAATAAGCGTCTGCGTTCGTATCGCATTCCTGCGTTCAAATTACGTTCGAAGTACGTCAGTCATGCGTTGGAGATTTTTGTAAAAGGAACCTTAGATGGTTGGCGCCAAAACAACAATGGCGCCCCGGGCACAAGCCGGAACGCCATCTAAGGTGAAACTTGAATCAATTAAAAATCAAATCCACACGGACTGCAAGCAGACGCCTTGCACGCGCCGTCGCATTGTTAGTCCGCGCTAGTGACCAACTCAATGCAGCCAGCCAAGCCTCACCAGATCGCTATCACCGAAACCAACTGCACAGCGTGGCCTTGGGCCTCCGGGAGTTTAGCCTGCCGCTGTCGCGCATCGCGTCACATCTGGAGCGCGGCCAGTGACCCCGAATCCCTCAATCCAGCCATCACACACGCAACGCTCGCCTAGAAATCGGCGGGCGGAGCATGATGACGCAATCGAGTGGAAGGAATACCCGCGCATTCCGCGCGGGGAGTATCCCGCTTACTGCTACTGGAGCAAGCGGTACTATGACCCCGGAATGCACCGCTGGACGTGCCTGCTGCGCTGGGATGTGCTCTCAGACGATTTGCAGCGGATAGTCGCGCAACTGTGTTCCTCTCTGGTTCCCTCTTGGGAACGGCGAAAAGCCGCGTGCATCCAGACGCGGGAAGTATCTCCCCGAATGGGTGCGGGCCAACGGGGCACCACCCACGCCAGGTGATCGGCTTTCGCCAAGGGTATTCACTCACCGAATGGCGCGCGTCGAAATTGGAGACACAGACAGCGCGGTCCCCTATTCCGTCGTTAAGAGAATCGTACGTTGGGAAACCCGTTCCCCGCGTCATTCAATCAGCAAGTCACACAGTCAAGACAGGCATGAGGGAAGCCCATCACGGGATGGGGGTTATGACCTATGAACTGTGCACTTGTTGCAACCGCTTTGAGCTTCGGCCCTTGCCGGGGTCGAGGGTGCACCTCATTTCAGCAAACACCCAAGGGGCGGGCGTTCCGGTTTTCGGTTCGCCCGTCAAAGGCAAACGACTATAAACGCAAAGCGGTTAGCGTAACCGCTATACACGACTAAGTGAGTGAAAGCATGAGCCTAAAAACAGCAGATGTCCCATTGATGTCCCAAACCATCGGAAATGAACATCCGGAATTGATTGATTCGGCGGAACTGGCTGCCCGCTGGCGCGTGCCTCAGTCATGGATCCGGAACCGTACTCGTGCCCGTACCCCGAAAGAAGAACGCATTCCCTGCTTGAGACTAGGTCGGTACGTCCGCTTCGAATGGGGATCACCACGGCTCGCGGATTGGCTCGCAAGAAAACAGCAATAATCTCTCTCATTTCTCTTTACTTGCTTATCCGTAAGCAAGATAATCCTGTGCATGACAAAGAAGCACAAAAACCCGAATGCACAGGCGCTTGGCAGCCTTGGAGGAAGGGCGCGGGCAAAGAAATTGTCTGGAGCCGAAATTACCGAGATTGCCAGCAAGGGCGGGAATGCTAGAGCTGAAAAGCTGTCGTCTGCTGAACGCAGCCGCATAGCAAGGTTGGCCGTAGCAGCCCGCGAAAAAAAGAGAAAGGGAGGTAAGTGAAATGCGGAACCGGAAGCAAAATGGTCAGATCGTTCGAATAGGGGATAGGTGGTATGTCCGCTATTGGGAGCGTCGAAACGTGGGAGGAAACGTGGAACGGAAGCGAGTCACTCAATTCCTTGGAACTGTTACGACGCGCGGCAAGCGCCCGCCCGCCGACATCGAAAAGGAAGCGGAACGTCACATGGCGACCGTCAACGGTGGCGCGATTTCTGCTGAGAGAATCGTAACCATTGGCGATTTCGTAGAACGTGTCTACCTGCCTTGGATTGACCAACACAAACGGCCATCTACGGCGAAGGGATACCGGGACATCTGGGAAGATCACTTGAGGCCGTACTGCGCGAACGTGTGGCTTAAAGACACCCGCACTTATCACGTTCAAGGCTGGTTAAACGAGATCGGGAAGGGCAGTCTGAGCCGCAACACTCTGAAACACATCAAGAGCGTAGTGAGCGCGATTTTCACGCTGGCGAAGCAACAGGACTATTTCCATGCAGAGAATCCCGCCCGCGAGACTGCAATCAATCCTGGGGCTGCTGAGCCGCAAGAAACGTATGCCTATTCTTTGGAGGAAATTCAGGGCATCCTCGCCCGGCTCCCCGAACCAGCCGCAACCGCGTTTGCGATTGCTGCATTCATGGGGCTGCGGTACGGCGAGATTCGCGGGCTGCTATGGGAGAACTACGTCAACGAGGAAATGCAAGTCACCCGCTCAATCTGGAACGGCCGAATAACAGACCCAAAGACTCGCAAGGGACGCGCTCCGGTTCCTGTAATCAGGCAATTGGCGGAACGGCTCGAAATGCATCGGCTCCGCTGCGGTAATCCTCAAACCGGCCCGATCTTCGCCAATGCGAAGGGAAAACCGCTCGCCATTGTCAGCCTAACGAATAGGCTCATCTTCCCATCTCTGAACCGCTGCGAGCATTGCGCAAAGCCTCAGACTGCTCACCAGAAGGCAGATCACGAATACAAGCGCGACAACCGTATTCCCGAATGGCACGGCTGGCACGCAGCGCGGCGCGGGCTTGGGAGCAATCTCTACCGCCTGGGTGTGCCGGATATGGTGATTCAGCGAATCCTTCGTCATGCGAACGTGAGCACAACGGCGACCTATTACATCAAGACAGCGGCAGCAGATGTTCGCAGCGCCATGACAAAGCTAGAGAACCACATCGCACACGCGGGACAACCTCAAGCGGACACTAATGGGACACTGGAAACCTTGTCAGGCTTTGGGCCCTCAACCATTCAATAGGATGTAATTGATTTAGATTTAACAAGCTGGCGGAGAGAGAGGGATTCGAACCCTCGATAGAGCTTTTCAACCCTATAACGGTTTAGCAAACCGCCGCCTTCAGCCTCTCGGCCATCTCTCCGGCTGTCTGAAGCCAGTATATAGGATTCAAGCCGGGTGCCAATCTCAATCGATACTGCTCTAACCAACTAAGGTCCGTTTCTGCCTAAAATTGCGTCTGACATCTTCTCCCGTCATTTCACTCTGCATCGTAGTTAAGTGAGGGGCTGTTGCGGCGCGCTCAAAGCTTGGCGCGCCGCATGGCCGCGAACGCAAATTCAGCTACGAAGGTTCTCCAAATGATAAGCACCATTGATTCAAACAGCACCGCCAGTGGTAGCGTTGTCGCTTATTTCGCGAGCGGTCAAGATGCGCAGAGCGCGATCAATGAACTGGTCGACGAAGGTTTTCCTGTGGATGAAATTGGCGCCGCGTTTCACAGCCGGGGCGCATCGGCCGCTACATCCGAGACTGGGACTGTATCGCCCACTCGCCATCGTCATGACGAAATGAATCAGGTGGGTTCCGTTGCTTCCGGAGCCGGTACCTCGGGAGCCGAGTCGGGCACCAGCGGTGTTACGCCTGCTGGCCTGGCCACAGGTGCGGGTACCGGATTTACCGGAGCTCCGCGCCCCGGGCCGATCCCAGGTTCCGAAATCCCGTCCTATATTCCGTCAGAATTGCCGAGTGGTATTGCATCGTCGAACACACCTCGTACCGTTGAGGAAGAACGGCTCAAGCACGACGCCTCCTACGCCAACCTAAGCGCCTCGCCTGCGCCCATTGGAACAGGCTGGACGCGGACAGAGCCGCGTGCGGGAGAATCCTGGTGGGACAAGCTGAAGGATGTTTTTTCCGGCAAGACGCACGGTAAACGCGAGCCGCAATCGGACAAGGGCGCGGCGAACTTCGGCACGGGTGAAGGACAGCTTGGGCTTGCCGAATACGAGGCGGTCGAGTACGACTATCCCTACTCCGGGTCCGCCTTCGAAAGCTCCTTCAGCAGCATGGGAATTCCGGCGTCGCATGCGCGCCGTCTCTCGAACATTATTCGCGGTGGTGGCGCTATCGTGACCGTCAATGCTGAATCGCGGCTTGCCGAAGCCGAGAAGATTCTCGAACGCAACCATGGCCAGATCCGGGAAGAATCCGGTTTGCCTGTTCCGGGCGAAGCGTCGCTCGCAAGCTCCGAACCCTCTCGCGTCGCGGTCTTCGGACGCGTGCAACGGGTCTATCCGGGATACATCGCTTCGGATCAGCCCACGCGAAAGGCTTCTTAGTCAGGTGCATCGGACCCGCTTCGCCAGCGGGTTCGATGCGGTCTTTTCTGCCTCTAATTTTTCATCGAGTCTCCGCAATTTCGCTGTAATCTAAAAAGCTGGAGAGCACTGAGGTCACACGACTACTCAATCCCGCCCAGCGAAACTCAAAGCCGTCCCGGACTTTGCGCCTGCTGCCTCTCGCCGCTGCAACCTACTTTATGGTCTCCGGCGGCCCCTACGGAATTGAAGACATACTCGGAGGCGCCGGCTATCTCAAGGCCCTCGCTATCCTGATCTTCCTTCCCTTCGTCTGGAGCTTTCCGACTGCGCTGATGATCGGTGAACTGGCAAGCGCGATCCCCGATGAAGGCGGCTTCTACGTGTGGGTACGGCGCGCTCTCGGCCCCTTCTGGGGATACCAGGAGGCGTGGCTCTCGCTCACTGCCAGCATCTTCGACATGGCCATCTATCCGACCATCTTCGTGCTCTACCTCAGCAAGCTGTTCCCGGCGTGGACAGCAGGTCCGCGCGGCACGTTGTGGGAACTGGCCCTGATTGGCCTCTGCTGTCTCTGGAATCTTCGCGGTGCGCCGGCTGTCGGCGAGGGTTCGATTGCTTTGTTTGTTGCGCTCCTCGCTCCGTTTATCGTTCTGGTCGGAGCTGCGGTCTGGCACGGCTGGCACCTCCATTCAAATACGGTGTGGACTTCGACGAAGACCGGCGGGGAGGGGCTTTCTACCGCCATCCTTGTCGCCCTGTGGAACTACATGGGATGGGACAACGCCTCTACCGTCGCCAAGGAAGTCGATAATCCGCAGCGGAATTATCCTCGCGCGATGCTTCTGAGCGCAGGCGTTGTGGCTTTGAGCTATGTCATCCCGATCGCCTCAGTAGGCTTCGCCGGAATGGGGATCGCGCAGTTTACTACCGGCTCATGGACCGATGCTGCGACAAACCTTGCTGGCCATTGGCTGGGCATTGCAATCGTGCTCGGCGGAACTATCACCGGCCTCGGGATGTTCAACGCGTTGATGATGTCCTACGCGCGGGTTCCGATGGTCATGGCCGAGGACGGTTTGCTTCCGTCGGCCCTGGCTCGCCGCAACCGCCAGGGAGTTCCGTGGGTTGCGCTGCTGGTTTGCGCTACAGCGTGGGCCCTGGCGCTGCAGTTCAGCTTTGAGCGGCTGATCTCGATCGACCTGATGCTCTACGGCGCCAGCCTTATCCTTGAGTTTGTTGCGCTCGTCGTCCTGCGCTTCCGCGAGCCGAACCTCGAGCGGCCATTCCGTGCCGGAAATCTCGCCATGGCCATCGCCATCGGAGTGATGCCCACGGCGCTTATTGCCTACGCCGCGTTCTCCGCGCGCGACGAGCGCATGGGGCACATGCCGGCTCTGCTGTTTGGATTTCTCATCGCTCTGGCCGGGCCTGTCTTCTATAGGATTTCCCGCAGTGTCTGGTCCGGCCGCCCGCTTACAAAAGAGTTGCAGCCGGCTTCATCGGGCGACTGACGCCTTTGCCGCCTTGTTATCTTTGAAGTTCGCAGCCGACCACGTAATCCGGTCGCGCGCGTGAGCCGCGTCGTGCCAGCCGTGAATCTCCACCCGCTTGCCCTCAAGGTCCTTGTAGATCGAGAAGAAGTGGGTGATCTCCTTGAGCATGTGCGGATAAATCTCGGAATAGTTCCACACATCCGTGTACCGCGGATTGTTTTTCCCCACCGCCAGTACTTTCTCGTCGAGCTTGCCTTGGTCGAGCATCTCCAGAAGGCCGATCGGCCGCACCTGCATCACGCAGCCGGGAAAGCTCGGTGCATCGACCAGCACCAGAACGTCAAGCGGATCGCCGTCGTCGCTTAGCGTCGACGGAATGAAGCCGTAATCTCCCGGATAATGAACCGGCGAGTAGAGGTTCCGGTCGAGCCGGAAGACGTGGAGCTGCTTGTCATATTCGTACTTGTTGATGCCCTCGGCGGGTATTTCGATTACAACGTTGACGACTTCCGGCGTCTTGTCGCCAATCGGCAGTTCCAGGTAGTTCGTCATGCTTGCCCTCCAAATTGCGGACGCAGTCTTTCGAACACGTACAGTCGGTTGTCAGAGTTTATAATCGGGCACGATGAAGGCTCATGTCTACGTAACCCTGAAGCAAACAGTCCTCGATCCCCAGGGACAGGCCATCCACAACGCTCTGGTAAAGATGCAATATCAGGGAATCGAGGACGTCCGTCAGGGTAAATATTTTGTGGTAAGACTCAGGGATGGACTGGATGCCGCAACCGCCCGCGCCGAGGTCGACCGCATCGCGCGGGAAGTGCTCACTAATCCAGTCATTGAAGAGTACACCTTCCATATCGAAGACTAGCATTTCGCTGCCGCCCAAGCCCTGTTCCCCGCGCCTTGAGATAATCAATACATGTGTGGAATCGTCGGCTACGTCGGCAACAAGCAGGTTGTTCCTCTAATCATCGAAGGCCTGCGCAAGCTTGAATATCGCGGATACGACTCCGCCGGCATCGCCGTCGCCGGAAACGGGGCCGGCCTGCAACTGCGGCGCGCGCCCGGCAAGTTGCGCAATCTGGAAGAGGTAATCCGCGAGCAGCCGCTCGACGGAACGTACGGCATCGGCCACACGCGCTGGGCTACCCACGGCCGCCCGACCGAAGAGAACGCGCATCCGCATCGCGACTGTACCGGCCGCATTGTCGTCGTCCACAACGGCATCGTCGAGAACTACCTGGCCCTCAAGCATGAGCTGATCGCCGAGGGCCACAAATTCGTCACCGAGACGGATACAGAAATCATCGCCCACCTCATTGAGCAGGAAATTGCGTCGGCAGCAAATACCGGCAAGACCATGGCCCTCGAAGAAGCCGTTCGCCGTGCCGCGCGCCGGCTCACCGGGGCCTACGCCGTCAGCGTCATCTCCGCCGACGAGCCGGACAAGATCGTTTCTGCTCGGAACGGGCCGCCAGTCGTCATCGGCATCGGTGAAGGGGAGTACTTTGTTGCTTCCGATGTCCCCGGCATCCTCCATCACACGCGGGATCTGTATTTTCTCGCCGACGGAGACGTCGCCGTCCTTACGCCTGCGGGAGTCGAGCTCACCGATCTCGAAGGCAATCGCATCGTGCGCCCCATTCAGCGCATTCTCTGGGACCCCATCCAGGCGGAAAAGGGCGGCTACAAGCATTTCATGCTCAAGGAGATCTTCGAGCAGCCGCGCTCTATCCGCGACACTACGCTCGGCCGCATCTCGCTGGATTCCGGGAAGGTCTTCCTGAGCGAAATGGAAATATCCGATGAAGAATTCCGCCGGGCGACCCGAATCAACATCGCCGCATGCGGGACCAGCTGGCACGCCGCGACGGCAGCGAAGTTCATGATCGAGCGCCTCGCCCGCCTGCCGGTCGAGGTCGACTACGCCAGCGAATACCGCTATCGCGATCCCATCGCCGATCCCGCGGCCCTCGGCCTACTTATCACGCAATCGGGAGAGACCGCGGACACCATCGCCGCGCAGCGTGAGATGATCGCCAAGGGGTCGAAGACCATCGCTATCTGTAACGTTGTTGGCGCGATGATTGCGCGTGAGGCTCACGGAACCATTTACACGCACGCCGGCCCGGAGATCGGCGTCGCTTCGACCAAGGCCTTCACCGCGCAGCTCGTGGCGCTTTTCCTCTTCGCGCTGCATCTCGCGCAGAAGCGGGAAACCGTCACCCTGGATCAAAGCGTCGCCCTGCTCGAGTCTCTCAACCACTTGCCTGTCAAAGTCGAAGATGCCCTCCGCTCTGCCGACGCGGCCTGCGAGGACATCGCGAAGCTTTACTCGAATGCCCGCGATTTTCTTTATCTCGGACGTGGCATTCATTACCCCATCGCCCTTGAAGGCGCGCTGAAGCTCAAGGAGATTTCCTACATCCACGCCGAAGGCTATCCGGCAGGCGAGATGAAGCACGGCCCGAACGCCCTGATCGACGAAACGCTGCCGGTCGTAGTGCTCGCTACCAAGGACGACACCAATCGCGACTCCATTCTGCGCTACGAGAAGACGCTCTCGAACATCCAGGAAGTGACGGCTCGCTCAGGCAAAGTTATCGCTGTCGCGATTGAAGGCGATGAGCATATCAAGCAGCTCGTCGATCACGTCCTCTATGTGCCATCGGCTTCCGAGTTGTTGCTTCCCGTACTGGACGTGATTCCGCTGCAGCTGCTCGCCTATCACATCGCGGTTCGTCGGGGATGCGACGTCGACCAGCCGCGCAACCTGGCGAAATCCGTCACTGTGGAATAGCTGAGGAGCCGCTATCCTCGCGCGCGTTAGACCTATCTAATCCGCATTATCCGGGCGTTAACCTAACGCCCCTCTCCCGCCGATACAGTCTGCAGCGACGCCGGCTTACCGGGTGTCTCGCTGCGATCCCAGAACAAGAGGCGCGTAATGTTTGCCATTATCGGAATTCTGCTGGTCTTCGGCGCAGTCATCGGCGGCTTTCTCATGGAGAAGGGCCATCTCGCCGTGCTGTTGCAACCGGCTGAGTTCCTTATCATCGCCGGGGCCGCTCTGGGCACGCTGCTGATTGCCAATCCGCTGTATATCCTCAAAAACATTCTCCGCGGGGTGCTCGGGGTTTTCGGCAAATCTCACTACAGCAAAGAGCGTTATGTTTCCACGCTCAAGATGATGTTCGAGCTGCTAAACAAGGTCCGGCGCGCCGGCATGCTTTCGATCGAGATGGACATCGAGAAGCCGGAGGAAAGCGAAATCTTCAAGCAGTATCCGGAGTTCATCGCCGACCATCACGTCCGCGACTTTGTCTGCGACACCATGCGCATGGCGGTGACCGGGGGCGTGGACCCCTTCGATCTGGATCAGATGATGGATCTCGACATGGAGGTCCAGCATCGCTGCCAGCATCGGCCCATCTCTGCACTGACCACCGTCGCAGATTCGCTGCCAGGCCTGGGCATTGTTGCCGCGGTGCTTGGCGTAGTCATCACCATGGGCGCGCTGGGGGGCCCGCCGGAGGCAATCGGACATAAAGTCGCGGCCGCCCTCGTCGGCACCTTTCTCGGCATTTTGCTCTGCTATGGTCTGGTCGGCCCGATCGGCTCCTACATGAGTAAGGAAGCCGAAGAAGAGCACGCCTTTCTTTATGTCCTTCGCGTCCTGATGGTCTCATTTATCAAGGGCAATGCCCCGGTGCAGGCAGTGGAAATGGCTCGCCGCGCCGTCCCTCTGCACGTCAGACCCGGCTTCGAGGAAGTGGAAGCCGCATGCCGCGGTGATCAGGCGCACGAGCCAGCGGCCGAACCTCAGGTGGCGTGAGCTGGCGATGTCGAAAAAGCCCATCATCATCCTGCGCAGGGCCCGCGCCCACGCCGGTCATCACGGCGGAGCCTGGAAGGTCGCTTACGCCGACTTCGTGACTGCCATGATGGCCCTGTTCATCGTTCTCTGGCTGATGAACACCAGCGACCATGTGCGCAAGGTGATCGCCGGATACTTCAACGACCCGCGCGGCAACTCCGCCCTCACGGGCTCCAACCGTGCCGGCTCGGCGGACAGCCTGCCTTTAACTCGCGAGAACATGCAGCAGTTCAAGGAGCGGCTCGAAAAGGCGATCCTGCAGACTGACCAGTTCAAGCGCCTCTCCAACCAGATCGAGATCACGGTTACGCCCGAGGGATTGCGGATCGAGCTGCTCGAAACGAAAAACGGCACCTTCTTCGATACCGGAAGCGCAACCCTCAACGACACCGGGCGCCAATTCCTCGCCATGCTCACCGGCCAGCTCAAGGGCGTGCCCAACAACATCTCCATTGAGGGGCATACCGATTCCCAGCCGTACGCCAACGATGCCAGCTATAGCAATTGGGAGTTGTCCGCCGACCGCGCCAACGCCGCGCGCCGCCTGATGCAGGAGAAAGGGCTTCGGCGCAACCAGGTTTCGCAGGTGCGCGGCTACGCTGACCAGCGGCTGCGCCTTCCGCAAAACCCCTATGACCCGTCAAATCGACGCATCTCGCTGATCATCCAGTATCTCGAAGCCTCTTCGGCGGGCTCGGGCGATGCGCCGAAAGGCGGGATTCCAGCCGCTGGGCAGACTGCCTCAATCGGCGGCCGCGGCGCGGACGCCCGTCCGGCACCCGCACGAGCGGCGGATCACTAGCTCGACGGGCAGCACCACTTTATTGCCATCGCTGGGAAACTCATCGCGATCCAGCCGGTCGAAGAGCATCCCGGCCGCGACGCGCCCCAATTCGTACACGGGCTGTCTCACCACGGTCAGCGTGGGTTGCAGAATCTCCGCCAGTTCGAAATCGTCGAAGCCGATCAACGCCACTTCTTCCGGTACGCACACGCCGAGATCGAGCAAGGCTCGCAATGCGTAGCGCGTCGTCAGGTTGTTCGCGCAGAAAAACGCCGTCGGCGGATCTTTTTGCCGCATCAGGTCGCCGATGGCTGCCGATGTCAACTCCTGAGTTGCGCATTTGAATGAAGACTCCGGGCGCAAACCAGCCTCAATCATCGCGCGCCGATACCCGTCGAAACGTGCGCGCATGGTGTAAAGCTGCCGGTTGAGCGCGATGAAGACAATGTGCCTGTGGCCATGCTCGCCGATCAGATGCTCTACCGCCTGCCTTCCGCCGCTCTGGTTCTCTACCAGAACAGAATCGAATCTGCGCGCCTGCGTCGGCCGGTCCAGCGTGACAATATGCGTGCGGTCGAACTCCGCATGGATAAGCCGCGAGCGGGACGCTTCTGCCGGAATTACGATCAGCCCGTCGACCCTCCGCTGCAGCATCAACTCGGCCTCGGTAAATTCGAGGTCTGGATCTTCATCCGATGTTGCAAGAATCACCGAATACCCGTGTTCCCGGGCCACCGTATTAATCTCGTGCGCGATGGTGGCGAAAAACGAGTCATAAAGATGCGGCACGATCATCCCGATCGAGCGCGACTTGACTCCGCGCAGCGCGCGCGCCATTTCGTTCGGCCTGTATCCGAGTTGTTCGATCGCCCGGTAGACGCGTTCGGCGGCCTCTGCCGAAACCGGCGCCGAGTCGTTGAGCACCCGCGAAACGGTCATTGTTCCCACGCCGGCCAGGCGGGCCACGTCGTTCATGGTTGGCTTGCGATCCATACCGCCCTTTCACCGCTCCGCAGCCAGTTGTGGGAACCACCGGATGCAACGTTATAAGACCAATCTTCCACTTCAGCGCAAGCAGAGCAAGACTATCCGGTCAGCCGGGAGCAGCCCCAATGCTCAAAGAGAATCGATTTACTACCGTAGAATGGGATTTCCCTGGAGAACTATTCTATGCGCAATCTCGTTCGTCTGTTGGTGTTGATCTTCGCCGCCACCGTTGGCTACGCCCAAAATCAGTCGCAAAATATTGCCTTCGATCGCGCTGCCTCGCTCCGTCACGGCATCAATCTTTCCGGATGGTTCGCCAGTTCCCATGATCTTTCTTTGCAGCATCTCGACACCTTCACCACGGCTGCCGATCTGAAGCTCATCCACGAGATGGGCTTCGACTCCGTCCGCCTCGGCATCGAGCCATCGCTCATCGTGCACCATGGAAGCCTGACTCCCGCGGACCCGCAAGCGCTCGCAGCCCTCGACCGTGCCGTAGACGAGGCACTGGCGAACCATCTCGCCGTGATGCTCTGCGTCTTTCCCAGCGACGACTACAAGCACAACCTCTCCACCGGCAGCGGAGTCGACGATTTCGTCCTGCTCTGGCGGGTATTGTCCGATCATTTCGCCAAGGCCGATCCCTCACTGCTCTTCTATGAACTGATCAACGAGCCCGAAGTTCCCGATCCTTACCGTTGGATGGGCATCCAAGCCCGAGTCGACGAAGCCATCCGCACCATCGACACCGCGCACACCATCATCGCCACGGCCGCGAACTACGGAAGCCTTCCCGACCTGCTGCAGCTCGAGCCCCTTCGCGACCCCAACGTGATCTACAACTTCCACTTCTACGAGCCCTACCAGTTCACTCACCAGGGAGCGTCCTGGGGCGCTGCCGACTGGGTCTACTTCAAAGACATCCCCTACCCTGCCACGCCCGAGACCCTCACCGCCCAACTTAAGGACGTTCCCAGCGACCCAGCCCGCTACAACCTCTATCTTTACGGAGCCGACCACTGGGACCGAGCGGCAATCGCAGGGCGTATCGCCTATGCCGCCGCCTGGGCCCGCGAGCGTAATGTCCCACTCATCTGCAACGAATTCGGAGCCTACCGCGAGACCGCCGATCCGGCATCCCGCGCCCGCTGGATCGCCGATGTCCGTTCCTCGCTCGAAGACAACCACATCGGATGGGCGATGTGGGACTACCGCGGCAACTTTGGTGTGGTGCAGCGAACGGATACGCAGATAACGCCCGATCCGGCCATCCTCCGCGCTCTCGGCCTTAACGCCGACGCTCAACCCGCCGCCGTCAGCGCACCCTGAGTTCTAGGAGAACCGCGCGAACTTGGCCCGCCGCTTCTCCCATTCGTCAGTGGAGAAGAGCCGCGGACCCACCTCGATAAGCCGCGGCAGCATATTAAAGACTGTCCCCCGGCTCCACGGCCTGCCTTCGCGCGTGCGGAAGCCTTTCTCGTTCAGATCGCTCACCACGTTCGAAAGCGGGAAATCCTGCACGAGGAGCTCCATCATCAGTACGAGCACCGCATTCTCTGCCGGATCGACCTCCAACCGCTGGCAGTCGTCCGAAATCCTCAGGCCATAGGGGATTTCCTCGCTGAACGCACCCTCACTTGGAGCCTCGTGGTCCGGCAGCTCCCGTCGCCATTCGATTGAAACCAGCTGCCAGCCGGCAGCTGTTCTCTGTTGCATGATCTCCGAGCTGAATGGCCCCGAAATCACGTCACGAACCCGCTCAAAATGCGCCATCCCCAGCCTCCGTGGTGAACCAGCATACACTTCAGCGGTTCACTCAGGAGCAGTTTTGGGACCATGCGCCGCCCGGCCGTGACAATCCGCTAACTTTAAGCCAGGCAAGCAGATGGGGGCTTGCTGGAGCCAGACCCCAGGAGACTTCCGTGTCCGGAACCGGCAAGCATTGTTCGTGTTTGGACATGTTCGGCGCCTCGCGAGACACCGATCCATCGATCGGGTGCAGGCCAGACACCTCACAGAGTAAACTGTGGCTTCGAGGGAAATCACGTGGCAGATGCACCAGCCCAGTATGTCGAGCGAGTCGTCGACCTGACAGATCCAGACGCCAATCAGATTTACAACATGCGCCTCGATGACGCCCGCCGCCTGCTACTCGAGCAGCCCGCTGAGGCCGTCCAAAGCATCGAAGGCTCCTTTGCACTGCTCGCCCGCTCTGGCAAGACCGTCCGCATGGCCCGCTCTCTCGACCGCCCCATGCGCTACTTCCTGGCCAAGAGGTCGGAAGGCCCTGTGCTGATCGTCGCGCCCCGCATCGACGCCATTTATGACTGGCTCAAGTCCGAGGGACTCGACTCGCAATTCCACCCCAGCTACACGCGGATGGTCCCGGCCCACCATGTCGTCGAGCTCCAGCTGGTAGGTTGCCCCGACCCCGACCCGGTCTACACGCGCTTCTTCACCCCGCCCATGGCAACGTTGCCCGCCGATCTCGATGCTATCGGCCGCTCCTATATCGGTGCTCTCGCTGAAGAAATCTCCCGCTGGCTGCAGAGCATCCCTGAGCAGGAGCCCATCGGCGTCTGCTTCTCCGGAGGCATCGACAGCGGAAGCGTATTCCTGGTTGCCTATTACGTTCTGCGCAAGCTCGGCATGAGCCCCTCGCGGCTGAAGGCCTTCACCCTCGACCTCGGAGGCGGGCCCGATCTCGACCAGGCGCTCGGCTTTCTCCATACCCTCGGGCTTTCACTCTTTCTGGAACCGGTAGAAGCGCACCTGCCGGAACTCAATGTCGCGGAAACCATCCGCATCACCGAGGACTACAAGCCTCTCGACATCCAGTCAGCCACCATGGCCATCGCGCTCTGCCGCGGCATACGCGAGCGCTATCCGGAATGGCGCTACCTCATCGACGGAGATGGCGGCGATGAGAACCTCAAGGACTACCCCATCGAAGAGAATCCCGAGCTGACCGTCCGCAGCGTCATCAACAACCCCATGCTCTACCAGGAGGGCTGGGGCGTGGGCAAAATCAAGCACTCGCTCACCTACAGCGGAGGCCTGAGCCGCTCCTATACGCGCACCTACGCACCTGCTCACCACTTCGGCTTCAGCGGATTCAGCCCCTACACGCGTCCATCAGTCATCGCCGTCGCCGAGGCCATCCCCTTCATCGAACTGACGAACTACGACGTTGCCCGCCTCTATGAACTGAAGGGCGAGATCGTTTCCCGCGGTGTCGCTGCCGTCACCGGACTCCAGATGCCCGTCTTCCCCAAGCGCCGCTTCCAGCATGGAGCCCTTCCGGTCGAAGCGCTCGAATCCCGGCTGCCGTATCAGGAAGCCGAGTACCGGAAGAGGTTCTTGTCGTTGTACCAGTGAGTCGTGCCTTGCAAACTGCCTATCCAGAAACACAATCGGACCGCGATAAATGGATTCTCGAACGCCGCGCGAAAGCGCACTTCGTCAGGAATCGTCTTGATCCGCTGCGCCCATACGCTTTCTTTGTAGAAGACGAGCGGGCGGCATCCGGAGAAATCGTACCAATCGCGACGCTTGTTCTCACCAACCGCGAGTGCCCCTGGCGTTGCCTGATGTGCGATCTTTGGAAAAATACCCTGACCGAAACCGTACCTATCGGCGCTATCCCGGCACAAATCGACTACGCGCTGGCGCAGCTCCCTCCGGCGCGGCAAATCAAGCTCTACAACAGCGGCAACTTCTTTGATCCTCGCGCCATTCCCATTGGGGATTACCCTGCAATCGTCGAACGAATTGCATCATTCGAGCGAGTCATTGTCGAATGCCACCCCGCGCTGATCGCCGGTGACTGTTTCAGATTTCGCGACCAGCTCAGTGGCCGCCTGGAAGTTGCGATGGGTCTGGAGACAGTCCATCCTCAGGTCCTCGAAAAACTCAACAAACGAATGACAACCGACATGTACGCGGCCGCGGCCGCCCGGCTGCGCTCGCACGAGATCGACCTCCGTGCCTTCATTCTTGTGAGGCCGCCTTTTATGCGACCGACTGAATCCCTCCACTGGACCAAACGCTCTCTCGACTTTGCTTTCGACTGCGGTGCCACTGCTGCGGCTCTTATCCCCACCCGAGCCGGAAATGGAGCCGTAGAGGCTCTCGCCGCAACGCGCGAATATTCACGGCCTAGCCTCGGGACACTCGAAGCCGCTGCCTCCTACGGAATCGGGTTGGGACGAGGCCGCGTCTTTGCCGACCTTTGGGATCTGAAGCCTGGGTTCGAGTGCCCCCACTGTTATCCAGAGCGCATCGTCAGGCTGCGCGTCATGAACCTGCAGCAGGCGATCCCGGCTCAAGTCCCCTGTGGCCACTGCGGAGGCAGTCATTGACTAGGCGCTACGACCTGGCCGTCACCGGTTCCGGTTTCGCAGGCACGCTTCTTGCCATGATCGCCCGCCGCCTCGGCCTTTCCGTCGTCCTGCTAGAGAAGGGAAAGCACCCACGTATCGTCATCGGAGAGTCCTCAACCCCTCTCACCAATCTCCTCCTCGAAGAGCTCAGCGACCGTTACGATTTGCCTTCGGTGCGCCCGCTCTCCAAATGGGGCACATGGCAGAAGACGCATCCCGAACTCGCCTGCGGCCTGAAGCGCGGCTTTACGTTCTATCACCACAACCTCGAGAACCCGCGGCACAGACCGCCCAGCCGGGATGAACAACTTCTCGTTGCCGCCAGCCCGCACGACGAAATCGCTGACACGCACTGGTACCGAGCCGACTTCGATCACTTTCTCGTGCAGGAGGCGCACAAGCTCGGCGTCGACTACCTCGATGAAACCAAACTGACTAGGGTCGACGAATCCGGCACGGAAGTGAGGCTCGAGGGCTCGCGCTACGGCCAGCCTTTGAGCATTGTCGCCAAATTCCTTGTAGACGCTTCGGGTTCGCGCGGCTTCCTGCATCGCGCGCTTGGCCTGCGCGAGTTGGAATTGCCGGGCTTTCCGCAAACACAGGCCCTCTATAGTCACTTTGAGGGTGTAGGGCGGCTTGAAGACCTAAATCCGATGCGGGGCAGCGAGTCTTCCGGCGCCGAGCCTCCCTATCCGGTGGATGATGCAGCGGTGCATCACATCTTCGAAGGCGGATGGATCTGGGTCCTGCAATTCAGCAATGGAGTCACCAGCGCCGGGGTCGCCGCGACTGATGCATTTGCCGAGAAGTACTGCTTTGCCGAAGGCGCGAAAGCCTGGCAGCGCATCCTTCGCGACATTCCCGCGCTCGAAGCGCAGTTCGCAGCGGCCCAGCCCATCCAGCCATTCATCCGCCTCCCGCGCGTCGCCTTCCGAAGCGCCGAAATCGTCGGCAACCGTTGGGCTCTCCTGCCGTCGGCTGCGGGATTCGTCGATCCTTTGCTCTCAACCGGCTTCCCGCTGACGCTTCTTGGCGTTGCGCGTCTCGCCGCCATTTTCGATAACGACTGGGACTCGCCCCGCTTCGAATCGAGCGTCGCCGATTACGCCGCTCAGACAGACGCCGACCTGCTCGCCACGTCGCGCCTGATCGGAGCGCTTTATGCAAGCATGGGCAACTTTCCGGTCTTTGTTTCTTTATCTCTGCTCTACTTCGCTGCCGTCAGCTATTCCGAAGCCGCACGGCGCCTGGGCAAGCCGCACCTCGCACCATCATTCCTTCTGCGCGATCACCCCGAATTTGGCCCCTCCTGCCTCCGCCTGTTTGAGCGCGCCCGCCAGATCCGCAACGGTCACGAAGCCGCGGAGCTGGCGAACGCCATTCTGGACGTCATCAAACCGTTCAATGTCGCCCGCCTCGGTGACCGGGCTCGTCACAACTGGTACCCGGTCGATCCCGACGATCTGCTACGCTCCGCCGCGAAGCTT
Organism: uncultured Acidobacteriaceae bacterium; assembly: GCA_963724375.1. Taxonomy (GTDB): domain Bacteria; phylum Acidobacteriota; class Terriglobia; order Terriglobales; family Acidobacteriaceae; genus Silvibacterium. Next base: position 222,938 of record CAVRUM010000015.1, read on the forward strand.
CACGCAACGGAGAACGAGGTGCTTGCTCTCCTGCGGCGCTGCGGCTTCCAACTTCAATAGTCTTCACCAACGTTATTTTGGAGATACCGGCGTGAACACAATTGGCTGCGCCGCGACGACGCCCTTGCCTTCCGCGACCGTGATGAACTGATTCGGCTTCAGATCCGGAATCGAATCTTTCTTCCCGCTGGGCCAGACAATTTCCAGGCTGACCGTCGTGCCCTCCTCCGGCTTGCCCAGCCCGAAGGTCACCGGCAGCTCGCTCTGAGAGAGATAGCTCGACCCGGAGTGAACCATCGCAAACTGGCGCCCGCCCCTGTTTGTCTTCAGCGTGATTTTCGCTCCGATTCCATCGCGATTCGACTTTGTTCCGACCGTCTTCACGCGCAGCATGTCGTTCTGGTTGGCATTGTCATTACGGAAGAGCCGTGCCGGTCCGTTGTTGGTCGTTATCAACAAGTCGAGATCGCCATCCAGGTCGAAGTCGGCATACGCCACCCCCCGTGCGACCACCGGCTTCCGCAGTGCCGTTCCCAGTCGCGAAGTTACGTCTTCAAATTTGCCGTTTCCTTTGTTGCGAAACATGAACGGAGCTTCTTCGTAATGGAGCGTCGGCTGCAGCACGCTGATGTCGTCTGCCACGTGCCCGTTCGCGGCGAAGATATCGAGCCATCCGTCAAGGTCGTAGTCGAAGAAGAGCGCTCCAAAAGTCAGCGACCGCATCGACGGCTCGCTGACGCCGGCCGCGGCCGACTCATCGGTAAACAGCCCCGATCCATCGTTGCGATACAGTGCTAGCCCTTCATTGGTGAAGTTGCCGATGATCAGTCCCTGATGCCCAGTGTGGTCAAAGTCCGCCGCATCTACGCCCATTCCGGCGCGTGTCGTACCCGATTCGCCGTAGGCCACACCGGCGATCACTGCCTGGTCGGTGAACGTGCCGTCTTGATTATTGTGATAGAGCTTATCCGGCTGAGTGTCATTGGCGACGAAAAGGTCCATCCATCCGTCGTTGTCGTAGTCGAGCATTGCGATGCCGAGAGACTTGCTGGACGGATCGTAGAGACCGGCGTGCCTGGTCACGTCTTCGAACCTGCCACCGCCGAGGTTATGGAAGAGGGTTGCGCTCTCGCCCTTGTAGAGCTGCGGAGTGCAATACGATTTGTTCTTGTTGTCGAGCGAACAATACTGGTCTGCCGCCTCCGACCATTGGACATAATGCGAGACGAACAGATCCAGCTTGCCGTCGTTGTCGTAGTCAAACCAGATGGCGCTTGTTGAGAATCCCGGATCGCTCACTCCGGCCTTTGCCGTCACGTCCGCAAACTTGCCGTTTCCAAGATTGCGAAAGAGGTGGTTGCTGCCTACCGCCGTAATATAGATGTCGTCGTAGCCATCGTTGTCGAAGTCACCGACAGCGCAGCCCATCCCGTAGGTCTCGACAGCCAGTCCCGCCTGGCGGGTCACATCGGTGAAGGTCCCGTCGTGGTTGTTGTGGTAGAGCGCCGGATACGACTTGTGCGATTTATGGTCGGGCCAGTCCATCGAGTTGACCAGCAGGATGTCCTGCCATCCGTCATTGTCGTAATCGATGAAGCAGGCGCCGCTGCCCATGGTCTCGGGCAGAAGCTTCTTCCCGAATGCTCCGCTATTGTGCTTGAAGTTGATTCCTGCTTGAGCGGTAACATCAGTGAACTGGATCGGACCCGAAGGACGCGCCGCAACGGGGCTCGCTAGTGCTCTTGTTGAAGACGAAGACGGTGCTGCCGATTGCGCCGGCTGGGCCGGCACCTGCGGACTGCTCGGTTGCGGCTCAGGAGCCTTTTGCTTACAGCCTGTGAAGGCTGCGAGAACGACAAGGCAGCCGGCCAACTTGACTCTGCTCGTCATGCGTTTGAGATTGCTTTCGGGATTATTCTGGGGGTTAGTTCGGCCGGGCTTCCTCATGCAGCGACTGCAACCGCCTTCTGCCTGCGCGACTGAAGCCACATTTCGATAAGCAATGCCGTCGGACCAACCACAAAGAGCGCATAGAAAGGCGCATATATGACCTGGTTCAACCGCAGTATCGTCTCGACCAGCGCCACGGAGAAGGCGAAGATACATTGCCCCTTCCTGCTACGAACCGTCGTTCTCGGATCGGTGATCATGAAGAAGATGAAGAGCTGGTATTCGGGCCCGGTGATCGGCGCAATTTCCGACAGCCACGGTGCACCCGTAATCCATGCTCTAAGGAATGCAAAGACTACAAACGATATGACGTAGGTCCCGGTGATATTGAAACGCCGCACCCGCAACATGATCGCAGCTCCAAGAGCCCAGATCACCAGCATCGGCGCAAGAAAGTTGCCCCATTGGATGCTGAGGCTTGCAATGTAATCTCCGGCCAGAAACAGGAGAGCGGAAATGCCGAAGTTCGACGGGTTCCAAATATGCCGGTCCTTCACACGCAGCACGTATTTCGAGGTGATCGAGATGAGGGCGCACAACGCGAAGGGCCAGTACGCGGGCGACCGGACCAGAATGCCCACGCTGATACCGGTGATGTAGGCGCTGGCAAGGTTCGGCCACTTTCCGAAAAAAATGCGCCCGAGCACAAGCTCCGCCGTGACACTGGTCGCAATCGCCAGAAGCGTCTTGGGGTAGCTCTCGAGGATCCCGTACGACAGATGCCCCACGAGCAGAATCAACGTGATAAATACCGGAGGAACGAAGCGGTTCTCGAGGCTCAGCCAGCTTTTCCACCCGGTTTTCGGGCTGGCCGGTGCGGCCATAACTTGCTGGCTCATTCGGGCTCCTTCACGTTGTGGATCTGATCGGGCTCGGGATGATCGAGCGTCTGCACAGTTCCTGAAGGCCAGCGGATCACGGCCTTTTCTATCTGTGGATTGCGACCCAATCCGAAGTGAAGACGCCGCTGATTCTGCGCGGCGAAACCGCTGCCGCCGGAGACTTCCTGTTTTTGCTCCTGCCCGTTCCAGTAGAGCGTCACTTCTGCGCCGATGGCGCTGCGATTGCTCTTCGTTCCTTCCAGTTCGAACTCAATCCACTTATTTTCGGGATTGACCGTGTTCCTGTACAGCAGTACTGGCCCGCGCTGGTTGGCAACTATCACGTCGAGCACACCACGATTCCATAGGTCGGCCATGGCAACCGCTCGGCCATCGTAGGTGTCGGTGACTCCAACCGCCTGGGCAACGTCAATAAACTTTCCTGCCCCGTCGTTCAGCCAGACATGCTTCTGTTGATAGCCGGAAAGACTCCGCCCCTCCATTGCGGGCCAGTTGTTCGCGTCCCCGATGATGGTGCTGTTGCCGCCGGCTACCTTGGAAAAGTCATACCAGTAACTTCGATTGCGATCGAGCGAGACATATCCATTGGTGAGATAAAGATCGAGATACCCGTCGTTGTTCAGATCTGCGAACTGTGCGCCGAAGCTCCAGCCGCCAAGCTCTACACCGAGATCGCGAGCAAGATTTTCAAACTGCAGGTTGTCGCCGCTCGTGCCATCCTTGGGAACCCAGAGATTGTTGCCCTGAATCAGCACTCCTTCTTCGGAGATGTTGGAGACGTAGACCGAATACTTCCCCTGATTGAGAATATCGCCAAAGGCGACGTTCATGCCGCTCTTTGGAGCGAACCCCACTCCCGCCTGCTGGCCCGCTTCGTGGAAGCGCTTGCCGTCGTTGAGATATAGTTCCGACACACCATAATCGTTGGCCACAAACAGATCCGGATGACCCGTCCCCCGCAAGTCAGCAGCCGAAGCGGCCAACGCCCAGCGGCGGCTGTTGATTCCAAGTTTTTCACTTACCTCTTCAAACTTGCCATTGCCCAAATTGTGAAACAGATATTTGCGTCCGCCATTTTTGGCGTACTCAAAACTGTCCGGCATCATGCGCGTGGTCTTGAGATGCCAAAGGTCGATGTCCTCGGAGTAATATCCGCCGACAAACAGGTCGAGCAGGCCGTCGCCGTCGTAGTCAAACCAGACGGCAGTGTTGGCGTTGATCCACTTCGGCAGTCCGGCCTGCTCGCTCACGCGCGTAAAACCGTGGCCGCCGTCGTTGTGATAGAGCTCCGGCCGACCCCATTTGATGAGAAACAGGTCTTCATAGCCATCGTTGTCGTAGTCGCCCCAGACGGCACCCATCGACACGCCAGTGCCGGGCTGATTGACGTCGGCGATACCCATCTCGGGCGCCACATCGGTGAAGGTCCCGTCGTGATTGTTGCGGTAGAGCGCGTTCTTGCTGCCTTCCTTGCTATTCGTGACGTAAATATCCGGCCAGCCGTCGCGATCAAAATCGACGATGGAAACCGATGCGCCCATGGATGCGACCTGCGGCATGATGCCGTCCAGCTTCGGGTCAAGCGTCGGCGCCTGGTGAACGAAATCGATGCCGGCGGCGCGAGAAACTTCCTGCAGATAAAATCCGTGGCGCGCAAGGGCGGCGTTTGCATCGAGCCTCACTCGTGCAGATGCGCGCGCGGCAGACACCCGCCGGACCACCATGGGAGTGGCCAGCAAGGCGACAAAGAAAATGCTCAGTAGAATTCGTGCAACTGGACCGCGTTTCATCTATCCGCCTTACTGCGCAGCGCGTCTTCAAAATTCTCCGGAGTTACATACCGCGTCTGGTAAATCTGCCAGTCGCTGGGATGGTGCCGGTATACCCAGTCGTCTTCCAGCCTGCCGGGAGGCGTGTCATAAGCCGTTCTGTCGTGATGAGGCAAGGGAAGTACTGTCCTTGAGTAAGTTGTGTTGTAGTCGCCGTCCTTGATCCACCCATCGCCGGCAATAACATAATCGCGAACCCAACCAGCGGGCGGAGGTGGCTGAGCCTGAAAGCGCAGCGATATTTCATCACCGGCGTTCATAATTACGTACCGGTCGTCCACTCCAGCCAGTAACTCTCGCACTTCACCATATCTCGTGTAATAGCCTTCGAGGTCGCGCCATATCTGTGTAGTGCTCATCAGCTGGTTGTAGTCGGGAATTTCCGGCGACGAACTATTCGCTTGATGAACTACGGAGTATCCCCGGTAGTGCAGATCGGCCGTCGCCGGCGCAAGTCGCGTGACTTTCACCGGTGTGTCGGGAAGCCCCTGCGCCCACTCGATCTCATCCCAGTAGATCTCTAGGTTTGTTCTGAGCCGGACCTTGTGAGGTGTGCCTGGGCGGAATATGCCTGTCAGATCGAAGAGGCAGATCTTCTTTCGCCCGGCGGGAAAGCCAAGATTGGGCCGCACGACGACCCAGCCGCCGTGCCCATCCGGCACTTCAAGACTTAGATCGCGGGCCTGCTCGTGAGAGGCCTGGCTGATTGCGACGTTGATCGACGAGTCAGACGGGTGGACCCAGCCTTTGGCTATCAGGTAAAGCGGGCCGGTCGCAGGAGCCTCATCACCGAGGTCGATCTCAACGTAATGGTCGCGCGTTACGCCCTGGTATTGCCCGCGCCCGAAGGTGTCGAGATATCGGCCGTCCAGATCGCGGATGATATCCGTTACGTCACGGCCGTTGTCATCGACGGCGTGCGCGATCTTATGAGGAGTAGCTACGGTAACGAGGCGAGGTTTTACTGCCGGTACTACGAAACGCTCGTCAGTGAATATCTCTGTGCCTGCCGGATGGTCAACCGTCATCAGCGCGAGATAGTCATAGTAGTAAGTCTCCCATAACTCGCCCGTGATCCTCAGGTCGTAATAGCCATCGCGCGGCGCTAAGTCATTGCGAGGAATCTTGTACCACTCTTCCGTGGCGGCGATGCGCGCTGTTCCCAGATTGTTGATTCGCAACCCGATTGCAGATCCCCACGGCACGGCGTCCTTCACAAATTCCATATTCTTGCCGTTGTAGGCGAAAAGGAACGGGCATGAGCCCTTGAGGCGCTGTTCGGTGACGACTTCCTGGTCGGCCTTTAATGCGAACTCGGCCCGGACTGACCCATTCGGCCACAGGATGCGCGCTACATCGACGCCGGTCTGCTCGCCCAGGCCAAAGTGCATCTGCGGGCCCGTGATCGGTTGCATCTGCACCAGCAGACCAGAGCGGATCTCGATCTCGCCGCCCACTCCGAAAGAATTGATCCGCTGGTCTCCTGTAGCCACTTTCGCCCGCGGACGAATGATCTGCCAGTGATAATTCTTCGATCCGTGGTTGGCTTCACTCATCGGCTGACCGTCATTAGACAGGCCAAGTAGGTCGAGTCGGCCGGCAGACTTGAGGTCCGCTGCATCGAAGATGAGCGCCGGCCCTGAAACAGCCAGGGCCGAACCGAAGCAGCCCTTTTCATCGCCGAGCCACAGCAGAGCGCCCGGACCATTCGCGCTCGTTGACGGTGTTACCCGGCCCAACAGCAGATCGACCGCACCGTTGTTGTCTAAATCTGCCGCATGCAGCCGCACATCGCCGGAGAGAAAATTTGCGGCATCGGGAACGCGGGCCACTTCCACCCGCTCCCAACCCGAACCGTCCTCCTTATCCGAGAGCCGAATAATCGCCCCGTCAGACTGTATCGCCAGCAGATCGAGAACACCCCGATGGCTCGCATCGGCAGCAGTGACGGCTCCGAACTGGCCTGCCAAGGGGAGCGGAGACACTTCGCTGAATCGACCCGAACGCTGATTAAGGAAGATGTGTAATTTGCCAGCACCGTCGATGAAGGTTGCGTCAGGATTGCCGTCGCCGTTGAGGTCTGCCCACACAAAGCCGCGCACGCCGGAGACGCCGGGGAACGTGTGAATCGGTGTGAATGTGTTGTCGCCGTTATTCCGCAATACGATAGGCTCGCCGTCGCTTGAGCCAAGGACGATGTCAAGATCTCCATCGGCCTCGATATCGACGGCCCAGCCGCCCGTGTACCGACCATTCAATATCGTCACAGGCAGTTTCGTCTGCGCGGTAACGTCAGTGAAAACGTCCGGCTTGTCCTGACGGAAGAAACACACGCCGCCCGCGCCGGCCAGCACCAGATCGGTCTTGAAGTCGTAATTAAAGTCGATCGGAACGACGCCTTCCGGCTGCGGCGAGGTCTTCGACGCTCCACCAGGAAAGGGAATCGTCGCGCCGGATGCAAGGTGCACTGTGCTTCCGTTCGCTTCCACAACGGTTGGTGATCCAGTTCCGCTGAGCGACACAGCGCCGATCCAACTCCATTTGGTCTTGTCGGGATTGGCCAGCGCCTCGGCGTTGAACGTCATCGCTGTGTCCGCCGGCGCGGGGGTGAACTGCGGCGTCTCCAGGCGCAGAAAGTGCGTGAACGGCTGCGCCTCATCGCCCGGCGGAGGCTTGATGGCGGCCACGCTCTGACGGAAATCCGGAAGCCGCATCAGGGCATTACGTAGAAAGGTCGTACGTGTGGCAGCCGCCCGCGCATCAGGGCCCGAAGCGGCTGCATCGAGCGCCGTGACCTGCTCCTCGATCTCCGGAGGCCATCCCTTAGCCTGCGCGTTGACGTGTTCGACTACCTGTTTCAGAGTGGTGGAGTCGTCGCGCTTAGCCGCCACGCGCCCGAGTTCGAGGAGCGCCGCCATGTTGTTCGGCTGCGCTGCGACAATGCGTTGCATCAGCTGCTGGAACTCGGCGTCACTGTTTGGATCTCCCTGGCGTTCGATCTCCTCGGCGAGCCGGTAGGTCGCAATCAGATTATTCGGATTGATCTCGACAGCCTTGCGCAGATCAGTGATGGCGTCGGCTGATCTTCCGCGGCCGGCCTCGACCAAGCCCAGCAGGTAATAAATCTCGTCGTTCTTCGGAGCGAGCTTCTGTGCGCGGTCCAGCCTTTCTCCGGCGGGGTCGAAATTCCGCTGGCGCAGCGCAAGAATTCCCCAGTTGGCCCACGCTGCGGGCTCGCCGGGAACGACCTGCGTCGCGCGCCCAAGTTCACGCTCGGCGCGGACATCGTCTCCAACCTGCAGCGCGGCGAGGCCGACATAGAAAGCCGAAACAAAATCCGCGTATGCCTTTGACGAGCGATCCGGCAGGCGTGACCGGCAACCGATCACCATCAGCGCCGACGAGGCCAAGGCATAGACGAGAAGCCGCGCGGCCAGCGCTCGCGCGCAGTCCTTTCCGATCACAGAAATGCTCCGATATGGCCTTCTCATCTGCTCTTTCGCTGGAGCTTTTCTGAACATATTGAACTCTACAGGCACCAAAATGTCCCCGCCGTCACACGGCAGTTTTCTGTTCCTTTCTTGCTTTTCTTTGCTGCGCTCTTCTTTTGTTCTCGCGCTTGGTTTTTACCGCCTTGAACCAAAGCCAGCCCACCCCGACGAAAGGAAGAGCAAAGAGCAACAGGTTCCACCGGCCAAGAAGTGTCGGGGTAACCGGCACGTCGACATCGGTTTCGCCGTTCACCTGTGAGCTGCTCAGCAGAATGCGAACGTGCCACATCTCTTCTTTGTCGAATGGGACGATGGTCTTGAACTCCACTCGGTCACGAAGCTTCTCTCGCCATGCGTCATAGGTCGCCTCCGGAAGCCGCCCGCTCACGGGCCGAACGGAGACCCGCACTTTCATGTCGGCGGGCACCGAGCCGCCCGGCGGGGGATTAATGATAACGAAGAAGCTTCCGACGCCTACATCAGGATTGCTCCACACGTCGACCGAGTACGGGCCGATCTTGCGGTTCTGCATGATTGGATAAGGCGGCCCGATGTGGGCCCACGCAGGCAGACACGTGCAGCTTACAAGCAGCGCGATGATCATGCGGAGGCGCGGGATCACACGGGACGGCTTCCCCGTGCCTATGGTTGCCGTTAGTGTCAGGGTACTGTTCAGCATGACTCTTTTTTATCCCGCCATCATGGTGGCGCGCATGTCCATGGGTTGCGTCATTAACCATACTGACGCGAGAAAAATCAGGAAGCTGACCACCGCCCAGGGCAGAAAGGCGCGCATAGCGTGCTCCTCGGAGTCTTCCTCCGCCAGCCGCCAGGCAATCAACAGTGACCCCGCCAGGCCGAAGAGCAGGAAGGCAAACTCCAGCGGCGTGACGATGAACTTTGGGATGCCCAGAAGCGTCCAGCGCGGCTCGCCCATGATCGGCCACCCTAAATCGGCGAGAGCATTCTGCGTTACCGGAACGATTGTGTAGAGGCCGGTGAAGAAGTGGAATCCGTAGTGCGCGAGCCACATGCCAAAGCCCAGCGGCACGAGCGAGTAGGTGTAGCGAAGCACGAGAGGAAGCCAGGCTCTCTTTACGCCGGCCCATGTGCGCGTGATCCACGCCGCGCCCCCCAGCAGCACGACCGGCTCCACAACAAGAAAGATCGTGAACAGCAGGCCCAGTATCGGCGCCCGGCTCTCAATATGCAGCAGCCGTCCCAGCCAGTTCTCGACCGTATACACCGGGCTGACCATACCGAAAGCATTCATCAGCGCGCCGAAACAGAAGACCACCACCAGCGCCCCGATGTCCTTGCGCCGCGAGAGATAACCCACTCCCGCTCGCAGTGGGTCTTCGATGAGCTCGGATGCCGGAGTCCTGCTCAGAATGCCGATGTTGTCGTGCGGGCACGCATGCACACAGTCCAGGCAGAATGTGCAATCCATGTTGCCGCTCTTGCCCGGCAGAAAGAGCGCAAGCTCGCAGCCGCGCTGCAGAACCACCAGGTCCGAACCCGGCGCGTGCTGTCCGCGAATGCAGTCTTTCGTATGACAACCGGAGCACACTTCCTGATCGCGCACCTCCACTTCAAGAGGTGAAACAGTCGAGGCAACGAAGTTGAACTGGCCGATCGGACAGAGAAATTTGCAGAAGGTGGCGTGCTTGAAGAGCCCATCGATGACCAGAACTGCCAAAAAGTATCCGGCAATGATCCAGGCCGTGAGCGAGGGAGAGGACCACAACCCGAAGAGCTCATAGGTAAAGAGGATGAGCGCAAAAAGCGCGACTGCGATCCATTTATTGCGTAGCCTGCGCGGCCAGTTGAGGCGCGGATGAATGAATCTCCGCATGGCGTTGCGTACCACCATGAACGGGCAGGCCATGCAGAAGAAATTGCCGGCCACAAGAATCACGAGAACAAGTGCGCCGCGGAAGTGCACCCACGTCAACACAGTCGCAAGATTCTTGGGCGAGATCGTTGGGCCGAGCAGCCCGTGGAGAATCATCACCACGCTTAGGGCAAGCAGCGGAATGCCCAGGACGGTCCGAGAGTGGCGCCACTTGAGGAAGCGCCCAATGACGGGCAAAAGCAGCAAGTCAAACGCGGGAGATTCTACAAAATCATCTTCGAGGTCGACTTCGAGATCGTCGTTCGGAGCAGGCGAATTGGACAGCGTGGCAGGCAATAGCTTAGTTCGATTGGACGCCCCTCACGTCCACCTGGCGCTCGATACTGCGCCCATTGGGAAGTTTGATATGCAGCAGGACGATCCAGTCCCCGCCCATATTGAAGTTGACACGCGCCTGGTAAGTTCCGGAGGCGGTTTGGGTGGTCTGTCCGAAGACCGGACTCATGCCGGGGTGAGACATATCGGCCTCAACCATGATATCCGCATTGGTAATTGGCTTGTGTGCCGCGTCGGTGACTTCGACGCTCACCGTGGCTTGACCTACTCGTGGCGGCTGCGGCGAGATCTGTTCCTCTACGGTGACGCCCGGCACAGAGCTGTCCGCACGACGGCAGGAAGTCACGGCCAGAGCTCCAAGGAAAGCGACCACGAGAACCGCTGCGAACCTTCGCGACGTTGCCAGACGGAAACGACCGGAAGAACCTATCGGATTAGAATCCATCTCTCAACATACAACCCGCTGGTGTGAACTTCCGGAGTTAAGCGGCGAAAGATTCTTCGTCATCCTCAACGTCGTCATGGCGCCAGGAACAGGTGCAAAGGGCCTTCACCTTTTCACCCTGAGGCGGAAACATGTGGTAATACATGGCAACCACCATGGGAATGAAGACGATCGAGTTGTAAAAGAGGTGAAGCTGAACCCGTGGGATGAAGAGCTGAATAATGCTGAACGGCACCGGCTTGCCGAAGAGATTGTGGTGAAAAGTAGCCTGGCCGATGAGAAGCAGGTGCTCGATGTGATGCCAGAACTGGATCCAGAAAGCGACCATCCACCAGGTATAGCTGCGGCCAACGAAGCCTTTCCGCAGCACCCAGATCCCTATCAGCATGACCAGGGCATATCCGTAATGCAGCGCTTCGGATTTGATTAGCCACGGATACCAGAGGCCAACGATGCCGTTGGACTTTGCTACCGGCCAGCCCATCACCCAGATCTGGTAAGCCTGCGCAAGGTGCTCGCCCCAATGCGCCAGGACGATGGCCATGAAAATGAACAGGGCACGCTCATGCCACTGTGAGTTCAGCTTGTCGAAGAAACTTTGATGTGTTGTGGGCGCAACGGCGACATGGGAAATAGTCGGATTGGAAGCAGCCATTTGCGATAGCCTCACCTAAAAGCAGATCAAGTTTGAAGTCTTGTAAGAACGCTCTCGAAGAACGTTTCCAAGCTACTGAAAACGAAGCTCCTTCGTCTTCGCTCAATCGGTGGAAGATTCTCTCATCCTTTCGGTTGAGTCCTAAAGTGACCGCGGCTTTGCTCAGGTGACAATGGCTATACCTTGCCAGACGGTTGGGGACAAAGATCAACCTTTAGTTGGTTGACCCATCCGATTACCAGCCCTCATCTTTGCACAGGCCCGCGCAGCGAGCCGGCGATGTCCAGGCCGGGACACGAATTCCGGCGACCTGAAGTCCTGAAATTTCTGGAGGCAATTTGCGCAGTTTTCCTTCTTTACTCCTCGTGTTGTTGTCCGCGGGGTCGCTCTCTGCTTTTAGTCAAGCCGCTCCGCCCTCAAGCCCTTCGCAATCAAGCGCCAGTCACCCGGTGACGGCGTTCGTCTATGAACGCGCGCGCGGCGTCGGCTGGGATTGGTACGAAGCGCCGCCCTACGAGAACTCCTATGGCTACGGAGAATCCCTGTTGCGCTTCGGCGTCAATCAGACCCTCGCTGACTGGGACTGGAAGCTCGAGATCTCACAACCCACTATCCTCGACGCCCCCAATTACTCGGTAAGCTCCAACTCTGCGCAGGGTCAGCTCGGCCTCGGAGCTTCTTACTACGTCGCCAATGGCAATAACTCCTGGCCCGTCGCGGCGTTTGTGAAGCAGGCGTTCGTCAGATACGACGCTGATACAGACAAGAACATCCGAATCGGCCGCATTGAGTGGGTGGAAGGTCTCGAGACCAAGCCCAAGAATGCGACCATCGCCTGGCTCCAGCCGAATCGTGTCGCGCAGAGGCTGGTCGGCAACTTCGGTTTTACAGTTGCGCAGCGCAGTTTTGACGGGATTGATGCCCATTACGGCGAGGGAAACTGGGATCTCACCACCATGTTCGCGCGCGCCGATCAAGGCGTGTTCAACATGAATGGCAATCCCGAGATCAACGTGGACATGCAGTATTTGGCGTTCACCAAAACCGATTTCCAGGATCGGTTGGTTTGGCGCGTGTTCGGTATTGGCTATCACGACGGCCGTACCGGCATTACGAAAACCGACAACCGGCCGGCCGCAGTGCGCGCGACAGATCACCACAACATTCGGCTGGGCACCTACGGTGGCGATTTCATGACAGCGATTCCCGCCGGCTCAGGACAATTCGACTTTGTCGGCTGGGGCGCTTACCAAAACGGCCGTTGGGGAGTCGAGCAGCAGAAATCGGGTGCCGCAACCGGCGAGGCTGGTTACCAGTTCCTTCACGTTGCCAGTACACCATGGGTGCGCGGGGGATATTGGTGGAGCAGCGGCGACAGCAATCCGAACGACAATACTCATGGCACCTTCTTTGAAATATTGCCGACCCCGCGTGTCTACGCGCGAACGCCGATTTACAACCTGATGAATCTCAAAGATGGATTCGTCCAGGTCATTGACCGCCCGAAGAAGAAGTGGGAGCTGCGAAGTGATCTCCACTGGTTGCAGCTCAGTTCGAATAAGGACTTCTGGTACCAGGGGGGAGGAGCCTATGACAACAAGGTCTTCGGCTTCACCGGACGGCCCAGCAACAACCAGTCATCGTTTAACAACCTTTGGGATATCAGCTCCGACTGGCATGCCACACCGCATCTGGACCTGAACCTCTATTACGGACACGCCTGGGGAAAGACTGTCGTACAGAAGATTTATCCCGCAGGACAGACTGGACAACTCGGCTATCTCGAGCTCGTCTATCACTGGGACGCTCCGTTTGCTTCGCATCACTAGAGCTTGCAGCGGCCTGCTCTCAGCGGGCCGCCTGTCCCCAGATCGTCTCAGGTGCTACACTCAACGGTTTTCCTGCCGATTTGAGGAGTTCCATGTCGCCTGAAGCCCTAGCCGTCCCGACGCCTGCGCCACTTACCCATCTCAGCGAAGAGGAACAGCTGTTCCGCTCCAGCATTCGAGACTTTTCCCAAAAGACCATCGCTCCCCTCGTGCGCCAGATGGACGAAGAGCAGCGCTTCTCATCCGATTTGTTACAGCAACTGTCTCAATTGGGGCTGATGGGCATTGAGATTCCCATCGAGTACGGAGGTGCGGGCGGATCATTCTTCGAAGCCATCCTCGCTGTCGAGGAAATCTCTGCGGTTGATCCCTCGGTCGGTGTCCTCGTCGACGTGCAGAACACACTCTGCATCAACGCGCTGCTTCGTTGGGGCACCGACGACCAAAAGCAGCGCTTTCTCCCGCGCATGGCCACCGGCACCGTGGGCGCGTATGCGCTCAGCGAAGCCGGCTCCGGATCAGATGCGTTTGCATTGCAGGCGCGAGCTGAGAAGCGTGGCAGTGAATATGCCCTCAATGGTCAGAAGCTCTGGATCACCAACGCGCGCGAGGCCGGCCTCTTCATCATCTTCGCTACGCTAGACCCCGCCGCCGGATACAAAGGCATCACTGCCTTCCTCGTTGAAAAAGATTTCCCCGGCTTTACCGTCGGCAAGAAAGAAGACAAGCTTGGCATCCGCGCCTCATCCACCTGTGAGCTTATCCTCGAAGATTGCCACGTGCCCGAAAGCAACGTGCTGGGTGAGCCCGGCAAGGGATACAAGATAGCTATCGAAACCCTGAACGAAGGCCGCATCGGCATAGGAGCGCAGATGCTCGGTCTCGCCCAGGGCGCGTGGAACCATGCCGCCAGATACGCGCAGGAGCGCAAGCAGTTTGGCAGGCCCATCGCCGAGTTCCAGGCCGTGCAGTTCTCCCTCGCCGAGATGGCGACCGACATCGAAGCCACACGCCTGCTCGTCTACAACGCCGCGCGCCTCAAGGATGCGAAGCTCGACTACGTGCGCGAAGCCGCCATGGCCAAGTACTTTGCCTCGCAGGTCGCCGAGCGCGTCGCCAGCCAGGCTGTCGAAATCTATGGCGGGTACGGCTTCGTCAAGGACTACCCGGTCGAGAAGTACTATCGTGACGCCAAGATCGGGAAGATCTACGAAGGCACCTCCAACATGCAGCTCGCGACCATCGGCAAGCTGGTTCTTGGCGGCGCAAACCGCTGATACACGCCCGCTCGGAGTAACCTAGCTCTGAGGATTTTCTTCGATGAAAGCGCTCCTGCTCTCTGAACCTAGCAAGCTCGACATCACCGACGACATGCCCCGGCCTGTTCCCGGGCCAAGCGAGGTGTTGATCCGCATCGTCGCCTGCGGTATCTGCGGCAGCGACGTGCACGGATACGACGGCTCTTCTGGCCGGCGCATTCCCCCGCTGGTGATGGGTCACGAGGCTTCGGGAACTGTAGCCGAGGTCGGCGAAGGTGTGCACCAGTTTGCCGTTGGTGATCGCGTCACCTTCGACTCCACCGTCTACTGCGGAGAGTGTGAATACTGCCGTATTGGCGAGGTCAATCTCTGCGACAACCGCCAGGTTGTGGGCGTCTCCTGCGGAGACTACCGCCGCCATGGAGCCTTCGCCGAATACGTCGTCGTTCCCGAGCGCATCGTCTACCGCCTGCCCAATCAGCTGGGCTTCGCCGAGGCGGCCATGCTCGAGGCCGTCTCGGTCGCTCTCCACGCCGTGCGCGAAGCCGGCCTTCGCGGCGGCGAGATTGCACTGGTCATCGGATCAGGCATGATCGGCCTGCTCACGCTGCAGGCTGCTCGCGCAGCTGGATGCTCCCGCGTCTACATTGCCGACATCGATCCTTCGCGCCTCGCGCTTGCCCGCGAGATGGGCGCCGACGACGCGATTCACGCTTCCTGCGCTGAGCTCGTCGCACAAGTGCAGCGCCTCACCGGCGGCAAGGGTGTTGACGTGGTCTTCGAGGCCGTTGGGCGTAACCAGACCGTTGCCGGCGCCATCGACAGCGTGCGCAAGGGCGGAACCGTGGTCCTGATCGGCAACATTACTCCCGAAGTTACGCTGCCGCTGCAGAAGGTCGTTAGCCGGCAGATCCGGCTTCAAGGGACAGCGGCATCGTCCGGAGAATATCCCGAGGCGATCGAACTGATGCGGACGGGGGCCATCCGCGTCGGACCGCTCATCACCGCCGTCGCGCCCCTCGAAGACGGTCCGCGGTGGTTTGAGCGTCTGCATCGCGGCGAACCCAATCTGATGAAAGTCGTCCTCACCCCATCTGCAACGGGAGACCTCGCATCGTGAGCGAAAACCTCTTCGATCTCACCGGACAGGTCGCGCTCATCACCGGAACCAGCCGTGGACTCGGCCAGTACTTTGGTCGCGCCCTTGCCCGCGCCGGCGCAGACCTCATCGTCACCAGCCGCAAACGCGAGACACTCGCCGACTTCGAAGCAGAGGTCAAGTCTCTCGGCCGCCGCGCCGTCTCGCTCGAACTCGACGTCCGCGATCACGCCAGCATCCAGCGCATGGCCGAGGAAGCCGCAATCTGCCGTCGGACAGATCCACATCCTCGTCAACAACGCGGGCTGCAATGTTCGCAAGCCCGCGCTTGACGTCACCTGGGATGACTGGAACCTCGTTCTGGATACCAACCTGCGCGGTAGCTTCTTTGTAGCGCAGGCCATCGCGCGCGCGGATGATCCCGCACGGTTACGGCCGCATCATCAACATCGGATCGGTCACCAGCGTCGCTGGATACGCTGGTCTCGGGCCCTACACGGCGAGCCGCGGTGGCATCCGCCAGCTCACGATGAGTCTCGCCGACGACTGGGGCAAACACGGCATCACCGTCAACTGCCTCGCACCTGGATGGTTCAAGACGCAACAGAACCGTGTGATGTACGAGGATGCAGAGTGGGTCGAGTACCTTAAGGAGCGCATTCCGCTCAAGCGTCCCGGCGCCCCTAACGATCTGGACGGGGCAGTCGTCTTTCTCGCCTCGGAGGCGAGCCGCTACGTCACAGGGCAGACGCTGCTTGTGGATGGCGGTATATCGACCGGGGCCATGAGGGCTACTGTTGCGAAACGCAAAGATCAATCGGAAGGCCTATCGCCATGCAAACGCGACTCCTGACGCCTTTAACATTCCTGTAATATGTTCATATGGACACTCGCGCACCGCCCCCCGGACTTTGCGACCCTAATTTTTCCTCGATCCTGAGGTTGCAAGGCGGCGGTGGGAGAAGAAGATATCAACTACATCCGATAGGCAGGGCACCGACTACATCGAGGATCGCTTCGTATCCGTCGAAGGTGCCGGAGTTATGCATCTTCTGGTCGCAGGCTCAGGGCAGCCGCTCTTACTACTCCATGGCCTGATCGGTTCGGGACAAAGCTGGCGGCAAAACATCAGCTTCCTTGCCACCCACGCCAGCGTCTACGCGGTCGACCTTTTCAACATGGGCAAATCGGAACGGGTTCCCGGGTTGGATGCAGGCCTGGAAGCCACGGCAGATCGCATAGCCGCCCTCATGGACGCCCTGCAGCTGGAAAAAGCTGACATTGCCGCGCACTCGCACGGAGGTGCGATTGCCATGATGCTGGCCGCTCGCCATCCGCATCGCGTGCGCAGACTCATTCTGTTCGCCCCCGCCAATCCTTTCTGTAACTCTCGCAGCCTTGTGATCCGCTTCTTCCAGACGCGGGTTGGCACATGGCTGGCCCATCGCGTCCCATCGCTTCCAAGAAACATCCAGGCTAAGGCTCTTTGCCGGATGTATGGCGATCCGTCACGAGTCGCCGAAGGAACTCTCGAGGTCTATACCGAAGGTCTGGAAATCCCCGGCACGATGGACCACATTCTTGGGATCCTTCGCGGCTGGTTTGATGACATGCGCCTGCTTCGCTCTGCACTGGCCAGACTCGCGGGAATGCCTACCCTCCTGATCTGGGGAGACAAGGATCGAGCCGTCGTCCTATCCTCCGCCATTGGTTTGCAACGCACGCTGGCGCAGTCCGAACTCCTGGTAATTGAGGGGGCAGGCCACTTGCCATTTGAAGAAATGCCCGAGACGTGCAACCTGGCCATGCGGGATTGGTTGTTGGCTCCCCACAGCCATAACGGCGTCACGCTGACAACCGAGCCCGCCTGAGCGACGGCCGTCTTGCGGGGCCGGTCTCCAAGTGCAGTTCGCTTTTCAGTTCCCCGCTGCGAGATGCGCTCCGGGAATTTAAGACCTTTCCTCGCCGGAGGCACCAGGAAGAATCGAACGCAGTTCGGGGGTCGGAACAGACAGGAGAACAGCGTCCGCTACGGACTGAACCAGCCGGACAGGCAACTCGAGTGTGGCGGCACGCAGCAGGCCCCCTTTGGCCCCGATCTGCTCGGCGGCCGGCTTGCTCAATTTGATCTGGAGCGCGCCGACGGTCCACGTAGATGTGTCGAGAAGCAGCGCAGTGACTTCACCAATCGCCTGCCCGTCAGCTGCAATAACCGTTCGTCCGCGAAGGTGTTCATCGGAAACCTGCGTCATTAAGCTGCCTCTATGAGTAATTGACTGCCTTAATTTGTCGCGCCCGGGTGACGCACCGAGTGTACATCGCCCAGGCGAGCTTTCGCGGGCTCCGCCCACGGCAGGCAATTGTGCCGTAGAACCGCTTCGGTCCTCAGTCTCCCGAAATCAATCGACGACGTGGAGGTGCTCATCGGCTACTATTTCATCGATTACGTCGTTCGTTCCCCAGGAGGGATTACTGGCAGCAGAGGCACAAGCCGCATTTATCAGCTACTCGCGCGAGGATTCCGAGTTTGCACTGAAGCTTGCCGAGGATTTGAAAGCGGCCGGGGCGGCGGTGTGGCTGGATCGGTTGGATATTGCTCCAGGACAGCGATGGGCGCGAGAGATTCAGAAGGCGCTGCAAGAATGCCCACGCATGGTCGTGATCCTGTCCCCATCTTCTGTTGATTCCGAGAATGTGGAAGACGAGGTTGGGTTTGCGCTTGAGGAGGGCAAGTCGATCATCCCGGTGCTTTATCGAGAGTGCAGAATCCCATTTCGATTGCGGGCCTTTCAGTACCTTGATGTCACGACGAACTACTCGCTTGGTATCGAAAACCTGGTTCGGGTGCTTGCTCGCGCTGACGTCGAGGTTCCCCCCAGCTCTCAAAAACTAGACACAGAGCCACCTACGACGCTCGATAGTGAAAGCGTCGAGTCGCATCGGGGCAGTTGGGTCAAACAAGGGAGCGGTACCAGAAGACCGTTGGTCTCGATCTTTGCCGCCTCGCCTAAGTTGGGATGGGCAGTGGGGGAGGGCGGCGTCATACTGCACACTAATAACGCGGGCGAAGCATGGAAGCAACAGAGCAGCGGGACCAGCGGGTGGCTGCGTTCGGTGTTCTTTACAACACCGCGAACGGGAGTGGCGGTTGGACAGGGGGAAGTGCTACAGACGAAGGACGGCGGGGATACGTGGAGGAAACTGCCGCTTGAAATCAACAGTCGACTTTACTCTGTGACTTTTGCCACACAGAAGACGGGCTGGATCGTCGGCGAGAATGGCGTCATCCTGAAAACGAACGATGGCGGCGACACGTGGGGTCTGCAAATCAGCGGGATCAGAACGTGGTTATATTCGGTGAAATTTGCAACTTCGGAGACCGGGTGGGCAGTAGGTGAAGACGGCGTTGTCTTACACACCAAGGACGGCGGAAGCGTCTGGAGAAAACAAACCAGCCACACTGGGGCATGGCTCAATTCTGTTGCCTGTCCTTCCCCGGAGCTGGGGTGGGCGGTTGGGCAGGACGGGATCGTTCTCCACACCGACGATGCCGGTGAAACATGGAGACAGCAGACGAGCACTACAGATGCCAGGCTGACCAGCGTAGCTTTTGTCTCGCGCCAGGCAGGATGGGCGGTCGGACGAGGCGTCATCCTGCATACGGAGGACGGCGGCAATAGCTGGAACAAACAGCCCATCATTTCCATGCTGCGTTCGGTTGCATTTGCTACACCGCGATCCGGCTGGGCAACAGGTGAAGGGGGGACAATCCTGCGCTGGCAATGATAGCCAAGAAACAAAAGGCCGGGAGAAATCCCGGCCTGCATGTCTTCTGAAAGGAATTTAGGCGGACTTTTTGGTCGCCAGAGCCTTGACGCGGGCGTTCAGGCGGCTCTTGTAGCGGGAGGCGGTGTTGGCGTGGAGAACGCCCTTCTGCACGCTCTTGTCGAGGGCGGAGGCGGTCGCCTTGTACTGCTCAGTCGCGGCCTTGACATCGCCCGCGTGGAGGGCCTCGCGCAGCGCGCGGAGGCTGCCGCGTACACGGCTCTTGTTGGAGCGGTTGACCGTGGTTCGCTTTTCGGTTTGACGGACGCGCTTGAGCGCGGAGACATGGTTTGCCATGGTGGTTCTAAGCTCTTTTCTGGAATATGGGATGCAGGCAATTTTACATCCCCTGCAATATATAAGTTTACGGGATTGTGGGGGATGAGGCAAGGGCTTAGGGGAACAGGTCTCACGGTTTAGGGATCAGGGCACAGGCAACGAAGCGTTGGGCGGTTTCCTGAGGGGCCATCGGGCGCCCATAACGCGAGCCGGCTCGAACTCGCGCCGCAACCGCGCTCCGTACTGGTTCCGGATTTGATACAGGCTGGCGTAATAATTCACGAAACGGGCATTGACGCCCGGTGAGACCGGCGCTACTCTGAGCGCATCCTTACCAGGAACGCATCGGCGGGCAAAGATCTGGTGTTCAACACCGCTGAGGTCTTTGCGGCGAATCGGGCAGCGAAATGGAGTAGAACCCCAGGCGCTGCAGACGGCTCGCCGACTGCCGGTATAGGGCTGTTCAGCCCGATTCCTTTCGAGTCTGCTGTACAGATCACGCATCCAAACAAAATGCCCCTGCCACTGTGCAGCCATCGGAGGTAGTTTCACAGCTTGATCAAAAAAGAGCTCGACATCACAGCGAATCTTGAGTCTCTGTTCGGGACTCGCGACGAAAACCTAAGGCTCATGGAAGATATGCTCCATGTGCGCATAGATATGAGATCGGATGCTGTTGTGGTGGAGGGCTCGGGGGAGAACATCGCCCGCGTGGAGCGTATCTTCTCCGACTATGAGTCCCTGCGGAAAGCGGGAGTGAGTCTGCAGAACGGCGAGCTGCACGGGATGCTGCGCCTGGTGGTGGCCGATCCGACGGTGTCACTGCGGAGTCTGGCTGAGACGGGCAAGCAGCGCTCGGCCGGGATCAAGCGGATGGTGCAGCCGCGGTCGCTGAATCAGCGAATGTATCTGGAGGCGATCGACCAGTCGGACATGGTTTTCGGGATTGGTCCGGCGGGCACGGGCAAGACCTACCTGGCTGTGGCGATGGCCGTTTCGGCGATGCAGGCGAAAAAAGTGAGCCGCATCGTGCTGGTGCGTCCAGCCGTCGAGGCGGGCGAGCGGCTGGGATTCCTGCCCGGCAGCCTGCAGGAGAAGGTGGATCCATATCTCAGGCCGTTGTATGACGCGCTCTATGACCTGCTCGAGCCGGAGCGGGTGGACAAGATGCTCGAGAAGAACATCATCGAGGTGGCTCCGCTGGCGTTCATGCGTGGGCGCACACTGAACGATGCGTTCGTGATCATGGACGAGGCGCAGAACACGACCAGCGAACAGATGAAGATGTTCCTGACGCGCATGGGAAACAACGCCAAGGCGGTGATCACTGGGGACGTGACACAGATCGATCTGCCGAATCCGCGGAAGTCGGGGCTTATCGAGGCGATGACAGTGCTCAATGGTGTCGACGGCATTCGTTTCGTCCACTTCGAGAGCGGCGACGTGGTACGGCACGAGCTGGTGCAGAGGGTAATCCAGGCGTACGACAATTTCGGGCGGGCGCAGCAGGAGCTTCCGTTGCGAATGTCGGAAGGCGAAGGGCAGGCAGCTCCGAAGCCTCAGTAACAGAGGATTTACGGCAGGTTTGCGATAATAGAGAGGAGGGCCGAGGCGCCCTCCTTTGCTTTTTCGCACGCGAGGTGCTGCGGGGAGGCAAGCAAGTCCTCATGATCCTGATTGAGCCTGCGATAGAGAAGAGATTCGGGCGTGCCCCGCTCAGGAGGCGGGCCATCGGGAATTTTCTGGCGCGCGCGGCAAAAGCAGCGGAGCTTGAAGGTTCTGTTTCCGTGCTGCTGGCCGGGGATGAAGAGATTCGACGTCTGAACCGGGAGTTCCGGCACAAGGACAAGGCGACCGATGTGCTGTCGTTTCCGGCAGCGCAGATGAATGGAAACGGCGAACTGGCGGGTGACCTGGCCATTTCCGTCGAAACGGCCGCGCGCGAGGCCGAGCGTCGCGGGCATCCACTGGAGACAGAGCTGAAGGTTCTGCTTCTGCACGGAGTGCTACACCTGGCGGGCTGGGATCACGAGATGGATTCTGGAGAGATGTCAGCAAAGGAGGAGGCACTGAGGGCTGAGCTGGGGCTGAAGCAGGGCTTGATTGGCAGGGTTCAGGGAGCAGGGAACAGGGCTAAGACCCATGTTCCAAAGTCAGGACTTGGGGCACCCGGATCTGTAGTGGTCAAAAGAGCGGGGCGGGGTGTGAAGCGATGAGCTGGGCAGCGGGAATTCTGATCGTGCTGCTGCTAATGGTGCTCACGCTGGCATCGTACGTGGAGCGGCTGTACTCGGAGATGGGCAAGTTCCTGGCGCGGGAGTTCCAGGAGAATATCGACGCGTGGGAACAGCAGGTTGAGCCGCGGCTTCGTTTGAAGAGCGAGCATGTGCGGCTCTCGGCGGCGATCCTTGCGCAGATTTCGCTCGCGTGCCTGACGCTGCTGTTCGCGATGCTGCTGTTCGACCGGGGTCCCAACGACAAGCCGACGCCAGCCGAAGTGGCGCAAGTGGTGCTGGGCGTAGTGTTGGTGATCCTGCTCTTTAATCAGCTTCTTCCGTTCATGTTCTTCACGCGCACGCGAGGAGTGTGGATCGTCCGGCTGCGCGGGCCACTGCGGCTGATGTTCTACCTGGTCATGCCGGTCACCCTGTTTCTGGGCTTCCTGCTCTCGGTAGCGGCGCTGGCGGAGTCGTCTCCCCGGAAGGAAGAGGAGACGCCGGGGGAGGCTGTCGAAGCGCTGATCGAGGCGGGCGAGGAAGAGGGGATCGTCGAGGAGAGCAATCGCGACCTGGTGCGTTCGGCGGTGGAGTTCGGCGGCAAGGTGGTACGCGAGGTGATGACGCCGCGTCCGGAGATGTTTGCCGTGGCGGGGACGTTGACGATCGAAGAGTTTCTCCAGATGATAGAGAGCCGGCCGTACTCGCGGGTGCCCGTATACGACGGGACCCTCGACCACATCACCGGGATCGTATTTGCGCATGACCTGCTGCGGATCCGGGACGAGGATGCAAGGACGCAGAAGGTGGCGAGCATTCAGCGGCCTGCAACCTTTGTGCCGGAGACCAAGAATGTGAGCGAGCTGCTCCGGGAAATGCAGCACGAAAAGCAGCACATGCGCATCGTGATCGACGAATACGGCGGGACGGCCGGGCTGGTGACGATTGAAGACCTGCTCGAGGAGATCGTCGGGAATATTACCGACGAGCATGAGGACGAGTCCGAGCGGGTACTGCATGAAGCGGACGGTTCGTGGATCGTGCCGGGGAACCTCGAGATCGAGCGGCTGGACGATCTGCTGGGCGGCGAGGCCGAGATCCCGGAGGACTCGGAGGCGACGACGGTGGCGGGGCTCGTAAGCGAGGCGGCGGGAAGGATCCCTCAGTCCGGTGAAGTGATTGAGCGCTACGGGGCTCGATTTGAGATTCTGGCGTCGACAGACCGGCGCATCGAACGGCTGCACGTTTCACGCGCCGCGGTGGGTACAAAGGGGGTCTGATGCGGTCGGGATTCGTGTCGATTATCGGAAGGCCGAATGCCGGCAAGTCCACGCTGCTGAATGCGCTCGTGGGCGAGAAGGTCGCGATTGTTACGGCCAAGCCACAGACGACACGGACGCGCATTCTCGGCGTGGTAGAAACTCCGGCGCGGAAGGGAAAGCGCCCGGCGGCACAGATCGTGTTCGTCGATACGCCTGGCGTGCACAGACCGGGCTCATCGCTCGACAAGCGCATGATGCAGGAGGTCTACGATGCTCTGGAAGAGCGCGACGCGGTACTGCTGATCGTGGATGCGACGCGGAAGCTGGAGCTTACCGAGGCTGATGGCGTCAAGAAAGACAGCGAGGACGCCTTTGTGTTCGAGCTGATCAGGAAGCTGGATTGCCCGGTCTTTCTGCTTATCAACAAGATCGATCTGGTTGATCGAGAGAAGCTGTTGCCGATGATCCAGCAGCTTTCGGCGCTGCACGAGTTTGCCGAGGTGATTCCGATTTCGGCGCGGAAGAAGGACGGGCTGGATCGGCTGATCGACAAGCTTGTTGCCGTGCTGCCGGAAGGCCAGCGATATTTCCCGAAGGAACAATTCACCGACCAGCCGGAGCGGTTCATGGTGGCGGAACTGATCCGGGAGAAGATTCTCCTGGAGACCGGCGAGGAGGTTCCGTATGCCTCGGCTGTGGTGGTGGAGCGGTTCGAGGAGCCAGCGCCGCTTCCAGCCAAAGGCAAAAAGGCGATGCGGGATGCGAGGCCGCCTCTGACGCGGATTTCGGCAGCGATATATTGCGAGCGCGATGGACAGAAGGCAATTCTGATCGGCAAGGGCGGTAGCAAGCTGAAGGCGATCGGGACGGCCGCGCGCAAAGAGATTGAATCGCTCGTTGGGACGAGGGTTTTCTTAGAATTGCGCGTGATCGTCAAGGAGAACTGGCGGGAGTCGCGAGGGTTTGTGGAATCGCTTGATTGGAGACGGCAGCTGGAAGAGATGGGCTCAACTCAGGAGACAGAGCGCAGGGAACAGGGCTCAGACGACGGCGAGTGAGTGGGCTAGCTTTCGCCGCAGGAAACTCCGCGATAACTGAAAAGCAGGTACTGACTCCGCATGCTGCGCGTGCCTCGCTCAGGATGACCCATCTCTAATTCGTATCCTTAATAGTGCCAATTACGGGTTAGGACACGAGCCCTTCGCGGATGCTGATGCCCAGCGTCTTCATCTTCCGGTAAAGATGGCTGCGCTCGAGGCCGAGGGATTCGGCGGCCCGGCTGATGTTTCCGTGGCACTCATCGATTTTGCGTAGTATGTAGTCGCGCTCGTAGGCTTCGCGGGCCTGCTGGAGCGTGCTGAAGTCGTCGCTACGTCGTCCGGTTGTGCGGTAGACGAGGCGCGGAAGATGTTTCCGTTCGATGCGATGTACCTGCGGGTTGAGGATCAGAACGCGTTCGAGAATGTTTTTCAGCTCACGGACGTTTCCCGGCCACGGGTATTGCTTGAGGAGGTCTAGCGCGTCCTCGGCTATCTCAACGCGCGGGCGGCCGTATTCGCGGCCGAAAATACGCAGGAATTCGCGCGCGAGTAACGGAATGTCTTCCTTGCGCTCGCGCAGCGGCGGCACGAAGAACGGGATCACGTTGAGGCGATAAAAAAGATCCTCGCGGAAGTTGCCTTTGGCGATCTCCTCTTCGAGATTCTTGTTGGTCGCGGCGATGACGCGCACGTCGACGCTGAGAGGGTGAGCTGCGCCGACGGGCACGAAGCTCTGCTCATCGAGGGCGCGCAGGACCTTGGCCTGCGTCTTGAGGCTCATGTCGCCGACTTCGTCGAGAAAGAGCGTTCCTGCGTTCGCCCGCTCAAAGGTACCGCGCTTTTCGGGCGGGCCGCCGGGGATGGCGCTGTTGCGATAGCCGAAGAGCTCGCTTTCGATGAAATCTTCGGGAATAGCCGCGCAATTCAGCTCGATGAAGACGCGGTCGCGGCGCGGGCTCTCGGAATGGATGGCGCGGGCGATGAGTTCCTTGCCCGAGCCGGACTCTCCATAGATCAAGACACGACCGTTAGTAGGAGCCATGAGTTTGATCTGCTGTCGGAGGGCTTTCGCGGGGACGCTCTCGCCGGTGATGGTGGATTCGAGTGTAAGCTGCCGCTTGTACTCGAAGTTCTCGTTGCGAAGACGCTTGGCCTCGAGGGCGTTCTTGACGACGATGAGCGTGCGCTCGAGGGAGAGCGGCTTCTCGAGGAAGTCAAAGGCGCCAAGCTTCGTGGCTTTGACGGCGGTCTCGATGGTGGCGTGGCCGGAGATGACGATGACTTCAGGCTTGTCCTCGGTTTCGAGAGAGCCGAGGTCGGCGAGCACATCGAGGCCATCGCGATCGGGAAGCCACACATCGAGCAGCAGCAGATCGTAGGGTGCATCGCGTAGAAGGACGATGGCTTCGGTCCCGCTGGCGGTACTGGAAACGGAGTAGCCCTCTTCGGTGAGAATATCTTCGAGCGACTCCCGGATTTCGGCTTCGTCATCCACGATAAGGATGCGGTTCATTCGGCGGATCCCGCGTGGAGGGGAAGGGCGACGTCGGTTGGCTTGTGCCCGTTCGTGCCAGTCGCGTTTTCGGCCAGCGGCAATTCGAGGATGAAGCGGGCGCCTGCCGGATGGTTGTTCTCGGCGCGAATGGCTCCATGATGCTGCTGAACGATTTTGGCGGCGATGGCGAGGCCGAGGCCGGTGCCGCGCTGCTTGGTGGAGAAATAAGGAAGGAAGAGCCGCTCGCGCATCTCTCCAGTGAGACCGTGGCCTGTATCGGAGACGACGAGCTCGACCATGCCGGGGTTTTCGCTAAGGTGGGTCTCGATGGAAAGGACGCGGAGCAGGCAGTTCTCCATGGCCTCGGCCGCATTATCAATAAGGTTGGCAAGCGCCCGGCTGAGTGCCTGAGAGTCGGCCATGACTGGCGGAAGATCGCGCGCCAGGCGCTGCTCGATGCGGATGTTATCCAGACGGCCGTGGAAGAGCAGAACTGCGCCTTCGACAATGGCATTGAGGTCGGAGGGCCTCGGCTGCGGAGCAGGGAACTCGGCCAGCACGGCGAACTGGTCAACGAGCGTGCTCATGGATTCGACGGAGGAAAGGATCAGATCGACGCAGCGGCGGATCACGCCCGGAGATTCGGGCAGGTTGCGATCGAGATGCCTTCGAATGCGCTCGGCGGAAAGCGCGATGGGCGTGAGGGGATTCTTGATCTCGTGGGCGACGCGCTGCGCCACCTCTTTCCAGGCGAGCTGGCGCTGAGCGTGGAGGAATTCGCTCACGTCTTCGAGAACGAGGATGGAGCCGCGTTTGACGTGGCCAAGATCAAGTGCAGATATGGTGGCAGTGAGGCTGAGAACTCCCGAAGAAGAGGGCAGTTCGAATTCGGCCGAAGCGATGCCCATGCGCTGGGCGCGGCGTTCGAGGACATCGAGCTCGCAGGCGACTTCGGGAGGAAAAAAGGAGGCGAGCGGCTGGCCGGCGATGGCCCGCGGCTGGCTCCGCGTAACGAGGTCGACGAAGGCGCGGTTGGCCTGGAGGATGCGGCAGTCGGAGTCGAGGGTGACCACGCCGCTGGGAATGGTTTCGAGGATGGTCTCGAGCTCTTTCCGGCGGGATTCGAGAGTGAGATTGGCGGCCGAGAGCTGCGCGGCGGAGGAATCGGCCAGGCGGCGGCTCTCTTCAAGATCGGATGCCATGTGATTGAAGGAGCGCACGAGCTCGCCCAGCTCGGCCGTGGCGGAAACGGAGACGCGCTGCTCGTACTGGCCTTCGCCGATGGCGTTCATGGCATCGGCTAGCGCTTCGACGGGGCGAGTGATCTGCTTGGACAGATAGAGCGCCAGCCAACTGCTGGCGAAGAAGACCAGGGCCGTAAGTAATAGCAGCAGGAATAAATACGTGGTGCGGATGGTGCGGCGCTCGCGGTAAAGGGTCCAATACTGTTCATCGCCGCTGCGTATCTGCTCGAGCGTGGTGCTGAGCCCAGCGGGAAGAGGCAGGCCGACGACGACCAGTCCGCCGTCGTCAATGGTGGCATCGCCTACGGCATATTGATTGTTGCCGACGATGAGAATGGGTTCATCGCTGCGCTGGGCCGCCGTGAGAGCAGCCGCGGTAAGAGCCTGGGCTTTGCTGTTGTTGTCGCCGTTGTCGTCGAGCCAGGACTGAACCTTTGCCTGCCTCTGTGGCAACTGGTACTGGGCCACCGGATCTCCATCGCTGTAGACGATCGCAAAGCCGCCCTGCAGCGTGATGCGGTGGGTGCGGATTTCATCGAGGAGTCGGGGCCGGTCGCCGCTGGCGTAGTGGTCGGCGAAAGAACGGGACCGGGCAAGTGCCTCGGCTTCAGCACGGGCATTGAGACTGACGTAATGGGCGAGCTCCAGGGCTATGCGGGAGGAGCTGTCGCGCAGTTCGCCGACAGGCTGCGAGAACCAGCGGTCGATGGAGCGGTTCATCAGCAGAAAGCTGAAAAGAAACATGAACAACGCCGGGGCGAATGAGAGCATCACGGCGCCGATTAGCATGCGGGACCGTAGGCGGGAACCAAGAACGCGGCTTCGTTCGTCGGCAAGCAGTTTGAGAATGTTGCGCAGCAGCAGAACCAGCAGCGTTACGAAGAGAAGGAACGCGACGATGGAGATAGCGGTGAAGAGAACGATTTGACCGCTGGAACTGGGATGGATGAAGTCGAGCCTGAAGGCGTTGAGGGCGCCCAGGAGCAGAACGAGGAGCAGGGTTCCGGCGCCAAGCGCCACTACGGTTGCCCGCCTGTGTGTCAATTCGGCCAAAAAAACTCCTGCGGACAGATTATAGGCTCGCGAAGGGCTGCGGCCGGAATGGGATTCGGAGCGAGCCGACCCCGGGATGTGGCATCATGTTGCGGAGATGAAAATCAACCGACTCTCCGCGGCGTTTCTACCGTTCGCCCTGGCAGGCCTGTTGCTTGCCGGTGGTTGCAAGAAACAAGATAACCAGGCCAGCACCGAGGCGCAGCAGCCAACAGCATCGCAACCGGCGCCACCTGCAACCTCTCCGAGCTCGGGTGAGCCGGCTTCTGCTCCGCCAGCCGCCGCCACAAGCAGCGCCCCTACGGCAGCTCCGCCCGAACCTGGGGCCCCGGCGTCGAGCGTCGCAGCGGCTCCTCCTCCAGCTCCGGCTCCTCCTCCGCCGCCTCCCCCAATTGTGATTCCGGCGGGGACGCACGTTGCCGTAACCACCCTTTCATCGCTTGGATCGAAGATCAGCGTCTCCGGGGACGCCTTCTCGGCGACGGTCGCTCAACCCGTGGTGGTGAATGGAGTTACGGTAATTCGCGCGGGCTCGCAGGCGAACGGGACGGTAGTTGACGCCAAGCCCCTGGGCAAGTTCAAGGGCGGAGCTTCGCTTTCACTCCGGCTCGATACTGTACGGGCGTTCGGCACCACCTACCAGATCGCTTCGAGCACCATTGATCGCGCCGAGAAGGGCAAGGGCAAGCGGACGGCTGGCTTCATCGGCGGCGGCGCAGGTGGTGGCGCGCTGATCGGCGGACTTGCCGGCGGCGGCAAGGGCGCGCTGATCGGTGGTTTGATCGGCGCGGGCGCTGGTACGGCGGGCGCGGCCTTCACTGGCAACAAGGACATCGTGATTCCGGCAGAGACGACGCTGACGTTCCGGCTGGAGCACTCGCTGACTGTCCCGAATCCGAGGGCATCGTCACAGCAGAATGAAGCGCCTCCGGCACAGTAAGCAGGGTTTTCGGGAACGATGAAGGCGTAGCGGGTGCTGCGCCTTTTTTTCTTTATGCCAGCAGGTCTCTATGCGAGCAAATCGCGGACTGGGGTCCAGGGCTTGCTCTGCGAAGCGGCGACAGGCTCGCAGGTAAGGGTGCCGGTATAGGTGTTTACACCGTCGCGAATGCCGTTGTCCTCAAGGATGGCACTGCGCGCGCCGAGTTGGGCCAGCTTGAAGACATAAGGGAAGGTGGCGTTCGTGAGGGCGTGGGTGGAGGTGTAAGGTACGGCGGCCGGCATATTGGTGACGCAGTAGTGAACGACTCCGTTGACGAGGTAAGAAGGGTCGGAGTGGGTAGTGGGGCGGGCGGTTTCGATGCATCCGCCCTGGTCGATGGCGACGTCGACGATGACGGCTCCTCGCTTCATGCGGGAAACCATCTCACGGGTGACGATCTTCGGGGCGGCGGCTCCGGGGATAAGGACGCCGCCGATGACGAGGTCAGCTTCCTGGGTAGCGCGAGCGACGTTATACGAGTTTGAGGCGAGGGTAAAGAGCTTGCCGTTGAAGATATCGTCGAGTTCGCGGAGGCGGTTGAGGTTCAGGTCGACGATGGTGACCTTCGCTCCCATGCCGACGGCGATTTTTGCGGCGTTGGTGCCGACAATGCCTCCGCCGATGATGGTGACGTTGGCCGGGGGAACTCCGGGGACTCCGCCGAGGAGGACGCCGCGGCCGCCGTATTCGCGCTCGAGGAAGGACGCGCCGACCTGGACCGACATGCGTCCAGCGACCTCGGACATAGGAGTGAGCAGCGGGAGGGTTCCAGCGCGGTCGCGGATGGTCTCGTACGCGATGCCGATAACCTTTGCCTTGAGCAGCGCCTCGGTCAGTTCGGGCAGCGGGGCGAGGTGCAGGTAGGTGAAGAGAACGAGGCCGTCCCGGAAGTAGGAATATTCCTGCGCGATGGGCTCTTTGACCTTGACCACCATGTCAGAGTGCCCCCACACGTTGCCTGCCGAGCCAACGATTTCCGCCCCGGCGGCCTGGTACTCGTCGTCGGGCAGCGCGGAGCTTTCCCCGGCGCGGGTTTCGATAAGGACCTTGTGCCCGGCTTCGGTGAGAGACTTTACTCCGCCTGGAGTGATGGCGACCCGGCTCTCGTGGTCTTTGACTTCCTTGGGGACTCCGATAATCATGCAGTCGACCTCAGCGACCTTCCATCCTACCTCAGGCGCGTGAGAAGCGCGGGAAGCATGGATGACCCCCCTCCCCCTGTTTCTCGATCTTTGCGTGCAACTCATAGATTCTACAGGATTTTCATATAGGTAACTGCAGGTAAGTCATAGAAAACAAGGGCTTTGCGAGTATGTCATAGAAAGCAGGGCACTTTTGGCTTGTCATTCAAAAGAAATGGCTTACAAAATGATCATTCATTTCATTGAGCTTATGGGGCATAAAAGAAAATGCCCGGCTGCGATGCGCCGGGCTTTTTTCGTCTCTATTTCTATTGTAGCGGGATGAGGGAAATTGTCGGCCACGATTTGTGTGGACAGCCCGCAGTCCTCAATGCGAGCTATCGGTCCACGTTGTCCAGTATCCAGATGCTGCCGGATGTCTGCTCCATGGTCAATACAAGCCTGTCCTGGGTGAGCGAAAGTCCTACCGGTGGTATGAAGCGGGGAATCATCAATCGCGGGCTATCAAATTTTGTGACCTGGAACGGCTGGCCGACAGGCTTTCCTGCAGCCGGATCGAAGCCGATTCCCCAGACATTGAAGAAGCCGCCGGGCCCGGAAACGAAATAGATGGTCCTGCCGTCAGGAGACCAGCGAGGCTTGTCGTCCCAGTGCCGGCCGTCGGTGATGCGTGTCCACGGACCACCCGCGGCGGGAACCACGAATAGCGACGATTCAATGTTCGTCGAGTTCGCTGTAGCGTTGAAGACGACCCATCGCCCGTCCGGAGAGAGGTGTGGCTGGTAGAGTTGGTATCCCGCATGGGGAGGAGTAATTTCCCGGGCGGCAGTTTCTGCATGTGGCGCCGAAGCGACTGGGACCAACCAGATGCCACCACCCGAGTCGCGCGTCAACAGCCACTTGCCGTCTGCAGACCAATCGCCAGGAAGCCAGATGTTACTGTCGATGTCTGTAACCGGCTCTTCTTCTTGGGTACGGCTGGACCACACCATAAGCTGGTGCTCGTTTGTGCTGAGATTTCGACGCCCGTAGGCGAGCTGTGTACCATCTGGCGACCACTGCGTCACCCAACGTGAATAGCCGTCGACTGAGATGACAGGAGCCTCGCTCCCATCCGCTAGTGACTTCAGCCACACTTCGTTTCGGACATCGCCGGTAGCAGGCCCCGAGGTCTCGCCGTGGGGAACGACATAGGCGACCTTCGTTCCGTCTCGCGAGAGGTTCGACTCGACTGATGTCCTTCCGGGGGAAGTGACCGCAGTACCGCTGCCTTTGATCTGGCCAGTTCCGGCGTCGAACGGGAAGAGCCAGGTCTGAATCCGCTGGGACTTCGCTGTGAAGGCCAACCGTTTGCCGTCGACCGAAACCGCCAGTGCGCTGTCCGGTCCAGGGCCGGTGGTCAGGCGATCGATCCGGGTAGCACGCTGCGGTTCGGGATCGACGGTCAGCTTCCAGATGTTTTTCGCCTCTCTGTAGCCGCGTTCGAAATAGATGGCGTTTCCCGAAGGTGACCAGGAAAAAGAATAGTCTCCCGACTGCTCACCAGTTTCGCGTTCCCCGGAAGCACCGGCGAGCTCCTTCTGGACCGCGGGTGCAATTTCCAGCTCGACTCCAGGCCCGCCGGCAACCGGCGCCGTCCAAAAGCGGGGACTCGGCGACCGGTCTACAACCCAGACAGTGATTCTCCTTCCGTCTGGATACCAGGCGGCCGAAGCTGCCTCGAGTTTCTTTCGCGCGAGGAACTCGGCCAGCACTTCGCGGGGCGGGCTGCCATCAAGTTGAACAACGTAGAAGCGACCGGGTTGGAGGGCAGCGAAACTATTCTGAAAGAGGACTTGCGAGCTGTCGGGTGACCACCGGGGGTTGTAGCCGAAGGATGCGATCTTGCGCTGCTGACCTGCTCCACCCAGCGCGGGCGTGATGTAGATTCCGCCGTCACCCTCCTCCGACCGGTATGCAATGTATTTGCCGTCCGGAGACCAGTCCGGCTGCCAGTTCTGGCCCGGGCCCTTCGTGATCTGAATCGGATCGCCACCGCTGACCTGCTGTACCCAGATGTCGAACTTCCGGCCGCGGTCAGAGGCATAAGCGATGTAGCGGCCATCGGGCGACCAGGTGGATCCGGTCTGCAGGCCCTCGTCGAAGGTGAGCCGGGTGAGGGCTCGCTGGACGGGCGGCGCGAGGCTGCCGCGCAATTTTCGGTAGGCGAACCATCCCGCAACGAGCAGCAGCAGGCATAAGCCAAATGCGACGAGTATGCCCACACTGCGCTTCTTGCGGGGCGGCAGAACATGGTTTGGCAGAACGGGGTTTAGCGGAACAGGGCTTACTGGAGCATCGATTACCGGAGTGTCCCTTAAAGCTTTTTCACTCGTTGCCGGGCCATTTCCCATCGCTTCGACTGGCGCGATGAAGCGATAGCCCCGCTTTGGGATCGTCTCGATATAAAGTGGGGTGTCGGCGGAATCGCCCAGGGCCTCGCGCAGCTTCATCACCGCCGTGTTCAGGCTGTGGTCGAAGTCTACGAAGGTATCGGAAGCCCATAAGACCCCGCGCAGCTCTTCGCGGGTAACAAGCTCACCGGAATGCTCGAGAAGAAAAACCAGGATGCTGAAAGACTGCTCTCGGATCTTGACCGCAGTGCCGCCGCGGCGCAATTCCTTATTGCGCGCGTCGACTTCAAAGACACCGAAACGCCAGGCTTGCGTGGGGTTCGCCCGGGTCTCCACAAATTTTGCTCCAGTGAAATTCCCTTGTCGAGGAGTCTAGCACGGACCCTCGGCCCCTCGTGGACGGCGATCATTTGACACATACCGCTATCTAAGTATCTACGGATCAGAGGCTTATCAGGCGATACGCATTTGATCTCCGAATTACCCGCAATGCATGGCAGGAACTTCGGCAAGGGTGCAAGTTACGGAGCATAGCGGGTGCCGGGATGCCGGTGACCGCAATCCCGAACCGAGGTGCTCCCATGACACGCCACTCAGCCATTTTCACCAACCTGCTTCTCAGCCTTCCCCTGGCGACCGGATTGCTTTGCGCAGCTGCCAACGCCTCGGCGCAGACCACCGAACGAGCCACCGTCCCATTTGCCTTCTCGGCCGACCACCAGCAGTTCCCTGCGGGCACCTACGAGGTTAGGCGCTGTGCCGACGGTGTAATGTCTGTCTCTAATCTCGAGACAGGGAAAACCGAGCTTCTGATGGTTCGTTTGGAAGCAGCCCGCGCCGTTGAGACCCATGGCCGACTGGTCTTCCATCACGACGAAGCCGGAAACACCTTAATGCAGGTTTGGATCGCTGGCACCACTATCCACAGCGAATTGATGGTGCAGCCTAAGATCCAGCAGGCCGTAGCGAAGAATGACTCTTCGGCTGGGTCATCCATCGAAGTCGCCATTAAGTGAACAGGAGTGTATGGTCGCTCTGCCGGATCACTCGCGGGGCTTGAGTCGCGGTGAGGTTAGGTCAGGAAGAACCCAGGTCCCAGAAAATCGGGACCTGGGGCACTCAACAGGTTCAAGCGTTTGCCATTTGCGAGTACCTGAGCGAGCCGGGGGTGGTGAGGAGTTCGCCGGTTTCGAGCAGGGTCTTGAGGCCGGAGAGAATCATCGGCCATCCGCCGTACAGCTGATCGTTGGCGCCCTTGCGCAACTGATCGTGTGTGACCTTGAGAAGGCAGGAGTCCGCGATCGGCACGATTTCCCAGGTCACCCGCGAGGTGCCTTCGCTCTTGACGTCTTCGCCCCACAGAGCGCGGAAGCTCTGAACGAGCTTCTTGGGCGGGTTGACTTCGAGGTTCTCGCCCTGGAAGATGAGGTTTCCGGCGCCACGGGCGTGATAGGCCGACCCGGCTTTCCAGTCTGACTCAATAACCACTCCGAAGGTGTATTTGCGGCGCATTTCCGGATCGGTAATGGCCTGCCAGAGCCGCTCCGGCGTGGTCTTGATATAGATTTCGAAGATTTTCTCCATGGTCCTGTTCTCCAGTTCATATTTAAGGCCGGTAAGTGCCGCCAGCCAGGGTTCGGTGTATTTGCTCACCCAGCGATCGTGAATGAGCCGGATAGGAACAGCATTGAGGTAGTGCAGTTTCTCGCGTCCGCGGCGGCGGGTGACAACCAGACCGGCCTTTTCGAGCAGTTTCAGATGTTTCATCACGCCGAAACGGGTCATGGGCAAGCGTTCCTCAAGCTCGGTGAGGGTCTGGCCGTCCTTTTTGAAGAGTTCGTCGAGGAGGGATCGGCGAGTTGGGTCGGCGAGAGCCTTGAAGACGTCGTCCATTTGGCGAGTAATATATGTGACCAAATAGTCACATGTCAATGCTTTTTGTCCTGAGCCTTTGCACTGGGAGTTTGGTTAAACGCTCATAAAGATTTGACATAATGCACTGCGCGGTCCGATCCGGTCCGCATGATCCCACCCGGAGCGGCACATGACGACTAGCCAACTTGAATCGGTGACAGAGCAGCTTTGGGAACGCTGGCCTTCCTTGTCGCGCCGGCAGCGCACAAAGGAGTTTCGCGAACTGCACACCGGAGACAGAGCCGACTTTTTTCTCGAGCTGAGTGCCCACGACCAGAGAGACCTGCTGCTCGATCTTCCCCAGGAACAGCGGCACGTCTGGATGCGACTGCTCGCTCCAGATGACGCGGCCGACGTAGTTCAGGAGGTCGACGCAGAGCGCCGCGACGAGATGCTCCAGTTGCTGGATGAGCCGACGCGGAGAGAAGTGACTGCGCTGCTGGCATACAAAGAGGACGAAGCGGGCGGGCTGATGAATCCGCGGTTCGCGCGGCTGCGGCCAGATCTGACCGTGGATGAAGCGATTTCCTACCTGCGCAAGGAAGCGCCGGCGGTCGTCCAGATCTATTACGCCTATGTGCTGGACCAGGAGCAGCATCTGCTGGGGGTGGTTTCGGTGCGGCAGCTTTTCTCGGCCGATCCGCAAAGGCCGATTCGGGAGGTGATGAAGACTGACCTGGTCTGGGTAACTCCGGAAGCAGATCAAAAGGACGTTGCGATGGTGGTGCGGGAAAGCCGCCTGTTGGCTGTTCCTGTGCTCGATGGACAGCGGTGCATGGTGGGCATCGTGACTGTGGACGACATCGTGGACGTAGTCGAAGAAGAGGCGAGCCGGGACATCCAGAATATCGGCGGCATGGAGGCCCTCGACACTCCGTACATGCACACGTCGTTGTTCGAGATGGTGAAGAAGCGCGCCGGATGGCTGTCGATTCTTTTCGTTGGGGAGATGTTCACGGCGACGGCCATGGGCTTCTTTGAAGGAGAGATTGCGCAGGCAGTGGTCCTGGCGCTTTTTCTGCCGCTGATCATCAGCAGCGGAGGCAACTCTGGATCGCAGGCCACGTCGCTGGTGATTCAGGCGATGGCGTTGGGAGACGTGCGCTTGCGGGACTGGTTCCGAGTCATCCGCAGGGAGCTGATTTCAGGGGTGATTCTCGGCACGATCCTCGGACTGATCGGAATGACGCGTATCTTCGTCTGGCAGTCGGTCTTTCATACCTACGGCCAGCAGACGCCGATCCTTGCGCTCACCATTCTGTGCGCGTTGATCGGCGTGGTGACGTTCGGAACGATCGCCGGATCGATGCTGCCGTTCATTCTGCGCAGATGCGGGTTGAATCCGGCGAGCGCGTCGGCGCCCTTTGTGGCGACGCTCGTTGACGTGACTGGATTGATTATCTACTTCACGATCGCGAAGGCCATCATGCTCAGGTGACGAGTCGGCGTGATCAGAAATCAATATGAGCGCGCAATCCGGGGATGATGACGGGTCCACGAGCACGGTTGAATCCCGGGTTGTTGACAAAGGATAACTGCGCAGCCAGGTAGAGACCCCCGACAACGTGGGCTGTGTAGTAGCTCTCGCTTGCGATTTCACGTCCATAGCTGAGGGCTCCATCGCCTAGCATGAAGCCGATACCTCCGAGAGCGAGGTATTCGCGGTGGTAGCGGGCCAGGCCGCTGTTCACGACAGCGCTGCCGATCCGGTCGTACTTGCGATGCCAGGCGTCTCCGGAGAGGTCTCCGCCGAAGGAGACGGCGTTGTTCATCTCGCTGAAGGTGAAGGACTCGTAGAGACCGTGGTTCCACCCGTAGCGAAAATAGGCGCGGAAGTTGCGGGGAAGATCCTGTTCGAGGTTGATGTCGAAGCCCGGCTTTATTGTGCCGGGATGGCGGTGGAGGGTGATATCGGGCGTGGGATCGACGCCGGCCAGATAGGCATCGTCAGCCTCTCGATAATTCCCCAGATCGGCGTGATTTATGAACATGAGGGTGCGGAAGTGCGTGACGTAGCCCCGCAGTGGATAAGTCGTGCAGTCGAACTCCAGGTTTTCCTCGCGGCTGTCCCGGAGGTTGTAGTTGAGCTCGTTGGTGTTTGTGATTTTGGGCAGGAGGGCTTCGGCGAAACGCAGACCATATCTCGGTCCGCTGTAGCTGATCATTGAGGCGATGGTGTAGCCGTGACCGTCGCCTCCGTATTCATACGTTCCGGCATTGCCGATGGCGAGGTTGGTGAACTGGAGATGCGGGTCGCTGCCGACTTCGTTCACATCGAAGTAGTCGAGCAGGCTGATCTTTCCAAAGACGACCTCGAATCTCTGTCTGGGGATCCATGGCTGAAGGTAAAACGGGTTCGGATCCTGAGTGATCCGGTCGGCAGCGATGGGTATCGTTTGGTGAAAGAAGAAGCGGGACAGATAGAACTTGTTGGTAAGGTCAGGATCGATGACATCGGCATTGACGTAAGCGGCGATACCGAGAGCATCGCTCAGGCCGCGGCCATCCTCCACGTCGGCGCTCGCGATCAGTTCGCTGAAGCGGAGGAGCCGAGCGCCCGTGAACAGAGTATTGGCGATTGAGGTTGCGGACTCTCCGTAGCCGCGGAAGCTGTTGGGGCCTGAGTACGGCGAGTGGAAGCCGGTGTGCGCCTGAAAGATGAGATTGGACTGTCCGGACAGCCAGAAGCGGCCGGCGATGAGGTGGGTCCTGAACATGGCGGGATTTTCCTGATCGTCGGACTGGTCTTCGATAGTCTGCCGCAGCTGCGGTACTGCGTTCGACATTTCGGGAGCGCCATTGGGAGCCAAGGGCGGGTGATTCGGCGAAACAGGCTCCTCGGGTAGCGACTGAGCCACGTTCGAAGCAGTGCTGGTTGCGGGTTCCTGCCCCCGGGCGCCCGCGCCGAATAGAGCGAGCAGAAGGGCCGTGCAGACGGAGGGACCGATCCCGGAGGAGCGCCGTTCGATGACAAAGCCCACTGTTCCCCAAACGCTACATTGGGCCGGACACCGAAAATGTGACGGGCAGGTTAAATCGTCCGCGAGAGGCAATGACCGCGCACTCGACTAGACCGCGCAGAACATCGTCGCCGCGCCGTCTTCTCAGGTCGGCAAAGCGGGAAAAAGCTTCGGCGCCATTTTAGCGGCAAACTCCTTGAAGACCTGCACTGGACGCGGGATGTGGCGGCGACCGAGGTGAACGAGGGTTAGGTCGAAGGTCCGGAGACGCCACTTCGGCATGACCTCGACGAGACGGCCAGTGGAGAGCAGTCCAGGCGAAACGACGGGCGGAAGGTCTCCGATGCCGGCTCCCTCAAGAAGTGCATAAGCGAGACCGGCGTAGTCGTTCATCGTGAGATATGGCTGGAAGGAGAGGGTTTCTCTTTCGCCGGTGCCTGCGCGGACGAAGATCCAGCGATTCTCGGGCTTCCAGCGGGAGAAGGAGAGCAGGCGGTGCCTGAGCAGGTCCTGCGGGCGCGTGGGAGGCTTGTATTTCGCCAGATAGGCGGGGCTGGCGACGAGCTGATGGCGGTAGGTAAGGATACGGCGGGCAACGAGTGTGGAGTCTTTCATCGGGCCGACGCGGAAGGCGAGGTCGATGCCTTCGTCGATCTGATCGACAAAGCGCTCGGCGATCAGAATCTGGACGCGGACGTCGGGATGCTTCTGCTGGAAGGCGCAGACGATGGGCGCGATAAGAGAGTCGGAGATGCTGGGCGGAGCATTGAGTCGCAGGATGCCGGAGATCCTGGCGGCGTGGTTGGAGGCGATTCCGTCGACTGCGTCGCTCAGCTCGGCGGTGCGCTGCGCGTGCTGGAGCAATGAGGACCCGGCGTGGGTCAGGCGAAGATGTCGCGTGGAGCGTTCGAGGAGGCGCAGGCCGAGTTGATTCTCGAGTTCGGCGATGCGACGGCTCACGGTCGAGAGCGGAATCTTTATTCGCCGAGCCGCTTCAGAAAAGCTGTTGGCTTCGACAACTTTCGCGAAGAGGACCAGAGAATTCAGATCGGTCACGGCTCACTCGTCAGAGCATTATCTCAAATTCGAGAAAGAGATTTCCGGTTATCCCACTATTGCTAGACCGGCCAGTTGCCTATATTTCGGAGAAGGCACGAGGTGGAGGAGAAGATGAACACAGAGGAACAGGCGGTTGCGGCAGTGCTGGCGGCGTATGAGACGGCGCTCAATGCGTCGTCGACCGAGGAGGTGATGAAGCTGTATGCGGTGGACGGAGTTTTCATGCCGCAACATTTTTCATCGAGTGTCGGAGCGGAGGCGGTGCGGAAGGCATACGATGGCGTCTTCGCGGCGATCACACTGAAAGTGAAGTTTGAGATTGCCGAGGTGCGGCAACTGGCGTCCGAGTGGGCGATGGCGCGGACCAACTCAAAGGGTACGGTGAACGTCCATGCAACGGGGGAAAAGAACCCAGAGGCGAATCAAGAGCTTTTTCTGTTTCAGAAGCTGAGCGATGGCTGGAAGATCGCACGCTATTGCTTTTCGACGACAAATCCCCCGCGGGTTTGAAGGAGATTGAAGATGGCGACGATGAAGGCTGCTGTTGTGCATGAGCCGGGCGGCCCGGAGGTACTGAAGATCGAGGAGATCCCGGTTCCACAGCCGAAAGCAGCCGAGGTGCTGATCCGGGTGAAGGCGTTTGGCGTGAACCGGTCGGAGATGTTCACGAGGCAAGGTCATTCGCCGGGCGTGAAGTTTCCGCGGGTACTGGGGATCGAAGCAGTTGGCGTTGTGGAGGACGCTCCAGGGAAGGAGTTTGCCAAAGGCGACATTGTGGCGACGGCGATGGGCGGTCTGGGCCGCGACATGGATGGCGGGTATGCCGAGTACACGTG
The DNA here is from genome assembly GCA_963724375.1 of uncultured Acidobacteriaceae bacterium. Classification (GTDB taxonomy): domain Bacteria; phylum Acidobacteriota; class Terriglobia; order Terriglobales; family Acidobacteriaceae; genus Silvibacterium. The sequence goes on from CAVRUM010000015.1 coordinate 262,228, forward strand.
TGTTCCGGCAGCGCATGTGCAGACGATCCGGACGAAGCTTCCGTGGGAGACGCTGGGGGCGATCCCGGAGATGCTGGAGACGGCGTGGGGATCGCTCTTCAGGTCACTTCGGCTGAGTCGCGGCGAGCGATTGCTGATTCGCGGAGGGACGACGTCGGTAGGACTGGCGGCAGCGACGATCGCGAAGAAGCACGGAGCTTTTGTGGCTTCGACCACGCGGAATCCAGACCGCGAGAATCTGTTACGGGCGAGCGGGGCAGATCGGGTATTGATCGACGACGGCAAGATCGCGGAGCAGATCCGCGATGGTAACGGCAAGTTCGACAAGGTGCTGGAACTGATCGGTGTGACGACGCTCGAGGACTCCTTGCAATGCAGCAAAGAGGCAGGAATCGTGTGTATGACCGGCATCGTGGGCAACAAGTGGTCGTTCGATCATTTCGCTCCGATGGAAGCGATTCCGACGTCGGTGTGTCTGACGAGCTACGCAGGTGAGGTTGAGGATTTCATGAAGACTCCTCTGAAGGAGCTCTGCGATCAGATAGGCGCAGGAGAGCTGCATGTTCAGGTCGGCAAAGTGTTTCGTCTGGATCAGATTGTGGAAGCGCATCGCTTGATGGAAGAGAACAAGGCGGGCGGGAAGATCGTCGTGCTGACGTGAGATCCTGAGCCGATCTCCTATCGCCCGATCTTCAGATCCGAGAGCAGGCGGCGGTCGTCTTCGCTCAGAGCGCGGTCGAAGCAGACTTCTCTTTTGCGGCCGGACTCGAGGAGCGTGTTGCCCTGTTTGTCGGTGATGCGCACACCGAACTGCTCCACGATCATGCGTCGGGCGTTGGGCAGACGAAAGACCTGGTTGGGAAAGCCGAGTCCCATGGCGAAAGTATAAGCCGCGGCGGGCGAGTTGGAGCCCTGCCGATTTCGGCGGTATCCAAAAATCTCACCCCTCCAAAAATCTCACCCTTGACGAAATGGATGCTGGCAGGTACTTCAGGGGAGCCTGGATGACTGCGAGGTAATTTCATTGTGCTATATGTTCAGTTTGAGCCTGCTCCCGGAGGACTAAACCGCCATATCGATGACAACTGATTATTTTCGAAGAGTTTTGCGGGGAGCGGTTGTGTTATGCCTCTGCGCAGTGGGCGCCTGGCGGGCAAGCTATGGGCAACAGAACCCGGGGCAGGACCCAGGTCCGGCAGGCAGCCACACACCGAGCCTGCCGGAAGCTCCGGCTGCGCCTGAAGCAGTGACGGTCAAGGGTTTGCCGCTTGCAATCCTCAAAGATCAGATACCGATCTGGACTAGCCCGAGATACGCGCGCCTGGACGACCTGTTGTGGTTGCTGCCTCTGGGCGCGGCGACCGGCATTACGCTCTCCACCGATACGGACACGATGCACAGAATTCCGGTCGATCACTCCTACAACAAAGACAACGTGAATGTGTCGAATGGTGTTCTCGCGGGGGAGATCGCGATCCCCGTGGTGCTGTTCGGCACGGGCGTACTCGGCGAGAACGATCACGCGCATGAGACGGGGGTGCTCTCGGGCGAGGCGATAGCGGACAGCCTGATCGTCGACGAGATATTCAAGGTGGCCTTCCGGCGTGAGCGGCCCCTCTACAACAACGCGGCGGGAAATTTCTTCGTCTCCGGAAGCGCCAACAATTCGTTTCCGTCATCGCACAGCGTGCTGGCCTGGACCACGGCGGCTGTGATTGCAGGCGAGTATCCATCGGTCTGGAAAGAGGCCGCGGTCTACACGATGGCGACGACGGTCAGCCTGACACGCGTTCTCGGTCAGGAGCATTTTCCGACGGATGTGCTGGTGGGTGGAGCGGCGGGATGGCTGATCGGGCACTACGTCTTCAAAAAGCACAGCCTGTACCGCACCGCGTACGGGCTGCATTCCGGCAAGTGATGGACTACCGGCAAGGTTGCGATCCTAACGATCTTTGTGGACAGGTGGGGGATTCGTTGTTTTAACTGGATGCCTGGTTGTCCTCAAAGAGAATGGATCAGGCAAGATCTACCGGTAGCCCTATTGTTGTCGAGCCCGAAGTGCATCAGGCGAGACGCCCGCGCAAACTCAGACTAACCTGCCGAGCGGCGATTCTGTTGTCGGCTGCATGCTTCGGAATCGCGGCCTGCGGCAGGAAACAAACCGAGGCTCCGGTGAAGCCGGCTGTGACGGAGCAGCCCGTTGCACAGACATCCGCATCTCTGCTTCCCGACGCGGAAGGCTCCCAGGACACCGGCAAGGGAACCCTGTCATTGCCGGCCAGCTTTGGTAAGCGCACCGGCGATCTCGACGAGATGGCAAAGGCGCGAGCGATTCGCGCGCTGGTTATCGTGAACCCGATCGGCTTCTTCTACCGTGCCGGTCACCCGCAGGGCATTCAGTATGAGGCGCTCGAGGAATTCCAGAAATTTGCCAACATGAAGCTGAAGACCGGGAAGCTCCCGGTGAAGGTGGTCTTCCTGCCGATGCGTCCTGATCAGCTGGAGGCGGCACTGACGCAGGGACTCGGCGACATGATTGCCCAGGGAGTCGTGATTACTCCGGAGCGCGAACAGCGGGTAGCTTTTTCCGTTCCTATTCAGAAGGATGTTTCGCAGGTCATAGTGACAGGTGCAGCGCCTGGCAGCATTTCCAGTTTTGACGAGCTGGCAGGCACGCCGATTTACGTCAATCCCCTGACCACTGCCTATGAAAATCTCAGGAAAATAAGCGACGAGCGGCAGAAAGCCGGTAAGTCACCGCTCGATGTCCGGGCCGCGGATAAAAACCTATTCGATGATGATCTTATTGAGATGGTGAACGCAGGCCTGATTCCGGCCACGGTGACGACGCAGGGACGAGCTGAACTGTGGGCGCAGGTTCTGCCGAATATCAAGGCGCATTCTGATTTGGCTGTGGCAACTGGCATCGACGTGGGCTGGGTGATGCGAAAGAGCAATCCCCAACTGAAGCAGCTGGTGGACGAGTTCGTCGAGACGCATGCGGTGGGCACAGCCTTCGGAAACACGCTGCTGCGACGCTACCTGCAGAACACGAAGTGGATCAAGAATTCGATCTCCACGGAAGAGCTTAAGAAGTTCAACGACTACGCACAGTACTTCAAGAAGTATGCAGCGGAATATAACTTCGATTACCTGATGCTGGCGGCGCAGGGCTACCAGGAGTCGCTACTCGACCAGAACAGGAAGAGCCATGTCGGAGCCGTTGGCATCATGCAGGTAATGCCGAAGCTGGCAGCCGCCAATCCCATCAATGTTCCGGGTGTCAACGACGCAGACGGCAATATTCATGCCGGTGCGAAAATGCTGCGCAACATTGCGGACACCTATTTCAACGATCCGGGGATCGATCCGCTGAACAAAACGCTGTTCACTTTTGCCAGCTACAATGCCGGGCCAAATCGCATTGTGCGCCTCCGCAAGAAGGCCCAGGCAGATGGGCTCGACCCGAATGTATGGTTTGGGAACGTTGAGCTGGAAGTGGCGAAGGAAGTAGGCCAGGAGACGGTGAATTACGTCAGCAACATCTACAAGTACTACGTCGCCTACAAACTGACGATCGAGCAGAAGCAGGCGAAGTCCGCTCCGGTGGGAAGCAAATAGCAGACCGAGGATATGTTTGGGAGATTCGACGACGGCCGGTGGATCAGGCTTGAGCGTCGCGGCGCTCGGTGAGGAAGACGTGGAAGTCGGTAGCAACGGGATCGGCCTTGAGCTGGCGCATCATGAGGGAGATCTGGCCGCGATGATAGGTGGAGTGGTTGGCAAGATGCTGCATCAGGTGGGCGAGACTGAGCTCGCCGCCGCGTGACTGGACCATCCGCTCGAGATCCGCATCGGTGAGTCCGCTGACAAAATCTCTCTGATCTCTCTCGATCTCGGCCCACTTTGATTTGACGGTAGCCAGATCGGGAAAAGATGCAGGGGCAAAAAGCGCCTCGCGGCGCTTGCGGAGGTCCGCCATGAACTCAGGGCTGGGCGAAGGGTGTGTCCAGAGGGTCAACCAGATCCACTCGGCCGCCAGAATGTGGACGAGTGTGTCGCGGACAGAGCTGAAGCTGCCACCAAGGTCGCGCGTGAACTGTTCCGGAGCGAGCGCCGATGCCGACTCGATGACGCGATTGTTTGCCCACCGGTCGTACTCGTAGAGGAGTGCGATGTCGTCTCTCATCATACTCCAGAAGACTAATTTGCGACGGGCGGCGGCGCAACCGTCACTCGCCTTGTGCCGCAGTTCTTCCCATAGAATGCGAGTCATGCGATTTCCGATGCTGCAAGCGACGACTCTTCTTGTGCTCACTATAACCGCATATGGTCAGAGCGACTCTACGCCGACGCCCCCTGTCGCGGAAAAGATCCATACGGAAAGATCGATCAACGGGGCGGTATTGATCGATGATTACGCCTGGCTGCGCGAGCGGGCGAATCCAAAGGTACGGGCGTATCTCGAGGCTGAGAATGCGTACGCCGAACAGGTTACGGCTGAGGAAAAGCCTTTCGCGGAGAAGCTCTATAACGAGACGCTCAGCCACATCAAGCAGACGGATACCTCGGTGCCTTACCGCCAACGCGGCTACTGGTATTACACGCGCACCGAGGAGGGGAAGCAGTATCCGATACTTTGCCGAAAGAAGGAGACGCTATCTGCTCCGGAAGAGGTCATGCTCGATGTGAATCAGCTTGCGCAGGGCGAGAAGTTTATGTCGCTGGGCGCAGCGGAAGTGAGCGACGACTCGAACCTGCTTGCTTTTACCACCGACAATGTCGGCTTCCGCCAATACAAGCTCCACGTCAAGGACCTGCGCACTGGCAAAATACTTCCGGACACGGCAGAGCGCGTTGATTCGCTCACGTGGGCGGCGGACAACAGGACGCTGCTCTACAGCACCGAGGATGCGACGACCAAACGCAGCAATCTGGTGCATCGGCACGTGCTTGGTACGAACTCGGCGGCCGACCCGCTGGTGTTCGACGAGAAAGACGAGCGCTATGACGCCTACGTCTACCGCACGCGCGATGGCAAATACCTGATGATGCAGTCCGAGAGCCATGTGACCAGCGAGATAAAGTTCCTGGCGGCGGATTCTCCGGCCGGGAACTGGACGCTGATTGAGCCTCGAAAGGAGGGCGTGCGGTACTACGCGGACGAGGGTGGTGGAACCTTCTATATTCGCGTGAACGATACCGATCCGAGCTATCGAATAGTAACCGCGCCGGTGGCGAGTCCGGGCAAGGCAAACTGGACCGAGGTTGTAGCTGCGCGCAAGGAAATTCCGATTGAAGATTTGGATGTGTTCAGGGATTTCTACGTCGTGACGGAGCGGATCAAAGGATTGCCGGTGCTCCAGGTTGTGACGCTGAAGGGCAAGGAGACGCATGCCGTTGAGGTTCCGGAGCCGGCATATTCACTGAGCTCCGCCGTGAACAAGGAGTTCGATACGGACAAGTTCCGCTATAACTACCAGTCGCCGATCACTCCCAGCTCCACATTTGAATACGATGTGAAGACCCGGGCCTCCACATTGCTGAAACAGCAGGAGGTGCCGGGCTTCGACAAGTCCCTATACGCTGTCGAGCGCTTGTTCGTGCCGGCCAACGACGGGGTTGGAGTTCCGGTCACGGTTGTTTACCGGAAGGACAAGTTCAAGCGTGGTGAGAATCCGCTCTTTGTCTATGGCTACGGCTCTTACGGGATCACCATTCCCGACACGTTTTCCACGACTTCGCTCCCCATCCTTGACCGCGGAGTGGTCAGCGCCGTGGCCCACATCCGAGGAGGCGGAGAACTCGGCGAAGCATGGCACAACGCGGGCAAGATGATGACCAAGCGGAATACCTTCACGGATTTCATCGACGTTACGGAAGGACTGCTGGCGCAAGGCTATGGGAAGCGGGGAGATGTCGGCATCGAGGGTGGGAGTGCGGGCGGACTCTTGATGGGAGCTGTGACTAACATGCGTCCGGATCTCTTCAAAGTCGTATTGTGTGAAGTGCCCTTTGTCGATCTGATGAACACGATGCTCGATGCATCGCTGCCGCTTACCGTTACAGAGTACGAAGAATGGGGCAATCCCAACCAGAAGGCCGCATTCGATTACATGCTCACTTACTCGCCGTACGACAACGTGAGGGCCAAGGCCTATCCCGCTATTCTCGTTCAGACTTCCTTCGATGATTCGCAAGTGATGTACTGGGAGCCATCAAAATATGTAGCGAAACTGCGGGCGGTGAAGATGGACAATAACCCGCTGGTCTTCTTCATCAACATGCACGGCGGTCACGGAGGCTCGAGCGGCCGCTATGACCGCATTCGCGAGGCCGACCGGCGGTACGCCTTCATGCTGACTCAGCTCGGGATTACGCAATAGCCGACTGGGATGGCGGGTGTTATTGCGACGCGGGCGGAACGATGCCGTTCATGCGAAGATAGACGACCATCTGTCCGTAGTGATCCCAGCAATGGGAGATGCCGAAGCTTGCGAGCGTGCCTCGCGTCTGGAAGCCGGGCTCGGGCGATTTGATGACTTCGAAGCTGTTGGCAGCGGTAAGCGTGGCGATTGCCTTGTGAGCAAAGGCGAAGGAGCCGGCGAGGGCGGCAACGACGTAGTCCTTGCTGGTGAGCTTCTCGATGTTCTTGGTATCGACGTCGGGCTTGAGCCCGCTGATGATGTTGTAGAAGAAGTAGTTTGCCTCGGCGACGTGGGTGGCCTGCTGCGCGAACGTGCGCACCTTGTCGAACTCCGTCTTCTGGCCGGAGACGAATATGGCGTGGCTTGGCGCGAAGGAGAACTTATCGGCTGGCATGGCTTTGACGGCACCCATCATCGATTTCTCGATGAGAGTGAGCTGCGAGTCGAAGGCTGCGGCCGGTGTGGCGATCGATCCCGGTTCGGGTGCCTGCGTTCCACCTGAGGCGCCCATCTGCGCCGTGGCTGTCAATGAGCACAGGGCGACCACGCAACAAGCCGTAATTCTATTCAGCAACATCGCAATCCTCCGGAATGAGAACAGGAAACGCGACAAGCTTAGCAGATGGGCGTGAATAGAGTGATCGGGGTCATTGCGCGGGGTAAGACAGGCAGAGTCGACGTTCGTTCCTCACTCGTCGACTGGAGATCCGGGGTGAAGCGCTTTTGCCGGCGCCAATGCAATCAGTGCTAGGCCGATCGCTATCAGAACTGCCACGCCGATCAATTCTCTGTGCGCAATCATATTTCGCAATGCCTGAGTGCCCATGAGAGCCGCATGAGCGAAGCTTGACCATGCGGTAAAGGCGATGAGACTTCGATGCGCTCGAGGGTTGTTAATTGCCAGGAGCAGAAAGACGCCTAGAGTGACGTAGAGGCTCAGCATCATGGAGAGCGCGGGTTCCTGTCGAACGAACAGGACCATTGGATAGGCCAGCGCCAGAAAGAGCAATCCTACGACGGCCAGGACGATTTTGAGGGCTCGCTCTCGCATGGGTCCTCCCAACTGCGTAGTGTCCTACGTTGTCATAGAGGAGTTGGTTCCTTCTGGCCGCTTGAAGATCCAAAAAATGGAGACAGCGGAGTGGCCCCACGCTCGCGAAAGGCGAGACGTGGGACCATACTGCGGAAATTACCAGGGGAGTTCCTGGCCGAGGTGAATGAAGCGGCCGTTGGGACCGTCGGGGCCGAGGAGAGCAGCGGCGACGCTGGTCTTGGCGCCTTCGGGGATCTCCATGGGGGCGGCGTCGGTTCCCATTTCTGTTTTGACCCAGCCGGGATGTACTGAGTTCACCTTGATTTTGGTGTCCTTGAGTTCGTGCGCGAGATGAATGGTGTATGCGTTGAGTGCGGCCTTGGAAGCGTCATAGGAAAAGTTCTTGAAGGCCGCGATAGGGCTGTTTGGGTCGGCATGCAGCGTAAGCGAACCCAGGATGCTGGAGAGGTTGACGATTCGGCCGGCATCGCTCTTTCTGATCAGAGGCAGCAGTTGCTCAGTGACACGGACGACCGAGAAGACATTAGTCTCGAATACATTCCTGAGTTCTTCGTCCGGCGTTTTGCTGGTAATGTTCTTCGGCGCACCGTTCGCTATGCTGTTTTCCGGCGAGGTGACGAGAATGCCGGCGTTGTTGACCAAGATGTCGAGTTTGCCGAATTTCTCGTCTAGGAATTTGTACGCGGCAGCGCGATCAGAGGCTTTGGTCACGTCGAGCTGAACTGCATAAGCATCGATTCCCTGGGCCTTGAGCTTATTGGCTGCGGCTTCCGCATCGCTGAGCTTGCGTGACGCGAGTACGACGGTAACGCCCTGCTCGCCGAGCTGCTTTGCGGTTTCGAGGCCGAGTCCGCGATTCGCTCCGGTAATGAGCGCGACTTTCTTCGTTTGTGACATAGTTACAATCTCCTCGCGAATAGATGATTCAGGGCGCGAGTGGATTCATGACTGACGCATGAATCTGGTTGTTATGCGCGCGCGGCGCGAAGAGCGGCCATCTGTTCACGGTTCGGTCCGAAGATGGAGGGAACGGCGCCACCTGCGAGACGCGTCAGGATCGAGAGCTGTCCGCGGTGATGGATCATGTGAAAGAGAATTGCACCCCAGAGAAGTTGACGGAAAGACATCTCGTTGCCGGCAAAGTGGCGCAGCTTACGATCGAGGTCGGCTGGAGTGAGTTTGCGGACGCGCTCGACGGCTCCGGCGTGAATAAGCTCGTAGCCCGGTGCGAGTGCTTCGACGGTTCGAGGCCGTTCGATGCCGGGAGGACGAACGCCGAGTTGGAATGAACCCTGCTCTATGCCCCAGGTTGTGTAAGCTTCGAGTTCCGCGAGGTGCCAGGCGAGCTCTCCAAGCGAGCGGGCCTGCGGGTCAGGTCGGAAATCGTACTGATCGGCGGGAAGATTACGGAGCAGGTCAGCGGTCGTGTTTGCTTCGCGATTCCAGAAGGCGATAAAGGTTCGTATTTCGTCGTGCATGATGTGTTCCTTTCGAGAGGTTCAGGACTTTGCGTCGAGTGCGAACTGGCGGCGCAGGCCAGAGGCAAAGAAGCTCCAGGGAACAGCTTTGCGCAGGCGTGGGAGCCAGACCGCATCTGAGCCCACACGGTATCGCAGGCGAGGATTGCGGCTCGTTGCGGCCTGGAAGATGGATTTTGCCACCAGCTCTGGTGAGCAGCCCTTCTCGACTCCGCTCTTGATCGCGGCAATGACGCGGTCGCGGGGGCCATCGTATGCAGAGAGGGCTCCGGCGGCGACGTGAGCAGCGTGACCGATACCGGTGCGGATGTATCCGGGCTCGATCAGGCTGACGCTAATGCCAAAAGGCTTGATCTCGTACCAGAGCGATTCAGAGTAGGCTTCGAGGGCGAATTTTGTCGCGCAATAGAAGGCGCCGTAAGGAACGGCAAGGAGACCGACGAGCGATCCGATGTTGATGATCCTGCCTGAGCGGGCCTGCCGCATATGGGGCAGGACGGCGTGGACCACACGCACGACGCCGAAAAAGTTGGTTTCGAACTGCTCCTTCGCTTCGGCGAGAGACGTTTCTTCGACCGCGCCATTGAGAGAGTATCCGGCGTTGTTGACCAGAATATCGATGCGACCAGTCTTGGACAGGACGCGCTCGACGCAGTCGCTCACTGAGGCATCGGAGGTGACGTCGAGTGGGAGCATCGTGAAGTCGCTGGTGGTTGCGGAATTGGCGCTGCGCGATGTTCCGAATACCGTGAAGCCGCAGGAATGAAAGAGGCGTGCGGTGGCGGCTCCGATGCCGGAGGAGGCGCCGGTTACGAGGACTGTTTGCGACATGAGGTGCTCCTAGACTTGAGCGCTATTTTCAACTGCGGCCCGGCAGGCGCTAAGTATTCTGTCGGACAGCTTTGGGTCGCCGACGGCGCGGGAGAGCATGAGTCCGCCGACACAGAGCGCGATGGCCGGAATAGCGTTTTCTCTACTGGTTTCGTGGCCGACCTTGTCGACCAGGCCGCAGAGGTATTGTTCGAAGACCTCGCGAGAGGGCCCGCCGATGCGGGCGATCTCCGGGGCCAGCGCGGGCATCGGGCATCCCTCGTCGGGGTTGTCGCGGTGGGCTTTGCTGAGATAAGTGCTGGCGAACTTCCGCACCCACTCAGGGCCTTTAAGGTTTGCAAGGCGCTTTGACCATGCGCCTCCTGAGTGGCAGAAAGAGAAGTTGAGAGATTCGGCCAGGAGATCTTCCTTCGAGCGGAAGTGAGCATAGAAGGCACCCGCCGTGAGGCAAGCGGAGGCCATGACCGCATCGACGCCGGTCGCTTCGTATCCGCGGCTTCGAAAAAGAGTAGAAGCCGCATCGAGGATCCGTTGTTTCGTTCGCTGCTTCTGGTCGGCTGGATAGCGCATTGACTCAAAAATAGTATTACGATCGTAATTCTATCGACCAACATATAAAGAACTAAGGTTTCATGAGATCAAAACAGTCAGATTTGGGCGGTCCCGCCATCGACGAAGAGCTCGATGCCGGTGACGAAGCTGGAATCGTTGGAAGCGAGGAAGAGCGCGGCGGTGGCGATCTCTTCGGGCCGTCCCATCCGTCCCATTGGGATTAGTGAGACGAAGCCGTCCTTTACTTCCTGCGCGACTCCATCGAAGACAGCGGTGTCGATGGTGCCGGGACTAAGCACATTGACTCGGATCCTGCGCTCTTTAAGGTCGTTCGTCCACGTGCGCGCGAACGACCGGACCGCCGCCTTGCTGGCGTTGTAGACGCTGAAGCCGGGAAAGCCTTTCACACTTGCAATCGAGCCGTTCATGATGACGGATGCGCCGTCGCGAAGGAGTGGCAGGGCCTTCTGCACGGTGAAGAGCGTTCCTTTGACGTTGGTGCCGAAGGTCTTGTCGTAGTTTTCTTCGGTGATCGATCCGATCGGGACGTTGAATTCGCCGTATCCCGCGCTGGCGAAGAGGATATCGATGTGACCCTTTTCGGCTTTGACAGTTTCGAATAGGTGGTCGATATCGGTGAGATTGCCGGCGTCTCCCCGAATGCCGGTCACATTGCGGCCGATGGATTTCACGGCGTCGTCGAGTTGCTTCTGACGGCGTCCCGTGATGAAGACGTAGGCGCCCTCTTCAACGAAGAGCTTCGCGGTGGCCAGCGCCATCCCGGAGGTTGCTGCAGTAATTACGGCTACTTTGCCGTCGAGTTTGCCCATAACACCGGTCCCTGACTCTCCTCGTTAGAGTCAGCGGAACCAACCGGGTCGCAAAAAGTCCCAGGGGGCTTAACGTACTCGCGTTCCTTGCGGCGAATCTCCTGGTACCGGGCAAAGGCTGCCCGGTCGCTCTCGAGTCCGAGCAGGGTGCGCAGAGTTGAGCCACGATAGGTGTGCGCCGCCATCTTCGGAGCGTTGCGCACGACGAACCATGGGTCGTGGCGGAAGACCGCGGGGATGTGTTTGGTCTTCATGCCGCGCTCGGCTTTCCAGCGGAGATATTCGATCTCGTCGAGCGAGAGATTCTCGTTGTGAACGATCGGCGTGGTGCCGTCGTACTCATGCAGCCGCTCGTTCTCGATGAGTCCCTGCCTGCGGAAATCTGCGGTCATGGGAGTCTTGGGGTATGGCGTCGGGTGCTGAATATAGGGCCAGTCGACATACTTGCGCGCGAATTCTAGGTTGGCCTCGATGGATTCGGCGGTGTCCCCGGGGCTGCCGACGATGAGGCCTCCGACGACGTACATGCCGTTATCGTGCAGGTATTGGATGGCCTGCAGGGTGGCATTCCCGGTCTTCTTGCCGTCCTTGCGGGCGGTGTTTTTGGCCGAGGCCTGCAGGAACACGAGGTCAGTCTCGAGGATGTTCTCGATGCCTAAGAAAACATAGCGGAAACCCGCCTTGCGCATGAGGGGTGCTAACGTCTCGCCGTGGTTGGCAATCGCAGACGTCATGCCCTGCACGAAGTAGTCGATCTTGTTGAGGCCGGCTTCGATGATGGCCTTGCAGAGCGCTTCGAAGCGATGAACATTGAGGGTGATGTTGTCGTCGACCAGAAAGATGGTGCGCGCGCCGTGGTTGTAGGCGTCACGAATGTCGTCGAGCACGCGGTCGAAGGAGTAGGTGAAGAAGTTGCGGCCGCGCATTTCAATGATGGAGCAGAAGCTGCAGTCGAAGGTACAGCCACGCGAGGTCTCGATGACGTCGACCTGGCGGCCGAGCAGCGTGTATCCGCCGAGTACGCGGGCGGCGCGCTTGGGCAGGCGGATTTCGTTGTCTTCGAGCTTGTGCGGCGCGCGCTGAGGATTGTGGATCCACTTGGCGCCTTGCCTGTGTGAGAGGCCTGAGATGAAATGCATGCTGCCCTGGCCTTCGAGGGCGCGGGTGAGTTCGCGGAAGGTGACTTCGCCCTCGCCGCGGACGACGAAATCTACGGGCATGTCGAGGTAGGCGGCGGTGTCGAGGCTGGGGTCGTAGCCTCCAACGACAATCTTTACGCCGGGTTTGAGCGAGCGGACCAAATGCATGAGGCGCTCGGCACTGCGGCGCTGGAAGGTCATGACGGACATGCCAACAATGTCGGGATCGTGCTCGCGGACGAGGCACGTGACAGTCTCGTTGACACTTCTTTGACAGAGGATGAGGTCGGCGACGGCGACGTTGTGATGCGGGTCGAGGTTGCCGGCGAGTGAGGTGAGCGCTCCGTTGGGCATACGGATGGCCACAGTAGGCATGTGCTCGAAGGAATCGGGCATGGAGAGAAGAAGTATGTTCAAGATGCCTCCGGGACTTCTTCAGGCAAACCAGTGACGGGCTTTGCCGCTGGCGAACATCATATATGCGAATTTCGATTTTGTGAGCTATTTGATGGGAGGCAGGGAGGTTAGGGTTGTTATGCCGGGGGCCGAGAATCTTTCGATTCTTTCCGGCAAGCGCACTGATAGGCCGTCTGAGTAATGCTGGGTGCCCGGACTTCACGACAACGCCGCGAAGTCCGGGCGCCTAAGGTTCTATTCCCCCGTATCGATCTGCGCCCTTTGCAGCGTGTTCGAGTAGTCGAAGTAGACCGACTTCCACGTCGTGTAGAAGTCCAAAGCGCCGGTGCCCCCTTCGCGGTGGCCATTGCCGGTGTGCTTGACTCCGCCGAAGGGGAGATGGACTTCGGCTCCGATGGTGGGGGCATTGATATAGGTGATTCCGGCTTCGAGGTCGCGCATGGCGCGGAAGGCGAGATTCACGTCGCGGGAGTAGAGCGCGGTTGAGAGTCCGTAGTCGATGCCGTTGGCGATGTCGAGAGCTTCGTCGAAGTCCCTGCACTCGATGAGGCTAACGACTGGGCCGAAGACCTCCTCCTGGGCGATCCGCATACCGGGCTTGACGCCGGTGAAGATTGTAGGAGCGAAGAAATGTCCCTTGTCGTAGGCCCCCCCATCGAGTGTCGAGCCGCCGGTGAGGAGCCTGGCGCCTTCCTTTTGCGCGATCTCGCTGTAGCGGGTGGAGGTTTCGATCTGCTGCTGGTTGACCTGCGGGCCCATCTGCACGGATTCATCGAGGCCGTCGCCTACTTTGAGGGCGTCGGCGCGGGCGACAAGCTTTTCGGTAAAGGCGTCGGCGATCTTCTTGTGCAGGATGATGCGGCTGGTGGCGGTGCAGCGCTGGCCTGTGGTGCCGAAGGCTCCCCAGAGCGCGCCTTCGACGGCGAGATCGAGGTTGGCGTCGTCAAGGACGATCATCGCGTTCTTGCCTCCCATTTCGAGTGAGCAGGGCTTGAAGTTGGCTGCAGCGGTCTGTCCCACGATGCGGCCGACCTCGGACGACCCGGTGAAGGAAACAGCCCGGACGCCGGGGTGCGAGACGATGGGCGCGCCTGCATCGGGTCCGAAGCCGGTGACGATGTTGACGACACCGGCGGGCAGGCCGGCGTCAATGAGGCACTGGACGAGGTTAAATGTGCTTAACGGAGTATCTTCCGCGGGTTTGATGACGCAGGTGTTGCCGCAGACAAGCGCGGGGAAGAGCTTCCACGAGGGGATTGCCATGGGGAAGTTCCACGGCGCGATCATGCCGCAGACGCCAACCGGCATGCGGACAGACATTGCGAACTTGGATTTCAACTCCGAGGGAGTTGTTTGGCCGAAGAGCCGGCGCCCTTCGCCCGCCATGTAGTAGGCGGTGTCGATAGCTTCCTGGACGTCGCCGCGGGTTTCGGCGAGAACCTTGCCCATCTCGCGGGTCATGTCGCGCGCGTATTGCTCTTTGCGCTGGGTGAGGAGCTCTCCGGTCTTGAAGATGATCTCTGCGCGCTTGGGCGCGGGCATCAGACGCCAGCTCTTCCAGGCTTCGGCGGCGGCGCGGACAGCGTCCTCGATGTCGGCGGCTGAGGAGCACTGGAATTCGCCGACGATGTCGTCGGAGTTGGCGGGATTGATGTTGAGGAAGGTCTTGCCGGTGCGGGAGGCGACCCACTCACCGCCGATGAGGTTCTTGTAAAGCTTTGCTGACACGGAAATCTCCTTGAGGCGAAACACTCAAGGATAACGGATTGGTGGAGCGGGAAAGAAATTGAGTTGGCGACGGGTTAGGGCATCTCCTTTAACATGCCCCTTCTCTTGGCTGTCCGCTATGATGTGCGGCATGGTGACTGTTTCGGTTATGTACCCTAAGACCAGCGACTCGCGATTCGATCACGAGTATTACCTTGCAAAGCACGTTCCTCTGGTGAAAGCCCGCTGGGGCAGCATGGGGCTGGAGGATGTGGCGGTCCTGCGTGGGCAGTCAGCCTTCGATGGCGGGGCCTGTGCCTGGGAGCTAATCGGCCTGCTGACGTTCTCGTCGGCGGAGCAGCTGCGGTCGGCGCTAGCGGCTTTCCGGGCGGAGATTATTGCCGATGTGCCGCGCTTCACTAATGCGCAGCCGCTGATTCAAATCAACGAGCCCATTGCCGTCTGATCTGATCGTAAGCAGTGTGCTGAAGTTTCCGGTGGATAAGCAGATATCCTGTTTCAACACACCCGGTTCTTTTCGGGAATCACTGTGGAAATATAGCCAGAAACCTGCGTGGGACTGCCGCGTGGCCTTACAATAAGCACGAAGTCCCGAGAAAAAGCCTTACTGCATGTCATCGAACGGTTATCATTCGCGTCCTTCGCGATCGCATGGATTGCGCTCGCTGTTTAGTGTGTTTTCGAGCGATCTGGCGATCGATTTAGGAACGGCCAATACGCTGGTCTACGCCGCGGGCAAGGGTATCGTTGTCAACGAGCCCTCGATTGTGGCGATCAACAAGAACACCGGCGAGGTAGAGGCCGTCGGCAAGGAAGCCAAGGAGATGCTCGGACGCACGCCGGGCAACATTGTCGCCATCAAGCCAATGAAGGACGGGGTGATCGCGGATTTCAAGGTCACCGAGAAGATGCTGAACTACTTCATCCAGAAGGCTCACAACCGCAAGATGATGGTGCATCCGCGGATCGTGATCGGTGTGCCTTCGGAGATCACGCAGGTGGAGAAGCGCGCGGTCGAGGACTCGGCCTATCGCGCCAAGGCGAGCGAAGTATTTCTCGTCGAGCAGGCCATGGTGGCGGCGATCGGCGCCGGGTTGCCGATTACCGAGCCGAGCGGCAACATGGTGGTGGATATCGGCGGCGGAACCACCGATATTGCGGTGATTTCGCTTTCAGGCATCGTCTACTCAAGGTCGGTCAGGATGGCCGGCAACCAGATGGACGAAGCCATCATGAACTACCTGAAGCGGAAATATAACCTTCTCATCGGCGAGCGTACGGCCGAACAGATCAAGATCGAGCTGGGCTCGGCGTATCCGCTGGACAAGCCGCTGACGATGGAGATCAAGGGGCGCAACCTGATCGAGGGCGTTCCGAAGACGATTACGATTGAGGACAGCGAGATCCGCGAGGCGCTGGGCGAGTCGATTTCCACCATCTTGAATGCGATCCGCGTGGCCCTCGAACGGACGCCTCCGGAATTGAGCGCCGATATCAGCGACCGCGGCATTGTGCTGACGGGTGGCGGGGCGCTGATCAAGAATCTCGACAAGCGCATCCGCGAAGAGACCGGCCTGCCGGTGTCGATTGCCGACGATCCGCTGGCTAGCGTGGTGCTGGGCACGGGCAAGATGCTCAGCGACTTCCGGTTGCTGAGAAAGATCAAGATCGACTAGGTTTCAAGGCCCGCGAGGTGTCGAACATGGCACTCACGAAGTTGGGGTGTCAGCAAATGCTGCGGTTACGCGGCTTATAATGAAGGGAACTCTTCGCCGGAATTCGGGTTAAAACCGAGTCGCGTCCTAAGGTGAGGATCGGCAAGTAGCCGGGTGCAGCAGGCATCCCACGTCAGGCCCCATGGAATCATTCTTCAGCCGTTATAAGAACGCCCTGGTACTGATCGTGGTGCTGGTTGCGCAACTTCTTGCGCTTGCGGTGCAGGTCAAGCGGCCGGCCCCCAGCAGCCCGGACCAGGAGGGCGTGAGCCTGATCCGTTACGCGGTGGTGAGCGTCATCACGCCTCCCGAGCGGTGGATTCACAACCTTGGCCTTTGGGTCAGCGGAATCTGGTTCGGCTACCTTGATCTTGTCCACGTGCGCCAACAGGATGCGCTGCTCAAGGTGCAGATCGAGCAACTCCGGCTGGAGCAGGCCAGTCTTGCCGAGGATGCGCGGCAGGGGCAGCGCCTGGAACAACTGCTTGGCTTTCAACAGCACTACATCTACCGGACAGTTTCGGCGCAGGTGATCGGTGCCTCGGGAACCGACCAGTCGCGGACGCTCTACATCGACAAAGGCTCGCAGGATGGGCTTGCACCGGACATGCCGGTCGTAACCGCGGACGGCATCGTGGGAAGGCTCAGGGATGTCTTCGACCATAAGAGCCTAGTGCTACTGGTTTCCGATCCGACGAGCGGCGTGGGGGTGGTGCTGGAGTCGACCCGAACCCGGGGAATTCTAAAAGGCACGCCGTTCGGAGAAGTGCAGGTGATTAACGTGTCTCCGGATGACCGCATCAAGCCCGGCGAGCGGATCGTGACCAGCGGCGGCGACCAGATTTTTCCTCGCGGCCTGCCGGTGGGTGCGGTGCAGCGGGTAGCGCCCGATCCCGATCGAGACCCCCTGGTGGACGTGGCTGTGCGGCCGGCAGCAAACCTGTCGCGGCTTGAAGAGGTGCTGGTCATCACGGATGTTGGCGAGGCGCCCTCGAAACAGGCCCAGAAAGATTTGGCGGAAAGCGAAGCCGAGGGTCTGGAGGAGCAGAGGCGGGCCTCGGATGTGCTGGCCGAGCGGCTTCCGAGCAGACTGGATGCCAAGGCGCCCGCGGATACGAATCCTGATCCCAAGGTCGGCGATACGGAAGGCAGCAGCGTTGCGGATGATGTCCGGCTCATGACGCCTCCCAGACCGCTGCGTCCGGACCAGTACAGTCCGGATGCGACGCCTGAGGCCTCGGAGATGACTCCCGGTCAGAGGCGCGCCAATGTGTTGCAGGGGACTGAGGATATCGCTACGCCGGAAAAGCGGACAGTGCCTTTATCAACAGCAGCAGGGGCTACGGCTTCTGCGGCATCTGGGACTTCGTCAGCCAACACAACAGGAGCTGCGCGGACCGCGAGCGGGCTGTCGGGAAGCGGATTAGCAGGGAGCCGGCCGGCGGGCAGTTCCGCAAGCGCGGGTTCGAATTCGACGGGACTGGCCGTTTCGCCTCCGAGGCCGAGGGCCGCCACAGGAACGACGCTCGAGGGTAGCACAGCCAGCAGTGTGACCAACGGCGTGAACAGGCCGGCGGCATCGGCCTCAGGGGCGGTCGGATCTCCTCACAAAACAACGATAATCGTGGATGGGCCGATGCCCGCGGGGCGGTCCACCGCAAGTCCTCGCCCCTATTCGGACCAGGGCCGAAATTCCGATCAGACTGGAGAGCCCTCGCCCGCGCCGGTGAAGAAGAAACCCGAGATCGTTCCGGATGATGGCAGCAGGCCGCCTTCGGAGAGGCCGGCTGCGCCGAAGCCGAAGCCCGCGGTTCAGCCCGCAACGAGTGGCACGGCAACGCCTCCGAACAGGGGCTTTTAACGATGGCCTTGATGGCTTCCACGAGGCGAGAGGCGGACGCGCAGTCGTTTCCGCTGGTGCTTTATGTGCTGGTCCCGGTGCTCGCACTGGGGATCCAGTCGCTGGCGTCGCTGCATTTTCCGGCGTTCGCGATGTTGGATCTGCCGCTGATCGTGGTGATTTACTTTGCGATCACGCGGAGGAGCCCGGTGGCCTCGACCATCGGGGGCGCGCTGATGGGTATCGCGCAGGATGCGTTGACCCGGCAACCTCTGGGAGTGTTCGGGATCTGCAAGGCGGTGATTGGATACGTGGCCGGTTCACTCGGTGTCCGCATCGACACCGAAAACCACGGGATGCGGCTGCTGCTGACGTTCCTGTTCGTGCTGCTGCACAACGGGATCGACTGGGTGCTGGTGCGGCATCTGCTGGCCGAGCCGATGGCGTGGAGCTGGGTGCGCGAGCCCATCCGCGCCGGAGTGAATGCGCTGGTGGGCGTTGTAATTTTCGCGCTGCTCGATCGGGCGAAATCGCGGGAGTAGTACCGGGAAAAGGAGCGAAGTATGGACCTGGACCTGATACAGAAAGAAGAGAAATTACCGGCGATCAAGCTGACAATCTTTCAATACCTGATCGTGGCAGTAATGGTGACGCTGATCTTCGGCCTGTGGCGGCTGCAGATCGTGGGTGCGCAGAACTACCGCGCTCTGGCCGAGGCGAACCGCATCCGGAAGGTGCCGATTCTGGCCCCGCGGGGCCAGATCTTCGATCGGGACGGGCGGCTGATCGTGGACAGCTATCCCTCGGTATCGTGTTTCCTGGTTCGGGAGCAGGGTCATGACTATGAGGCGGACCTGCCGCTCATAGCGCGCGGGTTGCACATGACTGTGGACCAAATCCACGCAATTCTCAAGAAGTACCGGGCGGCTCCTAAATATCAGCCTCTGCCGCTCAAGCAGGACATTACGCCGGACGAGCAGGAGTTTATCGAGGCGCACCGCGACGAGATGCCGGAGCTCGAGACGGTGGACGAACAGCGCAGGCTGTATCCCAAGGACGGGTTCGCGTCGCATCTGATCGGATACGTCGGTGAGGTCAGCGAGGAGATGCTGAACGATCCGCGATACGCGGCCTATGAGCCGGGTGACGTGGTGGGCAAGTCGGGTGTGGAGGAGTCTTACGACGCTATCCTGCGCGGAGAGGACGGATCGCACGACGTGCTGGTCGACAGCCACGGACGCGAAGTGGGCAAGCTGGGCACAGAGCCGTCGAAGCCCGGGCAGAGCCTGAAACTGACCATCGATCTCGATATCCAGCGCGCGGCTGAGAACGCTTTTGGCGACCGGAACGGCGCGGTCATCGCGATGGATCCACATACGGGTGAGATTCTGGCGATGGTCAGCCGGCCAACCTTCGATCCCAACGCGTTCGCAGTGCGGATCGGACGGGAAGAGTGGAGCCGGCTTATTACGGACCCGAACCATCCGCTGCTGAACAAGACGATTCAGGCTCAGCTTGCTCCAGGGTCGACTTTCAAGGTGATCATGTCGCTGGCTGGGCTGCAGCAGGGTGTTGGCCAGGACCTGAAGGTAAACTGCACAGGAGGCGCCTCGTTTTACGGGCACTTTTTTGCCTGCGATCGCAAACATGGTGTGTTGAATATCCAGCAGGCGATCACCCACTCGTGCGACACCTATTTCTACACGCTGGCCGTGAAGCTGGGGATTGAAACCATAGCCAAGTACGCCCACATGGTTGGGCTGGGGCAGAAGACGGGCGTCGATCTGCCGGACGAGGTCGCGGGCGTGGTGCCCTCGGAAGAGTGGAAGATGAAGAACTTCCACGAGAAGTGGTACGCGGGCGAGACGGTTTCGGTAGGAATCGGGCAGGGCGCGCTTGCGGTAACGCCGATCCAGCTGGCGCGGGCGCTCAGTGGCATTGCTTCGGGCGGAGTCTTCAAGCGGCCGCACGTCGTATTCCCGGATGATGTGCCTGCGGATTACCGTAAGGCGATGCTAGACACCTATCCGGGCTCTGGAGACGTGACGATTCCGATCGATCCCGCGAACTGGGAGACGATTACCGAGGGCATGGCGGGGGCGACCACCATTGGCACGGCCGCAGCGTCGCATCTCCAAAATATCGACTTTGCAGGCAAGACGGGGACGGCGCAGGTGGTGAGCCACAGCGCGGGCATGAACAAGGTGTCGAACGTGATCGCGGAGCGGCCCAACGCTTGGTTCGTGGGCATGGCCCCGAGGCGAAACCCGGACATTGTGGTCGCGGTACTGTGGGAGCACGGCGGTTGGGGGGCGGGATCAGCGCACGTGGCGGCGCGGGTGATCGAGGCCTTCGTCAATAAGCAGCGTCGGCTGAATCACAACCTGGCGGTTGAGAAAGAGCAGCCGGTCGAGGTGGGTGCAGTCTGGTCGGACCCTTCCAGCCCGGACGCAATCGGTGGCCGCCCCCTGGTCGCGAAGGGTTCGCCTCACAGCCCCGAACTGGATACGCTGCGCGCCGGTCACTTCTTTGTCCACGCGCCTCCGGCGGCGAAGCAGACAGATGTGCTGGCGGCGGCGGTTAAGTAGACAATGAGGCGTTTTCTCTCCTTTCGGGATTTCGACTGGACCCTGCTCGGGTTCGTCATGATTCTTTCGATCATCAGCATCTTCGAAATCTATTCCGCGACGCTGCACACGAAGTTTGTAGGCTTCTACAAGCAGCAGATACTCTGGCTCATCGGCGGTCTGGTTGCGATGTTTGTTTTTTCGCTCATCGACTACCACCGGCTTATTGACTGGATCCACTGGATTTACGGCTTTTGCGTGATCTCGCTGGTCGCTGTGCTCGTGGTCGGGACGAAAGTGCTCGGGGCGAGACGGTGGATCAAACTGCCGGGAGGGATCCATTTCCAGCCATCCGAGTGGGTCAAGCTCGTCCTGATCGTGGCGGTTACGCGGTACTTCCTCGGCCTAATGGGGAAGCAGCTTACCTGGCCAGACATCTTCAAGGGGATGGCGCTGGTCGGGGTTCCGATGCTGCTCGTGCTGAAACAGCCGGACCTGGGAACCGCTCTGACCTATCTTCCGGTGCTGCTGGCTGGACTGTTCCTGGGGGGGATCGACTGGAAGAAAGGATCAATCCTTGTCCTGGCTTCGTTGTTGCTTGTGACGGTGGCCTTCACCAGCGGGAAGGTCCTAAAGCCTTACCAGAAGGCGCGGCTGACGAGCTTTATGAACCCGGATGCAGACCCCAAGGGGACGGGCTACCAGATCAACCAGTCGAAGATCGCGGTGGGCGACGGCGGGGTCTTCGGGCGGGGCGCAACCAAGGGCACCCAGACGCAGGGCGATTTCCTGCCTATCCCGTACACGGATTTCATCTTTGCCGCTTTTGCGGAGGAGCACGGGTTCATCGGCGCGGTGATCGTGCTGCTGATATACTTTTTGATATTGATGCGTTTGATTCAAAACGCACAGACAGCCGCAGACCTCTCAGGCACATTCCTGGTTATGGGCGTGGTGGCCGTGCTGATCTTTCAGATCGCGGTCAACGTCGGAATGGTCATCGGGCTGATGCCGGTCACCGGGATACCCCTCCCGCTTATGAGTTATGGGGGTTCCTCGGTGCTGTTCACCTTTCTGGCTCTGGGCATGGTAATGAATGTCCGGATGAACCGCTTCGTGAACTGAATCCCCGGCAACGGATTTTGAAGTTTGTAAGGACGTTCGCCATGGCGGACGGGGAATTACAGAAATTTAACTTTAGCCGGCCGGGTAGATCACCGGGCCGGGCAGGATCGGGCATGAAGGTGCAGAGACGGGAAACGGCCCCGCCGGCAGGATCGGCAGACGCGGTCACAAACTCTCTTCGCTTCGAGGCACTCCGTAGGACAGTTGGTTTTTTCAGTGAGCGTCCGCCGGGCTACCGGCGAGAGGGCAGCTTACTCCTCACGCAAAGAATCTTCTTCAACACGGTTACGTCTTCGTCATTCCCGGGCCTTTCCGGATTTCCGCTCTGATCTGTCTCGACCGCTTTCGCGCGGGTACGAATCGCGCGAGGGGAGAGGCAGCATGTCAAAAGAAATATGTATTTCGACAACGCCGCATGAGACGCGGCTTGCGATTCTAGAGAACGACGAACTCACAGAGATTTACTACGAGCGCGAGAACGAATACACACTCGCGGGTTCCATTTACAAAGGTAGAGTCACGCGCGTGCTTCCGGGCATGCAGTCGGCGTTTGTCGACGTTGGCCTCGAGCGCGATGCCTTCCTCTACGTAACCGATTTCCTCGAGGAACAGGACGAAGGCGCGGACTTTGAGGTGACGGGCGGAAACGGCAGGAGGCCGCGCCGCGAGGGCGGACGAGAGAACGGCCGTGAAATCAGCCCAGAGAACACCGCGCGGGCACGACAGCCCGAAGCCGCTGGGGAAGCCGAACCGCAGGAGGACACGGGACAGCAGGACTCGGAATCGCCGAGCGGCACACGCCGCTGGCGAGGGCGCCGCGGACGCAGGCGCGGATTCCGCTCGCGCGGCCAACATGAAGAGCGGCCGCAGCTGGAATCGCCCGAAGCGGTAGAAGAGTCGATCGCGGATGAGCCGGTGATCATGCCGGAGCACGGCGCTCCCGGTGGTGTGCCTGCCACGAACCGGATTCTCCTGCCGGGTGAGTCTCTGTCAAAGTACGGCGGCACCGGAAATGCGGAGCCTACCAGGCCGGAAGCTTCGGCGCAGGCGGTTCCTGATGCCGGGCGGGCACGGGTTAACTACACCGCTCCGAAGCCTTCGACGCTGGTCGAGGCGCCGCTCGACTGGGATGGCGGCCTGCTGATGCCGGGCGAATCTCTGTCAAGATACCGGGACAAGGCTACATCGCAGGCAGTCGAACCACTGGCAGAAGCGCCGATTGCCGAGGCTCAGGCTGAGAGCGATGCCCCCAATGCAGTTGCAGTAATAGCGGATGAGCCTCACGCCGCGGTGCACCAGGGCCGCGTCGAGCCCTACGGTCACGTTCTTGAGCTGGTCACGGAGCCGGGAGAAGCCGCGGCGTCTGCTGCCGCGAGCGAAGAAGATTCCGCAGTGACGCATCCTGCAGAGGCTCATTCCGCCGAGACCGCTGAAGCGCCTACGGTGGTCCATTCCGAGCCGGAACAGGCTGCGGTTGCGGTTTCTGAGGCGCCGGCGGAGGCAGCGGAAGAAGAGATTCAGGAGGAGGTGCATGAGTTCGAGCCGGAAACGGCATCGGCTTCGCATCGCGTGTATTCGGCTGCACCGAGCGAGTTTCGCGTGTCGAGCGTGGCCGAAGAGGAGCTCGCGGTCGAGCCGGAGGATCTCGCGGCAATCACAGAAGAGGTTCGCGAGTCAGGACCGATCGAGGAACGCTCGGCTGCCGATACTGTTGACTACGCCGATGAGGCTCCCGCGACGCGGGTGGCGGAGGTGGCCGACCAACTGTTTGGATTCGCGGGGTCGGGCGTCCTCGAAGAAGAGGTCATCGATGAGGAGGAATACGACTTCGAGCCGATTCACCGCCATCCCGATGAGCATGACAGTGAGGATCTCGAAGAGGAAACCCTCGATCATGCTGGCGAATTAGGCGAGATGGTCCGCGACTCGCACCTGGAACAGCGCCTTCACGGCGGTCCGGCGGAGGACGAAGCCGAGGAAGAGGACGTCGAGGCGGGAGAAATCGAAACGGACGAGGAAGAGGGTGAAGAGCCCGGCCTCAAAGCGGATGAAGGCATTGAGCGTGGACTCGACACGACAGCTATCCAGCCGGCAAGACCGCGGCGCGATGGCGATCGTAGAGGCGGACGCAGGGGCGACCGTCGCGGCGATCGCCGCGGCCATCCGGGCGCGCGCAGGCATTCGGCACAGACGATGGACCTGCCGATCATCAGCGATCTGCTGAAACAAGGCCAGGAGATCCTGGTTCAGATTGCCAAGGAGCCGATCGCCAAGAAGGGCGCGCGGATCACCAGCCATATCGCGCTGCCGGGGCGGTTCCTGGTGTTCATGCCCACTGTCAATCACGTCGGCGTATCGCGAAAGATTTCCTCGGATGAAGAGCGCCAGCGGCTGAAGCGAATTCTTATCAGCGAAAAGGGCGAGGCTTCGGGCGGGTTTATCGTGCGCACCGCGGCCGACGGAGCAAGCGAAGACGAGCTGCGCGCGGATCTGCGCTTCCTCATTAGCCTGTGGAACGACATCAAGCAGCGCGCGGATGCGAGCAAGGCTCCGGCGCTGATCTATCACGACCTGAATCTTGTGGAGCGCGTGCTGCGCGACCAGGTGAGCGATAACTTCTCGGCTATCTGGGTGGACAACGAAATGGAATACGAACGGACGGTGCGCTTCCTTAACCGCTTCCAGCCCTCTCTGGTGCGCAGGGTGAAGCTGTACACCAAGGAGACTCCGCTGTTCGAGCAGTTTGGCATTCAGGAGGAGATCACCAAGGCGCTGAAGTCGAAGGTATGGCTGAAGTCTGGCGGATCGATCGTGATCAACCAGACCGAAGCCCTGGTGGCCATCGACATCAACACCGGCAAGTACGTCGGCAAGACGGCGCGGCTCGAAGACACGATCCTCAAGACAAATCTCGATGCGATTCCGGAGATCGTGCGGCAGATAAGGCTCCGCGACCTGGGCGGGATCATCGTGATCGATTTCATCGACATGGATGAGCGCAAGAATCGCCACAAGGTGATGGCCGCGCTGGAAGAAGAGCTGAAGAATGACCGCGCGCCGTCGAAGGTCCTGCAGTTTAACGATTTCGGACTGGTTGCAATCACACGCAAACGTGTGAAGCAGTCGCTGGAACGGACGCTGAGCACTCCCTGCCCGATCTGCACGGGAACCGGGATGGTAAAGAGCCCGACGACGGTGGCGAACGAAATCTTCGTCGAGATGCGCAAGATGCAGCGGCACCTCGAAGGAAGGGACGTGATGCTGCGCGTGAATCCGGAAGTAGTGAAAGTCCTCAAGGGAAACAACGCGCGGTGGCTCTCTGAGCTCGAAGAGGTCGTGGGAAAGACGATCATCGTCAAGAGTGACGCCACGCTGCATCCGGAGCAGTTCGACATTCACTAGGCTGATTCAAGGTTATGAAGGTGAAGGGCCGGGGCGCAATCCGGCACTTCACTGTTAGCAAACCATGCAACACATGGCGCGTCTAAATCGTCAGATAGGTGTTGGAGAACAAAGGGGAGAAATCCACGAAAGCTCCCGAAATTCATCCGTCTCGATTGAAGGAGCACCATGGTTGAGCGTTGTCTTGCTTGGCGGCCGTTTGTGTGCCGCATTGCCCTTGCCGCATCACTCGCAGCGCTGGCTGGAATGCCCTGCGTCGCGCGCGCCCAAAGCGATTCCGATAATTCCGATGGCGGTCATGCGACCCCGGTGAACTATTCGAGTTCGCTGGATTGGAAGTCCTACCTGAACATGGATGACTCGCCCGGTGCGTTACCGGGTAAACCAGCAGGGTCTCCGCAGTATGGACAGTCGGGCGCGCGTTATCCCGAATCGACAAGCCGCTGGAGCCACCTTGCCCTCGTAGCGGGCGGGGGTTTCACGGCCCCGGTCGGCAATACGGCCCACGGTTGGGAAACTTACGGATACAACATCAAGGCGGGCGCGGGATGGAATTTCACGAAGCGCCTCGGTCTGCTGGTCGAGTATCAATGGAATCGCGACAAGATTCCAGGATCCACGCTGGCACAGCTGGCGATCGTCAGTGACTCGCCGACCCCGCTAGGAGGCAATGTCAACACGTGGTCCTTTACGCTGGATCCGATTTTCTATTTGCCTGTCACCCATACGATGGGTGCCTATATCACGGGCGGCGGCGGATTCTATCGCAAGGTGACAAACTTTACAGCGCCAACGCTGACTTATGTTTGTTACTACTTCTGCTATCCAGGATACGTTCCGACGACGGTTGCTCATTCTTCGAGCAACCAGGGTGGGCTGAATATCCGAGCTGGCTTTTATTGGAAGCCGATGGGTGAAGACGGCAACATGAAGTTTTTCGCCGAGTCCGGATATTTATGGGTAGACTCTCCGGTTGCAAGCAATTCAGATCCCTACGGGTCGGGCACCTCCAGCCTGGTCCCGGTGACGTTCGGCATTCGATTTTAGATTCGAGTGGATACCCGCCGTTGCCCTGCTCGGGATGACCGTAGCCCCACGTCACGATAGTTACCCCGAGCAGTAACTATATTCTTGTCTGTATAGGTGTCCGCCGATAACCTTAGACAGGCAGGAATGGCACCAGGCGAAACTCAATCGGAGTTGGGCCGCTTTCCCGCGGTCAGATGGCTGGCGGGACTCGCCGTCTTGCTTGGGCTTTTGTCGTATTGCGCGCTGTTGCTTAATGTGCGTTCCGGCGGAGTGACGATTTTATGGCCCTCCAACGGGCTGCTCCTGGGTGTACTGTTACTGGCGCCGCGACGGCAGTGGGCAGCCTATGTCTCGGTAGCTTTTGCTGTTGACTGGGTAATCAATCTCAGTCTGGCCAATCCGCCGCTTATTTCCGCCTATCTCGCCGGCTGCAACATGATCGAGGTTCTGGTCGCGGCCTTTCTTCTCTACGGAGTAATGAGGCCTAATGCCGACCTGACCCGCAGGCGGCAATTGATCTTCTTTCTTGCCTTTGGAGTGGTTCTCGCCCCGACAATCGCCGCATTTCTCGCTTCGCTCACGCTGCAAAGGTTTTACACGACGGCAATGGCGCACACCTTTCGCCTGTGGTTGACGGCCGACGCGCTCGGCATCTCTACAGTCACGCCGTTCTGCCTTTCGTTTGGTATGCAGAAAGCCTCAAAAGGGAGCCTTCTGAAGCTGGCCGGTCCCGTTGTGTTGCTTTGCGGAGTCACCTTCTATGTTTTCTGGCAGACGAACCTTCCACTCCTGTTCATGGTTCTCCCCTGCCTCATCCTTTTAGGAATTCGCTCCGGTCTCGCAGGGTCGTCGCTCGGATTGCTTACAGTTTCTGTGATCGGCGGATTCTTCACCGCCAGCGGCCGGGGCCCGCTCGGCCTGATGCTCCATGCTTCTATGGAGCATCGCATTCTCGCGCTCCAGTTCTTTATCGCGGTTTCGATGCTGTCGGCTTACCTGCTTGAATTGGTCATGGCCGAAAGCCGCCGCCTGCAATCAAGCCTGCAAAGCAGCGAGGCTTATTTCCGGCTGCTCGCTGAAACATCACGCGATGTCATCGTGCTGACGGATCTCGATGGCGGCCGGCGCTACGTCTCTCCGGCGGTTGCCGAACTCCTCGGCTGGAGCCCGGAGGAACTGGTCGGCGGTACCTATCGCGAAATCGTTCACCCTGACGATCTTGCTGAATGGAATGCGCTGCTTGAGGAGTCCAGAAAAGGAAGTCGGGCGAATATTCTTCAATATCGCTGCAGAAGAAAAGACGGGTCTTATTTGTGGATGGAGTCGAACCTCCGCCTGTATGACGATCCGGCCACGGGCAAGCCCATTGGGTTTGTGAACGTGGTGCGTGATATCTCTGCGCGTAAGGCCGCCGAAGAGGATCTCGAAAAAGCGTTTCGCCTGGTCGAGAATCTGGCGAGTCTTGATGGGCTGACTGAGATCGCCAATCGCCGGCGCCTCGATCAGGTTCTCGAGCAGGAGTGGCGTGTTGCCATGCGGTCTGGTTCCGATATTTCGCTGCTGCTCATCGACGTGGACCACTTCAAGTCCTACAACGACATTCACGGCCACCTCGCGGGAGATGACTGTCTGCGCCGCATCGCAAAGGCGATCTCAGAAGTGGTCTCTCGCCCTTCGGATCTCGTGGCCCGCTACGGCGGCGAGGAATTCGCCGTAGTGCTGCCCGGCACACCCGAAAGCGGCGCGCGCACCGTGGCTGAGCGCATAGTCTGGGCTGTCAGGGCCATGGCCACGGGGCACGAGGGCAATCCTCACGGTGTTGTCACGGTCAGCGTTGGCTGCACCACCTGCACGCCGGAACCAGAAATGAAGCTCGACTGGCTCGTCGCGGCCGCAGATAGCGCCCTCTATCGCGCCAAGGCTGCAGGAAGGAACACAGTCGAGTGTGTCCACGCTCAGGTCTTCGAGCCACACGATTCAGGACACCCCTCGAGTCAGCCTCCAAGGTCGATCAGTTCAACTCTGTCGATCGCC
Source organism: uncultured Acidobacteriaceae bacterium (assembly GCA_963724375.1). Classification (GTDB taxonomy): domain Bacteria; phylum Acidobacteriota; class Terriglobia; order Terriglobales; family Acidobacteriaceae; genus Silvibacterium. Next base: position 290,397 of record CAVRUM010000015.1, read on the forward strand.
TCTCCCAGGAACCGCGAACCCAATCTGCGAAACTTCTCCACCGAATCAGTGGCAAAAAACTGCCGGGTGTGTCAACTTGCCATCGCGGACTGCCCGTGTCAGCGGACAGCGAGGCTCTGAGGAATAGAAAGCGCAGCCGCCACCTGATCTGCCGTTACCTCCGCCGAGTCGATCACTCGGATAGAGTGCGGCAGGGCTCGTTCAAAGTTAGCGCGCAGCAACGGATAATGTGTGCAGCCCAGAACCAGGGTGTCCGGCTCAAGTCCGGTCTGGGCGGCTTCCTCCAGCAGTTCGGAAAGATAAATACGCAATACTTCCTCGGTAACCGGATGGTCGACCCAGCCCTCCTCGACCAGCGGCACCAGGAGAGGACTGGCCTTCTCGATAACCCGCAGGCCGCGCCTGCTGCAAGCAGCCGAATAGGCATGACTCTCGACCGTAGCTGCGGTCGCCATCACCAGCACATCGCCCGTTTTCGTGGCCGTCTTGGCGGCGTTGGCTCCGGTGTCGATCACGCCGAGCACGGGAACCGGCACCGCCCCGCGAATTGCGTCCAGCGCGAGCGCGGAGGCGGTATTGCACGCGATCACCAGGTAATCGGCTCGCTGCTGCTCCACGAGAAAGCGCGCGCTTGAGACCGCATAGCGTGCTACCGTGGCCTGCGACTTTGCGCCGTAGGGCAGACGGGCTGTGTCTCCCAGGTAGGTATAGTCCGCGCCGGGCAGGTGCTCGAGTAGCGCGCGCAGAACCGTCAGGCCCCCGAATCCCGAGTCGAAGACGCCGATATTCACCTTATCGGCCTCCCTGCGAAGCGGTGTCGGAGGCGAGATACACCCGGGTCAGGTCCGCGTGCCCGGCAAGTGTGTCCTGCTGTCGGCCGTCGACGAGGAATCGGACCTGCGTGATGGCCGGAAGGTCGGCATGAAGGGTCCCAATCACTGCCAGCAACGTCAGGGTCTCCGGTTCGATTCCGGAGGGATGTGACTGCGCGAAAGAAGCGCTGAAATCCACAACTGCCATTTTGCCGGGGATCGGCTGCGTCCCGGCAGCCTGCGGTATGGGGATCAGATACACCTCATCGATATCCGCTGCATGAGATATTTCCGCCCTGTCATCCTGCTTTCCGCTGCCAGGAGCGGCGCCGATCCGGTGGGTCGACTGTGGATCGCGGAAGGCCTCGAGCAGCGTTTCGAGCAGTACGCGGGCGCGGGCGCTATCGTCCTGAGGAAGACGCAGGCTGCGCGGGCTCTCGGCGAGGGTATTATCCAGGTCATTCGGAATAAGCAGCGTGACAGGAGCGGCGGGGGCATCCGACGGTACAGCCATCTCGGGCGGGCTCTGTACGGCATGCATACGGTCCTCAGCCCGCTCACGCATACGGATGAGGATCACGGCCATAACCACGGCGACGACCAGCATGGCAAAGAAAAGAATGCGCTGCGCTCTCGGGATCACGGCTGCTGCCTCCAGTCGTTACGCCACTCGTCGAGCGCGGCCGTTATAGCGTCAAGGATGGACCTCTGGTACGCGGTGTCCGACAGGGGCGTAGCCTTCGTGGACGCGCCGGCCATTAGCGGAGCCACTTCGACGGCCACGGCAGGACAGGTCAGGCTGTCCATTGGTTGCAGGAACGTGCGTCCCAACGTAACCGGAATCTCGGCGTGGGCCAGCGCGGAGTCGATCTCCGAAGAAAGCTTCAGGCTCTGGGTTACATAGGCCGACTGCGCCGTCTGCCACGGCATGAAGCGGACAAGAGGCGTCGGCGACAGGGACGATGTATACAGATGCACCCCGCTTCCCGTTGCCGTTGCATGAATGAGGATGCAGGCTGCCGCCTGGATGCGGTTGGCGGTTTCGGCTCGCGACGTGGGGGTGGGATCGGCGTCGGAGTCGCGCGTCATGGTCACGCCAATTCCGTGCGCGGACAGCATGGAGCGCAGCCGGGCAGCGAGGCTCAGCGTGATGTCTTTTTCGAGGATGCGGTCGGTTATGCGGGCTCCGGTATCGCTCCCGCCGTGGGCCGCATCCAGAACGACCAGGAATCGTGGCGCGACGCTGGGCTGCGCGGGAGCTGGCACAGGTGGCGGCGGTTGGGCGGGCAGAGCCGGAGCAGGCGGCGGGGCCTGCTGCGTCTGCTGCAAGCCGAGAGCAAGCATCGGAAGCAGCGAGAGGCACATCCAGCCGCGGGGGATCGGCCTAATCCAGCGCATAAATGGCTAGACCGCTGAGAAGTTTCGGGAAGAAGTCGGTGGATTTCTGGGGCAGTACTTCACCGGCGAAGGCGACCTCGCGGAGCTGGTCGAGCGACACCGGATTCATCAGAAACGCGGCATTTGCCTCGCCCTGCGCCACCTGCTCGACAGCTTCTGCCGCGTCGCGCAGATAGCGCACATGCGTCTGGTTGCGGATGGCCTCGGGAGTGATGCCGAGCAGCCTCTCGAGCACGAGCGCATGGAGCAGCACTACATCGAGCGCCCGCTGCCGCTCCGAGATATTGCCAAGGACCTCCGCAGCCGCGTCGGATTTTGTACGCAGCAGGTGCCGGCCGTGAGGCGTTACAGCGATGAACGCTGTTCGCCCCTGCTCGGCCTGAAGCCGAGCTGTCAGCTCTGAAGGATCCTCCGCCGTTATTGCCTCAATCTCGAAGTATGTTTTTGCCCGATCCAGAAAATCCGACGGGGCGAAGCCGCTCAGTCCATGAACCACGCGGTGCGTCGGCAGGATGACGAGGCCCTCCGAGTCCATGTTCACGAAGGTCATCATGACCGCCGCCTCGGGATAGGGCGGCTGCGGCAGCAGATAAGAATTGCGCCTCGCGTGGGCCGTCCCCGCTTCAGGCGCATGCTCACGGGCATACGCGAGCGCCGTCTCATATCTATGGTGGCCGTCGGCGATGATGAGTTTCTTGTCCCGAAGGGCCGTGGTGAGCAGCTTGATGGTATTTGGATCGCCGACTCGCCACACGCGGTGCAGTACGTCATATTCGTCGGTCACCTCGATATCCGGCGCAGCGCTCGAGTTGAATAGCAGGCTTTCCGCGCTGAGGCCGGGGTCGGAGTAAAGCATGAAAATCTGACCGAAGTGGGCACGCGTGGCTCGCAGCAGGTTCAAGCGGTCGCTCTTCGGTTTGGAAAGGGTCTGCTCGTGACGGAAGACGACCTTCTGCGCGTAGTCGTAGAGCTCGCCAAGCGCGATGAAGCCGCGGCGTTCGATCAATGGGCCGGAGGTGCCGGGCACCGCAAACTGCTGCGAATAAGCGAAAATGCAAGGCTCGCTTTCCTGTGTCAGGATGCCGGTTTCGCGCCATGACGCAAAATCGCGGGCCGCGCGCGCATAGACGCCGCCGTCAGCGGGTGAATCAAAGAGCTCAGGCAGCCCGAGGATGATCCGGACCAAATTGTAAGGGCTGCGCTGATAATAGGCCTGCTGCATGGCAGGGGTGATCTTGTCGTAAGGCTGGGTTACGACATCTTCCAGACGGACCAGCGACGGGTTATAGCGGAGGGCACGGAATGGGTAGACTTGGGCCATGCAATCTGATGGGCGTTCCAGAAGCCGGATTTCTCAGCAGCCGGCCGTTCTCGTCCGATGAATCCTGCCCGATTGTAAATCAACGGAATAAGCGCGCCCGATGCGGCGGGCAGGCGGCAAAATGATCAGATTCGGGAACAGTTTCCATTACGGTCAAGTTGTTACCACGTCACCAAAGACGCCTGCCTGGAGAGCAGCCCGCGTGCTAGGATGCAAGTCACCTACGACCACAACACCCGGGATACCGTTCGTGGTTTCGTGTGAGAGCTGACGCAGGAATTGGGATCACATTGTTTATGGCTACTCACAGCATGGTTCTGAAATCGAGCGCCGGCTCGCTTCGATACCGGAGCGGATTCTGCTTTCTCCTCATGGCTCTGGTCTGCGCGGCGTGGACTCTTATGCCCTCGGCGGCGCACGCGCAGGAGGATCCCTTGAGCACCGTGCATGTCCAGCCCCCTCCGCCAGAGCCAAGCAAGGAGCCCGCTCCCCTGGAGGGTCCCGCGGCGCTGAAGTCAACCAGAGCGGGTGAGAAAATCCGCGTGAACGTCAATCTTGTACTCGTGCCCCTCACAGTCACCGATCCCATGGATCGCCTGGTAACCGGACTCGAGAAGGAGAACTTCTTCATCTACGAGAACAGTCACCTCGAAACGATCAAATCGTTCTCGACCGAGGATGCGCCCGTTTCGATCGGGGTGATCTTTGACCTGAGCGGCAGCATGAGCGACAAAGTAATCCGCGCCCGCGATTCCATCCTCGAATTCATGAAGACCTCCAATCCCCAGGATGAGTTTTTCGTCATCGGTTTTAATGACCGGCCTGAGCTGATCGAGGACTTTACGTCTTCTGTCGATCAGATCGAAGCTCGGCTGGCCATCGTCAAGGCCGAGCATCGCACTGCCCTGCTGGACGCCATCTACTACGGCCTGAATAAGATGAAGCAGGCTAAGTATGAGCGCAAGGCTCTGCTCGTGGTTTCGGACGGTGGCGATAACCGCAGCCGATACACCGAGAACGAGGTTCGCGCGGTCGTCCGGGAGGCGGGAGTCCAGATCTATTCGATCGGCATCTTCGATCCCTATGCCGCCACGACAGAAGAGCGTCTCGGGCCCTTACTTCTCAACGACATAAGCGAGGAGACAGGCGGCCGGCTCTTTCGTGTAGACGATGTCTCCGAGATGGGCGATATCGCGACCAAGATCAGCGCCGAGTTGCGCAACGAATATGTGCTCGGTTACAAGCCGGACAACGATAAACATGACGGAAAGTGGCGTAAATTGAAGGTAAGGCTTGTGCCTCCACCAGGACTGCCACAACTTACAGTCCATGCTCGAACCGGATACTATGCGCCATTGCAGTAATCGCTCTTTCTTCGCTCTGATCATTGCACTCGTCCTGATATTTGCCGCCCCGGTCCTCAGGGCGCAGAGCGAAGCTGCACCCCCGGTCGCCACCCCAAAGTCCGCTGCGGCGCGTGCGCTCGCCGGAGAAGCTCCGGTTCCTTCTTCCGGCCAGTCGCAGCCTTCCGCCCAGAAACCCGAGTCCCAGCCTCCACTGAACGTCGACCGCGACCCGGTCCAGTCGCCTGACGCGGAGGACAACGAAGCGGTCAGCCCCAGTCACCCGGGACCGGCGGTCCGTGGAGCGCAGACCCTTGAAAAGGGCCCGCACGGTGGCTTTACTCTTACGAAGAACGTCGATGAGGTGGTCCTGAATGTCACCGTGCTCGACGATGGCGGCCATCTTATAACCGACCTGACCAAGGACGATTTCAAGGTATTCGAAGATGGAGTTCCGCAGACCATCGCCTCGTTCCAGCATCAGGACATTCCGGTGTCGATGGGCATCATCATCGACAACTCCGGTTCCATGCGGGACAAGCGGGCTGCGGTAAACGCGGCGGCGTTGGATCTGGTCAAGGCCTCAAATCGGGATGACGAAGCCTTTGTCGTGAACTTCTCCGATGAGGCCTTTATCGATTGCGATTTTACCTCCGACATCTCCAAACTCCGCGAAGGCCTTTCGCACATCGATTCGAAGGGTGGCACTGCACTCTACGATGCGGTCGTCGCGTCCGCCGATCAGCTTTCCAAAGGCGCAAAACGCCCCAAGCAGGTTTTGCTGATCATCACCGATGGAGAAGACAACGCCTCTACCTTCAGCCTGGAGCAGACGATACGCCGGATTCAGGACCTGCAGGGCCCCGTAGTCTATTCCATCGGCCTGCTCTTTGGTGATGAGGGCGGTGGCCGCGAATCGCACCGCGCCAAGCGCGCTCTGAAGCTGCTCTCGGACGAGACCGGAGGCATCGCCTTCTTCCCGAAGTCACTGGCGGATGTGGATTCGATCGCCGCCGAGGTGGCGCGTGACATCCGCAACCAATACACCATCGGATACCACTCGACCAAGCCGGCTGCCCTTGGCGGATATCGTGTGGTGAAGGTGGACGTGCATGCTTCCGGTCACGGGAAGCTGATCCCCAGGACGCGAAGCGGGTACTATCCAAAGGCGTCTGCGCCGGAAGCCAGAACGGCCCAGGCGCAAAAGCCTTAGTAAGCTATGACTTGCGACTGCGCTGGATGCGTTCCGGCGATCTGCTCGGCGAGGACCACCCTGTTGCGGCCCATGTGCTTGGCTTCGTAGAGGGCGCGGTCCGCGGTACTCAGAAGCTGATCCACCGTCTCGCCGTTCTGTGGATACACCGCAATTCCGATGGAAATCGTAATTTCGCGCAGCGCCTCGCCGCGATGGAAGAGGCGAAGCTCGCTGACCAGGTGACGGATCGACTCGGCTCGCGCCAGCGCGTCGTCGGCAGCAAGCTCGGGGAGAATGGCGACGAACTCCTCGCCTCCGTAGCGGCAGATCGTGTCCTCGGCGCGGACCGCCTGTCGCATGACTGCGGCCACCTCGCGCAGCACGACGTCTCCCGTCTCGTGCCCGTAGGCATCGTTGAGCTGCTTGAAGTGGTCGATATCCAGCATCAACACGGATAGAGGCTTGCGGTGCCGGTTTGCACGGCGCAATTCCCTCTCCAGAGCGATCTCCATGAAGCGCCGGTTGAAGAGATTTGTCAGGCTGTCGCGGATCGATTGATGCTCGAGAATTGTGCTCAGATTGAGGCCGGCGATGCGAATGGAAGCCAGCTCGACCATCTGCTGCAGTGCGCGGAGATTGGCATCGACCATCGCCGCGATGCCCGCAGAGGCGCACTCCACGTAGACCATGCCCAGCGTGTCTCCGTGAGCGACCAGCGGCAGGCAGATGTAGTTCTCGGGCGGAACCACGGCGAAATGCTCGCAGTGCACCTCGGACTGACCGGGCCTGCGCCAGCGCGCTCGACCCGAGCGCAGGCCGCAGCAGGCATCCGGCGAAAAGCTGTCGAGGAGCGCGGTTGCTCCGTTCCAGGTGGCGTCCACCTCGATTAGCTGCCGCGAGTCATTGGTCAGGCAGATGCCGCCACTCGTGCCCGGCAACAGTTGTGCGAGGTATCGCGCCGCCGAATGCTGTGCCTGGTCGGCGGTCATGCTGAGCTGCAGTTCGTCGCGCGCCGCGGTCAGCAGGTCGGATTCGCGCGCCTGGCGCTCGAGAGCGCGAATCGTCCCCGCTAGCTTCTCGTTTGTATCCGACAGCTGCTCCTCATACCGGCGCCGGTGCAGGGCGTCGCGCAGGAGGAACCCGAACAGGACCAGAATTACAATCAGCGACAAAACTGTAAAGCTTATGCCGATCGCCAGGCTGCGCGCGGCGTTGGACCTTGCCGCGTCCGTGCGATTTGCGAGCAGTTCCCGCTCGGCGGCCTGCATTACGCCAAGTACTTCGTGGCAGGCGAATAACTCCTGCGAGGGAAAAGGCGAGTCCGCGGAAAAGCCGTCGACAGTTCGTACCAGCTGGGAAGCCTGCTTCTCGAGAGTCTGGGCGCGGTCGGCGTGCGCCGGATCATCCGCTTCCTGCTTCAGGTTCAGCGCGCCCGAATAGAAGGCGACGACTGTTGAGTGGCCGCTGCTAAGCTCACTCTCGTCATGCGTGAGCAGGTAAAGCTGAAGCGCGGCTTCAATGTGATCGAGACGCTGTGTCTGTTGTTGCAGCTCATAGAGAACCGACTGGGAACGCTCGAGCGCGTCGCGTGACTCGCTCAGGCGCCGCGCCGAACCGGCTAGCAGCCATCCCGCCGTCGAGACGCACGCGACCGCGCCTATCGTCGCTAGGATAAGCATGAATAGCGCCTTGGTTTTGCCCCGAACGGAATGTGAAGGAGTTATCGGCAAAGTTATGGGTCCCGTTTCTAAATTGCCGGAGGAACGATTTAGCAAGAGATTACAGGAGCAAAATCGGGAATCCAAAGGAAAAAGGGCCTTCAGATACCGGTGGTAACTAACTAAAACGTTGTAGGCTCCTGCTACACTAAGGGGTTTTGTTATGACTGGATCAAGCACTGTTCAACAGGGCGCCGCTGCTTTGCGCGTCGCCGAAGACATCTCCGAATTGATCGGCCAGACCCCTATGGTTCGGCTGCGCCGGGTGGTTAGCCCTGAAGCCGCCGTCGTTTACGCGAAGCTCGAGTTCCTCAACCCCGGAGGAAGTGTGAAGGATCGCGCCGCTCTGGGAATGATTCTCGACGCCGAGCAAAGGGGCATACTGAAACCGGGCTCGACCATCGTTGAAGCTACTGCCGGCAACACCGGCGTGGGACTCGCTCTGGTCGGAGTGAATCGCGGCTACCGCGTCGTCTTGTTTGTGCCCGAAGGTTACGCCGAGGAGAAATGCATCCTGATGCGTGGCTTCGGAGCGACCGTCGTGCGTACTCCCGAGGCTGAAGGCATGAGCGGCGCGATCCGCCAGGCACGAGCGCTGGCCGAAGGCGACCCGCAGGCCTGGCCAGCGCTCCAATTCGAGAATCAGGCCAATCCGCAGTTTCATCACGACACGACTGCAGTCGAAATGTGGGAGCAGATGGAGGGCCGCGTCGATGCGTTTGTGGCCGGCGTAGGCACCGGCGGAACATTCTCCGGGATGGCACGATTCCTGAAGGAGCAAAATCCAAGCATCCTTACCGTGGCCGTCGAAACGCAGGGCTCGATCCTCCAGGGAGGCGAGCCTGGTCCGCACAAGGTGGAGGGAATCGGCGTCTCATTCATTCCCAGGACCTACGATCCCGCGGCGGCCGACGAAGTCATGATGGTCACCGATGACGAGGCATTTGCCATGGTCCGGCGGCTGGCCGGCGAGGAAGGCATTCTCGCTGGCTCGAGCTCCGGTGCGATCGTTCACGCCGCCGTTGCCGTCGCCGAGCGGCTCGGGCCTGGAAAACGCGTCGCGACCATCATCCCGGACTCAGCCGAACGGTACCTCTCGAAGAACATCCTGCAGGCCGGGTAGACGCCGATCGCCCCCAACTATGAAGCGAGGATCAGCTTGACAGACTCGAACAGCCATCGCGCTGGCTTTGCTACGCGCGCCATCCATGACGGCCAGCCTTCCGACCCGCTCACAGGCGCGGTTAACGTCCCCATCTATCTCTCCTCTACCTACTCACAAGATGAGATCGGCAAACACAAGGGCTATGAGTACTCACGAGTCTCGAACCCCACACGCGATGCCCTCGAAACGAATCTGGCCTCGCTTGAGGGCGGCACAAGCGCGCACGTTTTCTCAAGCGGCATGGCCGCGATCATGGCCATGATCACGATGTTTCGCACCGGCGACCACGTCATTTGCGGTGAGAACGTCTACGGGGGCACACCGCGTCTCTTCAACCAGATTGTTACCCGCTACGGTATCGAGTTCAGCTACGTCGATACTTCCGACCGGGAGAACGTTCGACGCGCCATCCGCCCCTCGACAAAGCTGGTCCACATCGAGACGCCAACCAACCCCATCATGACATTGACCGACATCCGCGCCGTCGCCGATGTCTGCCATGAGCGCGGAGTCGAACTGGCCGTCGACAACACTTTCATGTCGCCGTATTTCCAGCAGCCCATCGAACTGGGCGCAGACATCGTGATGCACTCGACGACCAAGTTCCTCAATGGTCACAGCGACGGCCTGGGAGGCGTGCTCGTTGGCACCAAACCTGAGCACAAGGAGAACTTTGCGTTTGTCCAGAAGTGCACTGGCGGCATTCTCTCGCCCTTCGAGTGCTGGCTGGTCCTGCGAGGCGTGAAGACATTGGCGGTGCGCATGCGCCAGCACGACGCCAGCGGACGCCGCATCGCCGAATACCTTGCCGGGCACTCCAAAGTGAAGAAGGTCCACTATCCCGGTCTGCCTTCGCATCCCCAGTACGACCTCGCCAAGCGGCAAATGTCCGGCTTCGGCGCGCTGATCTCTTTTGAGACAGGCTCGCTTGAAAATGCCAATGCGATGCTCCGCCAGGTAAAGGTCTGTACCCTCGGCGAATCACTCGGCGGAGTGGAGACGCTGATCTCACACCCTGCGACAATGACCCATGCGGCCATCGGTGCGGAAGGTCGCGAAAAGCTGGGCATCACAGACGGGCTTGTACGCATCTCGGTAGGCATCGAAGACGTGGACGACCTGCTGGCCGACCTCGACCAGGCACTCTCCCACATCTGACCCAACTGGCCGATTAGCTCCCGGCGCTGGACGGCGATGACGGGGTAGTGCTCTTATCGCTATGATTAATACGCGGAGCAGCGCGGACGGTCGACTGGCATCTGCAAATGGGTACGTCATGGGCGCAGCGCGTATCTTGTTGAGAGTCCTGGCCGTGGGGCTAGCCCTGGCCGCCGCCGGCTGTGGGACCCACACAGCAGCCACCCTGACAACGAACCCTTCCGGCCCGAATTTTAGTTTGAGCGTCTCGGTTTCCGCCCTCACCATAACGGCCGGAGGCGGCGGCGAATCGGTTTCTGTAACTGAGAATGGACTGGGCGGGTTCACAGGACCTGTCAGCGTAGCACTGAGCGGGTTGCCTGCGGGCGTTGCTCCAATTCCAACGGGGTTGACTCTCACGCCGGGAATTCCGCAGACCGTAACCCTGACGGCGGCAGCGAGCGCAACCATAGGCACCTCGACCATCACCTTCACAGGCACGTCGGGCTCCGTGGCGCGCACCGCAACCGTTGCGCTTACCGTCGATGCTCCCGGAAAGGCTCTGGATTTCTCCCTCTCGGTCTCGCCCGCGAGCCTTACCGTGACAGCTGGAGCATCCGGGCAGACGGCGGCAGTGACAGCAAACCCGCTCAACGGATTTACGGGAAGCGTGAGCGCATCTCTAAGTGGCGTGCCTGCCGGTGTCACTGCCAATCCCACATCTTTAACTCTGATTGCGGGCACTCCCCAGAACGTAACGTTCACCGCGGCGACAGGCGCATCGGAAGGAAACGTGACTGTGACCTTCACCGGGACCTCGGGCAGCCTCACTCACACGGCTACGCTCCAACTCACCGTCAAGGCAGCCGCAACGGGTGGACAGCCGAATGTCGACGTCACGACCTACCACTTTGACAATGCGCGCGACGGGCTGAACGCCAACGAAACGACACTTACCCCCGCCAACGTTAACGCTGCCGGCTTTGGCAAGATCGGCTTTTACACCACCGACGGCAAGGTCGACGCGGCACCGCTATATCTCTCGGGTATGACTATCAGCGGTCAGACCCACAACGTGCTCTACATCGTGTCGGAGCACGACAGCGTGTATGCCTTCGACGCGGATGCCGGTACGCAGCTTTGGAAGACCTCCGTGCTGAACTCGGGCGAGACCACCAGCGACGATCACGGCTGCGGTCAGATCACGCCGGAGATCGGGATCACCTCGACGCCAGTCATCGACCGCTCTTATGGCAGTCATGGCGCCATCTTTGTCGTCGGCATGAGCAAGGACGGGAGCGGCAATTATCACCAGCGGCTGAACGCGCTCGATCTCACCACGGGCACGGAGTTGAGCGGTGGCCCGACCGAAATCCAGGCGACCTATCCCGCAACCGGGCTCTACTCGAACAACGGCGTGCAGAGCTTTCTGCCCGGGCAGTACGCCGAGCGCGTTGGGCTGCTGCTATTGAATGGTGTGATCTACATGGGATGGACCTCGCACTGCGATCAGGACCCCTACACCGGCTGGCTTATGGGCTATAGCGAGACGACTCTGAAGCAAACCTCCGTCCTCAATCTGACCCCCAATACCAGTGGTAGCGGCGGATTCGGAGCGGGCGAAGGATCCATCTGGATGGCTGGCGCCGGGCTCGCTGCCGACTCCGCCGGCAACATCTACTTCCTCGACGCGAATGGTGGCTTCGACACTACGCTCGACGCAAATGGCTTCCCCAGCCATGGTGACTACGGCAACGCCTTCATGAAAGTTTCGACGGCGAACGGGAAGCTTGCCGTCGCGGATTATTTCAACACCTTTAACACCGTGGGTGAATCGGACAACGACGTGGATATGGGATCGGGTGGAGTGCTCCTTTTGCCCGATCTGACTGATTCGGCCGAGCACGTGCATCAGCTCGCTGTCGGCGCGGGGAAGGACACCACCATCTATGTTGTCGATCGCAACAACATGGGCAAGTTCAATCCGGTGAGCAACAATATCTACCAGCAGTTGACGAGTGCTCTCAATGATGAGTTCGGCATGGCCGCTTGGTTCAACGGAACGATCTATTACGGCAGCGTCGGCGATCAGCTGAAGGCATTCAGCGTCACCAACGCAATGCTGCAGACGACTCCCTCCAGCCGTTCCTCGGCAACGTTTTCGTATCCTGGTACGACACCCAGTGTCAGCGCCAATGGCACGACAAACGGAATAGTCTGGGCCGTTGAAAATTCCGATGGAAACGGCATTCTGCATGCTTACGATGCGACCAACCTCAGCCATGAGCTTTACAACAGCACCCAGGCGGCCAACGGACGGGACAGCTTCTCGGACAACAAATTCATCACCCCGGTTGTCGTCAATGGCAACGTGTTCGTCGGTACACCGACAGGCGTGGTGGCGTTCGGATTGCTTCACTGATCCTCGAGGAAATTTGAAGAGCCTCCTGGCGCTGTTGTTCTGGATAACAATTCCCGCCTTTGCGCAGCTTCAGCAGCCTCCGCATGCGGTCTACTACCGCAGCGGAGCCGCGACGGACGTGACGACGCATCCGCGTGCCGGCTATGCCCTGATGGGCGGGGGCACCGACCTCGACGATGCCTTCCGCTGGCTCTGCAATCGCGCTGACGGCGGCGACCTCCTCGTTCTGCGCGCCTCCGGAGACAACGCCTACAACCCCTACATCAACAGCCTTTGCAAGCTGAACTCAGTCGCGACCCTGATTACTCCTGGCCGGCAGGCCGCTCTTGAACCGCTTGCGGCGGACAAAATCGGGGAAGCAGCCGCCATCTTTATCTCCGGAGGCGATCAGGCCAATTACATCCGCTACTGGCGTGGAACGCCTGTTGAATCGGCCCTTCGCGATGCGGTCAAGCGCGGCGTCCCGATCGGCGGCACCAGCGCCGGTCTTGCCGTACTCGGCGAATACATCTACTCGGCCGAAAACGATCAACCAGACGACAAAGACCTGTCGAGCGACGAGGCTTTAGCCGATCCTTTTTACCGGCAGGTGATCATCTCACGCGACCTACTCGGCATTCCCATCCTGCGCGGCATCATTACCGACACGCACTTCGACACCCGCAAGCGCCAGGGACGCCTGCTCGTCTTTATGGCGCGCATTCTCGCCTCGGGGCAGGCGGCGAGGATTCGCGGCATCGGCGTCGATGAAAAGACAGCATTGCTCGTCGAGCCCGATGGTTCCGCCCAGGTCGTGGGAAAGGGAGTTGTGGATTTCTTCGAGGCTGATCAGAAGGCTCAGGTATGTGAACCCGGTAGACCGCTTAGCTTTTCGGTAGTTCAAATGGAGCGCGTCGATCACGGCGGAACATTCAACCTGAAGACCTGGCAGGGAAGCGATCGCATCTGGGCGGTGCAGGTTCTCCCTCACGATGGCAAAGGGGTGGTCGCGATGACACCGGCCGGATTCGACATTCCTTCATCGAAGTGAGCCGCAAAGAAAAAGCCGTGACGTCGAGCGCCACGGCTTCTCTCTTGCACTTGTGATTACTGGTGCGGTCTCTGCTCCGAGGGAATCGCCGCTGGAGGCACAACTGCGGCCAGTACTTCAGGCGTCTCTTCCGTCAATTCAGGCAGCGGAGCCTCCAGCGCCAGCTTCAGCACTTCATCCATCGAGTCGACGAAGTGCAGCTTCATCGCGCTCTTCAGATTTTCAGGCAGATCCGCAAGATCCTTCTGGTTATCGGCCGGCAGAATCGCCTCAAAGATGCCCGCGCGATGCGCTGCGAGCAGCTTCTCCTTGAGGCCGCCAATCGCCAGTACCTTGCCGCGCAGCGTGATCTCACCGGTCATGGCGATATCGCGACGGACGGGAATCTTCACCAGTGCGCTCGCGACAGCCACGGCCAGTGTAATGCCCGCCGAAGGGCCATCCTTGGGTATCGCGCCCTCGGGCACGTGGATGTGGATGTCGATGTTGCGGTAGAAGTCCTTCGGCAGGCCAAGATGATGCGAGCGGCTGCGCACATAAGACAGTGCCGCCTGCGCCGACTCCTGCATCACGTCGCCGAGTTGGCCCGTCGTTGTGAGCTTGCCTTTGCCGTCGAGAATCTGCACTTCCGTCTGCAGGATGCTGCCGCCGACTTCCGTCCAGGCGAGCCCGTTGACCAGGCCGACCTCGTTCTTCTCGTGCACGAGCGAGTCGCGGAACTTGGGCACGCCGAGAAAGTCCGCGAGGTTCGCTTGCGTGACCGACTCCTTGTGCTTGGGCCCGCTCTTGACGACGCGCCGCGCGACCTTGCGGCAAACATTGCCGATCTCGCGCTCCAGATTGCGAACGCCTGCCTCTCGCGTGTAACTGCGGATCATTTCCGTCAGCGCGTCGTCGCTGAAGATGATGTTCTTCTCGGTCAGTCCCGTGTTTTCACGCTGTTTACGGATCAGATACTGCTTAGCAATTTCCAGCTTTTCCGTCTCGGTGTAGCCGTGCAGCCGCAGAATCTCCATGCGGTCCTGCAGCGCGGGTGGAATCGTATGCAGCACATTCGCCGTTGCGACAAACAGAACCTGGGACAAGTCGTACTCAACATCGAGATAGTGATCCTGGAACGCCGAGTTCTGCTCCGGGTCGAGCACTTCAAGCAGCGCCGAAGCCGGATCGCCGCGGAAATCCGAGGCCATCTTGTCCACTTCGTCGAGCATGAAGACGGGATTCCGCGTCCCGGCCTTCTTCATCGACTGGATGATCTGGCCCGGCAGCGCGCCGATGTACGTGCGGCGATGACCGCGAATCTCGGCCTCATCGCGCACGCCGCCCAGCGACATGCGGACGAACTTCCGTCCCGTAGCTTTGGCGATCGACATGCCGAGCGAAGTCTTGCCAACGCCCGGAGGTCCGACGAAGCATAGGATCGATCCCTTGGGATTCTTCACCAGCTGGCGCACGGCGAGGAACTCGAGGATGCGTTCCTTGATCTTTTCAAGCCCGTAGTGGTCCGCGTTCAGCACCTTCTCCGCGTGATCGATGCTGCGCGTCTCCTTCGACTTCTTCTTCCACGGCACCGCGAGCAGCCAGTCGAGATAATTGCGCGAGACGGTGGATTCGGCCGACATCGGAGGCATGGCCTCGAGCTTCTTCAGCTCCTGGATTGCCTTGTCGAAGACATCCTTCGGCATGCCCGCGGTCTCGATCTTTTTCTTCAGCTCGTCGAATTCGCTTTTTTCGCCGCGGCCCAGTTCCTTCTGGATCGCCTTGATCTTTTCGTTCAGGTAGTACTCTTTTTGTGCCCGCTCCATCTGCCGCTTCACGCGCGATTGGACGCTGCGGTCCATATTCAGTTTTTCGATCTCGACGTCCAGCACATCGGCAATCATGGACAGCCGCTCGGTGGGGTCGAAAATGTCGAGGATCATCTGCTTCTCGGCAATTTCGAGTTGCAGGTTCGCCGCGATGGTGTCGGCGAGTTTCGCCGGCTCGTCCGTGCGGACAGCCGCGATCATCGTCTCGTAGTTCAGCGACTGCTGGAGCTTTACATACTGCTCAAAGAGCGAGGTCACTCGCTGCACCAGCTGCTCGGTCTGCGGAGTTGCCTCAAACTCGCTCTTCACCGTGCTTACGGTGGCGACAAAAAAGCCGTCGGAGTCGTTCATCTCGACGGCGCGCGCGCGTTCCAGCCCCTCAACCAGCACCTTGATGTTGCCGTCCGGCATCTTCACGCTCTGGACGATGTTGCCGATGGTCCCGACCGGGTAGATGTCCTCAGCCGCGGGTTCGTCCACACGCGCATCGTGCTGCGTAGCGAGGAAAATCTTGCGATCGCCGTTCAGCGCCTCTTCAAGAGCGCGGACGCTCGACTCGCGTCCAACGACGAATGGCGTCATCATGTGCGGGAAAATGACCATGTCCCGGATGGGCATCATGGGCAGCTTGCGCAACTCACTGCGGTCGCGGCTTCCTCGCGGATCGTTTCGGTCGCGGCTCTCTTTGGATTGGGTCACAACGGCCCCCTTTTTGGACAGTAACTATTAGATGAACTTTAAACTATTCGGACGCAGAGCGGGGGTGAAGTTAGGTTACTGATTCCATCTCATGCAATGGCGATGAATAAGCTGTGAGTACCCGACGGCGGCCATTGCAGCGCGCTGTCGCGATCGATTTCCAGCCTTGAGGGCGTGTATTTTCAGCCAGCCTTATCCAGCAGCATGACCGACATGTCGCGGTTCTTGACTATCTCCGCCGTAATTTCGAGTTCTTTAATTTTTTTACTGCTGGGCAGGTGATACATCAGGTCGAGCATCAGCTCTTCGAGGATCATGCGCAGGCCGCGTGCCCCGACCTTGCGCTGCAGCGCCTCCTGCGCGATCGAGCGGACCGCTCCTTCGCTGAAGGCAACTTTGACGCTCTCATATTCGAAGAGCCGCTGATACTGCTTGAGGATCGCGTTCCGCGGCTTGGTAAGAATCTCGATCAGTGCCGCTTCGTCCAGTTCGTCAAGTACGCCGAGAACAGGAAGGCGGCCGACGAACTCTGGAATCAGTCCGAACTTGATCAGGTCCTGCGGTTCGGCTTTGCGGAGAAGCTCCGAGTCCCGCTGGGC
Organism: uncultured Acidobacteriaceae bacterium; assembly: GCA_963724375.1. Classification (GTDB taxonomy): domain Bacteria; phylum Acidobacteriota; class Terriglobia; order Terriglobales; family Acidobacteriaceae; genus Silvibacterium. Next base: position 307,044 of record CAVRUM010000015.1, read on the forward strand.
TATGAAAGCCGCGCCAGGTTCGCCGATGTCCTTTTCTGCGATTGCCTTGAAGCCGAGCGCCTTCTTCCCGATGCGCCGTCCGATAACGCGTTCCAGACCTACGAAAGCGCCTCCGCAGATGAACAGGATGTTCGTCGTATCGACGGGGGTGAACTCCTGGTGTGGATGCTTGCGGCCGCCCTGCGGTGGAACATTCGCCACGGTGCCTTCGAGAATTTTGAGCAGCGCCTGTTGCACGCCCTCACCGGAAACGTCGCGGGTGATGGAGGGATTCTCGTCCTTGCGGCCGATCTTGTCTATCTCGTCGATGTAGATGATGCCGGTCTGCGCGCGGGCCACATCGCCGTCGGCGGCCTGCAGCAGCTTGAGGATGATGTTCTCGACGTCCTCGCCGACATAGCCCGCTTCGGTCAGCGTTGTGGCGTCGACAATGGCAAAGGGCACATCGAGCATCTTGGCCAGGGTGTGCGCCAGCAGAGTCTTGCCGCTGCCCGTGGGACCGACCAGCAGGATGTTCGACTTTGATAGCTCCACATCGTTGCCGCGCGTCCGGTTCATCTGGATGCGCTTGTAGTGGTTGTAAACGGCGACGGCGAGCTTCTTCTTGGTTTGCTCCTGGCCGATTACGTACTCGTCAAGGAAAGCCTTTACTTCAAGCGGCTTGGGAAGGTGGGCAGGCGCTGCTCCCGGCTGTGTTTCGCTGCGATCGTCTTCGAGGATTGAATTACAGACCGCGACGCATTCGTCGCAGATGTAAGCCCGTGGGTAGTCGCTTGGGGAAGAGATCAGCTTTGCGACCGCGTCCTGTGATTTGTGACAGAACGAGCAGCGTAGCGTTTCGTCCGATCCCGTTCGAGTTTTCATGCAGCTACTCCTTCGCGTGGCCTCAGTGGCTTAACCGCGGATCAGGTACGGGGGCGATCAATGATTTCATCGATAATGCCATATTCCTTTGACTGTGGTGCGTTCATGATGAAGTCGCGCTCTACGTCGCGTTCGATCCTCTCCAGCGACTGGCCCGTATGCTTCGACATCAGGTTATTGGTGATTTCTCTGATACGCAGAATCTCGCGCGCGTGAATATCGATATCGGTGGCCTGTCCCGAAAGCCCCCCCATTGAGGGCTGATGAATCAGGATTCGGGAGTTGGGCAGCGCAAACCGTTTGCCCTTTGTTCCGGACATGAGCAGGAAGGCGCCCATGCTTGCCGCCTGTCCGATGCAGTAGGTCACCACGTCGTTCTTGATGAACTGCATGGTGTCATAAATCGCCAGGCCTGCGGTGATCGATCCTCCCGGCGAGTTGATATACAGCTGAATATCTTTCTCCGGGTCCTCCCCGGAGAGAAAAAGCATCTGCGCAATCACCAGGTTCGCAATCTGATCGTCGATTGGCGTTCCCAGAAAAATGATGTTATCGCGAAGCAGACGCGAGTAGATGTCATAGGCGCGTTCGCCGCGACTCGTCTGCTCGACAACCATGGGTACGAGTGCCATTCTTCTTTAGCTCTCTATCCTCGAAGCCCGGAGGCTTCAGCCAAGGTCAAGTTACAGCCGGAAATTCATCCGGCCAGGACACTCCCCTTCAAGCAAGTCGCTCGTAGAGGAGATTTCCAGTCTTGTCTCTGCGCAGTTGTTCACGAATTCTAGACAGGCTGCCTTCGTTCGTCAAACGCGTCCGCAGTGTCTCCAGTGGTTCCCGCGTTTGCAGCGAGATGATTTCGAGCTCATGTTCCAGCTCTTCGTCGCTTACTTCTACCTTCTCGGCATCGGCGATTTTGTCAAGAATCAGCAGTGCTTTGACCTCTGCCTGGGCCGCCGGATGCTGGCCCTCGCGCAGCCGTGCAAAGTCGAGCTTGCGCATGTCTTCGGTGCGCATGCCCTGTGCTGCCAGAGCGCGCAGGCCTCGGTCGAGCCGCGTGTCTATCTGGTTTTGCACCATCGACTCGGGAACAGGGAACTGGAACTGTGCGACCAGCGCATCGACCAGCTTGTCTTTGGTTTCAGCCAGTACGCGGCGCTGCTTGTCGTGTTCCATATGTTCGCGCAGCTTGGTCTTGAAGTCCTCGATGCCGTCGTAATCTCCCAGCTCTTTGGCAAACTCGTCGTTCAGCTCGGGCTCGACCTTCTTCTTGATGCCCTTTACCTCGACGTCATATGCGACACTCTTACCCGCCAGCCGCCGCTCGCCGAAATCCTCCGGATAGCTGACTTCAAACTTTAATTCCTGTCCAGGCTTTGAACCGGTCAACGCATCGTTGAAGGCAGGGAGGGTATTCGATCCGCCGATCTCTACCACCACGTCCTGACCCTCAATCGGCTGGGCTGCAGGCTGCTCCGCCGTCTGCTCCTCGCCCTCGGATTTCACGTCGCCCTTGAAGCTGATCTGGGCCCAGTCGCCCCGGGCGAGTGGGCGGTCTTCAGTTACCGGTTCCATCGTGGACCGCGAATCGCGGATGCGCGCGATTTCCGCGTCAAACTCCGCATCGGTCAGCGCCGCGTCGGGCTTCGGCACCTTGACGTCCTGATAGCCGTCGACCGCGAACTCCGGCAGAATCTCGAAGACCGCCTTGAACTTCAGCGGCTGGCCGTCCTCGAGCTGAAGATCGGTGACCTGCGGCTGGGAAACTGGCTTGAGGTTCTTCTGGTCGATAGCGGTGCGGAAATGCTGCGGCAGGACAGACTCAACTACTTCCTGCCGGATGCCGTCCGCGAAGCGGCTGCGAATCAGAGATTCCGGCACCTTGCCGGCACGGAAGCCGGGAATGCGCGCCTGCTTCTGAAAGCGCTTCACGACCGAGCGGAAGCTGCGCGAAACTTCGTCCGCGGGAATCTCGATCTCGACTTCGCGGGTGAGATCGGGATTCAGCGTGGGGCCATGCCGGTGCTCATGCGCATGATCGTGGCCCTGTTCCTGCGTTTCCTGCTCGCCTGTTGCGTGCTCTTCTGTGTGCGGTGTCGTTTCAAGAGTTTCTGTTGAGCTCAAGTCGGTGCCTTCCAAATCTGTTCGTCCGGAGTTGTGCGAGTGCGTTCAGGATGCGGCAAAACCAGCTGGAACGCGGTGCTGGACGACTCTTTCTATGGTACGGAGCTTCGCTGCCAAGAGCAAACTGCCGGAGGTAGAAATTGAACTCGGCTGCGCCCAGTTGATCACGAAGACTCTGCCCTCTTTCAACCTTTTCTTGAAATCCAGGCCTCGTACTGCTTGAGGATGTACTGGTCAGTCATCCCGGCGATGTAATCGGCCACCACTCGCGGCGCACCTGTGTCGTCAATCTGTGCGGCGTGGCTTGCCGGCAGCAGCGCCGGATCGCTTACCCACGCCCGAAAAAGCGTCGTAATCACCTGCTCCGCCTCGTCATGGTCGTATGCGAGCTCTGGCGAGTTGTAGAGATGCACATAGAGGTATCGCTTCGCCTCCATGCGCAGCTCTTCCATCGCGGGTGAGAATGCTGCCAGTCGCTCGCGCGCGTGGCGAATATCCTCGAGTGTTGTCGCGCCTGCGCGCTCAACCCGGCGGCCCGTCTCGGCGATCAGATCGTCCACCAGCGCATTCAGTACGCGTTTCAGCGCTTCGTTCACCACCAGCTTTTCGACGGAGCCCGCGTACCTGATCCGCATCGGCGCATAGAACTCTTCGAAGAGCCGCACCTCCGCCCGCGTCTCGTTCAGTGAAAGAATCTCGGCTTCAAACCCATCATCTAGGTCGGCCGTGAGATACGCGATCTCATCCACCAGGTCGATCAACTGTGCCTCGAGCGGCGGCCGCAGATCGAGAAAATATTCGGCAAGCTCCGGATGCTCTACTGCCGAATAATCGCGCGAGTGCTTGATGATGCCTTCGCGAACTCCCAGAGTTAAATTCAGCCCGCGAAACTCCGCATAACGGCTTTCGAAGTGTTCGACGATCCGCAACGCGTGCAGATTGTGATCGAAGCGCAGACCGAACTCTCGGAGCGCCTCGTCCAGCGCGCGCTCGCCCGCGTGCCCGAACGGCGGATGCCCGATGTCGTGCACGAGCGCGAGCGACTCTGCCAGGTCGTCGTTCAACCCCAGGGTCCGGGCGACGGTCCGGGCAATCTGCGCTACCTCCATGGTGTGCGTCAGGCGGCTCCTGAAATGGTCGGAGTAGCGGTGCGTGAACACCTGCGTTTTTCCCGCGAGACGACGAAACGCCCGCGCGTGAATGATTCTCGCGCGATCGCGCTCAAACGGCAGTCTGTAGGGATGAGGCGGCTCGGGGTGTGCCCGCTCCGTGAAGACGCCGGTGTCCGGCACGGCACACCCCTCGGGCAGCCGCAGCGACGCTTCGGAAACGGGCTTTCGGACAATCAAGGTTTGGCAGGCTGGGCGACGGGGCCCTCACGGGCGATGCGGACCCGTACGGTGTCGAGCTTCTTCTGCACCTTGCCTTCATCGCCTGGATCCATATCGGCGGCCATGGTGTGGGAATATTCCTCCAGCGATGCTTCCCACTGCGCAGCGGCCAGTTTCAGCCGTCCCGTCTTCTCGTAGAGCTCCCCCAGATGATCGTGCACTGTTGCGTCGGTCGAATTCCGTTCCACGGCCTTGCGCAGGTCCGTTTCGGCCAGGTTGTACTGGCCCAGCTTGAAGTAGGCCCAGCCCAGCGAATCAAGATAGGCGTAGTTCTGTGGATCGAGCTCCACCGCCTTCTTGATCATCCCCAGGGCTTCCTGCAGCTTCATGTTATGGTCGGCCAGCATGTAGCCCAGATAATTCAACGCCATGCTGTTGTTGGGATCGATAGCCAGCGCCTTCCGGAACTCGACCTCCGCCTGATCGTAAAGCTTCTGCCGCTCGTACAGAGCTCCGCGCAGGAACGAGACATAGAACTTGTCATCGGGCCTGGTTGAGAGCTGCTCGAGGTGGTCGATGGCTTCCGAGGCATCCTGCCAGCGCCGGAGCCGCGTATAAATCTGAGCGAGCTGCCGATAGACTTCGAGGTCGGCGGGACTCTTAGTCAGCATTCCCTTGGCCAACGCAATGCCTTCATCGGGATTCGGTCCATCTGCAAGCTGGAGAGCGTACATCAGCTTGATGCCGCGGTCCTTCGGCAACTTCTCCGTGGCCTCGCGAGCCACCTGCAGAGCCTTGTCGAACTCATGTGCGTCGCGATAGGCGTCGACTTCCGACTCATACGCGTGGCTGGCGTAGTCTCCGCCAAGCTCCGCCATCTTCTGGTAGGTGGCAATCGCCTGGTCGATCTTGTTCTGCTCGCGGTAAAGAATCGCCAGCCTCTCAAGGAACAGCGCGCGGTTGCTCTTCTCCGATTCCGAATACTGGCCCGAGCTGTGCTCAGAGTCGGTAACCAGCTTCTGGAAGATCTGCACCGCGTCGTCATAACGCCCGAGGGCGTCGTCGAGGAGACCTTCGTTAAAGCTGACCTCCAGCGAATCGGAAACCAGAGATTTCGCTTTCTTCAGCGTGGCCAGCGCTTCTTCGTAATTGCCCTGGCGCCGTTGAATCTCCGAAATCCTGAGGTACGCCTCCGGATCGGTCGGATCGCCGGCGGCGATGTCCTGGTAAGCGCTCAGCGCAGCTGAAAATTGGTTGTCACTCAGGAGAGCCCGCGCCAGTGCCCGCTCTGTATCCAGATTGTCCGGCTCGAGATCAAGCGCCTTCTTGTAGGCTTCAATTGCCTGCTTGGTGTCCTTCAGTCGCTCGTAGCTTGCGCCAAGAACGAATTCGGTCTTGCTTGTCTTGTCATCTTCGGGCAGGCTGCTCAGCACCTTGATCGCGCGGGCTGTATCGCCTTGCTCGGTGTAGAGGCGCGCCAGATCGAGCGCTGTATCTTCCGAGCCCGGATCGATCTTTTCCGCCGCCGCGAACTGCGCCTCCGCCTGAGCCGAATCGTGCGCGAAGGAGTAAAGCTGCCCCAGCATCAGGCGATCCTGAATGCTGTCGGGCTCGAGCGACACGATCTTTTCGTATTCGGCGATAGCCAGCTTCAGCACGTCGTCCTGAGCGCCGCCCTGTTGCTGCTGGCTGTCGCCAAGCGACCGCAGATAGATGCTCCCGAGCAGCTTGTGCGCATCGAGATTGTTGGGATCCTTCTTGATCTGGTCCTGCGCAGCGAGCACCGCATCGCGAACCCGGCCGGTGCGGAAGTAAAGTTCCGCCAGCCCGCTGTTCAGATATCTCGAGGTCGGATCGGCATCCAGAGCAAGCTTGTACTCTTCGATGGCTCGCGTCGCGTACTCCGGCCGGCCGTAGGTATTGGCCATGTCCTCGTACTGGTGAGCCAGCATGTAATGGTAGTACGCGTTGCCGCGGTCCAGGTCGCCGCCGCTCGCCTGCTGCGCGGTAGTTGGAGCGGCCGGCTCAGAGGCAGGCTTCGCACTCTGGGTCTGGGCCCACCCCGTAACGGTAACGGCCCCGGCAACCAGCACCGCGGCGCAAGCCTGTGAGGCAATTCTGATCAGTGCGACTTTGCTCGAATGAGGCACGCTGCTCATAAACGGTCGGAATCCCTACGCCCGGACCTCGCAGATGCCCCGGCTCGATTTGTCTCGATTCATTGCAACAGGACGAATCTCAAGCGTTACCAGCGATGACCTCAACGCGTCCCTGCGATATAAGACGATTCTAACTCGATTCCGGCTGCACGCCTTTTCCGGGTTCCTGCGCCCTGGACTCCAAGTCTCATTCTCTCTCAGTGGCGGAAATGCCGCATCCGGGTAAACACCATGGCGAGACGGAGCCTGTCGGCTGCGGCGATCACCTCGGCGTCCTTCACCGATCCTCCCGGTTGAATTACCGCTGTTGCGCCCGCTTCTGCGACCACCTCCAGGCCGTCGGGGAAGGGAAAGAAGGCGTCTGATGCAGCGACGCACCCAGCGAGCGGCAGAACGGCCTTCATGGCTCCGAATTTCGCCGCATCCACCCGGCTGGTCTGCCCCGCTCCCGCGCTGAGCATCTGGCCGTTGCGGGCATACACGATGGCGTTCGACTTCACGTGCTTGCATACCCGCCAGGCGAACAGCATCGCGGCGATCTCCTCTTCGGTGGGCTTTCGAGCGGTTACGATCTCAAGGTCACTGGCGGTCACATAACCGTTATCAGCATCCTGCAGCAGCAGTCCGCCTGAGACCTGCTTCAAAGCGTAGTCAGGCCGCGTGTCCTTTACTTCCACAAGGCGCAGGTTCTTCTTTGCCGCGAATCGCGCCTTCGCGGCTTCGGAGAAGCCCGGTGCGGCAATTGCCTCCACAAAGAGCTTGGCGATTTCCTCGGCGGCCGCCCCGTCGACCTCGCGATTGAAGCCGATCACTCCGCCGAACGCCGACACCGGATCGGCCTCGAGCGCCTTCTGATACGCGTCGAGCACTGTTGCGCCCGTCGCTACTCCACACGGGTTGGTGTGCTTGATAATCGCCACCGCAGCAGGGCCGGCAAACAAATCGAACTCCCGCACCAGGTTCCAACACGCGTCGAGATCGACCAGGTTATTAAAGCTGAGTTCCTTCCCCTGGAGCTGCTTCACTCCGGCAATGCCCAGTCCCGAGCCATCGGCATAAAGAGCTGCCCGCTGATGCGGGTTCTCGCCATAGCGGAGCAGCATGGTGAGCGGATACGAGATGCGCAGGGTTTGAGGCAGGTCAGCGGTCGCCGGATCTGCAAACTCCGCTGGTGCCTCCGCGAGTTCAGGGGATGCCATCCGCTCCAACGTATTCGCTATCGCGGTGTCGTAAGCGGCCGTCAGGGCAAAGGCCTTCTTAGCCAGCTTCCAGCGGGTCTCGCGCGAGAGGCCGCCTTTGTTCTCGCCAAGCTCCTCGGCCAGCGCGTCATAATCCTCTACCGAAGTCACGATTGCGACGTCATCGAAGTTCTTTGCCGCCGAGCGGACCATCGACGGGCCGCCAATGTCGATGTTTTCAATGATCTCGGCAAATGTCGCGCCCGGTTTTCCGGCCGTCTTCTCAAAGGCATAGAGATTCACGACAACCATGTCGATGGGCAGGATCCCATGCTCTTCCACCGCAGCGCGGTGCTCAGCCTTACCGCGGACATGCAGGATGCCGCCGTGCACATTGGGATGCAACGTTTTCACCCGCCCATCGAGCATCTCGGGAAATCCGGTCAGCTCAGCGATGTCGCGGACCTTGAGGCCGGCCTCGCGCAGCGCCCGCGCCGTTCCGCCTGTCGAGACGAGCTCGATTCCATACTCGGCAAGCTGCTTTGCAAATGCTGTAAGTCCCGATTTATCTGTCACGCTGAGCAGGGCGCGACGCACCTGCTTGATGCCACTTGGAGCACTACTGGTTGTATTCATGGAGATCCCGAATCGGAGAGCCGAAAGAAAATTGTATGGGTGAGCGCGCCGCATTGTCATGCTGGCGCATCTTCACCATGCGTGCTCATTTGTCAGCGGGCCAGAGTGTGGGTAGGTTAGAGATACGACATGGATCGAAACTGGCAAAATGGCGGCCCACTTCAGCGGCAAAATGGCGCCGGAGACAGCGGATTCCGCTCCCCGGGCGTGCAGCCCGAGGTGTTGCCGCCGGCGGGGCAGCTCGAACACGGCGAGCCCTATTACCCGCCCTATGAAGCCCCCGAACCCCCGGTTGTGCGTCCGCGAAGGCGCATCGCATGGGCTGCCGCCCCAGCGACCTATCTGCTGATGGGGATCAACACTCTCGTCTTCCTTGGGATGACCCTCAGCGGCGTCTCGTTCATTGCGCCTTCGGTGCAGCAGCTGGTGCACTGGGGCGCGAATAACGGGACCCTGGTTCTCGAATACGGAGAGTGGTGGCGGCTGATCTCGGCCATGTTTGTCCACGTGGGCATCATCCATATCGCCACCAACATGTGGTGCCTGTGGAATCTCGGGCTGCTCGCCGAGCCTCTTATGGGACCGGCCGGCGTCTTTGCCGCTTACATCTTTACCGGTTTTGCCGGAAACCTGCTCAGCGTCGCCGTTCATCCCGGCGTGCCCGGTGGTCCGCATGGCATCGTGGGAGCGGGCGCTTCCGGCGCGGTCTTTGGACTCGCCGGTGTGCTCATTATCCTGCTCAAATCTCCGCTACTGCCAATGCCGAAAGCCGAACTGAAGCGCCTTCGCTGGAGCGTCATCCAGTTCGCGCTGCTCAACTTTGCCATCGGGCTCTACACCGCCTTCGGCCCGAGTCCTGTGCAGATCGACAACATGGCCCACCTCGGAGGCTTCCTGAGCGGTCTTGCCTTTGGGGTTCCTCTCGTCCCGCGCATCGGCGCGCCACGCGAAACATTCTTTCGGCGTCGCCGCTTCGCGATCGTAGGCATGGCCTTTGCCCTGGCTCTGTTCTTTTACGGCATGCGGTCGTACTGGCTGGCAACAACAGCCAGGTAGCAGCGCAAACAATCTCTGCGACTCGAAAAACTGGAAGGGAAGCGGCGGGGGGGACGCCGTTGGGCCTGTGAATCTACCGGGTAGCGGTTGCTGCGAACTTCTTCACCATCGCCAGCAGAAGTTTGCGGTCGCTGTCGTTCAGATTGGTGGAGTAGCGGCGAATCTGGGTTAGAAAGCGAAGCTCATCGTCAGTAAGCTTCTGCGTGTTGAGTTCCCGGCCAAGCGAATCCTCCGCGAAAAACTGGGCGAGCGGCAGATCCAGCGCGTGCGCGATCTTGGATAGGGTATCGAGAGAGGGAACGGTGTGACCGTTCTCAACCCGAGACAGATAGCAGCGCAAAAGCCCTGTGCGCTTTTCGATATCACCCTGAGATAAGCCTTTTTGGAGGCGATATCCCCGGATGGTCGTTCCAATTTTCATAGCCTTGCCTTCAACTACACTTCCCCCTCGTGCGTACGGGTGGGTTTCGTGGAGTGTTGGCTGCATAGTTAACATGCCGTTTGCTCCTCAGGCAAGAACTTTCTTGAAGAATAAGGGAGATATCCCTCCTTCAGCGCACGCATTTTTTTAAATTCCAGTTGATGACACTTTCTTGGTTCCTCCTGCCGCTCACCAAGTGTCTCCACCGCTCGGTGGCGGCCAGGCGCCGAGCAATTGCCGCAGAAGAACCACCCGCCCGAGGTGGTATGCGTTGTGCGTTGCCTCACCCTCGAGCTGCTCGCGCAGCGTCCTCGTCCTCGGTGGCTCAGGGGCGCGCGACTGGCAGATTACAGGAGCGCTAAGCTGCGCTTCGCTTCCGGCCATCTCCGCCATCTGTTCCGCGCCCCGCAGAAATCGTTCGCGCACCGTCTCCCAGGTCTCGTCCTTTGACGCCGGAAACCCCTCCGACGAGTGCTCCGGATACGGAGTCGGTTGTCCCGCGATCCAGTCCAGAGTCAGCTTCTGCCAAAAAACGAGATGCCAGAGTTCTTCATAGATGGTGTGAGGTGCCCCGGGATAACGCCGGTGCGCCATCTCCTCATCGACTGCCTCGAGAATGTGCGCAGGCGGCGCGCCAAATCCATTCCCGATCAGGTTTCGCTGAAGCTCGTTCATGATCTCCTCCCGCATTCCGGCTCATGATACGGCAGCAGAGTCCGCGTAAACTGTTGCCGCACGCAAACAGGGAGTTCGCGTGGCTCGAAGCATTTCCTTGAGATCGCCGGTTCGTCCGAATCGATCACGCATCTTTTAAAAGAAGAAAATTGCCAGGTTCTGGAGAGTCTGTACACACCGATGAAACAAACCGGTCTCAATGCGGAGCATGTCCCCGGCAGGCTGCACCGCTACGGCCGCGGAACGTGGCGTCTTCTGAAGACCGTGTACAGCGAATTGTGGCGCACCCGCGCCTTCACTATTGCGGCCGCGCTGGCCTTCTACTTTCTCTTTTCTCTCGTGCCCCTGGCGGCAATCTTTTCCTCGCTCCTGCAATTCCTGCCTATTCCCGACGTCTTCCAGCAAATGCTCGATCTGATGGCGCGCTTTGTACCTCCCGATTCGATGACTTTCGTGGAGCGGATTCTCTCCGACATTCTCACTCCGAATCGAGGTAAGCTGCTTTCCTTTGGAATCCTGGGCTACTTCTGGACGGCCGCCGGCGGATTCACCTCGCTGATCGAATCGCTCAACATCGCCTATGACGTCACAGTCCAGCGCCCGTGGTGGCGCGACCGCCTGCGGGCTCTGCTATTGGCCTTCACAAGCGGCGGCCTGGTCGCCCTCTCGGTCGTGCTGCTCATCGTGGGCCCGCACTTCGGGACCTTCCTCGCAGATGTTTTCCCGGTGCCTCACGCTGTCGATCATCTGTGGCCGGTGATACGGCCAGTCTTCGTCTTCGGTAGCTTTGTCACCGGCCTGGAAGTTATCTATTACCTCGGGCCTAACTGCAAGCACAGCTTCTTCTCCACGCTGCCAGGGGCTGCCTTTGCGATCGCAATCTGGCTGATCGGGTCATGGGGCCTCAGCTTTTACCTCAGCAACTTTACGAATTACAACGCCACCTACGGATCGCTAGGCGCCATCATCGGGCTGATGCTCTGGTTTTACATAACCGCCCTGGCAATTCTTATCGGAGCGGAGCTGAACGCCGAACTGGCCAAGCAGCTTGCCGCAGACGCGGCCATGGAATCGCCTGCTCCGCAGGAAAAGCCGTTGACCGGGCCGGTCGCTGCTAACCCGGCAGCAGTGAAGCCGCCTGCTTAGGGCCTGTTAACAGGCCCTAGTGCATGTACATGCCGCCGTTCACGTCCAGCACGTGCCCGGTGATATAAGCCGCTTCGTCCGATGCGAGAAATCTCACCGCATTCGCTACATCCTGATCCGTCCCAGGCCGACCCAGCGGAATGTGCGTCAGCATGGCTTCGCGCTGCTTCTGGTCCAGCACCTCGGTCATAGCTGTCTCGATGTATCCCGGAGCGACCGCGTTGGCGGTGATGCCGCGCGACGCCAGCTCCCGCGCGACTGACTTCGTAAGCCCGATCAGGCCAGCCTTGCTGGCCGCATAGTTCGCCTGGCCCGCCTGTCCCATCTCACCCACCACGCTCGATATGTTGATGATCCGTCCCCACCGCGCCCGGAGCATCGACCCGACAACTGCCTGCGTCAGCAGGAATGTTCCTGTCAGATTGGTCGCTAGAACAGAATCCCAGTCGGCGCGCTTCATGCGCATCATCAGGCCGTCTTTGGTGATGCCGGCGTTGTTGACCAGGATCTCGACACTTCCCATGCGCTCGATCGCGGCCTTCGCTCCGGCCTTGATTGAATCCTCGCTCGCGATATCGATGGCGAATACCTCGGCTGTGCCGCCATTCGTAGCAATTTCTTCCGCCACTTCGGCGAGTTTGGTTTCGTTGCGGGCCGCGAGCCCGACGCGGGCTCCGGCCTGCGACAGTGCAAGTGCGCAGGCACGCCCAATACCTTGGGACGCTCCAGTAATGAGCGCGTTCTTTCCGTGAAGAGCGGACATGATGTGTGATTTCTCCGCCGTTGATTATAGAAGGCAGGGAGCATGGACGAGGGAGGCAGAAGGTGCGAAGCCAATGTGCGATTCGGGTGCTAACCCGAGCTCACGCACTTTCCTGATCCCTGTGTCGTGAACCCTGACTCACAGGGGTTTTGCCACCGGAACGGGCGCAGCGGCTGCATTCAGCTTCGGCAGCGGCAGAGGCTCCATTGCCCAGATGTAGACCACCAGTTCGCGGCTGTAGTGTAACAGCGGAGCAGTATCCGGAAGAGTAATGCCGTGTGCCGCAGGCAGCTCGTTCAGTTCGAATTCCGCCTCGGCGCGTTCCAGCGGCCATGGCAGATGGTGAATATTCCCCTTGAACAGCGCGCCTCCCTTGTCCGCCGTGTAGAGCGCATACCTCTCGGTGAGAAACTGTTCCAAATCCTGCTTATCTGAGGCCTGTCCCAGGCTGCGGTAACGCGCGCGAAACCGGGCCGGAACCTTAGCGAACCGGCGCTGGCTCGAGTACAGAAACTCGCGGTTGTCGCAATGCTCGATGCGCATCTTCGACCAGTAGTAAGGCAGCTTAAAGAAGAGCCGTGCTCCCGCGACCGCTAGCGGATTGGCGGCATCGAGCGAGAAGAAGTACACGCCTCCTAGGTTTGAGTGGGCCTCGCGGACGTAGGTGCGCAGGTTGAGTTCGGGGAAGCGGTTCGTGCCGGGAATCTCCGGCCAGCGGTGCATGCGAATCTGGTCCATCCAGAAGGGCACGATCCCTACCCAGGCTGAGCCGTCGAAGGTATCCAGGGTGAGGTTGGCGGGAAGCAGCGGCGCAATCTGGGCTGGCGCAACGGGCCAGTGCGCGAAGAGAAGATCGTTCCAGCGCTGGGTCATGATCCACTGCGATTTTGGCAGCGGCCACGGCCGGTGGCTGGTAGCGGAAAGGATCTCGCGCATCTCCTCCGGTTCCGAGGACGTGGCCAGCATGACGGCCAGACGGGAGTGGATCCAATTGCCCCGTACGCGCTGGTCGAAGTTGGCGAAGTCGTTCACGCCTTTTCTCGAATCTTGTAGCAAAACAGGACTGTCGTAGCGTGGGTCACGGTTCAAAGCGGGCTTTTCCTCAACAAAAGAACATCTTAGCCCGTAGCTTTTTTCCTGCCTCTGCCGGATACCTTATCCTATTGCCCATGCCCGAAACTGAAGTCATGCCTGTTCCCTCATCGGCTCCCGAGCAGTCCCAGAATCAGACCGAGGTGTTCGCGGTCCACGGCGCTGACCCCGAGGTGCTGGCCTATGCCATGGCGAAGTATTCGCGATCATCCCTGTCGATGAGGGACTCTCTCAAGGAGATCAGCAGCCAGCGCGCGGAGCAGTTTCTCAACACATTCTATTTCCAGTACGGGCATCGTTCCATTGCCGACCTGGCGCATCTGGCCTTCGCTATCGAACGCCTCTCACTGCTAGCCGCGATTGTACTCGTCGACGAGCAGCGCTGGGACGGTCAGGAGCGGTCCACACGGTATCAGAACTTCCGCAAGAGCGGCTGGTACATGCCCGATTTCGGCACTGATCAAGACTCCGCCTCGCTCTTTCGTGAAAGCGTGGATGCCCTGTTTGCCGCCTACCACGAAGTTGCCGAGGGCATGCTCGAGTCGCTCAAGAGCCAGGTCCCGCGTCCAGCGGAGATGAAGCCCGAGGCCTACGAGCGCACGCTCCGCGCCCGCGCCTTCGATGTGTCTCGCTATCTGCTGCCGCTCGCGACCAACACCTCTCTGGGTCAGATCGTCAACGCCCGCACCCTCGAAACGCAAATCTCGCGGCTGCTCTCCAGCCCCTACGCAGAAGTCCGTCAGCTTGGCAACAAACTGCGCGACGCCGCCACCGGAGCAGCATGGAACGTCCACGGCGACGAGCTGGCCAAACTTCAGCAGGAGATCGCTGCGCTCGACCCCGCTCTCGGCGAGCGTGCCGCCGCATTGCTCACGCACGAGGTCCACACCGCTCCCACGCTGGTGAAGTACGCTTCGCCCAATGAATATGAGATCGCGACCCGCCGCGAGCTCCGCCAGGCCGCGGCCGAGCTGCTCGGCAGTGAGCCAATCGACTCCGCGCCCTCGGTTGACTTGATCGACGGGGAGGAGTCCATCGAGGTCGAGCTCGCCACCACGTTGCTCTACGCAGTCTGTGCTTCCCCCTATCGCCAGATTCGCCGGCACGTTTCCGCCCTCAGCGAAGCACGCCGCGACGAGATCATCGGGCTCGGCACCCGCCATCGCGGCAAGCATGACGAACTCCTGCGCGAATTCTCCGCCGGTAAGGCTCTGAAGTTCGACATCCTCATGGATATCGGCGGCTTCCGCGACATGCACCGTCACCGTCGCTGCATACAGGTGCTGCAGGACTTCACCAGCACGCACGGCTTCGACACGCCTGAAGGTCTGGCCGCTGCCGGACTGCAGCAGCGCTACGAATCTGCGATGCTCGATGCTTACGCCGCATCCGCAAAGCTGGCCGCGAGCGCCGCTCTGGAGCACGCAAACTCAGCCGCCTACCTGCTGCCGCTCGGTACTCGCACCCGCGCGCTTTTCAAGATGGATTTTGCGGAAGCCGTTTATATCTCCGAAATCCGTTCTCAGCCCCAGGGGCATTTCTCCTATCGCCACATTGCCTGGGAGATGTACGAAGCCGTCCGCAAACAGCACCCGTCGCTCGCGCGATACTTCCGCGTGACCGATGTGCACGAGCCGGTTGATCTGTTGAAAAGATAGGGAATTCCGTACCGCCTTCTGCACAGGGGTGACCACTAGAATTCCGCTAGCTGGACTTGCCCTGGCTGTCAACGTTACTATGGTTTTTGATTTTTCTTCGCCCCGGCAGTTTTGATGTTAGGATGCACCCAAACACCCGGATTGTCCCGATTTGATACGTACCGCAGACTGGAGAAGCACACGTGGCTGATGACCGTTCCCGCGCCGTAGATCTGGCGCTTTCTCAGATTGAAAAGCAGTTTGGCAAGGGCTCCATCATGCGCCTCGGCAGCAGGGAGGTCGTGCCCATCGCCACCATCTCCACCGGCTCGATTTCCTTCGACGCGGCCCTCGGCGTCGGAGGAGTTCCTCGGGGCCGTGTCATCGAGATCTTCGGTCCGGAATCCTCGGGCAAGACGACCATCACCCTGCAGATCATCGCCGAGGCGCAGAAAGCCGGCGGCATGGCCGCCTTCGTCGACGCCGAGCACGCCCTCGACCCGCAATACGCCAAGAAACTTGGTGTAGACGTCGACAACCTCCTCGTCTCGCAGCCCGACTACGGCGAGCAGGCGCTTGAAATCACCGAGGCGCTCGTTCGCTCCGGCGCCATCGACGTGCTGGTGGTCGACTCGGTCGCTGCGCTCGTTCCCAAGGCTGAGCTCGACGGAGAAATGGGCGACTCCCACGTCGGTCTTCAGGCCCGCCTGATGTCGCAGGCCCTGCGCAAGCTCACGGGCACGGTCTCGAAATCGCGCACCTGCCTCATCTTCATTAACCAGATTCGCGAAAAGATCGGCGTGATGTTCGGCAACCCGGAAACCACCACCGGCGGCCGCGCTCTCAAGTTTTACTCCTCTGTGCGTGTCGATATCCGCCGCATCGCCGCCGTGAAAGAGGGCGACGTGGTGGTCGGCTCACGCACCAAGGTCAAGATCGTCAAGAACAAGGTTGCCGCGCCCTTCCGTGAGGCCGAGTTCGACATCCTCTATGGAGAGGGCATCTCTCGCGAAGGCGACGTCCTAGATTTGGCGGTGGCCAACAACATCGTCGAGAAGTCCGGCGCGTGGTACAGCTACAGCGGTGAGCGTATTGGGCAAGGCCGCGAGAACGTGCGTACCTTCCTCAAGGATAATAAGGACGTCTTCACCAAGATGGACGCGCAGCTTCGCCAGAAGCTCGGGATCGTCAGTCCCAATGCCACGCCCGAAGTCCCAGCCGTTCCTGTCAATGGCTCCGCCGTCGCCCAGGAAGCGGTAAGACCGGCAGCAAGACGGCAGTAGAAAGCCGTTCTTCGGATTTTGAAAAGTGGCTGCTTCGGCAGCCATTTTTTTGCTTGTTTGCTTGACGACAGTGCCCGATTGTACCGTATTGTATGTGTATGGAGGGAATATGAGTGAGGGTCTAAACGAAGTAGTCCAGCGCCACATTCTTACCAAGTACCTGGGTCCGGCAAAGGCACGCGGTGAAAGCGTCATTCGAATTAAAGCGGGCGAGGTGCATCGCGATTTGCATTGGGTTAATAGGGTTCCGTCCGTTTGCACAACGCTGAGATCAAAGAAGTTTCAGCGTGAAACCGGCTTAGAGCTTATTGATAAAGAGGGACCACCTTCAGGGATGGGCACCAGAGCTGTCTTCACGTACAAAATCTCTTCATCAGGGCAAGCGTCGGACCTGGCCAAGCCAAAGAAGAGCCTCTTGGAGGCGCTCTACGGAACACAGGCGGATGTCTATCGCCAACTGGGAGGAGGAGAGAAATTCATTCGAAGCGAACGGGAACAGCTTCAGTTCATAAAGGGAGATGACCGGGAAACGAACGCTAAGGATAGGCAATGAGTCGCGTCTACTGGGACTCAATGCTTTTTGTATATTTTCTCGAAGGTCATCCTCAATTTGGGCCGCGTGTACGGCAGATTCATCGGGAGATGATGCGACGCGGAGACGCTCTGTGTACGAGCATCTTCACCGTAGGCGAGCTGCTTACGGGTCCAGAAAAAGCCGAGGCAGCAGTGAAAGTTAAAGAGACCAAGGAGTTCTTCGGAAGTGAGGAGGTGGAGTTAATTCCATTTACGGCCAGAACAGCAGAGGTGTATGCGAAGATCAGGGCCTCGAACTCAGTGTTGCCCGCCGACGCGATACATCTTGCCAGCGCGGCGGATGCACAGGCCGATCTGTTTCTCACGAATGACAAGAAACTCCAGCGATTAAATATATCTGGAATTAAATTCATCGCTGGACTTGACGGCAAGTTGATTTAGGTACGAAGTATGAAGCGATTTGCTCAAGAAATCTATACAGCAGCTGAGCAGGGAAAGTTGAGGCGGCCATTTAATGCCGCGATGGTGAAGAAGGCATGTCCAGGCTGGGCCGCCCGGACATATAACACCTTCCTCGGAAAGCGCGCTGTCGGAAACGAGACAACAACGGAGCTGTTTGTAAGAGTAGGTTTTGGGCTCTATCGCCTCAGAGATTAGCGGGCCGATCGATTCACTGCGCCACGACCCCCTGATAGAATCCTCCATGGCGTGAGCACCGTCAAAGCTATCTATCCCGGCAGTTTCGACCCGGTGACCAACGGTCATCTGGACCTGATTGCGCGCGGTTCAAAGATCTTCGACCACTTGGTCGTTGCCATCCTTCGCAATTCATCGAAGAATCCACTCTTCACCGTTGAAGAGCGGGTCGAAATGCTGACAGAGGGAGTTTCTTCTTTTGGTAATGTGTCGATCGCCACATTTGACGGTCTGCTTGTCGACTTCGCATGCGAGCAGCAGGCGCAAGCCGTCATGCGCGGCATCCGAGCCATCAGCGACTACGAGTACGAGTTCCAGATGGCACTGATGAACCGCCGTCTTGCTCCAGAACTCGAGACTATCTTCCTCATGCCAGACGCCAAGTACTCCTTTGTCAGCTCCCGGCTCGTCAAAGAGGTCTTCATTCTGGGCGGATCGGTCGAAGGCCTCGTTCCGCAGCTGGTCATTGACCGTCTCAAACAGCGTGTTCCAAAAAGCTGATCAACTCTTGCATGCGGGCTCCGCATTTCTCCCCACCAAGCGGGCAAAATCTGAAAAAATAGAATCATCATGACGACAGCAGCCACTGCCACCAAAGTCTTCGCAGATCGCATCGGACGCATTGAGGTCTCGGCCACCATGGCCGTCACCGCGGAAGCCGCCAAGCTGCGCGCGCAAGGCATCAAACTGGTCGACTTCGGAGCCGGCGAGCCGCACTTCGCCACGCCGCGGCACATTAAAGACGCCGCGATTGAGGCCATCAACGAAAACTTCACGCGCTACACGGTGGTCTCGGGGATACCCGAAGTGCGCAAGGCTATCGTGGAGCGTCACGCCTGCGATTTCGGCTCGGATTACACACACGAGGAGGCGGTTTTCACCACCGGCGGCAAGCTGGCCATCTTCAACGCCATCCAGGTGCTCGTCGATCACGGTGACGAAGTCATTCTGCCCGTGCCCTACTGGGTCTCCTACAAAGACATCGCTCAGTATGCCGGAGCCAAAGTTGTCTACCTCGAGACCGATGAATCGGAGAACTTCCGCATCACCGCCGAGGCAATCGAGAAGGCAATTACGCCCCGCACCAAGGCCATCATCCTGAACTCGCCTTCCAATCCTGCAGGCTCGGTGATTGCGCCCGCCGATCTCGAGCGCATCGTGCGCCTTGCTCACGAGCGCGGCATCTATCTGCTGCTCGACGAGTGCTATGTCTACCTGCAATATACGGGCGCGCTGGTAAGCGGAGGATCGTTTACTGACTGCAAAGAGCACATTATCGTGCTCGGCTCGCTCTCGAAGACTTATGCCATGACCGGATGGCGCGCGGGCTTCGCCCTTGGCCCCAAGCCGATTATCGCCGCCATGAGCAAGCTGCAGAGCCAGTCGACCTCGTCGACTGCGCACTTTGTGCAGAAGGCCGCTGTCGCCGCGCTCAACGGCTCGCAGGAGTGCGTTGCCGAGATGAGGGCCGATTATCTCGCGTTGCGGGACCGCATTCTCGGCAGGCTTGCCGATATTCCTGGTGTCACCTGTACCAGGCCTGAAGGTGCCTTTTACGTTTATCCCAACGTGAGGGCCTACCTCGGCAAGCCCGGAGCCCACACGACGCTCGAGCTCGCTTCACGCCTCCTGCACGAGGCGCATGTGGTCACCGTCCCCGGCGAGGCCTTCGGGACCAAAGAGCACTTGCGGCTTGCTTATGCCGTTTGCCATCCCGATGTCGAAGAGGGCGTCGACCGCATGAAGGCCTTCTTCGCGAAGCTGTAATCACAGGTCAAAGAGGCTGTATCTCTGACGAAGAATGCAGCCTCCATCCCAGGCGAGACATCTGTTTTCCATGATCCTTCGCGTTCGCGGCATTCTCTTCGATATGGATGGGGTCCTTGTCAGCTCACTCGGCTCGGTCGAGCGCAGCTGGACCAAGTGGGCCGAGCGCCATGGCATGAACATCGCCGAAGCCATCCACACGGCTCACGGCCGCCGCGCCATCGAGACGGTTCGGCTCCTGCGTCCCGATCTCAACGCCGATGAGGAGCTCAAGTACATCGAGGAGCTCGAGGTCGAAGACCGTGACGGTCTCGAGATCCTCAACGGCGTCAAGCCCATTCTTGAATCGTTGCCGGAGAAGTACTGGACCGTGGTCACTTCCGCAACCGATCGCCTCGCCCGCGCGCGCATGGGCTATGGAGGGATCCCCGTGCCGGACCGTATGATCACCGCCGACATGGTCACGAAGGGCAAGCCCGATCCCGAACCTTATCGCTGTGGTGCGGAACTCCTCGGGCTCGCTCCCCAGGAGTGTCTTGTGATCGAAGACTCGGCGTCAGGCGCAAAAGCTGGACACGCCGCCGGCTGTAAAGTTCTTGCTACGCTCTTCTCGCATTCAGTCGAGAGCCTTGCTGCCGCCGATTGGGTCGTGCGGTCACTCGAAGATGTACGGGTCCGCGTCATAGACGACACGGTCGAACTGGAGTTTGAGCCGGTGTCGAGGGAAACCATCGCCAGAGCCAATTAATCTAGCCAATGCCTTATACCGTCAAAGTTGAATACGCCGACGCGCGCAAGATGCGCACGCGCAACAAACGCTGGTACAGAGTCGCGCACTGGCCCATCTGGATCTGGGTTTTCTTTCTCGCCCCGGGCCCGCTGACCTTCGACCTTTTTGCGCGGGGAGGCAGCGTGGGCAATCTCATCTGGCTCGTAGCCGTCCTTGTCGGTACGGGCATCGCTGCGCTCTGCGGACAGTTGCCCGGCGCTGAGCCCGCGCCTTACATCCTGCGCTTCACAGAGGATCGCCCCAATCCGCTTTACCGGCGCATCTGCTACACCTTCGCCTGGAACGCCCTGCTCAACTTTGCTCTGCTCAATCTGGCCGGATTGATCGTCGCAGTCGCGACGGGCACCTGGTATATGAAGCAGATCTATGCCCGCGGCTATACACCGCTGCTCATCACGGTTCTCGCGCTCGGGGTCATCGGCGTTCTACCTCGCGTCCGCCGCTCCACCAAGGGAGAAGGCTGGGAGCGCCGCTATTTCTACGGAGCGGTCTGGGCCGTCACCGCCGCGCAGACCGTGTTGCTGATTCTGTGGAAGATACTGCCGAAAAACCACACGACCGACATCGCAAAGCTGGCTGTCTACTGCACCGTGCTCGCTGGCATGTGCCTGGCCGCCGCGTTTGGACAACTGCCTCGAACGCGCCCCATCCTGCCTGGCGAGCTCATGGTCGCCGACTGAAGCGGTTAGATACGGAACGCCATCAATTAGACTTGCTGATAGAGGACACCTCCATGCATCGATCGCTGGCATTCTGTATCTGGCTGGTTTTCGCGGCAGGGGTTCTCGTCGCCAGCTGGCGTTTCTACGCCATTTACCGTCGTCGCCAGCGCTGGAAGTTCCTCATGACTTCTCACCAGAGCCTGCACATCGCCCGCGAAAGAATTGTCGCAGCGCCCGAAGAAGAATAGGCAAAAGTCAGGGGATCCGGCGTCCGGATCCCCCGTTGTTTCCGACCTTGGACTACAGATTGCCGCGCTCGGCCTGTTCTCGTTCGATTGCCTCAAACAGCGCCTTGAAGTTGCCTTTGCCGAAGCTTCGGCTGCCTTTGCGCTGAATGATTTCGTAAAACAGAGTTGGCCGGTCTTCCACCGGACGCGTGAAGATCTGCAGCATATATCCTTCATCGTCGCGGTCGACGAGAATGCCGAGCTTTTCGAGTTCGTGGATCGGCTCATCGATACGGCCCACGCGATGCTCAAGCTCCGTGTAGTAACTGTGCGGAACCTTGAGGAACCCGACGCCCTGCGCCTGTAGCTTCGAGACCGTCGACAGAATGTCATCGGTTGCCAAAGCGATGTGCTGCACGCCCGGGCCATGGTAGAACTCCAGATATTCCTCGATCTGTGACTTCCTCCGCCCCTCCGCCGGCTCGTTGATGGGAAACTTCACGCGCCCGTTGCCGTTGGACATCACCTTCGACATCAGTGCCGAATACTCGGTCGAAATATCTTTGTCGTCGAAGTGCTGATAGAGTGAGAAGCCCATCACGTCAGAATAGAAATCCACCCAGCGATTCATCTCGTTCCAGCCGACGTTGCCGACCATGTGGTCGACGTACTTAAGCCCCACCGGGCGGGCCAGATTATCTTCGCTTTCAGAGCGATAGCCTGGCAGAAAGGGTCCGCTGTAATTCGAGCGGTCGACGAACGTATGGATGGTATCGCCGTACGTCGCGATTGCTGCCAACTTGACGGTTCCGTACTTGTCCTTCAATTCGTAGGGCTCGTGAACGCTCCGCGCTCCGCGCTTCGTCGTTTCTTTCCAGGCCTGGCGGGCATCATCGACCCAGAGCGCCACGTCGCGCACGCCGTCTCCATGGCGATGCACGTGGTGGGCAATTTCGCCATCGGGCCGCAGTGGGGTGGTAAACACAAAGCGGATCTTGCCCTGTTGCAAGACATACGAAGCACGGTCGCGCAAACCGGTTTCCGGGCCGGCGTACGCCACTAGCTTCATGCCGAACGCAAGCCGGTAAAAATACGACGCCTGGCGCGCATTGCCGACGTAAAACTCGACATAATCCGTGCCGTTAAGGGGAAGAAAATCTTTCTCGATTGAGACTTCCGGATGAAGCAAGGTCGACATACTAAACAACTCCAAGTGTTTCGATGCGCATCATCGCCGGGACGCCCAAATCCCGCTTCCGGGCGCATGGCGACTCATTACCATATACCCTTCGCGAAGGAGTTGGCCAATACCCATAGGTTGTAGACGTAGATACCTTTGTGGATGCTCTCCCCTCTCGATCGGAAGGATGAAAATTTGAAAAAATGGCGGCAAATTCCATGGGTGAAGGAAGCCGCTAGCGACCGGCCTGCCCCTGAGATAGGATGGCGAGATTCTTATGCCCCGTCTCCGCCGACATTCTTTTTGCTTGCCCGCTCTGGCCGTTCTCGCCACCGTTGGCGTTTCCGCCTTTGGATCGGACGCTCCTGAACAGATGACACCCCTTCTTTTAAGCGTCCCCGACGCTCCCGTCCCATTCAACGGCTCCGATGGCCGCACGCATCTCGTCTACGAGCTGGCAATGACCAATTTCTCGAGTAGCGTAATCGCCCCCGAGAAGGTGGAAGTTCTTGGCGACGGCAAAGTTCTCCAAATTGTGGATGCCGCGACGATAGCTACGCGCCTTCAGCCTGCCGGTCAACGCGAATCCACCGCGAGTCTCCCCAGGAGCACAGCGGCCTTGCTGTTCCTGCACGTGATTCTCGAATCAGGCACGATCCCGAACCAAATCACCCACCGCGTCACGTTGCGAGCAGCAGCCGCCCCACCCGGTCATCAGGAGCTGATCGAAACCGGAGGAGCCACCAAAGTTGACCGCCAACCAGTCGTCGTCATAGGCCCGCCGCTCGAGGGCAGCGGTTATATCTCAGCCGACTCCTGCTGTGACGCCACCCGTCACACTCGCGCGGCGCTGCCTATCGATGGACGCGCCTGGATCTCGCAACGCATGGCCGTCGACTGGGAGCAGGTAGACAGCGAACGCCGCATCTACGCCGGCCCCCGGGAAAAGCCTGAGAGCTACGCCATCTACGGCAAACCCGTAGTCGCAGTTGCCGATGCGACCGTGGTTGACTCTGCCAATGACCAGCGAACGCAAACGCCGGGCAAATTTCCCAGCGAGATCACGCCGGCGGAGGCTGACGGGAATTTCGTCATCCTCGACCTTGGCCAGCATCGTTACGCTCTTTACGCGCACATGCAGCCCGGCAGCGTCCGCGTCCACAAAGGAGACCGCGTTACGCGTGGCCAGGTTATCGGCCTTGTAGGCAACACAGGCAACACCATCGCGCCGCACCTGCATTTTCAGGTGATGGACGGTCCCTCTTCACTTGCCTCGAATGGGTTGCCCTATGAGATCGATTCATTTGAGATCACGGGTTCAACACCCGGAACCGCCGCGTTCGACAAAGCCGAAGCGGAAGGAACTCCACTGACCATCACACCTGTCTCGCCGCCGAAAGCAGTGACGGACAGCCTGCCGCTTGACCAGTTGATTATCTCGTTCCCGAAGCGGTGAGACGGCGTCTTAGGCTCATGCAAGATCAGGAGGACCGACGCTCGCTTCCGGAGCGTCTCGTTCCTGAAGCAGCGCTCGCAGATCGAGGGGGCGTGTGACCATGGCGAGTTCGCCCTCCGCCGTACGTGGCCACTGCTCGGGCGGGAGATCCCAGTAGAGCTCAACGCCGTTATCGTCAGGATCGCGCAAGTAGAGCGCGTGGCTGACTCCGTGGTCTGCGGCGCCTTCGAGCGGGATGCGCGCCTGGATCAGCCGGTCGAGGGCATCGGCGAGTTCTGCCCGGGTGGGGAAGAGAATCGCCAGGTGGTACAGCCCCGTCGTGCCCGGCGCCGGTGCCGCCCCCCGAAAGCTCTCCCAGGTGTTGAGGCCGATGTGATGGTGATATCCGCCTGCGGCGAGAAAGGCCGCGCTGTTGCCCATGCGCTGGGTTACGGTAAACCCCAGCACCCCGTGGTAGAAGGCGAGCGCCCGGTCCAGGTCGGCGACCTTCAGGTGGACATGTCCGATGCGCGTCTGTGGATGGATAGGTTTCATTGTCGTCACGCCGCCCTAAACAAGCCGGAACAGATCACGCCGGAACAGCTTCCGCATGGTGCGCTGCCTTCATTCCCGCCAACTCCGCCACCATCTCGTATGACCTCAGTCTTGCGGCGTGATCGTAGACCGTCGTCGCAAGTATCAGTTCGTCTACCTGTGTTGTAGCAAGGAACCTTTCGAGCCCACGGCGAACGGTTTCGGTGCTCCCTACCACCGCGGCGCCGAATCGCGATGCGACCGCCGCTTCCTCGAAAGGATTCCAGCCCAGCTCCTTAACCGGAGGCTGCAGAGGGCCAGGATGATTCCGAATCAGATTCAGAAACGCCTGCTGCGGAGTAGTCGCGAGCCGTCGAGCCTCTTCATCCGTATCAGCTGCGACGACCGGAACTCCGGCCATCGCATACGGCCTGTCCAGCACCTCCGACGGGCGAAACCTCTTCCGGTAAAGCTCCAGGGCCTCCATCAGATTGCCCGGCTGAAAATGCGATGCGAAGGCGAAGGGCAGACCAAGCTCCCCGGCAAGCGCCGCGCTGAGGCCGCTCGAACCCAGCAGCCAGATCGGAACGTTGGAACCCGCTCCCGGATAGGCCGTCACCGGCTGACCCGGCCGTGGCGGAGCGAGATACCCGCGCAACTCCGCCAGCAGGGCAGGGAAGTCGTCACCTTGCCCCTTCAGGTCCTTGCGCAGAGCCCGCGCCGCTGCGTAATCGCCGCCCGGTGCACGGCCCAATCCTAGATCGATGCGGCCCGTATACAGCGCCTCCAGGGTGCCAAATTGTTCGGCAATCACCAGCGGCGCGTGGTTCGGCAGCATGATTCCGCCCGATCCAACGCGAATCGTCTTCGTCGCTCCGGCTACGTACCCGATAAGCACCGATGTCGCTGCTGACGCGACGCCCGAAATGTTGTGGTGCTCGGCGAGCCAGAAGCGCTTGTATCCCCAGCGTTCCGCATGCTGTGCCAGGTCCAGCGTGTTGCGGAAAGCCTCCGCTGCATCGCCACCCTGCCGCACATGTGCAAGGTCCAGCACTGACAAAGCAGTCCGCGAGAGTCTAGATTCGTCGTTCATAGGAGGTCCAGGAATTAGATGACCCCCGTTTGCAACGGATGCAGCCGTTGCCTACGGCGTGAACCCCACGCTCTGCCAAAGCGGCGCTGGATCATAGACCGCTCCCGCTGCCACCGTCTTCCATACCGCACGAGTGTTGTGAATATCGGCCAGTGGATCGGCATTGAGCAGCAGGACGTCGCCGCGTTTGCCTGCCTCGAGTGAGCCGGATTCCTTCTCTACTCCGAGCGCTTTCGCGGCTTCAATTGTTGCCGCCTGCAGCGCTTCGAGCGGAGTGAATCCCGCCTCGGCATAAATCTCTATCTCTCGATGCAGCGAGTAACCGGGAATAGCCTGGTCAGTTCCCGCAACGATGGGAATGCCCGCCGCATGCAGCGCGTGAAGAGTCGCAATTACCTGTTTCCATCGGGCATCCACCAGAGCCGCCCTGTCTCCGGTTGCCGGCGGACTATCCAGAGCCTCCCGCAACTGCGGAGGCACATGATCGATGCCAGGTTCGAGCTGATCGAGGGGCTTGGTGTTCATAAATGTCTCGAACAGTGCCACCGTCGGATCGAGGACCGTGCGATGCGTCTCAAGCGTCGATAGCAGATCTTTCACTCTCGGCCCGTCCAACTCCAGCACCGGGACCTTCATCTGGTCCGGCTTTCCATCCGCGCCCAGCACTGGCCGAGTAAAGTACGGCAGTTCAAAGCTGATGTGGTTGATCTGGTCCATTCCATCGTGCACGCCCTCGATGGCCGTCATTCCTTCCGGAATATGCCCAGTCACCGTCATTCCCTGCGCATGCGCATCTGCTGTGATCACCCTTACGATCTCCGGCTTCACAGAGCTGTAAATCTTGATCTGCTTTGCACCCGCTGCCTTGTATGCGTCCACCTTTTGCCGAGCCTGTTCCGGCGTGTCGGCGATCACCGCGCCGAGCGAGATCGGCCCGGTGCCATCGATGATCCCGGCGAACTCCAGATGCGGCCCGATCGCCGGATTCTCCTTGCGATCAAGCTCCTGATGCAGAATTCGGATGAAATCGAATTCGTTGCCGACATCACGTACGCTGGTTACGCCGGCGGCCAGATAGATCGGTCCCCACTCCACCTGCTCGTAATGGGCATGCATGTCCCACAGTCCCGGCACCGCGTACTTGCCCGTTGCATCGAGAACTGTCGCGTCTTTCGGAATGCGCACCTGTCCCCGCGCTCCCGCCGCCTTGATCAAGCCGTTCTCAATCAGGATCACGCTGTCCTTCACTGGCGGCGCTCCCGTCGAATCCTCAAGCATCGCCCCTGTGATCGCCAGCCGGTGCGCGGGAGCCATCCG
This sequence comes from uncultured Acidobacteriaceae bacterium, assembly GCA_963724375.1. GTDB lineage: Bacteria > Acidobacteriota > Terriglobia > Terriglobales > Acidobacteriaceae > Silvibacterium. The sequence continues at coordinate 333,641 of CAVRUM010000015.1, forward strand.
CGCCGTTGCTGTCAGCTTCGCCAGCGCCCCAAGATCGGCCTGCACGGCCGCCGCGATGAATGTACCCAGATTCTCCTGATAAGACTGTCGTATCGCCTCAAAGTGGTCGAACTCCGCGTCGGTGCTCACCAACGCGACTAGATTCTGCGCGTCGTCCATCCACAGCGACTCCTGCCCCCAGATCAGCCCGCCAATTGTGTAGCCGTGCGCTGCCAATCCTCCAACATTCACCGTCCCCGCTGGCTCAATGTGAACCTTCGCCTTCGATGGATACACGGTGAACTCCGCCGGCTTGCCGTGGGTCAGCCACCAGCGCATCATCTGCTCCTGCATTGCCACCGGAGAATACCCATCCGTGATGAACCACGGCGCACCGGCTGTCACCGTCTCCTTCTTGCCGGTCCTGGTGATTGAGAGCGTGTCGCCGTTCACCGTCACGCTGTCGTCCATTTCGGACTGCCGCGATGCGTTGCCTTTTGCGGCGTACGAAACCGGCGTCATATCGGCCGTGTGCGCAACAAACGTCGTTTCCAGAGGTACTTTCTCCCCGCGGTCAGTGAACAGGAAGTGAGAAGTCAGCGTGTATGTATCGCCCTTTGTCTCAATGGAGTACGTCTCACTCCCGATCGCCTTGGCAAACTTATGCAGCACGAATGTTCCAGATGGCGCAGCCTGCTGCGCAGCGATGCTGCCTGCTGACGTCAGCGCGACGATGGTGGCCATGCAGATACGGCGATACAGGTTGATCACGAGCTTTCCTCCGTCATGCCAAACCGTGAGTTTGCTGCATACGCCATCCCGCTCACGATGCGAAATGTCCAAGCGATTTTATCCCGGTAGCCAACCGAGGATCGTTGGCCGGCTAGCATTTGACACCCCTGCTCCTCCGGTGCAACCCTTAAATGTTTTGCCGGAGTCGAATTTTTCATGAACCCTCAGGCCGCCGCGCTGACCGTTGCCGAACCTTACCTCATCCAGCAGGATTGGGCTGCATACACGCCCGAGCAGCACGCCGTCTGGGCGGAGTTGGTCAGGCGCCGGATGCCCCAGCTACGCGAGCACGCCTGCCAGGAGTATCTCAATGGATTCGAGCAGATCGGCCTCCGCGAAGATACGATTCCCAACTTTGCCGAGGTGAACAGGCGCCTCGGTCCTCGGACTGGCTGGAACGTCACCGCCGTCAGCGGATTTCTGCCGCCTGACGCCTTCTTCGAGATGCTCGCCACGCGCCAGTTTCCCACCACCACCTGGCTGCGCAGCCGCGATTCTCTTGAATACACGCCCGAGCCTGACATTTTCCATGATGTCTTCGGACATGTCCCCATGCATGCCCACCCCGTCTTTGCCGATTTCCTGCAGCAGTATGGCAAGGTATGCGCGCGTCTCGTCGACAGCGCCCGCGGCACGGCAAAGGACAAGCTGGAGCGCATGGGCCGTCTCTTCTGGTTCACCGTCGAGTTTGGCGTGATCCGCCAGGATGGCGAAGTCAAGCTCTACGGCAGCGGGCTCATCTCCTCACACGGGGAATCGACAAGGCTTATCGAAGGAATTCGGAGTGGCCGTGGTCCGGAGATTCGCGACTTCAATCTCGATCAGGTCCTCGACCAGCAGTTCCTTGTTTCCGAGATGCAGAAGGTGCTCTACGCCGTCGAGTCGTTCGACCAGATTTACGAAGCCGCACAGCAGGCCGAAGAGCGCCTGGCCTGAGAGCCGTGCGCGTCCCCAAAGGGTACGACTCCCGGGCGCAAAAATTCGCGAAGTTGTCATGTTGCATGATGCACAATGAAGGTTTGGAGGAGTCTTGCCGCGCATCCATTTCCATATGCAACTCGCAGAGCTCAAGGACAAGCTGCTGGCCATGGCTGCCCTGGCCCAGCAGGCAACGGATTCCGCGGTGCATGCCTACATGCATCGCGACGCCGGCCTCTGCCAATACGTGCGCGAGAACGAGACAGCCATCAACACCGCCCACCGCGAGGTCGATGAACTCGCCTATGACCTCCTTGCCATGGAACAGCCCATGGCCGTGGATCTCCGCTTCATCCTTGCAGTCATCAAGATCAACGGAGACCTCGAGCGCATCGGCGACCAGGCCATGAGCATCGTCTTCCGCTGCCTGGATCTCATCGGTGAAGATCCTGTCGACCTGCCCGTCGATATCGGTGGCATGGGCGAACACGCTGGAGTGATGATCCGGAGCTCTATCCAGTCCCTGATCGAGGGCGATGCGCAGGTGGCAGAGGCTGTCATGGATATGGACGATGAGATCGACAGTATGAACCGCGTAGCGCAGGTCGAACTTCTACGCGTCATTCAGGATCGCCCAACCACTACCTCTCAGGCGCTGCAGGCCATCATCGTCTGCCGCAATCTCGAGCGCATTGCCGACCACGCTTCCAACATCGCAGCCGATGTCATCTTCTGGATACGCGGCGCCGACGTTCGGCACCAGTTGACCTTAGCCGAAGCGGAGTAGACGGCGAGTCAGCGGAAAGCGGCCGGCAGCGAGCAGCGTAGCCAGTTAGAAAGACAACTCCGATCACGTCATCCCTGGCTGTTTTACCGCCAGCGCAGCCGCCGCTACACTACCCCTATATGGCTGGATTGATTCTCGACGGCAAGGCGTACGCCAAGGAGCTCGAAGGCGAGCTTTCGGCACGGGTTCACGCGCTCAAGGAAAAAACCGGAAACCCTGATCCGCCCATCCTCGCTACCATCTTGGTTGGCGACGATCCCGCATCGGCCACCTATGTTCGCATGAAAGGCAATGCCTGTCGCCGCGTGGGCATGGAGTCGCTCAGCATCACGCTCCCCGAGGAGACCACAACGCAACAGCTGCTTTCCTCGATCGACGAACTCAACGCGCATCCACGCGTTCGCGGCGTCCTGCTGCAGCATCCTGTTCCGCACCAGATCGATGAGCGCGTCTGTTTCGACCGCATCGCCATCGAGAAGGATGTCGACGGCGTTACCAGCCACGGTTTCGGCCGCATGGCCATGGGAGAGCACGCCTACGGCTCCGCCACTCCCGCTGGAATCATGCGCCTGCTGAAGCGCTACAACTTTGACCCGTCAGGCAAAGAGGCCGTGGTTGTCGGCCGCAGTCCCATCCTCGGCAAGCCCATGGCGATGATGCTGCTGGGAGCCAACGCCACCGTTACCATCTGCCACTCGCGCACAAAGAACCTGTCCGAGGTCGTCCACCGCGCCGAGATTCTCGTCGGCGCCGTCGGCAAGCCGGAGTTCATCAAGGCCGACTGGATTCGCGATGGAGCCGTTATCGTCGACGCCGGATACCACCCCGGCGGCATCGGAGACATCGAGCTTGCCCCCGCAATAGAGCGCTGCGCGGCTTACACGCCCGTCCCCGGAGGGGTTGGCCCTATGACGATCGCCACCCTCATCGCTCAGACTGTCGAGGCCGCCGAAAAGTCGGCCGAAGTAGAGCGAGCGGTTCCGGTCACGTTTTAGGGCCTGTTAACAGGCCCTATTCATTGCCGATTTTTCGCCGACGGGGTCAGTCTCTTCAACAGGAACTCCTGAATCAGCCCATTCGCCATGTCGGCGCCAACGTCGACGCCAAATGTTCTGAATAACTGCGCCGCGCCGCGATTCGATTCAGGATAGTAGAGATTCGAGATGGCCCCCGAAGCCAGGTATCCGCCGAGGCCGGAGTAGTTCGGCTGCCATTTGCCGTTATCGCCTTTGGTTCTGAACGGATTGAGGAGTGAATAGATTATGCGCGCCTTGACCGTTCCGTCTCCCTTGTAGAAGAAGCGCGGGTCCTGGTGCAGAAGGGAAGGAAGGATCGCTCCTCCGATGAAGATGTCGGTCAGTCCATTCGCGTAATTGGCCCCGAAGCGTTGGCCGTAGGCATCCCATCCCTGGCCGTAGTTGGGCGTATCGCCGGCCTGGTCGATCGCGGCAACAAAAGCCGAGCCGAGAATAGTAATCGGATCGATGGAAGTCTTGAGAGCGAGCCTGAACTTGAGCTTTGGAGTCAGCGGCGCCGGGTGCTCGTCGTAAACCACATAGAAGTTGGGGATAAAACCCAGCACCCGCTGCTTCTCTTCGATCTCAACCTGCTGCGTCGCAATTTGTTCGGTGCTCACCGCCGCCGTCACCGAAGTGACCACAACGGAGAGCTTCAACTTGACAGTCGGAAGCTCCAGATACTGCCTTGGCGTCAGCGTCAGCGCTGGCGAGGTCCAGTTTTCGAAACCTTTGGCGCTCACCGTGACGTGATACGCGCCCGGCCGGACATCGCTGAACGAGAAGAACCCGTTGTCGTTCGCCTCTTCGTTATGCCGGTCGGCCGGATCGGACCCCTGAAGAACGACAGCTGCGCCGGGAACGATGTCCCCCGCCGTGTCCTTCACTGTGCCCACGATCGTGCCTGTCTGAGGCTCAGGTCCGGAAGGCCGTTGCGCGAGGCCTGTCCTCCCGGCTGCAACGCAGAAGGCAAAAACGGCGAAAAGCAGAATCAGAAGGCGTCTTTGCGGGTCGCGTACAGCTGTGCCGGCAACGGGTTCCGGTTTCGACCCTGATTTCAGAATTCTTTGAGTCAGCAGCTTACACCTCTTGTCCCGTTGCGAACGCTCACCCGCTCACGGGAATCATGAGCCCTAACCTAGGCCCGGTTGTCACTTGACGATCAGCCCGTGCTTGGGATGGAACCGCTCAACCCGATCGGATGAAGCCACATCCTTTGTCAACCGCTAGAGGGTAATGACGAGCCCGGCGCGCACGGGCACCAGCCTCGGCTAAAAGATGTGCTTGTATAGCCAAAAGATACACGGATTTGCGTGCCGAAATCCCTCTCGCCGGTTATCTTTTTGGGCTCCTGACTCGTATCCTCTCCGTCCAACCCCAACCCTGAGCAATGGTTATTCCGTTAAGCCTTTGTAATTTCAATGAAATAGACGAGCAAGACCAGCCATCTATGCTGAAAGCTGAAATTCGGGGAATCCGAACGCGTGAGCAGAGAAATTTCCGTTGAACAAGCTGTTCCCGGCAAGACTGCCTATTCCGAGCACGTCAATCCGCAATGGGCACGCCTGCTCAGCCTCCTTCAGATGAATACCGACTACGTGGAGTGCCGGGGGGAGAAGCTGCGCACCGCTGACGGCCGCACCATACTCGACTTCCTCTCCGGGTACTGCGTCCACAACCTCGGGCACAACCACCCCCACGTCATCGCCGAGCTCCACGAGGAGCTCGATCGCTCTGGTCCGGCAATGCTCCAGAGCCACATCGCCGCCACCGCCGGCGAGCTTGCTGAAAAGCTCTGCGCGCGTGCGGGAGGGCGGCTCACCAAGGTTTACTTCGCCAATTCCGGCAGCGAAGGCGCGGAGACCGCAATCAAGTTCGCCCGCGCTGCGACAAATCGCGACGGCCTTCTCGCGGCACGAGGCGCTTTCCACGGGCTTACCTGCGGAGCTCTCGCGCTTATGGACCATCGCTTCTGGTCAGGCGGCTTCGGCCCGCTCATTCCTGGAGTGGAGTTCGTGGACTTCGGCGACATCGCTGACCTCGAAAGGCGCCTTGCGACCCGAAAATTCGCGGCTCTGATCCTCGAGCCTATCCAGGGCGAGGCCGGTATCGTGCTGCCCCCGCAGGATTATCTGGAACGGGCTCAACAGCTTTGCCGCAAATACGGCACCCTCTTTGTCCTCGACGAAGTCCAGACCGGCCTGGGTCGCACAGGCCGTTTTCTCGCTGCCCATCACTTCGGCCTCGATCCGGATATGGTCATTCTTGCCAAGGCGCTTAGCGGTGGGCTCGTCCCGGTCGGTGCCGTGCTGATGACCGACTCAATTTATTCCAGCGTCTACCACTCTCTTGGCAGGGCCATCGTGCACACATCCACATACAGCGAAAACGGCCTCGCCATGCGTGCCGGGCTAGCGGCTCTCTATGTCCTTGATTCCGAGTCTCTTGCCGAACGCGCGCTCATCCAGGGCGAAGCCTTCCGCTCCCGTCTCAGCGCGGCGCTGGCACCATACGAAATGGTCGATGAGGTCCGTGGCATCGGCCATTTCTCTGGAATCGCCTTCCGACCGCCGAAATCGCTTCGTCTTCGCTTGTCGTATGAGGCATTCCACCGGATCCACCCTGCGATGTTCGGCCAGATCATCGTGATGCGGCTCTACCGCGATCACGGCATCCTTACCCAGATCTGCGGTAACAATTTCATGGTGTTGAAAGCCGCGCCACCATTGAGTGTGCGCGATGAAAGTCTCCATGCGTTCACCCGCTCTCTCGTTGAAGTCCTCGAAGTCGTACACTCATCCAAGCGCTTCTGGCAGGACGCGCTCGAACTGGCCGGCCGGGCCATTAAGGTTTAACGAAGGGAAACTCAGGTCACGTGCGGCTTCTGGTAGTCGAAGACGACCACACAATTCGCGACTTTCTCACCCGTGCCCTGGGCGAGGCCGGCTTTCTTGTCGACGCCTGTGCGAAGGGCGCCCAGGCCGAGCATTTGGCGCTTGAAGGCATACACGACGCGATGGTCATTGATCTGACCCTGCCCGACATGGACGGCCTCGACCTCATCCACCGCCTTCGTGCCCAGGGGGTGGCCGCGCCGGTGCTCATTCTTTCAGCGCGGCGTTCAGTCGACGAGCGTGTGCTCGGCCTCGACCGCGGCGGAGACGACTACCTCACCAAGCCCTTTGCCGTCGCCGAAGTTCTGGCGCGGCTCCGTGCGTTGCTTCGGCGCAGCACACCCAACCAGCCTGAAACTACACGGCTTCGCGTTGGCGACCTCGAGCTGGATCTCATTCGGCGCGAGGCTCATCGCGGCGGGACAGAGCTGCAGCTCACCCAGCAGGAGTTTGCATTGCTCGAATATCTTTGCCGCAACGCCGGACGCGTCGTTACGCGCAGCATGGTTCTCGACCACGTCTGGAAGATGCGCTTTGACACATCGACCAATATCGTCGATGTGCATATTCACCGGCTCCGGAATAAAGTTGACCGTGACTCCGAGAGGCCGCTGATAAGGACGATGCGGGGAGTGGGCTATGTTCTCAAGGATTAGTAGCTCGTTTTACCGCACCGCCGCATGGCGTCTCGCGCTGCGCAGCACGATTGCCTTTGCAGCAATCAGCGCTCTCGTGTTTTTCGTGATGTACAGCCTGGTCGCCCGCACCATTCGCGAGCGTACCGACTCGTGGCTCATCGGCGAAAGCGAAACGCTGAAGGAGGTCGCGCTGACCACTCCTGGGGATGCCGTCTACGGACGCATCGTCGGCGAGGTCGCTGAGATGGCGACACAAGAGGTTGCCTTCAACAGCCACGACAACGATGCTTCAAATACCGTCTTCTTCTACCAGGACGGCGAAGGCGGGATACCGCCGCTGTGGGTCGGTCCATCAGCAAAAGCACCTTTCATCGCCAGCCTGCGCCAGTTGAAAGTGCCGGAGCGGTCGGCTGTCTTCATGACTGTGCCCGGGTGGAGGCTGCCATTTCGCGTCGTTGCCGACGCCGTCGGACCGGGCAGGGGCAGAATTTATCTCGGACTGCAGGACACCGCCGCTCGGATCATGCTCACACGTCTTCTGTGGGGTTTTTTCTTAGCCTGGATCTTCATGGTGGCCTTCGGTTATGTGATCGCCGTCCTCAGCATGCGTCGTACGCTGAAGCGGGTTGACGCTATCACCGGTGCGGCTGCCAGTATCGGTACCGCGGACCTGAGCAGCCGGGTCACTTCGACCGAAAAGCCCAATGACGAGATCGCCCGCCTCGCCCGTACATTTAACAGGATGCTCGACCGCATCTCGGTCTCGGTGAATCAGCTGCAAACCCTCACCGACTCGGTCGCGCACGACATGAAGAGCCCCCTCACCTCTGTGCGCGGACGACTCGAAGCGGCGCTTTCCACCGACGACGTGAACCTCTCGCGTGAGCTTGTTGCGGGCGCGGTCGAGAGCCTTGACCACCTCTCTGAGATTGTCACTACCTCCCTCGATGTGGCGGAGGCGGAAGCCGGCGCGCTTCGTCTCCGGCGCGAACCCTCCGACCTCGCTGACCTCATCCATCGTGTTGCCGAACTCTACGCACCCGCATTTCACGAGCGCCGCCAGAGCCTCACCACCATAGCGGCCAAGCCTGTCTACGCGCTGGTCGACCAGCGATTCATCGTGCGCGTGCTCTCAAACCTGCTCGAAAACGAGCTCCGATATGCCGGTGATGGCGCCCGCATCATGGTCATCCTCGGTGAAATGGAAGAAAAGGCGCAGATCCGGGTCAGGGACGACGGCCCTGGATTTCCAGCCGAACTGCTCGCTCACGTCTTCCAGCGCTTTGCCAAGGGCGATAAGTCCGAAGGCCACGGGCTCGGCCTTGCCTTCGTCAGGGCAGTGGCCCTGGCACATGGGGGCCGCGCCTGGGTGCGCAACCTCGACGCCCCCGGCGGAGCCGAAATTGTAATTGAATTTCCTACATTTAACGCCAAGGAGACCCCGATTTCGCCTCAAAATGACACCCTGGGCCGCCTCTCCGAACCTCTTGCTCCCGAACCCCGGAACGATGTTATCGTGACTTCTTCGTGATGGTTCGGCATACTCGAAATACCATTCTCACGGGAGCCAAGAAGAACGCATGCGCATTGCAGCAACGACAACAGCATATCCTCCTTACTACTTTAGCCAGGAGGAGGTGGCCGGAGCCCTTAAGACTTATTGGGGCAACGGCCCGGATAACGGAGCGGTTCTAGACCGCCTTCATTCGCGTACAGGCGTCGACTGGCGCTATTTTTCGCGCCCGCTTGAGAACTACAACGGCCTCGATACGTGGGGTAAAGCCAACAATGTTTGGATCGAGACCGCCGAACAGCTCGGGCAGCAATCGATCGAGTGCCTGCTTAAACAGACCGGCCTCGCCCGCGAACGGATTGCGGCGCTGTTCTTCGTCTCAGTCACCGGAGTTTGCAGCCCATCGATAGACGCTCGCCTGGTCAACCGAATGAAGCTCTCTCCCCAGATCAAGCGCAACCCGATTTTCGGCCTCGGCTGCGTCGCCGGAGCCGCCGGACTCGCCCGGGCGGCCGATTATGTTCGCGCTTATCCCGACCAGGTCGCGGTGCTGCTCTCCGTCGAGCTGTGTACGCTCACCTGGCAGCGCGGCGACATGTCGGCAGCCAATCTCATCTCATCCGGCCTCTTCGGAGATGGAGCGGCCGCAGTCCTTGTTGCCGGAGACAACGTCCCCCTTGCCGGTCCGCGCATCGTCGACACCTACCGCGTCTTCTACCCGGACACGGAATACGTCATGGGCTGGGACATCTCGGAAAAGGGCTTCACCATCGTGCTCTCTCCCGACGTCCCCAAGGTGGTTCGCGAGAATCTGGGACGCGACGTCGACACCTTTCTCGGGATACACGGCCTTACGCGCGGCGATATCGGCTCGTGGATCATGCACACCGGCGGCCCCAAGGTCCTCGATGCCTCGGCCGAGGCCCTCGGTGTGGAGAGGGAAGCCCTCAACATCTCGTGGGAAGCGTTGCGGCGCGTCGGAAATCTTTCGTCGGCCTCGGTGCTTGTTGTCCTCGACGAAGTAATGAAGCATCAGCGGCCCAAGCCGGGAACGCGCAGCATCCTGGCCGCCATGGGTCCGGGATTCTGCTGCGAGATGCTGCTACTCGAGTGGTAGCGGCGTCTAACAGCTGATCGGAGTGGGATGGGTCTTTCGCAGAATCGTTGTGATGTATGGATTGTTGGCGGAGGACCCGCAGGACTGGCAGCAGCAATTGCATTGCGGCAGCATGGCCTCGACGTGCTCCTCGCCGACGCCATGGTTCCTCCTATCGACAAGGCCTGCGGTGAAGGCATCATGCCCGATTCGCGCCGGGAGCTGACGCGGCTTGGGGTGGATCTCGCTCCGGCCCACGGCGCAAGCTTCCGCGGAATCCGTTTTTGCGACAACCATTCGACCGTCTCGGCCGCTTTTCCATCAGCGCCGGATTTTCCTGGCGAAGGCGTCGGCGTTCGCCGGACCGTGCTCCACAGTCTGTTAGTCGCCCGCGCCCGTGAGCTCGGGGTTCGCATGATTTGGGGGGCGCCTGTCACGCTCACACCAAATCAGCCGCCGTTGTTAGCTGGCGAATCCGTCAATTACGGATACCTGATTGGAGCCGACGGCCAGAACTCGCGCGTGCGCTCCTGGGCCGGCCTCGATCGTGGAAATCTGCGATCGCATCGCGCCGGCTTCCGCATGCATTACCGGGTGAGGCCATGGAGTCGTTATGTCGAGGTCCACTGGGGACCACTGGGCCAGGCATACGTCACTCCGATCGGAGACAATGAGGTCTGCGTCGGCGCTGTGACACGCTTTCCACAGCTGGCTCGCACGACCCAGGTCATCGACAGCATCCCTGCACTTCGGGAAAAGCTCCGACATTCAGGAATCGCCTCCCGCGAGCGCGGCTCCATCACCACTACGCGTACGCTTCACCGAGTCGCCCGCGGCAACGTTGCTCTTGTTGGCGATGCGTCCGGTTCGGCCGATGCGGTGACCGGCGAAGGCCTTGCGGTGATCTTTCGCCAAGCCGTTCTGCTCGCCGGCTCGATCCAATCCGGCAGCCTCGACCCATACGCCGCCGGACACGCGAAGACCCTCCGCCTTCCGCAGATGATGGCTCACCTTCTGCTGCTTCTCGACCGCTATCCTGCGCTGCGCCGTAAAGTTCTTCAGGTATTTGCCCACGATCCGGCGCTCTTCGAGAAGCTGCTGCGGGTCCACCTCGGCGAGGAGCCGCTGAACCGATTCGTCCTTGCGTACGCGCCCCGGCTCGGCGCGCGCATCCTGCTGCCGTCGCCGCTTAAGCCCTGATTGCCGGAACGGGAGAACCAACATGAAGCCTCTGCCCTCGCGCCTTTCCATCTGCACGGCCCTGCTGCTCGCCGCTCCGCTGCTGCTCGCCCAGTCATCGCCGCAGGCCATCACCATGCACGTCGATCCCGCGAGCACCGAAATTCACTGGATTCTCAACGGCAATATGCATACCGTGCACGGGACCTTCAAGCTCAAGGGCGGTCTTATCACGTTTAATCCGTCGACCGGGGCCGCGCAGGGTGAGTTGCTGGTAGACGTCCAGAGCGGGGAGAGCGGCAACAGTTCGCGTGACAGCCGCATGCAGAAGGAAATTCTCGAGAGTGGCAAATATCCGCAGGCTATCTTCCACCCGGAGAAGGTCACAGGCACAGTCAAAGCCGGATCAACCCAGAACGTAACCGTCGACGGCACATTTACCATTCACGGAAAGGACCACCCCCTCCGTCTCGAGGCGAAAGTGCAGGTCGAAGGACACAACGCCACCGCAACCGCGCATTTCACCGTGCCATATGTCGATTGGGGCATGAAAGATCCCAGCACATTTCTCTTTCGCGTGGATAAGACCGTCGATTTGGAAGTGGTTGCGAAGGGAGAAATACAGGGTGTGGAGGGCAGGGAATAAACCAAGGACTTAGCTTCAGAGTAAAGGAGTAGCCTAATGCTACTCCCCACCCCAATTGTTCTGCCGTTACATCATGTGTTGGACAGCGTCCCAAATGTAAATGCCAAGAATGCATGCGGAAAGCACACAGGTCGCACCGGTCGCGATCCGCACGAAGGGTTGAATCTTGTTTACTTTGGCCAGAAGCTCGTTGTGTGCTTTCTTCTGGTGGTCTTCTGCTTCATCTAGAAAGAGCTGGTCTTCCTCATACCTGGTGAGTGTGCCGCGATAGGCCAGAAGAATTAGTAAGATCGCCAAAACTCCGGCCCAGACGATCCACAAATAGACCACAGCGCTCATAGAGCACCTCGGGACTCGAATTTGAGCCGGCTCCTGGATACCGAGCGGGTCCGGGTTTTACCCGGGCTCGGGGGGTAGGCGGAGGCCGTTGCCAGCAATCATAGCCCCGCTTTTGAGGCACTGAACAGGCATTTTTTTGCAATGTGAAACTCAGTTGGCAACCCCGATGCCCCGCGAGCGATTCCATTTCAGTGCATTGAGATGAATGCGCGATCGGAGACGCAAATGACTCGAACGATGAACCTGTGGAAGAAATCCTGGACGGTTGGGCTGGCCGCGCTGGCCCTCACCCTTTGCCTCGTCTGGCTCGCCGGCTGCAACACCGCGCAGACCGATCAGCAACTCCAACAAAACGCCGCGAAGACCACCGAGCAGGTCAAGCAAGGGGCACAGCAGGCTGCTGCAGATGCAAAAGTCGCCGCCGCCAACGCCGAGCGCAAGGTCGATGACATTGCGGCTGGCGTAAAGGAAGGCATCAACAGCAATTCCAAGCCTGCGCCCGGGGTAACCCCATCCGGAGCTGTCGACATTAACACGGCCAACGTCGCGGACCTGGAGTCGCTGCCCGGGATTTCCGCTCCCCGCGCCAACCGCATCATCGACAACCGGCCGTATTCTTCGCCGCACGACCTGGTCAGCAAAGGAGTCGTTTCCGAAGCCGAATACTCCAGAATCTCCGGCAGGGTTGTGGCACAGTAGGGCGCGATCTCAGTTCCCGCGGAGGGCAGCAGCAGCGAATCGGCCGCAGCCGAAAATCGAGATATCGATCGTGGGAGGGATGCCGAGAATCATCTCCCTCACGATCCGCGCTGTTCCCGGAGCCAGCAGGATCCCGTTCCGGAAATGGCCACCGGCAATCCAGCAGCGTTCGCCGCAGCCGTCGATCACCGGGAGTCCGTCAGGCGTAGCAGGCCGTAGTCCGGCCCATGATTCGACAATCCGAGCACGGCGCACGGGCGGCCAGACCGACGCCGCGGCATCCAGCAGTCCCGAAATGCTCGCGTCCTGGACGCTCTTGTCAAAGCCGGCATCTTCTACCGTTGCGCCGATAACGATCCGGCCGTCGCCGCGCGGAACCAAATAGACTTCCGGCGTGCGTAGAACTACCTCGAGCCGCGCTGCACCCTCGTGCTCCTCGACCATCACCATCTGGCCTTTGCGAGGAACGATAGGAAGTCCCGACAAGCCTCCCGCCCATGCTCCGCTGGCGTGGACAAGCCTCTCCACAGTCCACCGTTCCCCGCTCGTCTCGATTTGAACGGTGTCTCCATGTTCCGTTACCGCTGTGATCCTGGTACCTTCGAGAAGGCTGACCCCAGCGGCACACGCCGCCTTTGGCAGGGCCCGCGCCAGATCACGAGGATCGACGCTCTCCTCGTCGAGAGAAAAGAAGCGGAGCCGGTCCCTTGTAATTCCCGGCGCCGCAGCCTCGAGTTCCCCCACAGTCATTTCCCGAAAACCCTCCGGCAGTTCAGGCGAGCCCTGAAGGGTGCGCCGGGTCCGAATCGGAACACTTTCGCCCGAAAGCTCTTCAATTCTTGCGAGGAATTGGGAGTAGAGGCCTGCGCTGAATTCCGCCAGCTGCCGAAGTGGCTCCGGATTCTCCGGGTCGGCCGCGGCCAGCATCCCTGCCGCCGCGCCTGAAGCTTCCGCCATGGCCCGGCCTTGTTCGAAGACCGTCACCTCGAGCCCGGCGGCAGCCAACTCCAGCGCCGTCGAAAGCCCAATGATCCCGCCGCCGGAAATTGCCGCTTCCGTATGCTTCACAACGTCTATTTTATTGCGCTGCCGCGACGGGCTCATGATCCCCGGCGCGATTTCATCGCGTCAAGCAACTGATGCAGCTCACTTTGCTCGTGACACGTCTATAATTCGTTAGCTCTCGGCTCATCAGCTTTGGCAAATCGAAAGGGAATGAACGACATGAGTGACGACCCCGTAGTAGTACCCGAGCAACGCAGCTACTCGGGACTTTTTCTGGTCCTGCTGGGCGTGGCCGTTCTGGCGGCCATCGCAGGCCTGGCGTGGAGCTATCACCTGTCGGGCAGATTGACCAACGCCGAAGCCCAGCTTGCCCAGGAGCAGCAGAGCAACCACAAGCTGGCGTCCGCCCTCGACGAGACCAACGCCCGCCTCAAAGTCACCACCGAGACCCTGGGCCACTCGCTCGGGCTTACTCAGCAGCAGCTGGAGACCAGGGCCCAGCAGCTGTTGAAGCGCCAGGAACAGCAGGAAGCCGAGGCGAAGCGCCTCGCCAGCCAGCAGGCCGCCACTGCCCAGCAGGTCAGTTCGGTTTCGACCGATGTATCGGGTGTGAAGACCGATGTCGGCGGCGTCAAAACCGACCTGACCCAGACCAAGACCGAGCTGAAGAACGCCGAATCGCAGCTCCAGAGCATGCGCGGCGATCTGACGGGCGCCTCGACTCTCATCGCGCGCAATCACGACGAGCTGGAGATCCTGAAGCACAAGGGCGACAAGAACTATTACGAATTCACCCTGAACAAGGGGCAGAAGCAGGCGGTTTCAACGGTGAGCCTCGAACTGAAAAAGGCCGACGTAAAGAAGAGCAAGTACACGCTTGATGTCTACGCGGACGACAAGAAGATCGAAAAGAAGGACAAGAACCTCAACGAGCCGGTGCAGTTCTATACCGGCAAAGACAATCTGCTCTACGAGCTCGTCGTCAACAGCGTGGACAAGAACCAGGTGAAGGGATACATCGCGACTCCGAAGAACGCGCCTGTGCCCGTGAGCACCTCGGGGCAGTCGTAATGGTGCCCGAGGCACTCGACCCATTAGATTGCCTGAGCCGCGCTCCTTCAGTCCGCCCCGCTCAAAAGCGAGCGGCTGGATTGAACGGCTCCGCTGGGGCGAACTCTCCGGCGGCTGCACGCTTGTGAATCTCCCAGAGCGAAGCGCCCGCTTGGCGCGCCGCCACCATCTTCTCGGGATCGACTTGGGCCGGCATGCCGGAAGCGGCCGTCTCGAGGTACTCCGTCGCGGTCCAGGCCTCGCCAAAGTTGTTAACGTTGAGTTCGACGACATTTTGATCCGGGTCCTCATAATAGAACGCCATCGCCACCCCGTGGTCGGCGGCCCATAGCGGAACAATGCCCAAGCCCTTCAGTCGGAGATAAGTGCCCAGCAGATCGTCCAGGCTCGCGTATTCGAATGCGACATGTTGCAGTCCTGTGTGGCGGCGCTTCTCTGGGTCGACGGTGGCTCCTGGTATCTGAAAGAAGACGATCCGGTGGTCCCTCTCATCGTTCGAGACGAATGAGAAGCCCGAAAAGGGCGGTGCGTGACGTGTTAACCGCGCTATGGCCGGAATCTTCGAGCGATGATTGAGCTTCATCCCCAATACCTTCCGGTACCAGTCGGCCATCGCATCCATATCAGCGGTGGTTAGCCCATAATGCAGCAGCTTGGGATGGACGATTGCTTCGGTGTTCATCGGCATTCTCCTTTTGCCTCGAAATTCGCGCTTGACTCGATTCCTGGCAATTGTGTATTTATTTGAATATTGCAGCGTCTTAAAGTTGCAGATATTTTACTGAATATTGCAGCTATTTATGTCAAGAGCAGGACCGGCGGGAAACCGCAAGAGAGCGGAAATGATCAGGGCGCTGGGAAACCTTGCGCGAAGATTCAGCACGCGGACCGTTTTCCTTCACCAGGTCATCGCGCAAACGGTCGGCTTGGGCGCAACCGATACCAGGTGTCTGGACCTGATCTTTACTGACCCGGATGGAACGGTCACAGCCGGACGGCTGGCCCAACTGAGCGGCCTGACCACGGGAGCCATCACGCACATCCTGGACCGGCTCGAAAAGCGGGGCTTCATTGAGCGTGTGCGCGACACCGAGGACCGCCGCAAGGTCTTTGTCCGCGTGCGGGAAAAGAGTCTGAAGCCCTTGCTTCCGAAGTACGAAGCACTGGGCAAGGCGTACTCCACCTTGGTCGAGCCCTACACCGATAGCGAACTGGGGCTGATTTTGGATTACATGGAGAAGATGTCGCAGATGACTGAGCGGCTGATGGCAGATGCGGTCCCAGCCCAGCGCAAAGAATGAAGATCCCGCGCCGGAAATCCGTCAAAGCCGGACCGTTCTGTTCTTAACCGACTGCAACGATCGAGAACGGCCCAAATGCCTCGAAACCGCTTCTCATGTACATTTTTGTGAGTGAACCTGCTGGGATTGAAACTCCGGTTAGTAATCTCCAGTTGGCTGTTGCTCGCCTCGATGGTGTGGCCGGCGGCGCTCGCGCAGACTGCTCCGGCCACAGGGCGTGCGCTGTTGATCTCTGACATTCACTTCGATCCGCTGGCCGATCCCGCGATCGTCAAGCAACTCATCGCATCTCCGGTTGAGCAGTGGGACGCGATTTTCCAAAGCGCGCACCAGAAGTCGCTTTCGCCTTACGGCGCGGATACAAACTATGCGCTCTTTTCCTCCACGCTGACCGAAGCCGCCGAGCAGGCTCCCTTTGACTACGTGATATTCGCCGGCGATGCACTCCGTCATAACTTCTCGCAGGCATTTCTCACGGCAGGTGGGAAATCGAGCGAGTTCCCGGCATTTGCTGCCAGGACAGAGGCGTTTGTGATTCAGGATCTGCAAAGCAAACTCAGAGTTCCTGTCCTGGCAGCGCTCGGAAATAACGACTCGGGCTGCGGGGACTACCAGATCCCTCCCGACAGCCCATTTCTCGCCGCGACGGCGGATCAGTTAACGGTGCTTGCCACTTCTGCCGAAGCGAAGAGCACATTTCAATTGGGGGGATTCTATTCGATTGCTCATCCCACGGTTGCGAATCAGGACGTCATCGTTCTGAACACCATATTCTGGTCGACCTCGTACAAGAGCTGCGCCCCGGATTAGCGGCGATCCAGGCGAGGCCGAGCTCGCGTGGCTTCGCTGGAAACTCTACACCGCTAGGCTGCTCCACCGCCGCGTGACGTTGGTCATGCACATTCCTCCAGGCATGGACGCATACAACTCATCGCGTGCTCAATGCAAGAATCCCGTGTCCTTTTGGCAGGCGAAATACTCGACTGAATTCGGCGCTCTGATGAATGCTTATTCCGACGTGGTGCAGCTCGCCTTCGCCGGCCACATACACATGGATGACTTTCGCGTCACAGTTGCCGGCGCACCTTCGCTCCCGCTGCGCATTACGCCATCCGTGAGCCCGATCTTCAAAAACAACCCGGCCTTTTCGGTGATGACCTATGACGTGGCGACCGCTTCGGTCTCCGATATCGCGACTTACTTCCTGGCGCTTTCATCTCCAAAGCCTTCCTGGGCGACGGAATATCAGTTTGATAGTGCGTATGGCGTTACCTCATTCAGCGCTGCGAATCTTTCGACGATTGCTGCGGAGATACGTAATGGTGGCAAGGCACGAACGACTTTCGAGGAATACTACGCAGTGTCGACGCCCTCACCGGTCAAGTCTTCAAATTTTCTCTATTATTCCTGCGCGGAAACTCATTTCACTCCGGCAACCTACAGCGATTGCGTTTGCGGGGCAGCATCTCTGTCGCAAAAGCACTCAGGCGATTACGACACGTCACCGAATCGCAGTTATTTCGTGACGCTATTCGCCGCATCTAACACCAGCGACTTCTGGTGCAGGAAGCTGAAGCGCATCTCCAGGTCTTGTCTCGAATCCCATTGCGCCTTGCTGATCGGGAAGTTGTAGATCACCATGCCTTCAATCTGCTGACCCGGAGCCAGTGTCAGGTCGTGCGGCAGAGGATCCTTGCGCAGCGGCTTCAAGTCCGGATACGCAATGAAAGCCTTGTCGAAATCGCGCGACGAGGCGGCTAGGCTCCGCTCGTCCTCACCGTTTGGCAGATGCACGACCGCCCACATGTCGTGGAGAAACAGCGGTATGTCGGTCTGGTTCTTGATGCGCACGTTGGCCAGCACGATGAGCTGATCGTAGATATCCGGCTGCCCCTGCAGGCCATCCGTTCGCGACCCGTTCAGCGGTCCGGTGGTCAGTTCGCGATGAATGGGATACACATCGACGCTGAGTACCTGGCCGGAATGCACCGGCGGCTTGTTGTTGATCCAAACGTAGGCGCCAATCGCCAGCACCACGAGCACAAACGCGCCTACGGCGGGAAACCACGCCTTGCTGGTGATCGATTCTTTTGCCATCTACGCCCCTGGTTTCCTCAACGCGTTGAGAAACTCCTTCGCCGGCAGCGTATTCAGCACGTCGGCTTTCTCCAGCCACGCCCGTTTGAGCTGCTCGACGCCATACCGCATCTTCTCGAGATGACTCGTGTGATGCGAGTCGGTGTTGATCACTACCTTGCAGTCCATCTCCTTTGCCATGCGTAGATCACGGTCGCACAGGTCGAGCCTGTCCGGATACGCGTTGTGCTCGACCGCCACACCCAATTCGGCTGCGCGCCGCAGTATCGCCGGCAGGTTTAACCGATAGCCCTCGCGCCGCAGCAGGAGCCGCCCCGTCGGATGCCCCAGGATCTTCACATAGGGGTTCTCGATGGCGCGAAGCACCCGGGCGGTCATCTCCTCTTCCGGCATGTTGAACAGGCTGTGGATGCTGGCGATCACCACGTCCATCTGCGCCAGAGTTTCGTCGGCCAGATCGAGCGCGCCGTCGCTCAGGATGTCCACTTCGATTCCCGCGAAGATGCGAATCCTGCCGCCCAGTTCGGCCTCTGCGGAGCGAATGCGCTGGATGTGCGCAAGCGCCTCCTCGTCATTCAGGCCGAAAGTCATCGCCAGGTTCTTCGAGTGGTCGGTGATGGCCATGTATTCGTAGCCGCGCGCAATCACCGCTTCAGCCATCTCCTGGATTGTGTTGCGCCCGTCGGTTGTTGTGGTGTGCATGTGCACATCCCCGCGGATATCTTTGAGCTCCACCAGCGTCGGCAGCGTGTGCGCTTCCGCCGCCTCGATCTCGCCGTTGTTCTCGCGCAGCTCCGGCGGAATCCAGTCCATCCCCAGCGCGCCGTAGATTTCCTGTTCCGTGCGGCTGGCCACGACCGATCCGTCATCGATCCGGGAGAGCGAGTATTCGCTCAGCGTGTATCCCTTCTTGAGCGCGCGCTGCCTCAGGGTGACGTTGTGCATCTTCGATCCCGTGAAGTATTGCAGGGCGGCCCCATACGATGCTTCCGGCAGCAGCCGTACATCCACCTGCAGTCCGCTGCGCAGGCGGAAGCTGACCTTGTTCTGCCCTTTGGCGAGTAGATCCACAGCTGGAGGATATTTCGCCGTGTACTCGACTGCCGCGTCGACTTTGTCTGCAGCGCATGCCGGTCCAGTCACCAGAATGTCCAGATCACCAACGGTTTCGCGGCCGCGCCGCAGCGACCCCGCAGGCTCGATCACATCCAGACCCGGGAAGGCGCGCAAATAAGCGATCAGTTTCTCCGCGGCCTCCTCCGCGTCATCGATGAGGAAGCGCCCGCTGTTCTTTTTGTATTCCTCGATGCCCTTGCGCAGCTTCTCGATCTGTTTCTTGCCGAAGCGCGGCAGGTCGTCCAGCTTGTCCGCTGCAATCGCCGCCTCAAGGTCGTCGATCGACGCCACCTTGATCGCCTCCCAGAGGAAGGCAACCGTCTTCGGTCCCATGCCCGGAAGTTTCATCAGATGCAGCATGCTCGGCCTGTATTTCTTCAGCAGCTCCTCACGCAGGGGCAGTGTCCCGGTAAGCTCCATGTCGCGGATATTGGCCGCCATCCCCTTGCCGATGCCGGGAATTGCCTGCAGCTTTTTCGGGTCGCTTGCAATTTCGCTTAACTGGGTCGTGCAGGATTCCACCGCTTCTGCGGCCCGCCGATAGGAGCGGATGCGAAAAGAATCGCCGTTGTCGATCTCCAGCAGATCGGCGGTCTCTGCGAGCAGCTGCGCGTACGTTCGATTGTCCATTGCGAGCTTGATTATTCTCTATCGTAAATAGAAAACCCAGCCTGCGACGAACGGCTGGGATTCACTGAGAGATAGTCGATTTCAGGCCGCACCTGACTCCGGCCCGCATGAGAGGCAGCCGGCCACCGGGAAAGCCTGTGCTTTCAGCTACGCTATTTCTTTGAGCCGAACCACCTGGTCGGCCTGGGGTCCTTTCTGGCCCTCCACGATATCGAATTCAACCTCGTCGCCCTCTTTCAGGCTTTTGTAGCCGTCAATCTGGATCGCGCTGTAGTGCACGAACACATCCGGGCCGTCGTCCCGCCCTATGAATCCATATCCCTTGGCGTTGTTGAACCACTTCACCTTGCCTTTGTATTGAGCCACGTGCGCTAACCTTCCTCGGAAGCAGATTGCGGTTGGGAGAAACCAACCTGCTCGATGTAGAGACGCACGGGGAGAAACTTTGGTTTTCCGCACGGGGTCGCGTTATTCAATTCAGTGCGGTGGAAATCTCCATTGGCGCGCCTACTTTCTCTTTCTGAGCCGGGCGTAAAGCATTACAGAAACAAGTGTTTTGCCGTCGCGAACCTCTCCCGCCTCGATCAGCCGCAAAATTTCCGACAACCGGACCTGAAAAATTTCGATTCTCTCGTCCGCCTCCGGCTGTGCTTCGCCCGGCGTGAGCCCCTCGGCTACATATACCTGCATCCACTCGCCCAGAAATCCGGGGCTGGCGAAATAGCGCGTCAACTCCTTCCATTTCTTTGCGCGGAGGCCCGTCTCTTCGATCAGTTCCCGCTTGGCGGCGGCAAGCCGGTCCTCGCCCTCATCCACTTTGCCTGCGGGCAATTCGTATAGAAACTGCCCCGCTGCATGACGATACTGCCGCTCGATCACGATCAGCGGGTCTTTTTCTTTGAGTCGTCAACTGCGAGGATCACGACCGAGCCGTTGTGCCGGATGATGTCCCGGCGTACCGGCTTGTCCGCGCCCTTCTCGAGTACCTGATCGGTAAAAACCTTGAACAGCGGCACCTCGAATGCCAGCTCCGAGGAGACAATTTTTGCGGGCTTCCCCGGCTTGATCTTGAACTTGCCCTTCACCACCTCGGGGCTCTCCGCTGCCTTCTTCGCCTCTTTCTTCGCCATGCCTCTCCTCATCCAAGTCCTTTCCTTACGGTACCATCCGGACAGTGCGTCCCAAGGCTCAATCCCGCAACGCGGAAATTTCCATCATCGGGCTCGGCAATTGGGGCACTTCGCTGGCAGCCGCGCTAACCCGCGCCGGCATGCCTCCTCGGGAAATCGTGGTCCGCCACCGCAAGCGGAGGCAGTCTCGCGCCGTCGTCTGGGGCGAAGCCGCGCTCGACGCCCGGATCCTCTGGCTGTGCGTGCCCGACTCTGCCATCGCCGACGCTGCCGCGGAAATCTTGCGCCGTCGGGCTGGTCTTAACGGACAGGGTCTTCACGGCCAGATTCTCATCCACTCCAGCGGCGCTCTCACCGTCGACGCCCTTAAGCCTGCGCACCGAGCCGGAGCCGCTGTCGCCTCGGTCCATCCCGCCATGACCTTCCCCACGCGCCGCATCGTTCCTCTCGATGGCGTGCTCTTCGGGGTCGAAGCCTCCAATCCCGGCGTCCGTCGTACTCTGCACGGCCTTGTGCGCAGGCTGGGAGGTCAGCCCTTTGACGTCGCTTCGAAGAACAAGGCCCTCTACCATGCCGCTGGAACCCTCGCCTCGCCCCTGCTTGTCGCAGAGCTGGCTGCCACCATCGAAGCCGCCCGGCTCGCCGGTCTTGACCGCCGTACCGCCCCGCGCTGGGTCGAGGCCCTGGCCACCGCCACCGCCCGTAACCTCTTCGCCCGCGGTCCGGGCCTCAGCTTCAGCGGCCCATTCGCCCGCGGAGACGCCGCGACAATTCGCCTGCATCTTCAGGCCCTCCAGAAGCATCCGATTCTCGCGGACTTGTACCGTTCGCTGGCCGTCTATGCCTTGGACCATCTGCCCGTACAGAACCGCCGCGCGCTGGAAAAAGCTCTGAGCCTACCCGCAGCGCCGGAATCAAAGCAACAAGGGGCAAAACCCCCGCGTGAGAAACTGAAGCGACGAGTGTCGAGATCGAGTCGAAAGAGCCAAGCCATTGCACACTGAGTGTTACCCCATCTCGATTCTCCCGCGGCTCAGTCGCCTTTTCCTCGACTATGCCGACAGCCGTCAGCCGCTCGCGCCGTTTTATCCGGCAAGCCCATATTCCCAGCAGTGGACCCCTCCCAGCATTGACCCGGTAATCCGTGCCCGCGTAGCCGACCTGCTCGAATCCCAGAACCGAGCCTTTAGCGCCGGTCCTGCAACGCTCGCGAACATCGACCGTCTTCGACAGGGAGCCCCGGCCATCGTCACCGGCCAGCAGGTCACGCTCTTCGGAGGCCCTCTCTTCACGCTCTACAAAGCCGCTACGGCGATCCGCAAGGCCCGGGATACCGGAGCTGTCCCCATCTTCTGGCTTGCCACAGAAGACCACGATCTCGATGAAGCCGACCACGTCGCCTTTCCCTCGCGTCACGAGCTCGAAAACCTGCGCCTGGCGCACGAGGCGAATAGCCTGCCCGTCGGAGCTATCCCGCTCGGCCCCGGCATCCTGCCGCTGCTCGACCAGGCAGCGGAACTGCTTGGACCAGCCCCCATCGTCGAGTCACTCGAGGCTGCCTATACCCCCGATGCGACATTCGCCCAGGCTTTCGCCCGTGTCCTCGTATCCGCCTTCGCGGAACAGGGTCTGATCCTCATCGACGCCGTCTCCCGCGACTTTCACGCGCTCGGATCGCCTGTCCTGCGCCACGCCATCGAGCACGCAGCAGAGCTCGAATCGGCGCTTCTCCACCGCAGCAAGTTGCTCGAAGAGCGCGGCTACGAGGCCCAGGTGCTGGTTACACCCTCATCCAGCCTTCTCTTCCTCCTTGACGACGAAACCGGCTCGCGCCTCGCCCTGAAGCGGAAAAATGGGCAGTGGATCGCAGGGAAGAAGTCCTACTCGACTGCGGATCTTCTCGCCATCCTTGACTCCGCGCCCGAGCGCCTCAGCCCCAACGCGCTGCTTCGCCCTGTCTTTCAGGATTTTCTGCTGCCCACCGCCGCCTACATCGGAGGTCCGGCCGAGATCTCCTACTTCGCGCAGTCCCAGGTGCTCTACGACGCGATCCTTGGCCGCACGACGCCAGTCATCCCGCGCCTCAGCGCCACGCTGATCGAGCCTGCCGTCGCGACAGTCCTTGCCCGGCACGAACTCTCACTCG
This sequence comes from uncultured Acidobacteriaceae bacterium, assembly GCA_963724375.1. Lineage (GTDB taxonomy): Bacteria > Acidobacteriota > Terriglobia > Terriglobales > Acidobacteriaceae > Silvibacterium. The sequence goes on from CAVRUM010000015.1 coordinate 356,633, forward strand.
ATGACATCCTGAGAACGCGCCCCGAAGAGCTTGCGCACCGGCTCGGGGCGCGCGCCATCCCCATCGAAGGCAAGCGCAAGCTCGCCTCTGCCGGGAACGCCCTCGACGAAGAACTCACCGGCCTCACCCAGTGGATGCACCAGCTCGACCCGAGCCTGGGCCGCTCTGCAGACGTCTCGGCATCCAAGATGCGCTACCAGATGAATCGCCTCCGCCGCCTGGCCGCAAATTATCAGCTCCAGACCGAGGCCAGCCTGCGCCGTCATATCGACGCAATCTATCTGAACCTTTTCCCCGATCAGCACCCGCAGGAGCGTGTCATTGGCGCGGCCACTTTCCTCGCCCGCTATGGAGACTCTCTCATCCCCGAGCTCGTCGACCAGGCCGCCCAGGAGTGCCCCGGCCACAAGGCGATCTTCCTCTAATGAGGACGCCTTAAGGGCTGATTGCAATTCCAACTGATCGAGTGAGCCAGTATTCCGACTAGTCAGCAATATCGGATTAGAATTGGTGGTGCCAGCAGGCTTTGCCTGCCGGCCAGATGGTTTTGTCCCATGAGTCCAAAAGCACCTGCAACCCTCGACGTCGCCTGCCCCGAGTGCGGCGCTACCCTCAAAATCGACGTCGCCACGAAATCCGTCATCTCGCATACGCCTGCTCCTCGCAAACGGACCTTTGAGGACCTCGAGACCGCCGCGCAGCACATGCGCGCTCAGGACGAGCGCAAGGAGAGCCTCTTCCGCCAGGCCGTCGACGCTGAGAAGAACAAGGACGACGTTCTCGCCAAGAAATTCGCCGAAGCACTGCGCAAGGCGAAGGAGACGCCCGACACGGGCAAGCCGCTGCGCGACTTTGATCTCGATTGATTTCCGCATCACATATACTGCATCACGGGAGACACGGATGAACCTCAGGAAACTTCCCCGCCAAATCGAAGCTCGCATGCCGGATTCAATCTCTGACGCAGCCCAGGAGATTACCCAGCAGGTAACATGGACCCGCGCTGTCGCCGCCACATCTCTCATTGCCGGCGCATACCTGCTTGTTACCGGACGCCGCAAGTCCGCCCTCGCGTTAGCCGCCGGGGGAGCCGCCGTCGCCCTGCTCGAAAAGCCCGAAGTGCTGCGCGATCTGTGGAAGGGTATGCCTGGCTACATCAATTCCGCAAAAGACATGTTGGTTCGCGTCGAGGAGTTCGTTGAAGATGTCGCCGCCAAGGGCGACAAGCTGCGCAAGACGCTCACCGAGTCCTGAAGCTTAATCAGCGGGTACCCCACGTCCGGATTCTCGGACGTGGGTTCTGAGCCCTGTTCCCCGGTTCTAGTTCGTTCTCTCCACCAGATACCGTGCTACGGCCTTCAGTCCCTCGGCCGCATCTCCATAGGGGGCCAGAATCTCGAACGCTTCCTTGATCAGCTTCGCCGCATGGGTGCGTGAGGCATCGATACCAAAGACCGCCGGCCACGTTGCTTTTTCACTGGCCAGATCCTTGCCCGCGGTCTTGCCCAGATGCGCCGAGTCCTGGGTCACGTCAAGCACGTCATCCACGATCTGGAACGCGAGCCCCGTTTTGCGTCCGAATTCCGTGAGGCGCCGGACATCGTCCGCATTGCCGCCTGCGTATACTCCGCCCGCCACTACACTCACGCGGAGGAGCGCACCTGTCTTGGCGCGGTGAATCGCATCCACGCTCTGCGCAGTCGGCTTCGTGTGCTCGCCCTCCAGATCGAGAACCTGTCCACCGATCATGCCCTCGACCGTGCCCGTTGCCTCGGAAATCAGCCGCACAATCTTGACCTTTGCCTCCGCCGGGCACCGCAGCTCCGACAAAGTCTGGTACGCGAGCGTCTGCAGCGCATCTCCGGCAAGGATCGCGATTGCTTCGCCGAAGACCACATGGCAGGTCGGCTTGCCGCGCCGCAGATCGTCGTTGTCGAGCGCGGGCAGATCGTCGTGGATGAGTGAATACGTGTGCAGCATCTCGATGGCCGCGCCCAGGTCTTCCACACCGGGCGGAAGCTCGCCCCGCCCAGCCTCTCGGAAGTAGATCATTCGCGCAGCTTCCATCACCAGCACCGGCCGCAGACGTTTGCCGCCCGCAAAGGTGCTGTGCCGCATGGCTTTGTGAATCGACGACGGAACCGCGTTTGCACTGGGGAGCAATCGTTCCAGAGCATGGTCGGTCAGCTCCGCGCCGGAGTGCAGAATATCTTTGACGTGTATTTCAGTTTGCATTCGTTTCATGATAGCCGCTGGCGCCGTTCCCGCGCAGCAAGCCATATCCATAAGAACGCAGCCAGCAGAGAAAGGACGCGCCCCGCCCAGACATCCGGTGTCGCCCCATAGCGCACCTCTATCCCCGATACTCCCGCCGCTACCGGAACCACCATCAGCCCATCATCCCGCTTCGGCCTCGACTCCACAGCCGCGCCGTTCACCGTTACCCGCCACGCCGGATAATCCATCACCCGCAGCACCGCAAATCCGCCACCTGACCGCCCCCCAAAACGTATCGTCGCGCTCATGCGCTCCGAATCCCATCCCCGAATCTGCACCTGCGAAGGTTGCAAATCCGCGCCGCCCTTCTGCCACTCGGGATTCTGCCCTGCGGCGCTGTTCGCTGCGTCCCCGTCCGGTGTCCCCAGGATTCGAACCGGCGGCAGCTCCTGCTGGATGGCGTCGTTGTCCGCTTGCGCCGCTGTGTACTCATCCGTGCCCTGGAATCCGCCATCTTTGAATGTGGCAAGCTGCGCCCGGATGTTGTCCTCCTCATCGCATGGCTGCCAGAAATACATCCACGCTACCGCGGAAGCGCATCCAGCGACCGCGACGACCGCTCCCACTCGCAGAAGATGTGCTCGCCGGCTGGACGCATTGCCGCGCAGCGCAAAGCCCACCAGAGCAGCCAGTACAAGGCTCAGTACCAGCAGCCATCGCCATGGGAACTGCAGAAACTTCATCTCGGGAGTAAGGCGCCACACCGCATCCGAGTAGGGAAGCAGCACAAATGCAATCAACACAGCGAGTGTCGCCAGCGGCCACCACAAGCCGCGCCTGCGCCCGCGAAATGACAGAATCGCCGCAATCGCCGTCGCTGCCAGCATCACTACCGCGATCCACGACGCAGTCCGCAGCACCTGATCATGAAAGGCCTCGCCGGTATGTCCGAAGAGAAAGCTGTCCTCGACGCGCATCCCCTGGCCGATGGCGCGCTGAATCTCCACCCACCGCTGCTCATACACCGCTGGCACGAGATAGAAAGCTGCCAGCCCGAGTCCCAGCGCGGCTCCGCCCGCGGCGCGTCCGGCAAGCGTCCATCGCCGCTCCGTAACGGCTGCCACCGCAACCAGCGCGGCGAGCGCATAACATCCCATCACCGCTGCTGGTGCATTTGTGAGCCACAATCCGGCGACCACCAGCGACAATTCCGGCATCGCCGGCTTCTCCCGCAGCGCGAAGAGCACCAGCAGCGGCATCCACGCGGCTGCGAGCAGCTCTCCATAAGCCGTGCGCTCATACGCCACAAACAGAACGTACGGATTCGCCACGTACAGGCATGCCGCCAGCGCTGCGTTGTCCTCCGGCATCCACTCCCGCGCCATGCGGAAGAAGGTCGCGCCCATGGCTGCGAATGCCAGCAGCGTGAATGCCACCGGAGTCCACATCCACGGCATCACCAGGCCCAGCAAAGCGCCCAGCATCCACGAAAGCGGCGGATAGAAAACAAACCGCGGCTCGCCCGCGCCATAGTTCGCCGACGACGCCCAGTGCGGATAGAACACTCCCTCGCGCCAATGCCGGAGCACGCCCATCCACGACTCGAGATGAAAGTCGAAATCGTGCCCGCACGAAGTTCCGCGCCATGCCAGCGGCAGCACGGCAATGCCTGCAGCCGCGAAGACCAGCGCCAGTCGCCTCCGTCTCGCCGTGACCACCCCGCAGATGTGCTGGATGCTCACGGCACAAGCTGCAGCGTATGCGTGGTCTGCGCCGCCACCGCCTTATCGCTGAAGGGCCACGCGAAGGTCGTGCCTCCGTACCAGTAGGGCCACTGGTCGCGGTAGTAGTCGCTCAAAGGATCGCCCGACTCGCCCATCACGATATTCTCGCGTGCCCCATCTACGTTGCTCCAATCGATCGTGAACCTCTGCGACGGCCCAAAGTCGCGACGGACTTGCTTCACCGTAGTCGTATCGCCAGACTGTGGCTGCGCGCCTGTTCCCGTCCAGCTCTTGAACCACGGCAGCATGCCATACAGCGGATGTTCCAACTCCACGGTGTGCGTCAGCCCGTACCGCCACTTCGCCAGGTCCGATGGAGCATGCATTTCGTCCAGCCCTTTGCGAACCACATCCGCGAGAAAGTCGTCCCAGGTTCCGTATTTCGGAGGTAGCCACCCCGCTTTGGGATTGGTGATCAGCTGCTCGCGCGCGAAGCCACTCTCCGGCCAGCGATAGAGTTGCCAGTCATCGCCGATTTTCGGAGAAAGCAGCGCCTGCCAGAACGCTCCTTTCGCCGCGTTTACAACAGCCGCCGGAGCTGACTCCACGCTGACCACGCCATCCCACGACCGCATCAGGTCCGCCGCCTGCTGCAGCTGCCTCCCTGGGTTCTTTGCGTGGTCGATCGCGTATGCAAGCCGCTGCGCCAGCTCCTGATCGATCGCCGAGTACACGTCCGTCTGCAGCTTGATCATGTCCTCCGGGGTCAGTTGGTTCTTGCCCGCCAGCCACTTCCATATCCGCTCGTTGCGGTAAGGATCCGACCACGCCAGCGTTAGCTGGAACGGATATTGATCGGGAGTGATCCGCGAATTTGCCGTTGCAATCACCCCATTCACAGGATCGAGCGTCGACGGCAGCTGGTCGAAGGGTACAAAGCCCTGCCACTCGTGGTTCTCATCCGCGATTGGCACGGGTGAGATGCCCGTCGGCCGGTAGGGAATAAAGCCCACCGCTTGGTATCCGATGTGACCCTGGTCATCTGCATACACCACGTTTTGGCCCGGACCCCACCAGCTGCTCAATGCCGCGCGAAACTCCTGCCAGTTCGTCGCCGAGTCCAGATCGAACACCGGAATCCCCACCGACTTCGGGTCGTACGCGCTCCATCGCAGCGCCAGTACCCGCTTCTCGCCCGGAATCAGCTGCGAGATCACGGGACCGTGCACCGTGCGCTCGGTGTCGACAATCACGTCCTTGCCAAAGCGCACGTGGATCGTCTCCCGCCCCCGTTCCAGCGGATGCCATCCGTCCGCGGTCTTGTACTCATCCTGCGCATTCATCTTCTCGACGTAGAGGTCCTGCATGTCCCCGTAGAGAGCTGTGAATCCCCAGGCAATGTGCTCGTTGTGGCCCGCGACGATGTAGGGAATCCCCGGCACGGTCACGCCCGCAACGTGAAAATCGCCACTCTTCAGGTCGGACTCATACCAGATATTCGGAATCCCATGCGGCAGGTGCATATCGTTTGACAGTATCGCCTTGCCTGACGCGGTATGCGCGCCCGAAACTACCCACTCGTTCGATCCTGCCGCGCAGCTCTCGCAATCAGCTAACGGCCCGCGCAGTACCTCGCGCAGATGCAAAAGGTCTTCGACGCTCGTCTGCGTTTCATCGAGCGGCACATCGGGAATGTTCTCCTGAGGTGCCGTCAGATCGGGAGGAGTCTGCGTCGGCGGATGGTCCCGCCACGATCCTGTCGGATACAAATCCGCAGCCAGCGTCGGCCCCAGCCTGGCCGTCACCCGCTCGCGCATGACCTTCTGATCCCAGTCCTCGTCGAGCAGTTGATTCATGCTCATCACCACCAGCATCGAATCCACCGGCTGCCACGGCTTCGGCTTGTAATCGAGCAGCCGGAACTCCGCCGGCAGGTTGTCCTGGTGCTGCCCGCTTTCCGCATAGTTAATGAAGGCGTTTACACCTCGCGCATAATCCTCGAAGTATCTTTGGTCGCGTTCGCTGAGTGTCGTCACCAGCCGCTCTGCATTCGCGCGAATCCCCAGCACGCGCTCCATCCGGTCATGATCGACCAACCTTGAGCCGAGGAGTTCCGCCACTTCGCCCGCGGCCACGCGGCGCGCCATATCCATCTGCCACAATCGGTCCTGCGCCGTGACGTATCCCTGCGCCTCGAAAAGATCATCGAGGTTCGCCGCTTCGATGTGAGGGATTCCATGCCGGTCGCGCCGAACTGTGACTGGAGCCGTGATCCCCGCCAGCCGCGCCTGCCCATCCAGCTGCGGAAGCGCCGCGCGCATTGCGTGCTTCAGCCACCAGCCGCCACACAGAACAGCCGCCCCAGCCAGCAGCACCAGCACAACAACAATAGTCAGAAATACGCGCAGAACAGGACGCCTGCGCCGCTCCTCAATTTCAACACTGCGCCCGAGAGCCATCTCGGAGCCATTGTCTCATCGCGAGCAATGGTCAGCGCTCGGTTGCCAGTTCTGTCCTTGGCAGCCGAGACGTGGGATAAACAACCCATACATGACAATAGTTGCTTTCACGCCGCCGCCACTCTCCGGATCAGATCCTGTTGCTCGCTCCGGTTCTCCGCGCCGATCGTGAACGCATCGAGCACGCCTGAGTCCAGCGCAAACCGGATCGCCTCATCCTGACGAGTCCGCATCGCGCCCTGCCCGAGTATCTTCATCCCGATGATGCCCTTGCCCTGCGCCTTCATCTCCTTGACCACCGAGATTACCGTCTCCGGCTCGGCATCCATGTGCGCGCCCACCGGATTCAGCCGCACCAGGTCCACCTCAACCCACGGAGACTTTGCCGCCGCCCGCAGCGCCTCGATCGAATGGCACGATACCCCATGCGCGCGAATCTTCCCCTGCTCCTTGGCCTGCTCGAAGACATCCATCACGCCGCGGTAGCGGGTCGTCCAGTCGCCTTCCGTGAGGCAATGCATGAGGCAGATATCGATGTAGTCCGTTCCCAACTCCCGCAGATAGCGGTCGATCGACGCCTTCGCCTCCTGTGGATCGCGGTCGTCGCACTTGGTCATCACCACGGCTTTGCTGCGCCCCACCTGTTTCAGTGCCGCAGCCACCTCCGGGTGGCTTCCGTAGGAATCCCCGGTATCGAAGAAGATCAGTCCGCTGTCGTATCCGCTCACCAGCAGTTGCACCAGTTGGCCCATGCGTGTCTGGTTAGATCCGCCCCCGGATCCGAACGTGCCGGTGCCCATCGCCAGGCGGCTGGTCTTTATCCCTGTTTTGCCCAGTACGACCGTGTCCGTCGCCTGGACTTTGGGCTGTTGACCTGCAAGATCGCGGCCAGGAAGAGCGAGAACTGACCCGAAGGCCGACGATCTCAGACAAGCCGTGCCAAGCCCGGCTGCTGTTGCTGTGGTGAGGAATTCCCGGCGATTCATGCGTTCTTCCCTCCAGCATCTTCGATTGTGAGCAGATTCTACCGCTCATTTGGACGCGGCCCATCGCGCACCGCGCCGAATTCACAATTGTTTACAAATCTCCTCGCTGAAATGGCGCGACAGGCCCGTATAAATCACAAGCCTGCCGCTTCGCTCAGCGGAGGATTGCTCACCGGTGCCTCAATAACTACCCGCTTCCTGCTCCACGCCGGCCTCCATCCGCTTCCCGCAAACGGAGAAGTCACCCGCCGTCCCCACCATAGCCACATCAACAGCGCAGCAATCAGGATCAGAGGTACGACCAGCAGGCTTCCTTCCGGACCGGTCGCGCCGCCACTCCACAGGAGCTTGCCCACGGGATGCTCGCCGATGAGATGCCCCTGCGCCACCATCCCGCTGTCAGCCGTGCCGTAGAAGTAGGACTCGCCCCAGTCCCACGCCGCGTGGAAACCCACCGCCCACCACAGCGATCCCGTGTACCAGAGGCTTATGCAAAAGACCAGGCCGATTGCACCCGCAGCAAACAGTCCCACCGGCGACTCGCCCGGATTGCTCCCGTGCATGAATCCGAAAAGGAACGAGAAGAGCAGCGCCCCCCACCAGAAGCCAATTCCGCGTGTCATGGTGAACTGCACATATCCGCGCAGCAACGATTCCTCAAAAAGCCCAACCAAAAGAAAAACCAGCCCCCATTCCGCCGCGTATCGCCACACCAATGGCCCATGCAGCAACTGGCCGTCAAGCCCCAGGAATCCCGCCTTCCAGAGCGCAAGGACCAGGGCCGAGATTGCCACGAATCCCCAGATCAGCCCGAAGAAGAACCGTGCCGCCCGTGAAGTTCCCTGGTAGCCGTAGGAAAGCACGGGCCGTTTTTCGATAGCCGCCATCACGGCAGTGGCGATAAAAACACAGAGAAGCTGCAGTCCCTCGCTGATTATGCCTATCTTCGGCGACATCGCCGCCGCGGGGGAGGGAGGTTTCGGGTGAATCAGAAAATGAATGGCAGTCTGCACGATCATCGCCGTTGCGATGACGATCAACACAAACAGCAACACACTCCATCCGGCACGGATGCCATTTTCCCCTACAAACACCCAGCGCATCCCCCGCTTCGGTGGTTCGGGTGCAGGCGCCTCTATTGGTGACAACGGCTCAGGTGTTGCGTTGGTCGCGGGGATCTCAGGTTGCGGTGTTTGCTCGTCCAATTTTCGTCTCCTGAAGAATTGCTGCCAATAGTACGGCAAATGCGGGTCCCGGGTTCAGCCTGAGTTACACATTCTCGCGGCCTCAGGATCCGATTTATAGCTCCCCGGCTCGCTCCAGCTGCTTGTAGAGGACCAGCGAGTAGATGACTGGAACGAGCGCCCCGGTCATCAGGACGGCAATCGTCATCCAGTCGTAAAGCCCTATAGCGGTAATAACCAGGCCGATCAGCCCGGCCGCGACGAAGGTTTTTGCGGCAAGGCGATGTGTCGCATTCCACACGCGCTCACTGGCCAGACTCCAGGGTGTTCGCACTCCGATAAAAAAGTTCCGGCGGACCTTGCCCAGAACATTTCCCAATGCGGCAAACAGGCACGAGACCACGGCGAGGACGGCGCGGCTTACGTCCACGTGACGGCCCATGCCTGCCCACAAGGTCACTATCTGAATGCAGGCCATCATGCCGAGGATGATCAGCATGATGTAAAGGCAGGTTGACTGGAACGAATCGACCTCCCAGCGCTTCGGCGATAACCACGGCAAGAAGCGAAAAAGAATCATCAGCCCAGCCATGATGCCCGGAACAATCAAGAAAAGCTGCCACTTGGCACTATAGCCGTTCGGCTGGCCTTTCATATCCCAATGCACTGGCACCAGCTCGGGCAGGCGAGGATAAGCGATTGCGGTGGCAATCAGCGTCGCCGCAATCAGCAAAATGCCGGTTAAATAATATTTGCGAATCATCGTGGTCTACCTCCTGTCTTCTTGCCGTCGCCGAGCAGGTCCATTGCCCAGGCCATCAGGTCTTGCACCACGGTGGTATTCAGCTCATACCAGATCTGCTGTCCTTCGCGCCGGCTGGTGATGAGATCGGCGTCCTTCAAAACGTTGAAGTGGTGCGACATGGAGGGTTTGGTCATGTCGAAGTGCTCGGCCAGCTCCCCGGCGGTTTTCCCGCCATGGCGAAGCAGGCTAAGAATTTCCCGCCGGGTCGTATCTGCCAGCGCCTTGAATGCCTTGTTGCTGCTCATCTGTCGTTAAAAAGCTGTCTAATTAGACATCCTTCTAATTACATGGTGAGCTACCTCAAGCAAACGTTACATACACGATGTGGCCACGCCGGGGCGAATACTGGACGGCCAGTCCCGCACAACCCTCCTGCGCCGCAAGGCGCGTCCGCCCCGCGGCCAGTCCCTTGACTTCTTGGCCGGACCCGGCAATCCTAGTCATTTCCCGACACGAACTCATTTTCCCCGGAGCACCCACTTTTTGAACGTCCGAGTCTTCTATCACGACAAGTGTTTCGATGGAGCCTGCTCCGCGTCTCTCTTCACGCGTTTTCACCGCGAATGCATGACCCCCGCCGCCGATTACAGCTACCACGGCCTCGTCCATCGCGCCGGAGCCCTCTTCAACGAAGCCGACTTCACCGGCGATGAAAACGCCATCGTCGACTTCAAATACTGCGCCTCGCCCCGCATTACCTGGTGGTTCGACCACCACCTCAGCGCCTTTCTCACGCCCGAGGACCAGGAAGACTACCGCCGCGGCATGGCTGACGGCCGCTACGTCAACCGACGCTTCTACGATCCCGCCTACATCTCCTGCACCAGCTTGATCGCCCACATTGCCTCGACGAAATTCGGATTCAATGCCGAGCCTGTGGCCGAGCTTGTTCGCTGGGCCGACATCGTCGATGGTGCTCTCTACTCCAGCCCGCAGGCCGCCGTCGAAATGGCCGATCCTGCCATGAAGCTCACCCTTGTCATTGAGTCCACGCAGGATCCGGCCTTTATTCCGCGGCTCATCCCGCTGCTCACCGCCACGCCGCTCGACCGGATCATCAAGGAGCCGTTCGTCGCCAACCTGCTCCCGCCGCTTCTCGAACGCCACGAGCACGCCCTCTGCCTCATTCGCGACCGCTCAGAATCGAGAAACGGCACCATCTACTTCGATATCAGCGACCAGCCCATGGAGGGATACAACAAGTTCATCCCTTACTACCTGCATCCTGAGGCCACCTACTCCGTGGGGCTCTCGAAGTCCAGTTTCAGGACCAAAGTCTCCGTCGGCTCCAATCCCTGGACCAAGGCGAAGCCGGAGAACATGCTGAACCTGGCCACCATCTGCGAGCGTTACGGCGGCGGAGGCCACGCCCGGGTCGGCGCTATCTCTTTCCCGCCTGACCGATCCGATGAGGCCCGCGAAGCCGCCGCCGAAATCGTCGCCGAGCTGCGCGCTTACGATCCTCATGCAGGACAGGGACCGGAAGGCGCCACCGAGCCGGCGACTCCCGGTCAGAGCACCGATTAACCCTCCCGCGCATCGAATGATTGCAACTTCGGTGTCGACTTCTGCGACCTTTTAACCCGGGCCACAATCCAACAGGAGAAACGCATGTCCGACATACTACCCGCTGGAACACCCGCCCCTGACTTCACTCTTCGCGTCACGCCTGATCAAAAGATCACGCTGAGCGAGCTTCGCGGAAAGCCCGTGATTCTGGCCTTTTATCCCGCTGACTGGAGCCCTGTCTGCGGCGACCAGATGGCCCTCTACAACGAAATTCTCCCCGAGTTCCAGAAGCATGACGCCGAGCTTTTGGGGATCTCCGTCGACGGCGTCTGGTGCCACAAAGCCTTTGGGGAGGCTCGGTCCCTGCGATTCCCGCTTCTTGCCGATTTTGAGCCGAAGGGTGAAGTTGCCCGCGCCTATGGCGTTTACCGGCAAGACGGCGGAATCACCGAACGAGCCTTGTTCGTCATCGACAAAAACGGCGTGATTGCCTGGAGCCACCTCTCGCCCATTGCCGTTAATCCCGGAGCCGACGGCATCCTCGACGCTCTCGAAGCCCTGCCCCAGTAGGAGAGGCCATGGCCAGGCTGCGAATTCCAGTTACTCCCGAAGACCACACCGCGGGCGATCCAGACGCGCCGTGCACAGTTGTCGAATACGGGGACTACGAATGCCCCGATTGTGCTCGGGCTCATCCCATTGTCCAGCGCGTGCAGAAACACTTTGGCGAGCGCCTTCGCTTCGTTTTCCGCAGTTTTCCTTTAACGCAGATCCATCCCCATGCCGAGATGGCCGCCCAAACAGCCGAATTCGCCGGCGCTCACGGCAAATTCTGGCCGATGCACGACCTTCTCATGGAGAATCAGCCGCGCCTCAGCGTCGGTCTCTTCGAAGAATTAGCCAGGGAACTTGACCTCAATCCCGCCGCGCTGGTCGCATCGCTTGAGAAGGGCGAATTTGCCGAGCGTGTCCGTAAAAATTTCAACGGCGGCGTTCGCAGTGGAGTCAACGGCACCCCGACCTTCATCATCAACGGAGTCCGCCACGACGGCCCTTACGACTACCAGGCACTTGTGGGGGCCATCAATGCCACTCTCGCCGGCGACTGATTGCAGGCTTGGACGCCGCTTGGGCGGCCGGCACAACCTGGTCAGCGGCTGACACCGCATCACGCATGCTCACCATCGGCCACTCCACGCTGCCCATCGAAACTTTCCTCGCCATCCTGCGCGATAACGGCATACGCACGCTTGCCGATATCCGTACGGTCCCCAAATCCCGCCACAACACGCAGTTCGCGCAGGAGAACCTTCTCCGTTCCCTTGCTGATGCTGGAATCGAATACCACTGGTACCGAGCCCTGGGAGGCCTGCGCCATCCCCGCAAAGATTCCATCAATACCGGCTGGCGCAACGACAGCTTTCGCGGATATGCCGACTATATGCAAACTCCGGAATTTGCCGCGGCAATCGAGGACCTGCTCCGCAACAGCACCCAGGCGGATACCGTAATCATGTGCGCCGAAGCCGTTCCCTGGCGCTGTCACCGCTCGCTGGCAGCCGATGCGCTGACCGTCCGGGGCATACCCGTCGAGCATATCTACTACGATGCCAAAGGACAGAGCCGGCGCGAGCCACACAAGCTCACGTCGTTTCTTCGCGTGCAGGATAACCGTCTCTGGTATCCCGCCGAGGACGATCTCTTTGCCGCTACGCCGCCACCGGAGCCGGTAGAGCCTGTCTCCGCATCGGCTGCCGCTTCCAGTAGGTCAGCGATCGCCACACCCACTCGAAAGGCCCGAACTGGAACCGGTCCAGCCACCAGGGAGAAATGATGAGCTGCGCCGCCCAGATCGCCAGCACGATCCCGAACTGGCCAACGCGGCTTACCTTGCCATAGAGACCGAGTCCCCAGCCGTCGAAGAGGAATGTGCAGACGATGGTGTGGGTCAGATAATTCGTGAAGGCCATTCTCCCTACGGCACCCAGTCTCCGCCGCGCGCCGGGCAGCCATCCTTCCCGGCAGATCAGCATGACAAGCCCAATCCAGAAGAAGCTTGTCGGCAGGCTTCCCCAGTAGATGTACTGGTAATCGAGGAAGAAGACGTGCCCCAGCTGCCAGTGATGGGCGAATGAGTCATGCACCCCGTAGGCGGTCGCCGGAATCCCGACCAATAAACCTAGCGCAATGAACCACCCGTACACTCGCGACGGCAGCTTCGCGCTGAACACTCCCAGCTTGAACAGTCCGATACCCACCAGCATCAGTCCGTAGGCTCGCCAGAACGCCACGAAGATGTTCCCCTGAATCTGGTTGTTCAGGTTGTCAATCGCCCGATCTTTTTCTTCACCCAGCCATCCGGAACGCTGCAGTGCCAGTTCCTTGTCTACCTTCGCCTGCGATGGCTTCCACATGTTCTCCTGCATCTTGTCCACCGACTTCTTCGGCCAGTACGGCATGGAGGCGTAACTTCCCACGAACAGCACCGTCGAGACCGCCGTAAACAGCAGACCGGAGATGATCAGCGTCTTCGGCTGCCACTTGCGCGACAGGAACGCCACCATCCCGCCGAGTGCGTAGGTGAAAAGAATGTCTCCCGTCCAGAGCAGATATCCGTGGAGGCAGCCAAAAAGCGCCAGCCAGCCCATCCGCCGATAGTGAATCGGGCGAGGGTTCCGTCCCGTTGCCTCGATACGGCTCGTCATCAGGTAGACTCCCGCGCCGAATAACATCGAGAAGATCGACATGAACTTCATCTCGGCCAATTGCCTGCAAACGTACCAAACTGCATAGTTCCATCCATGCAGGTCGCCGTAAGCCGTAGGATTCATGTACGCCTGCGAGATCATGGAGAAGTCCTGGATATTCATCGCCAGGATTCCCAGCAGCGCAACCCCGCGCATCACATCGATGGACTGCACGCGTTCCTTCGCGCTCACGGGCGATGCCGGGGCAACCGCGTCGGGCGTCACAGCGTCGGCGGAAACCAACGGCAAAACTGCGGGATCACCCACAGAACCCTCCTCAATCCGACAACCGAAGTCTACCGCTGCCGGCGGCAGGAACCGAAGTGACAATAGTCAGCAAAATCCGAAGGCGTGCCTCCAGGCGGCCTCCATTTCATCCCGCCGAAGCGTTCAGGCGGGAATCTCCCTGACCCCTGATCTCTGATCCCTGTCGTCTATCTCCATCGTCTAACAGACGGGTATTCTTTAGATAACAATGCGTGTACGTGTCCTCGTCTTCGGTGTCCTCAAAGACCTCATCCATGGTGATTCCAGCCAGCTCGACCTGCCCGACGGCGCAACCGTCCAAACGTTGCTCGATTTCTACCGGCGGCTCGCGGAGACTCACGCGGGGCTCTGGTTGTCCATTGCCGTTGCCGTCAACCGCCAATACGTAACAGCTGCGCACCCCTTGGCCGATGGCGACGAAGTCGCCCTGCTGCCGCCCGTTAGCGGAGGGTCATCGGAATCCGTCCCGCGTGTCTCCATCGTGCACGATCGAATCGATGCTCACACCACTGTTACCAGCCTCGAGCGTCCCGAAGATGGAGCGCTGGTCATCTTCGATGGCATGGTGCGCAATCACTCGCGCGGTCGCCGCACGTTGTACCTCGTCTACGAGGCATACGAGGAGATGGCCCTCGAGCAGATGCGGGCCCTCGCCGTCAAAGCCATTGCCGATTTCCCCATCCGTGACGTGGCCATGGTTCACCGTCTTGGCCGAATTGAGATCGGCGAATCCAGTGTGCTCATTGCCGTTGCCTCCGCGCACCGCGCCGCCGCCTTCGAGGCCTGCCGCTGGCTCATCGACACCCTCAAGAAAACGGTGCCCATCTGGAAGAAGGAGTACTTCGAAGACGGAGCCGTCTGGGCCGATGGCGAGCCCTTTCCCGCGGAGATCGCGCGGTGAAATTCGGTTCGTGCCTTGTCCTGCTCCTGATCGCCTCTCCAGCTGTCCTCTGGTCCCAGGTATCGGTCCCGCCCATTCAGGTGAACGTCCGCCTGGTCAACGTTTTCGTCAATGTCACAGATGCGAACGGCGCGCCGGTTCCCGGCCTGACCCAGAGCGATTTCTCGCTCAGCGAAGACGGCCATCCGCAGAAGATCTCCTACTTCGAGCGCGACACCAGTATGCCGCTTTCCATCGTCCTCGCCGTCGATACCAGCGGCAGCACCCACAAGGATCTCAGCGTCGAAAAATCCGCTGCACGCAATTTCGTCCATGCGCTCATGCGCCCTGTCGACCGGCTTGACCTGATGGACTTCAACTCCGATGTGCGTGAGGTTGTTCCTTTCACCAATAGCATTCACCGCATCGATTCGGGGCTCGAAAATCTCTCCCACGGCCCAGCAACTGCGCTCTACGACGCGATCTATCTGGCTTCGCAGTCGCTCGCGCTACGCCCGGGACGCAAAGTGCTGGTGGTCATCTCCGACGGAGGTAATACGGTGAAAGGGGTCGATTACGCGCAGGCGCTCGAACAGGCCCGCCGTGCCGAAGTGATGGTCTATAGCGTCATCGACCTGCCGGTTGTCGCTGACGCTGGACGCGAAACCGGCGGCGAGCACGCGCTCATCACGCTATCGCAGGAAACCGGCGGCAAGTACTACTACGCCGATGAAGGAAATCTCGATGATGCCTTCCGAAAGGTCTCCGAAGATTTGCGCACGCAATACCTGCTCGGCTACTACCCGGCGCACCGCGTGACCGATTCATCCTTCCGTGCCATCTCGGTATCACTTACCAAGCCGCCGAATGCAAAGGACGCATACATCCTTCGCCACCGCACCGGGTATTACTCGACTCAGGGCCAGTAGCTGTCTCGCCGATCTTTGCTGGTTCGGGGTCGCCTGAGCTCTGTGCTCTGCTACTACTGCGGCGGCGGGGGATTTTGCTGCTGCTTCTGGTCGTCGTCTTTCTTGCCGAAAAGCTTTGAGAAGAATCCGCGCTTTTTCTTAGGCTGGTCCTGCTCCGGAGCGGTCTGCGTCTGCGCCGTCGCTATACTCTCCTGCGTTGCCGGCTGCGCCGTCTGCGGCTGGGGAGCTGTCTGCGTGACCGGCACCTGCGGAGGCGTCGACGGCTTCTCGCCCAATCCGAAGATCCGTTGGAACAGATTCCGCTGATCGCCATTCGCGTGATCGCACGTGTCTGTCGGCTGCGTGCCATCGAGAAACGCCGCCGTATATGTGTTCTCCGGACACGCCGCATCAGCAAGCAGATTCGTCCCCTTGTCCAGCTGCACCTGGACGATGCCCGGAGGCGGCACGAAGTCCTTTGTGTCGGAGTATTGCGGCAGCGCGACGGCGCGCTTCATGAAATCCGCCCAGATCGGAGCCGCCGCGTGCGCGCCTTCAATCTTGATGTCGCTGTAGTCGTCATTGCCGACCCAGACGATGCACAGCAGGTTGCTCGTGTAGCCCGCAAACCACGCGTCGTGCTCAGTTCCGGTCTTGCCCGCCGCCGGAGCCCGGAAGCCCATCGCCCGTACTCCGGCCCCGGTGCCCGCGATTGATCACATCTTCCATCATCGCTGTGGTCAGAAACGCCGCGCGCGGATCGAGCACCGGCTTGGTGATGGGCGTGTAGTCGTTCATCACATCGCCATTCGGACTCCGTACCGACGCCAGCATCCACGGGTCAATCTTCACGCCACCGTTGGCAAACACCGTATATGCCCCCGTCATTTCCAGCGGTGTCGCGTCGTAGGCGCCGATGGCCATTGCCGGCGTTGCCCGCGCCGACTTGATGCCCGCATCCCGGGCAAGCGCGGCAACGTTGTTGTACCCGACCATCTCAGCCAGCGCGATGGTGGCGTTGTTCAGCGAACGATCAAGTGCCTCGCGGGCCGTCACCTCGCCGAAGTATTTGCCCTCGAAATCTTTGGGCGAATAGGTCTGATTGCCGGCGAAGGTGAAAGTGGTCGGTTCGTCATTCAGGATCGTTACCGGAGTAAACGTCGCGCTCGTGCCATCCGAATTTGTGAGCTGCGATCCCGCCAGGCTCGTGTTGAACGCCGCCGCGTATACAAACGGCTTGAAGATCGATCCCGTCGGCCTGTGCTGTACCGCATGGTCGAACTGGCTCTGCCCGTAGTTCCGGCCGCCCACCAGCGCCAGCACCTGGCCGGTGTGCGGATTCAGGGCCACCAGCGCCACCTGCGGATAAATAATCGGCGAATCGTCTCCGGCCTTCACGCGCCGCTCATGCAGCTTCTCCACCAGCTCGTCGACGTGCTGCATACCCTCAGAAACCGCCTCCGTCGCCGCCGCCTGCAGTTGCGGATCGAGGGAGGTATAAATCCGCAATCCCTGCTGGTTGTACTCGTCCCCGCCCAGCCGCTGCGCGAGCTGTTCGCGCACAAGGTCCACAAAGTAAGGCGCTTCGCCTGCATCCACCGCGCCGGGTACCACATTCAGCGGGGCGGCCTTGGCCTCCTCAGCCTGGTCTTTCGTGATTGCCCCGATCTCGACCATTGAGTCGAGCACCAGGTTGCGGCGTGCCATCGCGCGCTCCGGATGCCGCAGCGGATTCAGCCGGCTCGGACTCTGGATCAGCCCCGCGAGCAGCGCGCACTCGGGCAGCGTGAGCTGCCGGACATCCTTCCCAAAGTACGCCTCCGACGCCTCGCCGAACCCATTGATCGAGAAGCTGCCGCGCTGCCCCAACGGAACCTGGTTGGCGTACATCTCGAAGATCTTCTGCTTGGTAAAGCGGTGCTCCAGCTGGAAGGTGATGACGATCTCGAGAAACTTGCGCTTGAACCGCTTCTCCGGGCTCAGGAAGAACCCCCGCGCCAGCTGCATGGTTAGCGTCGAGCCGCCCTCCATGTAGGTGTGCTTGTGGCTCAGGTCGTTACGCGCCGCGCCGAGCAGCCGGAGGTAGTCGACGCCGCCGTGAGTGAAGAACCGCCGGTCCTCGATGGCCACAACGGCGTTGACCAGGTTGTGCGGAATCTCCTCGTAGGTCACCAGCCGCCGCTTCGAGCGCGTCGCATCCGAGAGGTCCGTGATAAGCAGCGGCTCCAACTCATAGGCTGCAAGCTGCTGGCCCTGGTCGCCTGTGATCTGGCTGATCGCGCCGTTGTCGAAGGTGATCGTCGCGCCCTCTGGCGCGTGATACGACTGCGGCCCCGGATGCACCGTCAGACTCTCCGGACCCTCCGTAAAGGTCCCCATGGGCGAGACCTTGCCGTCGCCATTGACTGAGTACCCCGCGTCGCGAAGCTCCTGCGCGATGTAGTGAGCCGTGAATTTCTGGCCCGGACGCAGCTCCGGGGGTGCCGCGTAGATCTTCGCGGTTGCCGCAAATAGCGGCTTCTCCAGCCGCTGATCGACGATGTGGCCGTACTTGATGTAATAGAACCCGAAGACACAGGCACCCAGGAGAAATAAGACCCCAACTGCCAGACCTGCGCCCAGCAACATCTTGCGGCCGAGGCTGCCTCTAAATGCAGCCGGACCGGCGAATTTGATCTTTACCGCCAATCGAAAAACTCAACTCTCATTCTAAATGGTTAAGAGGTAATTACATCGACTCATGGAAGGCATGACAGCCTCAGCCCGGTCCGGGGAAGGACCAGGACTGCTCTACTAAAGACGTTCAGATGCAGGTTTTGGCGCGTTTGCGAGTCAGCCACAATTTTTGGGGGAAGCTGATCTGTCATCCCGGCCCGGGACGCCCAATCCTGAGAGCAGGGAACGGTGGGGCGCAAACACCGACACACCTCCAACTTGCGGGTTACTGAGCTTTGCGCTCTGTGCTCTGAGCCCTGTTTAACGCCTCCGCAATCTCCCCCACCGCCACATCCTCGCTCGACGCCGTGGCTCGCGTGACCAGCTCGACCTTCCCCTCCGCCGCCTTCTTGCCTACATTCACGCGGTAGGGAACCCCGATCAGGTCGGCATCCTTGAATTTCACTCCGGCGCGCTCGTCGCGGTCGTCGAGAAGCACGTCGAACCCGGCTGCTTCCAGTGACGCCGCAATCTCCTCGCCCGTCGCCAGCAGCTTCTGATCGGTGATATTCGTCACCGTTACCACCACGTCAAACGGAGCGATCGCTCTGGGCAACCAGAACCCGTTCGCGTCGTTATTCTGCTCCACGGCCGCCGTCAGGATGCGCTCAATCCCGATCCCGTAGCAGCCCATGATCGGCGTTACTTCCTTGCCGTTCGGATCGAGCACCCGCGAGCCCATGCTCTCCGTGTACCGGTTACCCAGCTTGAAGATGTGTCCGACCTCGACCGCCTTGCCGATCTTCAGCGGCGATCCACACAGCGGACACCCCTCGCCCTCTACCGCATTCCGGATATCTGCCGCTACTGTCCATCCAAAATCCCGCCCCGGAGTCACATTGCGGAAGTGATAGTCGAGTTTGTTTGCACCGGCGACCATGTTCTCGCGCCCTTCCAGGCTTTTGTCGAGAATCACGTTGACGCCGCCATCGTGCAGATGTGTGGAGACACCAAGCCCGATTGGCCCCAGGTATCCCGCCGGACCGCCAAAATATCTCTCCAGCTCTTCGGCAACCATGGGACGCAGCTCACCCGCCTTCGCCAGCCCGGCCAGCTTCGTTTCATTTACCGAATGGTCGCCTCGTAGAAACGCCACCACCGGCTCCCACGTCGATTTCTTGCCGTCGCGGACCTCTGCCATGTACGCGACCGTCTTGATGTCCTGCGCCGGTGAAATCTGGAAGAACTCCGCCACGTCCGCAATCGACGCCTTGCCCGGAGTGTGCACCAGCTCCGGTTTGCCATCGCCTGTCGGCGCCAGTTCCGTCATCGGCTCCAGACGCGACGTTGCTTTCTCCAGATTCGCCGCATAGTCGCATTTGGGACAGCTCACGATCAGGTCCTCGCCAGCGTCCGTGTAGACCATGAACTCCTGCGACTGCGAGCCACCCATCGCGCCCGAGTCCGCCTCGACCACCACAAAGCTCAGCCCGGAGCGCGTAAAGATCGCGCGATATGCCTGGTCGTGCTTCTTGTAACTAACATCCAGCCCGGCCTCGTCCATATCGAAGGAGTAGCTGTCCTTCATGATGAACTGCCGCACGCGCAGAAGCCCCGCCTTCGGCCGCGGCTCATCGCGAAACTTCGTCTGAATCTGGTACCAGATCTGCGGAAGCTGCTTGTAGCTCCTCAGCTCTTTACGCGCAATATCGGTCATGACCTCTTCATGCGTCATGCCCAGGCATAGCCAGGCGCCTTTGCGATCCTGCAGCCGGAACATGTTCTGACCCATTCCCGTCCAGCGTCCGCTCTCTTCCCACAATTCGCGAGGATGAATCGTCGGCAGCAGGAACTCCTGCCCAATCCTGTCCATCTCCTCGCGCACGATGGAGGTGATCTTCTGGATCGACCTCTCGCCGAGAAACAGGTACGAGTAAATCCCTGCGCCCAGTTGCCGGATATACCCGGACCGAACGAGGAACTTGTGACTGGCGACTTCGGCGTCCGCCGGAGCTTCACGAAGAGTAGGAATAAAAAGCCGGGACCAACGATGCATCGTGTATGTAATGTACTTTCCAGCCGCGGCCTGCGCCGCGCGCGTCATGAGGTAGAGACAAAAGACCATTTTAAATGGAAGATCTCAACGCCACGGCCTGCAGGGGGCGACGCCGCTGTCGCACCATCCACTCCGCTACGACTAGGTTCGGAACCCAGCACAGCCAGGACACTGTGATGTAAGCCTCCCGGAAAGGCCACCGAAGAACAGCCATCATCAAGGGAAGGTACAGGCGCAACGTAACCGCCGCCAGGGTCAACGCAAAGTTCCGTATCATCCACCGGCGGTGGGCTTCAATATCCCCGCGTCGCACCATGCGGTACGCCTGCAGGCCCGTGAAGAACCACAACAGCGCCAGTATTCCGAAGCCGAGATGAGTGGGCAGGCCTTCTTCGGACACCGTCGCCATGGCGAAGCCTCCAATCGATCCCACTGCTACCTCCACTAGGTAAAAGCGTCCGAGCCACCGGTGCAGATTGAGTGCTCGCGTCCGAAGCTTTTGAGAAAACTGCCACGGTCCCGCGAGAAGTGCTCCTACGCCGCCTGCAATGTGAAAACGGAGGGGGAAAATGTAACGCGAAAAGTGCGCATCCGGCGGCCGGCCAATGAAGTAACGCGTCGCGTACACCGAAACAGCAACGCAGCAGATGGTGGTGATCCACCAGACTGGCCCGGTCAGCCATGACCGCCGCAACGGCATCGCCAGGACCACTCGAGATGACTGTGAGACATGCGCCATCGAGATTCCGCTCAACCGTCAGGTCATCGAAAGATACGACCTGAGCCGTCTTCTTGTTCCGCGTAATCTCCCCGGACCGGCCTAAATAACTCAAGAGCTGAGATTTTGTCACTGAATGTAACGATTCTTTGGTACACCTTGGGCCATGCTGAACGCCTTCGTAAGATTTGGAGATGGCCAGGTTGTCCACGCGACCGAACCGGACAAGATAGCCGCCGCTTTCCACGACCCCTCTGCCCAGTTCTGGCTCGACATCTCTGCTCCCGACGACTCCGAGCACATGCTTCTCAGCGATGTGTTCGGCTTCCATCCGCTCGTCATCGAAGATATCGTGCATGAGATTCAGCGCCCAAAGCTGGAAAGCTACGCCATGGTGGGCGACAAGCTGAAGAATGATTACTTCTTCCTCGTCATTCACGGACCCGATACCGACCCGGACCCCGAGCGCCTCTTCCAGACCACCGAACTCGATATGATCTTCTCCGAGCGGTATCTGATCACGGTTCACGAATCGCAGTTGCACTCCCTCGAAGACATGTTCAATCGCGTTCACACTGATCCGGACGCGAGGCTGAAGTGGGGCGTCGATGTTCTGCTCTACGAGCTGATCGATCGGCTGGTGGATCGATATGGCCCGATTCTCGACGATTTTGAGGAAGTGTTGGACAGACTCGAGGAAGAGGCAATCGGAAATCCCCCGCCCGAATTCGCAGTTCTAATCTCCGATCGCAAAAAAGATCTGCTCGACCTCCGCCGGATCATGACCCAGCAGCGAGACGTCATCGGCCAGTTGACCCGCGGCGAAGTGCCATTTATGGGCACGCAATCGCGGATCTATTTCAGAGATGTCCTGGATCATCTGAATCGCGAGGTCGAGACCATCGACATCTATCGCGATCTTGTCCTCGGCTGCCGCGATATCTACATGTCGAGCATCAATAACCGCCTCAATAGGATCATGAAAACGCTGGCCGTCATCAGCGTCGTTACGCTGCCCCTCACCGTCATCACCAGCTTCTTCGGGATGAACTTCGCCGACACCGTCCCCGGCTTCACGAAGCCGCTGACCTTCGTCTTAGCCGTGTTGCTGATGATCGGACTTCCCGTGGGCTTTCTGTACGTATTTCGCAAATACAACTGGCTGTAGGAACGGCGCGCTGCCCCGGAAGCTTGCAATCCCATTACATTTCGTTCGAATTGCCGAATACCTCGGGGCAGTCTGCTCCGTCTACAGGTAAACTGGTTGGCGATAGGTTGGAAGTTCCCGTGCTCGGATAGTACGGAGCGCAATTATCTTTTGCCGGTGGCAGCCGCCGCCCCTTACATGTTGCAAGCCGTAGCCATTCCTGCTGTCGTCTAAAGGAGAGTATGAAGACGTCCCAGGCACTGCGCGTTTGGAACAGGATTCTCGCAGGAAAAACGCCCTCCCTCTCAATTGAAATCACCAAGGAATGCCCGCTGCGCTGCCCCGGCTGCTACGCCTTTGACACATCGCATCTCGGCCCCGGAATGGAGCTTCGCCAGCTTTCCGACTTCAAGGGTGATGAGCTCGTCCGCCGAATCCTCGCGCTTGTCGACCACTACCAGCCTATGCATCTCTCCCTCGTTGGAGGCGACCCCCTCGTCCGCTACCGCGAGCTCGACGCCCTGATCCCTCAGCTCGCTACCCGCGACCTCTATACCCAGATCGTCACCAGCGCCTTCCGCACCATCCCTGCCGAGTGGTCCCGCTACGAGCGCCTGCACGTCGCCGTCTCCGTCGACGGCCTGCCCGCCGAACACGACATCCGCCGCAAGCCCGCCACCTATGAGCGCATCCTCAAAAGCATCGCGGGCGCTCGCGTCTACATCCACTGCACCATCACCTCGCAGTTCGCCTCTCGCGAAGGCTACCTCGAAGAATTCCTTCGCTTCTGGAGCGCCCGCCCCGAGGTCATCAAGATCTGGTTCAGCCTTTTCACTCCGCAGCGCGGATCAACGGATCCGGAGATCCTCACCTTTGAACAGCGGGATGCAGTGCTCGCCGAGCTGACTCGCCTTCGCCTGCTTTACCCGCTCCTGCAGATGGACGAGCCCACCCTCCGCGAGTTCGCCTCGCCTCCGAAGAGTCCAGAGGATTGCATCTTCGCCCGCACGACCGCCACCATCTCCGCCGACCTGACCTCAAAAATCACACCCTGCCAGTTCGGAGGCGATCCCGACTGCTCCCGCTGTGGCTGTATGGCCTCCATGGGCCTCGCCGCCATCGGACACCACCGTCTCCTGGGCCCACTCACCGTGGGACACATCTTCGCCGCCTCCCACCTCATCGGCAAAGCATCCAGCAGCCTGCGCAGACGCGTCCAGCCCGAGCCGAGCCCAGTCTCCGCTCCATTCAATATCGTTTAGATCCCTGCGTCAGGGTTCACCGGAACAATGCTTCGAAGTTTTTGCCTTGTCAATTCGCTCTAGCCTTCTATATTGAAATCGCCATGCCGAGCGACAGCCATTCCCCGCGCCTGTACCACGGCGTGATGATCTCCAGCACCTTCTCCGACCTGGAGCATCACCGGGCAGCTCTGATCAAAGCTCTTAAAGGTGAGGGGCTCAGTCACATCGCGATGGAAAATGACTCGGCAAAAGTTGTCGATGTGATCGACTCGTCTCTTCAGATGGTGCGCGACGCCTCGGCCTATATCGGTATCATCAGTTATAAATACGGCCAGACACCGATTTGCCCAAACCGTAATCCCGAAAAACTTTCACTCACGGAACTCGAGTTCAACGAAGCGCAGCGCCTCGATCGCCCCATCCTGCTCTTCATTATGGGAAAACATCCAGTCCTCCCGGATCAGTTTGAAAAGAGCGCAACCAAGAGAAAAAAGCTCGACGCCTTTCGCGAGCGGGCCAAGAAGATGGGGCCGGATTCGCAGGTGCATCGCGTCTATGCCACTTTCGAATCCCCAGAAGATTTCGCCATAAAAGCGGTGCAGGCCGTTGCCGGACTTCGCCGCTACCTCGACGAGAAAGCCGCGATCAGCGCGCCGCCTCCGCTCACTCCCGCGGCCAGTGCACCCATCCCTCACGAACTGCCCCCGAGCGCCAGGAAATTCTTTGGACGCCAGACTGACCGCGAAACTCTCATCCAGCGCCTGGTCTCCCGCGAAAACACCGCCGTCGTCGGCCCCGCAGGAATGGGCAAGACCGCTCTCGCTGCCGAAGCGCTCCGCGTCGTCGTCGGAGAGACATCGAAATCCCTCGCCGCCAGCCCTTACCCTAACGGCGTCGTCTACCTCGATCTCTATGCCATGCACGGCGCAGTCGAAACCGCATGGGGCACACTTGCCAATAGATTGGCTGGCCCTGATTTCATGGAGCGTTCGCCGGCACGCGATCGTGCAGCCGCCGCCTGCCAGGGCCGCAACGTCCTCATCGTCATCGAGGGCGCGGAAGAGGCCGACGGTAAAAACGGGCGTCCCGATATCTCCGAGCTGCTCAGCGTGTTATTGCCTGAGAACCGCTGGCTGCTGCTCACACGCCTCAGAACGCAGGCCCTCGCGTCAGAAAGCGTAATCCTGGAAGACGTTCTGTCTCCTGAAGAAGCCGCCCTTCTTTTCGACTCGCTCACACAGGGTCGCGTGAAGGCGGAGGTCCGTCAGCAGACGCTCGACCTGCTCGCCGGGCATCCGCTCGCTCTCACCTGGGCTGGTAATCTGCTGGCGCAGGGCGATGAATCCCCGGAATACCTTGTCCGCGACTGGTCCGTTGCGAAACTCCCCAGCCTCAACGACCCGAAAAAGGCCGAACACACCCTCGAATGGCTATTCGAACGCAGCGCCCGCAGGCTCGACGACGCCGCGACCCAGGCGTTGGAGGCTGCAGGCCTTCTGGCCCACGCGCCCTTTCCAGTGGAGGCGATCCATGCTGCCCTGAGCGGTTCTGAGAGCCCTGACGAGAAGGCCACACGGCAGGCTCTCAAGGCTTTGGTCCAGCGTGGCCTGCTGCGCCTTGTTGACGGCGATCGACGCCAGTTCACCCACGTCCTCGGCTACCGTTTCGCCCGAAAAGAAACGGGCTCGGACCCCGAACTGCGAGAGCGCCTTGGGAGGTGGCTCTACGAGCAGTTCAAAAAGGCCCTGGCAGTTGGCGCCGCCCAAAACGACCCAGCCTCGACAACTCTGCTCCTCGAACATCTCGCCGCCCTGCTTCGCGCCGACGATGACCAGAGCCTCTGGGACCCGCTCGTGAACGCTGCCCTCTACAACTTTAGAGATCGCCTCAAAGATTTGGGACGGCTCGGCCAGGTAAGGCTAGCGCTCGATGCGGTCGCTGGCTGGCTTGATCGGTTCCCATTGGACAAATTGGAGATGCCCGAGTGGCTTCGAGAGCGCTCAGTACTGCTAAACCGAAAAGGTAACGTGCTGCTGGAGCAGGGCGATCTGGGGGGCGCGCAGGCGGCTTACCAGCAGTCGCTGGAGCGGCGTAGCCGTCTGGCGGCATCCGATCCGTCGAACACGCTCTGGCAGCGGGATCTGAGCGTGAGTCAAGAGATGGTTGGTGACGCATTGACGGCGCAGGGCGATCTGGTGGGCGCGCAGTCGTCCTACCAGCAGTCGCTTGAGGTGCGTCGCCGTCTGGCGGCATCCGATCCGTCGAACACGGTCTGGCAGCGGGATCTGAGCGTGAGTCATAACAAGGTGGGTGACGTGCTGCTGGCGCAGGGCGATCTGGCCGGCGCGCTGTCCTCCTACCATCAGTCGCTGGAAGTCGCTCGACGTCTGGCGGAATCCGATCCGTCGAACACGCTCTGGCAGCGCGACCTCAGCGTGAGCCATAACAAGGTGGGCGACGTGCTGCTGGAGCAGCGCGATCTGGCCGGCGCGCAGACGGCCTACCAGCAGTCGCTGGAGGTGCGCCGCCGTCTGGCCACATCCGATCCATCGAACGCGGGCTGGCAGCGCGACCTGTTCGTCAGCCTTTGGCGGATAGCTGATGTTCATGGAAGAAAGGGGGATCGTGCCCAGGCTTTGACCTTTGCCCAGGAGGGCCTGAAGATTGCCGAACGTCTGGCCGCGCTCGACCCCACCAACGCAACCTGGCAGGGCGACGTGAAATTTAGCCGCGCACTGGTCGCCCGGCTACAGAAGCAGATTGAATCCGTTTGACCAAAAGTCTGGGGCCGCGATTCCGTGGGCCTCTTCTGGGCGCAGCCGGGAACGCGAAATTTGAGCTGTCAAGCGTTTGACCTCCACGCTTTCCATAATCCATTGACAGCAGACCACTAACCCTCCCTTCAACTTGGCCGATCATTCCTCTCAAGTCGGTAAAATAGAACTAGACGGTGTTCTTCAGGCCCGCTCCGGCGGGCCGTTCTCGTTTGGCAGAGCGACGGTGCCCCCATTCCAGCCCGGTTTGGCTTGAGTGCGGCGCGCATCGCTCGGTATACAAGCCGAGTCGTCTGAATGGGTTACAACTTCAGTCAATGGAATGAATGGATTACAGCCATTTCCGTCAAAGACCAGCATAACTCCTGCAGAAAGAATAGCTTACAAGCTGCACCAATGGAATGAATGGCTTACAAAATCCGGACGAAAACCCGCCGGTAAACTACGCAGAAACAATGGATTACAAGCTCTTCCAGTGGAATGAATGGGTTACAAAATTCGCGAAATAACTACAAGCAGATGAATGGCTTACAAAATTGACCCTAAAACAAGGGGGGAGGGGGGTACCCCTCCCCTGAATCCAAACGCAGAACTACTTGGTCGCCGGCTTCGCCAGCCGGTCAAAGTTCTGGATCGCATTGAATACCAGCGCATAGCTGCCCAGCGTCTCACCCCGATAAACCGGATTGGTCGCAAAGAGCAGCACATTGCCCTGGCCGAGATGCGCATCGACCACAACAGGCTTCTCCTCGATAGCCGAGGCGCCGTCGAGAAGCCCCGATAGCAGGAACCCCTTACCCGACCCGAACCGGAGGATCACGTCGGGACGATACTGCTCTGGAATGAGGTAGACGTTGTTCCGCGCGTCCTCCTCGTTCAGAGGAGTAGGTTCCCACGGCTTGGGAGACGGTAGCGGCTCGGCCGCCACGTACGGCCGATCCTCGGGGGTGTCGTCCTCTCCCGGGCCGCCCCTGCCCGTCGGACGCTTGAAATCTTTCTGGGTGTCGATATGCCGGTTGACCGACATATTGCCGACCGTAAATGCCATGCCATTGGCGCTGTAGACGCCCAGCTGCTTGTCGTATCCGTTGGCAATCGGACTCGACTTGTCCACGAACGCCGCATCAAGCACGCTGCCGACGACCTTCACGTTGCCCTTGGGAGCCACAAACACGCCCGGTGCGAAACCCATGTCGATGGCGAACTGCGCCGTGTCCTCGGACGTGATCAGCAAACCGCCTTGGGTGACGAAGTCCCGCAGATGCTCGACACCCGCATACGTTAGTCCGGGCCGAATGTCACGAGTCGAGTCGATCCGCCCCAGGTTTGGCGTAAGGTCTGTCTTCTGCCACGGCAGCGGATTGCCCCACATCGGCATGCCATCGATGATGAGCTGCGTCGATGCCCGTCCAACCGGAGCGAAGATGATCACGTCGTACTTCGACCGCAGGTCCGGGGTAGCCGCGACGTTCTGGGTGCTGATGTAGTCGTATGGTACGTGCATCCGGTCGAAGGCCTCGCGCCACCAGCCTTCGGTCTGGGTGGCCAGCCAGGTGTGCATGAAGGCGATGCGCGGCGCGGCCGCCGGGTGCGCCGCTACTTGGGGTGCAGCCCCCAGACTCACCGCACCCAGCCCGGCATCCTCCAGCGCGGCCTTCATCTTCCCCTCATCAGCGTTTTGAATCAATAGCGAACCAGCCTCGAAGTGATGACCATCCGCGTCGAAGGCTTTGTCCGCAACCGAGATCGTTGCGTCTTTCAGCGTGTATCGCAGCCCGAGCAGCGATACCTCCGACGAATTGTTGACCGCATAGACGCTGCCAGATCCCGACACCTTGCCGAAGCCTGCGCTTGGGTCGCTGACCGCCTCCATCTTGACCTTCAGGATCGCGGGATCGGTCACGCGCACGGTCTTGACGTGGAAGAGATCCCCGAATGACCAGCCGGTATCGTCGTACGGATGCTTCTGCGGATCGTCCGGAGCCCAATACTGCCGGTCGAGCAGGGCGTCGGCGATGCGCGAGTAAGGCTGATCCATGCGGATGATGTAACTACCTGCCGGAAAGGTCTCTGGCTTCGGCTGCTCCGGCTTCTCAGACTTGTCTGTATCCGACTTGTCACCGGACTTCTCGTCGTCCTTGTCCCCCTTGGCAGCCTTTGCGGGCGGAGTATAGGTAAACGGCTCCGAAAGCCTGCTGATCTCCACGTGCTGTAGCGCCAGCGTGCGCAGCAGGCTTGCCTCGCGGCTCGACGTTGGCTCGTCGAGGACGTAAGCGGCCGGCCCGGCATTCTGCGGCTTCTCGACCGACCGCTTCGCCTTGGTGTAGTAGTTCTCGAGGAACTGCTGCCCGTTCCGGGCGAAGAATGACAGGGTCGAGAGCAGCGCCGTCTCCTCGTAGTTATTGTTGTTCCGCTGCGACCACATCACCACGGGCAGTGGCGGATTCGGCTTGTACCAGGTTCGTGCATATTCCTCCGGTGACAGTATCCGCTTCTCCGTGTCGGCGCCGCCGTTGCCAAAGGTCTCGTAGAGGCGGCTGATGCCGTTGTGCATAGCCGCGAGGAACATCAGGTAGCCGGGACTCCAGGTATCGAAGTCGCCATGCGTGAAGACCCCTGGCATGCCGAAGGCGGTCATCTGCTGGACGTTGTTCCATCCCAGCATGGCCCACTCGCCGTTGAGCAGGGGGTCGACCCAGGCGTTATAGGGGCCGTCGCCCACGGTGTTGTCGTAGAGGAACGGCACGGACTCGTGCAGGTCGTGGAGCACCTGTGCGTGGAACTTGAGATAGGTGTCGAGCACGTTGCGGGTCAGGTCGAGCGTCATGGCCATGGCGTCACGGTTGTTGTCGTGCGCAACATAGTGTCCCCAATAGACGAGACGGGGCCACTGCTCCTTCGGGTTCGCCAGATGCCACTTGTAGATATCCACCATGCGGTCGCGTCCGTCGACTTCGACGACGGGAGTGATCAGCACGACCATGTGGGTACGGATGTACTGAATGTAAGGGGAATCGTCGACTGCAAGCCGGTAAGCCAGTTCCATGAGGGCCGTTGGAGCGCCCGTCTCGGGCGAGTGGATGGTCCCTGTTATGTAGTAGATGGGAAAGGAGGCGTTGACGAGTGCGGCGGCCTTGGCGTCATCCATGTTGATCGCGCGAGGATCGGCGAGCTTGGCCAACCGGGCGTCGTTCTCCGCCAACTTCGCCAGCAGTGATTCATCGGCGACGGCTGCGGCGATCATCTCGCGCCCTTCTTCGCTGTGCCCGATGGAGAACACCTTTACGCGCGGCGTGCTCTTCTCGAGCAGACGGAAATAGGTGTAGACATCTTCGGCATATGGGAGGATGCCAGGTGCCCCGGAAACATCTCCCAGTATCTTCGCTGGAGTAGGAACGGTATTAGAAGCAGGTAGGTAGCTGGTCAGCGGAGAGTTGAAATAGGGCTGGGTCGTGTACTGCTTGATGTGATCGGTGTAGGACTGATCGACAGGCTGCTTTGGGTCGCGCGCGAAAGCCGTATCGATATTCGTTTGTGCTTGAAGCAGGACGGTTGACACAAGAAGGGCGAAGACGGCCAGCGGGCAGCGAAGTCGAGACATCACAGGCATCCTTGGAAACGGTGTAATTCTTGGCTGAAGTCGGTGATGAGGAAGGATATCAGAGAGGTTTCGGACGACCGTTCCAATGGTCGACCTATTCCCACTCAATCGTGCCCGGAGGTTTCGACGTTATATCGTAGACCACGCGGTTAATGCCGCGGATCTCGTTCACGATTCGGCTCGAGATCGTCTTCAGCACATCGTAGGGTAGCGGAACCCAATCTGCGGTCATGCCATCTTCAGAGTGCACAGCCCGTATCGCACACGTGTATGCGTAGGTGCGCTGATCGCCCATGACGCCAACACTCTTCACCGGAAGAAGCACGGCGAATGATTGCCAGATCTGCTGGTAGAGGCCGGCGCGTTTGATCTCCGTCACGACGATGTCATCGGCCTCCTGCAGCAGAGCGACGCGCTCAGAAGTTACTTTTCCTAGGATCCGCACCGCGAGGCCGGGGCCGGGAAAGGGCTGGCGCCGGAGGATATCGTCGGGCATGTGGAGGTCGCGGCCGATGCGGCGAACTTCGTCCTTGAACAGGTCACGCAAAGGCTCGATCAGTTTGAGCTTCATCGTCTCGGGCAGGCCGCCCACGTTGTGGTGGCTCTTGATGGTTTGCGATGGACCTTTGACCGAAGATGACTCGATCACGTCGGGATAAAGCGTGCCCTGAACCAGCCAGTCGACTTTGCCAGTCTGCTCGGCTATGCGCTGCGCCTCGTCGTCGAAGACGGCGATGAACTCGTTGCCGATGATTTTGCGCTTCGCCTCCGGGTCCGTGACGCCCGCGAGCTTGGTAAGGAAGCGTGTGCTGGCATCGACGGCGACTAGATTGAGTCCCAGCTTTTCACGCAGGCTTTCCTGCACTTTGAAGAATTCGTTCTTGCGCAGCACTCCGTTGTTTACGAAGACACACGTAAGCCTGTCGCCGATGGCGCGATGGACGAGAACGGCTGCGACCGAGGAGTCGACTCCGCCGGAGAGAGCGCAGATCGCGTGGCCGTCTCCGACTTTCTTGCGGATCGATGCCGCGGTCGACTGGATGAAGTGCTCCGGCGTCCAGTCCGGCTTGACCTTGCAGATGTTGAACAGAAAATTCCGCAGCAGCGCGGTGCCCTGTTTCGTGTGGTGTACTTCCGGGTGAAACTGCACGGCCCATATGCTTCGCTCAGGGTTGGCGATCCCCGCGACCGCATTGGATGTCTTCGCAGTCAGATGGAAGCCGGGAGGTAACTCAATCGCTTCGTCGCCGTGCGACATCCACACGTTGAGTGATGCAGGAATATCAGCGAAGAGCGGCGTGGCGGCATCGACGATCGCGACCTCTGCATGGCCGTATTCGCGCTTGTCTGCGGGGCGAACCTTACCGCCAAGATGATGTGTGATGAATTGCAACCCATAACAGACGCCGAGTACGGGCAGACCGAGCGAGAGAATCGCCGGGTCGGCGGGCGGCGCGTCAGGATCGTAAACCGAGCAGGGGCCACCGGAGAGGATGATACCCAATGGCTTCTGCGCGCGAATTTCGTTGATGGACGCCGTGCAGGGAAGCACTACGGAAAAGACGTTCTGCTCGCGAATGCGGCGCGCGATGAGTTGTGTGTATTGAGAGCCGAAGTCGAGGATGACGATCGAGGAAGTGTCCACGGGATAGTTTACTTGACCTGAAAGGAGGTTTTCGCCGAAAGCGAATGAGAGGGCACTACCCGCCACAGCTCGACGAACGCCACAAGCCTTGCAACCTGGAAGAAGTCCGACGCTACGAGATACACCAAGGTGACTACCACCCACCAGATATAGAGTGACGTCCCCTGTACCACTGACTCAAACGGCAGTGGTACCGCGGAGAAGACCATCGCGAGTACGATGAGCGCAAGTTTGACGATGCCCATGACCAAGTTAATCTCGACCAGCTTGCCGGTGAGCGGTCCGAGGCGGAAACTGCGCAGCAGGCTGGAGGCGATTCCGCGATGCTCGAGCAGAACGAGAAGCGGAGCGATCGAGAACACCCAGCTGACCACGGCCCAAGCTATGAAAATCCCAAGTGAGATGAAAATGACGAGAGTGCTGTAGACGACGAGGTTGGGATCTTCTCCCGACAGAGAGTAATTTGCGGCCCACTGCACGGTCACAAGCCAGAGCCAGAAGCTTCCTCCCAGAAAGATAATCCGCAGGAACTGGAGTGCGCTTAACGTAATGCGCCGCCTCGGCAGAGAAGTATCGTATCGGCGAAGAACGGCATTGCGCCCCACGCCGGATGCAATGGCGCAGGCGGGAGCGGCAATGGGAAGCAACCACATTGATGCATGAAGAATCAGCGGTGTGAGAATTGCGTAGACATCAGCGATGACCGGCGCGGCACCCATAGGATCAGCAAGGGAGAGTTGGCCGGCTCCAGCGGTTACGCGCTCTGCAACCGCGGAATAAATGCGCAGCCCCTGCCAAATAAGTATCGCGAGCAGCGGAATTCCGAAGAGCCACCGCCAGAGCAGCTCAAGAGCAAGCAGCCCTGGGCGCGACCAACACTCGCTCAAGACACGCACGAACGACTGCGTGCCCCTCGCGCGGATGGCGGCAGCCATGGGCTACTTCACCACAATGTTTACGAGCTTGCGGGGGACGATGATGAGTTTGACGACCGTCTTTACGGAGAGCGCAGCTTGAATCTTCTCGTCTGCCAGAGCTGTATCGCGCAAGGCATCCTCGTCGGAGTCCGCCGCAATCTTGATCACGGCACGCAGCTTCCCGTTGATCTGGACCGGCACCTCGATTTCTTCTTCGCGCGCGAGCGTTTCGTCGTACTTCGGCCAGGGGGCGCGAAGCAGAACTTCCTCCGCTCCGATTTTCTCCCAGAGCTCAAAGGCGAGATAGGGCGCAAAGGGCGCGAGCAGCAGTACGAGATTGCGGAGGATGCTAGCGAGATCCGCGTCTGAAACCTCACCCTTGCTGATCGCAGGCTCGGCAGCAGTCAGCGCATTCACCAACTCCATAATGGCTGCGATGGAAGTGTTGAAATGCCAGCGTCCGGCAAAGTCCTCAGTCACCTTGCGGATCGTTTGATGCAGCTTGCGGAGCAATGCCTGGGAGGTGGGCGAATACTTGGCCGCCGTGGAACCACCGCTTTGGGCTCGGGACGCATAGCGGTTGACGAAACGAAGGACGCGGCCGAGGAAGCGGCTGACTCCGGCGACGCCATCCTCTTGCCAGTCGAGATCGCGATCCGGCGGTGCAGCGAAAAGAGAATAGGCACGGGTAGCGTCTGCTCCATAGCGGGCGATCATCTCATCGGGAGAAACAACATTGCCCTTCGACTTCGACATCTTTGCGCCATTTCTGATGACCATACCCTGGGTGAAGAGGCGCCCCACGGGCTCGTCGTTCTTCACAAGGCCCAGGTCGCGCATCACTTTGGTCCAGAAACGGGAATAGATCAGGTGCAGGATCGCATGTTCCACGCCTCCGATGTACTGGTCGATCGGAAACCAATATGCAACCGTGGCTGTATCAAATGGAGCCTTGTCATCCCGAGCGCTCGTGTAGCGGTAGAAATACCATGACGAATCAACGAAAGTGTCCATGGTGTCGGTCTCGCGCCGGGCCGGACCGCCGCACTTCGGGCAGGTCGCGTTCACGAACTCCGGCATTCGCGCTAATGGCGAGCCACCTTCCATGGTGATATCGACGTTCTCGGGCAGTAACACAGGAAGCTGATCGTCCGGCACGGCCACGATGCCATCCTTTTCGCAATACAACATTGGGATGGGAGTACCCCAGTAGCGTTGCCGGCTTATGCCCCAGTCCTTCAAGCGGTAAGACACCTTGGCCTTGCCGAAGCGCTGCTCTTCGGCAAAGGCGGCCATCTTGCGCTGCGCTTCCTGGTTGCCCAGCGTGTTAAATTCTCCGGAGTTCATCAGAATACTGTCCTCGGCGGTGTAGGGCAGCATCGGCTCTTCGATTGCGTCATTTGCCGGGCTAGCGGTTCGTCGCGGCAGGATGACAACCCGCATCTCGATCCCGTATTTCTTCGCGAAGTCATAGTCGCGCTCGTCGTGTGCCGGCACAGACATGATGGCTCCGGTGCCGTAGTCAAGCAGGATATAGTTTGCGACCCAGATGGGCAGCCGCTCGCCATTAAAGGGATTGATGGCGTAGTGTCCGGTGAAGGCACCGTGCTTTTCGATGGCGCCGATGTCGGCTACGTCGCGGGCCTGCTTTTGCTCGCTCACCAGTGCCGCGACCTCTTCGGCGAGCTTGGGGTCGGCCGCCGCGAACTCCCTCACCAAAGGGTGCTCCGGCGCAAGTTGGACACTGGTTGCACCGAAGATCGTGTCGATGCGGGTTGTGAAAACTGTCACGTCCTTACCGGAAGTCCGGAGATCCTCGCTCGCCGGAAGTACCGCGGTCCCGGCGTCAGGCCCGAGAGACGCATCTAGAGCTGCGGCGGTAAGCTCCGCGATCTGAAATGTGACTTCGGCGCCTTCACTTCGGCCGATCCAGTTGCGCTGCATCGTGCGGACCTTCTCGGGCCAGCCGCCGAGCTCCTCTAAATCATCCAGCAGTTCTTGCGCGTAATTCGTGATGCGCAAGAACCACTGCTCGAGATCGCGCTGCTCGACGAGGGTTTCCTCATGGCGCCAGCAATAGCCATCAATCACCTGCTCGTTCGCGAGGACAGTGCAGCACTCCGGGCACCAATTCACCTTGCTCTTCTTACGGTAGGCCAGCCCTCGCTCGAACATGCGGACAAAAAACCATTGGTTCCAGCGGTAGTACTCCGGGAGACAGGTCGCAATCTCATTGTGCCAGTCATAACTCAGGCCGATGCGGCTCATCTGGCGTTTCATCGCCGCGATGTTCTCAAGGGTCCATTCGCGCGGCGGGGTGTTGTTTTTGAGCGCGGCGTTTTCTGCGGGAAGACCAAAGGCGTCCCAACCCATGGGGTGGAGAACATTATGCCCGGTCATCCACATGTAGCGTGCCAGGGCGTCACCGATGGCGTAATTGCGCACATGACCCATGTGCAGCTGTCCCGAAGGGTAGGGCAGCATCTCGAGCACGTAATACTTCGGCTTGCCGCTGGAGGCGGGTTCGACGCCGTAGAGGCCGGGCTGCTCGGCCCAGCGCTGCTGCCACTTGGGCTCGATCTCGGCAGGATTATATCGGGTTTCGTGAGGCGTGGAGGAGGGTTCCACTGCGGCCGCTGCGGCGGTCTTTTTGGTAGTTTTGTTCGCGGACATGTCAGATTTGATTGTAAATGGGAGCAAAAAAGTGACACTGCACGCACCGAATCCACTGATCGCGTTGGGGGTGTTGGCATCGACGGCGGGAACCGACGCCGTTTATGTGATGTTTACGGCAGCCGTAGGGGCCCGGCGGAAGGTTATGGCGGCAAGCTGGAGCAGCGTCTGGTACCTGCTGTCGGCCTTTGCCGTCATTAGCTATACCGGCAATCCGGTATACGTCGTATTCGCCGCGGCAGGATCGTGGTTGGGCGCCTTTGGCGCGGTCACCTGGCTGCGCAAGGCTGATGGGAAAGGCATGCCCGGGAATCCACACCTGTGACGAGGCTTAGTCCGCTCGCCTGGTTAGAGAACTGGGTCGCGCTTTGCGGGATGATTCACGAGACCTAGCATCGTGTGCACGTTTCTGGCATCATCTCCGGGATCGTCGACCGGGGTCTCGGCGATGAAGGCGCAATGGGAGAAGCGCTGGTCATTCAGAAGACGGCGGAAGGCCTCGATCCCGATGGTTCCCTGACCGATGTGTTCGTGACGGTCGAGCTTCGATCCTCGCGCGGCCTTGGCGTCGTTCATGTGCCAGACGCTCACCTTCGCAAGTCCGATGGTCGAATCCGACATAGACAAAGTTTCTTCATAGCCTGCGCCGGTAACGAGATCGTATCCGGCCACATGGCAGTGGCAGGTGTCGAGGCAGGACCCGACCGCAACGACAGGCTGCAGCCGCTCGATGAGTTCAGCCACCTGCTCGAAGCTGCCGCCGAGCGAAAATTCGGCTCCTGCGGTGTTTTCAATGAGGATCCGCAGGCCGACCTTCTGCAGGTCGACACTCCGGGTCGCTTCGGCAATTGACTCAGCCGCCAACTCCAAGCCTTGTTCTCTGGTCAATCCGCGCCAGGAACCGGGATGAAGAACGAGGTATTCGGCTTGTAGCGCCAATGCGCGCCGAACTTCTTCGCGGAAGCAATCCACCGACTTGCAACGTACCTCTTCCGATTGACTGCACAGATTCACGAGATAACTTGTGTGAATGACCATGGGCCTGCAGTCGTACCTCTCTCGAAGGCGCTGCAACTCGCGGACGTGAGCCGGGTCGATTTGCGTTGGACGCCACATCCGCGGGCTGGAAGAGAATATCTGGAAGGTGTTCGCGCCGATTTCGTGTGCCCGCTCGGCGGCCTTGAAGACGCCGCCCGCAGTCGAAAGGTGAATCCCGATCCGGGGAATGTTCATCTCGTTTCAGTGTAGATTTTGACTTGACTGTGTTACCAGTCAACCGTCACCGTGAGTTGGCGAGGAAGCAGAAAGTTCATACATGAGAACAGCAGTTACGGGCGGCCGGCTGATTGTGCCGGATCAATCCGTTCAAGACCCCATCGTCGTTTTCGAAGACGGCGTTATTACGCAAATCGGGCAGCGCGCCGACGTGGAGGTGCCCAAAGGACGACAGCTCGATTTTCCCGGCTGCGTCCTGGCTCCGGCTTTCCTTGACATTCATATTCACGGAAGCGCAGGCCGGGATGTAATGGAAGGCACGCCGGACGCCTTCTCGGCTATAGGGAGGTTCCTGGCCCGGCATGGGGTGGGAGCATTCTTAGCTACTACCGTGACCGCTCCCATCGACACGACTCTTCGTTCGCTCGAAGGGATGAGCGCAGCGATCGGCAGCGATCGTGACGGCGCAAGGCCCCTGGGTATTCACATCGAAGGCCCGTTCCTCTCGCCGCATAAGAAGGGCGCGCATCCAGAGCAGTTATTGCAAAAGCCTTCGGTTGAGTTGTTTGACCGGATGTGGCAGGCGGCCCACGGGAAGATCCGCCTTATGACGATTGCTCCCGAACTGCCTGGCGCGGAGGAACTCATCAGCCATGCGGTCAGGTTGGGGGTCCGGGTCAGCCTCGGGCACAGCAACGCCGATACGGCGGCGGCCCGCGCCGGTGTTCGCGCCGGAGCGGTGACGGCAACACATACCTTCAATGCCATGCGGCAGTTCGACCATCGCGATCCAGGGCTGCTCGGGGAAGTGCTGGCGAACGACAATCTCTTTGCCGAGTTGATCTGCGACGGATTGCACGTTCATCCCGACGCTGTGCGTATTTACTGGAAGGCCAAAGGTCCTGACCGAGCGATACTGATCACCGATGCAATGTCCGCCGCAGGCATGCCTGACGGGACCTACAAGCTGGGTGAATTGGATGTCCGGGTGGTGAACGGGAAGTGCGTGATTGGCGAAGACACTCTTGCGGGGAGCACTTTGACGCTCGACCGGGGTGTGAGTAACTTCGCGGAGTTCACGGGCGCAACGATCGATGACGTATCGAAGCTGGTCAGCCGCAACCCGGCCCGCATGACGGGCTTTGAAGCCGAGGCTGGCTCACTAGTCGTGGGGCGGAGCGCCGACATTACAGTGCTGTCCGCGAACAACGAAGTCGTCGAGACGATTTTGCGCGGGAGGCCCTGCATTAACTTCTGACGATCTGCCGTGCTCGCCAGAGCGCACCCTGAATGGGGTCGACGGCTTCTGGCAGGATGTGGACCTCGGGCAAGCTGCGGCGGATTGTTTTGACCATGCTCTCCCGGACGCATGTCACCTTCTCAAGAATGCTGCCGACAAAGGCGATACCAGGCAGTGGTGAATCCGGGTCAAGGGCCCGCAGCCTGAAGATGGCATGAGCAGCGCATTCGCCGAGCATCTGACCTCCTAACTGGAGAACCTCAAACGCGACGCGGTCGCCGGCTTCGGCGCACTCGACGACAAGAGGGGCCAGCAGCGAAAAGTCTGGCGCAGGACTGGCGTTCGCGACGTTGGCTACATCACCGAGAGAGATCACCGACCAGAAGCTCATCACACGGTCAAGGATCATCGTGGGCCGCTGGAAGTCGTAAGCGTGGAGTGCAGCCCTAAGAGCCTGATGACCGATCCAGTAGCCCGAGCCTTCATCAGCGAGGATGGGGCCCCACCCGCCTACAGTGAAAGTTTCTCCGCCCCCTGAACGGCCGAGAATATTGGAGCCAGTGCCGGCGATGACCAGCACGCCCGCCTGCCCGGGGAAAGCTGCATCGAGCGCTGTCTCTTCGTCACCGCAAACGAGAATTTTGCCGGCGGCATGGTGGGACACGAGATCTTGCATCCACTCCCGGGTTTGCGGCAGCCGCACACCGGCGGTTCCGATGCAGGATGCTGAGACTTTCCACAGATCGACTCCGCTGAGTTTCGAGACCTCGCCAAGCAATGCGGCCAGATTCTGCTGCGCCTGCTCGATGGTGACGCGCAGCGGCTTAATGCTGCCGCCCGCGGCGCGCGCCAACACTTGCGTATCATCGGCAAGGGCGCAGGTTGTCTTTGTCCCGCCGGCATCAAAACCGAGGAAGTAGCCCGGCATCAGTGTTGTGCCTCTTCGGCGGCGGACGGTGTGAGGATGTTCGAAAGCACGTTGACGGTGCCGTCCACTTTCGGGCTTTCAAGCCCGAGAATCTTCGTAATCAGCGGAAAGACGTTGACGTTTTCGAAGGGCTTCAGGGTTACACCGCGCCGAATGTCAGGCCCTTCGGCGAAGAAGATCGCGCGCATCGACGACATCTCGTATGGGTTGTAGCCATGCTCGCCCATGGGCACAAAGTCGCTCTGTCCCGGCTGCGCTGCGGTGGCGCGAATGAGGTAAGGGCCTTTTGCGATGACAACGGGATCACCTTCGCGCGGATTGCTATTGTAATGCAGATCAGCGGGCACCTGGGCGCGGCGATAGACGAGAAAGCCCGCGTCGGCCGCCCGCAGCTTTTTGTAGATGCGGGAAGAATCGGCCTCCGTCTGAGGATAAAGCAACGAACCGACAGTCTGAACGTTATCAAGGGAGAGGTACTTGTCGAGGATAATTGGATCGCCCTGCACCTTCTCCATGCCGTGATCGGCAACAATGACCAGGTCGATCTGCAAGTGGAGACCATCCAGCTCTTTTTCGAGCCTTCCCATCAAATCGTCAACATGCTTCACCGCTTCGGCGACCTCAGGACTATTCGGTCCGCGCTCGTGGCCGGCGTGATCGACGTTCGAGTAATAAAGGGTAATGAAGTGCGGGCGCTGCTCCAGAGGCAGCTTGAGCCACGCGACGATCTGATCGATGCGTTCATTGTCGTCGATCTTATTATCGAAGTGCAGATAATAGCTGGGCCGCTCTCCTGCGATCTCCGCCTCCGACGCGGGCCAGAAGAAGCAGGCGGTGCGCATTCCTTGTTTTTCGGCCAAAGACCAGAGAGGAACCCCTCCGTACCATGAGCCATCGGCAACGGTCTTCGGGTCACGGTAGGAATAGACCTGCTTGCGGTCCGGATCGTAGAAACTGTTGGCCACAATTCCGTGGTGTTCGGGGTAAAGCCCGGTCACCAGTGTGTAGTGGTTCGGAAATGTCAGCGAAGGGTACGCGGGGATCATGCCTTCCGGCGCGCTCGCCCCTTTTGCTCCGATCGCGAGAAGGTGCTTGGCTCCATACTTCTTTGCGTAGTCGTACCTAAAGCCGTCAAGCGACACCATCACGACATAATGCTTCTGCTGTTGCTCAGGGGCGTTCGGCCCGTGGTCGACCGCTATGACGGGAGCGATCTGCTGCGCAGTGAGCGAAGCGCAGCAGATCAGGCCCAGGAGCGTGGCGAAGAAGGCGCGACGGCAAAGGAGCTTCATCGAAGCAGGCGACTCCTCTCTGGAAAAACGAGCAGACCGGGAAACGGCGCCAAGAGAAAATCTGGTTGGGAAGGTCATCGAATGAAAAATGCCCAGGCAGATATGCCGAACCCGACGGCGCCGAATCCCGTTCCGATCCACCAGTACACGCGTTGACGGGTCAATAGTGTGATCGAAGTGATGACAAGACCGATCTCCAGCAGCGCTTCGCCGAGGTCAAAGCGATCGGCGTGGCGCTCTGCCTTGCGCACTTCGCTTTCGAGTTCCTTAGCGTGCTGCTCCTCCTCAGTCAGGTCCTCGTTCCATTTCTCGAGATGAGACTTGTAGCTGCCGGTCACCTTGTTCGCTGCGTCTTGGTCGCGAATGGGAAGGGCAGTGAGCAGATCGGCGGTGAGCTCAGTGTTGTACTGGCGAATTTTCTTTGCCTGGTAGAGATTCCACTGATCGCTCGCGCGTGCCTGGTTCAGAACTGCCTCGGTATGGGTGCGATGCCCGAGCACAGTGGTGAGGGCCACCAGTACTGCCAGGACGCTCATGGTAAAGCTGACCGGACGCAGGCTCTGGTCCTTCGCGGCTTCTTCGCTCTGTTCCTTTAGTTCCTGTGCTTCGTTCGATTCCATGGTGTTAGGAATTGCTTGTGACCGCAGATAGTGTACGGGCTTAGCGGTCCTGCGTCGAGCGGCATAGCGGTTCTTGTCGTGTGTCTATTTCCGGGCTTGATGAGCGGCCCTGGGAGTGGCGTTTCCCACGTGGGCGGAGAAGAACTCTTTGAGGCGAAGTCGGTCCTGGAATGCCGCCACGCCGCCGGCAGCGGTAGTGGAGAATGCGCCGGCAAGATTACCGAGATGCAAGCATCGTTCGAGGGGTGACCTGTTTAGCCACGCGTGCAGAAAGCCCGCGTTGAAGCTATCGCCGGCACCGATGGCGTCGACTGAAGTCACCAAAACGGCTTCCGACTCGCAACGCCGTCCGGCGTCGATAGCGATTGCCCCACGGGCTCCGCGCTTGACGACCAGCAGGGGGACTAGCTCTGACAGCTTTGCGATGGCCCGGTCCGCATCGGACTCTCGGGTCATCTCACAGACTTCACGCTGGTTCGGCATCAGCAGGTCGACGTACTGGAGGATGTCGAAGAATGAGCCGTCCCACTGGCCCAACGGATCATCGTTCGGGTCAACAGAGATGGTCAAGCCCGCGTGTTTGAGGTGCGCCAAGAGCCTGGGTACGTCCTTGCGCAGCCCTGTTTGCAGAAAGTACGACGAAAGATGGAAGTGCTTGGCGTCAGCTAGATAGTCAAGATCTAGATCGTCCCAGCGAACATCGACTGTGTTGCCGGGGTAAGTAAGCGTCCGACGCGAGTCACGATGCTGGAGCAGCACGCTTACTCCTGTGCCCCGGTCATCTTTGTCGCGAGACGCGCGCGACAGGTCAACTCCCGCTGCGCCGAGGTCTCGGAGGCACATGGATCCGAAGACATCATCTGAAACGGCCGTGATGAAGCCCGTCCTGCAGCCGAGCATGGCAAGGTTGTGTGCCGTGATGGCCGGCGATCCTCCAAGCGTGAGCGCCATGCCGTCGGCGACCAGTTCACGATCGGCAGGCAGGTCGGCAGGCAGTCCATAGAGCAGCAGATCGAGGTTCGCCTCGCCGACCAGAGTCACATCGAACCGTCTCATGTTCGCAGCCTTGCCCTTCGCCCGTAAAGGAACCAGAAAGCAACTCCAGCCAATGCCCAGGCCGTTCCAGCGATGAGAGCAGGCCTGCTCAGGTTCATCCAGATGAACAGGCAGACGGCGAATCCAAGCACTGCCAGGAGGATGGGGAACCACTGCGAACCGCGGCCCTGCCGCCATCCGAGCACGGCGGAGGAGATGTTGACGCCCATAAACGCGAGGAGTGCGCCGAAGTTTAGCAACTCTGCTCCAAGCTGGTAGCTAAAGACCAGCGCGCCAGCGAGACAGATCGCTCCGATCATCAGAACGTTGTTGCGTGGTATGCGGTTTCTTGGATGAACCACACCGAAGAACCGGCTCGGGAT
Source organism: uncultured Acidobacteriaceae bacterium (assembly GCA_963724375.1). Lineage (GTDB taxonomy): Bacteria > Acidobacteriota > Terriglobia > Terriglobales > Acidobacteriaceae > Silvibacterium. The sequence goes on from CAVRUM010000015.1 coordinate 398,462, forward strand.
AGAGCCGTCCTGACCCATTGCCAACAGGAGTCGCGCGGCTCCGAGCTGCGATGCCATGCCGGAGCCTATGGTAGCCAGCAGCAGGGCTCCGTTGACGATGGCGAAGACGATGGGTCCGCCGGCGCGCCCGGCGATGTGCACATACGCGGTGTCGACGTCTGGGAAGGCTGCACCGCGCGGCCATACCAACTGAGCGAGATAAACCTCGATCGACGCCAGCAGCCCTGTAATCAGGCATGTGGACACAATGGCGCGTGGAATACTTCGCTGTGGATTCCTTGCCTCGTCGGTGAGCGTGGAGATGCCATCAAATCCGATGTAAGTGAGCACCGCGATGGAGGTTCCTCGAAAAAGCGCGGAGGTAGCGAAGGTCTGCCGATCGTAGAAGGGAAACGTGTAGAAGCTTGCTTGCTGATGGGGGAGATGCAAGAGATAGCGTGTAATGGCGATGACGACAATGACAATGACGACGCCGAGCGTGGCAGCCATCATGGTGTTGATCCGCGCCGAGGTCTCTACGCCGTTCAAATTCAGTAGCGTGAACATCGCCGCGAAAAATATGGCCCAGACGACGTACGGTACTTCGGGCAGAAAGTTCTGCGCCGCCTTGCTGCACCAGATCGTGCAGATGAGCGGGTTAAGGATGTAATCCATCGCCATGCACCAGCCGGTAAGGTAACCGAGACTGGGGTGGAGCTCGCGGCTCACATACATGAATGCCGAGCCACCTTGCGGATAGGTACTGGCCATCCTTCCATAGCTGACGGACGTAAGTAACATAGCCACCATGGCACAAAGAATGGCTGTTACAACGTGACCATGAGCTTCGTCATAAATCACGCCAAAGCTCGGCATTGGAGCCGTAGGTTGGATGAGAATGATTCCGTAAAGGACGAGGTCCCAATAGCCGAGGCTGCGACTGAGCGTTACGCGGGTTTTGCTTACGGTGGAGTCGGCAGACATCGTCATTCCCGAAATGCCAAACGAGCAAGCTTTGGAGGCCAGGCGACCACGTTGGTCAGATTCGGTGGTTCCCCTCGGGCCCAAGGTTGATCTTGATTCTGACTAGAGACCCGCAAAACGCCGAGAGCCGGTAATCAAAGTGTATTGAATCGTTTGAATATCCCGAAATATCGTGCTTTGGACAGGTTTGTCAAGCTATATCGCGTCAGGCAAGTGCCGATGTCGAATCGCGCAGCACGAGCGAGGGTGGGAGAAGCTCGAGATTCGTCGAGACCTCCATTGCTCCACCTGCTTCGCGCAGAACCTCGAGGAGGCGATTCGTGGCCGCGCTGCCCATTTCTTCCATCGGCTGGCGGATAGTCGTGATCCCGGGCGTGCTGAGTGCCGCGAATGGAACGTCGTCAAAACCGATAACGGAGCAGTCGCGCGGAGCATTTCGGCCAGTGCGTGTCAACGCCCTCAGCGCACCCAGGGCTGTTAGATCGTCGAAGGCAACCAACGCCGTAAACTTGAGCCGTGACCGGTGCAGATCTTCCGTAAGTTGGACTCCTCCCTCAAAGCCAGAAATGGGATCGATGCCGCCAGGCAACTCGCGGATCAGGCGCTCATCGAGGGTAAGCTGCTGTTCTGTGGCGAAGCGCTGAATTCCTTTCCATCGCCGGTTGCTATCGCTCAATAACTTCGGACCGCGAATCACCGCGATTCGCCTGTGCCCCAGCTCGTAGAGATGCCTGATTGCCAGGTAGCCGCCCGCTTCATTGTCGACAATGACTGAGCCGATATTCTTTTCCGAGACGTCGCGGCCGACAACAACCGTCGGCATGTGCTTGTCCTTCAATCCCTCCAGAAGGCCGCCCTCGTCGAAGAGCCAGTTGGCCACTACGATGAGCCCTTCAACGCGTCGCTCCAGGAGCAGGCCGAGGTAGCCTTCGAACTGCTTGCGATCATGATGGGCATCCATCAGGATCGGCAGGTAGGAAGTGGATTGCAGTGTTTTTTCGATGCCGCGGAGAATCAGCACGCAGAACGGGTCGGAGATGTCAAAGACAAGCACGCCAATCGTGTGACTGCGACGGCTGCGCAGGGATCGAGCGAATACATCGGGCCGGTAGCCGAGCGATTCGGCTGTTTTGCGGATGCGCTCCTTGGTCTTGGCCGCCACATAACGAGATAACGGGGCCTCGCTCAGGACGATCGAAACGGTAGATGGCGAAAAGCCGCTCTTGCGGGCGACATCGATCAGCGTCACACGTGTCGATTTAGATTTTGTTCCCGCCATGTCGATTGCAGGGTTTTAGCCGGCCGCCATTTTTCAGCTCATTTGCGCCGTCCATTTATTAAATCGATTGAATAGACGTGTCAAGCCCGCAAAAACTATTTGCCTTCGGTAGCAATGTAGACGATTGCCGTTAGCAGGGCGCTGAGGAGAATCCAAGCGATCTGATACCAGTAGAAGAACGGGAAGCCAAACAGCTGTGGCGTAGCCCGTGAATACACGGCGGGGAAGGCGAGCGCGATCGCCGGCAGGATCAGCAACCAGTTCCAAACTGCGCGCTTTTTGTTGGGGCTCGTCACGACTAGGAGAAGTCTAGCCTAAGAGTGCACATGGAAAGGAGGCAGGCTGTTTTCAAGTTGAATTTTGAGGTCACGAGACCAGCGCGACCTGGGCCGAAAATGAGGGTTCAGCTTATTGAAGCGCGGCCTAGGGTAGCTTCGGAGCCCGCGGCGAGAATTAGGATTCGGCTGGAAAACGAAAGGGGATCGTTCATGAAGAAGCAACTTTTAGGTCTGACCGCTGCGGTCATGCTTGGAGGCGGGACCGTATACGCTCAGACCGTTGTGCGGGTAGCACCGCCCCCGCCGGTCGTCGAGGTTCGCCCGGTCGCTCCGGGACCAAAGTACGTCTGGACGGGCGGCTATTACCGCTGGTATGGCGGCCGCTATGTCTGGACCGCTGGACGCTGGGTCTACCCGCCGCGTCCAGGAGTGGTTTGGGTTCCGGGGCATTGGGCCCAGCGATCTGGTGGATGGGTATGGATCCAGGGTCACTGGCGGTGAGATGATCTCGGGCAGCAGGGTTCGAAATGAGAAGCCTCTGCTGCCTATGACTCGGGGAAGCGTTGATGGCCTACTTTTCCGAGTTGCTACGAGGTCCCGCTTTTCGATAGCTGCGACCGCGGCTCTTCAGCAAGAATATTTGCCGGCATTGCGCGCACTCCCAGGGAAACATTCCGAATTTCGGATAGACACGCTCCTGGAGGAACCCATGGCGGGCGACGCGCGTCAGTTCGACTTCAGCGCAGTTGGGACAAGTCTTTTTTCGCTCACTCATCCGTTCCCCTCAGAAACACCTGTCAACGCGAGGGCCGGAACATCCTCGCCGGGCGCGCCTGGTTGTGCTACGCCGATGAACCAACTGGGCATGTAGCGATTTGTAACTACACATAACACCCGCAAATAATAATCTCCAAGAGAAAGTTGGCGGCTTGGCAAGATTTTACAGATAGGGGAGGGGTCTGCAGCCAGCGATTTAGACGAAGCGCTGCGTAGGAAAGACGCACAAGAGTCGCTGGTGAATTCACACATGCGCCTTTTGTCTGAGGGATTTACACTGATTACTAGAATGATTCCTACACTTGAATGGACCGAGAATGGAGTCCGACTCCTGGATCAGACGCGCCTGCCGTTGGAGGAAGCGTACGTCCTAGCGGATAGTTACCAACAAGTAGCGGACGCTATCAGGAACATGATCGTTCGGGGAGCGCCGGCGATTGGCGTCTCCGCTGCGATGGGAGTGGCTCTTGGAGTCAAGCAGAGCCGAGCGGCCGACCTGTCGACCCTGAAGCCGGAATTTGAGGAGATCTGTCGCGCTCTGGGCGGAACGCGGCCCACGGCGGTGAACCTTTTCTGGGCCATCCAGCGTATGAGGGATCGATTCTCAGAACTTACATCGCGACCGGGCATGACTCTCGACGGCGTTCGTGCGGCTCTGATCGAGGAAGCGCTGCGAATGTATGACGAAGATGTCGCCGCGTGTCGAGCCATGGGTTCTCACGGAGCCCCACTGCTGCCGAGCGAGGGGGGAGTTCTCACGCATTGCAACGCCGGAGCCCTCGCGACCTGCGGCTACGGCACGGCGCTTGGCGTCATCCGCAGTGCCGTCGAGCAGGGACACCAGATCCAGGTCTATGCCGACGAGACGCGGCCATTTTTGCAGGGCGCGCGTCTGACCGCGTGGGAACTCATACACGACGGCATCCCGACTACGGTGATCTGCGATAACATGGCGGCCAGTCTGATGCGTCGTGGCAAAATCCAGGCTGTCATCGTCGGGGCAGACCGGATCGCCGCCAATGGCGATGTCGCCAATAAGATCGGCACCTACGGCGTCGCGGTTCTGGCTCGCGAGCACGGGATTCCATTTTTTGTCGCCGCGCCTTGGTCGACGATCGACTTGAAGACAGCGACCGGAGATGAAATTCCGATCGAGGAACGGCCGGCGATTGAAGTCACCCACCATGCAGGAAAGAGGCTGACTCCAAGCGGTGCGGGTGTCGAGAATCCAGCTTTCGACGTGACGCCTGCCCGTTACGTGACGGCGATTATCACCGAGCGAGGAGTTTTGCGGATGCCGTACTCTGAATCTTTGCAGGACCTGGAGTCGGCCGTTTCCAGCCGGTAGCGTGGTTACTGCAGCCAGCCCGCATACGGGTACAGCAGCAGGAAGAAGATCATGGCCAGTGCCATGACGTCCATGTAGAGAAGCAATAGAACTCCCCCATGATAGAAGCTCCATTTGAGCCGCAGGCAACGGAGTGTCTCGTATGTTCCCCAGAGTGCGGCGAACGCCGGAAAGCCTACCGTCCATGCCGCATGTACCCGCGGAAAACCCGAGAGCAGAAACGCGGCCAGGAGACTTGCGAGGACCAGAACAGTTCCACGAATCAACGAACGTGCCCGAAAATTGAAAACGGCATAGAGCATGGAGCAAGCTGCTAATATTTTAGGCCGTCTATGAAACCTACTTCGTTGAGTCATCCTCAACCGTTGCCTCTTGGTGCTCGCGAGACCCCAATAGCCGCGCCCGCGATAAACACGCCTGAGATCGACAAGCGCGAACGGATTGTCAGGCGAGTGGCACGCGAACTAAGTGACGGATTTTACGTGAACCTAGGCATCGGGCTGCCGACGCTGGTGGCAAATCACGTGCCGCCCGGCGTCGAAGTGGTGCTTCAGTCGGAGAACGGGATGCTAGGTGTCGGTCCCTTTCCGATCGCAGGCACGGAGGATCCCGATCTGATCAACGCCGGCAAGGAAACGGTATCAGAGCTCCCGGGCACTTCTTATTTTTCCAGTGCCGACTCCTTTGCGATGATCCGGGGCGGCCACATTGACCTGACTGTTCTGGGCGCGATGGAGGTCGATGAAGAGGGAAATCTGGCCAACTGGATGATCCCAGGAAAAATGCTCAAAGGCATGGGCGGGGCGATGGATCTGGTCGCCAGCGGTACCCGGGTAATCGTGGCGATGGAACATACCACGAAGGACGGCCGCCCCAAGATCCTCAAGCGCTGCACACTGCCAATCACCGGCCTCCGAGTGGTGGACACCGTCGCGACCGAGATGGCCTGGATCAGGGTCACCGCTGGAGGGCTCGTGCTCGAGGAGATCGCGCCGGGATTGACCGTTGACGAGGTGCAGAACGCAACTGAGGCGGACCTTATCGTCAGTTCTGGCCTCAAGCCTATGACCTTTTAGGAGCGCCACCCTGGTCCGGTTAGAGTCCCGCCCCCGCTTTCCATTCCGACTGGTCTTCGTTGCGGCCCTAGCGCTGGGAGCGGCAGGAGCCTCGTGGTGGTACATGCGGCCCGGCGCGGTGATCGACTGCAACAGGCTGCCTCCGCTGACAATCCTCGCCACACTCGCCGCGTTCATCATGGCAATAATCTTTCGTCAGATGGGCCGCCACCCCGAGGGCTTGCATCGGTGGTTTCTTCTCGTCTGGCTTGTAATTGCCGCCGCGACCTTGTTCGCCGACTTCCGCTATGTGCGCCGATATCGTGGAGTATGCGATTCTCTCCAGCAGCAGATGCCGCCCCTCAAGCCACAGTAAGGTTAGCGGTCCTTACTGCGGAACATACTTATTGATCCATTTCAGCTCTTCGCGGACTTTGATGTATCCGTGCCATGGGTCCTTGTCCAGTGGATGGTTCTCCCCGGGAAATACAAGGAGTGTATGTGGGACGTTGAGGCGCTGCAGAGCGCGCTCCAGCAGAACCTGCTCAAGATAGCTCACCCGCACATCTGCGTTGCCTCCAACGATATGGGTTGGGGTGGTCACCTTGTTGATCTGAAAGAGCGCCGCCTCACTCCGGTAAAGATCAGGCTTTTCCCATGGCGTACCGGAAAGATACCAAGCGTCGTCCCAAGTCAAATCGTCGTTGCCCCAGTTTGCGGCGTGCTCCACCGCACCCGCTCCTGTGACCGCTGCCTTGAACCTTGAGGTCTGCGTGATGAGCCAGTTGGTCATATAGCCGCCATAGCTATATCCGCCAACGGCCAGTCGATCCGGGTCGGCGATGCCATCTCTCACGAGCGCATCTACGCCGCTCAAGATGTCCAATCCAGGCGCCGAGACGAGGTGCGGCACGATCTTCAGCATGAACTCATCGCCGTAGCCTGTAGACCCACGATAGTTGGGCCGGAAGACCAGCCATCCCTGGGTCGCCGCCAGCGTTGCCCAATCGTACCAATCCGCACCGAAGCGGTTGCCGTCGGCATCCTCGGGGCCCCCGTGGATGAGAACCAGCGTGCGAAGGCCTTTTGTGCCCTTCTTGCCTGGCGGGTAAATGAGCATGCCCTCGACCGGCGTGCCGTCTGTTGATGTCCATTTGTAGGTCGTCCACTCGACCTGGGCACGCTCAGCGAAGACGGGGTTTAAGGCTGTGGCAGCGGACTGGCTTTGAAACCCGTGCCGGAGCATCAGCGAAATATACCTGAGTGGGAGTGCTGATAGTGGAATGCGTGAAGATCAGAGACTGCCCATCTCGCGCGGCATGCACACGCGCATATGTGCCGGGCTCATTGGCGATCAGATCGTATTTTGTCTTCTCTACCAGATAGAGGTGAGTCTCGGTGCCGATCAAGCCACATGCCAGAATCCTATTGTCAGATGTCACGCCGAAGTCTTCCCATGAGCCTGCAAAGCTCGCACCCAGTCGCGTAGTTGCACCCGAGGCTGGATCCAGCAAATACAGCCGTCCCTGAACGTCTTGATAAGGACCTTCGATGGATCCCGACCCAGCGCGCACCGAAAAATAGATGTCTTTGCCGTCAGGACTCCAGGTCAGATGGCTTTCCAGTCCTTGGTTGTGGGTAATCTGGCGAGGTTCGCTGCCATCGGCGGGAAGCAGGTATATCTCAGAATCTGCAGGGTTCTCCAACCGATGCGAGACGGGTCCGGTCTCGAAAGCGATCTCCTTGTCCTTCGGCGACGGCGCAATTTCCGTAATCTCAAACGCGCTGCGGGCTAGCACCTTTGCGTCCGCCGGAATCGGCGGCTTGTCGTCGGCAGGCTTCTGGTCTGCGTGTGGGGATGGCGTTGCCTCGCTGGCGCGAATCGCGGCCTCCCGGGGGATCGCTACGAGAATGTCGCCGCGCTCCTGCTCGCGCCAGCGGATCACATCTTTCCACTCCGCCTTTTGCGCATCTTCCTGCTGTTTTGAAAGCGGCTGCTTAGCGGAAAAATAGACACGTGAGCCATCAGAGGACCAGGCGAAGGCATGAACATCGAGCTTTTCCCGATACAGGGGAAACGCTTCGCCACCGCTCAGGGGAATCAGCCAGACCCGGCTTGTCTCGTCCTTGTCGTCTTTATCGTCGCCATTGTCGGCGTCATCCTTTATCGCACGATCCGACAGAAACGCGACGTAACGCCCGTCCGGCGAGAATTCCGGTGATGAGTCGTGACCGGACTGCGTGAGCGGAACGATCTGGCCACCCCGCTTCCAAAGCCAGAGGTTTGTGCTGAAGCGATTCTGCTGCCAGTTCGGAGAGGAGACGGCGACGACCGCCGCGGAGCCATCGGGAGCGATGCTCGCATCCGTGATGTCCGAAGCGTTCATGAACTCATCGAGGGTTATCGGAGGCCTTGTCTGGGCAGGGCAGAAGGCGGCGGCAGCGAGAGTGACGAGGAGTAATCGCGTGCAAACGGAGTTCATAGCGGGCTCTCAACACTATAACTGCGGAGTCCTCCTACCGATCTGATACTGTGTCTTTTAACAATTTCAAAACGATGAAGGTGCGCTTTCCATGTTGAAGCCATCAGTGTCTCGGCCCCACCCGTTCTCTTTTCTGCTCGTACTTCTCGTGGTAGCGCTTGTCCCGGTACGCCGCGCTATTGCGCAGGTCGACGAGCAGACTCGTAAACTCGCGCACGACATCTTCCAGCAGCTCATCGAGATCAACACCACCGACTCAGTCGGCAGTGTGACGGCGGCGTCCAAAGCCATGCAGCAGAGACTCCTCGACGCCGGCTTCTCACAGGAAGACATGTATCTCGGCGGCCCGAACGATCGCAAAGAGAACCTCGTTGTGCGCTATCGAGGCACCGGACAGAGAAAGCCGATCCTCTTCATCGGGCATCTTGATGTGGTCGAGGCGCGGCCCTCGGACTGGACTACCGATCCCTTTAAGTTCATCGAGAAAGACGGCTATTACTACGGACGTGGCACTCAAGATATGAAGGACGGCGATGCGACCCTCGTGACCACGCTGATCCGTCTGAAGCAGGAAGGATATAAGCCGGACCGGGACCTGATCGTAGCGCTCACGGCGGATGAGGAGGGCGGCAAGTCAAACGGCGTCGATTGGCTCGTTAAGAATCACCGCGACCTGATCGATGCAGAGTACGTTCTTAACCCGGATGGGGGTGGCGTCGACTTGGACCACGGCAAGGCCGTATCGATGGATGTGGACGCAACTGAAAAGCTCTATGGCGATTACCAGCTAACGGTAACGAATCCAGGTGGCCACAGCTCCTTACCTGTTCCCGATAACGCAATCTATCATCTCGCCGATGCGCTGGTCCGGCTGCAAAAATTCGCGTTTCCCTTCGAGCTAAACGCCGTGACTCGCGCCTACTTCGAGCGCCTTAGCACGCTCGAAACAGGACAGAAAGCCGCCGACCTTAAGGCCATCACGCAGTCTACTCATGATCCTGCCGCTATTGCGCGTCTTTCGCAGAACCCCGAATGGAACTCCATGATGCACACGACTTGTGTTGCCACGCGTTTGCAGGCTGGGCACGCAAATAATGCTCTGCCCCAACTGGCGCAGGCCAATGTCAACTGCAGGATCCTGCCCGGACATTCTCTGGAGGAGATCCGCCGGGAACTTATCAAGATATTCAACGACCCCAAGGTCACAGTGCGCTATGTAAATGACGCAGGCGAGGTCTTCGATGTGGCTCCCGATCGCAAGCAGCTTCCGCCACCGCCTTTGAATCCTGAGCTCATGAGTGCGATCAAACAACTCACCGAGAAGTTCTGGCCAGGAACGCCGGTGATTCCCACCATGTCAACCGGAGCTTCCGACAGCGTTTACACCAATGCGGCCGGAATGCCAAGCTATGGCGTTTCCGGTATCGCGATAGAAACTGACGATGTTCGCGCTCATGGCAAGGACGAGCGGCTCCCTATAGAGTCGTTCTACCGTGGCGTGGACTTCTACTACCAGCTGGCTAAGATGCTGTCGGGCGGTGCCTGATCTTCCGCCATCATCTTCTTTGCAAGGCAGGCGGATTCAACTCAGAACAGCCCCCTCGCGAAGGATGACCGGCACGAGCTGTTTGAGCTTCCCCCCGCGGTGACGCGGAATCGCGGCCCGACACGTGCTCAGGGGTGCCGGACGGTGCGCTTCTCGATTCGCCGTTCATAATTTTCGCCCTTGATGATGCGTTTCACATAAATGCCTGGTGTGATGACGTGATCGGGATCGATCTCGCCCGGCTCGACCAGCTCTTCCACTTCGGCGATGGTGATTCGGGCCGCCGTCGCCATCATAGGGTTGAAATTCCGCGCTGTCTTCCTGTAGACCAGATTCCCCATAGTGTCGCCCTTCCAGGCCCTGATCAGCGCAAAATCAGCACGCAGCGAGTGCTCCAGGAGATAGACCTTGCCCTCAAATTCCCGCGTCTCCTTGTTTTCGGCGACCAGTGTGCCTACGCCGGCTGGAGTATAGAAAGCGGGAACTCCAGCGCCACCTGCTCTGATGCGCTCCGACAGGGTGCCCTGTGGAATCAGCGTAAGATCGATCTCGCCTTTCAACACCTTTTCTTCGAGCAGCTTGTTCTCGCCGACGTAGCTGCCCGTGTGAGCGACGATCATGCCCGTCTCGAGCATGCGCCCCATACCGTACTTGTCGACGCCCATGTTATTGCTGATTGTGCGCAAACCTTTTATGCCCCGCCGGACTAGCGCGGCGATTAGATTTTCGGGAATGCCGCACAGCCCGAAGCCGCCCACCATCAGCGTTGCGCCGTCGTGGATATCGGCGACTGCGGCATCTGCGCTTTCCACTACCTTCTTCAATCAAGCCTCCCCAACAACACTGGACAAATCACTGAGCAGGATAATGCATCCCGGGATGCCACGTTGGGGGAACAAATGTGTCGCAGATGCGATAGCATGGCTGCGATTCGGCAAGAATGCGCACTTAAAGGAGCTAATCGATGCTGAAAGGTTTCCGTGACTTCATACTTCGTGGCAATGTCGTGGATCTGGCTGTCGCCGTTGTTATAGGCGCAGCCTTCAGCGGGATCGTTAACTCGCTCGTGTCCGACCTGATCAACCCCCTGATCGCAGCAATCGCACAAAAGCCCGATTTTTCTTATCTTGTACTCACGATTCACGGAGGCAAGATTAAGTATGGGAATTTTCTCAATGCCGTTATCCAGTTTCTACTCGTTGCAGCGGCAGTCTATTTTTTCGTAGTTCTCCCGCTGGGCAAACTGTTAGCAAAGTTCAAACCCGTTCCTCCGGTTCCACCCGCCACGCGTCCCTGCCCGGAATGCCTGAGCGACATACCGGTCGCAGCTCATCGTTGCTCGCACTGCGGACAGCCGGTCGCCCCCGCGCCTGCCGCGGCATAATGCTGCTTTAGAATGCGGTCTTGCTTTCACACTTGTTGACGACAGACCAGCTCGACCAAATCATTGTTGTACTCGTCGGCGCCCGCAATCCGCTCAACATGGGAGCCGCTGCGCGTGCCATGAGCAATTTCGGATTCTCGCATCTCCGTATCGTTAATCGCTACCAACTCGCCTTTCGCGAAGCGCGATCTGCGGTGGGCGCGCCTGAGCTCCTGCGTGCCGCGCGCGAATGCGCGGACGTGCCCGAGGCCATTGCCGATTGCTCTCTGGTTGTCGGAACCACGGCCGGAGGATCACGGAGAATCGAGCATCCGCTGTATCATCTCGAGACTGGAGGCAAGCTCATCCGCTCCCATGCCTCCGCTGGAGGTTACGCCGCAGTCCTTTTCGGCTCGGAAAAGCGCGGACTTGCAAACGAGGACCTCAGCTATTGTCATTGGCTCGTGCGCATCCCGACGCGGGAACAACATATCTCGATGAATCTGGGCCAAGCTGTAGCAGTGTCCCTCTATGAGCTGATCCGTCAAGATAACGCGCCTGCGCGTGACGCGGTGGTGTTATCAGCAACCGGGGCGGAGCTTCTCCGCATGGAGCAGGCTCTGCTCGCCGCGCTGCAGGCCAACGACTACATCAAGCGCGGGGCGGAAGCCGCCACCGAACAAAGAGTCCGCAAGCTGGTCCACCGGATGGCGCTTTCTTCAGAAGATGCCGAGGCCTGGACCGGGATGCTGGCTAAGATGCGGCCACGTGCGCATAAGACACGCCATCCCTAGTCCTCAGTAGCGCCAGCTCGTCAGGTCAGCGCCCGGCGGTGCGGTCTTTTCGATGCGCTCCATAATCTTCGGCAGATACATGGTGTTGTAATGCAGCCGCGAGAGATAGTTTGGCAGTTTTGGATCGCCGTTCCAACAATGCTCCGCCCGATCTCCGTACTTTACTTCTCCGTCGTAGGGCGGATTTTTTGTCGCGTCGAGGAAATCCTCCATCCGATACACAGCATTGTTCAGGAAATAGGTGTCCGCGCTGCCCACGTAGATGTGGATTTTACCGGTGAGCTTGGGGCCCAGCGTGCTCCAGTTGCGTTCTAGAATTGCTTCGAGGTCGTAGTGCTCTCGCCAATAGTCAGAGACCTTGTGATCGATCTCGCCGGTTTGTTTGTTGAAGATCGGCTGCGGATAGCCATCCTCACCAACCGGTCCGTACACTGCCTGCCAGATGTCGAACTGTTCGCCAGAGCGTCCATGATCTCCCAAGGCGAGCTCGTAAGCGTTGATCTGCTCGGTCGTGATGAAGGCGTGTCCCAGATAGTCACGCATTGCCGGCTGCGCTACCTGTTTGTGTGCGCCGTATAAGAAGAAGGCATTCTTGTCGTCATACAAATCGATGTTTGTATATTCGTGAAAGTCGATCGGGTCAGGACATGCCGCGAACGTGCCGTTGTAGTGATCCGGATAAAAGATCTGTACTGCAAGGGATTCCCACCCACCGGTCGATCCGCCATACATGAACCGAGCCCATCCCTGCCCGATTGCGCGGAATTGCTTTTCGATTGCCGGAATCAACTCCGTCTCGATTGCATCGCCGTAGGGACCCACGTTCGCGGAATTCACCGCATAGGAGTCGTCGTAGTAAGGATTCGCGTGCTGGATCTTGACGATCAGGACGCGGGGAAACTTCGGGCTGATCCATTGCTGATAGAAGTTGTACGCCTCCTGCTGCCGGATACGGTTGTAGCCAGATATATGAAACCTGTCACTATAGTCGGGCTTCAGGTTTGGATCGGGTGGCTCGGTGCGAAAGTCGTCAAAGCCATCGACAAAGTGATCATGAAAGATAATCAGCGGAAAATGAGCATCGGGATGCTCGTCAAAACCTTCAGGGACGAGCACGATCGCCGACAAGTACATGGGCCGTCCCCAGAACTTCGTCAGCAGGGCGCTCTGAATTCTGATGTGACGGATATATTTCGTATCCTTCGGCTCCGGAATCGGCGGAATCTCCTGGTCCATCGAGATCGCGATCACCCCACCGTCCGGCTTGACCGATACCTTTTGCGGCATGCTGTAAAGGTTCCCCGGAGAGATATTCCAGTGTTGTCCCTCGCCCTGGTCCATGTGCAGCTTCACCACCTTGCCGTCGGCCCGATGAAAGGTCTCGTACTTGTTCAGCACCGCCTGCACCGTGTACTCACCCGGCGGCACATCTTTCAGGCTGGGGATCGGATATCCCCATGCCTTCTCGTCGACGATCACCGGGTCGCCTGGCTTGAGCCCATCTACTGTCACCCCAAAGACGATCTGCGACTTCGGCGTGTCGTTGATCTGGTTGCGCGGTTCGTCCGAAGGATCGGTTGAGAGGCACAGCAGCACGCGCCCATCCAGCGGCTGCGCGCTGCGCGCAGCAGGAAAGCTGACGGAGAAGCTCTGAGCAAATCCAGAAAGACAGCAAAAGAGGAACACGGTGAGCAGAGAGAGTCGAAGGCGGGACATGGAGGGAAGTGTAGACGACGATTGCGTTTTCGCGAAGAGTCTCTGTCCGCGGAATGCAGGTCCGGAGTCCGCGCCATCAGGCAAATTACCACAGGCGCCGAACCGCCGGGGGAGCCCACCGTTCGGTGCTTTCGGACGTAGTAATCAAAATGTTTCTGCGTAAAGCGTAAATCCGTGCTACGCTTCCTTCGCTACCGGCACCTGGATCTCTGTCACGTACGAATCATCGTCTTGGCGCACCGGCATTGAGATCTTCAGATACAGTTCGCGGATCGGCCCCGACACGTGGTAGCCATTTTCGGCCACCCACTTCAGCAGCGAGTCATAAGCCTCCGGCAGCCGCTGATACGACCCGTTGTGAATCGTCGTGGCCATCGCCGTCTCCGGAAGCTCATGCACATCCACCCCGTCCGCCGCCGGCATCTTCTGCTTCAGATAGAAGCCCGCCTCGGCGTCCACATTGCTTTCCTTGAATTCGGGATCATGCCACAGCGCCACTCCATAGAGGCACGCTGACATCGACGGCCCCAACCCCGCCGAAACCTTCTCGTAAAGGCTTCCCACCGTGTTGTACGCGGGAATCGTCTCCCGCACTGAGGCGATCCACTGTTTCGGTACCGTCTTCAGAACCACATCATAGGGCATTCGACCCTCCTGTTCGATCAGCTGGATTCGGCTGGTGAGTCTGCTGAGCGATCGCTCTCCTCTTCGACGCGTTTCCGCTGCTCCGCCTGACGCAGCAGAAGCATCCCCCGCATTTGCTCCGCCGTAATGCGCTGCGCAAAACGACACTCAGTCAATCATCACCGACCCCGACACGATCAGCCGCTTCACCGCCGAGTTGATCGGCGAGCACATTGCCGCGCAAAAAGATGCTCTCAGCGATCGGTCGAAGAAATCGTCTCTGAAACCGTCACGGACGAAGTAGCGGCTGAAGGCGCATTGGCAGCCCTACGAAAGGCCGCCACTGTAGTTACATATTCCCCGCGTCTGTGCTCCGAATGAACGCCGCAACGCGGTCGTGAAGTTTCTGCAGCGACTCATCGCGGACGTAGACCATGTGTCCGGACTCATACCAGTCGTACTCAATGTTCTTTGTCAGGCTCTCGGGAATGGGCAGGTGCTTGTCTTCGTACAGCGCCGCATAGAACGGAGTTGCCAGGTCGTAATAGCCTCCGTTCACCATCACTTTCAGCCTCGGATTTGTCTTCATTGCTGTCGCGATATCCGCGCTTACATTTAGGTTGATGGGGTTGCCGTTGTGCTTCAGGTCCCACTGCGTCGAGCCGAAATCCGCCATCGGCAGATAAGTCTGTCCCTCGCCGTACTTCAGATCGCGCCGAACATAGTCGTTGAACAGCGAAACATAGGCCGACGAGATCGCCGAGCTCTGCGGATCATACTCAGCCTCCTCACTCAACGGATTGATCGTCGGTCCCGAGAATCGCGTATCCAGCCGTCCTGTCGTTAAATCCTGATCGTCCTGCAGATTCTTCGAGAAACCGCCGCCGCTCACGCGCAGGTCCGCCTTTACCAGATAGGTCACAGGAAGCCCGGTATAGTTATGCAGCTTTTCGGCAACCGCCTGCTTCTCGCTCGCCGACAAATCCGTGCCCTGCGCCAGTGCGTGGGCATACTCGCCCATAGCGAAGTCTTCAACTTCCTTCAGAAACGGCTCGAGAGCCGCCGGCTGATTGGGCAGCTTGTGATGGTAGTAGGCCGTCGCCGCATACGTCGGCAAAGCAAGCTGGAAGGGAAGATCGATGCCCGGATTGCCCCGCGCCTCATCGATGTCCGAAGTGAAATTAAAGATTTGAGACAGAAGTATTACCCCATTCAGGTCGATGCTCTTTTCATTCTCCAGAATGTTTGACACTACCGACGACCGCGTCGTCCCGTAGCTCTCGCCAAACAGATACTTCGGCGAATTCCAGCGGTTGTATTTGCTGATGAACCGCGCGATAAACCGCGCATAGGCGTGCGCATCTTCATCGACGCCCCAGAACGCCTTTTCCTTGTCCTTGCCCACCAACCGCCCAAAGCCCGTCCCGGGCATATCGATGAATACGAGATCGCTTACATCAAGCAGGCTGTACGCATTGTTCACCAGTTTGTACGGAGCCCCGGCCAGGTGCTTGTCATCCGCGGTCACCACGTGCTTTGGTCCGAACGATCCCATGTGCAGCCAGACCGTCGAACTGCCTGGCCCGCCATTGTAAAGAAACGTGATCGGCCGTTCCGCGTCGTTCGTGTCCTTTTTGAAATAGGCGACGTAGAACATGCGTGCAACCGGAGGGGCATCCTTCGGATCCTTCGAAGATGCCGCGGCGAGCGCAGCTTCGGTATCCGGGAGAGGCTTGCCGTCCGGACCAAGCTGCGCATCCTGTTCCTCGGTTGCGCCCACGGTGATGATACCCGCCACCGCCTTGTAGGCGATCGTGGCCCCGCCAATTAGTACTGAGCCTTCCGTCGTCGAGTCTGGAGCCGGCGCAGGCGCGGGCGTCGAGTTCGGTTTGGCCTTAGTGTCCGGAACATCATCATCTGCGGCCAATGCAGACATAGAAATCGCGCCGGCCAGCAGAGCAGCCGCAAGCCGAGAAAATTTTGCCATCGGGACAATCCTCTTTACGATTACAAATTTCTCACCAGTATAGTGCGCCCGCCGCCAGTGCTAAGCTTGGACCTGGTTTCACTCAGAGTCAGTTATGTCGAGTCCGTTCCACTTATTGCCCTGATCGCAACGTTCGTCACAATTTTCCCGTTTCTTCCACCTGTCTGAACTAGCAACGGAGGTAAATGGCAAAGTCCTCTCAAGCAAGATGGGTAGACCTCTTCTGCCTGCTGCTCTGTCTGAGCCTCCCTGCGTATGCGTCCGACACTGTGATCATCCGCGTTGACGCCGCCAAATCTGAGGGCCCGTACGTGCCCATCTGGAACTATTTCGGAGCCGACGAGCCGAATTACATCTATGCCGCCAACGGCCAGAAGCTCCTGCGCGAACTCAGCGCACTCAGCCCCGTTCCGGTGTATTTCCGAGCCCACAACCTGCTTACCAGCGGCGACGGAAGCGCCTCTCTCAAGTGGGGCTCGACCAATGCCTACCGGGAGGCCGCCGACGGCTCGCCCATCTATGACTGGACCATAACTGACAACGTCTTCGATGCTCTCCAGGCTGCGCATGTCCGGCCTTTGGTCGAAGTCGGCTTTATGCCCGAAGCGCTTTCCAGGAATCCCGAGCCCTATCGCCACACCTTCCCGCAGGGCGACATCTTCACCGGCTGGTCCTATCCGCCGAAGGACTACGCCAAGTGGAGCGCACTCATCGCCGCATGGGTTCATCATTTGCGTCAGCGTTATGACACGAGGGGTTGGCTATGGGAAGTCTGGAATGAGCCGGATATCCCATACTGGCACGGTACCCCGCAGGAATACGACAAGCTTTACGATGTCACCGCGGCCGCTATCCACAGCGAGCTGCCTGACGCGAAGATCGGCGGCCCTGAATCCACCGGACCAGCGAGCGATCGTGCGGCAGCATTCCTGCGGCAGTTTCTGGAACATTGCGCGCACGGTGCGAATGCCGCTACAGGCAAGACCGGCGCCCCGCTCGATTTCATCAGCTTCCATCCCAAGGGGAGCCCGAAATTTATCAACGGCCACGTCCGTATGAACATCGGCGCGCAGCTCCGCTCCGTCCAGCGCGGCATGGAGATCGTTGCCTCGTTCCCCGAGTGGCGAAACACGCCCATCATCCTCGGCGAGAGCGATCCCGAAGGCTGTGCCGCGTGCAAAGGTGAGCAAAACGGCTACCGGAACGGGGCTCTTTATGGAGTAAGTGTAGCCGAGGCTATCGCGCGCATCTATGAATTGGCCCGCAAGGAAAATGTTCAGGTCCAGGGCGCGGTCACCTGGGCATTCGAGTTTGAAGGCCAGCCATACTTCGCCGGATTTCGCCAGCTAGCTACAAACGGAATCGACAAGCCAGTACTGAATGTCTTCCGCATGCTCGGCATGCTCGGCGGCGAGTGGATCGAAACCGCCAGCAGCGGGGCGCAGCCGCTGGGACAGGTCGTTGCGAACAGCGTCACAGGGTCATCAGACATCAACGCAATCGCAACCCGCCGTCGCCGCGAAATCGACGTCCTAATGTGGAATTATCACGACGACGATATACCGCCCGCGCCGGCGCCTATACACCTCGAGATCGCCGGCATTGTCACAAAACGGGCACGAGCCGAGATCTTTCGCATGGACGCCGACCATAGCAATTCCTACACAGTTTGGAAGAACATGGGAAGTCCGCAGCAACCCACAGCGGCACAGAGGAAAGAGCTAGCAGAGTCTGCCAGACTTCAACATGATCCTCCGCGCCTTGTGGCCGTCGTGAATATGGCTGCCTCACTGCATCTTTCCTTGCCACGCCAGGGCGTGTATCTTGTGAAGTTCACGTGGTAGGCGGTCACGTTCTGCAACGTACCTGTAACTCGGAGCGTCTAAGGCTTACCGACGAAATTACTGCATGGCCGATCAACTTTATCTTAGCCTCTGGTACTCCAATTTCCGCCTTGCCTCTCTGCCCGCTGCGCTGGAAAAAGTCATGGAGCAATTTGGCACTGTTGCCGGTTCGTCCCGGGTCAAAGCGGCTGCGGCGTATCCACTCTCGTGGAACGAGACGCCCGCCTACCAGCGTGTCTATGACAAGGAGCACCAGCCAGACGAACTGGAGTCTGAGCCGCGGCTCGCCATTCCAGCCGCCATGGAACTGCTCCACGACGACTTCGCCTACGAATTCGAGCTCCTGTGGGAGCTCTGGGCTCCCGACACGGGAGGTGGATTTGATCCAGTTTGGCGCAAAGAGCCGAGAGTAGTGCGGATTATTGGCTTCGGGCCAGAGTTCGACGAAGCAGCCTGGGAGCAGAATGGCCATATTCGCGTCGATCTCGGCCCCGACACGCCCTTCCTGCAGGAAGATGTTGATCTTGATTCCGAGGTCGCCGATTACGTCAAGCAAAATGTCCAGCTGCTTATCGACTTTACGAACGCCGTGCAGCAGCATGGAGGCATCTCTAGCCGACTGCTCTGGTCCGAGTCCGGCGACAGCCTCGCTCAAAAGTTGATCGCTCGCCTGCAGAGCGTCAATTAAGAGTGCGGGCGCGCGATGAGAAGATAATTCCATGCGTCTGACCGTTGCCAGGCTTCGCTGGGGCATCATCGTTCTGGCTAGCCTGCTGTTGGTAGTTTTGGCCGCTTTCGTCCTGTACGCGCGGTACCGGGTGCATCGTTTAGCAAAGGACCTGCCGGCCAGACTCGGTATTAATGTCCAGCAAACGGCCAATGGATTCACCTATTCGCAATCAAGCAAGGGGCACACGTACTTCACAATCCACGCCTCGAAGCTCATCCAATACAAGACTGGTGGGCACGCTACCTTACACGACGTGCATATCACGCTATATGGACCCGAGGGCTCGAACCGCATCGACAAGATTTACGGTTCGGATTTCGATTACGACCAGCAATCGGGCATCGCAACAGCGAAAGGTGAGGTCGAGATAGGTCTCGCAGGCCTCGGCTCAGGTCAGGCTCCTGCACAATCGGCTGCGGCCGGTCAGGGGTCGGAGCCGAACGCCGTCCACGTAAAGACCAGCGGACTTACCTTCAATTCCAAGACCGGCGACGCCGCGACTACCGAGCACACCGAATTTGAGACCCCTCGAGCCAGCGGAAGCTCGATCGGTGCCAGCTACAATTCGAAGACCGGACTGCTTCTACTGAACAGCCAAGTCCATATCACAACCACCGCCAACGGAAATCGAGTTGTCGTGGATGCCGCCCATGCCGAGTTATTGCGCGATACCCGCGAGGCTACTCTCCTTCATTCGACGTTCGATTACGAAACCGAGAAAAGCTCAGCCGATCAGGCGATTATCTACTTCCGCAAGGATGGGTCAGCCGAGCGAGTCGTCGCGCGCGGGAAACATCCACGTAATCTCGCAGAAAGGAGCAACAGTGACCTCCGGAACCTCGGATGTGCTTCTCGATGTGAGGAGCCAGCCGGTGCAGGCGGAGATGGGCGGCGGAATTAACTTCGTCTCCAACGACGAGTCGCACAGCATGCACGGGAGCGCCATTGAAGGAACAGTAATCTTTGGCCCGGCATCCACAGTGAAGCATGTCCAACTCCGTAATGCGGTAAGTTTCCTAGACCAGCTACTCAAACTGCCCGACGATCCTCGCGGTAATTCTTCACGCGAGATGCAGGCCTCGAAGGTGGATATCGACTTTGCCCCCGGTCGAGTCCCTAAGAAGAGCATTGTCCAGAAAGCGCTGGCGACCGGCGATGCCAGGGTCAATCTACATACCCTTCCTTCCAAGGGATCGCAGCAGTTGACAACTATCACAGGCGACGAACTGCTCGCCACATTCGATGAGGGCAAAACCCTGAAACAGCTCGATGGCTCGGGCAATACAAAGATCGTCGATCTCGCCGCCGACGGCTCCGTCAATACCAGCAAGGGTGATCGGCTGCTCATCACCTTCGCTCCTCAGCCCGCGCGGAAACCGACTGCCAAGTTCGGGGAGGGAGGCCAGTCGCAAAACATTGCAGTGGAGACCGCGATTCAGGACGGTAATGTCGTCATGACACAGACGCCGGCAAAGAAGCCCGGTGCAAACGCCGAGTCAACAGCCGTCACGGCTTGGGCGAAGCACAGCGAGTATCACGCTCAGACGAATGTACTGCACCTGACCGGCGACCCTCGACTCAACGATGGACGATCGCTGCAACTGACGGCACGCAGCCTTGACTATCATCGCGATTCCGGCGATGCCGACGCGGATGGAGATGTAAAAGCGACCTACACTCAGCAGAAGAGCGAAAAAGACTCAGCGTCAGCTACGAATACCGGGCCGACGCTTGGCGGAAGCGGACCTGTCCATATCACCGCTGACCGCGCGCAGCTGCATCATCTTACCAACACGAGCTTCTTCTACGGTTCTGCAGCGAAGCCCGCACGCATGTGGCAGGGTGAGGACTCCGTGCTTGCTCCGGTGCTCGAATTGATTCGCTCGCCACAGACGCTGAAGGCGTACGGAACGGCATCCGCTGCGGTACCCGCAGTCGACGCGAATCTAACAGCGGCGACTGGGCCGAAGCATCAATCCAACGTGGTGCGCGTGCTCGGCGAGTCGCTTGTTTATTCGGATGCTGCGCGCCGGGGTGATTTTCGCGGTTCGGTAACAGCAGAAGGCCCGGACGGCACGATTCGCGCCGATGAGGCGCAATTCTATCTCACTCCGGCGCCGAAGGCTCCTGGCGCAGTCGGCGGACAGACAGGTCCCGAGGCCCAGCTTCAGCGCATCGTCGCGATCGGCCGCGTCCTGATTACGCAGCCGGGTCGCAGAGGATCCGGTGAGAAGCTTGTCTATACAGCGGAGGACGGGAAATACATCCTCACCGGCGCGTCCGGAATCCCACCGCGTATTATCGACCAGGCAAAGGGAGCCACGACGGGGGCTGCGTTGATTTTCAATAGTCAGGATGATAGCGTCGTGGTGAGCGGAGGACAGTCGAGCGCTGTGACTGATACACGTGCTCCGAAGTAGATGCTAAAGCTTTCGACTGACGCAATCGGGAAATCCTATAAACGGCGTCAGGTGGTCAGCGGCGTCAGCATTCACGTAAGCCAGGGAGAGGTAGTGGGTCTCCTCGGCCCGAATGGTGCCGGCAAGACGACCAGTTTCTACATGATCGTCGGCCTGATCGCTCCCGATTCCGGACGGATCCTTGCTGACAGCGAAGATATCACCCGCGTTCCCATGTACATGCGGGCTCGCCACTACGGCATCAGTTATCTCCCGCAGGAGCCTTCGGTCTTCCGGAAGTTGACCGTCGAGGAAAATATCCTCGCTGTCCTGGAGGTGCAGAGCATTACCCGAGAGGCGCGGCGCGCGCGCACTGAGAAGCTCATCGAGCAGCTCAATCTCGGACACATTCGCAAAACCCGCGGTTATGCCCTTTCCGGCGGCGAACGACGGCGCGTGGAGATTGCCCGCTGCCTCTGCATTCAGCCCTCATTCATTTTGTTGGACGAGCCTTTTTCGGGAATCGATCCCATCGCGGTAATCGACCTTCAGGAAATCATTTTTGACCTTAAAGCCAGCGGTATAGGAGTGTTGATTACAGACCATAATGTCCGTGAGACACTCTCAGTCACTGACCGAGCGTACATCATCAACCAGGGCAAGATCTTTCGTGACGGCACGCCGGAGGAATTGGGCAGCGATCCGGAGGTTCGGAGGGTCTATCTCGGTGAGGGGTTCACGCTCGGCTAAGGCCTGCGAGATAGCCGGGAAGGACTATGTCCGACGCTGGATGCGCTTCAAAGGGAAGCCTGCCGGGATGTACACTGTAACCCAACTTCACTCCTTAAATTGTTCAGTTGAAGTCAGGATCCGATGACACTTCTCCAGCCAAAGTTGAGCTTGAAGGTGGCTCAACGTCAGATATTGACGCCCGGCCTGATGCAGATGGTTAGCGTACTGGCGCTGAACAAGCTCGAGCTGAAGGAGATGATCAACGCGGAAATCACCGAGAATCCGATACTTGAGGAGATCGAAGAAAATGTTCCACTGCTGGACGATGTAGCACGGCAGGAAATTGAACGCGACCGACCAGCCGAGATGCGCACCGGCGAAGTGGAGCCGGAAAAGAAAACAGATCCATTCGAGGAGATCGACTTCGGGTCATACTTTCAGGACTACCTCGACCCGGGATTCCGTACCGGAAATAGCTTTGAGGCAATCGAGGCTCCCTCGCTTGAGAATTTCCTTTCCAAGCCCGGCACTTTAAGCGATCACCTCTTTTGGCAGCTTGGGTCAATATCGCTTCTGCCAGCTGTGCGCGACGCGGCGGAGTATATCGTAGGCAACTTGAATGAGGACGGCTATCTCACTGCCACCGATGACGAACTTCTGAGCGGCTATATGCGAGAACAGCTCGTTCCGGAGCGGGTAGACAAGGCCGAAGCGGAAGAGCGCCGGCACGAAACTGAGACGCTAAACAGAGAAGTCGGTTCCGGATTTGCGACCAGCGACGCAGCCGGCAGTGGAGTCGACACTGTCCTCTCGCAGCTCCCCCAAGCGATGCTCGATCGGGCGCGGGCGCACCTCGAAGCCGGTCTGGCTGTCGTGCGACAACTCGATCCCGTGGGCATTGCCACCCGGGATCTTCGCGAATGTCTGCTTGTCCAGGTGCAGGCGCAGCGCAAGGAGTTCGACCTGATTTATGCCGGGCAGAAGCGGCAAGGCTTGAGCGAAAACAAACCTTCGAATTGCGAGGCTTCGAGCGAGAGCTTGGTGAACGGGGCATCCGCCCTGAATGGGCACCACCCCACGCGCTCGCATGGTAGCTCCGGCGAGAGCACTGGTATTGATTCCAGTCAGCGGACCATCGAACCCAGCGGCGAAGTGGAAACCCGTGCCGAAAGCCCGGTCGACTGTCGTGCCGAGATATTCGAAGTAGCGGGCTTGATTGTCGACAAGCACCTGCCGCTCCTCCAGAAGCGCGATCCGCGGGAACTGTCCAAGCTTGTGGGTAAGCCGGTTGAGACGGTCCAGCAGGCTACCGAGTTCATCCGCACCCTCGATCCGCGACCTGGCCAGCGATACAACCGTTCTGACGCAAGGCTCATCGAGCCCGACGTGGCATTTGTAAAGCGCGGAGATGAGTATGTCGTCGTTATGAATGACGAGGATCTGCCTGCTCTGCGGCTGAACCAGGGATATCGTCGTATGCTAACCCAGCAGGGAGCGGACAAAGAAGTTAAGGATTATGTGAAGGAGCGGTATCGCTCCGCCCTTCAGCTCATGCGCAACATCGAGCAGCGCAAGAATACGATTCTTCGTACCTGCGAGGCCATTGTTCGGCGCCAGCACGACTTTCTCGAGCGAGGGGTCGAAGCTTTGCGGCCTATGATGATCAAGGAGGTTGCTGAGGAAATCGGCGTTCATCCTTCGACGGTGAGCCGCGCTGTTTCGAACAAATATGTACACACTGCTCAGGGCGTTTACGAGCTGCGGTTCTTCTTTTCCGAGGGGGTCAACGGCCCCGAGGGAGCCGGCACTCCCCTCATGCTGCTTAAGCGAAAAGTGAAAAAACTGATTGAGGATGAAGACCCTGCAAAGCCGCTTACCGACGATCAGATCGCCAGCGCCTTGCAGTCACACGGCATCTCCGTAACGCGGAGGACCGTTGCCAAATACCGTGAGGACATGCGGATTCCCAGTACCCACCAACGACGAGTCCGCGGATGAGGTACAGGCATCTTCGAGAATTCCAAACCGATTTTGGTTCATGCGGGGGATCGGTGGTGGTATCTCCTCCCCCGACCCGGATCTGTTTGTAGGGACAACAACGCGATGACCGGCTTGCATTTTGGAGCTTCAGCTTCAGTCCGCAGCAAATTCGAAAATGCTATAGAATCGCCATTCCCGGTGGGAATTTCTTTCTGGAAGGGAGCTTTGACCATGCAGGTTGAGTACACCGGCCGACAGGTGACCGTTACGCCGTCACTCCGTGCCTTGGCGGAAGAGGGCATAGCACGGATCGGAAAGATTCTCGGTAGGACAACCGGCGCCCACGTAATCCTGAGCGCGGAGAAATACCGTAAAACGGCAGAGGTGAGCATTAAGACGCGGCTGCATGACATTCTGGGGATCTCCGAGTCGACGACACTCGAAACCGCATTGCGGAGCGCGCTCGAAAAGGCGGAGACCCAGGCGATCCGCTGCAGGAAGAAGCTTCAGTCGAAGAAGCGCCAGCCGAAGGAAGAGAAACATCCAGCGGATCTCATGTTGCAGCGTACCCGGCGCACCTCCGTGAAGGCCAGTGCCGCAGCACAGAAATCTGCGCCTAATGCGAATGGTTCCAAGGCCAACGGCAGTGGACGCAGCAAGGCGATCATCCCCGTTACCGTCCACAGCTTTCCGGCAAGGACACCGATTCCCGAACCTCACGTCGTGCGGTCAACCGATTCAGTTGCCCTGCGCCCCATGACGCTCGAGGAGGCTGTGAAGGAATGCGAGTTTCGCGACCGCGAAGTCTTCGTCTTTCGCGATAAGCGCGGCAATGTGAAAGTGCTACACCGCAAGCGAGACGGCAAGATGGAACTCATCGAAGAGCCGTAGGATACAGGAGCCGGCAGAACGAGACGGGGCAGCAGCTTGTTCCAGTCTGTTCCGTGCCATTAGTTGGGGTCATTACTGTGGGGATTCTGCGGGACATCTTTCCCTTCGGGTTCGTAATTACTGTGCTGTTCCTTGTTCCATGAGCCTGGTTTACGATTGCGGCATGGCTCTGTCTGAAAACCCAGCGAAGAAAAAGGCAGGCCTGAAGAATTCGGTCTCCTTGAAGCGACCACTCTCGAAAAATAGCGCAGCCAAGAATTCCGCTCATCATCCCGGTTCGAGTCTGGTGTCCCATGCACCCCATGCGGAGCCCCGGCACGAGCTTGTCATCATCACCGGACTCTCTGGATCCGGCAAGGCGTCGGCGCTCAAGGCATTCGAAGATCTCGGCTACTATGCGGTTGACAATCTGCCGGTTGAGCTTCTCACGCCCTTTGCTGAGCTTGTTGCCCAGTCGGTTGAGATCACACGCGCCGCCCTGGTGGTCGATGTACGCGAAGGGCAGCGGATCGAGCGCTTCCCGGCCCTTCTGCGGGAACTGCGCAAGCGGCTTTCCACGACAGTGATCTATCTCGAGGCTTCCGAGGCGGCCCTCCTGCGGCGCTTCTCCGAGACACGCCGCCCGCATCCGCTCGGGCGCGAAGCGATGGTGGCTCAGGCCATCCGGGCCGAGCGCCGGCTGCTGGACCCGGTTCGCAACGTGGCAGATGTGCTTATCGACACCACCAGTTTCAACGTTCATGAACTGAGAGCGCACATCCAGAACCAGTTTGCGCGGGAGTCAGACGGTCAGAGCCTGCTCGTCTGCTCAACGAGCTTCGGTTTTAAAAATGGAGTTCCGCTCGAAGCGGATCTTGTGTTCGATGTGCGTTTCCTCCCCAACCCCCACTTCGTTCCGGAGTTCCGGCATCTCACGGGCCGGCACCCGAAGGTCGTGGCCTATGTGCGGAAGTTCGAGCAGACGCAGGAGTTCCTCAACCGAGTCACCGATCTGCTGCTCTTTCTTCTTCCGAATTACATCCATGAAGGGAAGAGCTATCTGACGGTGGCCTTCGGTTGCACTGGAGGTCAGCATCGGTCGGTAATGATCGCCGAAGAAGTGAAGAAGAGGCTCGCCAAGGAGGGCTACCGGGTGAAGACGTCGCACCGGGACATGCCCCGTTAGGAAGAGGCGGAAGTCCTGCCAGCCGGAACGACCCCTCCCGCCCCTCTTGTTTTGGAAGAAACTGTAACCGTTTGATTCTTTTCTACTTACTTCGACAATTCCGTAGGTCATTCATTCTAAATGACACGATGTAACCCTTTGTTTCTGCAATGGTTAGGGCCCGGAATTTTGTAACTCGTTCATTCGAATGGAGGTCTTGCAATCCTTTCATTCTGGGCCGCTTACGAGCCGAGTTAGTTCGGATTGTGTAAGCCATTCATTCG
The DNA here is from genome assembly GCA_963724375.1 of uncultured Acidobacteriaceae bacterium. GTDB lineage: Bacteria > Acidobacteriota > Terriglobia > Terriglobales > Acidobacteriaceae > Silvibacterium. The sequence goes on from CAVRUM010000015.1 coordinate 424,679, forward strand.
ATTGGAGAATTTGTAAGTCATTCAAGAGATTCGACTTGGCGGCGTGGCTTCCTGGGACGCATCCGGCCCCCAAAATTCGAATGGCCCGCCGGAGCGGGCCACTGTCTATTTCTATTTTATCGCGTTCATGGGAAATGATCGGCCAGGCGCTGGCGGGCTGGTAGCAGCTCGGGATGAATGAGTTGCGCGGAGGTGTTCCGAAACCAGGGGCTTGACGAAGGCGGGCTTGCGACCTCACACACGCCAACAGAAGGCTTACGTGGGGCACCTGTGATCTTTCAAGAGGTTGTCCATTCGATCAGGACCGGAGAAGCTGTTTGTGACGAGCAAGCAGTAACTCAGGAGACCGAATGGACTATCACAAGAATGCCCCATGGACGGCGGTGAGTCGAGAGCGGCTGGCCCGCATGGTGATTGAAGATGGCATAAGGCTGGGGTCGGCAGCGTCCCGGTTCAGTGTCAGCGTCAAGACAGCAGCCAAATGGGCGGGCCGTTATCGGCAGTCTGGCCCAGCTGGCCTTGTCGATCGCAGCTCGCGTCCGCGCCGCAGCCCGCGGCAGATCAGTTCCTTATTAGTGGAAAAGGTACTTGCACTTCGTCGCCGGCACATGCCCGGCTACCAGATTGCTCGCCGCACCGGCCTGAGTCCGGCTTCGGTCAGCCGCATCCTGCGCCGGGCAAAACTGAGCCGGTGGCGCGATCTGAATCCCCCGCCTCCGGTGCAACGCTACGAGCATCCACGGCCCGGCGACCTGCTGCACCTGGACATCAAGGGCATGACACGCTTCGGCGAGGTCTCGCTGCGCGGCGATGGCAGGCTGCGCGGCAAAAAGGAACATCCAGGCTTCCTGGCTCTGCACGTGGCCGTCGACGACCACTCACGTATGGCCTTCACCCAAATGCTGCCCGATCAGAAGGCTGAAACCACCATCGCCTTCCTGAACTCGGCCGTCGAGTTCTTCGCCCGCCAGGGCATCGCCGTGCGCGCGCTGCTGACCGACAACGGCTCCAGCTATCGCTCCACTCGGTTCCGTCACGCTTGCCAGCAGATGGCAATCAAACACAGCCGCACCAGACCTTACACACCCAGAACCAACGGAAAGGCCGAGCGATTCATACAGACCGCGTTACGCGAATGGGCTTATGCCAAACACTGGTCCGACTCCCAGCAAAGAGATGCTCACTTGCTGCCTTGGACCGACTACTACAACCGAGAAAGACCCCATGGTAGCCTCAACTACAAGCCGCCCATCAGCCGCTCCGAAATCGGAACAACCTCTTGATCATCTACAGGCACCGGGCACCAGGCCAGAAGAACGGCCTCACGCAGAATCCTGGGGAGTGCCATGTTCATCAAAAACGCATGCCTGCCTTTTGTACATGCTGCGGTGCCGAGATAAAGCTGAAAGCCGAGGCGTGCCCTGTCTGCAAGACACCTCGCCATGGGATGTTGAAGCCTGGTCAGAAGGCTGAGAAACCCAAACCCCAGTCATAGCCCTTCCGGTCCTCACAAGAGGCGAGTGCAGCACTGCTCTACCTGATGAACTCAATCGACCGCGACGACTATTTCGGCGCGCGGGTTCGCGACCAACTGGCATCGGGGATCGGGGAGCAGAGAACACATTATCGAGAGCAACAAGAACAGGGCATGGGGCTCGGCTTACAGCAGTCACTTAGCGGTGGATTCCGAGGGCAGCTTCATCGCACAATGCTGCGATGGCGAATCCGGAGCAGCTTGCGGTTCTGAAGCAGGGCGCTGCCGCGTGGAATGGGTGGCGGGCCGAGCACGTTGATATTCTGCCCGCGCTGGCCGGCGCCGACCTGGCCGGACTGAACCTGAACGGGGCAAACCTGGCCGGTGGGGATCTCAGCCGAACGCAACTCAAGAACTCAAGACTAATCGGCACAAACCTTAACCGGGCAAAACTCAACGGCGCAAACCTTGAAGCGGCGATGCTGATTCAGGCTCATCTGAACGGAGCGGATCTTCGCGGAGCTGACCTCCTGTCGGCTTCCCTCAGTGGGGCAGATCTGCGCGGCACCGAACTCGCCGGGGCCGACCTGAGCTGGACTTTTCTGACATCCTCGGACTTTAGTATGGCAAGGGTGATTGACGTTGACTTCAATGGCGCCGATCTTCGGGGAGCGAATTTCACGGGAGCGACGATGCGCGGGGCATTCCTTTTGGGCAACGACCTTAGCGCCACGCAGGGACTGGAAACCGTAAAGCACCTGGGCCCTTCGCGAGTTGCAATCGATACCGTATATCTGTCGGGCGGGAAGATACCCGAGGTATTTCTTCGCGGTGCGGGTGTGCCGGACAGCTTTATCACTTACATGCACTCGCTAGCAGGTACAGCGATTGAGTTCTATTCGTGCTTCATCAGCTACTCGACGAAGGACCAGGATTTCGCGGAGCGCCTCTATGCGGATCTGCAGGCGAACAATGTGCGGTGCTGGTTTGCGCCGCATGATATCCAAAGCGGCAAGAAGATTCACGAGCAGATCGATGAGGCGATTCGGTTGCACGACAAGCTGCTGCTGATTCTTTCCCCTGACAGTATCAAGAGTGCAGGGTGGAGACGGAGATTGCGAAAGCGCGCAGGCGCGAAATGCGGGATGAGCGCCGCGTGCTGTTTCCCGTGCGACTAGTGGATTTTGAGGCTCTGAAGAGCTGGGAATGCTTTGACGCGGACACCGGCAAAGATTCGGCGCGGGAGATTCGGGAGTACTTCGTCCCGGATTTCAGCGATTGGAAGAATCATGATTCGTATCAAAGGGCCTTTCAGAGACTGTTGAAGGATTTGAAGGCGGAGAAGAACTAGGACTCAGCATTCAGGGTTCGTCGGTTTTGCGGCAGAAACGCTAGAGCAGCATTGGCACAGTTGTAGTGCATGGATTCTTCACTTCGCTGCGCTCCGTTCAGAATGACCGCTCCGGCCACCCGATTCTCTTCTGGATTCTGGCCTCTCTCCAGTGCACAATGCTGCGATGGCTGATCCGGAGCAGTTGGAGATTCTTCACAAGGGCGTTGACGCCTGGAATAAATGGCGACTAGTCCGGTACGTTCGACCAGACCTTAGAGAGGCTAAGCTCAAAAAGGTTGATCTAAGCGGGGCGCTTCTAAGCAAAACGGACCTCAGTAAGGCTAACCTAGGCGGCGCTACCCTGACCCGGGCCGACCTCAGCGGATCAGACTTAATGAGTGCGGACCTCAGAGAGTCAGACCTCAGAGAGTCACACCTCAGAGAGTCACACCTCAGCGGGGCGGATCTTAGAGGGGCAGACCTTACTAAGGCGGACCTCAGGTTGGCGCTCCTCAACCATGCAAATCTCAGCGGGGCGCACCTCCGCAATACGGAGTTCGAGAAGGCAATCATTGGGCTTACAGTATTTGGTGATAACGATTTGCGCGAGGCTCAGGGACTAGAAGCAGTAGAACACTGGGGCCCATCCCATATTGGAATCAACACGATCTACAAGTCCGGTGGCAAGATATCAGAGGTGTTTCTTCGCGGCGCGGGCGTGCCGGACGAGTTCATCACATACATGAAGTCGCTCACAGGAAGAGCCATCGAGTTCTACTCGTGCTTTATCAGCTATTCGACCAAAGATCAGGATTTCGCGGAGCGGCTCTATGCCGATCTGCAGGCGAACAATGTGCGGTGCTGGTTTGCGCCGCATGATATCCAAAGCGGCAAGAAGATTCACGAGCAGATCGATGAGGCGATCCGGCTGCACGACAAGCTGCTGCTGATTCTCTCCCCTGACAGCATCAGGAGCGCGTGGGTCGAAACGGAAATTGCGAAGGCTCGCAAACGTGAGGCGAGGGATGAGCGGCGGGTGCTCTTCCCGGTGCGGCTGGTGGATTTTGAAACTCTAAAAAACTGGGAATGCTTTGACGCTGATACCGGCAAGGACTCCGCGCGGGAGATTCGAGAATTCTTCATTCCCGACTTCAGCGACTGGAAGAATCACGATTCGTATCAGAAAGCGTTTCAACGACTCCTTAAGGATCTGAAGGCGGAGAAGAACCAGGGTTGAGCGTTCAGCGATCATCGACGTTGATTAGAGACCGCGGGAGCGGGTTCGATTCGGAAGGTGTTGAAGGCTCTGTTGAAGGATTTGAAGGTCTCGTCGCTGGCTTCCTGATCGTGTGGGCAGGCTCCCGGATTTGCAGTTGCCTTTGAAGGGCGGAGAGGCCGATGATGGCTCACGATCGGAGCAAGACGGCAATGAGCAAAACGGGAATGAACGAACAAGGAATGAAGAAACAGGGAACGAGCAAACAGGGAGTGCCCGCACAATCGATGTGCGATTGCCTTCGTCTCCTCAGGGGAGCGGCCGGGGTGGTTCTGGCTTGTTTCGCCAGCATTGCCGTGGCCCAATCGGCACAACAAGAAGTGAGTGGAGCTGCTGCGTCGGCTGAGGTCAGCGGTAACACGGCTCCTGCGATGGGTTCCTCCACTCCGATGAGCTCCTTTAGTCCGATGAGCTCGGGGGATCTGGTCAATCAGCTCTCAGGGGTCAAGGACAATTCCCTGGTGATTGCCAACAAATACATCAGCGGCCCGCTGACGCTAAGAGGGGACCAGCGGCCGATCGCGCCGGTCACCTTCAAGGTTGAGTTCCGGGACTGTGAGTTTGCCGATGATGTGGTGGTCCGGCAGGTGAATTTCGCGCAGAGCGTGACCTTGCTGAATGTCAAGTTCGATAAGGGGTTGGACATCGAGCATGTCTACATCAAAGGGGACCTGCAACTGGACAATGTGCACGCCAGCGAGATGATCAAGCTCAACCAAACGCAGGTCGATGGCGATGTGCGCATCAAAGACCCCGTTGCAACCGGGCTGCAAGTTGAAAACCTGACGGCAAACAACCTCATCGTTTCGCTTGGGAAAGGCTTCGCTTCCCAGCCAGGGAAAACCCCGTCGAAAGGCTCTGTTCCGTCGCTCGATTTTGCGCGCCTCACCGCCGGCAGATTCAGCCTTTCGGCTGCGTCTGAGCTTGATTTGAGCAACGTCAATCTAAGCCTGACAAGCGCCAATCTCAAAGAGACGTTGGTCTTGCTGAACCTGGACCTGCAAGAGGTCATAGCAGAGGATCTCATCGTCACCAAGCGCGTGCTGTTTCTGTCGCCAACCACAATCAGGAAGCGCCTCGATCTGACATCTGCCAACCTTGGAGGCTTTGAGTGGAGATTCGCGGGGCCTGTGCGATTTCCCGAGAAGGTGGAGATCAACGGTGCTACCTTTGGAAGCCTCGCTATTGTCCGCGTGCCTTCAACGGGAGCCGCGGCATCGGCGGAGTTAAGGGCGGACCGCAACGATTATGGGTTGGCCTTTCTGGAGAAAGGGGAGTATTACGAACCTGCATACACTTCTTACGAATCTTCGCTGAAGATCCGCGGGCAATCCGACAAGGCCGATGCCGTGTACTTTGCCATGCGTGACCGGCGGCGCTACACCGAGTTTCGCGATGCCAACACTTTGTGGCAGAAGACAGTCGCGGGATTCAATTACGTGATTGGCTTTGGACACAAGTGGCTGTTTGGATATGGGCGCGGGTGGGTCTATCCGTTGATCTGGTCGGTGTTGTTTGTGCTCGCAGGGAGTTTTATCTTCCGCACCGAGTACATGGAGAAAGTGGATGAGCAGTCGTCCCACGGTTTCTCGCCGATCTGGTATAGCCTGGACATCTTTGTGCCTGTGTTGAGCCTCGGCATCGCAAAGGACTGGCATCCCAGGCAGGAACGCCGGCTCCTGCAGTTCTACTCCAAGTTTTTGTCGCTGATCGGCCTGATCTTTATCTCCGCGATGATCGGTGCATTGACCGGCACGCTCAAGTAGCTATGGGAAATTCTTGTCACGGTAAGTGTCTCGTCCGCCCATGACGGTGAGGAGAACTTTGGTGGTCAGGATCTCGGCGGGCAGGATGGTGAGGATGTCTTTCGAAAGGACGACGAAGTCGGCGAGTTTGCCGGGGGCGAGGGTTCCGCGGATGCCTTCGTCGAAGGCAGCGTAGGCTCCGTCGCGTGTGTAGTGGCGAAGGGCGGCTTCCACGGAGATGTCTCCTGCGGGATACCAGCCGCCGGGCGGAGTCCCTTCGGGTGTCATGCGGGTGACGGCGGTGTAGATGGCGGGGAGAGGCTCGAAGGGGAAGACTCCCCAGTCGCTGCCAAAGGCCTGCACGATGCCGGCGTCGTCGAAGATGCGGAACGAATCGGCGTGGGAAGCGCGCTCGGGGCCGAGCAAAACGGCGAAGTTCTCGAGCACGGTGGCGTCGGGGCTGGCGAACATCGGCTGAGTCGAGGCGATTATGCCGAGTTGTTTGAAGCGCGGAAGGTCGGAGAGCAGCGGCACTTCGACATGTTCGATGCGATACCGGCGTCCGGTTGTTCCGTTGGTTTTGGCCGTGTATTCGTAGGCGTTGAGAGCCATGTCGATGGCCTTGTCGCCGATGGCATGGAGCATGAGTTGAAAGCCCTCGGCGTCGTAGAGGGCGACGGTGCGGTTGAGGTCGTCCTGATCCCAGAAGGGGATGCCGGTGCCTCCGCCGACGTAGGGTTGAAACATGGCGGCAGTGCGAGCGTCGACGGTTCCGTCGAGGAAGCCCTTGATGGCTCCGAACTTGAGGAGCGGGCCCTGGAAGGTATTGCGGAGCCTCCGGTATTCGGCGAGGTCGGCTTCGGTAAGGGGCCTGTCAAGCTTGTGATTCGGCGGGAAGCCGTCGCCCGACGGAAGGATGGGAGGGGCGAAGCGGAAGCGCAGCTTGAGGGCGTTGGCGGCGGCGGCGCGCTCGAAGACGGGGAAGGTCTTCAGATCGGTAAAGGCGTCCTGAACCGAGGTGAGGCCGGCTGCGGCGGCTTCATCCATGTGCTGGAGGAGCGATTCGTACTCGTCTTCGAGGGTGCGGGGAGGGATCTTGGCCAGGATGAGGTCCTGTGCGGCTTCCTTAAGTTCGCCGGTGGGCTCACCGTTAGGGGCTTTCATGATGTGGCCGTTGGGCGGGTCGGGTGTGGCGGTGGTGATGCCGGCGATCTGGAGGGCCCTGGAGTTTCCAAAGCCCATGTGGCCGTCGCGTTCCTGCACATAAACGGGACGGTCGGAGATGACGGCGTCGATGTATTTCTTGTCGACGGTCCGGTTGGGGAAGGCCGAGTAACCCCAGCCCTGTCCGGTGATCCAAGGGAGAGTGGGATGTGCTTTGGCGAACGCGGAGAGGCGCTGCTGGAACTCCTGGAGGGTGTCGGTTCCGGCGAGGTCGATTTCGTTGATGGAGCGTCCGGGGAAGTGAAGATGGGAATCCACGAAGCCGGGAACGACGAGGTGTCCGTGAAGATCGACGATAGCGGTGTCAGGGGCGGAGAGGGATTTGATTTCCTGGTCTGTGCCGATGGCGAGGATTTTGTCGCCGCTTACTGCGAAAGCCTGAGCTTGCGGGTGGGCATCGTCTTCGGTCCAGACCTTTCCGTTAAGGAGGATGCGGTCGACGTGCTGCGTTGGAGATTGCGCAAAACAATGGACACTGAGCACGGCAGCTGCAGCAATCAGCAGACGGAGTCTTCCACCCACTCACCACCTCCTGGAGGGTGTCATGTTCGGCGAATCGGACACTTCATCACAAGATACGCGAGCACTGATGGGAGGGCGGGTGAATCCGATCGCACTTCGGAATGTATCCGCTGGTCATTTCGGAAGTTCGGCTTTGCCCGTGATGGTGAATTTGCCGGTGACGATGGCTGTCGTATCGTCGGGTTGGGCACCGCCCAGCGAAAAGTTGTAGTCGCCGGGGAGGATGACGCGGTCCCCTTGCTCGTCGACCTGGCCAAGCGAGCGCGGATCGATGGTCAGGTGGATCTCCGCGGTCTGTCCACGGTTGAGATGGATGCGCTCGAAGGCGGCGAGCTCGCGCCGGGGAGTCTCAAAGCCGTGAGGCTGGGTGAGGTACAACTCGACGACTTCGTCGCCGGCAGTCTTCCCAGTGTTCTTCACGGTTGCGTCGACTGTGACGGGATCGCCTGCTTTGACGGTGGTTGGGGCCTTCAGGTCAGAGTAGGCAACGGTGGTGTAGCTGAGCCCGTAGCCGAAGCCGTAGAGGGGCTTGCCGGCGAAGTAGCGGTAGGTGCGATCCTTCATCGAGTAGTCATCGAAGGCGGGAAGCTGGTCGAGCGATGCGTAGAAAGTGAGGGGCAGACGTCCGGCGGGGTTGTTGTCTCCGGCGAGTGTTTCGGCGATGGCGTTGCCGCCCTCTTCGCCGGGATACCACGCTTCGAGGATGGCGTTAGCGTGCTCCTGCGGCCAGTTGACGGCGACCGCGCTGCCGTTCATCAGCACGACGACAAGGGGCCGGCCGGTCGAGGCAAGGGCCTCGAGCAGGTCTTCCTGCGCGGCAGGCAGGTCGATGGACGTGCGATCGCCTCCGGTGAAGCCTTCGAGCTTGACGGGCATCTCCTCACCCTCGAGCGAGGGCGAGAGGCCGACAAAGGCCACGGTGACGTCGGAGTGGCGCGCGGCGTGAAGGGCCTCCTCACGAAGGACGTCGGGGGGCGCCTGCCAGGTGAGATCGATGCCGGCACTGCCGGTTCCGTGGAAATACTGGAGCTTGATGGGGTGAGGCTTTGTGTCGTTGAAGTGGACGGGGGCCTCGAGGACCTGGCCGCGCTCGCCGGTCTTTCCTGTGCTTTGGACGATCAGCTTGCCGTCGAGGTAGAGCCTGAATCCTTCAGCGTTCTCACAGGCGTAGCAATAGTTGACGCGCACGCCGAGCTTATAGTCGCCGGGGCCGGGCGGAATGAAATCGCCGGTCCAAAGCACGGAGTAGTTGTTGCGCTGCAGGCCCTCGACCGGGGTGACCTTATCCCAGTTGAAATTGATACTGCGATCGTTACGCATTAAGGCAGGTGTGCCGGTGAGGTCTTTGGATTTGAAGTAAGCGCCGGTGAGGCCTTCGCCTACGCCGCTCGAAGGCTTGAGGGCAGTCGATTCGACAGGCATGGCGAAGCCTGCGACGAGAGTAGAGCCCTGCGCGTAGTGGATGCGAGCGTCGGGAAAGCGGTTCTCAATGGCATCGAGAGGAAAGGCGGGGTCGGGCGGTGGTCCGTTGTAGTTGCCTTGCAGTGCCTGGATGAGCCTCGCGTTGGGGCCGACGACGGCGATGCGTCCGATGTCGGGCCGCAGGGGAAGAGCGTGGTCCTCATTCTTAAGGAGAACCATGGATTCTTCAGCGGCCTTGAGGGAGAGGTCGCGGTGCGGGCCGGAGTTGTCTTCTTTGAAAGGGATGCGACCGTAGGCGTAGCTGTCGGGCGGGTCGAACATGCCGAGGCGGAAACGCGCGCGGAAGAGGCGCCGGAGGGCCGTATCGATCTCGGCTTCGGTGATAAGCCCCTGGTGGACGGCGTCGACGAGAGCCGGGAAGGCCTGGCCCTCCCGGAATCCGCATTCGAGGTCGGTGCCAGCCTTGACGGCTGCGGCTGCCGCGTGGGGCATATCGGGTGCGTAGTGATGTCCGGTATTGATGTCGGCGACGGCGGCGCAGTCGCTGGTGACATAGCCATCGAAATGCCAGGCGTCGCGGAGATGGTCGCGCAGCAGCATGGTGTTGGCGCACGCTGGAGCTCCGTCGATAGAGTTGTAGGCGCACATCACAGACTGAGCGTGAGCCTCGGTGACGGTGGCGCGGAAGGCGGGGAGATAGGTGTCCTCGAGGTCGTGCGGGGAGATGTCGACGTTGAAGCGGTGACGGGTGGGCTCAGGGCCACTGTGGACGGCGTAATGCTTGGGGGTCGAGACGACTTTTAGGAATTTGGGGTCGGCGCCCTGCATGCCGGTGACGAAGGCGACCCCCATGCGGCCAGTGAGGAACGGGTCCTCGCCGTATGTCTCCTGTCCGCGGCCCCAGCGGGGATCGCGAAAGATGTTGATGTTGGGCGCCCAGAAGGTAAGGCCGAAGAACTGTTCATGCTGGTTGTCGCGCATGGCCTGGTTGTACTTGGCGCGCGCCTCGGTGGAGATGGTCTCGGCCATCTGGTGTACGAGCTTCGTGTCCCATGTGGCGGACATACCGATGACCTGGGGAAAGTTGGTCGCGTAGCCGGCGAAGGCGACCCCGTGCAGACCCTCGTTCCACCAGTCATACCTGGGCACGCCTAGGCCGGGTATGGCCGGCGAGTGATCGCGCATCTGGGAAACCTTCTGCTCGAGGGTCATGCGGCCGATGAGGGCGTCGACCCGTTGATCAATGGGCAGGGAGGTATTCATCCAGGGGAAGGTTTGAGACGACGATCTGGTATCGGGCTTGTTCTGGGCGGGTGCGGGTTGGCTGAGGGCGATTGTGACCAGAATAGGCAAGTAAAAGGCTTTAGTAGCGAGGCGACGCATTGAGGCAACTCCGGCGGGCCGTGCGGGAATTAGACGGAAGCGACGACCATTATAGAGGAGGGCTGAAAGACGGCCCGGCTGGGTCGCTGGCACAAGTGACAGTATGCAATAAGGGTCGAGAAGGGAAATATTAGACGGAGCGACGTTTCAGGACATACCATGAATCGTCCGGAGATCAAGTCCCTATGGCATACAGCGACCACCAAAAATCGACAGCCTGCAAATTCCGCGGCAGCAGCTTTCTGCTGGCCATTCTGCTGCTAACGGCCGTTTCACCGGTTTTTGCTCAAGGAAACGGGAAATCAGCGGTTATCGACGCCACAGCGATGGGCACCAGCACGCAGCTGGGCAAGACGGTAAGCGTCAAGATAACAATCAACCAATTTTCCACCGACGAAGACCGGCAGACATTGGTTGCCGCTTTCAAGAGCGGGCAGCAGCAGGGGCTGGTTGACGCGTTGAGCAAAATGAAGCCCGTGGGGCGGATCGCGATTACGGGCACTTTGGGCTACGACCTGGCCTATATCCGGCTGATAAAGACTCCAACGGGGCGCAAAATCCGCTTCGCGACGAACCGGCTGATTCGGTTTGGCGAGGCCTATGCGAACACGCCCAGCACGGCCTACGATCTTACGGCGGGCGAGATTGACCTGAATGACGCCGACAAGAACAAAAGCACAGGCGTTCTTTATCCTGCGTCTCAGCTCATCATCAACAAGAAGGGCGAGCTTCAGTTTGAGCTACGCAAGAATCCCTGGAAGCTGGTGAACATTATCGACTGGAACAAGGCAGGCAGCGAGGCGCAGTAGAAGCCGGCTGTACCGCGGTCACGTTTCATCCGAAGGCATTTTTGCCGGCCCGTCGTCGATCGTGCGGGGGTCGCGGCGCGGCGGCGATGTTCAGGGCGCCGAAAGCTGGCGGGTGTGTCACTGATTGTTAACGAGCCACGGCCTAAGTTGCCGTGATCCGTGCAGAACTAGTACCTTTACTGGTTGGTCAGAAGGCCTGCAGTTTTACGCACGGTTGTTTGTCTGCCGCTCGGTTCTGTCCTTCGCCGGACAGGCCAAAAAAGGCGCGCTACATTCACACTCCACGTCCCAGAGAGAGGAGAACAGAATGACGGCCCAAGAACACAAACCCACGCCATTTTCATACGCAGAAGTAACCGAACAGAAGCGGCTGAACGAGGCCCGCGAAACGGGAGTTCCATGGAAGAAGTGGGGGCCGTATCTCAGCGAACGACAGTGGGGAACGGTTCGCGAAGATTACAGCAAAGATGGCAACGCCTGGGATTACTTCAGCCACGACCAGGCACGTTCGCGCGCCTACCGCTGGGGTGAGGACGGCCTCGCTGGCTATTGCGACGATAAACAACTGCTCTGCTTTTGCGTAGCGCTGTGGAACGGCAAAGACCCGATCCTGAAGGAGCGCATGTTCGGGCTCACGAACAGCGAGTCCAATCACGGCGAGGACGTGAAGGAATACTACTTCTACGTTGACAGCACTCCCACGCACTCGTATATGAAGTACCTCTACAAGTATCCGCAGGGGGAGTATCCGTATCGCGATCTTGTGGAGACAAACAAGCGGCGCTCGCGCGAGGAGTTCGAATACGAGTTGCTCGACACAGGTATCTTCGACGAGGACCGCTATTTCGATGTCTTCGTGGAGTATGCGAAGGGCGATCCGGAAGACACACTAGTCCGCATCTCGGTTCACAACCGTGGGCCGGAGGCGGCGGCGATTCATGTGCTTCCGACTCTTTGGTTCCGCAATACCTGGACATGGGAGCATGATTCGCCCATACCTGTCATCACGCAGATCGACGGAAACAAGATTCAAGCCGCACATCACTCGCTCGGCGAATACACCCTGCAATGCGAGGGGGCGACAGAGTTCCTCTTCACGGAGAATGAATCGAATAACGAAAGGCTCTGGGGACACCCTAATGCCTCTCCTTATGTAAAGGATGCGTTTCATCGGTATGTAATATCGGGTGAGACCGATGCGGTGAATTCTTCCAAGATTGGTACGAAGGCTGCAGCGCATTACGTGCTGAATATTCCGGCCGGCGGAAGCGAGGTCGTGCGTTTACGGCTGAGCGCAAAGGCTGCCCCCAATGCCTTTATTGACTTCGATAAGACTTTCGATGCCCGAGTGGCCGACGCGACTGAGTTTTACGACCGCATTACTCCATCGAATCTGAGCGAGGATGAGAAACGCGTTCACCGTCAGGCGCTGGCCGGGATGCTGTGGTCGAAGCAGTATTACTACTTCGATCTCGATCGCTGGCTGATCGAGCACGATGCTCATCCCATGACCGGAACGGGCGAGGGGCTGAGCCGCAACGCCGACTGGTTCCACATGCTGAACAGCGATGTTATCTCGATGCCGGATAAGTGGGAGTATCCGTGGTACGCGGCGTGGGACCTGGCGTTTCATACCATCGCCCTGTCGCTTGTGGATTTCGATTTCGCGAAGGACCAATTGCTGCTGATGCTGCGGAACCTGTATGCGCACCCCAATGGGCAGATCCCCGCGTACGAGTGGAACTTCGGCGACGTGAATCCGCCGGTGCACGCCTGGGCTACGCTTTTCCTCTACCGTATCGAGACCGAACTAGGTCGCTCAGATTTGCGATTCCTGGAGAAATCTTTTCAGGGCTTGATGTTGAATTTCAACTGGTGGGTCAACCGCAAGGACCCGCAGGGCCGCAATGTGTTTGCGGGCGGGTTCCTCGGTCTGGATAACATAGGCGTCTTCGACCGCAGCGCGCCGCTACCGACGGGCGGCCATCTGGATCAGGCCGACGGCACCGCGTGGATGGCGTTTTACTGCCAGTGCATGCTTGAGATTGCGCTCGTTCTTTGCGATTACGACTCGATGTACGAGGAAATTGCTTATCGATTCATTGAACACTTCGCCTGGATCGCCTACGCCATGGACCGCATTGGCAGCGGCCATGACGCAATGTGGGATGACGAGGAGGGATTTTTCTACGATCTGCTTCATTTTCCCAACGGCGACACTATGCGCCTGAGAATCCGGTCGATGGTAGGACTGCTGCCGCTATGCGCCTCGACGGCAGTTGACCACGATACTCTCGCGAGGCATCCACGGATAATGGAGCTGCTCGAGTTGTTCCGCAAACGTCACCCGGAGGTGATTCAGAAGATCGCTTCCGCAGAGGATGTGAACGTGGGTGGATATTTGGGGCGCAGATTGTTGACGGCTTGTAACAGGCCCAAGCTACTGCGCGTTTTGCGCTACATGCTCGACGAAAACGAGTTCTTCAGTCCATACGGCATCCGGTCACTTTCGAAGTATCATCTGGACCATCCCTTTGTGTTTTATCTCGAAGGACAGGAATACAGAGTCCAGTACCTTCCCGCGGAATCGAACACCGGGATGTTTGGCGGCAACTCAAACTGGCGCGGGCCGATCTGGATGCCGGTGAACGGGCTAATCATACGCGCGTTGCTGCAGATGTATCCGTTCTACGGTCCGGAGTTCAAGGTGGAGTGCCCAACCGGCTCGGGCCAGTACATGACTCTGTTTGAAGTGGCAGACGAAATCAGCAAACGTCTAACAAAGATTTTCGTGTGCGATGAGGACGGCCAGCGTCCGGTTTACGGAGGAACAAAGAAGTTCCAGGATGATCCATATTGGAAGGACTACATCCTCTATTACGAGTATTTCCATGGCGATAACGGTGCGGGACTCGGCGCCAGCCACCAGACTGGCTGGACGGGTCTGATTGCTCGCATACTCGATCTACATGCGCGCCTGGATCCGGACGCACTATTGAAACGCGCCTCAGGCGTCATGGCGCAGATGACACGGGAACAGGTTGCTGGAAGCTGAGCCCCCACGGGTTGTCAGCTCAGTGGACTTCGACGAGTTGTGCACTTTTCTCCGCTGAACCGTAGCGGGTCCGCACATACTCGTCGAGGATTCTCGTGAAGTCTTGAACAATAGTGTCGCCGCGGAGGGTCGTCATAAGCCGTCCGTCCACGTAAACAGGGGCCTTTGGCTCCTCGAATGTGCCGGGCAGGGAAATGCCGATGTTGGCATGCTTCGACTCGCCCGGTCCGTTGACTACGCAGCCCATTACGGCAAGCTTCAGCTCTTCCACGCCAGGGTATTGCTCTCTCCACACCGGCATCGATTCGCGGAGATAATCCTGAATCTGGGCTGCCAGCTCCTGGAAGAACGTGCTGGTGGTGCGCCCGCAGCCGGGACACGCCGTGACCTGTGGCGTAAAGCTGCGAATGCCCAGGGACTGCAGGATCTGCTGGGCGGTGAGGACTTCCTCGCTGCGGTCGCCGCCGGGCTTGGGTGTTAGAGACACGCGGATCGTATCACCGATACCTTTCAGCAACAGGGGGGACAGTCCCGCAGTCGATGCCACGATACCCTTCATGCCCATGCCAGCTTCGGTAAGACCAAGATGGAGGGGATACTCGCAGCGGGTGGCGAGCATCTCGTACACATCAATCAGATCGCGAACGCCGCTGACCTTGCCGCTGATGATGATCTGATCGCGGCGCAAGCCATAGCGCTCCGCTGCCGCCGCAGAGTCGAGTGCTGAGCGGCACATCGCTTCCATCATCACGTCGCGTGCATCGCGCGGCTCGTCCAGTTTGGAGTTCTCGTTCATCAAACGCGTCAGGAGAGCCTGGTCGAGAGATCCCCAGTTAACGCCAATTCGCACCGGCTTCTGATTTTCGACCGCGCACTCGATCATTGTGCGAAAGTTGTCGTCGTCCTTACGTCCGATCGAGACGTTGCCTGGGTTGATCCGGTACTTGGCCAGGGCTCGCGCACACTCCGGATACTTCTTGAGGAGCTGGTGTCCGTTGTAGTGGAAGTCCCCGATGATGGGAACGTCGATGCCGAGCTTGGCGAGTCCGTCGACGATGTAGGGAACAGCTTTCGCGGCATCATCGTTGTTCACGGTCACGCGGACGAGCTCGGATCCTGCCGTGGCCAGCGCCGCCACCTGCTGGATGGTGCTTGCCGCATCGGCGGTGTCGGTATTGGTCATCGACTGCACGACTACCGGGGCATCCGAGCCCACGCGTACCCGGCCCACCTTGACCGTAACGGTCTTCCTGCGCACTATTTCGGGCATAAATTCCTCATCTTCAGTTTACTAGAACAGGCAGGGATGAGGCCCAAACCGGACTGAGGATGAGCATCGCCGCTAGGGATGAACGGGAAGCAGGATCATGCGGCCGGCTTCCTGCGTGTGAGCTTCTCTCACGATGTGCGGCGTGATTACGATGATGAGATCGGAGACGTCGTTCTCGGTCTGGTTATTGGTCGTCGACTGAAATCCCGGAAGATCGCTGAGTCCGGGAACCCCCGTCACCGCTTTTGACTGCTGCTTTGAGAGCGCACTGACGACCATCGCACTCTCACCCACCTTCAAGGTGGTGATGGCCGTGTACTGCTGATTGTCGAGCACTGGAATGTTGTTGAGGCTGCTGCCGGCCAGCGAGGTAATCTTCAGGTCCAGGTTGAGCGAGACATCGCGGTTTTTCTGAATCATGGGCTTCACCTTGAGGGTGAGGCCAAGGTCCTGGTACTGCACCTGCGGAATGACCGAACTAGCGCTCGCGAGTTCGGAGCCGCCGATGCCGAGGCCGGTCAGCGCGCTCGAAATTCCTGCAGAGGACAGGCCAGGAATGCCCAGTGTGCTGCCCGCGAGGGACGAGTAGCTGGAAGTGATGATCGGGTAGCGGGTGCCGCTGCGGATCGTCGACTCTTCCTGGTCGAGCACCCGCATGGTGACGGAGTCGAGGATACGCGTATCCGCTGAGTTGAGGGCAAGGTTGGCCGTGCCCGGGCCAGCAGTGACGCCTGTGAGTGTCAGGCCGCCGCCAAAAACGGCGAAGCCCTGGCTGAGAATCGAACCGCTCACCGCTCCGGAACCGACCAGAATGGCAACGATCGCGGCATAATCGCCGGCGGATGCGAGTCCGCTGGAAATGATCTGCTGGACGAGGCTCGGGTTTGCCGAGATGATGCTGTTCAGCTGGGAAGGCACGTTGAACAGGGTGGCTGTCTGCGGCAATTGCACGCCGATGTTCTGCATGCGCGTCTTAGCAACGCTGTACAGGCGTAGATCGAGCTGGAGTTCACTCCGACCCTCGAGCATCTCCGCCAGCGTGGAGTTGAGAGCGGCAAGTTTCTCTGTCGGAGCGCGGACCGTCATGGTGCCGCTGGCCGCCGACACTGTGACCTGTTGAGCCTCGAAAACGTTTCGGGCGATGTTGCCCATGTCAGTGATTTCGTTCTGAGTGAGGCCGGGGAAATAGACGGTTTCCAGGGCGAGGCGCTCAAATCTGGTGCGATTTTCCTTTGTGTCCTGGGCTACAAGAACGCGCTTCGGATCGAGGGGCACGAAGAAGGTTTTGGTGATCAGCTTGGCCGCCTGAGCCGCCTGCTCAAAGTCGACATCTTCGAGGTCGAGGCGAACCGTCTGGCCCTTGACCGAGCTGTCGAAGGCCGGCGTAATCCCGTAGGCGGATAGAACCTGGCGCAGCATATCATTCGCGCTCGTGTGCAGGTGAAAACTATGGCGTCCGGGTGACGGAGCGAGCTGGATGGGGGGGCCTGCCTTGATTTCCTCTCCGGATGGCGGGTCGACATCGGGCGCTGCCGGACCCGCTATCTCGTCCATGTGCTGAGCGACCATGGGACTCTTCGGGTCGAGCAGGAATGCCTGGCGCAGATCAGACTGAGACTCATCCGCGTGGCCCTCGAGCTTCGCCTTGTCGGCGGCCTGGATCAGCGCGGCGACCTGGTGCTGGCGAGCAATCTCGCGGGCCGCCGAATACTGAGCATTGCCTGGAACAAGCGAGGCAGCGGTCTCGAAGTCGTCCTGAGCTGTTTTGAAGTCCTTCTCTTCGAGGGCCTTTGCTCCGGCAAGGTAGGCTTTCTCGGCGTCGCGCCGTTCTCGCGCTGTCGGCGGCTTGTCCGCTGGAGTCTGTGTGGAGGCCGGCGCCTGCTGTTTGTCGGCAGGCACAGAAGGCTGTGACTGGCCGTGCAAGGGAAGAGCCGCGGCGATCGCGACTGCGAAGAGAACTGCGTAGGTCATGCGTGGAGTCATTCGGGACTGCTGGTCTTCACGGTCTGGAGCAGGGCTTCCAGAGTGGTGACGCAGACCTCCGGGTTATGCTCCATTAATTCGTCGAATCCGAAGTGTCCGGTGGCGACGGCAATGGTAGGCAGCCCATTGGCGCGTGCTGCCGAGATGTCGAAGGGGGTGTCGCCTACGACGCAAACTGTGGCTGCAGCTCCCGCATGGCGATGGGCCTCGCGTATGGCGTGGGCGATCATGTCGGAGCGGACGTCATAGTTGTCGCTGAAGCCGCCGAATGTGAACCAGTGGCGCAGGCCAGTCAGTTCGATCTTGAGCCAACCGATGGATTCGAGGTTGCCGGTGCCCACACCCAGCGCAGCGCCCTTGCTTTCCAGATACGCGAGTATCTCGTCGACGCCCGGCATTTTGACGAGCTTCATCTCCGACCGCCGCTCCGCAACCTCGCGGCGCATGGCCTCGAGCACATTCGGGAGATGCCGCCGCCAATGCGTATCCTCAAGCTGAGCAAGACGAAAGGCATCGCGCAGGATGCCTGGATCTGTGTTGCCGCTGAAGGTTACGCCGTCGAAGACGATGTCATGCCCCATCACGGCGCGAACGCTCGAGTAGAAAGACTCGAAATGAATGCGGTCGCGGCTGCGCAGGAGCGTGCCATCGATGTCGAAGAGATAAGCTCCCTGTTCGTCCCAGCAAAAGCCCGGCTTGATGAAGACACGGGCCTGCGGTGCGACGGCTGTGACCGCCGATGGCTGCCTGGCTGGAGAACTCACCTGTTCGTTTACCCTCACACTTAGATTAAAGCAGAGCGAGGGCCGGAGTGGTCCCCTGCGCTAGCGCACCGCCCTGCTCACTTCCAATACAGGACGTTCGCTGCGCGGCGGCCGCTTGAGGATTCCGCGAATTTGCGTGGGGTTCAGCTCGAGCTCGGCCATGGTACGGCTCAAGGTGTTGCGGTGCATGCCGAGTTCTTTAGCTGCCTTGCACTGGTTGCCCTTGTGATGCGAAAGCACCTCCAATAGAAAGCGCCTTTTGAATTCGCGCACAGCCTCGGCATAGGTGATGCCGCCGGCGTGCATCTGACTCACGAGGTTATCCAGTTCACGTTTCACAGAGGTCCTCTTTTCGATACGCCCGGGTTTACCCGAGTCGAATTTGGTTTGCAACAACAGAAGTCCACGGGGAAAGAGATTGCGGAGATGCATTGGCTGAAGGCTTCAGCCATTGCGGCTGAGCATTTCGTATTATGACAACGCCCTGGCGAATTCGCTCGCCCAATTCATATGGTGTGACGATTGACGCCTGGTGAGCCGCACTGAGGAAGTACGGCGCCAGACGCGACTGTTGAAACCACTCGGCCTTAGGCAGGAAAGCAGCTATGGTCAATATTGCCAGCGTGACCAGAGCGCATCCCTTAACAAAACCAAAGACCGCACCTACAAATCTGTCCGCCCATCCGAGGCCGATGGAATGAACCGACCAACGAATGGCGCGCCCTAGAAGTCCTGCGGCGATCATGACCCCGAGAGCGATTACCAGGAACGATAGGGCCTCCGCTGCAGGCAGGGAATGGATCCATCGGGTAACCCAGGGAAGTAATCGCTGGTAATTCCAACTTGCGATCCATAATCCTGCAACAACTCCTACGAGGGAGAATACTTCCAGAAAAAAACCGTTCTTTGCCGCCGACAGGACCGAAACCACCAAAACGACAATAATGATCCAGTCGACAAGCGCCATCCGGTGACCTACAGGACGAGAGACTTTCCAGTGAGCAGCCGGAAAGCCTCAAGATACTTCTGCTGCGTACGGCTTACTACTTCATCCGGCAGAGCTGGCGCCGGGGCCTTTTTGTTCCAGTGGATGCTCTCGAGGTAATCGCGCACGAACTGCTTGTCGAACGATGGCTGCGGATGCCCCGGCTCGTATTGATCCTTCGGCCAGAACCGCGAAGAATCAGGTGTGAGCACTTCATCGGCCAAAATAATGCCCTCTGCGTGAATGCCGAACTCGAACTTGGTGTCGGCCAAAATCAGACCTTTTTCGGCTGCGTAATCGGAGGCTCTTTGGTAGACGGCAAGGCTGAGGCTGCGCAGGTGTCCGGCATTGGGGGTTCCGATACGCGCCGCCATGTCGTCGAAGGAGATGTTTACGTCGTGCTCGCCGTCCTGGCTCTTGGTGGCCGGGGTGAAGATCGGCTCCGGCAACCGGCTGGCCTCGCGCAATCCAGGCGGCAGCGGAATTCCGCAGATTGCGCCCGTGGCGAGATAGTCCTTCCATCCCGAACCGGAGAGATACCCGCGAACCACGCACTCGACGGGGAACATCTGCGCGCGCTTTACCAGCATGGAGCGGCCTTCGAGCTCTTCCTCATACTTGTGCAGCTCGCGTGGATACTGACCAACGTCGGCGGTGATGAGGTGATTGGGAACAACGTCCTTGAGGAAATCAAACCAGAAGAGCGAAAGCTGAGTGAGGACCTTTCCTTTTCCGGGAATCCCGGTGGCCAGGACGTGGTCGAAGGCCGAGATGCGATCCGTGGCGACGATCAACAGGTACTCGCCTACCGAGTAAACATCGCGCACTTTGCCTCGGGCGTGCAGAGTAAGGTCGAGTTCGGTTTCGGTGATTGTCGGCGCGGAAGACTTCATGGACGGTCTGAGTTCCGATTCTGATGATCGCCGGGCGCTTTGTCAATGCAGCGTAAATGCACGGTTGACGCGCAATTTTTACGCGGTGTCACGACGCATCGCGGGTGTCAAGAGGAAAGTATCGGAGAATCGAGAGATGCGACGACGATTACCAAGGTGATGCTTGACTTTCGATGAAATTGGGAGCTTTACGCGGTTGCGCGCCGCGATTCCGATCCCCTCTCGATACCGCCAACGCGAACGCTGACCATCTTTGAGACTCCCGGTTCCTGCATGGTGACTCCGTAGATCAGATCCGCGCTGGTCATCATTCGCTTGGAATGCGTGACCATGACGAACTGGGTATCCGTCGCCATACTTTGCAGTAAATCGGCCAGCCGCCCCACGTTGGTTTCGTCCAGCGGAGCATCGACTTCGTCGAGGACACAGAAGGGGCTCGGCTGATACTGGAAGATTCCGACGAGCAGGGAGAGCGCGGTCAGCGCCTTTTCTCCACCGGAAAGCAGGAGGACATTCTGCAATTTTTTGCCGGGCGGCTGAGAGACGATGTCGATGCCGCTGTCGACGGAATTCTCTGCGTCGGTGAGCCGCATGAAGGCCTGACCACCGCCGAAGAGACGGGAAAAGGTAATGCCGAAGTTTTCGTTGATGCGAACGAAGGCTTCGTCGAATTTGGCGCGAGAGATCTGGTCAATTTCCTTGATTGTTGCCTGCGTATTCTCGATCGAATCGAACAGGTCTTTGCGCTGTGTTTCGAGGAACTCGTAGCGCAGTTCGGTTTCCTTGTACTCTTCGAGGGCCATCATGTTTACGGGACCCATCGACTCCAGCTTCTGTTTGAGGCCGCGGCAAGCTTCGTCCTCTGCGCTCAGCATTTCCCCTTCGAGGCGCTGTATTTCTGTCTCGCTCCGAAGCATGGCTGCCTCGGTACCGAGGTCATTGACGCATGCTTCTTCGAGATGTGCGAGATCGGCAGCAAGGGTCGCTGCGCGGGCGGTACGCTCGCTGCGCGCGTCGCGAAGGCTGTCGGCTTCTGCTCGCAATACTTTCAGCTTCTGATCGATGCCTGCCAGGACAGCGCGCAGTTCGGATGCTTCTTTTGTCAGCTGCGCGATCTCGACCAGCGTTTCCTCGTGCAGACGAGTGAGCTCGTGCGACCGGCTGGCGAGCTGCTCGTTCTCAAGCCCGCGCTGCTGCTGCTCGGCGACTGCACCGGCGAGCTGCTGGTCGATCTGGTGCACCCGATGGGTCAGGTCGGCGAACATGCGGTCGATGCGGGCAAAGGCGGACTCCGCGCCGCGGCGGCGTTCTTCGAGGCCGGCCAGCTCTGCAGAAGCAAACGCAACCTGCTGCTGCGCCTCCTCTCGCGCCGCGCGCAGCTCTTCGATCGCGCTCTGTAATTGTCCGAGATCCGTCTCTGTCGTCTCGTGCTGCGCCTCCAGAGCTTTGGCTTCTTCACGCATTTTTTCGATGAATTGCTCTTTCGAGGCGCGAGCATCCTTGTTGCGCCCGGTCTGCAGGGCCCATTCCTGGATGCGGCGGTCCAGACGCTGCACCTCGGACTCCATCTGGCGCAGCGCAGCCGATTGATTCGCGCTCTCGCGCTCGGCCGTGCGGCGCTCTTCGCTTTTGGCTTCGAGCTGGCGGCTGAGCTCGCTTAGCTCCCTGGCCAGAGTCGCGGCGGTTATGTCGCACTGGCTGAGCTCGCGTTCGACGACTTCGAGCTTGCTCTGTGTTTCGCGCAGTTCGCGTTTCAGCGCGAGGGGGCCTTCGGCACGCGGCTTGCCTCCGGTAACGGTGACATTGTGGAAGCATTCGCCCGAGGGGGCGAGGAAGAATGCGTGAGGGTTCTCGAGGGCGAGGGTGCGAGCCGTGTCCGAATCGGGAGTGACATAGCCCTCGCGCAATTTGGGCAGGATCACCTCAAGCGAGCTGCCAAAGCCATCGAGCACGCGGATACATTCCTTCAGCCTGACGGTGCCCTGCTGTTGCTGATAGCTAGGGCGCGCGTTCTCGGCGGCAAAGGAGAACTTGGCCTGCGCGTCCTCGGGATGAACGAGGAAGGTAGCGCGCCCGTCCACGTCGGTCTTCAGCAGGCGCATGCCTTCGTTGGCCGCGTCCCAGCTCTTTACGACAATGTAGTTCAGCTCGTCGCGCAGGAATTCGTCGACTACGTTCTCATACTGGTCGTTGACTTCGAGGAAATCCGCCAGGGTGCCGACCGGTGCCAAGCCTCCGCCAAGGGAATTCGCCCGGAAGAGCTTGCGAACGGTGTCGGTCGAGTAGCTGTGCTCGCGTATCAAAGCGGTCAGCGAGTTGTGGCGGCCGGTCAAGGTGGCGTGTTCGGCGCGGAGCTGATCGCCCCGCCGCTTCGCCTCGGCTTCTTCGCCGCGCTTTGTGCTGATGTTCTCGCGCAGAGAGGCAATTTCAGACTCGAGGCGCTTCAGGGTCTCGGTGATCGACTCAAAATTCATCGAGAGCTGGCCGCGTTCCGCACCAAGCGCCTCCAGGTCGCGCTTTGCAGCGGAAATCTCCGTAGCGAGGCGCTCGGCTTCCCGTTCGAGGGAGGCGAGCGATTCTTCTGCCTGCGCGGTCTGGTTGCGGATCTGCCCGAGCTGGGAAAGCAGCTGCATTGCCTGACGGCGTGAAGCCTCCACGCGCTGTTCCGTTCCACTGACGGCTGCGATGGCTTCGCGGGCCTGCCGCTGCCTGGCTTCAACCTCCTGGCGAGAAGCCTCCGCATCCGCCGCTGCTGTTTCGAGGAAAGACCGCTGCGAGTCTCGTTCGGCGGTCAGACTGGCGAGATGCTGCTTGGCCTGCTCCAGTTCTGCGGCTCCCGCAGCGGCGCGAGCCTGGAGTTCAAGGATGCGTTCCTGGTTGGAACTCTGGCGGGTGGTAACACGCTCGAGTTCGACGGCGCACTGGCTGGCGCGGGTCTGCGCGTCTTTTGCCTTCGAATCGAGTTCGTACCCCTGAGCCGTGCCGGTCGAGTGTTCGCCGGCAAGGCCTTCGATCTGAGTGTCGTGCTCGACTACCTGGCCGGACAGGGAGTCGATTTCGGCCAGGACGGCGCCCTGCTCCGCGTCCATCGCGGCGATCCTGCTGGCGAGAACAACGCGCAGGCGGCTGCGCATCTCGTCGCGGATGGCGGCGTAACGTTCGGCCTTTGCCGCCTGACGCTTGAGGGAGCCAAGCTGACGTGTGACCTCTTCGAATATGTCATTGACGCGGGCGAGATTCTGTTTAGACTGCTCGAGGCGCAGCTCGGCCAGTCGCTTTTTGGTTTTGAAGCGAGTGATGCCGGCTGCCTCTTCGATGATGGCCCGGCGATCGTGCGGCTTGGAGCTGAGAAGCTGGCCAATGCGCTCCTGGCCGATGATGGCATAGGACTCAGGGCCGAGGCCGGTTCCCATGAAGATGTCCTGGATGTCGCGCAGGCGGCAGAGCTTGCCGTTGAGCAGGTATTCACTGTCGCCGGTGCGAAAGAGGCGGCGGGTGACGATGATCTCACCCTGTCGGGGCGTTTTCTGAAATTTGCGGCGGCGGATCTTTAGTACTACTGCATTGGAGCCCTCAACGAGCTCTGCTTCCGCGATATCCGGTGTGGGGTCGGGTTTTGCGGCAGGCTCGCCCTCCAGTACCTGGCCGGGCTGCGATTCAGCAATGATCTCTTCGACTTCCGCTGCGCGTTCGGCGCGAAGCCTATCCTCGTCCCAGTCAGGATCGTTCTCGATTACGATTTCGGGCTCGGCAAGCAGGGGGCCGTCAGCATAGGTGTCGGGATCGATGAGAGTGATGGACACTTCGGCCATTCCGAGTTGCTTGCGGTCGCGCGTGCCGGCAAAGATGACGTCCTCCATCTTCCCGCCGCGAAGGCTCTTGGCGCTCTGCTCGCCAAGCACCCAGGTCACAGCGTCGAGGATGTTGGACTTGCCGCATCCGTTGGGGCCCACGATGACCGCGATCCCCTGGCCGGGCAGAAACACCTCGGTGCGATCGCAGAAGGATTTGAAACCCAGGATGTGAATTTTTTTCAGCTTCAGCATGCGTCGTCACTCCTCACCTTTGCGGCAGAGGACAAGCCGGATGGGCTGGAATCGGTGTGCATCAAAGGAAACTTTAGACGCGAGTCGAATCCGGGGTCAACACGGCCACCCCAACATATTGTGGATAAGCAGCTCACAATTCAATTCTTGGGAGCATGGGTACAGAATCCGGACAGATTTCGCACACCAGCAACGGGACCTGTTTGCCGCACAAGGACCGTGTCCTGCCTGGATTGTCGCGGGGAATTGCCAGAGTTTCAGGCTAATTGGCAGTGAACCGAATCTCAAGGCAAAACCGCCCGCGGGAACCTTTGAAGGCACTCTCATCCCGGATTCGATTTAGCATTTTGAGCATATGAGGACCCTGGCCGCGAGCAGAGATGTCCAGTCGATCATTTCCAGGCTGGGAAGGCTGTCGCCGGATGATGCCGCCCGGTGGGGAAGGATGAACGCGCACCAGGCGCTCCGTCACCTCGCCGATTCAATGCGTGTTCCGCTGGGGGAGATGGAGGTCAGCGACGCCGGGATCGCCAAGTGGCAGGGAACAGTGCTCAAGTGGGCCGCGCTTTACGTGCCGCTGAAGTGGCGCCCGAACTTTCCGACTCGACCGGAGATCGACCAATGCAGGCTCAACTCGCGCCTGGATGACTTTGAAGCAGACCGACAGGCTGCGATCGCTCTTGCCGGACGCATCTGCGAGGCGGACCTCGAAGGGAAGCGCCATCCATATTTTGGAGCGATGCAACACACCGAGTGGCTGAGATGGGGATGGCTCCATGCCGACCATCATTTACGCCAATTCGGACGCTGAGGGCCGATTCAGGGTTTTCGCGCAGGGCGCACCAACACTTCGCTCACAAAGGATTGCGGGGACTGGGTTACCAGCATGGCGATAATGTTCGCGATGTCGGCGGGCTGGATTTTCCAGTTTCCGTCCTTCGCACCGTGTCCAAAGTCGGTATTGACCGACCCGGGCGCGACGGCCGAGACACGGATGCCGTAGTCCCTGAGCTCCTCGGCGACGGAATAGGTCAGTCCGTTCAGTCCCCATTTGCATGCCGCGTAGCCGGCGCCGTTCTTCAATGGATTGTGACCTGCCAGGGAGGAAATATTAATGATGTGTCCACGGCCGGCAGCAATCATAAGAGGCGCCAGAGCGCGGATCATCAGGTAAGGAGCACGCAGGTTCGTGCCGAGCATTACATCCCAGTTGTCCGGTGTTGTTTCGTGCAGCGGCTTGCCAATGAACCCGACTCCCGCATTGTTCACCAGGATGTCGCAACGGCCGTGGTGCTGTCTGATGCCGTCTGCAAGGGAAGTGATTGCGGACCCATCCAGCAGATCGAGCGGGTGGCTCTCGGCCAGTCCTCCCGAGGCTTCTATCTCGCCTTTCAGCGCATTCAGGCGGCTGACGTCGCGCGCGACGAGCAGGACGAGCGCGCCCATTGCTGCGAGCCGCTTGCTGACGGACTTCCCGATGCCGCGAGCCGCGCCCGTAACCACCGCTATCTGGCCATCCAGTTCTGCCATGAATCCTCACTATTCGTTGATGCGCCCCCAGCGGGTTCTGCCGTGTTATAGGATTCTCATGCGTGAGAATATGGACCGTACGCCACCATGACGCACTGGTACTTGTCACCGCAAGGCGCTGGTTTCTATAATCCAGCAAATTGCATGGGCGCGCGACAAGTATGGTTTTTTGCGGGTTGGTGTGGTCCGATGCAAAGCGCGGGCATCCTCCGCCGGCTCGCACTGCTGAGTGCTTTAATTTAGGAACATCCTTAGGAGCGTTGAATGAAGAAGGTCCTTATTGCTTCCATGCTGGCCATTGCGACCAGCGCCCTGTCTTTGCCGCCAGCTGCCTTGGCGCAGGCGCAAGGCTCGCAACCGAGCCAGATCACCATCAAAGATCCAGCCGAATACAACGCCTACACGAGCGCTATCGGCCAGTCGACTCCGGCTGCCAAGGCTGCGGCGATCGAGAGTTTTCTGCAGCAGTATCCGAATACCGTCGTGAAGGCTGAAATGCTGGAACAGCTGGTGGGGGCATATCAGGCAACGGGCGACACCGCCAAGACTTACGACGCGGCAAAGCGGCTGCTCCAGGTCGACCCCAATAACCTTCGCGCTCTGATCTTTGTCGTCTATGTCGAGAAGCAGCAGGCCAACGGCGACCAGGCCAAACTGGATGAGGCTGCCTCCCTTGCCGAGAGGGGGCAGAATGCCACCAAGCCGGCAAACATGAGCGATGCCGATTTCCAGAAGCTCAAGGAAGTGTCCGGTCCTATCTTCGGGGACGTGATCGGCGCTGACGATATCGCGAAGAAGGACTACAAGGATGCGATCACGAACTACCTGGCGGAACTGCACGCGGTAAAAGACCCGACGCAGACGACGAAGGGCCTGCTGCTCGCCGATACGTATGCCCTTGGAAACGCTTATGTTCAGCAGGATCCGAAGGATCTAGTGAACGGAATCTGGTATCTGACGCGGGCAGCCCAGTATCTCCAAGAGCCCTACAAGACAAACGTGGAACAGGCGGCTGAGTACTGGTACAAGAAGTACCACGGCAACATGGATGGCTTCGACCAGATCAAGCAGCTGGCGCACGACAACCTGTTCCCGCCCGACTCCTACAAGCCGGTTCCGGCTCCTCCGCCTCCGTCTCCACAGCAGCTCGCGCACAACGCGGTAGCGAGCACAACGGATCTTGATAAGGGTCTCTCGCTGTCGGACAAGGAGTTCGTGCTGGCGAATGGCGCGCCCGAGGATGCCCAAAAGGTCTGGGCCGTGCTGCAGGGTAAGACGACCGAGGTTCCGGGTACTGTCATCCAGGCCACAGCCGATTCGGTACAGCTGGCAGTCTCGGACGATGCCAAGCAGTCCCAGAAGGCGGACTTCACGATCAACATGAAGACCCCGCTTAAGGAGGTTCCGACTCCCGGGACTCAGGTAACTTACGTCGGCACGTTCGACTCCTACACGCAGCAGCCGCCGATGATCGTGATGAAGGATGGTGAACCCAAGCAGGCTCCGAAGGCGCCGGTTCATCACACGACTCACAGAACATCCGGGAAATCCCAGTAGCAAGCCTAAAGGAGCGCTTCGCGAAGGGGACAGCCAAGCGGCTGTCCCCTTTTCTTTGCGCAGCGAATGATAGAGTGAAATGGAATGAGGATGGTCTTCAGGGTAATTCCCGCCACGCTGATTTTGTCGGCCGGGTGGTTGTTTTCCCTCCCGCAGATGGGTGCAGCCACCCCGATGACGCAGGCTGCGGGCTCCGAAACTCCTCAGCGAATCAAGTACTTTTCGCTTGAGCATCTGCCGCCTGACAAGATGAGCGACGCGGACCGCGGGCTTCTTCACCAACGGCAGAAGGAACTGGTGGAGGAGGCCCAGTTTTACGGATACGACCTAACGAGTGGCAGCTGGAACCACGACCAGAGTATCTGCCCCGAGCTTCCAGCTACATTGCTGCTGCACTATCTTCAGAAGTTTCCCGATGGATCCGAGTCCCTCTTCACGGCGTTGATCCCGCGAGATTCGGGAAGGGTTCGGATCGTACCCGTGCTTTACCGCAACGCGTCTCCATTTATTCCGGCGGTGAAAAATCCGCGGAATTTTGCTCTCTTCAATTCGCTGGTTTCTCCGGCTGTTGCCAAGCAGGATTCGGGTCCGGATGGACGGTGGCTCTCTCTCGGGGTGTGCTATGCCGAGGTGGTAGGAGCCCGCCCGAATGTGCCGGATCAACCGAGCCTCGATGTCGCGACGATCAAAGCACCGCTGGCGACCTATCGGTTCGATACGACGACACAGCAGAGGCAGATCCAGTTTTCCGATCGCGATGCTGCCAAGGTGTACACGATATGGACTATTTCTCTCAACGAGAATGGGCGGGTTACCGCCGCGATGAATGAGGACTACGCCACATACGTCGCGCGCATCGTGCAGCCCTCAGTTCCTGCAGGGACAACAGTGGAGGCGCCCCCCCCGACGGTTGTAACGCATGCTGCTCCGGAGCCTCCTGCGAAAGTGACGCCGGCTCCTCCGGGCCCATAATTTCGCGGCCTGCGATTTCGGGAGCCAGTTCGTCATATTGGAGTGATGGTCGTGCGTCAGTGTGCTGCCTCCAAAAGAGGAGTCAAGGGAAATGTCGGCGTGTTGCCACGCGCCATTCCCGTTTCAGAATTCTTATAAACCTCATTCCCCTTTTGATCTTCGACTATTTACTTCGATCAATCTTCTGTTGTGTCCGATTCCCGTACGCGAGAAGGTGATTGCGAGAGCGGGCGAACTTCGCGGCCTGATCGCCGGCCGAGGCCAGGGGGAGAGAGATGCGGTTTCTCGTAGCGGATGACGATCCTGCGCTGGGCATGTTTCTGGCGCGCGGTCTTGAGACCGAGGGCCACACTGTGCGGCTGGCCAGCGATGGCCAGGACGCATTCGAAACTTTCCTCAACGAAATGCCGGACTCCGCGCGGTAGAGGAAGAGCGCGAGCAGGACAAGAAGGATCTTCAAAGACAACTGGCTGCAGTTCGCGAGGAGGCTTTCGAGGCCGGGCAGAAGAGCGTTGAAGACCGATATTCTGCAGCGCTTGCTGCGGCCTCCAACGGCATTGGCGAAGCCATCGAAGACTTTCGTAGGACCCGGGACCGTTATCTGGCGCAGGTGGAACGGGAAGTCGTAGAGCTGGCGTTGGCAATTGCCGAGCGCATTCTGCACCGGCAGGCCCAGATCGATCCGCTATTGCTCGCCGGCGCGGTTCGCGTTGCACTCGGACAGCTAGCCGAATCGACCGAGGTACGTCTGCGGGTTCCGCTCGAGGAGCAGGAGATGTGGGCGGAGATGCTGCGCCTGATGCCCAATCTTCCTTTGCGGCCGGAATTGATCACAGACGAGCGGATGAAGGCGGGAGAGTGCACGATCGAGACTCATCTCGGCAGCATAGACATCGGTGTGCCTGCGCAGCTGGCGGAGATCGAGCGCGGATTCTTCGACCTGCTGGAGCATCGGGGACGGGCATCCGGCGATGCGCTGCCGGCTGCCGGATAAATTGCGATGGGGCTGCTGGGGACATACTTTTCGCGGTTGAAGCAGCGCCCGGCCCTGCGCTGGCGGGGAAGAGTACTCGAGGCTGTGGGGTCGACGATTGAATCCGCGGGCCCGTTGTGTTCGGTCGGCGAGTGCTGCGAGATTGTGGACTCGGGAGGTGAACGCCACCTTGCGGAGGTCATTGGCTTTCGCGGCAGCAATGTTCTTTCGATGCCGCTTGAATCCTCGGGGGGAATTCGCTACGGCGATCCGGTCGAGGCGCTGGGGCAGATGCCACATCTCGAGGTGGGGGATGAGCTCTTGGGCCGGGTGCTGAATGCGCTTGGCCGGCCGATCGATGGCGGTCGCCGCCCGGGAATCAGTGCCGTCGTTCCGCTCGACGGCGCAGTGCCGCATCCGCTGGAACGAACCCCAATCCGGCTTCCGCTCGGTACGGGCGTGCGTGCCATTGACAGTATGTTGACCGTGGGACGCGGGCAGCGTGTAGGGATCTTTGGAGGATCGGGTGTAGGCAAGAGCACCCTGATCGGCATGATGACCCGGAACAGCGATGCCGAGGTGATCGTTGTCGGACTGGTAGGCGAGCGCGGCCGGGAGGTGGGAGAGTTTCTTGAAGAGAGTCTTGGTTCTGAGGGAAGAAAGCGTGCCGTCGTGGTTGTCTCCACTTCGAACCAGTCGCCTTTGATGAGGGTGCGGGCTGCGCTCGGAGCAACGAGCGTCGCCGAGTATTTTGCGGGCATGGGCAGGCATGTGTTGCTGGTTCTGGATTCGATTACCCGCTTCGCGATGGCCGCGCGCGAGTTGGGGCTTGCCGCCGGCGAGCCTCCTACGGCGAAAGGGTATACTCCGTCGGTCTTCAACCGGCTGGCTCGGCTCATCGAGCGTGCCGGGCAGTTCCGCTCGGGCAGCATCACAGCGTTTTATACCGTTCTGATGGAGGGCGACGATCAGCAGGACCCGGTCGTTGATTCGGTGCGGTCGTTTCTGGATGGACATGTTGTGCTTTCACGCGCGCTGGCGTCGGAGGGGTGGTATCCGCCGATCGACATTCTCGACTCGATCAGCCGGCTGATGCCTTCCGTGGCGTCGGAGGAGCACCGCGAGGCCGCTGCTTTGCTGAGGCGGCTGCTCGCGACGCACGCTAAATCGGAGGACCTGGTCCGGATTGGAGCCTACAAGCCCGGCAGCGACGCGGAACTCGACCGCGCAATCCGCTCGCATGCGCGGATCCGCTCGTTTCTCGAACAAGGTCCGCGGGAAGATGTGAGTTTTCGAGGCGCGGTTGAGCAACTCAGGACTCTGGCCGGTGTTCTGGTATGAGCCGTTCGTGGAAGCGGATTTTGCGACTGCGCGCGCTGATCGAAGACGAGAGCCGACTTCGGCTGGAGAAGCTGGCGCAGGAGGTCTATCGTATTGGGCGCGTCCAGGATGCAGAGCGAAGAATGGTTTCGGAATGCAGAGCCTCAGCCTTTTCGGTGATTGTCGAAGACCCTGACGAAAAAGAAACCGGAAACACGGCGGAGGCCGGGCGGTGCACGGCGGAGATCTCATGGCTCGCTGCGGTGCGGGCAGGAGAGCTCGCCCGGCAGCGCGAAGAGCAGCTGCAGGCGCTGGCGAGAATGGCCATGGAGCGGGTTGAGGCGGGACGCGAAGAGATGTTGCGGCTTCGTCTGGAGAGACAGCAGGTGGAGATCCTGCTCCACAGCCGGGTAGCGGCTCGGGAGGTCGAGCTCGAGCGCCGCCAACAGCGGGCTCTCGACGACTGGTACGCTGCGACCCTCTATCGAAGAACGCGCCCGATGCGGGATCGAACTGGTGGTGACTGGTCCCTTTCTTAGTCGATTCCCATCGAACTCGCGGACTTTCTGGCACGGCAAGTGCAATTGATTGAGAGCGAGGTTCAACAGAGTGCCACCGACAATTGAGCTGTCAACCCTCAAAGCAAACGCTGATTCGTCCCCGCAGCTGGTCGGGGCAGGGAAGATGTCCAAGGGACCTGAGACAGGATTCGGGTTGAGCGAATTCCAGCAAGCGCTTGGCGAGCAACTAGGGATTGGCGCGAATACAGCAGAAGATGCTCAAGCAAAAGCCGTTGTGGATCCGAGTCCCGAGCCGGGCGCGAGCAATGGCTTTCCCGGGAGTGCAGCAGGTGGCGCGAACGACGTTCTGCCGTTGGCCGTTCCGGGGCGTTTGACGACGCCGATTTCGCGGCCCGAGCCTCTGAAGATCGGAGGCGAGGAAGCGCAGACTTTGGATTTGGCGGCTCCGCCGCAAACGGAAGCTGCTGGCGAAGAAGAGAAAGCCACTGATCCTCTAAGCCACGCTGGTGACGCGCCGGGCGCGAAGAGTACCACCAGGAGCGGCGCGGTTTTGGTCAATGCCGATCTCGCAAAAGTCCATCCCGGCTCTGTGGCGGTCAGCGCATTCGCTGATATTGCGGCGGCCGTTCCCGTGGTTGCTTCCTTGGATGTCTTACCCCGAGCCCAATCGACCGAGAAGGCATCTCCGGTTCAATCTGCGACAGAGACCGGGAGGCTAGCGAACCTCGACGCTGTCTCGCCCGCGGGCAGCACCGAACAGGGCCCCATGGATGGGAGCTTGTCTCCGCAGTCACATGGGATATCGAAATCGACTCAGCCGCCGGGCAGCGAGGGCCGCGGCGCGCCTCAGGCTCCACCGCCCGGCGGCATGAGGCCGAATTCAGCGGCAGCTCCGGCGGTTCAGGAGATTCCGATCTCGTATGGGGTGCCAGGGCCGCGAACCCAGAGCGCCGACGGCCAGGCGGGGGACATCAGCTCGGGAAAAGCCGGCGAAGGAATCGGACGCGAGGCCGCTCCAACAGACCAGTCTGATTCTCCACCGGCATCGCAGCCGGCCGTTTCGGCCATCGCAACGCGATCTCTGCGTGAGGTCCAACTGCCTCAATCGGCGCGCAGTGTATCGTCTTCATCGGCATCGCTAGCGCCTCTGCATTCAGCAGCCGGAACCGGAGCCGAGGCGTCTCGCGGCGAAGGAGCCTCACTCTCGACGCTGTCGCACCTTGAACATGCTGCCGCGGGCGAACCTGCGGAATCAGGTGTCTCCATCCGGGCGGCAGATCCTTACCAGAAGATGGACCAAATTGCGGCGCCCGGTCTCTGCATTGAGCGTGGGCGCGAACCGTGTAGCCGTGGGCCTGCATGATCCATCGCTGGGGTGGGTGGAGATCAAGACCCAGTCGACCGCAGGACAAATTGCAGCGGCTGTTGTGACATCATCGGCGCAATCGCATCAGGCTCTCGCCGGCCAGCTGCCGTCCATGGCAGAGTTTCTCTCCGAGCATCACGTGAAGCTCGGCAGCATCACCGTCGAGCAGCAGTCCTCTGCGGGCAATCCGGGAAATGGGACTGGCGATTCGGGCGAGGGATCGCAATCGTATGCTGGCCGAGGATGCCGCGCCATCGCACTCCGGAGCAACTTCGCCTGGGGCCGGGCTCGAATCCAGGCACCGACACGAACGAGGAATACCGCCCGCTGTCTTACATCAGCGTCATGGTATAGGCGCAAGAAAGCTCAAAGGAGATACGAACTGAACATGCACATTCCATCCCATCACGCCACCACCCCTGCCGCTGTCTCGGCCGCGCCCGGGTCGACCCGTGTGAGCCGCGCCAGCGCCAACAATCATCCTCCTCATCTGGTGATGATTCTTCCAGTTCCTCGACGTCGACAGCGGCAATTACTGCGAATGACTTTCTCGAACTGCTGGTGACTGAGATGAAGAACCAGGACCCGACGGCGACTACCGATCCCAATGAGTACATCAACCAGCTGGTACAGGTGAACAGTCTCGAACAACTGATCCAGATCAATCAGGATCTAGGCAGCGCGGCATCGAGCGCGTCGGGCACATCGAGCGACGCGAGAGTATCGAGTGCTCCGGGTGCATCGCCGGGCAATCTCAGCGCCAATACATCCAGCCAATCGAATATTGCCGCAGCGGCTGGTCATGTCGCCACGGCTATGGAATCCACCCCGAACCTTCCGGCGGCAGACCGGGCCGGTCAAATTCCCGATCGTGTTCCTTCAAATTTCCTGAAAGCTGTGGGCGTGCAGTGATGCCGTAGGGCAACTTCACCCAGCAGAACCAACCGCACGCGCTCAACCGTGTGCAGACACCAAGGAGAAAACATGTCCTCGTTCTCGATACCACTAACCGGGCTGGAGTCGTCTTCTACGGCGCTCAACACCATTGCCAACAACCTTTCCAACATGAACACGACGGCATTCAAGAGTCAGGACGTCAGCTTCAGCGACTTGTTTTACCAGCAGATCGGCAACTCGGGATCGGGCGATCCTCTCGAGTTGGGAGCCGGGGCACAGGTGGCAGCGACTACTACCGATTTCACGGAGGGGAGCATCAACTCGACCGGAAATGCGACCGATGTGGCATTGAACGGAAACGGATTTTTCGTGCTGGAGAACGGAGGCGGCAACCTCTACACCCGCGACGGAAGCTTCGGCCTAACCTCGGATGGCGTACTGACCTCTCAATCCGGATTAGCAGTGATGGGCTATCCGGCGGTGAACGGTGTGGTGAACACGAATGCGCCGCTTACGCCTATCCAGATTCCGGTGGGACAGGTCGAGCAGCCGGCGCCGACGGCGAATTTCTCCATGACGGCGAATCTAGATGCTTCGGCCGCGGTTCGAACCAGCATTCCGGGGCAGATCACACTTTACGACTCGCTCGGCGTCAGCCACGTCGCAACAGTGACTTTCACCAACACAGGAGCCAATACATGGAACTACAGCATCTCTCTGCCGTCCGGAGATGCGACCGGAGGCACGAATCTGACCGGCGCGCTTACTTTCAATTCGAGCGGTGATCTTATATCCCCGGTTGCCAATGTCTCCGGTATCAGCTTTACAGGGCTGAGCGACGGCGCCAGCGACATGACTTTGAACTGGAATCTATATGGCGCGAACAATCAGCCGACCCTGACCCAGTTTGCGGCGGCCTCCGACGTATCGGCTACCAAGCAGGATGGCTACACCAGCGGCCAGTACACCGGATTCACTATCGATTCGAATGGGGTGGTGTCGGCACAATTCAGCAACAGCCAGACATCGGCTGTCGGTCAGCTCGCGCTGGCCAACGTCACGAATCCGGAGGGGCTCCAGATCCTGGGCGGCAACAATTATGCGACAACTCTCGCCTCGGGTGCGGCCAGCGTGGGCGCGGCCGGCAACGGGGGGCTGGGAACGATTCAGGACGAGGCCCTCGAACAATCGAATGTGAACATCTCCACCCAGTTCTCTGACTTGATCATCGCTCAGCAAGCCTATGAGGCGAGCTCGAAGGCGGTGACAACGATGGACACCGTCTCGCAGGACACGATCAACATGATTCATTGATCGTGCTCCGGTGACGGTGCCTCGACCGGAAATTAAAGGTTCCTCCGGCTCGGGACGGCAGTATGGCTTCATCTGCCGTCCCGACTCTTTTTAAGAACCCTCTAATCTTCCTGCCCTGATTTCGGTCACTCTTCTGCACTACTCTCCGGCATGATGCGAACCGAAACGCCGGCTGCTCCTTCTTCCTCTGATTCCACTGCATCTGCCGCCGCAGCTTCGTCCGATGAAGAGCTGACGGATGTCGGCACGGTGCTCGCTACCCGCGAGGAGAGCGGCTTGCCGGCTGCCGCCGAAACGGAGGCCTCCTCAGGCGACTCCATTCTTGCCCATCTTCCCCTGCAACTCGATGTGACGATTCCGATTCCGTCGTTCCGTGTTGGAGACCTGCTTGCCCTCGAGAAAGGCGCTGTGCTTGGGAGTGAGTGGTCGCACAGCGATGATGTTCCCGTCTGGTGCGGGGGTTCGCAACTGGCCTGGACAGAATTCGAGGTGGTGGACGACAAACTGGCGGTGCGCGTGACGCGAATCAGCTGAGCAGTGAGAGGAGTGGATCAATGACCGGAAACACCACAAGGATCGGAAAGACTATGAGCCGGCAATCGCCGAGTTTTCTAACAACCGAAAAGCTTCTCCGTTGCGTGCGTGTCATGTTTCGGGGCCTCTTACGGACCTCCGAGGCGTCGCAACATGTCATGTCGATCGAGCAGCAGATAGCAATGGGTCCGAAGAGGACTTTGATGCTTGTGAATTGTGCCGGCCGGCGTTTCCTGCTGGCGATGGCAGGCGACTCGGTCACCGCGCCCGTCGAGGTTGGACCCGTTGCCGAAACGTGCCCATCCGCCCGCATCGCCGTGATTGGTTATCTGGGGGACAAGCCGTGATGGCACTCCTGATATGGAGCAAGCCCGGATTACTGCCGCTGCCCGGTCTTGACAGTCACGCGGGTAACAATTCGGTTCCCTGGACCATTATTTTCACGCTCACCCTGCTCACTCTGCTGCCCGCGCTGGTGCTCTCCATGACCCCGATGGTCCGTCTGCTGGTGGTCTTCCACTTTCTCCGCCAGGTGCTGGGGACGCAGACCGCGCCCTCGAACCAGACCCTCATCGGCCTGGGACTCTTCCTGACCTGGTTCCTGATGCAGCCAGTGCTGACCGTCAGCGACCCAGCAGGCGGTAGAACCCTATCGGCTGGGCCAGATCACCGGCCTCGAAGCGATCGAAAAAGGCTTCGCGGGGCTTGCGGCAGGGCATGCTGCGTCATGCTCTGGGGAAGGACCTCGAGCTCTTTGAACATATCCGCGGCTCTTGCTGCCGGTATGCCTGGTGAAGCCTGAAGACCTGCCCCTGCGAGTGGTGGTGCTGGTGGACGACGTTGTCGGAGTTGAAGGCCGGCTTCCAGATCGGAGCAGTCTTGTTTCTTCCCTTTCCTGCTGATCGACCTGGTGGTGGCCTCCATCACCACCTCGATCGGCATGTTCCAGCTGCCGCCGGTGGTGGTCTCGACCCCGCTCAAGATCCTGCTCTTTGTCATGGTTGACGGCTGGAGCCTGCTGGCGGGCTCTCTGCTCAGGAGCTTTTGAGATGGGGCCAGATCAAACCGTAGAACTGGTCCGGGATCTCCTGCGAGAGGCTCTGGTGGTGAGTGCTCCGGTGCTGGTTGCCGCCAGTCTCACGAGCTTCTTGCTGAGCGTGGTGCAGACGCTGACCTCGCTTCAGGAACAGACGCTGACCACGGTTCCGCGCCTGCTCATCGTGGTAACGCTGATTCTCCTGATGTTGCCGTGGTTCGCCAAAAGGCTGGTCGACTACACGATCCTGCTGCTCAACGACTTTCATCGCTACCTGGGATAAAGGATGCCGGTCGCGTTGATGACTAACAATCCCGATTGGCCGCGCTATTTGGCCGCTATGGTTCTGGCCATGATCCGCCTGAGCGCGGTCATGGTTTTCGCGCCGGTGTTTTCTTCGGAGGCTATCCCCGTGCGTGTAAAAGCCATATTTGTTCTGGCGACGGCTGTCGTGCTTGCGCCCGTGATTGCCGCACTCCCCTCAGCTCATGCTGACCTTGGGGTTCTGCCGGTACTTGGCGAATTGAGCGTCGGTCTCATTCTCGGCCTGAGCCTGGCGATGTTGAACGAGATGCTCCTCTTTGCCGGCCAAGTGTTTGGCTTCCAGTTCAGTTTTTCGCTGGTAAATCTGCTCGATCCGAATTCCATGGTGCAAACGCCTCTGATGGGGCAGTTGCTCACGCTGCTGGGAACTCTGGTGATGATCGGGACTGGACTTCATCAGACCATCTTGCTGGCCGTAGTGCGCAGCTTCCGGGTAGCGCCGGTAGGCGATGTCTTCTTTGGCGGAGAGGCCGGCCTTTCACTGGTGAAGCTGATGAGCGGAGTTTTCCTTGCCGCGCTCCAACTCGCTGCGCCGGTGCTAGCGGCGACCCTTCTTGCCGAGGTAACGATCGCGGTGATTGGGAAGGTCTCTCCACAGCTGCCGGTCATGATCGTCTCCGTTCCCGCTAAGACTTTGCTGGGCTATGTTGCGCTGATCGGCTCGCTGGCGCTGTGGCCCAGATTTATCGAGACGCGCTTTTCCAATCTGCTGGACAGCGCCGAAGTGTTGATCCGGAGCGCGGCGGTGGGGCGATGAGCGAAGAGCGGACTGAGCGGGCGACTCCGCGGAAACGGCAGAAAGCATCGGAAAAGGGCGATCGCGTCCGCAGCCGGGAACTGGTGGCGGCAACCGGCATGATGGCCGGTGTTCTGGCGCTGGGATGGATCGTTGAGTCGTGGGGACAGCGCTGGCGGGCAGGATACGAGGACTTTCTTGCGCTCGGCACCCCGCTGGCCTGGCGAACCGACCAGGTCGACCGGATCGTTGTCAGCATTCGCCACGCGACGATCACGATGTTGTCTCCGTTTCTGCTTCTCTTCGCCGCTGTCACGGGGACCGCGCTGCTGGTATCTGTGGCTCAGGGTGCGGGGATCAGATTCAATGTTGAGGCTCTGCAGCCAAAGTGGAACCACTTCAATCCTGCGAGCAATCTGAAAAATCTCTTTTCGCTGCGGGGTGCGGGCCGTTTGGGGAAGTCGCTGGTGCCTACGATTCCGCTACTGATTCTGGCGTGCCGGAAGATCGAGCAACAGGCCGGGATTGCTCAGCTGAGCATCGGGCGGCTGGAGGCGATCTGGGAATCGCTCTACGTCATCCTTCTTGACGCTTCGTGGGTTCTTGTCCTCTGGTCCGCGGTGGACTACCTGATCGAGTGGAGAAGCTGGGAGAGTCGCCAGAAGATGACCAAGCAGGAGATGCGGGATGAATACCGCCAGACGGAAGGAAATCCCCGGACCCGAGGGCGCATTCGCGGATTGCGGCGGCAGATGCGGAAGAAGCAGCTTCAAGGGCCGATGTCTCGCGCGCCTCGGTGGTGGTGACCAACCCAACCCATTATGCGGTCGCGCTGAGCTTCAACTTCGAAACCATGGATCCGCCGCGAGTGCTGGCCACGGGGCTGCGATCTGCTGGCGGCGCAAATCGCGAAAGAGGCGCAGTGGGCTGGGGTGCCGATTGTCGAGAACCCGCCGCTGGCCCGGTCGCTCTACCGGCAGGTGGAACCGGGCCAGACGATTCCTTACGAGCTGTATGCGGCTGTGGCCGCCATTCTGGCGTGGCTTGACCGGCTGCGAGGTTGAGGACCGGGTGCGGCGCGAGCGGGGCGCGAAGCGGGCGGCACGCGGCAAAGAAAGCCGGGGGGAGTGATCCTGCGGCGCGGCGGCAGGCGAGCTGATGAGAAAGAGAGCGGGATAGCTTCGGGAAATGAAACGGGGATGGAGGTCGAACGAATGAGTGCAGGTGCGATAGCTTTGGGAACAACGGCGGCGCCGGGCGACGGAAACTTGATGAAGCGCTGCCGGACCATGGCGCTGCCGGTAGCGGCAATCAGCGTTCTGTTTGTGATGGTGGTGCCGGTCCCGGCCTTCGTCATGGACATGCCCTGCTGGCCTGCTCGATGGCGGCTCTCGATTCTGGTCTTCCTGTCGGCGGTACAGCTGCGCCGGGCCGTGGACTTCTCGGTGTTTCCGACCCTGCTGCTGTTACTGACTCTGTTTCGCCTGTCGCTGAACATCGCCTCGAGCCGCCGGATTTTGCTGCACGGCAACGAAGGGACGGCGGCGGCCGGGCCGGGTAATCGAGGCCTTTGGGCAGTTTGTGGTGGGCGGGAATTACGTGGTGGGCTTCGTTTTGTTTCTGGCCCTCATCGCGATTCAGTTTCTGGTGGTCAGTCACGGCGCGGTGCGCACCGCCGAGGTGACGGCTCGCTTCACCCTCGACGCGCTGCCGGGCAAGCAGATGGCCATTGATGCCGACATGAACGCCGGCCTGATCGACGAAGCGACAGCGAGAAAGCGGCGCCAGGCGATTGCGCAGGAGGCGGAGTTCTACGGGGCGATGGACGGGGCGGCGCGCTTCAATCAGCGGGACTCGCTGGCGACGATTCTGATCACGGCCATCAACATCATCGCCGGCCTGCTGATTGGAACGCTGCAGCAGGGCATCGAGCTGGGCGAGGCGGTACGCACCTACACGATTCTGACCGTGGGCGACGGGCTGGTGACGATGATCCCCTCGCTGCTGGTTTCGGTGGCTGGCGGGATGGTGCTGACCAGGGCCTCGTCGTCCGGGCAACTGACGACCGAGCTGGGAGCGCAGCTGCTGGGCAAAGGGACGACGTTGTACGTGGCCAGTGGCGTGCTGGGAGCGTTGTGCCTGATTCCGGGGCTGCCCAAGCTGGCGTTTTTGCTGCCGGCTGTGGTGCTGGGTTACGCGGGGAGCGCGGGTGGCGGAGCCGAAAGCGGGCGGCCGGGCCGAGAGGCGGAGACGGCGGCCAAGGCAGCCGAGAAGCCGGAAAACATGGCGGCCACGCTGCGGCTCGACGATCTGAGCCTCGAAATCGGATTCCAGCTCATCCCCCTGGTCGACGAAAAGCAGGGCGGGCAGATGCTGGGGCGGGTGAAGACGCTGCGGCGCCACCTGGCGAAGGAGCTGGGCTTCCTGATTCCCCCTGTGTAGATTTCGGACAACCTGCGGCTGAAGGCGCGGGAGTACGTGGTTT
Source organism: uncultured Acidobacteriaceae bacterium (assembly GCA_963724375.1). Lineage (GTDB taxonomy): Bacteria > Acidobacteriota > Terriglobia > Terriglobales > Acidobacteriaceae > Silvibacterium. Next base: position 464,428 of record CAVRUM010000015.1, read on the forward strand.
CGCTGCAGGGCATCGAGATTGGACGCTGGCAGACGGAAGGGAACTGCCTGCTGGCGGTGTCAACCGAGGCCCACCCCCCGGCCGCTCCCCGGCGGGAGAGAGCGGGAGCCGGCCTACGGCGCTCCAGCGCGCTGGATTCCCCGGCGCTCGAAGACGAAGCGCTGGCGGCCGGCTATTCGGTGGTGGATCAGGGAACGGTGATCGGGACGCACCTGGCGGAGCTGATCCGGAAACGCGCAGGAACTGCTGGGGCGCGGGAGACAAGCGGCTGCTGGATTCGCTGAACGAGAGTCACCCCAAGCTGGTGGAGGAACTGGTGCCGAAGATCCTCACCCTGGGCGAGGTGGAGCGGGTGTTGCAGCAACTGCTGCGGGGAGCGGGTCTCGATCCGGGACCTGGGCACGATCCTCGAAGCGCTGGTGGAGACGGCACCGCAGACCGGCGGTGGCGCAGCTGGTGGAGGGCAGCGGCAGTCGCTGGGGCGACGGGTGACGCAACCCCTCCTTGAAGCGGACGGAAGCCTGCGCGTGCTGGCTCTGGAGCCGGCGCTCGAAGAGGAACTCATCGCAGCGCTCAATCCGGAGGGGGGCTCCCGGCTGCTCTCCGCCAAGTCGCAGGGAATGCCGGTGCTGAAGCGCGTCGTCGATTCTGTGAAGCAGCTAATCGGTCCGGCTCCTTCCGCGGTCCTTCCCGTGCTGCTCTGCCAGAGTCCGGCGCGTTACTACCTTCGCCGATGGCTAGAGCCGTTGCTTCCGCAGGTGGTCGTCCTGGCACCGACAGAGGTTCCGCCGGATGTGCGTCTGCGATCGGTAGGAGTCGTACGTTGATCGGACACGATGGCGCATAGCCGGGTGCGGGAGAAGGAGGCGGGACCAATAGCATGCAGGATGCTCAATGGGGGAGAGATCTTGTTCGGGATTCCGTGGCGGCGGCTCAGTCGATTCACCAGGCCCCGGGCGGCGGCTCAGCGCCGGTCGATCCTCCGCTGCCGCTCGGCACGCAATCGGCAAGCCTCTCAACTTTGGGCGAGCAGAGGATCCCCGGGGACGGCGAGGTGTCCACGCAACCGAGGCCGGACTACACCGGGCCCACAGGCGCGATTCCGATGACCGAGGAATACGAGCGTGTCATTGTCGAGCATTTACCGATCGTGCGCTTTCTTGCGCGAAGAATCCACGAGAGGCTGCCTCACCAGGTGGATATCGAAGACCTGGTCAGTTCGGGGGTACTGGGGCTGATCGACGCGCTGCAAAAATTCGATCCCGCAAAGAAGGTCCAGTTCCGCAGTTACGCACAGTTTCGCATCCGCGGAGCGATCCTCGAGGACAGCTTGAGAAGCCTAGACAGGAGTGACCGCGATCTGCGCCGCAAGGGGCGCTCGGTCGAAGAGGCGATCCGCTCGCTTACCGCATGGCCGTCCTCCGTCGGAGGCCGAGGTGGCGGCCGAGCTGGGATGGAGCTTGGCGGGGCTCCCAGACGCTGCTCGGTGAATTGAAGGGGCTTGAGATAGGCACCCTGCACGCCGAGCGCTCGGAGGTTTCCGGGGAGGAAGAGCTTGCTTACATCCCGACTAATCCGGAAGAGGATCCTCTCTTCTGCTGCCTGAAAGGCGAGCTGCAGGCGCGGCTGGCGAAGGCGGTCGACCAGCTTCCGGAGCGCGAACGGCTGGTGATGACCCTTTATTCTTCGAAGAGATGACGAGAAGGAAATCGGTCTGACGCTAGGAGTGGTGGAGTCGCGAGTCTCGCAGATTCATGCGTCGGCGGTATTACACCTACGCGTGGCACTCGCCGATCTGCGCAAGAGCCTTGGATCGGCAAGAACAGCCAAGAGCACGGCTTCAAGGGGTAGCAGGAAAAGGTAAACCCGAATGGAAAAGAGACTGAGGCAGGATGAGATCGATGCTCTCTTCCAAATAGCCCGAGCCAGGAAGGCGAGCGACGCGCCCGAGAGCCGCAGAAGGGTTCAGCCCTTCAGCTTTTCCCCGCGCCGGACAGATCAGCAACGAACAAATGAAGGCGATCAGCCCTTTAAACGACATCTTTCCGCGCAATCTTACCCATAACCTTGGCGATGGTTGCGGACCAGCCTCAACGTGAACCTGGTTTCGGCCGAGCAGATGCCGTTCAGCGAATTAATGCTCCGCATTCCGGAGCTGTCCTACGTATGTTCGGTGCGGCTGGAACCTCTCCGCGCGGTTTCGGTGTTGCAAATCGAACTGGCTCGCGGGCCCTCGATGATCGATTTGCTGCTCGGTGGCGAGGGCGCGGCGGCGAGATTCGCGAGCTGACGGATATAGAAGAGTCAATTTTGTCGAGCGTGGTCGAGGTGGTCTGCCGCGAGCTGAGCACTGCCTGGCAGCCCGTAGGATTGAGCTTTCGATTCGACCAAGGCAGATGCAAACGCAGATCGGGCGCTTGATGCCAGTCTCGGAAAAGACGCTTTGTCTCAGCTTCGAGGTCCGCATCCCGGGTCGAGTGGTCTAATGAATCTAGCTTTTCCCGCGGTGGTCTCGAACACGGTCTTCGCCGACTGGTCAGTCACTGGACGCGCCGCGGCGGCATGGGGCAGAGACCCGCAGCCATGCGCCAGCGGGTGGGGAGAGCGAAACTGGGAGCCGCCCTGCAGCTTGCTCCGAGCCGTGTATCTGCGGCGGAGATGGAGACGCTCGAGCCAGGGAAGCTACTTCGCCTGGCGGTGAAGGCCCGTCAGCCGGCCGATTTGAGGATCGCGGGCATTTCCCTATTTCAGGCCTCCCCGGTGCGCCATGGTGAGCACCGGGGAGCACATCTGCTAACGCGTGTTCCATGAGAGGCACGAAATGAACAAACTTCTTGAGAAATGGCTCCTTGCGGCTCTTCTCGTTGCAAAGGGATCTGTCCGGCCAAGCCGAACTGCGACCGGCCGGCATTTCTCGGCTCCGGAAAAGACGGTCAGCTTCGCGCTGTCAATAGGGGATTCGGCCACGGGCAGCTTCACGGTGTCGGCTGAACTCGCGGCGTTGGATCCAATCCTCGTCGAGGCCGGCCTGTTTGGACCGGAGCCGGATGTCCAGCGGGATTACGAATTGTGGCGTGGGGTGATTCAGGACGCCACGGTTGCGGCCGCTGAGGCTTTCGGCGGCGCGAGAGCTGAATCGATCGCAGAAGTTGAGTGGTCGTCTGCGCAGCCCTCGGCGACCTATGAGCTTCGCCTCGGGAATTCCGCGATGCCCATTGCCTTGACTGACCAGGTGCGCGCAAATGCGAAGCCGGAAGCCGGGACGCGGACGGCGGCGCCTGCAGGCGTGGAGAAGGTGGGACTCGACCGGCCCGGTTCGACCTGCTCCTCGATGTAGAACTCGAAGCGTCGCTGCGATTTGGATCCTGCGAAATGGCGCTGAATAAGGGGCTCGAACGCGGCCCCGGGGACGTGGTGGAGCTGGACGGCATGTCGCCGATCCGTGACCTTCTGGTAGGGGAAAAGATCGTTGCCCGCGGCGAAGTGGTCCTGGTAAACGGCGCCTTCGGGCTTCGGGTGCTGGAGGTGGCGGAGCCTCTTGAATGCCTGGAGAGTGTCCGATGTCTGTTTTGAATAATGATAAGCACTTGGAAGAACTGGATGAGTCTCCCGGGAGGCTGCGCAGACCGGGCTTTCTATCGGTGTGCGCCAGTCCCAAATGTGCGAGTGGCTGGCTCCATGTCTGGCGGAGCCGTATCACGCCTGTCCTTGAAGGCGGATGGTCGTGCAGTTCGTCGTGCACGCGCGCCCGGTTGGGCCAGTTGCTTCGGCGCGAGGGTGAACAGCGCGATGCGTGGCCGGGGGGCTATTGGCACAGGATCCCGATCGGCCTGGTGCTGCTGGAAAAGAAGTGGGTACGCACGAGCAGTTGAAGCAGGGTCATGAGCAGAGATCGGAGCCGCTGGCCGCATCGGTAAGTGGTTGATGGACAACTGCGGGCTCGAGGAGGCGCGGCTGACTCAGGCCCTGAGTATCCAATGGAACTGTCCGGTCTTTTCTCTCGACAATGCGCCCGCTCCCGGCTGTGTTGCCGGTACCTCGCTTCTTTTTGGAATCATTCCGGTTTTTTCCGCTGCGTCGGGCGGGGACGGGAAGTCTGTACATCGCCTTCCAAGACCATATCGACCATAGTGTGACGCTGGCCATCGAACGCATCACCGGTTACACAGCGGAAGCCGGCCTGGTGAATGGCTCCGATTCGAGCGCGAGCACAGGGCCCGTCTCGGAAGCCGATTTTTGCCAACGCGCATCATCGAAGCCGGAGGATGAACTCGTTGCTGCAGGCGCTCACGGCCTGATCGAAAGGGCGAAGCCCGTGGAGACTCGCGTCGTGCGGATGCATGACTTTTATTGGCTCCGGCTCTGGAAGAGCCGGTGCGTCCCGGCGCAGACGCGGCTGGCGATGGAATTGAAGATGTGATCTGTTCGGTGACTGCCTTCCGCTAAGCCCTTTGCCTAGAGTTTCACCTCTTTGGGACGATAACTCCGGTATGTCCGGGAATACCTGTGGTGAAGGGATCTGCGATGAGCCAAATCGCTGCCCTGATCGTCGATGATTCCTGGGTGATGCGGGAGATCGTGGAGCGGGCGCTGCGCCAGGCGGAGTGTGTGGGAGAGGTGCTCGAGGCATCGAGCGGCATGGAGGCGCTCGAATTGCTCGGGCACACACGCGTGGACCTGATTCGAACCGATACAACATGCCCAACATGGATGGGCTTGAGTTTGTTCGCCAGGTGAGGGTGCAGAATCTGGCTCCCGATGTTCCTGTGGTGATGATCACGACCGAGAGCAGCGAAGAGCATGTACGCAAATGCCATCGCCGCCGGCACCCAGGGATATATTCGCAAGCCTTCAGAGCCGACCAGGTGAAGGACCGCATCCTGCCGCTCTTTGGTATGCAGTAGTCATATCGGAGTCTCCGTGGAACTCGAGAGCGGAGGACCGCCTGATCATGCCGGTTTCAAAACCGACTGCCCCGGTAGTCGAACTTCTACGAACGGTGCTTGGACAGGGCCGTCGAGGAGGTGTTTCTCCTGATGACGGGCACTCATTGCTTTCTGGTGCATGATTGTCCTGTTGAGGAGCGGGAGATGATCTCGGCGGTCATCGGACTCGCTGGCGCAATGAGCGGGATATGCGTGCTTTCTAGCGGGGCAAAGGTTGCGCTGCGCGTGGCCGGGATGCTCACCGGCGTGGCAGTGCCGAGTCTGAACGAGACGGTCAAGGACACGATGGGCGAAATCTGCAACATGATTGCCGGAGTTTGGAAGGGAAGGCTTCCCTATTTGTCGTCAGATTGGATGCTGTCGACGCCAACGATTATCAGCGGCACGAACTACCAGATCCACAATCAGAGGCCGGAGTTCCAGATCGAGCGGTTTTACTGCTTCAAAATTGCTCGTTCCGGTGATGATTCTTTCAGAGTCGGCGGAGTGGCCCGGCCAACTCTCCTATAAGCCTTTCCTAATCTTATCCCTCATTTGGTCCCTCCTGCTTACCAGAGCAAAGAGGAGGCGGGAATCAATGGGCAGCGGTTCTACGCGGCGTTTTCCGGCCTGTTCGCCAGAACGGAGGCCCTGGATTCGGCAGCCGACAACCTGTCGAACGCGGGCACCACAGGCTTTCGTGCCGAACGCGATTATTTCCGCAACGCGATCATGGGTCCTGAAGCGTTGAATTCGCTGAACAGGACCGTGAACGACTTCGGCGTGCTCGGCGGTGATGAGATTGACCTCGGCGAAGAACCTATCGAGCCGACCGGCAATACCCTCGATCTTCCAATTCAGGGACAGGGATTCTTTGCTATCCGGACAAAATCGGGTGTCCGATACACGCCAGACCGGGGGATTCCGAGGGCCGTCGACGGTTCGCTCGTGACCGCCCAGGGTGAGGCTGCTCAACGCGAAGCTACAGCCGATTCGCGTACCGACCGGCGAGGTCATCATCAGCTCGGAAGGGGTGATTTCTGTCGACGGCACGGTGGCAGGAAATATGGGACTGTTCACTTCTACCTCGGCCCGGACGCTGGTGCCGGAAGGGGCAACCGTTACCTGCCCGTAAATGGCGCTGCTCCGACGCCATCGACGGCTTCGATCCGCCAAGGCATGCTCGAGGGATCGAACCAGAACGTTATCCAAGGGACCCTTCAGCTGATTCTCGTGCAGCGTCAGGCGGAGATGATGCAAAAGGCGCTGACTCTTTTCATCAACGAATTCGACAAAACGGCCAGCGAGGAGCTGCCAAAGGTTTGACCGCGACCCGGAGCTTTGGTCTTAACTAAGTAGGTTTTGTTCAGGAGAACGAAATGATCCGAGCACTTTACACGGCTGCCAGTGGCATGAGCGCCCAGCAGCGGAACCTTGACACCATCGCCAATAACCTTGCTAACTGGTCTACGGTGGGGTTTCGGCAACGCACGCTGCAATTTCAGGACATGATTTATCAGAGCCTGGTGACTCCCGGAGCAGCGCAGAGCCAGCAGACGGTGTCGGCGGGGCTGCAGATCGGCCTGGGCACGAAATATGCCGCCACGGAGATCGTCGTAACCCAGGGAGACCTGAATCAGACGAACAATCCCCTCGATCTCGCCATTCAGGGCGCCGGATTTTTCAATTTCAGCGGCCCGACGGTACTATCGCCTACACGCGGGCGGGGAATTTCTTCTTCAATAACCAGGGCACGATCGTGGATTCCCAAGGAGACCTGCTCGTTCCCAACATCACCGTGCCCCCGAATGCAACTGCGATCACGATCACCCAGTACGGGGTAGTGAATGCAACGCTGCCCGGACAGCAGAATCCGACCCAGCTGGGGCAGATTCAGCTCGCCACTTTTGCCAATCCTGGCGCATAGACAGCGTGGGCTCGAATCTGCTCACCGCCACGCTTTCCTCCGGAGACCCGGTGCTGGGCGATCCGGGAGGCACCGAGGGGCTGGGTCGCTGCCGCAGGATATCTCAGAACTCGAATGTCGACATCGTGGGCGCCTTCGTTCAGATGGTGCTTGCACAAAGGGCTTACAGAGCAACTCCAAGGTCATCCGGGCCGCGGACGATATGTACCGCCAAGTGAACAACATGGTGCGCTAGCGGGAGGGCTCCATGCGACTCTCTGTAAAAGGCTCTTTACGCGTGATGATCTTCGTCCCCGCGCTCGTGACAGGCGCCGCACAGGCGGTGTGCCCGTCCTCGGGTTCATCGTGGTCTGTCGCCTCTGGAGCGGTCGAGCGTTACTCGTCCGATCCGGTGCTCAGGAGCAAATGGGCTATTCTCATCGATTGCCGTCATCCGAACTGGCCTCCTCGCGCTGTCAGTTCGGAAACGGATCGCAGCAGCCGGGGCTGGGCAGGGATGCCGGCTCGGAGGTTTCACTGCCGGCGATTGCCGCAGAGTCACAGGTCGCGATGTCACAGGTAAAGGCGGGATCCCTTGTCGAACTGTGGAGCGACGTGCCCGTTCGCTTCGCCTGTCGGGTACGACGCTGAACACCGCCGCATTAGGGGAGAGGATTCGCGTTCGTGTCGGGATCTCGGGCAAGGCGTTAGAGGGTGTAGTGTCCGGTCCGCATTCTGTACAACTCAGCTTCGACGTAGCAGCGAGGAGAGAACCATGATGAGGCGCGCAGCGGGACTTGTCGTGATTGCTCTTTGGGGCGGCCATTTGGCTGGGCAATCAGCGGCGAAGACGGAAGTGCAAAAACCGAAGCCGAGCCCTCCTGATGTGGCGCTGAACGAGTACATTGCGCGCGTCCGCGCCGAAAGTCTGACCCAGGTCCTAACTCCGGGCTCGATCTGGGGTGATCCGGGACGACTCATCGGCTCACCGCAGATGTAAGGGCGTTTCGCGTCCACGATCCAATTCAAATCGTCGTCTCCGAGAGCCTCGCGGCATCGACTGACGGAACGGTCAAGAACTCGCGGGCTTCAAACGCCAGTTCCCAGGTGGCGGCGCTTTTCGGAAAGCTCTCGGCCGGAAACGCTCTGAACGATCGCTCAATCGGACCTCAAGCTCCGGATTGAACGCTCAGGGACAAAGTGTAACCAACTCCAGTTTGAGACGATCCTCGGCGCGGAAGTGGTCGATGTGCTTCCCAACGGAATCATGGTGATTCAGTCTGTGCGGCGACTGATCTTCAATCAGCAGACGCAGCTGATTCGCATGCGCGGACTGATAAGGCCTGATGATATCAACGCACAGAACCAGGTCCTATCCACCGCTATCACCGATATGGAACTCGAGGTGGTTGGCAAGGGCATCGTCAACGACTACACATTCCGTCAGAATCCGGTCATCCGGTTTCTCGAGAAGATTCTTGTTTTTTGAGGGCTGAGCTGTGCATCGCATGGGCTTTCACTCCATCGGCTGTGTCCAGGTGTTGTTTACAACGGCTATCTTCTGCATCCTGGCTGCCTCTCTCATGCACGCCAAGACCGCACCGGTCCTCAAGCGCGCGCGTGTGAAAGATGTGGCGACAGTGGAAGGGATCCGCGACAACCAGCTGGTTGGCTATGGCATTGTCGTCGGACTGCACGCCACCGGGGACAGCTCGCAGACGGTATTTCCGCTGCAGACTCTGATCTCCGCCCTGCAAAGGATGGGAATAAACTTGCCGCAGTCTTCGGCGACCTCTTCACTCAGGGTGCAGAACATGGCTGCGGTCTTTATTGCCGCCACGCTGCCTCCCTTCGCGGTTCCGGGGAACAAGCTGGATGTCACGGTGTCATCGGCCGGAGATGCCCGCAGCCTTGAAGGTGGCCTGCTTCTGATGTCTCCGCTGTATGGGCCGGACGGGCAGATCTATGCCCAGGCGCAGGGACCTCTGGTGATCGGCGGGTACTCAGTTTCGAGCAACGGAAACGTGCGCGCTCTGAACCATCCGACTACCGGCCGGATTCCCTCAGGAGCAATAGTCGAGCGCAATGTTCCCTTTGACCTCGCGCACATGCGCAAGCTCTTCCTGTTGCTGAACGATCCGGACTTTCGCACCGCGGAGATGATGGCGGCCGCTCTGAATAAACAGCTGGGCCGCGATGTCGCGCACTCGATCGACAGCCGGCGGATTGAAGTCGAGGCCGGCCCGGGCGAGGATATTCCGAACCTCCTTGCGAAGGTGGAGTCGGTCGAGGTGCAAGTGTTTCCGCGGGCGAAGGTGGTGGTGAATGAGCGGACGGGAACGGTAGTGATCGGCGGAGACGTGCGACTGCAGCCGGTATCGATTCTGCAGGGTGGCCTGATTGTGGATGTGGTCAGCGAGGTCGAGGTCTCTCAGCCCAATCCGTTCGGCAACGGAACAACGCAGGTGGTACAGCAGACAACGGTTCAGGCGCAGGACAAACCGGCCAACCGGATCGAGTTGCGCGAGGGCGCCACCGTGGATGAGCTGGTGCAGAGCCTTGAGCAGATTGGGGCAACTGCGCGGGATGTCATCTCGATTCTGCAGGCAATGAAAGAGGCTGGCGCCCTCGAAGCTGAACTGGAGGTGATGTGATGGAGATTCACGGAGTACAGGGAACCGGCGCAGAGCCTACGATAACAAGTTCGGAAAGCCCCAGGCTCTCGTCCGCTGCGCATGAGTTCGAGGCCAGCCTGATGAAGGAATTTCTCAAGCCGCTCGAGCACGATTCGCTGTTCTCCGACCATGAGAAGGCCGATTCAGATGATGAGGAAGGCAGCGCGGGAGCGATTATGAGTTTCGGCTCTCAGGCCATGGCCAAAGCTATCTCCGAACGTGGAGGTTTTGGGATTGCAAACCTGATCCTGAATCATTTCCGTGCTGCTTCGAAAGCCGATCAGCCCACAGCAGTTGATGCCTCGGCAGATCACTCATCAGCAATTCATTGGAAGGTGGAGACAGAACACACACTTCGTCAAGCTGCGGCAACGCCGGGCGTTAAAGTCCCGGGCCTCTCTGCCGATGAAGGACCATAAGGAGAGGTGTGAAGTGAACATCCAGAGTGATTTTCAAAATTTGCCACAGATTCGAGGTGCGGAGAAGGTTTCCGAGCCGGGCCAGCGGGCTGCAAATCAAGGCACGGCTGAGGTTAACGTGGGAGGCGACAAGGCCGATCTGAGCGCCGCCTCGGTCGCAATTTCCCAGTCCTCGGCTTTGTCTGACGTGCGGACGGAAAAGGTAGTGGCGATCCAGGCTGCTCTGGGGGACGGCAGCTACCAGGTGAGCTCTGAGGATGTTGCCGCCAAACTGATCGAACACATGCAGACGAATCAGAGCTAACCGCAATTAGTCTGCGCGTGAGGTGGTGGGAAATGAAAATTGATGACTCATGGACTGCCGACGTGCTCGTGGACCGGGCGATCCAGGCGCTCGTGGCTAGTGATGCATCGGAACTTGACCGGCTGCTTCGGATCGCTGAGGGCATCCCGGCCAGGCAGTCCGAACTGCGGTGCGTCGGATCGAAGATGCCGCTGCTGGCCGCGCTTCTAGCCGAGACATCGCGCAACCTGCGACTGCTGAAGCGAGTTTGCGGCCGCAGCGGAATCGCGAGTCCACGTACAGTTCGGCAGATGCTCCCGCGTTAGTCGTAAGAGCAGGAGGAGGAACAGGCGGAATGGCTACGTTGGGCATGGCGTTTGACATTGCCTCGAATGCGCTCGAGGCGGACCAGTCGGCTCTCAATATTGTTGCGAACAATGTTGCGAACGCGAGCACTGCGGGATACACCCGCGAGATTGCCAACTGGCAGGAAAATGGCCCGGTGACGATTAACGGGATCACCTACGGTCAGGGGGCGGAGGTGACCGGTCCCGTGTCGCAGCGGGACCGGGTGCTCAATCAGAGCCTGCAGCAGCAGAATCAGACAGCGAGCGCATCGAGTGCCCGGTTGACAGCTCTTGACCAACTTCAGAGCATCTTTAGCGGGGCCACGAGTGCCGGCTCCAGCAGCTCGAGCAGTGCAACCAACGGCATTTCGCAGGACATCTCGGCGTTCTTCACCTCGCTTTCGCAACTGGAGTCGAGTCCCTCGGATGACTCTCTCCGCGAGCAGGTGCTCACCTCGGCGCAAAACCTTGCCGGGGACTTCCAGTCCGCCGCGTCTCAGGTAACTGAGCAGCAGACCTCGCTCGATCAGCAGAGCGCGAGCCTTGTTAACCAGATCAATGCTCTGACGCAGTCGATTGCGCAGCTGAATGTGCAGATCCAGTCCACGAGTCCCAACTCGGACGCCGGCACCCTCGAGGACCAACGCCAACAGGATATCTTTCAGCTCTCTCAGCTCATCGGGGTTCACCAAATCCAGACCGAGGACAACGGTCTGACGATCACCACGTCGAGCGGCGCCCTGCTGGTCTCCGAGGCGCAATCCTATGCACTGAGCACGGCGCCCTCCGGAGGAGTGACCCACTTCTACGACGCAGAGGGCAATGACATCACGGCTTCGTTGGCTACTGGCGGCGGCCAGATTGGCGGACTCCTGACGGTGCGGGATCAGGATATCCCGCAGGTACAGAGTTCGCTGGACACGTTGGCCTACGACCTGGGGTCGGCGGTCAACGCCGCCAACGAGGCGGGGTCGGATACGAACGGCAACGCCGGGGTGGCCATCTTCAACCTGCCGTCAAGCTCGTCCGGAGCGGCGGCGGCGATCTCGGTGGCCATTACCAGCCCGTCGCAGATCGCGGCGGCGGCCGCGGGCCTGGGCTCGTCGGATGATACCAATCTGCTGGCGATGGCCAACCTGGCGAACCAGACGATTGTTGCGGGCGCGACGCCGGCGAACTACTTCTCGGACTTCGTCTCGGCGCTGGGCAGCCTGGTTTCCGAGGTGCAGACGCAGAATGCGGCGCAACAGGCCTCGGCCACACAGCTGCAGAACGTGGTGAACTCGCTCTCGTCGGTCGACCTGAACGAGGAGGCATCATCGATGGAGACGCTGGAGCAGTCGTACCAGGCTGCGGCCAAGGTGTTCACCATTCTGGCGAGTGTGATGACGTCGGCATTGAACCTGGGTGTTCCGACGACCTACACGTCATAACCCAAATCCAACGCACGGAAAAGGACGAAGCGATGCGCGTAGACCCGAACTACGTAACAAGCCTGGTCGGCTCGCTCGACCAGGTAACCCAGAACGAACAGACGCTGACCGAGCAGTTGTCGAGCGGGGTAAAGATCAACTCGCTCAGCGACGATCCAGCGGCAGCTGGAGAGAACGTGCTGCTGACCTCGCAGCTGAGCGCGGACGATACATTCTCAACGACGGCGAGCTCAGCGGAGAGCCTGTTGCAGGTAGCCGATTCGGCGCTGGGCAATGTCGTGACCCAGTTGACGACGGCGATAGGGCTGGCGACACAGGCAAATAATGGCGTGCTGAATTCGAGCAATGAACAGTCGGTTTCGACGGAGCTGACCGGGATTCGCGACGAGGTATTGTCGCTGGCGAACTCGGCTTATCTGGGCCAATACATTTTTGCGGGCAGCCATGGGGGCACCCAGCCCTTTACGCTGGACACGTCGACCTCGCCGGCCACCGTCACTTACAGCGGAGACGACGATGTGAGCTACGTTCAAACGCCGGCGGGGCAGAAGATCCAGCTCAATGTGCCGGGCGACCAGATCTTCACGGCGGCGGGAGCCAGCGTGCTGGGCTCGCTGAATGCGCTGATTGCCGACTTCAGCAGTGGGGCGCCGTCGGCCACCTCGGTTGCGGACCTTGCATCCCTCAGCTCGGCGCTGGGATACGTCGATCAGCAGCGTGCGGTGATCGACAACTCCCTGAACCGGCTGACGACCTCCAGCAACTACGCCTCGGCCGAATCGGTACAGCTGCTTTCGGCGCAGGACAACCTGATCCAGACCGATACCGCAGGCGTGGCCAGCCAGCTGAGCACGGCCGAGACGCAGCAGGCCGCACTCACCCAGGTTATCGCCGCACTCGATCAGCAGGGAAATCTGTTCCAGAGGCTCTGACTCGGTTTTCCGTTTTGGAACCGGGGGAGGGTACCCCCTCCCCCCGGAATCTGTTCCTCATTCATTCCATGAGGTTTCGGGGGCAAATCGGCGGTATGTCATATAGAAGAAATGAGTTGCTGCTTCTCATAGAAAACAAATGACTTGCGGGATAGATCCCAGGCGTCTTTTTGGTCTTGAAGAGAAACACAAAGCCCGGCAGCGATGGCAGCCGGGGCGTTTTCTTATTTCCTATTTATTTTTCTTATTTCCTATTTATATTGTAGCTGGTTCAAAGAAAATCTCGGCCACTTAGGTCCTGCCAGGCAGGCTCCAGCGCGCGTTCCAGGGAGCGAACCATTCTCCGGAGCCAAACGGGCTGTGGCGGGCGAAGTCCGGAATGGAGGGCGAGAGGCTGCGGTCCGCATTTTCCGAGGATTCCTCAAGGCCAGTTCGCTGGACCGATTGTCCCGCCTCAAACCAGTGGCATTCGAGATGGCCGGTTTCTGTTTGCCAGGATGTTTTCATCGCGCCCCCTTCCCGATACGAGGTGAGGATGCAACACGCCATGATAGCGGAGAATCGATGTGCCGTCCTAAGCAGATTATTTCCTCTCGTTCGTGATTTGAAATTGCCGATTTCGGTCGCGTTAACGTAATTCCTGCATAATGGCGATGGCGGAGGGTTAGAGATGGGGCGAGTGACAGGAATTGGCGGGGCGTTTCTGAGAGCGAACGATCCGAAGGCGTTGTATGCGTGGTACGAAAAGCATCTGGGGCTGAAACTGCAGAGTGGCTGCTTCATGTTTGAGGCGGAGGAGCAACGAGGCCCTGTGGTGGTGTCGTTCTTTCCGCGGGCGTCTGATTACTTTCCTGTGAGCCAGCCGGCGATGCTGAATTTCCAGGTCGATGATCTGGATGCTCTGCTCGATGCGCTGATTGCCGCCGGAGCCGAGGTCGATCCCAAACGACAGCGAGAAGACTACGGCAGCTTTGGCTGGTTCACCGATCCGGAAGGGAACCGGGTGGAGTTGTGGCAGCCGGCGTAAGGCACATGTTGTTATTCCGGGGCAGCAACCCGACCGAAGGGCCCATAGCCGCGAAACGTTCTTGCCTCCTGGATATTTACATCGGGAAAGTAAAAGGCACAAAAGCCGTCTCCCCCCCGCGACATCAAAACTATCTGGACCAGACCCGGCAAAAGCTCACGTCTGGTCTTCCCACCCGTGATGGCATAAGACAACCGCCTTCAATGATTCCCCCAGTCCTTCTGAACGAACTGGGCCAGAGTCTGCGGAGTGATCACCCCGACTACGTGCTGAGAATTGCTTCTGCTCACCACTGGCAGCAGGCCCGGACTCTCCCCCAGCCGATCGATCACCACCTCCAGCGAATGGTCGGGATGCACATGCCCGAATTTCGAAATAATGAAGTTATGCACCGGCGCGTCCGCATTGTTCGACTTCTCCCGTTCGATCTGGTCGCGCGTGATAAGACCGTCCACCGTTCCATCGTCGCCAACCAGAAAGCACTTCGCGCTCGTCGCTGATGCGGCATCCGCCGCGCTCGCCACCGACGTGTTCGGAGAAATCATCGTGAAATCCGACGTCATCACCTCACGCGCTCTCCGCGAAGGAGTCGTCGCCCTCGCTGCCGCGCCCGGCAAGTGCACGTGGTCCTGTTCAAGCAGCGCGCGATACAAGGGCGTGGGCTGGAACTGGCGAGATATCGCAAAGCTGATCATATTTGCAACCATGAGAGGCACAAATACCTGGTAGTCCTGCGTGAGCTCAAAGATCATGAAGACCGACGTCATCGGCGCGCGAATGATTCCCGCAAAGACCGCGCCCATGCCAACAAGCGCATACGCGCCCGGATCGCCGGCAGGGAAGAGGGCCAGCCGGTGGACGATCATGCCGATCGCGCCGCCGGTCATCGCTCCCAGGTAAAGCGTAGGCGAGAAGATGCCGCCCGCATTGCCCGAGGAATAGGACACGATTGTCGCCACCAGCTTCACCGCGCACAGCACCAGCATGGTCTTGAGGAGCAACCCGCCGTTCAGGGCCTGGTTTACGATCTCGTAGCCGACGCCCATGACCTGCGGGAAGAAGATCAAAATCACGCCGATAATCAGTCCTCCCACTGCCGGCTGAAAGAGGTACGTGCGCGTGGGCATTTTCAGAAAGAGCTCTCGTGCACGTAGCAATCCTTTGCAGAAGGCAAGGGACACCACTCCGCCGGCTACGCCAAGCAACAGGTACGCAATCAACTCTTCCGGGCTCACCAGGCGGTACTGCGGAACGTGAAACACCGGGCTGTTGCCCAGCACCGACCGTTCTACAATCACGGCGGATACAGACGCCAGAACCGCTGATCCGATCAGCGGGGCATTCATATCTCCGATAATCTCTTCGAGCGCAAACAGGACCGCCGCCACCGGGGTATTGAAGGCACCCGCCAGCGCCGCTGCCGCCGCAACGGGCACCAGACTCCGCGCTCTTGCGGGAGATAAGCGAAACCACCTTCCGATAGTCGACGCCATGCCCGCGGCGATCTGCACCGATGGGCCTTCGCGTCCCATCGAGTGGCCGCAGCCAATGCACATCACGCCGGTCAGGAATTTCCCGAACGCCACTCGCCCCGGCACGTAGCCGTCCTGCAGATGATATGCAGCTTCAACCTGCGGAACGCCGCTGCCGCGCGCTTCCGGGAAAAACCGTTTCAACAGAAATCCCGCCACGAAACTCACCAGTGTCGGCACCAGGATGTAACGCACCGCGGAAGGCGAAACTCCAAAGAGCAGATACGTCGCGCCCTTGATTGCGAGGGTGAACAGCACCGCGGCAAGCCCTGAAAGGATACCGATCAGGATCGCCAGGATGAGAAAGATCTGGTTCTCGCGGAGACGGAGGCGCTGTCGAAGTGCCAGCTCAGGCGCTCTCATTTTGCGTCACCGTTCTTCAGCAGTGAGAGATCCTGTAGCGTCTGCGGAGATTGGTCCCCCCGCGCTGCCGCCTCCTCCAGGTACAGACGCGCTTTCCGATCATCCCCTAGCCGGAACGCGGCGTCGCCGGCTCCCGCCAGCGCCTCCGTGTTGTGTGGATCAAGCCGCACAGCCTCGGAGAAATCGTTCAGCGCATGCCGAGAATCGTCGACCTGCAAAAACATCTTTGCGGCCTGCACGTGCGCCTCCGAACTGTCGGGAAGCTCGCTGTCCAGGACCAGCAGTTCCGAGAGCGCCCTGTTCTGGTCGTGGCGGCTAATCAGAAAGCGAATCAGCTCGATGCGAATGTTTCGCCGCTGCTCTGCGACATCGGGCCCCGTCCACATGCCGTCGAGTGAGCTGTGGTAATAGAGGACGGCCTTCTGCACGTTGCCGCTCCTGGCCGCCAGCCTGCCCAGGTGGAG
The DNA here is from genome assembly GCA_963724375.1 of uncultured Acidobacteriaceae bacterium. GTDB lineage: Bacteria > Acidobacteriota > Terriglobia > Terriglobales > Acidobacteriaceae > Silvibacterium. The sequence continues at coordinate 480,734 of CAVRUM010000015.1, forward strand.
ATTGATTTCCGCGCTGGTTGGATCCAGCTCGCGGAGGCGAAGCAACGCCTGCTCCGCCTCTACGTTGTGATTGCCGGCAGCCAGGGCATCCGCGAGCGCCAGCACGTACTTGCGGTTGTCACGGTCAATTGCGGTGGCTTTTCTGAAGGATTCTATCGACTTCTCAGTCGCGCCCGCGGTGAACTTGCTTACGCCATCCTGGTACCAGACCGCTGCCACGTGGCTCTCAATCGCTCCCTCGCGTGCGGCCACAGTCCTGGTAAGTAGGAACAGCCCCACTGCACATGCTGCGAGGACGAAAAGCAGCAGCATATCCCTGCGCAGGATGCGAACTGTCTCCTCTTCACTCACCTACGCTTCCAGAAATCCCCGGCCGCTCACCGGCGTCATTACTTTAACCGCCCGGAATACTTTCGAAGACCGGTGAAGCATAAATCGTGCCCATCCGTCATAATAGATGACCACAGCTTTGCGTGCGGATCCTGTCACGTGAGGGTGCCATGAATACCGTCGATCAGCCCCTGCAGCCTGCCATCCAGCTCAAGAAGGTATTGCTGGCTATGGATTCCTCGCCCGGCGCGCTGATAGCTTTTCCCTTTGCCGCGAGCATTGCAAGACACTATGACGGCAGGCTTTTGCTCGAGCATGTCGGCCCGGTCGAAGACGCCGCAGACCATCGTGGAAGGTCTCAATCGGACCTCAACGAAATGCAATCCGCGATCAAAGCGGCGTTGAACATGACCGGCGAACGCCTCGACGATATCCCGTATGAAATGCTTTTTGACCACGGCAACATCTGTTCGAGACTTCTGGCCACTGCCGAAGAGCGCGGCATGGACCTCATCGTGGTCGGAACCTACGGCCTGCGCGGAGTAAAGAAACTTCTCAAGGGCTCCACCGCCGAAGAGATCGTCTTCCTCGCCAGGTGCCCCGTCCTCACAGCCGGGCCGAAGGTCGACCGCCTCCCGCACTTCCGCCGCATCCTGTGCGCCACTGACCTGTCGCCTGCCGCGAAGAACACGATGCCCTATGCGTTTTCGTTGGCCGAAATATACGACGCCTCGCTCGTTTTCCTCCATGTCAACGACTGGAGCAGCAGCGAGCCTCCTGTCCAGGCGCGTCCAAAGACGATCGAATTCGTTCATGAACAATTGCGTCAATTCAGCCATGCTGCAGCCATGGAAGCGCGATGCCAGGTAGTCGTAGACTACGGCCCCAGCAGCGACCTCATTCTCGAGGCCGCAACCAACCATGAGGCTGACCTGATCGTCATGGGCCGTCCTCCGATCCATGGAGTCAGGGCGCGAATCGCCTCACATCTGCCCGGCTCGACCGCCTATGATGTCATCGCCCAGGCACCTTGCCCCGTGCTGTCCGTGCCGCTGCCCCGCGCCTCCTGACCGCCTTAGACCCTCCCTGCCATTCCCTTTGGAGGCTTGCCAGAAAGCGCCTCCAGGTATCGGAAGCGTTGAAGATTAGTAACGAGAAAACGCGCCTTCAGTGATCAATGAGTGGCGCTCGCTTCGCCCGCGCTCGGGCCTGCGGCAGTAAGGTGCGGCGGTGTTTTATGGCGCCCTTCGACAGTCCCAAGGCAGTCTCGCTGAAACCGTGCCCTGTCAAGACAACTCCGAGCCTACTCTCTCCCAGGTCCGGGAATCCGGACCCTTTGACAAGCTCAGGGGGGCTATGGGCACCCGGCGGACAGCCGATAAAGAGTGTGCCTCACACCCTTCCCGCAAAAGACGCGGGAAGGATAGCGCACCCACATGCCCACTCAAGCCGACAGCGGCCTCGACTGGGGCCACGGGGCACCGGGCGGGTCAGTGCTTCATTGGCGGTCCCGGCGTCCCGTCGGACCATTCGTTGGTCAAAACGAAGAAAGTCGTCACCCGCTGTTCAGGGTCATATGCCGACATAACCGGCGAGCCAGGCAGATTCGCTCCCCAGCTTTTCTCAGCATCGCCCGAAGCATAAAACATTACATGTGGATGCCAACTCTTGCCGGTATCGTTTAGATATTGTTGCTTCGACATCATGTAGACCACCGTCCCAGGCGCAAGCGCCGGCAGTTCCTTATTTTCCAGTGCCGACGCGATAGCCGCTGCGATCTCCGCCTTCGATTTTCCTGCCAGCACCAGCTTGCTCTTCATCAGAAAGAAGGGCAGAAAAGTGCTTGCGGCGGGTGGATTGAAGCAATGAGGGGCGCGTACTTTTGGATTCCAGAACTGTGGATCGTCGGTCGTGTTGGCCCATGATCGCTCGACAATGCAGACAAAGCCATTCGAGCCTTTCACGGCAGTCGTATAGCCGTCCCGCCGCAGCACCATCACTTCGGCTGCATTGGAAATCGATGCTGGGGCGGCACTCCGAGCCAGCGCGATCTCAGCATTCTCGTCAGAAATCAAATACTGGTCGAGAGGAGCCATGACCGGATAAGGAGCCTTCTCAACCTGCGTTTGTGCACTGGCCGGCCAAAACGAAACGATCGGAATGACGAATGCTAAAGCCATAATCCTGATATTGTTCATCCGCATCGGATTCTCCGTGATGAGCAATGGTAATCCGATTCGCTCTGACAAGAGCGCTTACAGTGACCAATGAGCGGCGCTCGCTTTGTGTTCGCCTGCGCTCGGGCCACGTCCGAGAATCCGGACCCTTCGACAAGCTCAGGCGGGCTGTGGGCACCGCGCAAGAAGCGTGCTCGGCAAATCTGTTATCGTGCATTCTGACCAGGCCATGCCTCTCCGTGCCAAACTGAAGCAGAAGCCTCCGCACGCATTTGTTCTGGAAGCGCTTGCCCCCTTGGATCCCGAGGTGCGCAGGATGTTTTCCGGTTTCGCCGTCTACCTGGGCGACCGGATCGTCTGCATGCTACGAGATCACAAGAAGTCTCCTAGGGACAACGGTGTTTGGCTGGTTCTCTCGGACAGCGCCAACCCCGCGGACCCAGACCTCCGCCGGGAATTCCCTTCGATCCGTTCGATCGGGATACTCGGTAACAAAATTCGTCATTGGCTTCTGATTCCAAGTGACAGTCCCGGCTTTGAGATGGAGGCTCTCCATGCATGTGATCTGCTGCTGCGGCACGATTCACGCCTCGGCCGAATTCCTCAGTCGAGGCGGTAGTGCCTGTCATTTTCTGTTGGCGATTTTTTCGTTCGACGCCTCAGGCCCGTCTCTTGAGCGCCTCGGCGTAGGAAGCAACAGCATGAATTCCGATGACCCTCTCGGGTCGTTCTTTTCCCCTCGGGCTGTCCATTGTGACTCGATCGCCGAGCTCGAATGAGGAACCGGCCAAGATGAACCCCTTTGCCACAGATTTACTGATTCACGCCGCTCACGAACCCTCCTGTGTGTGCTGCGAGCGCAATGACTACTATTCCGAGTAGTTCGATGGGAATGCGGTAGCGAAAGAGCCTCAGGAGTTCGGATTTGCGTTGGCGCCAGTGTATCCACCAGGACGCTACCACTAACAGTCCCGCGAATGAGGCTGCAACGAGGTGGAACAATATCATGCCGTCGAGCGGTGTCCCGCCGAAAGCGAGCTGCCATGCCAACACGCCTGTGATGATTGCAGGCAGTATCGTCAGTGCGGCGACGGATAAATTGAGGTACGCGGCGCGAGCAAGTTGCGAATCGCGTTTTCCTCGAGATAAGAGATCGAAAGCGACTCCGCTCATAAATAGTGCGATAGGAAAGTGGATGAGCACGACATGCTGAGCGTGCCGTTCCAGAAGCATCGTTCGCAGATCTGCAAGGATAGTGTTTGTCATACTTAGGTCCTTCTAGAGCTCAAACATAAGAGCTATGAGTTAGAGGCTATCTAACAGGCCAGGACGAGATGTCACGAAGGAGTCAGGCCTTTGTACGAATGTGTGCGCGAGCGGAGGGAACCCGAATCCGGAGGTGTAGTCCGGGCGAGAGCGGTAGGATGAGACGGGAGAGAGAAACCTGTGACGATCTTGCTGAATGCGGTTGAGGCGCGGGTGCTGGGCGCGCTGGTCGAGAAGGAAACTACTACTCCGGAGTACTATCCGCTGTCGCTGAATGCGCTGGTGAATGCCTGCAACCAGAAGAACAATCGCGAACCGGTGATGAATCTGGATGAAGACGCAGTGCGGGAGGCGCTGCGTGGCCTTGAAGACGATGGCCTTGCGGGACCAAGTCATGGCGACAGCCGGGTGACGAAGTATGAGCACCATGTGCAGGAGGTCTTCAACTTTACGCGCGGTGAGACGGCGATTATGTGCGTCCTATTGCTGAGGGGTCCGCAGACTCCGGGAGAGTTGCGCGGTCGCACGGAGCGGATCTATCGCTTTGAGGCAATCGAGGATGTGCTCGGCACACTTCAGCGCCTGATGCAGAGGGATCCGGCGCTGGTGAAGCCTCTTCCACGACAGCCGGGAACGAAGGAGACGCGGTATGGGCATCTGCTGTCAGGCGAAGTAGAAACTCCGGAGGTGGTGCAGGGCGAAGTCGTTGCCGAATCCAACGACGATCGCGTGGCGCGGCTGGAAGCGGAGGTTGGGGAGCTGCGCCGTGAAGTGGCGGAGCTTAGAGAACGGATCGAACGATTGGTGTCGTAACGGGGAGCAGGAACAGGGCTCAGGGAGCAGAGCTGACGGTTCCGCAGCGGATCAACCTACCTTGATGTTGTGTTCGCCGACGACGGTGAAGACAGACAGGAGGTTGGTCATGTTCAGGAGCTGCCGAACCTGCTTGCCGAGGTTAATGAGCTCCAGGCTGGAGCCTACCGATCCGGCGTGAACGTAAAGGCGGACCAGCGCTCCGAGTCCCATGCTATCGATGCGCACGAGATCTGTCAGGTCGAGTATGACGCGCTTCGAGCCAGGCATGGTCTGACGGACCTGCGTGTAGAGCATATTGTGGACACCGGCTACCAACTTGCCGTGGCAATACACGACAGCCGTGTCGCCGGTGCGTTTGATCTCGAGGGTTAGAGTCTCGGGCTTTTCCGGATCGGCCATGAGGTGCCTGCCTTATACACGGGCGAACGAGGTGCGAACGCTGGTGCGGGCAATTTTCGCACATCAGACAAGTCAGCGCGATGCGGTGGAAGGGGCGGCTTTGAGATAGACGACGAGGGTGCGGCCGTCAGAGGTGAATTGGCCGCCGGTGGCGGTGCGTGCGCTGGTGACCGGGTTGCCTGGAGTCATGTAGGCGGTCTTGGCGGTCATTCCGGTCTGGGTGAGGCTGTCGCGGATGTAGTCGCGCTCAGCATCGGTGTTGGGGTCGATCTTGTGGGTGATGCCGTTGTTGCGCTGGTCGCGCTCGAATCCGATGTCATGCGTGCCGGCTCCCACCCATACGGTCTGGCCATCGAGGTTGAAGGGCGCCTTCCAGAGGCGGAAATGGTTGCGCGAGGCGACGACCTGCAGCGGATCGGCCTGGGCGTAGCCGAAGTCCTGCGGGCGTCCGTAGAGGACGAGCTCGCTCATGGGCATGGAGACGTAGGCGTCCTTCGAGAGCGAAGCGAGGAGGCCGGTAACGACTGCTTCCTGCTGGGTGCGGTCGACGATGACCCAGCCGGCGGTTTTGAAAGCTGCCTTCATCTGATCTTCTGATCCAACCACGATGAAATTGACCCGGTCGCCGGGCGCTCCGTTGGGGTCGCTGACGCGGCGCGGAATTGAGTTGAGCAGGGCCTGGGGAAAGGGCGGAACATTCACATCTACGGTAGCGGCTTTGGCGGCGGCACTGCGGCTGATGGTGAGGTGGTACGAGCCCGAGGCCTGATCGAATGAAGACTGGTTGATGGCGACGAAGAGGTGTCCGGCAACAGGAGCCTTGCCCGAATATTTTGCTCCGATGAAGAAGGGGCGGGCGGCGGTGTTCTCGCTGATGCGTCCGACGAGGGCGCCGCGTCCGGCTTCGTTGACGGGGAAGGCCTTGATCAAGTCGGCGAATCCGCGGGCGAGGCCGTCGGGGCCGTTGGGGGTCTTGGCGCCTGTGTACTGCAGTTGGCCGGTTGCGGTGACGGTAATGGTGTCTCCGGGATTGAGTGCGATGTTGGTGTCGACCCATTCGTCGGAAGGGCGAAGGTCGAGTTCGCGGGTTTGCGCCCACAGGGAAGTCGTGAGGAGACAGCCAAGGAGAACGGTTCGGATCATGGTGACGATCAAGAATAGCTGGTCAATCATGGCGTGCAAATCTCACCAAGCCGAAAAGCTCTTGAGCGGAGCACGTTATTTTCATGCGCGGTCTATTCTGAGTTGCGACGGTTGAAATGTAGGAGGAATCGAGGGGGAGGATGAGTCAAGCGATTGAAAATCTGCAGCAGGCGATGGAGCGGGCAGCAGCGATACGGCCCAAGGTGGGCGGATTTCCATATCTGGCGGAGACGCTGCGGCAGGCCGGAGCAAGCCGAAACCTCTGGTGTCTTCCCTCATGCCAAAGCATGTTTCTGACAGCAGAGGGACCGGTGGTGATGCAGGGCACGCCGCTTGCTTCCGGCATGATGGATGTGCCGGCGTTCGACCGCGAGGCCTTGATCAGGGCGTTGAGGACCGATCAGGCCGGTGAGAGCACATTTCCTGAATTTCTGGCGGCGTCTTGGCGCGCCGGAGTGGTGCGCTACGACGTCGATTTTGCAGCGCGCACAGTGGCGTACTACGGCTGCAATGGAGATGAGTACGTGGAGGCGTATCCGGCTGTCGATATCACGTGAGTCTGGGAGCCCACTCAAGCCACAGTGGGGCTTGAATGGGCCATCGCAGAGAGAATTTGGAGAACGCGATCTTAAGCGACGCCGGCGGGCTTGGGGTTTTGCGGGTCGTACTGGGCGAGCTTGACGTCCCACGCGAGTCCGAGCTTCTTCAGGAGCAAGATGCCGAGGTAGTTCTGGTCGAACTCATACCAGGCAAGGCCGTGGCGGGCAGAGACGGGGTGCGCGTGGTGATTGTTGTGCCATCCCTCACCGCCGGTGAGAAGCGCGACCCACCAGCTGTTGCGGGAGTGGTCGCGGGTTTCAAAGCGGCGCGAACCCCACATGTGGGTTGCCGAATTGACGAGCCAGGTAGCGTGCAGGCCGAGGGTGACGCGCAGGAAGATTCCCCACATGACGCAGGACCATCCGCCGATGGCCAGCAGAATGAGGCCGACGACGACCATGGGCACCCAGTGATACTTGCTGATCCAGACATGGAACTTGTCGCGGGCGAGGTCGGGAGCGTAGCGGGAGAGCATGGCGGTCTCGTCATGCATGGAGACGCCGCACATGATCCATCCAATGTGCGCCCACCAGCCGCCTTCAGTCGGGGTGTGGGGGTCGCCTTCGTGGTCGGAGAGCTGGTGATGGACGCGGTGGGTGGCTACCCAGAAGATCGGCCCGCCCTCGAGGGACAAGGTCGCCCCGATGGTCATGAAGTACTCGACCCATTTCGGCGTCTTGTATCCGCGGTGCGTGAGCAGGCGGTGATAGCACATGCCGATACCCATATTCGAAGCCCAGACCCAGAGGATGATGGTGCAGATCAGGGCCTTCCAGGTGAACATGAAGAGCGCGGTGACTGCCAGGATGTGGAAGATGGCCATGAAGACAATGGTGATGGTACTCAGGGTGCCACCCTGCGCGGCACGGCCAAGCATGGGCCCCTTATTTTCAGCGGCGGGATGTGAACCGGGCCGAGTGGGAGCCGAAGTTACGGCAGGCTGTTCAAGCAGGTCAACGGGCATCGAATCGATTGTCTCCGGCGAATGTTCGTGGGGGTTGGATTACTTAATTTGACCCTATCAGCGAGGCGCGGTCTTATGTGTAAGACTTTTGTAATGGTGGTGCGATGAAACGCGGCCTCCCGACCTACGTGTTTCGTGGCGCGAGTCCGGTGGATCAGTGCGAATTTATTCTTTGTTAATCTCGACAATCGACAAACAATGCCATGTCTTCTGCCGCCAAATGGTTCGTGATGCTGAGTGTGGCTGCCGCGCCGTGGATTGCGGGCGCGCAGACGGTGAATCTGCCGACGAGCAAGCAGATTCTTGAGCCGGTGCCAGGGTCGCCGGCGCGATTGAACGGCCTGCCGATGGGGCTGGCCTGGTCGCCGGACCAGCGATATCTCGCGCTGGTAAACGCCGGGTATGGCACGGTCGAGTCGAATTACGAACAGTCGATTGCGATTCTCGACACGGCCGGAGACGCAGCAAACAAAGATGCCGGCAAGCCGAGCGATTTTCCGGACGCGCGCACAGGGGGTGGCGCAGCGCAGACGATGTATTCGGGGATCGCGTTTTCGCTCGACGGGTCGCATCTGTATGTGAGCCTCGATTCGCTGTCGTCTCCGCAGGGCGGCGACGCGAACCACACAGGCAATGCGATCGCGGTATACAGCTTTGCGAACGGAGAGCTGAAACCTGAGCGGCTGATTCCGATTCCGCTGCAGCGACTGGCGGCGGGGCGAACACAGAACCAGATCGGCAAACCTCTGCCCGACGGAGTTGCGATTCCGGCTCCGACGGGACTGGCGGTGGTGAAGGGCGGGGACGGGAAGGAAGAGATCGTCGTCGCCGATGAGTTTTCCGATGATGTGCTGGTAGTCGATTCAGCGTCGGGAAAGATAGTGACGCGGTTTGACCTGGCGGACCACCCGGTTGTGCCGTCTGCTTATCCGATTGCCGTGGTGGCGACGAAGGACGGTAGCCGTGCCTTTGTGGCGCTGTGGAACGATTCATCCGTGGTGGAGCTCGATCTGCGCGCGAACCGGATCGTGGACAAGCTGGCGCTGTTTCCGCCTTCGGAAACGATCCGCCCGAGCTCGCATCCGTTATCGCTGGTCCTGAGTCCGGATGAGAAGACGCTCTATGTTGCGATGGCGAACCGGGACCTGGTTGCGGGTGTGAAGACCGGTCAAAAGCGGATGCAGCTATCGGTGCTGTTCGATCCGCATCTGCCGGGGCAGACAGAGTTCGGGTCGATGCCGGATGGAGTTGCGGTGTCTGCGGATGGGACGATGCTGTATGTGGCGAATTCGGGGACGGACTCGATTGCGGTATTTCATACGAAGGCTTCGGACCTGATCGGGGCTCCGGAGAAGGCTATCGGGTTTATCCCTACGGAGTGGTATCCGACGGCGGTGACGGTGAAGGAGAACCGGCTCTATGTGGCTACGGCAAAGAGCCGCGGCACGGGACCGAATGTGGCGCCGCAGCCGCGGGCGGCGAATCCGCCGGAGACGGCCAAGGCGCGGGCGCAGCGTCCACACACCTACATCGCGACGCTGCTGTATGGATCGCTGGCACGCATCGACCGCATCGAGGCGGAGAAGAATCTGCGACAGCTGACGGCGGAGACGATCAAGAGCAATCTGATGCAGAGCGGGCCGCTGGGCGCTGAGGCACCCCACGTGGCGTTCTCGACGGGGTCCAATCCGATTCATCACGTGATATACATCATCCGCGAGAACCGGACGTACGATCAGATACTCGGGGACCTGGGTGCAGGTGACGGCGATCCGTCGCTGACGATGTATGGCAAGGACATCACGCCGAACGCGCACAAGCTGGCGCTGCAATTCGGGGTGCTGGACAACTTTTACGACTCCGGCGAGGTTTCGGGCGACGGGCACGTGTGGTCGACGGCGGGAATCACGAGCGACTACACGGAGCGCGACTGGCAGCAGGCGTATCGCGGAGCGGAGCGGACGTATGACTTCGAGGGAGTGGTCCAGAACGGGTATCCAATCAAGGAGAAGATTTCGGACATCAACGAACCGGAGAGCGGATACCTTTGGACGGATCTGAAGAGAAATGGGAAGACGCTGTATCACTTCGGCGAGTTCGTCTCGACGAAGTTCTGCGACGACTCGGGCGAGGCACCGAAGCAGAAGTCTCCCACAGAGGGGACGCCGGAGCCGACGCAGCTTTGCGATCACGGGTACATCGGGCCAGGGGAAGAGATTCCAGCGAATTACGGCGGCGGGGACAGCCGGTATCCGTGGAAGATTCCGCTGATCTATCGGAATGTGGCGACGAAGCCGGAGCTGGAGGGAAGGTTCGATCCGGTGTATCCCGACTTCAACCTGAGCTTTCCAGACCAGCTACGGGTGAATGAATTCCTGACGCACTTCAACGTGTGGGTTGCGGACCGCATGCAGGGCCGTGACACGATGCCTGCCTTCGTGATGCTGCGACTGCCCAACGATCACACAGCCGGGACAAAGCCGGGGATGCCGACTCCGCGGGCTTCGGTGGCGGACAACGACCTGGCGGTAGGGCGCGCGGTGGACGCAGTTTCGAACAGTCCCTATTGGGACGATACGGTGTTCTTCATCCTCGAAGACGACGCGCAGGACGGGGCGGACCACGTGGATGCGCACCGGTCGGTGGCGCTGGTGATCAGCAAGTACTCTCCGCGGCAAGAGAAGCCGTTTGTGGACCACAACTTCTACACGACGGTGAGCGTGCTGCACACGATGGAGGACCTGCTAGGCATTCCTCCGATGAACATTAATGACGCGCTGGCTCCTCTGATGAGCCCGCTGTTCACGGGTGGGGGGGATCAGCCTCCGTTCACGGCGGACTATTCGAATGCCGCCAACAATCTCATCTATGCCGCAAACTCGCCGAACGCTGCGGGCGCGAAGAAATCGAGCCGCATGGACTTTACGCATGAAGACAGGGCGGACGCGAAGGAACTCAATCTGATCCTGTGGAAGGATGCGATGGGGAACAAGCCCGTTCCGTGGATGATCCTGCATCCGCACGCGGTGCAGGAGAAAGATAATGACGACTGAGGCCAGGGAACGGGGCTCAGGGAAACTGGGATCAGACGAGGGTGACTTTGCCGGTGCCCAGGTCGTAGTAGGCACCGACGATCTTCAGCTTGCCTTGCTCGACGAGCGGGGCCAGAACAGTAGAGGATTTGCTGAGCAGCGCGGCCTGAATGGCGGCGTTTGCCTTAGTTGTGGCGACGAGGTCGGGACCGGCCTGGTTGACCGCGGCCCGGAGATGTGGAAAAAGAGCACTGATCTGGCCGGGAACTTCACTGTTCGCGATGGCGGACTTGACAGCTCCACAGGATGAGTGGCCCAGCACCATGATGACCTTGGTTCCGAGGACGCCGGCGCCAAATTCGAGGCTGGCGATAATTTCTGAGGTAGAGATATTGCCGGCGATACGGGTGACGAAGATTTCGCCGATGCTCTGGTCGAAGATGATCTCCACGGGTACGCGGGAGTCGGCGCAGGAGAGAAGGGCAGCGAACGGTTGCTGCTTTTCGACGGTACGATCGCGAAGGATCTGCTTGTCCTCGTCGAAGCTGGTGAATCGTCCGGAAAGGTAGCGCTGGTTGCCGTCGAGGAGCTCTTTCAGAGCCTCGTCAGGGGTGAGGTTGCTCTGGGCCAGGGCGTGCTCAGGAGCGAGGAAGCCAGTGGAAGCACCGCCTACGAGAGTGGCTGCGGCTCCGGCGACGGCAGAGCCGAGAAATTTGCGGCGCGACAGGGTGGATTCGATCGAATTTGCAGAGGTCGTCATGGGGCTCCTCGTGAGGCTATCAACGGCGATGCCATGATACCGGAGGAGACTTTCAATTTGCGAAAAAACACGGTGAGCCCGTTGGGTTTCAGGAGCCATAGACGGAGCTGTCAGTGGAGTGTCACTTTACTTTGCGTGGCACCCTGAATGCCAGAGAGATGCCGATGATTTCATTCGTGTCCCACCCCTCGGGCAGATTTACCGATTGCCACATGTAGTAGGCCCGCATGGAGAACGAATCGGTCAGCGGCTGCCGGATTCCGATCTGGAATCGATTCTGGGTATAGGCGCTGTCGCCGCTGGCAAAGGGGTTGAACCACGGAACGATGAAGAACTCGTTGCTCACGACCAGCACGGGGCGCCGCGCCATCCGAAAAGGAATCGTATAGTCAACGCCGGGGCGAAACCGGAGACGCGCCGAAGCAGGGCGGTCATCCGGAAACCGGCCTTCGATGAGGGTGCGCAGGTTATATCGCAGCGGACCCCGTGCTTTGCTTAACGTGAAGTTGAGTTGAAGCCGATTTTCATAGTTAATCTTCGGATTTCCGGGATAGCGCTGATAGCGGTAAATCGGTATTACCGTCAACCACGACCGGGGCCGAAAGGCCACGCCGCCCTGAATGAAGTATTCATACAGGTTCGACCCTCCTTCGTCGAGGCGCTCATGAAATTCCACCTCTAGAGATTTGCTGGTGGTGAGGGGGGTCGAAATGCCTTGATCCAGCCAGAGGCCGAATTGCTTCTCATCTTCCGGGTCTTCCGGTTCCGCTTGTTGCGCCCGGGCGGAAACGGCCAACACAAAGCTGCACAAGACAGCGGACATCAGCACCATGCACTTGAGCGCCAAGCGCCTGAAACGGGAATCGCGATCCATAACTTAGTAGCTGATCGTGCCGCGGCTTAGAGAAAGAAATGATACCTTGTGGTTCATCACGGAAGCCAATAGCCGGGTGAATTTTGCAAAACGAGGGCCATCGAGCATGAGCGATCGCGTTCTGGAGAAACTGAAAGAGGGGGCACGCAGGTTCTACGCCGAAGTTCACGCCGAGAAGAGGGAGCAGTACCAGCGTGCAGCGGCCACGCCGCAGCAGCCGCACACGCTCATTATCGGGTGTGCGGATTCAAGGGTTGACATTGAGGCGATTACAAGCGCAGGACCCGGAGAGGTCTTCGTTGCTCGAAACGTGGGCAACATGGTGCCGCCTTATAGCGGATCTCCGGGCGGCGTAACAGCAGTGATCGAGTATGCAGTGTCGGCACTGAAGGTGCAGCACGCGGTGGTATGCGGACATTCCGATTGCGGCGCGATGAAGGCTCTTCTGCATCCTGATTCGACCAGGGATCTGCCGACCGTGAAGTACTGGCTTCACCACGGGCAGGCGGCGCTGATGGTGGCTGAAAGCATGGCGCAGGAGGGGCAGGATCCGATAGAGCGGATCAGGCACCTTACAGAAGAGAACGTGCTGATGCAGCTGGTACATTTGCGGACTCACCCAAGTGTGGCGGGGGCCATGGCACGCGGCGAACTCACGATCTCGGGATGGGTGTACGACATCGGCGAAGGCGTGGTGCGCATAGCTGAGGAGGGGCAGAGAAAATTTGTGCCGGTGACGGCCGGAGTTAAGGCGTGACGGTCGCATGATTGTCTCCTGGGCGGTACGGGCGCCGCAGATCATCCGGGCGATGGGATGGTCGATGCTCATATTCATCTGCTGGGACTTTTTTGTAGTCATCGGCGAGATGGTGATGCACTGGACCTGGATAAGCTGGCCCAGTATTCCGCTTGCGCTTTACGGCGCTGCAATCGGCCTTCTGGTGAGCTTCCGGAATGGATCGACTTATAACCGCTGGTGGGAGGCCCGAACCCTATGGGGCGCCATCGTGAACAAGAGCCGGACGTTCGCCCGGCAAGTCTTCAATACGATGAGCGCTGGCGAAGGTGCAACAGAACAAGAACAGGCTGAGGTCGCGCAGGTACAGCGGAAGCTGGTGCTTCACCAAGTGGCATATGTTCACGCCCTGCGACAGCAGCTTCGGGGTCTCGATCCTGTGGCGCAGGTAGCTCGTTTTGTTCAGGCAGAAGACCTGAATAAGCTGATGCACGAGAAGAATGTGGCCCTGGCGCTCCAACGGGAGATAGGTAGGATGCTTGTCGCTGCGCGCAGGCGCGGTTGGCTGGATGAATGGGAGTGGCAAGCGATCGACCGCAGCCTGGATGGCCTAATGGACGCCCAAGGCGGCGCGGAGAGGATCAAGAATACTCCGATGCCGAGGCAATATGACTTTCTGGCGCGGTTCTTTGTTCTGATCTATTGCGTGTTGTTGCCGGTAGCTCTGGTGGAAAGTCTGAAGTGGTTTACACCATTGGGCTCGCTAGTCGTCGGCTCCATGTTCATGGCTCTGGATAAGATCGGCCGCGATCTGGAAGATCCGTTCGACAACACCATCTACGATGTCCCGATGACTGCGATCGCGACGACGATAGAGATTAACCTGCGGCAACTGATCGGTGAAACCGAGCTACCGGATCCGGTGAAAGCGGTGGATGGAGTGTTGTGGTGAGCGATCAAAAGACGAAAGGGCAGGCGATCGGGCCTGCCCAACGAAATTTCCAGAGCTGACTACTTGCTGGCGGCTTCGACTGGCTGGATGTAGTTCCGGAGAGCACAGAGCGCTGGCTGTGCGAGTGCTTCGCCATCATCACGGTCAGGCCGATCGAAGTGATCATGAAAACCACAGCGCACCAGGTAGTGGTGCGGGTGAGAAGGTTGGCCGCCGAGCGGGGTCCGAAAGCTGTCTGCGAACCCTGACCGCCAAAGGCCCCAGCGAGGTCGGCGCTCTTGCCTTGCTGGAGAAGGATGATGGCAATCATGAACAGACAAACAACTACGTGGATGACGATGAACAGGTAAATCATGCGGTCGCTTTTCTGGACGGAATCCTAAAGATAGTGGACATTTTGGTGCGGAAGGGGGGACTTGAACCCCCATGCCTCTCGGCGCCACCCCCTCAAGATGGTGTGTCTGCCATTTCACCACTTCCGCACATTAGAAACTTGCGTATTTTCAATAACTTAAGCGATGCAATCTTGAGAGCCCGTTGCGACTGCACCGGATTTTGCACCGACCCCAAACCTCCGTGCCTTCTCAAAGCCGTTTTGCTCGCGATCCAAGTTTGCCAAACGTACAAACAACTTTTGAACCGCATTGGACTGGGGATGGACGTAACGCATGGTCGTCTTTATATTATCGTGGCCGGCTACGTACTGCAATGTAAAGGGATCGGTGTATTCGCCGGCTCCCGTCAAAAACGTGTGCCGCAGCGCGTGCAGCCCGGCGTCAGGGTGGGGATGAATCTTTTTCCGCAGAGCACCTATCTGGGTCTCCAGGACCCAAGCTCCCAGGGGCTTGGTAGGGTCTCCGGGATGCGTGAGCACGAACTCGCATTTTGATGAGGCGACCAACTCCGATAATATGTCCTTCATTTCGCGATTGATGTAAAGCTCCCGCCTTCGTGCCCGCCGTTTGAGGCCGCGTTTGATCAAGACTTTGCCATAAATCTTGTCTTCAATCGGCTCAGGGTAAAAATGCACACAATCTTTCATTAGCTTCAGCATCTCGCCGCGACAGATTCCGGAATGGCGGGCGAGAATCGAAGCGGAGCGTAGCGGCTCGGGCGCAGCTTCGATCCATTCGCCGTAGGCTTCCTTTGTGAATACGTAATCTGTTTCCCGTTCGGCGCCTTCGTCTTTGCTGTATTGCTCGATCACCGGGACTTTTTCGATGAGCTTTAGCTTTCGGTGAGCATAGCGGAGCGCCTTTCGCAAAGTAGCGAGATAGCGGTTCACGGTTGTTTTGGTGACTGGGGTACGTTTGCCGCTCCGTCTTCTTCCCGCATGCCTAAGTGCCCACGCCTTAAACGCTTCGATCTTCGGCTCGTCAATTTCATCAAGTGAAAGATCAGCCCACAACTCAAAATCGAGGAGCTTTTGATAGCTCTCCCGGTAGAACTTGACCGTGCCCTTTTGTTCTTCTTTTGCAGTACTGACCCAAGCATTGAAAACCGATTGGAATTGGCGAAGACTCGGGGGCTCCCGCTTGGGAGCCTGCCCCGCTTTGGTTTCGGGTTCTTCCAAACCAGCAGCTTGACGGAGAATTTGTCGCCGGGCTGCAGCAGCGATGTCCTCCGCCTCACGGCGATTCGCTGATCGCGTGGACCGATAGTACTCCTTGCCCCTGCACTGGAATTTATAAGCATAAAAGCGGCTTCCCGGTCGTTTAAACACTTTCATGCGATCTCTGCCCTCCGTGTGTTCTCAAGAACGAAGCTGCGAATCGTTTCAGGGCGGAACATCACCCTCGTGCCCACCTTCACGTAATCGATCCGGCGATATTGGATCCAGTCCCGCAGCGTCTTCACGGAAATCCCAAGAAGGTGGGCTGTCCGGTTTATATCGAGCAGTGGCTCAATCGGGTCGTTCGAAGGACTTCTCCAATTAGGTTGCTGAAGGCCCATGAATCTCTCCCTTGCAAGAAAAGCTCCATTGCCGGCCGTTCCAGAGCTCGGCCTACGAGAGCTTTTAAATCGGCTTCAGAACTCGGTCAAATCAACTGATTTACTCCAGTGAAATCGGGGTCGAGACACGGATGAAGGTCGATTGAGCGAGTTTTTAGCCCTTCCAGGGCCTCGGGGATACAAGAGGGATACTGCTCTCCTTTAACAACTCCTAAGCGAACGCTTTGCGACAGGCCAAGTCCGTCCTTCTGCCGCCGGAAAGGTCGTCGATGTTGGCGACAGGGAGCCCCGCAACAATCACCATTCACGAATTGACCGAGGGCCGAACTCCTCATACTGTGCGTCTGTGCGGAAGCATTTTCGCTAGGAGAAGCGATCATGAAGCGGGTGATCATCGTTCCAATCCTGGATGTGCATCGATTTCCCGGATTGGAGGAGGTGTGCCGAGATCAGAGCCTCGCGGCGCTAGTCGGAGACACCACAAGTGAGCGTTCGCGAGAGCGATTTCCATCCGAAGAGATGTTCCTGGAGGCGGTTGCACGCGGGGATGCGGACCGATATACGTTTGAAAGCGTCGAAGCGGCTGCGGCGTTTGCAAAGGACAAGCTTGAAATATTGAACCGATCCGGCATGGCGATTGAAGACAGCCTGGCAAGAACCACAACTAGCAAATTCAGAAGCCGAGAGTCTCGGAAATCGGGCCCAACTTTCTTTTCTGCAGAATTGGGAGTCACGAAAACCTCGTCCGAATGAAGAGGGCAAGGCAGGTGCGAAATTCCCTCGGGGGTGGTACAAAGGCGCTGCGGGGGTTACTCAGCCTGTATGACGGACAAGCCCTTAGGCGACGAGCGCATGCTCCAGCTGGGAGACGAGCGGCTGGACGATTACATGAAGCGGTTGGTGGACTTCCTGGATTCCCTGGATAAAGAGCCGCGGGAGATGTTCATTCCATTCGTGGCAGATATGGCGGCAGCACACGCCATCATTTTGCGTCATGTGCGGATGTGGGGCGCTACCGAGGGCATAGAAGAGGCGAGAAAACTCTTCGAGAACACGTTGAAGACGTTAAAGCCGATCTGCGAAGAGCTGGAACGTAAGAGGGCAGACGGAGGGCCCGCGGAATGAAGTATGCGGCGAAGGGCTTTGTTATTGCAACGGTTCTCACCGCTATCCTGTCCGGGAGCGGCTGCAAGCACGATCCCAACCCGCCTACCGAGGAAGACGCCATCAAGGTCTGGACGAGCATACATAGCAGAGGACCATTAGCGAATGAGGCACAATTAATCAGCTTAAAAAAGACGAACGGCCAGATGGCAGAAGTTAATGGAGTCAAGTTCTATACGTTCTATTACACGGCTACCCAGAAGCACTCAAAGCAAATCGGTATTCAACCACCTGGGTGGGTTGAGACCTGGTCGAGCAATTATCCCTTCCAGTGGACGGAAAAAGGCTGGCTGGGGCCAGATAACCAGGTCTATCCCGAGCACTAACCCTTCATTTGACCGAAAGAGCATCCCGCTCTACGCTCTGCCCACCTGGCAACAGGCAGGAGGAGAGCGCCGATGTATTCCTCGCCCGAGGAGACCCTCGCCGCACTGGAGAGGGTAGGGTACTTCACCGATCTCAAAACAGCCACGACCATCTACCTGGCCGGCATGATCTACCGCCCCATCATGCTGGAAGGTCCCGCGGGCGCGGGGAAGACCGAGTTGGCGGCGTCCGTGGCGCGCGCCTATGGCGTGCGGCTAATCCGCCTCCAGTGCTACCAGGGCATCAATGAAGAAAAGGCCATCGGCCAGTACGACCGCAGCCTTCAGGAGCTTTACGTCCTGCTGATGAGCCGAAGCGAGCGCACTCCGGATTGGGCCGAGATCAAAAGGGAAGTGACCAGCCGCTCCTATTTCATGGCCGGGCCACTTCTCGAAGCGATCGAGCAGGAACAGCGGTGCGTGCTGCTGATCGACGAAATCGATAAAGTCGACCACGCATTCGAAGCAATGCTACTGGAACTGCTTTCTGCCTGGACGCTCTCCATCCCCAAAATGGGAACCATGCAGGCGACCTCGGTCCCTCATGTCTTCCTGACTTCGAACCAGGAGCGCCGTCTTGGCGATCCGCTGCGGCGGCGCAGCTTTTACCTGATGGTTGAGCATCCGACCGCGGAGCGCGAGGCGGCCATCGTCGCCAGGCGGACCCCGGAAGCCGGAAAAGAAACGCACCAGTTCATCGCCGGGCTGGCGAAGAGCCTGCGCGCTTACACGCTGGAAAAACCACCATCGATCTCCGAGATGAATGATGTCGCTCTGGCCATGGAACTACTTGGACTTACGCGGCTTGGTCGCGAGCACAAGGACATCATGCTGCCCCTGATCGCGAAGACGGAGGGGGACCGCAACCGGCTGCTGCTCAAGCAGTGCTTTGAGTCCATCGTGCGGCTGGCAGGTCAATATGCGAACGAGCTGAACAATGCCGCAAACAGTCCAGAACCCAAAAGGGAAGAGGTGACAGCATGAAGCGGTTAGGCCTCTGCGTTGCCGCGCTTTTGTCTATGCTCCTGTCTCTGATGGCTGTGCCGGCATGCACAGCCCAACCCACGCCCGAGTTCCAGTACTATGCGGACGCCTACGCCGATCACTACGGAGTCCCGCGCGCCCTGGTGCACGCCATCATCGAGCAGGAATCGGGATGGAACCCTGCGGCACTTTCCAACATGGGAGCAGCGGGACTGATGCAGCTGATGCCCAAAACCGCCGAACGCTACGGCGTGCGCAACCGCTATGCGATCAGTGAAAACCTGAGCGGAGGCGTGCAATACCTGTCAGATCTGATGCGGCGGTTTCATGGAGAGCTACGGCTGGCGGTCGCCGCTTACTATTCCGGCTCGGGACCTCTCGACAAGCGCGGCCTAGCCTACCGGAACCGGGACGTTGTGGCGTATGTCGAGGCCGTGCGCCGACGGTATGAGCGGCATTTGTGCGAAGACGTGTTTGATCGTACTTCTCTTTCGGGAGGCCAGTAATGAAAGGTTTCGTTTTCGCTTCGTTCTTGATGATCTGTGCGGGCGTGACCGGGGCGCAGCAGCCAACTGCCGGGCAAAACCCTGACAACGAAGTCCAGCCGGCGATCAGCGCTTTTCCTCTCACCGCCAGCACGGTCACCGATCTGCACCTGCGGCCGCTCTTCACGACGACCATCCGGCTTCCGGAGCCTGTGACTTCGGTCGCCGTCGGGGCGCCGACACTCTTCGAGGTCGAGCATTCCGCCGAGGAGCCAAGGCTGGTGTTCGTGAAGCCCAGTACCAAGGATGCGGCGACGAGCAACCTCATCATCGCGCTCCAGTCCGGTCACGAGATCAGCCTTCGACTGGTCTCCGAAGGAGAAACAGGAACCAGGCCGGTGGACTTCGTAGTGAACTACCTGCCTGTGCAAAGCTTCCTGATCGGCTCAGCGGATTCGGTGATTCACAGTGACGAGCCGGAAGTGAAACCGGAGCCGAAGAAGATCCCGGTAATCGATCTTGCGCTAGAGCAACAAGCAAATATCGCCACACCGGCTTGGGTCGATACCGTCGCAAAGAAGCAGAGAAATCCGGACGGAAAAGCACCTGGCAAGCCGATGACCGGTGCTCTCGGAGAGATACGCTCGCAGGGCGACGAGATGCTGGTTGCCTATTCCGTCTTGAACACGACGGATCATTGGATTGAAGTCCTTCCGCCACAGGTAGAACTCAGCAGCCCGAACGAGGAAGACACCAAGAAAAAGGAAGAAAAGAAGCACCACCAGACCCTGGCTGACGAAGTAGCAGTCACAGACTGCCGTCTCAACGCTACGCGTCTTGCGCCGGGAGAGCGCGCCGATGGAGTCGTGGAGTTCTCCCGGCCTGGTTTCAAGCAGGGCAAGGACCGCTTGTTGCTCGAGCTCGCAACCGCCAGCGAGGTCGACAATCCGCTGTTGCTGCCGGTTCCGTTTGTCGCGCCAGCAAGGTAATCGAGGAGAAGATTCAACCTCGAGAAGGGAGGCAAGTATGGGCAAAGCAGAAATCGCGCTGGAAGAGGAACAGGCGCAGCAGAAAGTCGTTCCCATCACCGATTCAGAGGAGGATGGAACAGATAGCCCGGGCGACATCAAACGGCGCCCGTTTGTGCTCGAGCGAACGACGGGGGGCGGCCGTGGAAACCTCTCACTCATGCTGGTTGTGATCGGTGTGATCCTCGTCTTCGCAATAGGCATGATCGCCTTCCTGTCAACGAAGGGGACCACAAAACCGAAGACCGCGGCGGAGGCTGCAAAGCCTAACCTTGGCCGATATGCCACGCCGACGGCCCCGGGAGATCTGGTGCCGAGTGATAAGATGAAGGCCTCGCCGGCAGAAACCAATAAGCCCGGCAGTGTCGATGCTTCCGACATCGAACGCACGAAGTCTGCTAAGCCCTCGGGAGCACAAGCGGCTGGTCAATCGAACCCTGCGCAGGGGAAATCCCTTAATCAGGTTGCGAAGTTTCAGGAGCCGGACACCACGCCCGGTGAGCAGAAGTGGTCGCCTCCTCCCTATGGCAGCAACAGCGCCAGCGAGCAGCAGGAGATCAAGAAAGAGGAAGAAGCGTTCAACAAACCGTCGCTTGTCTTCACCCTACATCAGCAGGGAAGCGGGCTGAGAAACGAAGGCAATCTTACGCGCGCAACTATTACCAACCTGGGTCTTGCACCCGGCTACCATGTGGCTGCGCGTCTCGAAGCAATGGCCACCACAGCGATCCATGCGCCCGTGGTGGCCGTGATCGAGCACAATTACGAACGTGACGGACAGATCCTTATTCCCGCCGGCAGCAGAGCGGTAGGGAAGATCTCCCAGGCCGATCCCGCCGGTCTGGTGAATATCGTCTTCTCCAGCATTGAATTCGCGAGCGGGGAAACCGTTCCCATAGAAGCCGTGGCAGCGGACACGAACCTGGCGGCGATCAAGGGCAGGGTCACGGGCAAGCAGAGCGGCAAGAGCCTGATGGTGCGCTCGCTCTCGGGGCTTGGCGAGACGGCGGCAATGATCGTGGGCGCTCCCAGTGGAAACAGCGCCTTCAGCGAAAATGACATGCTCCGCATGCGCGTTGCCGATAACATCGGCAATGCTGGCGACGAGCAGATCATGCGCATGCTCACGATGCAGCACATCGTGGTGAGCGTTCCGGCAGGGACAGAGATCTACATTGTCTTCGCGAAGTCGCAGGCAGTACCTGACTCGCATGAACCTGAAGCGCAGATAGAGAAAGCTTCGCTTCCAGCAAGCCAATAACAACACACCTAACGAAAAGCCAGAAGGATGG
>CAVRUM010000016.1:0-390188 GCA_963724375.1 uncultured Acidobacteriaceae bacterium
AATCGATCGACCGCTTGGCCGTGTCCTCGGTCATACCCTTCACTTTATTGTCGAAGGCCCAGCAGTAATGGCAATCAAGGTTGCATTTGAATTCGGTGAATAGATACGAGATCAGCGGATGGAAGTCACCCGACGTCACCCGCGACCGGATGTAAGGGAACAGCCATCCCTGCATCGCGTGATAGATCTGCCCCGGCGAGTACTTGCGTTTCTGGGGCGGAGTCCATTCTTCCTCAAAATCGATGGGGCCCAGCAGATCAGGGCGCTGCGGAAAAACCGGATCGGGGAAGGTCTGTGGCTCGCCGATCGGCTGCAGGCCGACAGTGTGTCCGTTGGGTTGAGTAAGAAGCGTGTGGAGGGGAACATCGAGCCGAAAACTTGGTACCGACTCGACCGGCTGCTCTGTGTGCATTCGCGTCTCCTGTCGTGAATGGTAGGCGGCATTCAGGAGCTAAAACTACTGCAATTCGAAGGATTTCAACTCCAAACTGAAAAAGCTATTTCGCGAAACTGCAATTCGTTACCGGATTCTCAATAGACCAGGCCACTGCTTTCTTGCCGCACAACCATCTGTCTTTGGTTCTTTCTGTCATTGATGATCGATACTGCGAATCGGGTTCTCGTAAAATCCGGTCAGACTGATTTTTCGCACCACTCTCGATCACCCTGAAAGCAGACGAAAGCGGCACACGCCTCCCATCAGATCCCTGTCTGCGACTTCCGTCACAGGACTGCGGTAATTTCGAATGTTGGTTAGTATGAACCAGACGCGGAAAGGACGCAAGCGATACGGACGCTTAAGTGCATGCTCCGCCATGCGATGCGTCATCCTTTTCGGCCACCCCTGCCCGGACGCGCCGCGAGCCGACAGGCCTCCATATGCTTCGCACCGGTGGGGGAGCACATGCCGGCATTTCGAGGCTCCATTTTGGCGGACCTGGTCGCCATTGGACCCGCTCGGCGTCCAGCCGGCGACTTCTTCCATTCCACGGGATTGGGATATGCAGATCTGTTGATGGCAAATGACTTACGAGCCAGCAAAGCCTAAAAGCCGACAAACGGCACCGTTCCCTGCCATTTTTCTACCAAATTTCCGACCGAGCAGGCAGAGCCGCTCCGGCGAAATCGGCCCCAAACTCGAGCGACTGGAATTCGGAGCAAGCATAAAGTTGAAGAAGCCGGCAAAAACCGTTTTGAAAGCCCGCTGCAGGATTTGCTGCCGGAATCTCGCTGCCTCGCCTCAATCTTCTCCTAAAGACTCGCGAGCGGCGAGTAGGCCTCGTAAGCGGGCTGCAGTCCCGTGCGGAGCGGATCCGAGCCTTCCTGCCAAGTTATCTCATTCCTATCAATTCGAGCAGTTTCCGCGAGAAGATGTCTATCAGCTGGACGCGAATATGGGCGGAGCCGGATACATCTTTACTGGTGAGCACGGCGCTTGTGTCACGCATAATTGGGGTTCCGTTAACCTGAACATTGTGGAGGCAGACCGCAAGACGGGAGTAAAGCGATTCTCCTACTCTTCATCGGCGTGTATTTATGCAGGATATAATCAAAAGGATCCTGCCAACCCAATCTGCTCGGAGGAATCAGCTTACCCTGCTGCTCCCGATCACGAGTATGGTTGGGAAACTGTTTAACGAGCGGTTGTACCTAGCTTGGATAGGCGCCGTCTCAACCGGTTGCGCAAGGACTCGCGAAAACTTATCAATGGATTCAGACCCCAAGCCCAAAACCTGGCTTCTAAGTCTATGACCGTGTAGGGTGATCACTTAAGACCTTCCAATGCGAATCCTCTTACTAAGTACATATTTTCGGCCGGACATCGCTTCCACTGGTGTAATTATGAGCAAGCTGGCCGATGAATTCGCCGCGAAGGGAAACGAAGTTACCGTTCTTACTTCAGTTCCTCACTACGGCATGAATCGAGTATGGCCTGAGTATTCCGGAAAGATGATCTGGCGTGAGCGCTCACGCTCGATGCAGGTTTATAGGGTCTACACACATGTGGCCCGCGACAAGGCAAATGTGGCACAGCGCATCCTGAGCTACGGATCGTTTAGTCTGCTTTCCTTTATGCGCGGAGCGACGCTACCGAGGCACGATGTCATCTTGGTCCCATCGCCACCGCTTAGCAATGGCGTCATTGGAGATCTTGTAGGTCGCTTACGCAACGTGCCGTTTGTGTATAACGTGCAGGACATCTGGCCTGATGTCGCTGTAAGAGCAGGCGTGCTGAAAAGCGACAAGATGATTCAACGCCTGAAAAGAATGGAAGCCTATGTATATCGACGTGCCGCAGGCGTCGCGGTAATCTCTGATGGCTTTCGCAATAACCTCCTTGAAAAGGGGGTGCCCGACGAAAAGATCTCAGTTATCCCCAATTTCATCGATCCAGACTTCATCACTCCAGAATCGAAGCTGAACTCGTTCAGCTTGAAGAACAATGTAGAAAAGAAATTCGTGGTTTTGTTCGCGGGTAACATGGGATTTTCGCAAGGGCTTGAAAACGTCCTGGACGCAGCCAAGCTTCTGAATGAATACACCGACATAGTGTTCTTGATGGTTGGAAACGGAGCAAGCCAGGGCAGTGCTCAGGCCTACCTCAATGAGCTCGAATTGAAAAATGTGCGTTTCCTTCCTTACCAGCCGCAGGAAGAATTGTCGGCAATGTATGGGGCGGCTGATGTTTGTCTCATTCCTTTGCGCCGGGGTTTTACTACCGAATCGGTACCCTGCAAGCTCTTTACGATCATGGCCGCAGGTCGTCCTTCGATCGCGTCCGTTGATGCAGGAAGCGAAACCTGGAATCTGCTGCGACGGGCCGGCGGTGGCATTTGCGTAGAGCCTGAAAATCCGTCCGCTTTGGCCGATGCCATTCTGTCTTACTATCGCGATCCGAATGCTAGAATGGCGGCTGGCGAGAGTGCGCGCCGATGTGTTGAACGGGAATTTCGACCCAGTGATATCGCGGGTAAATATCTCGATGCAATGAAGGCTGCCATTGACAGGCGACGCGGAGTTCCGCCGGGTACCGCAGCGGCCGAAGAAGACGTCTTTATGGAAACCAGTTCACGGGCATAGATGATATTTTCTCCGACAGCAGAGGCGGCAGCTCTGCATAAGGGTATTGTGATTCTCGGCGGTTCGGGATTCATCGGGACGCGTTTGACCTCGGAATTACAGAAGCGAGGGGAGAACATTCGCGTCGGAGATCTCAACCAGAGTAAAGCGTTTCCGCATTTATGGGCACATTGCGATATTCGCCGTGAGGAGACGTTAGTAGAGCTTTGCCGACAGGCCGGCGCCATAATTAACTTGGCTGCTGAACATCGCGACGATGTCCGCCCAATTTCGCGTTATCACGAAACAAACGTCGAAGGAGCGGAGTGCGTCTGCCAAGCTGCGCGAAAAGCGGGAATCTCGAAAATCATCTTTACCAGCAGCGTTGCTGTGTATGGATTTCCATTAGGGCAAGTCGACGAAGCAGGGCCATTTGCGCCATTTAACTCCTATGGCCAAACGAAACTCGAGGCAGAGGGAATCTACCGCGCATGGGCTGAAGAGGACCCTACTCGTTCACTGGTCATTGTGCGGCCTACGGTTGTTTTCGGCGAGGGAAACAGAGGTAACGTATACAATCTTCTGCACCAGATTGCAAACGGGAAGTTTCTGATGGTGGGGAGCGGCGCCAATGTCAAGTCAATGGCGTATGTGGAGAATATCGCAGCATTCCTCGCCCATCTGTTGAGCATGGGCAGCGGAGTCCACATTTTCAATTATGTAGATGGGCCTGATATGGACACCAACACCCTGGTCCGGCACATCTTGGAGTGTCTGGGTAGGTCTTCGAAAATGCCACCCAAGATTCCGAAATCGGTCGCTCTTGCCGGGGCCACCGTGCTCGACGGCATTGCGCGATTGACAGGACGCTCATTCCCGATCAGCGCCGTTCGAGTCCGGAAGTTCTGCGAGAGCACACAATTTCAAGCAAATCGGATCGCCGAGACAGGATTTACACCTCCATATTCCTTAAGGGAAGGCCTGGACCGGACTGTCCGTTTCGAATTCGGGGGTAAGTGATAATTTATCCCCACCAACTGGCTGAATCGAAATATGCGGATTCTCTACGATCATCAGGTCTTTTCTCTTCAGGACAAAGGAGGCATTTCCCGATATTATTTCGAGTTACTTCGTCAGATCTCTCATTTAAACAATTGTGCAGCCGAGATTTTTCTGGGCTGTAACAACAATTTATTTCGATTTTCCTGCTTGCCTGGAATCAAGGTCCATGAATTTTTTGGGTTGCGAACCATGGAGCCCGGTAAATACAGATATCTGTTCAACGAAGTGGTTTCAAGCCTGGTTCTTCCATTCCGTGGCCATTTTGATGTGTACCATCCGACCCTCTACAGATGTGCCCCGCTGGTACATTCAACAAAAGTAGTTGTCACCCATCACGATTGCGCGTACGAAAGATATCCGGCTCTCTTCAAGAACGTGGAATCCATCAAGGAGATGCGAGCCCGTCAATTTGCCCGAGCAGATGCAATTATTTGTCCATCTGAATCTACACGTCGGGACCTGCATGAGTTCTATCAGGTGTCGGAGGATAAGACCTTCGTGGTGTTCCATGGCATTCCTCGGCCAGGTCAACCTGATGACTCTGAGCGCGCGCGAATCGGAGATCGCCCTTTTCTCCTCTTTGTTGGCTCACGTGCGCCCTATAAGAACTTTGATGGCTTACTGAGAGCGTTTGCTGCAGCCGGCCTGAAGCGGCAGTTCGATCTTCTGGTGCTCGGTGGGGGCCTTGCAACCAGTTCTGAAATGGCGACGGTTAGGCAGCTATCCTTGGAGAATGCTGTTCGATTTGCACCGCAGGCACCGGACGATTTTCTGGCGCGCGCCTATGGCCAAGCTCATCTCCTCGTTTACCCCTCTCTTTACGAAGGATTCGGCTTTCCACCGCTGGAGGCAATGTCCTTCGGCTGTCCCGTGCTCGTGGGTCGCACATCCTCGCTTCCTGAGATATGCGCTGACGCATCATTCTATTTCACAGCTGAAGATCAAGCGTCGCTGGTAGAGGGACTGAGGGAGAGCTGTTTCAATGACGCAAAACGGCGCGAAAAGATTGAAAAGGGTGGGATCCTGGCTTCCAGATATTCGTGGGAGGAGTGTGCAGCGAAAACCTTGCAGGTTTATTCGAGATAGCTCGGGGCGGTCAAGGATGTGATGTCGATTCTGCACGTCGTAACAGTTCACCATGCGCGCCTGCACTCCAAACCAGCCAACCGCTTAAATGCGCACACACAAGCGGCATGATTATGCTGAATTCAAAGAAATTCTTCACTAGAGACACTGAAAACGGGTCTCGAAAGAACGTAAAGGTTAAAAACGCAGAGCACATCAGATACTGTGTCTTGAAAATCGGCGATTTGGCATTCATCAAAAGCCAGCGGAGAAAAAAGCCGATGAACACCATCACTAACGCTGTCCCAGCCAATCCAAAATTGATAATGAAAGAAACCCAGGAATTCATTGCTCCCATCGGGCTCACGAAGGAAAATCCTGCCTTGGTCGGATCTGGAAAAAGGTCCATCTTATTTGGCAAGACTGCAGAAGGAATGAGGTTCAGAAAATCCCCTGCCAGGAATCTGGGGAATTCTATCCAGGGGATGTGATTGAATCCCAGAAAGCTGACCAGTGAGAACGAAGTGAAGACGGGTTCACCCGCAAGATTCAACACAACCGCGCCCACATTAACACCAGACTTTAACCGAAGCAGTCCCGCCGCGCCACCGAATGCTGCTGCTCCAAGTGCAAATGCTAGAAGCTGACCCCCCGAGTACTTCTTAAAGAACACAGACCTGTAGCCAGCCAGCAGCAGAAGTGACGATACAAAATACAGGCGACCACCCATCGTGAGTTGTAGAAATGAAATAAGGAAGTATCCCAATATCCAGCGATTCGATATCGTGGCAAAAAATGTGGCCTTTTCGCCTGCGGTCGTTTTAAGGAGCGCCAGCGCCAAAAGCACAAGGCTGAGCGCGGCTAACGTGCCCATACTAAGAATCCCCTCGCCTATATCGTTGTAGTTGGCACCAAGAAGATTTCGGAGATGGTACAGATAGCCGGCAGCAACTATAAATGTAAGTATGTAAAGAACCCAAATGAACGTAAGAGAAGGGCCATTCATTTTTCGCGACGATGGCGCCACCTTTCGAGCCAGTGCATCTCCCAAGAGAAAGCAGACATAGTAAATCAGAATAGATGTGGCATAAATCACGAGCTGGCCTTGAGGCACATTCTGGAAAAAGCCTGCCCAATCGCCAAAACCACCCTCTGAACCCGGGCTAAATATTTGAATCTGCCCAGCGATAATGGGAAGCACCCAATAATATAGGTAGCCGGCACTGAAGAAAGCGACGTGTGTCAGCTGGCGAGCCTTAAGGATATTGATCGCTGCAGGCAGCAGAGCCGCAACTAACAGACACAAAATCACGCTTCATCCTCGCTGCGTTCGCGCACGGAGACTCGGATAGTACGGCTACGCCAGCATCTCCACGATTTCACCATAAATTAGAAAACAAGCAACGCGTAACTGGAGTGACTATCTATCATCAATCTGCGAACGAGAGATTTACTGAAGTTTAGACTTTCTTTGCTTACGCACGCTCCGAAGAGATTAGGTGATTACTTTGAAGTCCCTCTAAAACTACGAGCTTCTTGCCACAACATCTTTTGTTTGGTTCAATCGGATAAAAACGTGTCATTATCTTCCCCGCAAACGTTCTCGGCCAGTTAACATCCGATACTCATCGATGCAAACCATCGAGACTGTTTCACCCCCTAGTTTGTTTATTGTCATTTTCAAGATAGCTTTCGAATAAAACCAAAGCTGGTGAGGATAGTTAGTGAATCCAAATTCTCGATTGATTCGGGCGATCTCTTTCGCTACAGTCATCGAATATCTCACAGCCGTACTTACCCCTCCAATGGATGCGGATGCCACGACGATGTTAGAAAACACGGGTTGCGCTCTTTGAATACTGCTATAGAGGAGCTTGCTATCCGCCGCGATTTTAAAGGTTATGTCGAATGGTGCGTCGACTGATAGGATACGGTGGCGGTGAAAAACCCCCTGATGGTGAGGCACCATCGGCCTTCCAGATCTCCATCGTCCGCACATCTGATTCCAGGGGGAATTCAAAGTCTCGACAGGTATCTTCCCCCTCCTGGTGATGCGCACTTTACCGTAAACGATCTCGGTTTCTAATCCTACGTCGCGCACCACCTCAGCCATCGAAGCCAGCACATCGTCGTCATAGAATAGATCGCCAGCGCCAAGAAATATCGTCCATTCGCCAGTAACTAAACGACAGGCTTTGTTGAAGGCATCGTAGACACCTTTATCAGGCTCGCTTACCCAATAATCAATCGAGTTATCATATTTGTGGAGAATATCGAGCGTCCCATCCGTTGATCCGCCATCGATGATGATATGCTCCACATCGGCGTAACCCTGGCTTAACACACTGAGGATGGTCGATTCCAGACGGTCAGAGCCGTTGAAGACAGCCGTGACTACAGTGAACAGAGGGCGTTTTGAACCGTTAAGTAAAGAAGCCCCGCCAAGACGTTTCCCTCCTGATTTTGATCCGATATTGATGCTCATTGGGGTTTCACGGGACCCATTTGCCAGAGATGGAGCGTCTGCTTAGGCAAGAAATTGATATCCTGAAGCGCATTTTACAATAGCCTTTAGTAAGGGTAGCCTCCTGAGCCCTGAGGAACCGAGCTACTTCAATATCCCGAGGAGCGGACTCGGCAGGATACCGCGAGTTGAGCAGTAAAGGGCAGTTTCAGCGCAGTGCGCGGCCGTCTTGCGATTGCCAAAGGGCGCGTGCCGCCACTTCCAGCTCCGTCCGCGAGAGAACTATCCTCAAATGTGCGAGTTAGGCCTCACTAGGAGTTGCCAAACTAACGAAGTTCTATTAGCATCCCCCCTAGACCCGTCTGCGTCGATCATAGGTGCATGAGGCCCCTTCGCGGTTTCTCTGAAGAAGGGTTGCGCTGAGAACTACGTTGGAGGATAGTGCTCTGTATCGATCGGTACTACTTCGTCTCTTTATTTTACTCGCAGTGATTCTCCCGATTTGCGGGTGCGGCCTGACATGTGACGTCGCTCCGTCGATCTCTGGCCAGCCCGCCAATCAAACTGCTGCTATTGGGCAGAAAGCTTTGTTCACCGTTGCCGCGTCCGGTTCCGCTCCACTGTCCTACACATGGCTCAAAAACGGTGTGGCAATTCCCGGCGCAACGGAAGCTTCCTATACCACTCCAGCTGTGTCAGCAGCAGACACTGGCTCGGTATTCACCGTTGCTATACATAACGAGTTTGGGACATTGACAAGCAATGCTGCGAACCTCACGGTAAATCCCTCGTCGAACAGCAGCACTCGATTCGTCGCTCCGACCGGCGATGATTCTAATCCAGGCACGATCGATCAGCCTTACCAAACGATTCAACACTGTGCAACAACCGTACCTTCGGGATGGAGTTGCGAAGTGCGTGCAGGAACCTATCGGGAAACAGTTACTCCGAATTCAGGTGTCACAATTGCAGCATACAATTTCGAAAATGTAGTCGTTGACGGCTCTGACCCTGTGACCGGATGGACGCCCTATCAAGGACCCATCTATAAGGCAAAAGTGGCGATGAGGTCCGACGATACGAATCAGATATTCGTCGGAAACGAAATGATGACCGAAGCTCGATGGCCCAATGGAAACGACCTCTTTCATATAAGGTGGGCTACCGCGCGAGGCGGAACGAACAATGAGCAGGTCGTCGATTCCAGCCTGCCGCAAGTTAACTGGACCGGCGCGAAGATTCATCTTTGGAGCGGTACCGATCCATTTGGGCACGAAACAGGTCAAGTTACTTCTTCTGGAAACGGCCGGCTTTCCCTATCTGGCATAGAGACAGGCACATGTCCTCAGATTTGCCCGACGCGCGGTGGTTATTACTACTTGTTTGGCACACTCGCTGCTCTGGACGTCGAGGGAGAATGGTATTACGACTCAAGCTCTGAAACCTTATACTTCATGGCGCCTGGCAAAGCTAACCCGAATACCATCGACGTTCGTAGCAAGCAGCGGTCGTACGCCTTCGATCTTCGGGGCCGGTCAGGAGTCACAGTTCAGAACATTGGGATCTTCGCCAGCTCAATTATCACTGACAGCTCGAGTACTGACAACACCCTGGATCGGATCAATGCTCAATTTGTTTCCCATTTTACGAACTTGCCGACCGCTTCCAATGATCCGAGCGGCAGCCAGTTCAGCATACTTGCGGTTCATGAGAGCGACTCGGGAATTCTCATCAACGGCACCGGAAACACTCTACAGAACAGCACAATTTCGTATAGTGCTGGAACGGGGGTCGCCCTTGAAGGTAGTAACAATACAATCAGAAATAACCTGATCCAATACGTCGATTACGTTGGCGACTATGCCTCCGGGATAGTGATAGATGGAAATAATAATGTGATCCAGAACAATACGATAAGTATCGTGGGGCGCCAGGCCATTTTGCCCAACGCCGTTGTCAATGAGGATATTGGGTATAACAACTTGTACGGCACAATGATGCTGAGCCGGGATGGTGCAGCGATCTATGCCTGCTGCAATCTGGTTGCCTCAGGTACCCGTATTCATAACAATTGGATACATGGCAACCAAACAGTAACCGCCGGACTCGGAGACACCTATCCAACGTCCGGAATAACATTGGATTTTAACAGCCAAGGCTTTGAGGTTGACCAAAACGTACTTTGGTATAATGAGCGAGATAATATCCATATTTATGGCGGAGTTGCAAGCTATGACATTAACTATGTTCACAATAACACGATTCCGGACGCGTCGTCGCATGCCTATATCCTGATCGAGGAGGTCAACGACTGCTCAAAAACCCGCGTTGCCAATAATCAAATAGTCGTTTCTGTCAAACAGTTCGAAGACGGTTCAGCATGCGACCTCACTAACAATGGTGGCGATGCTCCTGGCGCAACTGAGATGGCCCCGAGCACACAAGTCGGCTGTAACTTTGAAGGCTGCGGCTCGAACCCTCCCCCCGCAATTATCGGCGGAAACGCAGTGACACCATGCCCGGCCGTTGCAACCGATTCGCAGCTAGCCAACCTCGCGCGCGCAGCCGACTGCGGCAAAGCTAGTACCCAAGGCGAAACTAAGAATGAAGGAGTCTCTGGTGTAGGTTCTAGCTAAGAAGGAGCTGCCTTAACCTTACTGAAGTGTAAGCGTACGGCGTGATCCTAAGCAGTTGTCTGGGCGTCTTTCCGCGACTTCTGCTCCTGAGTTCTTAGAGACGGTCACGCAGCATAAGAAAGAGGACCGCCCCACGTGCAGTGCAACGTAGACAAGCCATGGTCCATAGAAGGTGGCATGGGCTCCGGCTGGTGGCGGGTGAATGGATAGCGGGGTGAAGCCAGTCTGCCCAGTGGTTCAGTTGATGCCAAGTTGTTCCACGCCGATCAGGCAAATGATCGACCAGGCCCACTTCCTCTTCCCCATTTTGGTTCTTAGGCAGACTACGAACGCTAGAGGCAGCGGTTGGTTTTCAGTCGCCTGTCACTCTTGATTCATCGGCCTACGTGAATGTTGTGGAGCAAACCGAAACCACCGAACAGATTCACAATCCATACCACGACGCAAATCACGACGACGCCATTGAGGATCGACTTGATGCTGGATTGCATTGGAATGAAACGGTTCACAAGCCATAAGAGAAGCCCTACTACGACCAATGTGATGACGAGTTGCATGAGTGGCATATGGTGTTCTCCTTTCGAATTCTTGAAGCTGATCGGGATCCATCGAGAATCCCTATCAGCTGGCCCTGATCCGTGCCGTTTTAGGCCGCTTACTTCTGGTCTGTTCTCACTTGGGCGATCGCGCCTGCACGGCCCGCATCCTCAACCCCTTCATGAAACCGAGAGTCGACTTCGGGGCGTGAACATCGCCTGACAGGATGCTCCGGAAGGAAACCTCATGACCGTGAATCGCACGCGTCGAGTCGTCGTCTGGCTGCACCACAGCGCCATTCAGCGTAATTCCCGCGAACAGGCCTTGCGCACGCGATCTGACCTGTCCCCTCGTTCCGCATAGGTAAGTCTATAAATCTAGCCCGTCGCCGGAGCTGTGGGAAAGGGGGAAACGCCGCAGGCGTTTTCCAAGTGGGCGGAGCCCACGTCTTTTCCATAGCTCTGGGTTATGGCCACTCGCGCAAACTCGGCCGGGGTTCTGTAGCCGAGACTGCTGTGTGGCCGTTGTTGGTTGTATTCCACCTTCCACTGACTAACCTTCCTGCGTGCGTCGAATAGGTTCGCGAACCAATTAACCCACAGGCACTCTTCGCGCAATCTGCCGTGGAAGCTCTCCACATGTGCGTTCTGGGTTGGCTTGCCAGGCTGAGCCGCTTATGGTTCACTCGCTTGCCCTCACGTTCCACTAGCACCTGCAATCTCCGATAGCCGTAGCGGCGGCTTCTCTCTGGCCAGTCGCACCAGCTTCTCTCGCAGCAACTCATCCGATCGCCGCGACTGATACCGATAACTGCTCACTGCAATCGACATCAGCCCGCACACCCGGCGCTCACTGGCTCGATACTGCGAGCCAAGCCAACTCGCATCCGTCCTCCGGTCTACGAGACCAACCCGTTTTTTGCGATGACCACCTTCAGCATCTCCCGGTCCTGACTTAGGAGTTTGTTGAAATAGGTTCCTGCTCAGCGACGCGGAGTGGCGGTGATGCGTCTGAAGATCATGCGCGGAGACGAGCGGGTTCAAGAGGGGATGTTCAGCTACGTTTCACTGGAGCAGCGAGTGCCAGCGGACCATCCGCTGCGCGAAGTGCGGAAGGTGACCGACACAGTGCTACGGTCGCTGAGCGCGGAGTTCGATACGCTGTACGCGGAGTCGGGACGGCCCTCGATCGCTCCGGAGTACATCCTGCGTGCGCTACTGCTGCAGGTGTTCTTTTCCGTGCGGTCGGAGCGGCTGCTGGTCGAGCAAATTGACTACAACCTGCTGTTCCGCTGGTTCGTGGGGCTGGGCGACGCGGTGTGGAACCACGCCGTGTTCTCGAAGAACCGGGATCGGCTACTGAACTCCGAGGTGGCGCAGCACTTCTTTGCCGAGGTGAACCGGCAGGCGAAGAAGTTCATGTCCGATGAGCATTTCACGGTGGACGGCACGCTGATCCAGGCGTGGGCTTCGCAGAAGAGTTTCCGGCCGAAGGATGGTTCCGGCGGCGAGGGCACGAATTTCCACGGACAGAAGCGAAGCAATCAGACGCATCAGTCCACGACAGATCCCGATGCGCGGCTATACAAGAAGAGCTACGGCAAGGAATCGAAGCTGAGCTATCTGGGCCATGCCCTGGTGGAGAACCGCAACGGGTTGATCGCTGCGGCCATGGTCACGTGCCGATGGTTACGGGGAGCGCGATGCCGCGCTGCTGATGCTGCAGCGACTGCAGCGCAAACGCAGACGGCGCATCACGGTGGGTGCGGACAAGGCTTACGACACCACGGATTTTGTGCGCACGGCGCGAGAGCTGAATGTGACGCCGCACGTGGCCACTAACCAGTGGAGCAGTCTGGATCGCCGCACCACTAGGCAGCTAGGCTACGCGATCAGCCTCAGCCGTCGCTGGCTCATCGAGAAGAGCTTTGCATGGCTGAAACAGAGCGGACCGCTACGACAGACCAAACTTCGAGGACTGGGCAAAGTTGACTGGTTGTTCGTCTTCAGTTGCGCCGCCCATAACCTGCTTCGCCTGCCGAAGCTGTTCCAGCAGCAGCAAAATCCGATGTTCAGAGCACAGGTGGCCTAATCCGCGCCACCTGCCTAGCCCCCAGCCCACCTGCAACCCCTCTATTCCGGGACCTCCGCAGAGCCGAAAATCAGGAGGCACTTGTAGGCCCCAGCAATTGCACGCTTCCGACACCGAATTTCAACAAACTCCTAGATCCGCCACCAGACGCTTCAGATGCGAGTTCTCATCCTCCAGCGAGCGCAGCCGCTGCGCCTCACTGACATCCATGCCGCCGAACTTCGCCTTCCACGTGTAGATCGTTGCCTGGCTGACGCCACACTCCCGGGCCACATCATCCACTGTGCGCCCCGCTTCGACCTGCTTCAGCGCAGCAATGATCTGCGCTTCCGTATGCTTGCTCCTGCTCATCTTACCTTCTCCTGAATCCGAAAATCATGCTCAGTTTCGTGCGGATCCAAGGGAGCAGGTCAGCAACATAATAACCATTCAAGGATCCGGGCGAAGGCCAGCAACGTCCGCGGAGCATAGGTCCGACAACGCGGCTTCACGGCAGCTTGCCGAAGAAATAGCTCGATTTGAATGGTTTGACGAGCGACTCAGCCGTCTCTAATTGTTCGGGGCAGCAAAAGACCGCACGACTGCAAGTATCTGGTTCACGCCCGATCAGCCAAAGCACGCACAGATACAATCACCGACATCTTCGTTGACTCCTCAAATCTTGCGGTGTCATGTATTATCTTCAAACATTTCCTCATAGAGTTCGCGGACCCTTACTCGGGCCAGTTCCAGGGCTCTGCGGCCTGCAGCGGTCGCGGCATAGGTTTTGCGTCGTCGACCTTGGACGATCTCCGAGTCTGCGCGCAACCATCCTCGTCGTTCCATGCTATGCAGGAGTGGATACATGGTCCCTGGTCCCAGACGATATCCATGGCGACCCAGTTCCTCGATGATACCCAGGCCAAAAATCCGCTCCTCTGCTGCATGATGCAGGACGTGCAAACGGACGAGTCCGATATAGAGCTCCTGATTCCGTCCCTGTTTGGACTTCTTTTCTGCCATTGCGCCCGTCTTCGGGTACGTCCTCTTTGAACGTGGTTATTGTTTTGCGGCTCTGGTGGTGACAGCCTGGCCGTTGCGGATCGAATCGGAAGCGGTACGCACAATCTGATCTCCTGGTTGGAGAGCGCCAAATACCTCGATCTCAGAATTCACCGTCTGCCCCGTCTGTACGGTAACCCATTCAGCGTTTCCACCCCGAACGCGGATCACAAAACTGTGCTGCTGGTCGCTGGTGACTGCCGTAGTCGGAACAAACAACGTTGTGAAAGCGCGCTGGACTGGCCAAATTACCGTTGCAAAGCTGCCGGGTGAGAGTCTCCCCTCCCAATTTTGAACGTCCAGTTCAACCGGCATTGTACGTGTGTTGATATCTACGTCGTGCGAGATTCGGGCAATGGGCGCGCGAAAGCTTTGTCCGGGATACGCGGGCACCGTAAAACTCACCGGCTGACCCTCCTTTATTGCGCCGACCTGAGCCTCGGGTACTGGCACAACCAGACGGAGACGGTCTGTGTCTACGATCTGGACGATGGGCATTGCGCCGCTCTGCCCAGATGCCGGCCCCACCAGGGCGCCTGGATGGAGGTTGCGTGTCGTCACCACGCCATTGAATGGCGCATTGATGTTGAGATAGGACTCCGTCTGGGTCACACTATGCACCGCATCGCGGGCAGCCGCGGCATTGTGTTCCGCCGCTGCCACCGTACCCTTGTCTGCGACAGCCGTTTGATTTGCCACCATGAGATCGTTGCCCGCAACCACACCCGGGGTTTTTGCAGCGGAAGCTAGGTGGAGGTAGGTCCCCTGATCGGAAGCAAGCTTTGCCTGCGCCGAGGCGAGCTGTGACTCGGCTGCTTGCAGTGCGGCTTCGGCCTGCGATCGTTGCGCGACCAACTCGGGCGCGGAAAGATGCACAAGAAGTTGGCCCGTCTTAACTCGGGAGCCACGGTCCACCTTAATCGAATCGATGAATCCCGTGACCTTCGGATAAATATCAACCGTTTCATAGGGGAGCAGTTGAGCGGGCAGACTGATCGTCGTATCCAGTTTGCGGGAGGCGACAGATACCGTCTCGACGGAGACAGTGACTTGTCCTGTAGCCGCAGCGGGCGGCTTCGAATTGCCGCATCCGGCAAGGAGGGCAGCAATAAGCGTCAAAGCACAGACCTCGGCGCAAGCTAATCTTTTCATCGCGAAGGCTCCATAGGTTGGGCAAAGCGGCTTTCCGGGTCTTCGGGGTCGAGGGAACGGGAACCGATTGGAGAGCCTCGTTGTGCAAGACCGAAGATCGTTGGCAACAGGAACAGGGTTGCCAGCGTAGCCACAGCGAGACCGCCTATGACGGACCGGCCAAGAGGCGCCACCTCTTCGCCGCCCTGCCCGATGGCAAGCGCCATCGGAATCATGCCGGCGATCATGGCGAGGCTCGTCATAAGGACCGGCCGCAGACGCTCTGAGGCAGCGGCGCGCGCGGCCGCGTGGGATTCCGCGCCGTTGCGGCGGTTCTGCTCGGCGAACGTCACGAGTAAGATGGCATTGGCAACAGCCACGCCGATCGCCATGATTGCCCCCATGAAGCTTTCAAGATTGAGGGTCGTTCCCGTGAAAAACAACATGAGGACAACGCCAGCCAGCACTGCCGGAGTGGTTGAGATGACGACCAGGGCAAGCCGAAACGATTGGAAATTGGCTGTTAGCAGCAGGAGGATCACCACGATTGCTGCCGCGAGTCCGATCGACAGTTCGCCGAAGATCTGACTCAGTGCGTTGACTTGTCCGCGAACCGTGGCGGTAACGCCCCGCGGCGGGTCGCCAGCCTCTTTGAGTGCGCGATTGATGTCGCGCGCGGCAGCGCCGAGATTGTTATTTCCGAGATTCGCGGAGATAGCCAGCATCCAAAGCCCATTCATGCGATCGAGTTCGCCAGGAACGGTTGTTGTGCGGAGGTCGGCAAGTTGGCTGAGCAATGGATGTGCGCCGGTAGTGCTCGATATGGGGATATTGGCGATGTCCTGTAGGGAGGTCATCTGAGGCTGTGGAACCTCGACCTGCACCTGATAACTGACCCCGGAGCGCGGATCACGCCAGTAGTTGGGAGCCACAAAGCGGCTTGATGCGGTTGAGGAGACAACCGCCGCACCCACCCCGTCCGCAGTTGCGCCCAATTGACCGGCAAGCACTCGATTGATCCGCACATCGACTGTTGGGTAACGCGTTGGCTCCTCGACCTGCACGTCCCGTAGGGATTTAAGCTGCGCGAGGTGTTGACGCAAGTTTTCGGCGTAGCTTTGAACATCTGCGTATTGAGGGCCAGCTACCGCTACTTCCGCTAGCGAAGGCGTGCCGAAGTTGAGGATCTGGCTGATCAGATCGCCTGGGTCAAAGGAAAAGCGCAAATTCGGGAATCTGTCTGCGAGATCCTTGCGCAACTGTTCTTCAAGGCTTGCCAGTTTGGTTGAGCTGCCGGGCCTGAGACCAACATTGACGATGGCCTGCTGCGGTCCGCTGGTAAAGAGAAACACCGCGTTGATTGGGTACGATGAGCCCTGGGTGCCGACGTAGCTGAGGCTCAGGTCAAGATTGTTTTCGCCGGCATCGTGACTGATCACTTGTAGGACTTGTTTGACCGAGTCTTCGGTGACGGCTACCCGCGTGCCGTCTGGCGCGTCGATACGCAAGCGAAATTGCGTAGATGCGGAAGATGGGAATATCTCTTGTGAGAGATGCGGCCCAACCAGAAGGAATACCAGCAGGGCAAAGACAGCATATCCACAGAGCAGCAACACGGGATGATCCATTATGCGTTCGAGAACGCTCTGAAAACGCCCGCGGAAGCGTGCGAATCCGCCCTCGCTCTTTTCGGCCTGATGACCCGGCCTTGAGTTCTCGCTGTGTATCTCGCGCAACATCCAATTGGTCAATACCGGCACGAGAGTGCTGGACAGAATATACGAAGCAGCCATCGCAAAACCAACCGCCAGAGAAAGCGGCAGGAACAGCGATCGCGCCGGAACCGTCATGAAGAATGAGGGTAGAAATACGGCAAACACGCTGAGCATAGCGAGGAATCGAGGCGTTGCAACTTCACGGCTTGCCAGAAGAACGGCGCGTGCCTTGGTTTCGCATGCTTCGAGATGCACATGAATGTTCTCAAGCAGTACCGTGCCTTCGTCCACCAGAACGCCGACAGCCAAGGCCAGGCCGCCGAGCGTCATGATATTGATTGTCTGGCCGGTTACGCTTAGCGCCACCACGGCAGCGAGGAGCGCGAATGGGATGGTGATCACCACGATCAGGGAAGAGCGCCAGTCTCGAAGGAAAAGCAGCAACATCAGGCCGGTCAGCGCTGCGCCGATCAAACCTTCGCGCAGCACCGAGCCTAAGGCGGCGCGAACATACTGCGACTGATCGAACTCGTATGTGATCCCGATGTCTTCGGGTATGAGCGACTGGAAGCGCTTAAGGCTGCTTCGTACCTCATTGACGACGGTAATGGTGGAAGCGTCAGGCCGCTTGGTGACGGGAATATAGACCGTGCGCTTGCCATTGAGCAGGGCATATCCGGCCAGAATGTCGGACGTGTCGGATATGTTGGCTACATCGCGCATATACACTGCAGCGCCCGAACCAAGATGAAGAGGAATATTCAAGAGGTCCTGGTAATTCGTCACCGTCGAATCAGTCGTGACAAGAGTATTCGTTGTGCCGATGTCTGCGTCACCCGCCGGTTGGATACTGTTTCCCGTCGTGAGAGCCCGCACCACGTCTTCCGGCGATAGATCATAAGCATGCAGCTTCTGCGGACTCACGTTGAGAATGATGGTTCGTTGATTGGCGCCGAACGGTGGTGGCGAAGAGACTCCAGGAAGCGTCGCAAATGCCGGTCGAACTCGATTCAATGCGAGGTCCTGAATCTCGGACAGGGTGCGCGATGAACTGGAAAACACCAGATACCCCACCGGAAGCGTCCCCGCGTCATAGCGGATTACAAACGGCGATACAGTTCCGGGCGGCATAAATGCGTGCGCGCGGTTCACGTAAGAAATGGTCTGGGCAAGCGCCTGACTCATATCGGTGCCGGGATGAAAGTTCAGCCGCAGCAGAGCTGTGCCCTGGATGGATTTTGCCTCAACGCTCTCAATGCCGTTGATGTAGAGGAAGTGGTACTCGTAGTAATACGAGATGAAGCCTTCCATCTGCTGCGGACTCATGCCGCCGTATGGCTGCGCCACGTAAATGGTCGGCAGGTCGAGTTCTGGGAATATGTCGATGCGAGTACGCATCAGAACGATGACCGAGAGAAGCGCGAGAGCAACGGCAAAGATGATCACCGTGACCGGCCTGCGAAGTGCTGCACGAATGAGCCACATGATCTTCTACTCCTGGCGATTTCCGTTCACGGCTGCTTGTTCAGTAATTGAAGAAAGGGAGTCAGGTCCCCTTGCGCCTCAGCTACTCCCGCCAGTCCACGCCATACGTTCACTCGCGCCAGAGCGTGTTCGCCCTCGGCTTGAGCGAGTGCGGCCTCTGCGGCAGAAACTTCGATAACCGTTGCGAGACCCGACTTGTAGCGTGCCTGCTGCTGCCGTTCACTATCCCGCGCCGCCGCCACTCCAACAATGGTGTTCGCGGCCACCCGCCGTGCCCCATCGAGCATCGCTCGGGCTTGCTTTTCCTGTGCGGAAAGGTCGCTGAGCATTTGCTGATAGAGGGCCTGAGTGGAGTTGATCTGAGCCTGCTGCTGGTGCTTCTGCTGGTGGATGGTGAAGATTTGAAACGCCGGGAACGTAACTTGAAAAGCGGTCATCCAGTTGAGCTCCGTAGGCGCGAGTCCCGAGGTTCCACCCTCGAAGACTGGGGAGGAACTGGTACTGGACAGTCCGGCCCCTAAGCCGGAGGCTGATCCGTAGAGCGTAAAGACCGGCACATAGGATCGGCTGAGCACACGGATCTGTTCCTTCTGCTCATTAAGGAGTGCCGCCAGCTGCTCGGCAGCCGGGTGGGAGGCTATTGCGGTCTTCGCCAGGTCGGGTGCTGGAGCTTCACCAAGGATCTCTTTGTCGTCGATCGCAATTCCCTGTGCCGGGACCTGGAGAAAGTTGGCCAGCGCTTCCAGGCTCACCTGCTCCTGGGTTTGAGCCTGGATCAGTTGTGTTCTCGCCAGAGCCAACTGCGCGTCGGCCTGAGAAGCATCTGCGCCAGGGCGGAGAGTGTTGTCCACGAGAACGTGTACTGTTCCGGCGAACACCTCCATCCGATCGACATTCGCCTGCTGTACAGTGACGGTTCGCCTTGCCGCGACTACATCCAGGAATGCTCCGGCGGCGGAAAATGCAACGTCAAGACGGCTCAGCTCGGTCGCGTGCTGAGCAGATTCATAGCCGAACCGGGCGACGCCGATCTGGGCGCGACGCACTCCGAAATCGAACGGTTGCCACGCAAACAATACCCCCGTCAGCGTATTCCAGTCGCTCCGGCCTGTCGTGGGACGCGCCGGGGTATCGGGAACGGGAACAATTCCCTGGGGCAAGAAGGCAATGTTTGGCTTATTTGTAGTGGCGCGATTGGCCTGCCAGAGCAGATCCGCGCGTGGCAAGTAAGCTGTCTTTGCCACGCCAATCGCGCTGCGTGCCGCTTCCTGCCGTTCCTGCGCTGCGCGAATGGCGGGATATTTGGCCTCGGCCTCCTGAATCGCCAGCGTTAGTGTTAAAGGACCTTGAACCGGTTCCTGTGCAGCCGAAGCATTCTGCCCGCCCGCCGGCAGGGCGAGAAAGGGGACCGCAAGCGCAAGGCCCACCCGTGCAAGGAGACATCGCATCGGAAGCCTCTTCGGTGGATTTCCGATCAGACTAGCATCGGACTTCGATAATTGCATTCGTAATTTGCGAGCGTCAACCCACAAGGGTCACAGATATCGACTCTCGATACCCTCGGCCACGCGGCCACTTTCTGTGGGTGATTGACGAACTCGCGTTGACGTTCAGCCGCCAATTCCTTAGAGTTACTCAATCTCGTGAATGAAGGGCGTCGTTAGCGGTTACTGGCGAGGAGGCCTGACCTTATGAGTTGTCCAACGATTGGGGCAGTATCTCAGGAACATTCAGGGGATTTGGCTTCCCGCTTAGCGCCTAAAGTTTTCTTCTGCATCATCGTCATTGCAGGAGTGTTAGCCACCTGTCCCCTAATGCACGCCCAAGCCACCGGGAGCTTCGCCGGCACTGTCACTGATAAATCCGGAGCGAGCATCCCCGGAGCCACGGTCACCGCTGCATCGCAGACCACCGGCCTTGCTCGCGAAACGAAGACCGACGACGTGGGACATTACCTGATCCCGCTGCTTCCCGTTGGCACATATACGGTGCGCGTTAGCTTCGCCGGCTTCCAAAGCAGTGAATCCAAAGATTTGAACCTGCAGGTCGATCAAGCCCGCGAACTGAATTTCACGCTTGCTCCCGCGAACGTATCCACAACGGTCACCGTTGCCGGCAGCGCCGTCGCCGTCGAGACGGCCAATGCCTCTCTCGGCCAGGTCATCACCTCGCAGCAAGTTTCGCAGTTGCCCTTGAATGGCCGCGACTTCGTGCAGCTCGCCACACTCACGGCGGGCGCTACTGCGGAGACGAATCCCAACAGCTTTTTTACCTCTGCGGCCAGCAGCGAGGTCGCGGCGCGCGGCTCCTTCTCTTTGTCAGTTGGTGGGTCGCGCCCGAACAGTACGGATTGGCTGCTGGACAACGTCGACAATAACGAATTGACGGCAGGCGGTATCGCCATCTTCTCTTCGATCGATGACATTCAGGAGTTCAAGGTTCTCACCTACACCTACTCTGCCGAATACGGAACCCGCGCCGGCCCCACCGTGCTCGTGACAACGAAGTCTGGATCCAATGACTTCCACGGATCGCTGTTTGAGTTCTTTCGCAATACGGCACTCAATGCCAAGAGTTACTTCGCGACCAGCGCTCAGAAGTTCAACCTGAACCAATTCGGAGGTTCGATCGGCGGCCCCATTCGGAAAAACAAGACGTTTTTCTTCATCGATGGCGAACAAAAGTATCAGCGTGAAGGCATTGTCTTTACAGGCCTGGTTCCCTCTCTGGCCATGCGCACAGGAGACTTCTCGGCCGATGCGTTCGGCAATGCGGTCAGCGGTCTTGGCATCGTAAACCCGAACATGATCGGGGCCTCAACCAATCCCGCGGTCTATCCAAATGTCTATTTCCAGTGCAATGCGGCTGGCCAGCCCCTGCCGGCCAATCCTGACGGAAGCCAGCCGCAGGGCACCCCCTGTAACAAGATTCCATCCGGCCTGTTCAACAACATTGGACAGGCGATGATTAACCTGTACCCGGCGCCGAACGCGAACAACGTCGCCGCGGGATACAACTTTCTCAACGTTCCCACTCGCGAACTCGACGACACGAGATTTGATACTCGCGTGGACCATAACTTC
Organism: uncultured Acidobacteriaceae bacterium; assembly: GCA_963724375.1. Classification (GTDB taxonomy): domain Bacteria; phylum Acidobacteriota; class Terriglobia; order Terriglobales; family Acidobacteriaceae; genus Silvibacterium. The sequence goes on from CAVRUM010000016.1 coordinate 21,371, forward strand.
TCCTCCGCCGATTCACTCTTCGGCCGCTTCAGCTACGAACAGGCCTTCTCCTACGTGCCGGGCGGGTCGGATCCGCCAGCCTTTGCTTCAGCTAACGCCTTCGGCACCAATCAGCGCATCATCAATCATGCTCGCAATGCCGCCATCGGCGAGACTCATGTTTTCTCGGCCTCGATGGTCAACCAGGCCACCTTCGGCTACAACCGTATCTTCGACTACATCAGCTCGCAAGGCACCGGCACATGCGCCTCGGCAACCATCGTGCCCGGTGGAATTCCCAACGCCAATCTCGGATGTCCTGGCGGCTCCTCGAAATGTCTGAACTTCTATAGTTGCGGCCTGGTCTCTACAGAATTTCAGGGCGGTGGTGTGGGCTACTGGGCGCTCGGAGATCGCGGGTACTCTCCTTTTCAGGGTGGAACGAATATCTACTCGTTCCGGGACTCACTCGATCTCATCCGTGGGAAACACAACTTTCACTTCGGGCTGGATTTCCGGGCCAATCAGATGAATGTTGGCACAGAGGCCTTTCAGGATGGCTTCTGGATCATCAGCGCCTTTGGCAACTTTACCGGTCTCAGCAGCGCCAACGTTCCCGGCAATACGGAAGCGGATTTTCTCCTCGGCATACCCGGTGTGGCCATTCACGACCAGACCTTCGACGGGCCGGTTACAGGCCGCCGCTGGAAGATCTACCGTCCTTTTGCTGAGGATGACTGGAGAATCACTCCTTCTCTGACTCTCAATCTCGGACTTGCCTGGGATATGACCACGCCTGTTTCAGAGCAACACGGACGTCTCGCCAACTATATTCCCAGCACTGAACAGCTTCTGGTGGCCAATCAAAACGGGGTGAGTTCGTCGGCGGGAGTGAACATGGACTGGACGGCTTTGGAGCCCCGGATCGGTGCTGCCTGGAAGTTTTTCGGCAGCGATAAGACCGTGTTTCGCGCCGGCTTCGCGATCTATCACGACTCGGCGTGGAGCCAAGGGGCGCAAGGTCTCTGGCAAAACCCGCCGTTCCTGGGCGAATCCGACGCCTTCCCCGCCACCTTTTCCACGGGTTGCGCCTTCTCTACGTCGTACTGCGCTACCGTGCTGGGACAGACGCCCGAGAACGTCAGCCTTTCCAATGGATTTCAGGCCATTCCTTCGCCGCCGACAGTCGACACATTCACCGGCTCATTTTATACACAGCCCACAAACTTCAAGCTGGGCACGGTGAAGCAATACAACTTCAACGTAGAACAGGCATTGCCCGGCGACGTTGTGCTCACCATGGGTTACGCAGGATCGCGCGGCAACCATATCCTGGTCGCAGGCAATAACCTCAATACCGACAGCCCAAGCGCCTGCGGCACGGTTCCCGGGTACACGCTTGGTTGCCAGTCGAACGGACAACCCTATGTGTATCCCTACAACCCGCCCAACTTGAATGCCATCCTGCTCTTCGGCGACGTGGGCGATACCAGTTATGACTCACTGCAGGTCAAAGCTGAGACCAGGACAGCGAGGCACGGTCTCTATGCCCTGATTGCTTATTCCTGGTCTCATACCTTTGACAACGGCTTAACCGATGGCCTGGGCTCTGAGCTGAGCGCGCCATATTTTCCGCTGCCTAACTGGCGGAAGCTGGATTGGTCACTATCCCAGATCAATCTCGCCAACAGCTTCACAGGCAGCGTGATATACGATCTTCCATTTGGCCAGGGCAAGCATTTCGGCAGCGATTGGAACAATGTGACCAATGCCATTCTCGGCGGATATCAGGTGACCGTTATTGAAAGGATCTCTTCAGGTTTCCCAGATCCTCTGATCAACAGCTTCAACCAGTCCGGTACAACCTTCAACACCGGCGGCAACGATAACAACTGGAATCGCCCCAACCAGGTGGCAGGATGCAACGTGCGGGGAGCGCAAAACAACCGAATCCAGTTCATTAATCCCGCGTGCTTCGTTGGGGCTCCCGCTGGACAACTCGGAGATGCAGCGCGTGTTCCGGTCACCGGTCCCGACTTCGTGAACACGGACTTTTCCGTCATCAAGCAATTTCCGCTGCCAAGGGAGATGGGCCTGAACTTCCGCGCAGAGTTCTTCAACCTCTTCAACCACGCGCAGTTCGGTCTGCCGATCAACGATATCAACGCTGTCGGTTTTGGCGCCGTGAACTCAACCGTGAACAATCCGCGGCTGGTGCAATTTGCCCTGAAGCTAATGTTTTGAGTTGCGACGACCGGAATCGCGGGCGACAGTACATATCCAGGACCTGGCGCCATCGCCACAAATGAGAGATCTGTCTCTGGGTGCTGATCGTCCAGCAGATTATCCACTGGTTCGGCAAGTCCAGGGTCCATTGTTCTTCGGGGCGTGGTTTACCATCGCATTCTTGCTCCTCTCGCCTGGTCGAGCGTGGCGATGAACCACGCGCAGTTCAGGAGAATGCCCTGATAGAAATCAAAAAAGGGCGACAGCAATGCGAGAGAAACGCGGTCCCGGTGGGCGATTGCATACAGGCTCCCCGACATCACATTGGCGAGGCAGGCAGCCGACGCCCATGAGGCGAGGGTCATGATATTGCCGCCATGCACGAGATACAGGAGCGAGCTTGCGAGCAGAACGAAATAAAGCGGGGGAAAGCAAAAGAAGTCGAACAGAAATGCGGTCGCAATCCACGTCTTGATGCGCAGCGGCGACTTGTCGCCCCGCAGCGACCTGCCGAGAAACCACAGCACCACCTGCATGGTTCCGCGGTTCCAGCGATACCGCTGGTTTATCAAGCCACCCAATGTGGATGGTGCCTTGGTGTGCGCGATTGCATGTGGTTCGTACTCCACCCTGTATCCAAGAGCGAGCATGGACAGAGATAGATGAAAGTCCTCAGCAAAGGTGAGAGGAGAGAAAGGCCCTTTTATTTCGTGATCCTGAAAGTTACCGGCGCGCTCATTCTCTGCCTGAACGCGATTGAGGGCTTCACGACGGAAGAGGCCGATCGGTCCAGGGACCACCATCACGGCGCCCGCAGCGCCTTGCGAGAGACGCAGCGCTCCGTTGGCGAGCACGTACTCGAATGCCTGAAACAGCCCCAGCAGAGATTTTCTGTTGCGGACGCGGATCTGTCCGGACACTGCGCCTACACGCTGATCGCGCATATGCTGCACCATCAGCCGGAGCGCGCCGGCTTCGACGCGTGAATCGGCATCTATGCAGAGAATGAGGCGCGTTCTGGCGTGCCTGAGGCCGAAATTGTGAGCGCTCCACTTGCCTCCGTTGGGCTTGGTGAACACCCTAACATCGCACGTGCCATTCGCGGAGTGATGTGTTCCCTCAAACGGAAGGGCGAGCTGATAGGTGTTATCCGTAGAGCCGTCGTCCACGAAGATCACTTCGTAGGCCGGATAATCAAGCCGCACCAGGGCGCTCAATGCATCTGTGACACAAGCTGCTTCGTTGTAGGCAGGCGCAAGAATCGATACGAACGGCAACGATGCGTCGTCCTGTAATGTGGGATGTTGCTCGCGGCGCGCCATACTCGCATAAGACAGGATGATGAGAATGCACCAGCGCAGTCCCATGAGGCCCGCGAGCGCGCCGAGAAAATATACGCCGTATGCCGAGAGACTCGGACCCTGTAGATCGATTCGTTGTCCCGCCTCAGACCATAGCTTGTAGGGCGTGTAAGCGGCGAGAAAGCACCCAAAGCAGAATGTGATCCAGAAAAGCCACGATGTGGACACGCTGGTCGGTAGCAGCCGCTGTGTGCCCGCTCTCATTTGGTCACCGGGGCTGACAGCTTCTGCGTTGGCAGGCTTTCGTCGAGTTTAATGCCCAGTTGAAGGAACTCTTCCTGTTCCCGTTTCGAGTAAGACCATCCTTCGGGCCAACTGTGCTCTGTTTCGTCATCGCTGGCTTTGCGGGTAAACTTTGCGCGCACCCACGTGACGAGCCACGCGAACATCGGGACGATAGAGATAACTAGTCCCGCCTGAGAAATGCGATCGGTATAAAGCGGCGGCCGCCACTGCAGGGTCACCGGTATTGATCCTGATGAGAACGCCTTGAACTGCTCGGGAGGAAGCTCGCAGGCGATCACTAGATCGCTACGGTCAGGGTAGCCCGGGACCGGGCGAATCTCCTGCAGCCGGCCGGAGACCTCATCGCTCACCAGCGAGTGCTTGAGCTTCATGCGCAGTTCCTGCCCCGGTTCCAGCATCAACGCTTCGCGTGAGGGAATCTGCACGGTCGCCTCGAATCCAGGGCCTTTCGCGAGAGCGAGGATCACCTGGTCATCGTCCGCCAGCGCGGGGGTAGGGTGGCGATAGACGACGGTGCCGGAGAATGGCGCGGTCACGCTCTCTTCCTTCTGAAGCTCAAGCAGATTCGCCCGGAACTCGGCCAGCTTCGCTTCGAGTTCCGCCAGTTCGGCGCCTCGCTCGGCCTGCGCACGTTCTCCATCACGAAGGATTGACTCCTGGGCACGTTCCACGGTTTGGGAGCCATCCCGCGCCGCTTGAATCAGATTCTCTCGTTCACGCAACTCCTGCGTCGCGGTTTGAGCTGCGACGGCCGCCGGGTCCAGCTTGGCCCGCGCAACCACGCCTAACTTGACCAGGGCGGCCGTGCGTTCGAATTGCATTTTTGCTGCTTCGCTTTTGGCTTGTTGAGCGGCGACCAGATTTTCCCCATCGAGTGCTGGTGCGTGGGCAGAGTCCGGCCCGGTCGAGCTCAGGACTCCGTAACCCAACTGGCTGAGCCGCGCTCGTTGCGTGTCACTCGCATCCTGTGACAGGCGTATCAGCTCAGGATCGAGCTCGAGCGGCTTGAGCCGTGTGCTCGCGATCTCCTTCTCTAAAACATTGATCTCGCCACTGAGTTGCTGCTCCTCCCTGGCGGCCTCAGGATCGTCGAACGTAGCCAGCGTTGCGCGGTCGCCAATGGAGTCGCTTTGCGTGAGGTGGGGAACCGTCTTGGCATGTGCATGTACCACGAAGAAATCGGTGCCGAGGATGACCCCGGCCCGTCTGGTCATCTCGCGATCCATCCAGCCCGCAGCCAGCGCCGCACCAGCGAGCATCAATCCCATGAATAGCAGGCCCAGCGACCCTCGATTCCCTCCGTTTGAGTTCCTCTTCTTCCACACCGCGATGGAGTGAGAGATACAGAAGACCAGCCAACCAACGACTGCCGCCGCCAAAGCGATGTGTAGGGCCCCAACTGAATCGTTCACCATGGTGTTTCCTCGAAAGCGTATTGTTTGCAGCTTTGGGAAAAATCGCCGCAATTGGTGCGGCAAAATGAATCGGCGGCTGATCGTCAAGGTGCGGCCAGTTCTAATGAGGCCGGTTATTCGGCTGCGTCACCGCGCTTAGTTGAACCAAGACTAAGGTAGTAAGGGAGCGTAAGAAATAGAGGTCACTACACGGATCGTCATGTGGAACCACACGTAGACCAGCCACCTATCTTCGAATCGAAGAATTTCGCCTTCGCTTTTCAATCAGTTACAGCGTAGGTACGTCGGTTACCGGGAAGAAGCTGCGAAGATCGACTGTCTCTGATGGTTAACGCAATCCTGCATCCGAGGTTCATGGCATCGCCAATGTGGCGGGAGTGCGCTGGCCCAATGTCTGGGCTCACTTAGTGGGGTAATCACACGAGCGGGTGATACATGAAAGATCTGGGCCGCAGTAAGATTCCGACCAGTTGGCTTTTGGGAGTGCCTGTGAAAAGAACTGTAGCCTACGCTCTTGCTTTTGCCCTTGGTATAGCGCTTTTGTCTCCGAGTGCCGCGCGCGCCGATGAGAACTCAGCGCGGAAGGCCGCGCAGAAGCATAATGCGAGCCAATCCAAGCGCGACATGAAGCGTATGCAAAAGGCGCAGAAGAAGGCAGCCCGAGCCTCCGCGCGGAAATCGCACTAGGGGCGCTGTTCAAAGGCAGCCGCGGTCCGCTTTCTCCACCCCGACCCCGGAGAATTCGACACAAGCAGATAGCATGAATTAGCGCGATCCAGGGATCGCGAGCAGCGAATTCGTTTCCTCATTTCGCCGGCTCGTCTAAGATGCTTGCTATGGAAACGGTAGACGTTGCGAAAGAGCTGGCAGCCAAACGGAGCCTGGAGTTCATCCAGGACGGAATGGTGGTGGGGATGGGGTCGGGAACGACGGCCACCCATTTCATCAAACTTCTCGGCGAGCGGGTAACGCAAGGGCTTAAGGTGCGCGGTATTTCTTCCTCGAGAGCGAGCGAAGATCTGGCAAGGTCGCTGGGGATTCCTGTGATCGACTTTCATCAGGCTACTGAGATCGATGTCACGATCGACGGCGCGGATGAGGTTTCGCACAAGCTGGACCTGATTAAAGGCGGAGGAGGCGCGCTGCTCCGCGAAAAGATCGTGGCGAGCGCTTCGAAGCGATTCGTGATTGTGGCAGATTCAAGAAAGCTCGTGGAGCGGCTCGGGAAGTTTCCTCTCCCGGTTGAAGTGATTCCGATGGCGTCTCCTCTCGTCGCAAAGAAGCTCGACGCGCTTGGAATCCAGCCGACGGTAAGGCGGACCAGCTCGGGCGAGGACTACATCACAGATGAAGGGAATCTGATTCTGGACTGCGCGTGCGGCTCAATCGAGGATCCTCACAAACTGGCGGCGGAGATACGAGCCATTGTCGGTGTTGTCGAGCATGGACTCTTCCTTGGCATGGCCGAGATTGCGCTGATCGCGAGCAATAACGACGTCATCGAACTGACCCGGCCATAGTTAGTCCACTATATTTGTGCCGGTTCGGTGCCGTAAATTAGAAACAGTTACCGTTACATAAAAGTGACTGCAAGTCTGAGGTCTTCAACGAAGAGGCGGCGCTCGTTCTCACGGTCTTCGTCAGTCCGCGCGCGGAGGATCGATGAAGGATGCACCGTGGCCAGAACGGGCGGATAGCCGGGAACATCCAGGACACGTCCGCGATCCTTCGTGACCCGAAACGACGAGCCAAGCAGAGACTGGGCCGCGGTGGCTCCGAGAAAAACAATGAGCTTTGGTTTGACTGCTTCTATCTCGGCCTGGAGCCAGGGACGGCATGCCGCGATCTCACGCATGCTCGGCTTTTTGTGCATGCGGCGCTTGCCGCGCGGCTCCCACTTGAAATGCTTCACAGCATTTGTGACGTAAGCCGCTTTTCGATCGATGCCGACTTCTTCCATGCAAGCATCGAGCAAGCGTCCGGCCGGTCCGATGAAAGGGCGACCGGCGAGATCTTCCTGATCGCCAGGCTGCTCGCCGATGAAAATAATCGTTGATGAAACCCGACCTTCACCGAAGACAGTCTGAGTTGCATGGCGGTAGAGATCGCAGCCGCGGCAATCCCTCGCTGCCTTCACGAGGGAGGGCAGGTCGTGGCGTTGCGGGAGGAAATCCAGAGCCGAAGCTTTGTGCGCGCCTGGCGGCATATTGAATTCGATGCCGGATACGGTGGTTGTGCCCGGTCCCGCAAGTTACCTGCAGGACCGGGACAAAGGCATCAGGCGGCTGTCACCTTTCTAGTTGTGCCTGCGCTGACCTTATCGGAGATCTGCGTGAGCAATTGATCGGCGTGCTCCTCCTCTCTAAGCGTCTGGTTGAGGATCTGGGCGTGCCGGGTCTCACCAAGAATCTGCGCCCAGCTACGCAATGTGCCATAGGAGGCCATCTCGAAGTGTTCGACGCGCTGGCCGGAGGCAATCAGAGCCGCATCACGAACTGAGTCATCATCAATGTCTCCGATGACCGATTCGGTGTCGTCCACCATCGTGTCAAGAATCTTGCATTTGATATCGTCTGCCTTGTCTGCGGTTTCGTTCAGAATCTGTTCGAGGCGCTGAACGTGTACCTTGGTTTCGCTCAGATGGGACTGGAATGCCTGTTTCAACTGCTGATCGGTGGCTTTGTCGATCATCTTGGGGAGCGCGTCAGTAATCTGGCGCTCGGCTGAGAGCATGGTCTTCAACTGGTTAATGTAGAGCTCGCGAAGGCTATCGATGTTTTCGGAAAAGAACTTCATAAGAAAAATCTCCTCTTGATCGGAGCTGCGCCGCTGGGTCTGGCATCGCGGGTTTGAAATTTATCTTGCTGTCCATCTGCGCCTAAACTCCCCAGCAGGGAGCCCAAGGGCCGACGAGGTAGAGCCGATTCGAACGGGTACCCGTCCTGTTTAAACAGCCGGGACCCATTGGCTCAAGTCATGAATGTCAACGGTGACCGCGCAGATCAATCCGTCCATTTCATCAGCTCTTACTAATTCGTCGGATGCCGGCAACGAAAGAAAAGGAAGCCTTGTGCGAAAGGCAAAGCCCCCTGCCATCTGCGTCAGCAACCGGCGAGCGTGGACGCACCTCACGAGCGGGACAAGCTGTAGGCTGGCTGAGGCTCGGTCTCGATTACGGTCAAATGCGGCGGGAAGGTCACGCGAAAAGAGGTCACCGTCAGGATTGGGCTCAGGAGGCTCCGGAAGCGGATGCTGCCGTCATATTTCTGGATGATGCCCTTGCTGATCCAGAGTCCGAGGCCAGTGCCCTTCGCAGCCTTGGTCGTAAAGAACGGCTCAAAGAGATGCCTCGCATGATCGGGCTTGATACCGGAGCCAGTATCGGACACGGAGACAGAAATCCTCTTACTTTTTGCCGCCAGGTCGCCAGTTTGGTGAATGGTGACTCGCAGACGTCCGCCGGCCGGCATTGCCTGGATGGCATTTGAAATGAGATTCATGAACACCTGTCTCAGCTCACCGGGGAAGCCCTGCACCGCAGCGTCGGCGAGATAACGCTTTTCAACCGTTATGTTTTGGGTCTGAATATTTCGCGATTGCAACTCAAGAACGTTGTCGAGCACTTCCGCGATGGAGACAGCGACCGGCTGCTGAGATTCGCGATAGAAGCTGAGGGTCTGCTTGACGATGTGCGCAACGCGGCCGAGTTCGCCTTCGGCGAGGCGGGCGTATTCCCTCGCCTCGTCATCGAGCGAAGGATGATGCCGGATGAGGTGAAAGATGTTATGGATGGCCTCGAGCGGGTTGTTGATCTCGTGTGCGATGATACCGGCGACCCGGCCCATGGCGGCCAGCTTTTCGGCTGTCCGGAGCGCTTCTTCGGCCCGCATGCTCGCTGTAATATCGCGGCTGATTTCAAGGATGGTTTCGGGCATCCCAAATTTGCCGTTCTTCAGGGCCTTGCGGCAGGCCACGGTGATTGCCTCACCATCGCGCGTGACCTGCTGCAGGTTGCCTTCCCAGCGTCCGGTCTCGTGCAGCGAGGCTTCAATCCGGGTGAACGGGACGGAAAATTTTGTAGCCAGAACCTTGTGCAGATTCTTGCCGATCATTTCCTCCCGGCGCCACCCATAGAGCTTTTCGGCGCCCGAATTCCAGAAGCGGACGGTTCCCGAGGTATCGCGCACGATGATGGCGTCAGAGGCGAGATCGAGCAGGTCGGCTCGTTCGCTGAGCTCTTCGGTACGCTCAGCCACGCGTTGCTCGAGTTCCCGGTTAAGTTTTTCCAGCTCGAGGCGACTGCGGTGCAGTTCGGCAAAAAGGCTGACCTTGGCACGCAACAGCTCGGGAACAACAGGAACGGAAATGTAGTCGACGGCTCCGCGCTGGTAACCCTTGATGCGATCCAGGTCGGACATATGGATCGCGGAGATGAAGATGATGGCGGTTTTCTGAAAGCGGGGGTGCTGGCGCATCATGTCGGCCAGCTCGAAACCGTCGATTCCCGGCATGCTGACATCGGTGAGGACAACAGCAACATTGTTCTTCAGAAGAAACTCAAGCGCTTCAGTTCCCGAGCTGACCTTGACGAGGTTTTCGCCCAGCTCTCCCAGGATGGCTTCGTAACTCAAAAGCTTCGCCGGCTGGTCGTCGACCAGAAGGATGTTGACCTTTTCTGAAGTTTCCTCCGGGCGACTCGCGCGATTGATTGATTGATCCAGGCCGTTCGTCGACATCAGTGTGTTCCTTAAATCCTCTATAGATCGCCTTTGCAGCCGATCACCGGTGCAGCCACATGCGCAGAGCCGCGAGAAGCTGCTCGGTGTTAACAGGTTTGGCAAGATACTCCGATGCGCCGGCTTCGAGGCACTTCTCACGGTCGCCTTTCATCGCCTTGGCTGTCAGAGCGATGATCGGGAGTCTGCGAAATGAGGGGTTCTGGCGTATGACCTGCATGGTTTCGTAGCCATCCATCTCCGGCATCATGATGTCCATGAGCACGATGGCCATGTTGGGCATGGATTCTAGCATGCCGATAGCCTCGCGCCCGGTGCTCGCCGCGTGGACTGTCATGCCCCTTCGTTCGAGGACGCTGCTGAGGGCAAAAATGTTTCGGACATCGTCATCGACAACAAGCACTTGTTTGCCCACCAGCGCCTCGTCGGAGCTGTGCAGGCGCTCAAGCATTCGCTGCTTTTCGACAGGCAGGTCGGTGACGACCCGGTGCAGGAAGAGCGCGGTTTCATCGAGCAGCCTCTCAGGCGATTCGACATCCTTGACGACCACGCTGCGCGCCAGGGTGTGGAGGCGAATATCCTCGTCCGGGGAAAGGTTCTTGCCGGTAAAGACCACGACGGGAAGGTCGCTTAGTGACGGCATTTCGCCGATCTGTTCCAGCACCTCGAAGCCGGTCATGTCCGGCAGCCTGAGGTCGAGGACCGCACAGTCGAACCGATCCTGCGAAAGCCTGCTCAGGGCCTCGGCGCCGGTGGAAGCGATCGATACGTCGATGTCGTCGGAGCCAAGTAGTTCCCGAATTGTCATCTGTTCGGTTGGGTTGTCTTCGACAACCAGCAGCTGCCTGCGGCGCATGGTCGAGAATTCCTTGATCTTGACCAGGGCAGCGTCGATGCCTTCAGCGGTGGTGGGTTTGGTGACGAAAGAAAATGCGCCGCGTGAGAGGCCGTGGTTCCGGTCCTCATCCATAGTCAGCATCTGCACCGGGATGTGGCGTGTGCCGGGATCCTGCTTGAGGTGGTTGAGCACCGTCCAGCCGAGCATGTCAGGCAGGAATACATCGAGCGATATGGCGGTGGGCTTGAATTCGCGCGCCAGTACCAAAGCTTCAGCGCCGCGCGACGCGACGAGCACTTTAAAGTCCTTCTCGCGCGCCAGGTCGCACAATATGCTCGCGTAGTGCGGATCGTCCTCGACGATCAACAGAGCGGCATCCCCCTCCTGGAGGTTGTCGCGGTCATCCTCTATCTCCTCTGCGGTCCGCTCCGCGACGACGGTGTTGACGATCTTCATGACCGCGGGTGCGCCGCCGCGAGCGTCATTCAGCACCTCAGACGTGGTGGAGCTTGCTGGCCCGACATATGTCTGCGGAATATACAACGTGAAGGTGCTGCCCTTTCCGGGCGTACTCCGCAACTGGATTTCACCGCCGAGCAGATTTGCCAACTCGCGACTGATCGCGAGGCCAAGTCCGGTGCCTCCATACTTGCGGCTAGTTCCGGCATCGGCCTGCTGGAAGGCCTCGAAGATGATCTTCTGTTTCTCCTGTGGGATACCGATTCCGGTATCCGCGACCTCAAAGGCCACGACGGATACGGCGGTGCCGAGGATCGGGTGGTTCGCGCTCCATCCCGTGTTCGCGTTATAGACGGAAAGTCGCACGCCGCCTTGTTCAGTGAATTTGAGGGCGTTCGAGAGCAGGTTCTTGAGCACCTGCTGCAGGCGTTTGGAGTCAGTGACGAGGCTGCGGTTGAGATGCGAATCGGTGTGCAGGTCGAAGGAAAGCTTGCGATTCTCCGCTTCGTGCCGGAAGGGGCGCGCGACCATTTCGAGCAGGCTCGTGAAGAACACCTCCTCGGCTTCGACGGAGACGGTTCCAGATTCAATCTTCGAAAGGTCAAGGATGTCACTGATGAGGTTGAGCAGATCGGTTCCGGCACCGTGGATAGTGCGAGCGAATTCGATCTGCTTGGGCGTGAGGTTACCGTCGGGGTTGTCGCTGAGTTGCTGGCCGAGGACAAGGATGCTGTTGAGCGGGGTGCGCAGCTCGTGCGACATGTTGGCTAGGAACTCGGATTTGTATTTCGAAGTAAGGGCGAGTTCTTTGGCCTTTTCTTCAAGGGCACGGCGGGCCTGCTCGATTTCCTGGTTCTTGCGCTCGACCTCGACGTTCTGTTCGGCGAGCTGCTGTGCCTTCTGGGCAAGCTGTTCGTTAGTCTGCTGCAGCTCGGTCTGTTGCGACTGCAATTCGGTGGCAAGCTGCTGCGATTGCTTGAGCAGCGCCTCGGTCTGCATTGTGGCCTCAATGCTGTTTAGCACGATTCCGATTGACGCTGTGAGCTGCTCGAGAAAGGCGAGGTGTGAGGCGGTGAAAGAGCTCAGCGTGGCGAGCTCGATCACGGCCTTAACCTGGTCTTCGAACAGAATCGGCAGCACAATGATGTTTTTCGGAATAGATTCGAAGAGCCCGGACCGGATCGGTATTGTGTTTGGCGGCAGATCGGCGATCAGCATGCGCTTCTTTTCCGTTGCGCACTGGCCGATCAGGCCTTCGCCGATGGTGATGCGCTCGAGGCGGCCTTCCGGTGTGCTGGCGTAGGCCGAGAGCAGGGCCAAGGTGCCGGATGCTTCGGAGTCCATCTGGTAAATCAACCCCTGCTGCGCGTTGACGAGTGGAGCAAGCTCGGAGAGCAGCATCCGTCCGACCGTACTGAGATCACGCTGTCCCTGCAACATGCCGGTGAAGCGGGCAAGGTTGGTCTTGAGCCAGTCCTGCTCGGTGTTGCGCTCCGTGGTGAGGCGCAGGTTGTTGATCATCGTGTTGATGTTGTCTTTGAGCTCAGCGACTTCGCCGCGAGCTTCGACTTGAATGGATCGCGTGAGGTCGCCCTTGGTTACGGCGGTTGCGACCTCGGCGATTGCGCGGACCTGATTGGTGAGGTTGTCGGCAAGCAGGTTGACGTTGTCGACAAGGTCTTTCCATGTGCCGGACGCTCCGGGCACGTTGGCCTGTCCACCGAGGCGGCCTTCGACGCCGACCTCGCGGGCAACGGTTGTGACCTGGTCGGCGAAGGTAGCCAGAGTGTCCGTCATGTTGTTGATGGTCTCAGCGAGAGCGGCAACTTCACCCTTGGCGTTCACGGTGAGCTTCTGCGTAAGCACGCCGTTGGCGACGGCGGTGACGACCTTCACGATGCCCCGCACCTGTTCGGTAAGATTAGCAGCCATCACGTTGACGTTGTCGGTGAGGTCTTTCCAGATGCCGGCGACGCCGGGCACCTGTGCCTGGCCGCCGAGCTTGCCTTCGGTTCCGACTTCGCGGCCGACGCGTGTGACTTCCGCGGCGAAAGCATTGAGCTGGTCGACCATGGTGTTGATGGTGTTCTTCAGCTCGAGGATTTCGCCCTTCACGTCGACCGTAATCTTGCGCGAGAGGTCGCCGCGGGCGACGGCTGTGGTGACTTCGGCGATGTTACGCACCTGGGCGGTGAGGTTACCGGCCATGGCGTTGACGGAGTCGGTAAGGTCCTTCCAGGTTCCGGCGACTCCGGGAACGTTGGCCTGTCCGCCGAGACGGCCTTCGGTGCCGACTTCGCGCGCGACACGCGTGACTTCTGCTGCGAAGGAGCGAAGCTGCTCGACCATGGTGTTGAGAGTTTCTTTGAGCTGGAGGATCTCGCCGCGAACGTCGACAGTGATTTTCTTGGATAGATCGCCGTTGGCGATGGCGGTGGCAACTTCAGCGATGTTGCGGACCTGTCCAGTGAGGTTCGAGGCCATGAAGTTGACGTTATCGGTGAGGTCCTTCCAGGTTCCGGCGACGCCGGGTACCTCGGCCTGACCTCCGAGCTTTCCGTCAGTGCCGACTTCTCGAGCGACGCGGGTGACTTCTCCTGCGAAGGCGTTGAGCTGGTCGACCATCGTGTTGATGGTGTTCTTTAGTTCAAGGATTTCGCCCTTCACATCGACTGTGATTTTGCGGGAGAGGTCGCCGCGAGCTACGGCTGTTGTGACTTCGGCGATATTGCGGACCTGTCCGGTAAGGTTGCCGGCCATCGAGTTAACGGAGTCGGTTAGGTCCTTCCAGGTTCCAGCCACGCCAGGTACGTCGGCCTGACCGCCGAGACGCCCCTCGGAGCCGACTTCGCGGGCGACGCGAGTGACTTCTCCCGCGAAGGCGTTGAGCTGGTCGACCATGGTGTTGATGGTCTCTTTGAGGAGCAGGATCTCGCCGCTGACGTTCACGGTGATCTTCTTGGATAGGTCTCCGCTGGCGATGGCGGTTGCGACTTCGGCGATGTTGCGAACCTGATTTGTGAGGTTGCTGGCCATAGAGTTGACCGAGTCAGTCAAATCTTTCCAGGTCCCGGCGACTCCAGGCACGGCGGCTTGTCCACCGAGTTTGCCGTCGGTACCGACTTCACGAGCCACGCGCGTGACTTCAGAGGCAAAAGCACGGAGCTGATCTACCATCGTGTTGAGGGTGTCTTTGAGCTCGAGGATTTCTCCCTTCACGTCGACGGTGATCTTTTTCGAGAGGTCGCCGCGAGCTACTGCGGTCGCGACTTCGGCGATGTTGCGGACCTGGGCAGTCAGGTTACCGGCCATGAAGTTGACGTTGTCGGTAAGGTCCTTCCATGTGCCGGCTACTCCGGGAACCTGCGCTTGACCGGCCAGCTTGCCTTCGGTACCAACCTCGCGTGCGACACGGGTGACTTCGCTCGCGAACGCGTTGAGCTGGTCGACCATCGTGTTGATAGTGTTCTTGAGCTCGAGGATTTCGCCCTTTACGTCGACGGTGATCTTGCGGGACAGGTCTCCGCGGGCGACGGCGGTTGTGACTTCGGCGATGTTTCGGACTTGAGCAGTCAGGTTACCGGCCATGGAGTTGACGTTGTCGGTGAGGTCTTTCCATGTGCCGGCGACGCCCGGAACATTTGCCTGGCCGCCAAGTTTGCCTTCGGTGCCGACCTCGCGGGCGACGCGTGTGACTTCACCGGCAAACCGGTTGAGCTGGTCGACCATGGTGTTCAGCGTTTCTTTGAGCTGAAGGATTTCGCCGCGAACATCGACCGTGATCTTGCGGGAGAGATCGCCATTGGCAATAGCCGTCGCCACTTCGGCAATATTTCGGACTTGACCAGTCAAGTTGCTGGCCATGAAGTTGACGTTGTCGGTGAGGTCTTTCCAGGTTCCGGCGACACCGGGGACATTGGCCTGGCCGCCCAGCTTACCCTCGGTGCCGACTTCGCGTGCGACGCGGGTGACTTCACCGGCGAACGCGTTGAGCTGGTCGACCATCGTGTTGATGGTCTCCTTTAACTCCAGGATTTCGCCTTTAACGTCGACCGTGATCTTGCGGGAGAGGTCTCCGCGGGCGACGGCGGTAGTGACTTCGGCGATGTTGCGGACCTGGGCCGTCAGATTGCCGGCCATTGCGTTCACCGAGTCGGTAAGGTCTTTCCATGTTCCAGCCACCCCCGGAACGACTGCCTGGCCGCCCAGCTTGCCGTCGGTGCCGACTTCGCGGGCCACGCGCGTGACTTCCGATGCGAAAGAGCGCAGCTGATCGACCATCGTGTTGATGGCTTCCTTCAGCTGGAGGATCTCGCCGCGGACATCGACGGTGATCTTTCGGGAGAGGTCGCCGCTGGCGACAGCGGTTGCCACCTCGGCGATGTTGCGGACCTGGCCGGTGAGGTTGCTGGCCATGAAGTTGACGGAGTCGGTGAGGTCCTTCCAGGTGCCCGCCACTCCGGGCACCATCGCCTGGCCGCCTAGCTTGCCGTCGGTGCCGACTTCGCGGGCCACGCGGGTGACTTCAGATGTGAAGACGCCGAGCTGCTCGATCATCGTGTTAACGATGTTCGCGGAGCGGAGGAACTCGCCTTCGAGTGGGCGGCCATCGACGTCGAGACGGACCTTTTCGTTCAGACTGCCTTGGGCGACGGCGGCAATTGCGCGGGTGACCTCGGTTGTGGGCCGCAGGAGGTCGTCGACGAGGGTGTTGATGGAGATCTCCATCTCACGCCAGGCTCCCTTGGGCTCGCGGAGCCGGGTGCGCTCGCGAATGCGCCCTTCTTTTCCGACAGCCTGGCCAACCCGCGCCAGTTCGTGAGCCATCTGTTCATTTGCCGCGACGATGTCGTTGAAGGTGTCGGCGATCTTACCGGGCAATCCCACCCAGGAACCGGGCAGCCGGACGGAAAAATCGCCTTCGTGCATCCGCTGCAGGGTCGCGAGGATGACGCCCAGCTCGGCGGCGATTGGGTCATCCCCTCCGCCAGAATGGCCGTTTGTCGGGGACGGCCTGTGTGCATCCGAAGGGGCGGTGCCAGCTTCGAGTACGGCACCAGCTTTTGACTTTTTCATCGACCTCTCCTGCATGGCTCGAGTCAACTTCGGCGGGGGCTCAGTTTGCCGATCTAATGATCCAAGATTGGGGCGCGTTTAGCCAAGGCTGACTCGCTCGCCGAAAGGAGATCAATTTCCTGGCAGATAAATGACTTCATGGTCAGACCAAGGTCCACAACCCACTTCGCGGCTAAGATGCGGCGAAGTGGCTGCTGGTTGGCTCGAAATTCTAGCGGGAGTTAAGTTATTTCTTCAACGCAGTCATGGGCAATCTGCAGGCCCTCCTCGACAGGAATGACCAAAGCCTGAATGGCGGCGCCCTCGGTTGAGAGTCTGCCCTCGCTGTCAATCAGTGTCCGATTGCTGTTTTCCTCCATTTCGAGCCCACACCAGCGCAGGCCGTAGCAAACCCGCCGGCGAACAAGAGGGTATTTTCGGCTGTACCTCCGCCGAAGATAACAGCCTGAGGCACCGCCCAGGGCCGCCAGACTGGCACCGACAGCCTTGAGCATGCGATAGGACAATCAGCTTTGCTCCTTCGAGGGTACTTCTGTGCGCGTTTACATAGAACGAGCTCAGCTTTGAGGGGATTCCCCGGGGGATTGAAGGCGAGCACATCCATACCTTGCTCAGAGCCATATATCCGGAACTTATGTCGGGCGAGCCGTCTTGCAAAAGGGGGAGATTACTGACTAAGAAGCAAATAGTTCGAGGAAGGGTTGGTTATTAGAGTTGAGATTGTTTTTTTGGAATCGCCCCTCTGCGCCTGCCGCCGCATTTGCATCCTAGTCTAGCGAGGTGGTGAAGCGGGCCATTTCCAAAAGGTCTAAGAAAGATTTCAGAAAGAAGAGGAATGCGATGAAGAGACTGCTTCTAATATTATGTATCGCCGGGATGGCTACTCCGGCTTTCTGTGCTAGCGATGTCGAAAAGCTGGATTCACGAGTAAATTCGGCGCGCAATGTGATCGACGAAATCATGGGAACCCCGGATAGAGCTATCCCCGACAGCATCGCCAGCAAGGCAGTCTGCATCGGTGTAGTTCCCGGAGTAGTGAAAGGTGCATTTATTGTCGGCGCGGAGTACGGACAAGGCGTCGTTACCTGCCGCACCGGACATGGTTGGAGCGGACCAGTGTTCATCCGTCTGGCTGGCGGCTCCTTCGGTTTCCAGATAGGCGGACAGGGTACGGACCTCGTCCTGGTTGCCACCAACCAGAAGGGTTTCCAGGATCTGTTGCATAGCAAGTTCAAAATCGGCGGAGATGCTTCGGCTGCCGCGGGTCCTGTAGGCCGTGATGCGCAGGCTGACACAGACATCTCGATGAGAGCGGAGTTGCTCACATGGTCGCGTGCGCGAGGATTATTTGCCGGTGTCGATCTGAATGGCGTTTCTGTAAGTCAGAATACAGACGACACCGACACGTTCTATGGCGCCCCGCATAGTTTTGAGACCATCCTTCATGGGAGTGTGCCTCCTCCTGAAGGCGCACACGCCTTTCTCGCAACGATCCAAAAATATTTTCATCAGGCGAGAGAGCAGTAGTTAGCTGAAGTGATTTCAGGCGGTCGCGGAACGACCTAGTATTCCTAACGAGACAATAGAAGATCCCGACCGCGCAATTCTAAAGAAACGGTCACCGGGTGTGACGCAAGGAGGTCGAATGACGATACTTTTGATTATTCTCGTGCTATTGCTGATCGGTGCCGTTCCGGCATGGCCGTACAGCCGCAACTGGGGGCCGTATCCAAGTGGCGGGATCGGACTGATTCTTGTGATCCTGGTTATCCTTTTGCTGCTTCACGTCGTCTAAGTCGAGCCACCGAGCCGATCAGACACGGCCACCCACATGTCAGCGACGCCCAATCGGACAATATTGTCGTGGGCTTGCGACGGGCACTGAAGCTTACTCCATCTCGAATGCAACGTACATCAATACCGATTGACGCTCTACCTCAAGCACGACTGAATCTCCGGGATTGAAGCCAGCGAGGCTTCGCCGGAATTCGTCTGTATTGTTGACGCTCTTTCCGTTGACGGAGCGAATCGCGTCGCCTATCTGAAGATCAGCAAAGGTTGCCGGCTCCTCGCTGAGCAATCCGGCGACGATGACGCCATGCTTCGAACGGAGCGAAGGTAGGGCGTCGGCGAGCGAGTTGTCGAGATCAATGACGAAGATACCCAGCGATGGTACGAGATCCTTCTTCGGATTGATGAGGTCTGATAAGTTGTCGACCGCGGGCGGCGCCTCAAGTGGGGTAATGGAAAGCGTGACAGGATTTCCCTTACGCAGGACCACCATGTGAAGGGGACTGCCGCGTTTATGCATGTAAAGGAGCACGGTGTATTTGGGAAGTGAGTCCACCGGCAAACCGTCAATGGATTTCACGATATCGCCCATCTTCAATCCGGCCTGGGCAGCCGGTCGGCCCTCATCGACGTCGGTGATGATGACCCCCCAGTCCTGCGGCAGCTTGAGTCCAGCCGCAAGAGGGCCGGTGATGGTCTGGGCGCGGGCTCCGATGGTGACGGCGCGCACAACACCATGCTCCCTCAGTTCGTTGTAAACGAACCGGACTACCGGCTCCGGGATGGCGAATCCCAGCCCCTCGCTGCCTCCGCCAGTCGTGTATATGAAGGTGCAGATACCGACAAGATTTCCGTCTCGGTCGACCAGCGGTCCGCCGCTGTTCCCGGGATTGATGGGGGCATCAGTCTGCACGTACACCATCGGGCGGTCCAGCTCCGGTTGCCTTCCCGCCGCGCTGACGATTCCTTTTGTGACAGTATGATCCAATCCTTCCGGCGCACCGATTGCGATAACGGTCTGTCCGAGATGGACCTGATAGAACTCAGGCAAGGGAATGAAGGGCATCCCGGTGGCATTGATTTTGATCACAGCAAGATCGGAATAGCGGTTGGCGCCGATAAGCCTGGCTTCATACACATGCTGCGGGCTTGCCAGGCGGGTGTTTCCCATCATCAGTTCTACAGTCGCCGGCGCGAGGATGACGCGGATGCGAAGCGCGCCCTGGACTACGTGATTGTTGGTGACGATGTATCCATCAGGGTCGACGATGACTCCTGAGCCGATGGAGCGCTGGCGCTCCAGGGTTTGGGTTTGCTGGTCCGTGCTTTGGTCTTTATCAGAATCAGACTCAGGGACGCCGAAGCCCGTGACCTCGATCCGTACTACCGACTTCATCGCGCTCTCGGCGACTTTGTCGATGGCTTGATCGTATTGTTCGAGGATCGAGGAATTGCTGGGCGACGCTTGAGTCTGGCGATCCTGGGCTTTGACTGGCGTTGCGAATGGAAGAACGAGCAGCAGAACGGAGAGGGCGAATCCAGTCTTCATTCAATTCCTCTGAGTGAAGGGTACGCCTCGATGGGCGTTGCACTTGGCGCGACAGGTTCCGATGTTTTTTCTATGCTGTCCCCCTTCAGGATCTTAAGATCAAGGACAAAGATTGCATAGATCGCAGAGTGCTGGCCCCCGAGCATACGGGCGCAATCATTTCTGGGCCTGAGCTCAACGCTGCGGTTGGTGTCGTGATTTCAACAGGGTGGAGCGGCGCGCAATTCGCAGCACGAGCGGGGGCGCAGGCGCCTCGAAGACAGTCCTTCAGCAGCTAATCAATCAAGGGAGAAAATGGGCAAGGTGGAAACAGGCAGCCGCGGTTCGGGACGCCCTTTTGCCGCGCGGGCATATTGAACCGGCCAGGTGATCTTGTGTCCCAGGGCTTCTGCAGCATGCAGAGGCCAGTACGGGTTGCGCAGAAATTCGCGTGCGAGCAAAACGAGATCCGCGTGGCCCGCGCGAATGATCTGGTCGGCCTGAGCAGGTTCCGTGATCATTCCGACTGCTCCGGTCGGAATGTCCGCTTCGCGTCGAATTGTTTCGGCGTAAGGAACCTGGTAGCCGGGACCGACGGGAATTTGTTGCGCGGGGTGGTTGCCTCCGGTAGAGACGTCGATCAAATCAACACCCTCCCGCTTGAGATGACGAGCAAATTCCACCGATTGGGATAGGTCCCATGCCGGACCAAGCGACTGTGGCGCCCAGTCAGTAGCAGAAATCCTTACAAACATCGGAAGGTGCTCGGGCCAGGAGGCGCGAACCGCGCGAACCACTTCGAGAGGAAAGCGTATCCGGTTTTCGAAGCTGCCCCCATATTCGTCCGAACGGCGATTCGAGAGGGGCGAAAGAAACTCGTGCAGCAGATAACCGTGCGCGGCGTGGATTTCTATCAGATCAAATCCTGCTTCGAGTGCACGCTGGGATGCCACAACGAAATCGCTGACGATCTTGTCCATGCCGTTGCGATTGAGCTCAGAAGGCACCCCGTAAGGCTCATCGAAGGGCACGGCAGACGGTGCCACGGGCTGCCAGCCTCCCTCGGATTCGGGAATGAGGCGAACTTTCTCCCATGGCACTGCCATGCTCGCCTTGCGTCCTGCGTGCGCCAGCTGCGTGCCGGCATACGAGCCATGCTGGTGCAGGAAATCTGTGATGCGCTTGAGCCCGGGAATGTGCCGATCGCTATAGATGCCGAGGTCCTGAGGAGTGATGCGGCCTTCGGGGCTGACAGCATTTGCCTCGGTGATGACAAGTGCAGCTCCGCCGATAGCCCGGCTGCCAAGATGGACAAAATGCCAGTCGTTCGCGAAGCCGTCGGTGCTCGAGTACTCGCACATTGGCGAAACCACGATGCGATGGGTGAGCGTCAGGCTGCGCAATTCCAGGGGGGCAAAAAGGTGTTGGTGTTGTGCTTGGGTTGTCACGTCCCTTTGATGCCTCCAGATTCATTTCGGCTCGCAAAATCAGCCGTCAAGGTTGTGATTGGCCGCTCCTGCTGTGTGACGTCTGCTTCCGACAAGGCTGAGGCTATGGGCCGCGCCGACCAGTGCGATATGAGAGAAGGCTTGTGGGAAATTGCCCATCTGTCGTTTGTGCCGCGTGTCGTATTCTTCTGCGAGCAACCCGACATCGTTTGCCAACAGGAGCAGACGTTCGAATAGTTGCTCAGCATCTGCGTGACGGCCGATGAGCTTGAGGTTGTTGACCATCCAGAAGCTGCAAGCGAGAAACTTTCCCTCGCTGCCGGGCAGGCCGTCGTCACTCTTCGATGTGTCGTAACGCATCACCAGGCCATCCTGCGTCAGATATTTGTCGATTGCCGCCACCGTGCCGAGGATGCGGGGATCGTCCGCAGGCAGGAAGCCAACCATCGCGATCAACAGGGCAGAGGCATCCAAATGCCTTGAACCGTAGTACTGCACAAAGCTATTCAGCCGCTTGTTGAATCCTTTGTCGCAAACCTGCCGATGGATGGTCTCGCGGGTCTTCTTCCAGCGCTTCAGGGGCGCCTTGAACCCGCAACTCTCCGCAATCCTGATCGCCCGGTCGAACGCTACCCACGCCATCACCTTGGAGTAAGTAAATTGTTTGGCTCCGCCACGAACCTCCCAGATGCCTTCATCCGGCAGTTCCCAGATTGTTTCGAGGTGCTCCACGATTCTGCGCAGGAGCCCAAATTCAGCAGACTGGGTTTCGCGCCCCAGCAGGCGATAGGTCCAGAAAAACGTATCGAGTAATTCGCCATAGGTATCAAGCTGTAATTGTCCTGAGGCGGCATTGCCGATGCGTACTGGACGGGAGTTCTCATATCCGGGAAGCTCACCGATCTGCCATTCGACGAGGGCACGCTCGCCAGTAATTCCATACATGATCTGTACCTGGTCGGGACTTCCGGCCACGGTTCGGCGAAGCCAGTGCATCCAGTCTTTGGCTTCTTCGTGATAGCCGCCGTTCATCAGAGCGAGGAGCGTAAAGGTCGCGTCGCGGAGCCAGCAGTATCGGTAGTCCCAGTTACGAACGCCACCAATAGCCTCGGGAAGTGAAGTGGTGGGAGCGGCGATAATTCCACCGGTCGGCGCGTAAGTGAGGGCCTTGAGCGTGATGAGCGACCGCTCGACCATCTCGCGGTGTTGGCCCTGGAAGGTGCCCTTGCCGGTCCACTGTATCCAGAAATCGCGAGTATCCCGACAGGCTTTTTGCACATCGATCGGCTCTCCGACGGATTGCTCGCGAAAATCTCCGTATCTTCCGTATGTGAGCACGAAGGACACCATCTCGCCCTTGCGGACTGTGAATTCGCTCACCGTACGCAGGCCTTTGCCTTCGACTGGCACTCTGGTGTGCAGCCACACGGAATCGGGGCCGGCAACGGCCTTCATCCCATCGTTGGTGCGAGTGACCCAGGGTACGGTCTTGCCATAGTCGAACCGAAGTGCCAACTCTCCACACATGGCCACCTTGCCCTGCAAGCCTTCCACGATACGAACCAGGCGTGGGTGTCTCTCGCGCAAGGGCATAAAATCCCTCACCCGAACCGCGCCACTCCGCGTTTCGTGTGTAGTCTCGAGAATGAGCGTGTGTGGCTCGTAGCGCCGTGAAGTCTTGAGAATTTTCTCTGCTGGGCCAAGGCTCCAGAAGCCATTCTCTTCAGTCCCTAGCAATTTTGCGAAGCACGCGGCCGAGGCGAAATTCGGCAAGCACAGCCAGTCGATGGAGCCGTTCCGTCCGACGAGCGCGGCTGTCTCACAGTCGCCGATCAGCGCGTAGTCTTCAATGAGCAATGGGCTGCGACCTCCGGCCGTCACTCATGATAGTTCCTCATCAGGCCGCCATCGACCACATAGGTCGACCCGGTGATGTACCCGGCTTTGTCTGAGGCAAGGAATGCGGCGAGGTTTGCCACGTCGTCGGTGGTGCCAATACGGTTCAGGGGTATGTTCTTGAGGAGCGCCTCCAGCACCTGCTTATTCTCCTTGAGCTTGTTGTTCATGGGAGTCATGATGGCGCCCGGGGCAATATTGTTGATGGTGATGTTCATGGGGCCAAGCTCGACCGCGAGGTTACGCGTGAACATCCTCATTCCGCCTTTGCTGACGCAGTAGGCGGTAAAGCCAGGAAAGGACATGTCTTCATGCACGGAACTGATGTTGACGATGCGTCCGGGCTTCTTCGCGTTCTGCAGCTTCTGTACAAAATACTGGGTCAGGAAGAACGGGCCCTTCATATTCACCGCCATCACCTTGTCGTAATCTGCCTCCTGCACTTCAGTGAATGGCGCCTTCTTCTCCATCCCCGCGTTGTTTACCAGGATGTCGAGCTCTCCGAATCTGTCGTATGCGGCGTCGACGAGCCTGTGAATGTCTGCGGTGAGTGAGATGTCTGCCTGGATGGTGATCCCTTCGGAGCCTGCTTCCTTCACCATCCCTAATGTTTCCTCGGCACCCTTGGTTCCAGAGTTGTAGTTGATGACAACCTTCGCGCCTTCTTCGGCGAATTTCTTTGCGATGGCTTGTCCGATTCCGGAGCTTGACCCGGTGATAAGCGCAACCTTCCCGCTCAGCACTCCCGGTGTTCGATATTCAGACATAGCTGTTCGTTCCTCCCAGCGATGCGTCGATCAGGGAATGATCTTACCTGCGTCCTGGTGATCCAAGATAAAGATTAGGATGCGGGTTAAATTGCGAGAGACTCGGTTCCGCTGCCGGCAATGGTTATCGCTCAGGTCCGGCTGATGGCTTTGAGCTGCTCGCGTTCTGGGGCAAGGTCCACGCAAACATGACGCCTCCGCTGCCCGTCAGCACATACTGGCGGCCATCGAGTTCGTAGGTGATGGGAGAACTCTGCATTCCGGCCCCGGTTCCAGCATGCCACAGGGTCTTTCCGTCGGCGGAGTCGAGCGCCAGGACATTCCCGTACGCGTCGCCGGTGAAAACAAGCCCGGAATCGGTGGTCAGAACACCGGCGCCCGAGCCACCCTCGCCCACCTCGTGCTTCCACCGAATTTTCCCGGTGCGATAGTCGATGGCTTCAATTGTCCCTTTGCCCCAGAGGCCATAGTCAGCGCCGGCCCAGCCGTAGGCACCATCTGCAGGCTTGGTGAAGTAGATGCTGTAGCTAGGGTGAGCATCGACGATGAATAAACCGGTTTTTGGGTCGAAGCTGGGCGAACGGAAGTTCGTAAGGCCCCCTTCATCGGGTGCGATCAGACGTCCGTCGGGAGCGGGCTCTTTGTCGGGGTTCGGAATAGGACGACCCTCTTTATCGACGCCGAGCGTCCAGTTCACTGGGCCGTAGGGAACGGTCAGAAGGCTCTTTCCGTTGGTGCGATCGAGCACGAAGAAGTAGCCGTTGCGCGAGGCCTGCATCAGCATCTTGCGCGGCTGGCCGTGGAAGGTTCCGTCCACAAGTACGGGAACCTCGACGGCATCCCAGTCATGGGTGTCGTGAGGCGAAACCGAAAAGCCCCACACGAGCTTTCCCGTGTCCGGATTGAGCGCGACGATGCTGCAGGTGTAGAGGTTGTCGCCAGGGCGGGACTTGCCATTCAGCACCGGCGTGGGATTGCCTGTCCCCCAATACAGCAGATTCAGCTCAGGATCATAGGTTCCGGGTATCCAGGTCATGCCGCCGGTGGTCGTGTTCGGGGTTCCGGTGGGAGGGGTGACGTCCCACTGCCACTGCGTTTTGCCGGTTTCAGGATCGACTGAACGGAGATATCCGGGAAGGTTATCGAGATCGCCTCCGACGCCGACGATGACATGATCTTTGACCACCATCGGAGCCATGGTTGTCCAGTAGCCTTTTTTGAGGTCGGCTACCTCGACAATCCAACGGACAGAGCCATCTTTGGCGTCGAGAGAAACAAGACGGCCGTCGGGGAGCAGAAAGTAGAGCCAGCCTTTATACATGCCGACGCCGCGGTTGCCGATGTGATCTCCGTGAGTAGGCGGGCTGGTATAGTGCCAGATCTGGTGGCCCGATCGCGCATCGATCGCCCAAATGTTTTCAGGCACGGTGAAGTAGAGCACTCCATCGACGAGCAGTGGAGACGACTTAATCGCAGCGGTCTGGTTGGTCTGAAATGCCCATGCCAGACTGAGCTTGCTGACGTTCTGCGGAGTAATCTGGGTCAGCCGGCTGTGACGTCGGCCGGAGAAGTCGCCGTGATATTGGGGCCAGCTGTCCACCGAGGGGTGAAGGAGCTCATTGGAGTTGAGGCTCTGGCAGACGAGCGAATGTGGAATCGCGAGTAACCCCGCGAATATGCAGGCAGGAATCAGAGCGCCGCGTTTCATTAAATTCATCTCGGTTCGTAGTCTCTCAGCAGGTCAGCGCAGCGTTTGCAGATAGGCCATCAGGTTGTGGATGTCCGCGTCAGAGTACTTGCTGAATTGTTCGACATGAGCGTTGACAGGCGCGTCGATCTCGTATTTGACTCGGTTGATTGCCCATGATCTGTAGTTGCCGTCCGAATCGCGCAGAGCGATCGTGAACTCGTCCTCATACGCCACAGTACCAGTTACTTTTTGGCCGGAAGGAAGCGTCACGGTTACCTTGCCCTTTGCGTCTCGCGGATAAAGCATCTGCTCCTCGAGCTGCAGCCCTTCATAACGAGAGGCAACACCGGCCAGATCGCCGGTTGGCGAATGGCAAGACGAACAGTGTCCCGCACCATTGAAGTATTCGCGGCCGGCATTGACATTGCCGGTCTGCAGATCCGAAACTTCGACTCCCCTGCGGCCGCCCGGCCTCGAGACCGCTTCGGCCTGGGCTTCGTGAATGAAAGCCACCAAGCTATGCATCTCCTGATCGGAGAAGTGGAAGGCCGGCATCTTTTTCTCCGGCCGTCCATTGCGGACCACCTGGGAGATCTGATCTCCGCCGCGATCCCGGCGCACGATCCTGGACTGCGTGAGATCGGGGCCAGTCTCTCCCCCTTGTGCATCGCGGCCGTGGCAAAACGCGCAGTTTTGCTGGAAGAGCATCGCACCCGCACTGGCAAGGCTAGTGGAACCTGAGACATCTTTTGCTTCGGCGGATTGAGGCTGATTGTCGGTCGAGAGGTAATGGAGCAGCGCAGTCAACTCATCCTGCGGCAGTATTGGAAAAGGGGGCATTCTCCCTTTTCCTGCTCGGATGATCTGGGTGATCTGCTCATCTGTCAGCTGCCGGGTAATTCCTGTCAGCGGCGGAAAAGCGGGCAGGTCGCCTTGCCGGTTGTCTCCGTGGCAAATGGCGCAGTGATTCGCATAAGCTTCAGCTCCCGGGGCGGCACTGGCCGAATCGCTCTGTGACGCTGTCGTAGCGGCTGCCGAGGCTGCGTAGGTGGGCGTCTGCCGGTATTGAAAAGCAATGAAACATGCTGCCGCGAAAACGGTTACAACCACCCAGAATCTCTTCATCGCTTCAATCAAAGCCCTCATTCATCTGAAACTGTGCAGGCACTTATCTTGCTTAGCTGGAGTACTTGATCAGCTGCATAAATCCGTAATCCATGTGTAACTGCTGATGGCAGTGCATCAGCGTATCGCCTGGATTGTCCGCGGTAAAGTCTACAGCCACCGTATCAAGCGGCATGATGTTGATCACGTCCTTGCGCAGGCCGCTCGTCTGCTTGCTGCCGATGCGGCTCACCTCGAAGGTATGACGATGCAGGTGGATAGGGTGCTGGTCGCCGCTCCCGTTCCGGAAGACCAGTCGATAGCGCTTGCCCTGCTGCACCTTCAGCGGTTCGATGTCCGGCCAGGACTTGTTGTTGATTGTCCAAGTATCGAACCGTGAACCGCGCTGCGGGCCAATGTCGCGGAATGTCAGGGTGAAGCTCTCATCCGGCTTTTGTACCTCGGCAGAATTGGCAAATTGGGTGTAGTCCCAGTCGGCAGGAGCTGGGTCCTTCCACACAGGGGCCCCACTCTTGCCTGCATACTCGACAACGATGCCGAGGCCCATTTTACGGGCCTCCTCGAGGGTCGAGCCAAGAATCCAAACTCCAGGCGAGTTCATCTCCACGATTGCATCTACTCGTTCTGCGACGGCAAGAGAAAGCACCTCTACGGATTTTGGAGCTGGGACGGGATTGCCATCCATCGCAATGATTTTGAAACTGTGCCCCGGAAGCGCCAGGACAACGTTTTCCGTTGCGCTCGCATTGAGCAGGCGCATTAACACGCGCTGGCCCTGCTTCACCCGGATCGGCTCGCCGGCGCCCAGCATGTGCGCATTGATGGTCGCGTACTTGTAGCCGACGTCGGAACCGCTGGTCAGCGGCTGATTCGAGGATTGCTCGCGCATATCTTGAACCATTGGCACAAACGAGGGCTCCCAGTGGTGTATGGCGAGGTTGATCTCCTGATCGTAAGGGGCCGGCTGGTCCTTACCCTCGATCAGCAGAAATCCGAACTGCCCGGTGTAGGTTCCGATGGAAAGATTGTCGAAAGCCGACGCGTGCGTGTGGTACCAGCGCGTTCCGGACGGCTTTGGAGCAAAGCTGTAGCGGTGCGTCTCGCCCACCGCGATCATCGGGGAGCCTTCTTCCATCGCTCCGTCGTTCAGCGAATCAATCGCCAGCCCATGCCAGTGCGTAATATCGGGCAGGGAGCTCGCATTCGTAACATCGATGGTTACGGGAACGCCTTCCCGCAGGCGCAGCAGCGGACCTGGAACCTGCCCATTGAAGGCAAGCGTCTTGACGGTGATTCCCGGGCCGATCTCGAGCGAGCACGGTTCTATGCGGAGGCTGTGGTCGGCCTTGCTGCCCACGGTAGCAGCATGCGGCACCACCGCGCCGAGCACTTTGCTCGACAGCAGCGCACCTGCGCCTGCCATAAATCTTCGCCGGTTCATCGATAATGAGCCTGTCGTTCGAAGGAGGGAACTCAAATCCACCATGCCGCTCCTGGGGTCTCCTTAATGACAATGTCGTTGAGGAAGCGTGCCGCCTTGGTCAGGCCCTCCTCGGGAGAGAGCAAACTGTCTTCGTGCTCGATCGAGAGCACGTTGTCATAGCCGAACATCCTCAGCGTCGAAACGAACTCCTTCCACCATTCCGCTTCGTGGCCGTACCCGCACGTACGAAAGATCCAGCCGCGACGCTTCTCATCAGTGTAAGGCTTGGTGTCGAGTACGCCGGTGTGTGGCAGGTTGGCCGGATAAAGCTGAGTGTCCTTGGCATGGACGTGGAAGATCGCATCGCCCAAGACCCGGATCGCTGCAATGGGGTCGATGCCCTGCCAGAACATGTGGCTCGGATCGTAATTGCAGCCGATCGACGGGCCTGCAATCGCGCGCAGCCGCAGCAGCGTCTCCGGATTGTAGACCACGAAGCCGGGATGCATCTCGATCGCGATACGGACGCCGTGCTCCTCCGCAAATTTTCCGCGCTCGATCCAGTAAGGCGTCACTACCTCGTCCCATTGCCATTTCAGCACATCAAGATAGTCCGGCGGCCATGGACACGTGACCCAGTTCGGAGACTTGGCGTTGGGCGAATCTCCCGGGCATCCCGAAAAATCCACAACAACCGGCACGCCAAGCTTTTCTGCCAGCAGAATCGTCCTGCGATTCACTTCCTGCGCATCTTTTGCGCGAGCCGGGTCCGGATGCAGGGGGTTTCCATGGCAGCTTAAGGCGCTGATGCTCGCACGGTGTTCTTCCAGCGTTTTCTTGAATTCGTGCAGCGCCGAAGGATCATCGAGCATGGAGAGCTTGCAGTGCGCGTTGCCCGGATAATTGCCCGTGCCCAACTCCACCGTACTGATATCGAGCGCTTTCAGCTTTGCCAGGACGCCGTTGAGCGGCAACTGAGACAGCAACGGCGTGAATACTCCAACTCTCATGCTGGATTCCTCGTCAGGCCTGGTCCTGGAAAATACTCGACGTTTTGCCAAGCGCCCCCGGCCGCATGGCTTTTCAGCATCGCGTCGACGAGGCAGTTCGACCGATAGCCGTCTTCAAACGTTGGAAGCAACCCTGGTTTTGCCCCGAGCGCTGCTCCTTCGCGAATCCAGCTATACGCATCGCGGATGAGGTTGAAGAAAGCGTCGGCCCACCCCTCCTGATGTCCGCCAGGCAGATGCGTGTAGGGCCGAACCTCAGGAGCAACGAGCGATGGATCTTTCGCCATGACCGAGTTGGGCTGGTCATGATGACCGATCCACAGCTCGTTCTGCTCTTCCTGTCGCCATTTCAGGGAACAGGCGCGCCCGTTCAGCTCCAGCTGCAGATCGTTCTTGTGCCCAGGAAGAACCTGTCCCACCGAGAAGCAGCCTTTTGCGCCGTTTTCAAAGCGCAGCAGCACGCTGCCCAGGTCTTCGGATCGCGTCTCGACCGGCACCCTTTCAGAGGCACCGCCCTTCGAGAAGGCCTCGGCAGAACTTCCAGAAGAGTAACGAAGAGGAATGACAGTCGTGAGTTCGGCGAGCACCGAGACGATTCGCAGCCCCGACACATGCTCTGCGAGATCGCACCAGTGAGAACCGATATCGCCGAGAGCAGAGGTTGCGCCGCCCTTCGCAGGATCAGACCGCCATGAGTAAACGTTAGGGTCCGCCATCCAGTCCTGAAGATAAAAGCCGTGCACGAAGCTGAGGTCGCCTGTCTCGCCCTTTGCCACCATGCCGCGTGCCTGCTGAACCAGGGGATTTCCGCGGTAGTTGAAGGTCACGACGTGGCCTACTTTCGCCGCGACCGCTGCGTCGCGCATTGCGCGTGACTCGTCGCGATTGAGGGCCAGCGGCTTGTCGGAAACGATGTGCTTGCCTGCCTTGAGCGCAGCCATTACCACAGGCAGATGCAGATAATTAGGCGTGGTGTTGTGAATCACCTCAACGTCAGGATCGGCAATCAGGGCGTGGAAATCCCCATAGGCACGATCTACCTTATATTCATGCGCCTTCTTCTCCGCCGACTGCTGCGACGAGCCGGCGATGGCGACTACGTCCACATCTCCCAGCCGTCGAACCGCGTCGATATGGTGCGCAGCAACGAATCCCGGGCCGATCAGGCCCATGCCAAGTCTCTTCATTCTGCCCGCACCCTCACTTGCCCCCCGCCGATCCTTGCGGCCGGGGGTGGGACGCGGTGCTTCCTTCAGTCAGGCCGAGCGCCCACTTGATCGCCTCAAAGTACATCTTGCGGATATCGGGATCCTCCCACGATTCTTCGGTGTGCCCGAGGGTGGAATAGAAGACGCGGCCCTTGCCGTACATCTTGCTCCAGGCCACGGGAAAATCGTGATCGGTGCGATGAATGCGCGGATTGTTTGAATAGTCGAGCTTTGTCGGATCGAGGCTGAGCAGCACATTCACCTTGTCCCGCGACCATTCTTTAGGCTGATAAATCTCGTCATACTTCACGAACGCGTTGGGGAAATGTCGCACAGCGGGGAAGTCGGGATCCTCGGTGATGATCGGAGCCATGAAGGTTCCCCACGGGTGCTGGTCGAACCATCCGCCGATCATTTCTCCGTACTCGGGCCAGGTGTAGTTGGTATCCAGTGCCGCATGGATTCCGACGAAGCCCTTGCCGTCATCCTTGATGAAAGACATCATGTCGGCCTTCTGGCTTGGGTCCAGGTCGAGTTCGCCGGTAGTGCTGGTGAACACCAGAACGTCGAAGTAATCGAGGTTCTTGGTGTTCCTTTTCAGGTCTTTCTTGGTAATCAGTTCGGTGTCTGTGCGCATCGTCGTGTCCCACAGGCCGCTTTCCTTGCCCATCTCGTAGATAGCAGCCATCGCATCCGGGACCGAGTCGTGCTCAAAGCCTTTTGTTTCGCCGATCACCAGCACGTGCTTCAGGTGTATTTGCTTGGCGTGCGGAGGAGGGGGAGTAGCAGTGTTTGCTGGTGCCTGGTTCTGTGCAAGGCCGATCTGCACAACTGTCAGCATCATTAGAGCAAGGAGAGAGAATCTTCGAGGGCAGCGCAAGCGATCTCCTCAGTGGCTACGGAATTTGGATGTAAGGGAACACGACGATGATTTTACTCATCAGGCATCGGGAAATGCGAGTGCCTGGTGCCGCCGCTATCCTTCTCGCGTCTACTCCCCAACGACTGAGCGAATCAAATCCGGCAGCTCAGTCAGGTTCTGTTTGAGCGCGTAGCCGCACGCGCCTGCTTCCGAGGCCGCTGCGCGCAGGTCCTGATCATCGTAGTCGGTCACCATGACAATGCGGGCGGAAGGATCGAAGTGCAGAATCTGCCGGGTTGCGGCCAACCCATCCATGCGCGGCATGCGGATATCCATCAAGACAAGGTCCGGCTGCCCCACGGCGTACGCCGCCAGGGCGTCTGCGCCGTCAGTACACTCACCGACAATGCTTGCTGTCTCGGGTATCGCCCGCCGCAGCAGGCGGCGCATTCCAGGGTTGTCATCCACTATTAGTATTTTCATTTCTGCTCGCACCTGCCGAAAAATGCCGGAAGAGTCCGGCCGGCCTGATTCAAACCGCGAACCGCGGGGCACCGTTACAATTCAAGCCTATAAGGCCAAATCAATGAAATATATAGAGGTCTCTACACGGAACCCGTGTGGTACCACACGGGTTTCATAAGCTTTTGTGGGTAACTCCGCACCCAGGGAGCGAAGCAGCGGCTATTTGTCGGCCTATCCGGGCCCGTGTATGCTTCGCAGAGAATACGGCATACTCTACCGCCCTGGCCCAGAAGGGAGTCCGTAATGGATGAAGAGATTCGCATCCTCATCGCGGACGATCATCCGATCGTGCGAAAGGGATTGCGGCTCAGTATAGAAGAGGATCCCGGCCTGAAGGTGGTTGCCGAAGCCGCAGACGGAGAATCGGCTCTCGGGCTCATCAAAAAACTCCGCCCCCAAGTTGCCGTGCTCGACATCGACATGCCAAAACTTGACGGGTTGGCAGTGGCCCGCGAAATTGCGCGCCAGAAGCTCGATACGAAAATCATCTTCCTCACCTTTCACGCGGACGAGGAGCTGTTTAAGAGCGCAATGGAAATCGGGAGCAAGGGATACATTCTCAAGGACAGCGCCTCGCAGGAGATCGTCGCAGGGGTCTACGCTGTTGCTTCCGGAAGGTCTTATATCAGCTCTGCCATTACTGAGAAGCTTCTGAACCCGCCAAAGGTAGCTGCGGCGCAGGATAGCATCGGGGCAAATCTCACGCCCACCGAACGGCGCATCATGCGCCTGATCGCGGATGGCAAAACGAGCAAGGAAATCGGCGCCGAGTTATCCATCCACTACCGCACGGTCGAAAATCACCGCACGAACATTTGCCGGAAGTTCAATCTTGAAGGAGAGGGAGCGAACGCGCTTCTGCGATTCGCTCTGCAAAACAAGAACAGTCTATAGCGCGATATCTTCTCGCACGGCGCGACGGACAAGCCTCTTTTCATTCAGGACCTGCCCGCTGCTCATGAGATTCTCGTGGCCGTGACTATTGGGGGCTGCCTGACCGCTTAGCGTCCCTCGCGGTTGGCGACGTTTGCCGCCAGTCGCAGCTCGTCGTTGGCCTGCACCAGCAGATCCTTCGCCCGCGCTGCGTGGCCGCCGAGCTGACCGTCGTTGTCAGCCTGAGCCTCGCCGATTCTCTGCCATGCCGAGGCAATGTACTGCTGGGCGGCTCGAAGGTTGCCATGCCGCATGCCGATGTCTACCATCGGAGCCTGTGCCAGCGACAGCATGCTGCCGCCCAGAACCGTTCCTAAAGCGAGTCCGATGAAAAGATCCTTCTTAAAAATGTTTGCCATGATGTTTGCTCCTGATCTGTAAAGTGTGGTTTACGTTGATGAAAATGTTTGGTTCACAGCGGCGACGCGATCAGCGATGACCGCCGCGAAACAGGCTGGAACTACTCGGCTGGCGTCCAGCCGTCGTTGGGGTTGTAGCTGGTGATTGTGGCGGCAGCGGTTTTCGTGTCTGGACCCAGGTCCTTCTGTTCGAGCACGCCGCCCTGGTTGAGGATGAAGGTCATGATGCCAGAGTCGCCGTAGTTCACTGGAGAAGCCACGATCGTGAAGCCGCTCTTCGGAGTCTGTGTCGCGAGGATGCGGAACGAATATCCGTCGAAGATGGGGGCAGCTCCCGGCGGCGTCGAGGTCAGGACATCTTTCGCAAACTCATCAAGTCGGCCGAGCGGGCTCGAAGCCTGGTCAGCAGGGACCTGCCAGTAGAGCCCGTTCTGCTTGCCCGGAGTGCTGAGTATCTTATCCGTGTACCGGCCGGTAGTCAGCTTGTAGAATTCTTCAGCGTTTCCCATCGCGGAAACGGCATCGATCGCCAGCAGTTCGTTCTTTCCGATGCGGCGCGCCAGAATCTCATCCTTTCCGGCGGCGGTATTGAAGTACCACAGAGAAGAGGCGTTCTGCACCAACGGAATCGGGTACGGGTAGTTATCCGCGCCGATGTAGAGGACTCGACCGCCGTCCGTCATCGTTACCCAGCGATTCATGCGGTCGTACTTGGCCACGAATTTAGCAAGCGCCGCCTTGTCTTCGGCTGCATCGCCGGAGAAAAGGATTGCCTTGGAGTCCGGGCCAAGAATCTGCGCCAGGGCTGTGTCATCGCCTGCCGCGGCTGCGGCCCGGAGGGCCTGACCGGCCTGCTCCGCAGTTGCGAAAGTGTTCTGTGTAGCGTCTGCCGTTGTGGCGGACGCTGCAGCGCTAGCCGTGCTTACGCCTGAACCGGCGATATTGATCAATCCGAGAACGAGTATCCCGGCAACCAGTACGCTTCCTGTTACGTTCTTCGCTTGCAGCTTCATTGAGGTCTCACCATTCCTTTTCGTAGATCTGTCGGTTCAGCGGAGTGTTACCGCCGGCGGCCGCCCGAGTTGTGCGGAGCGCTGGCATGCTGCGGACGCGACTGATGCATCGCTGCCGGGTGCATGCTCTGCCGTCCGCGGTTGGCTGCTGCACGATCGCGGTCACCGTTTCCGTCCATGTAAGAGCGGGGCTGGTTGACTCCGCTTCGGCTGCGGTCGAATCCGTCCTGGCGTTGCTGGCCTCCACGGTCGAAGGCGTTGTTGCGTTGGTCGCCGTAGCCGCCGGAATTCCGTTGATCGCCGCTAGGATTGTGCTCGACGCCGCCGTTACCGCCGATCAGGCCGTGGTCGCCGTTGGCTCCGCCGTTCGGCTGGTCGTGCGGATTGGTGCCGGGCTTGTCTTCGTGCCAGCCGCCATCGGGACCGAAGTAACCA
Organism: uncultured Acidobacteriaceae bacterium; assembly: GCA_963724375.1. Taxonomy (GTDB): domain Bacteria; phylum Acidobacteriota; class Terriglobia; order Terriglobales; family Acidobacteriaceae; genus Silvibacterium. The sequence goes on from CAVRUM010000016.1 coordinate 55,720, forward strand.
TTGGGATGATAGGCTCCGTTGGGACCGTAGTGCGTATCGTCTCCCGGCTTATAGTTGCCGTCGGGATGATAGGTACCGTTGTTGCCGTACCATGCATGATTTTGGGATCCGGTCGCACCGCCCGAATAGGGAACGTAGTGACCGCCGTTCGGATTGTTCGGTCCCCACGGATGGTAGTTGTTGTAGGTATTCGTGGTCCTGTTGATTATGGTCTTGTTGATGTAGGTGTTGTTGTTGAAGCTGACGCCACCACCCCCGCCTCCCCAGTTGCAACCCCACGCGCCCCAGCCCCAGCCGCCGCCGACAAATCCGCCGCCACCGTAGCCTCCGCCGCCAAGCACGGCTCCAACCGCAACGCCTGCGGCGAAGGAGACTCCCGCGGTAGCCACTGCCGCCGGAGCCGTGTAGGCGGGCACAACATACGGAGTTCCATAGACCACAGTCGGGTTGTACTGCGGAACATAGACCACGTTTGGATTCGCGGGCTGAATCACGATCGTCGAGGGGCTCTGTTGCGTTACCGTGATCTGAGAAGAAGACTGCAGGGTTCCCGCCGCCTGGGCCTTGGCGCGCATCACCTGCACTGCCGTCATCACATCAGACTGCTGATTGACGTAGGCCTGTCCAAGGCTCGACGTCCAGGACAGGTTCTTCGCCAGGTTACTGAGCACGGAAGGAAACTGCGTAAGGGCCTTGATGCTGGGATCCCACGACTGCTGGTTGATCGCATCGGTCAGGGCGCCTCCAGTCAGGCTGCCGTTCTGCTGGAGCCAGTCCTCGGCGTAGGCGACCTGGTCGGGGAGCGTCGACGCGGCGAGCACCTGCGCGACCAGTGCGTCGGGATAAAGTGCGATCGGTGCGACGAGGGCGTCGAGCTGATCCGCGGTCTGCAGCGCGACCGCCGGGGCAGTCGCTGTGCTGCTCGAGGAGCCCTGAGATGTGGCCCTAGATTGTGAGGCATCCTGTGACGCCGCCTGTTCTTGAAGAGCTTCGGCTGGCGCGCCTGCGACCAGCAGGGTGGAACAGACCGCTATCGATAAAAGTTGTTTGGTCAGATTCGCGTACATGTATCACTCCATGAAGATCGAAATGTGCCGGATTGAAGTTTTGAGCCAGTCCAGCGTCGGCTGCGGCTGCTTCGTCTGTGCCACTTATCGCCGTAGCGCAATCGTCAAGAACGAGAGTAGGAGAAACGTTCCCCGAAACGAATAGAGGACGCTACACAAACACCCGTGTGGTTCCACACAGAGGTAGCTCTTCCGCATCTAAAGGAGTTCTGGAAACGAGAGGCCGATTATCGCGGCTTGTATCGTGGTAGTAAGCCGCGTAATAATGCCCGTCATTCGGCTTCCTATGAAAACCTTGAACCGGGGTTGCCCTGTAGAAAATCCAAGTGAAATGAGCGACTCCCTCAATTCGTTCCTGTTCTCCACGCCGGAAATGACACGGGTGTTCTCCCCGGAGCAGCAACTGCGGGCGATGATGCGCTTTGAACTGGCGTTGACATGCGCCCTGGAGAAGCATGGTCTTGCTGAGGCGGGATCGGGCTCCGCCGTTGAATCGCTCGTCGATGCCGGGTTTGTCGACTTGAATTCACTGCAACGCGAAGCGAAGCGTGCCGGCAACATTGCCATACCCTTTGTGAGACAGCTCACTGCGGCTGTAGAAGCACGAAGCGAGAGGTCATCGCGGGCGATTCACCTGGGCGCAACAAGTCAGGATCTTCTCGACACAGCTTTGGTTTTAGAAATGCGCGACGGCATCGGACTGTTAAATGAGTCGATAGATCGTCTGGATCGCGCGCTGGCAAAGCAGGTTCGCGCTCATCGCGACACCGCGATGGCCGGACGAACCTGGCTGCAGCCAGGCCCCCCGACAACGCTGGGCCTTAAGCTTGCAGGTGCGCTTGCTGCACTGCGGCGGCACAGGGAACGTATCCGCGCGGCCGCGCAGCGCGTCCTAGTGTTGCAGTTCGGGGGAGCGGTCGGCACACTCGCCGCGCTGGGTGCATCGGGGGGCTATGTATCGGCGGAACTGGCGCATTCTCTTGAGCTGCGCGAACCTGAGCTACCGTGGCACACCCAGCGGGACAGACTCACGGAGATAGTGCAGGTTTTTGCGGGCCTTACCGGGTCGCTCGCAAAACTTGCGCGAGACATCGCCCTTCTTATGCAGGCTGAGGTGAGTGAAGCATCCGAAGGCCACGGCGATGAGCGCGGAGGCTCTTCCACCATGCCGCACAAGCACAATCCGGTGGCGTGTGCTGCGGTCATCGCGGTGCATGCAAGAATGCCGGGTCTGGCGGCGACGATGTTGCATGCAATGCCGCAGGAACATGAGCGCGGGTTGGGCTTATGGCAGGCCGAGTGGGAAACCGTGCCGGAGGTCTTCAGGCTGACCGCGGCGGCACTTGCGTCTTCCATCGAGATTGCTGAAACGCTGCAAGCGGACCCCGTGCGGATGCGAGCCAACTTCGAGGCGCTGCTTGGCGCGACACTTTCAGAAGCGGTAAGCACCGCCCTGGCGCCTAAGATTGGACGATCGGCGGCCCACGATCTGCTGCGCGCAGCGACATCCCGGGCCAGGGACGAGAGACGGCATCTAGGCGACGTGCTGAAGGAACTGCCTGAGGTCACAGCGCACCTGAGCAACGATGAGATCGATCGGCTCATGGAGCCTCATGCTTATCTGGGCAGCGCCGGGCGATTGGTCGCCCGTCTTCTGGGGGAAACAGATGCCTGAGGTTGAGGACCGCGATGTGCAGCTCTACTACGAATTGAGCGGCGCCGGTGGCGGTCGAGTGCTCATGTTTTCGAACTCGTTGGGGTCGAACCTTCACATGTGGGACAAGGTTGTCCCGCGGTTTGAAGCGAACTGTCACGTCCTGCGCTATGACATGCGGGGTCACGGAAAGAGCAGCGTTCCAGCAGGTCCATACACCATCGATCAGCTTGGAGGCGACGTTCTCTTCCTGCTGGACCGTCTTGGCATCGAACGAGTGGATCTGTGCGGACTATCGGTAGGAGGCATGATAGCGATGTGGATCGCGATCCACGCACCGGAGCGCCTGGGGCGTTTGATTCTGGCCAACACAGCGGCGCGGATCGGCACACGCGAAGGGTGGGAGCAGCGGATCGCCACGGTCGAAACCGCGGGCATGGCGTCACTGGCGGCCGCGAGCCTGGAGCGGTGGTTCACACGCGGTTACCGCGAAGAGCATCCTGATGAAATGGGAGCGATGCGCGACATGATCGCCGCGGTTGACGCGAACGGGTACAAAGCCGGCTGTGCCGTGCTGCGCGATACCGATTTGCGAACTGAGATTCCAGACATTTCGGTCTCGACTTTGGTGATCACCGGAAAGCACGATCCGGCGACTCCTCCGTCCGATGGGCTTGCGCTCCACGCCGCCCTGCGCGATTCAAAGTACGTCGAGCTGGACGCGTCGCATATCTCCGCCTGGGAGCGAGCCGACGACTTCGCGGAGACGGTTCGCTCATTTCTAATCAACGGAGAGCGCACAGATGGATGAAAGGAAGCGCTATGAGGCGGGAATGTCGGTGCGGCGCGAGGTCCTCGGTGATGAGCACGTGAACCGTGCGCAGGCGACTGAGACCAGTTTCGATGCTGACTTTCAGGATCTGATCACGCGCTACGCGTGGGGTGAAATCTGGGCACGGCCCGGACTGTCGCGGCATACGCGCAGCCTGCTGACCATCGCATTGATGGTGGCGCTGAATCGCGGCGAGGAGTTGCGCCTCCATTTGCGGGCCGCGGCAAACAATGGCGTCAGCGCAGAAGAGATTCGCGAAGTGCTGATACACTGCGCTATCTATTGCGGCGTTCCCGCAGCCAACGCCGCATTTCACGCTGCAAAGGAGATCCTGAACGAATCGTCCCGCTAGAGCGGGTTTACCGCGTCGCGTGTGAGGAGCCCGTCAACAAGCCGATAGATCCCCAGTGGATTTTCATCGCGAAGTGCTTCCGGCAGAGCCTCCTGCGGAAAGTTCTGATAGCAGCGGAGCCGCACAAAACGCAGAATCGCCCGTGAGCCGACGCTGGTGTACCGGCTGTCGGAAGTTGCCGGGTACGGTCCGCCGTGAACCATCGCCGATGCGACCTCAACGCCTGTGGGATAGCCGTTGAAAATCAGCCGCCCAACTTTCTGTTCAAGTATCGCCACGAGGTCGGCGTTCGCGGCCAGGTCTGCCGCCGTGCCCAGCACACTCGCGGTCAGGTGTCCCTCGAGCGCTTCGGCTGCCCGCAGCAGTTCCTTGCGATCAGACCAAGCCACGAGGAGCGTCGACGGGCCAAAGATCTCTTCGTGCAGAAGCGGGCTTCCTTCCAGAGTGTGCAAGCTGGTTTCATAAAGGACTGCGCTGGTTCGCGGTGAGGAGGTTTCGGGTGCAGCGGTGGCAGAGATGCGAAGCTCGCCACGCTCCGTGACGCCACGATGGTACGCGTCGGCGATTCCGCTGGTCAGCATCGTAAAGCTGCTGCTCGCGGCCGTGAGGGCGCGCAACTCCCGCCGAAACGCATCCTCACCTTCTGTCCCTGGGACGAAGACCATCCCCGGCTTGGTGCACATCTGTCCCGCACCTAGCGTGAACGACCCGTAAAGCCCTTTCGCCTTTGATTGCGGATCCTCGGCGAGCGCACCGGGAAGCACGAACACCGGATTGAGGCTGCCCATCTCGCAGAAGCAAGGAATCGGCCGGTCGCGGAGGGCGGCGATGTCCATGAGAGCCCTGCCCCCGCGCTCCGAGCCGGTGAATGCGACGGCTTCGATCGCGGGGTGCTTCACCAACTCCTGCCCGATGAGGAAACCATCGTCATACAGCATGGAGAAGATGCCAGGCGGCAGGCCGGCTTGCGCGATGGCGTCAGTGATGACCGCGGCCACAATCTCGCTGGTGCCCGGATGGGCTGAATGCGCCTTCACGATCACCGGATTGCCTGCCGCGAGTGCAGACGCGGTGTCGCCTCCCGCGACCGAGAACGCCAGGGGAAAATTGCTCGCGCCGAAGACCACTACGGGCCCGATCGGAGCCAGCATCGAGCGGAGATCCGGCCGAGGGGCGGGCTTTCGATCGGGTATGGCACGGTCGATCCGAGCATCCTGCCAGGAGCCTTCTTCGATTACGGTGGCGAAGAGTCGGAACTGTCCGCAGGTTCGCGCAAGTTCGCCTTCGAGCCGGGGCTGCTGCGGAAGTGCAGACTCGGCCGCGGCGCGCGCCACCAAATCTTTCGAACAAGCCTCGAGCCCCGCGGCGATTGCCCGCAACAGGGCAGCGCGGATTGCAACGGAAGTCTTGCCGAACGTCCTGAAGGAATCCGCCGCAGCGGTCGCGGCTTCGTTGACGTCTTCGATACCGGCAGCGATGTAGGGCGGATCAAGTGATGCACCACTCGCGGCATCCCGGGCGGTGATGGTCGAATTGCCGCGCGAGATTCGGTTCCCGGCAACGAAAGAGAGGCCTGAAAGCTTCAAGAGATCCTCACAGGAATGATTTGGTGAGCCACAAACCATTTTCCCACTAAATCCCGCCCGATCGGATGGAGCAATGCTCCTGTGCTAGCGAGAAGGCTCTCTCACAGGAAGGATCTGATCGGCCTTGATATTTGTCAGCACCTGGTGAATGCCGCTTGGCCACCAGAGCTCAATTTTGTCGATGACCGAACTTTGTCCGAGTCCGAAATGGACCCGCTTGTCACTCGATGAGTTGTAGCTGACCGCTGTGGTCGCCGAATTGTACTGGGTTCCGTGAGCTGTCGTGATCTTGACCTTTGTCCCCAGACCGTCGCGACTCGATCTGGTGCCCGTTAGCTTCAGAATGATCCAGTGATTCTTGTTCGGCGAACGATTCATGAAAATCTCGGGCGGGCCATTCAACACGGTCACGACGGCATCGATCCTTCCGTCGTTGTTGAGGTCGCCGAACGCCGCTCCGCGATGTGCGGCGGGAACCGCAAAGTCTGCGCCTGCGGCAGCGCTCACATCTTCGAAGCGGAGGCCTCCTGTGTTGCGAAACAGGCTGTTCGGCAACTCGTACGGCCGCTGCTGCACCTGCATCGCGTTATCGAGGATCGCTGAATTTGCCGTGAACAGGTCTTTATATCCATCGTTGTCAAAATCGAAGGCCCCGGTGCCCCACGCTGTAAGCCGGCTCGTGATGGCGGTAAGGCCTGCGGCAGAGGTGGCGTCCTCAAACTGGCCACCGCCCAGGTTTTTATAGAGAGGGAACGTATCGCCGAACATGGCCGTGTGGAAGATGTCAGGTTTGCCGTCGTTATCCAGGTCGCGGAAGTCTGCACCCATACCGGCGACTACCTTGCCGCTGTCCGTAAAGGCTACGCCGGCAACCATCGCAACATCTGTGAACGTGCCGTCGCCGTTATTGTGAAGCAGATAGTTAGGAAATGTGTCGTTCGAAACAAAGATATCGGTGAACCCATCGTTGTCGTAATCCGCAAAGGCGATGCCCATACCTTTTCCCGCATATCGAGAGATGTGGGAGGATTCGGAAACGTCGGTAAATGTTCCATCGCCGTTGTTGTGGTAAAGAATATTGGGCATTCCACGAAAATCATTCGGTGAACAATAGATAGCGATTGCCTCGAAGTGGCACTGGGGCGCGGTCCCGATGTTGTAGTCGAGATAGTTCACCACGAAGAGATCAAGCAGCCCGTCGTTGTTGTAGTCGAACCAGCCCGCCGTGACGGCCCAGGCTTTGCCCCGATTCGGAACTACGCCACCAACGCCGGCCTTTGCGGTCACGTCGGTAAAGGTTCCGTCTCCATTGTTGTGAAACAACTGGTTGCGGTTTACACCGGCAACGTAGAGATCAACGAAGCCGTCATTGTCGTAGTCTGCGGCCGCGACACCCATGGAATACCCGATACCCTGTAGACCCGCTTTCTCGGTGACGTCTGTAAATGTTCCATCGCCGTTGTTGCGATAGAGGCGGTTGTAGTATTCGGGACCCGTTTTCTCGAGAGACGGAATTTCGGCGCCGTTGGTGAAGAAGATATCCAGCAGGCCATCATTGTTGTAGTCGAAGAGCGCGACACCACCAGCCATGGTTTCGATGGAGTACCGCTTCGGACTAACGCCGTTCCTGAGTTTGAAGCCGATCTTCGAACCTGCCACAACATTGTCGAAGCGAATCTGAGACTCCGCGAGGGCGCTTGGAGTATTCTTTCGAGCCGTTTGTCGCGAAGTCGTACCGCCGGGCTGACCTGCCGATTGCTGCGCTCGGCACTTTAGGGAGGGGTCAGCGAGGAAGAAGAGCCACAGGACCAGCATCGAGATAGCTGTCAACTTCCGTTGCGCCGGAGGGCTGGGGGGCTTACTGACCATCGGGAGCCGCGGCGTGCAACTTTTGGAACTCATTCAGCTCTACACGAAATTTCGCTTCATCACCTGACTTCCGGTAAGCGAACGCCAGGCGGTAGTGGTACTCCTCTTTGTTGGGGTCCAACTTGATGGCCTTTTTCAGCAGCCGGATCTCCTCTGTATAGTTCCTTTGCTGCTCGGCTATCAGGCCTAGCTGAAAATACGCCTGAGGCAGCTTGGGATCGAGACGAAGCGCGGCTTCAAGGGAATCGGCAAAATGAGCAGGCGGAGGGCCAGCGCTGTTCGACCATCGTCCGGACTGGACCATCGTGTAATCGTAGAGAATCAAGCCATCGTGTTCGTATCTTTTGTGCAGATCGGCGAAGAGAGAAGTAATCCGGGGAGCCAACTCGGGTGGCACAATCTCCGTGTCCGCGAGCAGCTCCATTGGATGCGGGTCGGACGGGTTTAGCTCTTCTGCTTCGCACAGAAACTGAGCCCCTTCAACTGACTTTCCATCGGCGTATAAAACTGTTCCCAGAGCTACCCGCAATTTGATCGAGTTGGGATACTTCTTGGTCCCGTAGCGAAGGATGGTGATTGCCGCGTTGTGGTCCAGATGGAACAAGGCCATCCCAAAATCGAAGATGTTGGTCTCGCTCGGGTCCATCTCCGCCGCTTTCTGGTACTCCAGCGCGGCAGCCTTGTAGTTCTTCTCTGCTGATGCGGCTTTTCCGAGGATGCTATGAAGCTCGGGCCGGTCTTGTTGCTGCAACAGATTGGCCACGAGCGTCTTCGCATTCGCGTATTGACCTGCATCCACCTCTGCATCAGCAAGCTCTCGTCCATTTTCGTAGCTGGGACACCTGGAATAGACATCGGTTAGCAGTACCACGGCTCGGGAAGAATTTCCAGCCTGGGAAAGAGAATGAGCCTCTGCGCGTCCTGTATTGCACTGCGCCTCGGCCGTCTCGGTGCCGGCGACAGCAGAGGACGTGGTCATCTGGCAAAAGCACAAATATGTAGGCTGCGCCAGGAACATCGACAGGATGACAATCTTCGCTGAGGGTAGTCCTCTCACAGCACGCACGCATTCCTCAAGGGCAAGCTAGCCGCATCCGGATGGCGCCCCGGAGACCTCCCGATCTTCTGAACGAAGAGGCTACCGGCGCGCGGCAAGACGGCCTCAACGGTCAACCCACCACGATTCTATACGTTCAGCGACAGCCGAAAAACGGGCGAGGCCGATGGCTACTGTCGGTCAATTTCCTCACGCAATTATGAGGTCAATGGGATAGATAAAGGGATCAATGTGGGCGAAGACAACTGCTGAAAAAGCCACATAAAATTCAGCAGCCTCTCATTGTCGCTAAGCGCGCAGCCACATCTGAAACAGGGATTGGAACTGTCTGATGATACGGCGGGAATTTATCAAAAAGGGTGCTATGGCGACGGGCGGGCTCGTGTTTGCTCCTCCGTTTCACGGATCGCATTGCGAGGAGTCGTCTCCGGATCCTCAGGCCGCTTCGGCTCTGCGAGAAATCCCGGACCTCGATGAACTGGCGGGCGACTGGATGCCAGGCAATCTGCTTGATCAAACACCTGCCCTTTCGAACTTTCACGGGAGCCTTGAAAGCTCTCGCAATGTTCTCGGAGTACAAAGCTTCACCGTTCCGCCCCTGGCGCAGGGTGGTGAGCTGGGAGCCCTCTCACTGAACGGGGTGACGCTCGCGGCTACCGACTTCCGGTGGTATCCGTACCAGCTCCAGCGGAGGACGACGCTGGGAAATGTGAGCGTTGTTACAACTCTGCGGATGCCCTTTGAGCAATGCGGGTTTTTGTTTGCCGTAGACGTCAAGAACACCGCCCCGACAGCCTGTGCAGCCAGCTTAACCATAAGCCGGCTGGCCGCTATCCGGCAGTACCCGGGCAAATGGACGTGGGAGACTCCACGCCCGGGAGATAAGGATCTGGGTGATTTTCAGCTTGGCGCGATGCGCGTGGATGACGGCGACTTGTTCTATACCAAAGACACTCGAAGTCAAAGCGCAGCCGGCTTTCTATTCCTGCAAAGTCCCGATCAGGCGGCGCCCTCTTCTTCCACCGCAACGTGGAATCTCACCATTAGCTCCGGCGAGATGTTTACTCTCCGGGGCATCGTTGCCGCAGGGCCGGAGCTTGAGTCCGTCGCGCATCGTGCAGCGGGATGGAAGGCAAGCTTCGCCAGGACATGGGACGAAGCGCAAGTGCTCTGGCAGGAACGCTACATGGCCGCCTTCGACCCGAAGAATCAGCACTTCTCCGGCAACCTTCCCACACTCGTCACTTCCGACGCCGTGATTCGCACGCTGTACTACAGCAGCATTCTCAGCCTGCTGTGCCTGGAAAGAACGAATCTAAGCGCTCGATATCCTCGCGTATTTGTCACTGCGTCTCCACGCTGGGCCACGACTCTGGTCTATTTCTGGGACACGAGCTTCTTTGCAACGCTCTGGGCACTGCTTGATCCCGTCAGTATGAAGCAGCAACTGTCGCTCTTTCTGGCGAGCAATATCCACTCCTGCTATGCGATTGACTTCCAGACCATGGCAACCGTAGGCCCATGGTACTCGGCCAACGACTATTCGATCTTCCAGCTGGTCAATACTTACGTCGTCACCACGGGCGACCGGCAGTTTCTGGACGAAACCGTCGGAGGGAACAAGAAGGTCATCGACTTTCTCCAGGAGCTCTCTCTTTATTGGAAGACGCTGACGAAGCCTCCCAGTCTGCTGGCGGATTATGGCGATGCGTCGAACCTGCTCGAGACGGTCCCCACGTATATCCACCGGGTTCCATCGATGAATGCGGCGAACGTGTGGATGATGCGGACGCTGGCCCACATCAGGGCTGAGCGCGGTGAAGATGACCACGCGCGTGAGCTGAACCGGCTCGCAGACCAGCTCGCGGAGGAAGTTCTCGGACTTTATGTGGAGGGCAAAGGATTCTGGAACTGCGAGCTGCCGGATGGCAAGAAGGTCGAAGTGCGGCATTGCATCGACTTTTTCACGACGATCGCCGCGATGGAGAACGAGCTCGGTCCGCGAAGGATCGAAGAGATGGTATCGTTCGTGGACCGAGAGTTGTGGACTCCGCACTGGCTGTACGCGCTCTCCCCGCTGGATGGAGCAGCCAAAGAGTCTCTCAGACCGGATCATGGGTCGACCGGCGCCTACGATGCATGGCCGGCATTGACGGCCGAAGCGTTCTTCAAGACCGGCAGGAAATCCGAGGCTGTCCAGCGATTAAGAAGCGTGGAGGCCGCAACCCGCGAAGGGCCATTCGGCCAGGCACACTATGTTGCGACTGATGCCTATCCGGTAAGGAAAGCGCTGGATTTGCAGGACTACTTTGAGAGTGCTTCCGGATCTTTCGCAGAAGTGATCGTGCGTACACTCTTCGGCCTGTCAGCGGCGGGAAGGGAGGACCTCTCACGAGGGGCAATCGTGGCGGGATTTGATGGCAGTCTCACGAATCTTCGCTATCGGGGAAAGCTTGTGACGATCGCAGCGCGTGCAGAGTGATGGATCGGAGGGCAGCCGCGGGATCTTGTTCCGGCCAGACACGCGATTTTGCAGTAAGGGTCAATAGCGATTTCGACCGGGAAGAAACGCCGCTAAATGCACCATAACCGATTGCGGGTCAATAAAGTACGCTTGGTCAACTGAGTGCATAAAAATGTCAATCCGGATGAGGACAGATGTGCCGGGTGGCGCTTAGGATTCAGCCACTTTGGGACTTAAAAAACGACTGAATCAGATCTCTTTTGGGGGCAAGATGACAAGGCAAACCGTTGCTCAGCTGTCGGTTATTCCAAAATCCCTTCGGGCCAAACATCTTTTGGCTGAGCACCGGCCGGCGAGATCAATCGCGCGGGCGGTTGTGCTGCTTCAAGCGATGATCTGTGCACTGATTGTTATTACTTCTCTCTCGAGCGCGGTTGCACAGATCGCAACCGGACGCATCGTCGGGAGGATAACCGATTCGAGCGGCGCCGCGGTTCCCGGCGCGACGGTAACCCTTACAAACGTTTCCACGGGTGTAGCTCAAACTGTGCATTCGGGCGCCGGTGGCGAATACGTTTTTGAAGCCGTCAACCCGAGCACCTATACGTTGAAGGTTGTTGCCCCAGGCTTCGGTGAGTACACCCGTTCGGGCATTGTGGCGCACATTCAAGAGTACCTGACAGTCGACGTAGCTCTCACCGTCGGATCGGTGAGTCAGCAGGTCTCCGTGACCTCTGCGGTGCCTCTGTTGCAGAAGGAAGACGCATCGGTTGGCCAGACGATCGACGAAGAGCAAGTGAACAACATGCCGCTGCAAAGCCGCGACTGGACAACGCTCAGCCTGCTGGCTGCCGGTACGGTCACTACCGCGGGATCCAGCAACGCCCAGTTCAACGTCCTGGGCCAGAACTGGACCCAGAACGATTTCCGCCTCGACGGAATCGACGACAACATCGAGATTTATGGCGGAGGCAATATTCAGGGCGCCGGCGGCAACAATGGATACACGGCATTTGTTCCGCCTCCTGATGCTATCCAGGAATTCAAGCTGCAAACCGGAAACTTTGACGCCGAATTCGGGCACTCCACCGGCGGCATCGTCAATGCGGCGCTTAAGTCAGGAACCAACAGCATCCATGGAGACCTGTGGGAGTACGTCCGCAATACGGTCTTCAATGCAAACGACTACTTCGCAAATCAGACTGGCACGCCGCGCCCTGCCTATCACCAGAACCAGTTCGGCGGAACAATCGGCGGCCCCGTTTACATCCCCAAGGTGTACAACGGCAAGAATCGCACCTTTTTCTTCTTTGACTACCAGGGCACCAGGATTGTCACGCCATCTTCAAGTACCTCGAGCGTTCCCACGCCCTTGATGCACAGCAGCGGTTTCACAAATTTTCAGGACTACTTCAGTCTCGTGAGCGGTACTAAGACCGACGCTCTGGGGAGAACCTATCCCATGGCTACTATTCTGGATCCGGCGACGACACGCACGGTAGCGGCTGGAGCAATCGATCCGATTTCGGGGCTGCCTAATGCCAGCGGCAGCAGCGTGTATGTTCGCGATCCCTTTTATACAAACGGAAGCATCCTCGGGATCAAAAACTTTACCGCGATGCCGCAATATCTGAACATTCTCCCCGCATCGCGGCTCGATCCTAACTCGGTTGCCCTTCTCAACCTGTATCCGAATCCTACGCCTGGACAGACAACATTCCCGAACTACTATCAGTTCGCCAAAGGGACGAATAACATCAATTCCTTTGACGTTCGTATCGACGAGAATATTAGCGACAAGGACATTCTCTTCGGGGTTTACAACTACAGCAACGAGACGATCTATTTGCCACCGGCTCTGCCGGGTTACGCGGAAGGCCAGGTTTACGGCGACGGAAATGAGCAGGGGCCAAGATACGCGATCGTCCTAGGATATACGCATGTCTTTAATCCCACTCTGACCAACGAAGCTCATATCGGATTCGTCCACGGTGTGGAACGCCTGAATGCGGTATATGGGGATACATACGGTATTCCTGAGCAATTTGGGATACAGGGTGTCCCACAAGTTCCCGGGAACGGCGGCTTGCCGATTATCGACGTCGGCAATCTCACTGGCATGGGATCTGCCGGATGGATGCCTACCTTGAATACGGTCCGCACCATCGAGATCATGGACAATGTGACCAAGATCTACGGAGAACATACGTTCAAAGCAGGCGTTCAGGTCGATGATTTCTATTCACCGATCATCCAGCCGGCATACGGAAGAGGCGCCTTCACCTTCAGCGGACAATACTCCGACATCCCCAATCAGAGCACCGGTTACGAGGGTGTCGGTGACATGCTTCTGGTTCCTAGTGCCTCCTCAGTTCCCGGAGGAGTGAACAATCTACCTGGCCTGGAATTTTACGGGCTGTCGAACTACGCCCAGGTTAGCGACCAACGCTACTATGTTGCCGCCTACTTCCAGGACGACTGGAAGATAACTCCCAAGATGACCCTTAACCTTGGCCTCAGGTGGGATCACTACACGCCCTACCAGGAGATATACGGAAGACAGGCTAACTTTGCCGAGACGGGTGGCGGCGCTGGAAGCTCCGGGACTTACTACATGCCGCTGCGCGGATGCCAGGTGCCGACGTCAGATTCATTCAAGGCACTTCTTGCAGCCAGCAATATCGGCCTTAAATGCATTAACAACAGCGCCACTGGAAACGCTCAGAATTATAACTTTGCCCCCCGCATTGGGTTTGCCTATAACGTACTGCCGCACGCAGTGGTGCGCGGTGGGTATGGCATCACCTACGGAGCGTTAAACAACATCGGCTTTGGATACAACATCGGAGGGAACTACCCGTTCTCCTATACGATACGCAATTACGCGGTGGATTCGCAGACTCCGCTTACCGTGCCTGGCGGACAGACCGCTGTCCTCAGTAATGCTCTGGTGGCGCAGAATCTTGAAACTCCTACGGCTGTGAATGGGGCAGGCCTGACTCTTCTGGGCCGGCAATACGATTTTGAGACGCCGTACCAGCAGACCTTCAACTTGACGTTTCAATACCAGTTCACTCAGCACGACACAGCCTCAGCCGGGTATGTAGCTACCCTGGGCCGGCACCTCGACAGTTTGAGCACGCAAAATGCTCCGTCCGCCATCATGCCGCCGGGAACCAATATGTATGATCCGACCGTCGAAGGCCATATTCCATTTCCTGTATTTTCTCCAAACGGCGCATATGAAAGCACCAAGAGCACCAGTAACTACAATTCCCTCCAGCTGGTTTACCAGCATCAGTTCAGCGGAGGTCTGACCGCTCTCGCGAACTACACCTGGTCCAAGTGCCTTACCGATCAGCGTTCGATTGAGGGTGCTGCTCCGTTGCCCGCCTACAGGGCACCCTGGCTGCCGGGTTTCGGCCAATCGGGGGATTACGGGCTTTGCAGCTCAGATACGACGCAGGTCTTTCACCTTTCCGGAACCTATGTCTTCCCAATCGGACAGGGCCAGCACTGGCTCAACACCGTGAACGGCGTCACCAATGCCTTTATAGGCGGCTGGATGACGAACTTCATTTACATGCACCAGACCGGGCAGCCTTTCACGATGTACTGCCCGATTGCAACGACGGCCGACTTTGGATGCTTTGCCAACACTGTGCAGGGGGAGAACGTCTATGCAGGTCCGCATAACGTCCACCAATGGCTCAATCCGAACGCTTTCGCACAACCCCCGGTGGCAACCTCGATCGGGCAGCTGAATACCGCCCCGCTGGGTGGCGGTCCCATGCCAGTGCGGGGCCCTGGCTATCAGGATCTTGACATGTCTCTGTTCAAGCAGTTCCCGATTCACGAAAGCACCAAGCTTGAATTTCGGGCGGAGGCATTCAATCTTCCCAACTGGCACGCCTTCGCTAACCCTTCGGCGAACCTTAACTTCCTGAACCCCACGGGTTTCAGCGAAATTACGTCGTCGCGCACTGGCAGCAACCCGCGCATCCTACAGCTTGCATTAAAGCTGTACTACTAGGCGGTATCCGCCCGCGCAACTGTTCCTTCACTTTACCCGGGGAGCAGTTTCGCAAGGCACAACGGTTCTCGAGTTTTATTTTGGTTTGGCCGCTTCGCCGTAAAGTGACGTGGACGTGGCGACTACGCTCACTACCAGGAAGCGGCCTTTTTTATTTAGAATCCTCTCTTTCACGGCCATTTCAACGCCTCTGCGTATGACAACTGACATTCGAGTTCCGACGGTGCTGAAAATTGGTGCGGGTGCCTTTCATGAGGCAGCGGGAGTTCTCTCAAGCCTGAAGTGTGCGCGGCCAGTGATCGTCACCGACGCTTTTCTCGCAGGCAGCGGGCTTGCCGGCAAACTGAGAGATCAGCTTGTTTCCAGCGGCCTTCACTGCGAGGTCTTCGCCGGAGTCGTGGCGGATCCCACTACTGAAGCGGTCGATCAGGGCGTTTGCGCATTTTCCGAGGGCGGCCACGATAGCCTGGTCAGCCTCGGAGGCGGAAGTTCCATCGATACGGCCAAGGCTATCGGACTGCTGGCTGCCAATGGGGGCCGCATCAGCGACTACAAGGTACCCAAGCCAATTCCGGTGCCCGGTCCGCCACATGTTGCGATTCCCACCACGGCCGGAACTGGTTCTGAGGTGAGCCGGTTCACCGTCATCTCCGACTCCGCAACCGAAGAGAAGATGTTAATTGCAGGGGGCTCGTTAGTCCCTTCGGCTGCCGTCGTCGACTATGAACTAACCATGTCCATGCCTAAGCGGCTCACTGCGGATACGGGCACCGATTCACTGACTCACGCGATTGAGTCTTACGTAAGCCGCAAGGCCAATGCATTTTCCGATGTCTTTGCCTTGTCCGCGATGAAGACCATCTGGGCAGAACTGCCAATCGCTTACCATCAACCTGATAACCGGGCCGCGCGTGAGGCGATGATGCTTGCAGCGACGCTGGCAGGAATTGCCTTTTCCAACGCGAGTGTTGCTCTAGTTCATGGCATGAGCAGGCCCATCGGATTCTTTTTCCACGTCCCACACGGGCTTTCGAACGCCATGTTGCTCCCCGCGGTGACGCGATACTCAGCGGAGGCTGCGACCGCGCGCTATGCTGACTGCGCCCGGGCCATGGGGATTGCGGCTCCGGATGACTCGAACGACACCGCGGTGAATATGCTGATAGAAGGCTTGTTCCGCAGAAACGAGGAGCTTGAGGTTCCTTCGCCCAAACGCTTTGGAATCGCCGAGAGCCGCTACTTCGAGGTGATTCCGACAATGGCAAAGCAGGCCCTGGCATCGGGCTCGCCGCAAAACAATCCAAAAGTTCCCTCCGGCGAGGAGATTGAACAGCTTTACCGCGAACTCTGGCAGTAATAGGCGTCCATCTCAACCGCGAAGTTGCGAAATCGTTCGCTTTCCGCTCCAGTAGTCCTCAATTTCTTCGAGCGTTTTTCCTTTTGTCTCCGGGAGAAAGCGCCAGGTGAAGATTGCCTGGAGCAACGCCATGCCCGCCAGAAAGGTAAATGTGGGAATCTTGCCAGCCTGATTGAATGCAAGAGGAAACAGAAGAATAACGAAGGCATTGGTTACCCATTGCGCCACAACCGGGACGACCATTGCCCTGCCCCGCACCCGGTTGGGAAAGATCTCCGGTACAAGCGTCCAGAAAACTGGCCCGATGCAGGAAGCGAAGAACGCAATGAATACCGCCATCAGGGCAACGACAACCCCGCCGTCAAATCGTCCCATCGCCAGCATTCCTATGATTAGCGCCAAGGCGGCCGTCATTCCCAAAGAGCCGACGATATACAGCGGCTTGCGCCCATACCTGTCGATGGTCCAGTAGGAAACCAACGTAAAGGCAAAATTAATGCCGCCGATGAAGAATGTCGAGAAAAGCGCGGCATCGATCTTCCATCCCGCGGACTTCAACATCAGCGGAGCATAATCGATGATCGTATTGATGCCTGAGGTCTGGATAAGGACCGCCAGGACAAAGCTGATGAGGACGACGCGGCGAATCGGTCCGGAGGTCAGCGGCTCTGCTGCGGCCGGCAATCCGGCGAGGCTCGCTTCAATCTCCGCCGCCTCGATGGCAGCCTCTTTTGCGTCCATGATGCGCGCCAGAAGCGCCATCCCTTCCTTTTTCCTCCCGATTTTGAACAGGAATCGCGGCGTTTCCGGCGCCCGGAGCAGCGTCACGAAGAACAGGACACTAGGCAGCGCGCCGCTGATGAACATCCATCGCCAGTTCCAGTCGCCAAGATTTCGAAGCCCATAGTTAATGCAGTACGAAACGAGGATGCCGAGGGTGATGGATAGCTGGTAGGTCGCCCCCATTCTTCCTCGAATATTGGGCGGGGAGACCTCCGCGATGTACATCGGCGAGAGGACAGAGACGCCCCCCACCGCGACTCCACCGGCAAACCTGGCCGCCACGAAAAGGGCAAAGTTCGGGGCAAGGCCAGTAGCGATCGAAGTGATGATGAAAAGCAGCGCCACCAGGAGCAGCATCTTCTGGCGTCCATACTGGTCCGTCAGCCGGCCAGCGATCACTGACCCCAGCACGCACCCGAAAAGTAGCGAGCTATAGGCCCATCCCAGACCCAAATCGCTAAGGCCGAAGTGCTGGATAAGGAAAGGGCCGGCGCCTACGATAATTCCCAGATCGAACCCGAACATCATTCCACCCAGCGCCGCGGTCACGCCGAGAAAAATAACGTACGGCAAATTTGTGGAGGTCTTTACATCCTGCATGAAGTGATCCCGATCTGCGTACTAGGAGATGTGTATCTCAATCCACTCGAGCGGCTTTCCGTCCGCGTTGTGGTCCGCGACCGAGATTGTCAGCCGGCCGTCGCGGATAGATGCCTGGCCTGGCGAGGCCGCACCTCCGAAATAGTGACTTACAATCTGAGCCTGCGTGCCGCTTTCTCGAAGAATCGAGATTTCTCCGCCGCCGTAAGCCACCAGCGCCAGCTCCCCGTCTTTCGAAATGCTGCTCTTCCCGCGAGAAGCGACGACTACGGGCACGCCCGAGTGGATGGCATCCCGGACGAGCGGACTCGTTGCTTGTGCTTGAAGCGCATTCTCTTCGCCGGGCACCGGCGGACGATAGGCAAGAAGCACGAGCTGGCCGCCTTCCATCCTCGCCCAGGAGCGGGCGTGTGCACCGAAGGTCGGCGCCTCGGAGATCGCCCCGAGTGGCATTACTTCGAAGATATTGGTTGGCCGCAATACCTTGCTCATGCCGTTGTACTTCGCGACGAACTCCAGTGAGCCTTTTTCTCCCTGCTCATCCGCGTGGAAGTCGTTGAGGGAACCGATCGTTCCCGATGCGGCCGAGTCGAACCAGATGTTTGGCGCGCTGGCCCAGTCGTATCCGGAGGACCCGTAGGTGGGAACACCCAATGGTCCAAGCAGGCTGCTGAAATAAATACGCCGATTGGCCTCAAGGTCGTACTCACCGAGGGCAAGAAAAAGATCGTCGGTGCTGTGCAGATCGAAATAGTCAAGAAAGAGCGGGGACAGCTGGTAGTACATCACAACCAAATCCGGATTCTCCTCGCGCATGGCCTTGATGACGATATCGAGGCCTTTCCACATCAGCCGCTCGCCAGTCCATTTCTTATCCTGCGGGGCCGCAATGCCGGCTGCTGGCAACTCATATCCGAAGTCGAACTTGAAGAGGTCGGGCTTGTATCGCCGGACGAACTTCTTCACAAGGCCGGTAAGGACCTTCTCGACCGCCGGCTGTGTGAAATCGATGATGTAGTAGTGAGTGGTCGAGTTCTTTGCCAGATATGGGGTGCCGTCTGGCGTCTTCAACATGTTGTCTTCGGTCAGACCGATATCGGCCGGCCGTTCGCAGCGCATCAGCGCCGCCCACATGCCGATCTTGTATCCGTCAGCCCGCAGTTTTTCCAGGAATTGCTCAAAGTGGGGAAGCCTCGTCGTCGAGTGCTCCAGATTGCCATACGCGCCTTCCCACTTGTCGTCGATGGAGAACAGTCCAGCCTTCAGACCAGAGGCCTTGAGAGCGCTGTAAGTCTCCTCGAGAAAGGCCTCGTCGAGGCGGTCCTGTTCCTTGTTCTCATCAACCTGTGAGCCCCAGGTGCAGAATTCCGGGGTGAGAGCAACCTGCGTCTTGTGCGCGGAGTTCTCGTGCACGCGGATGATTCCCGCCCGAAGAAGACTTGCATAGTAGGCAGCTATCGCGTCGCGATAGCCGGGCGCGATGGACCACACCCAGGTAGCACCGAGCGATAGCTTCCCCGGGCCCTGCACATGCTTCCAGAGATCGCTTCGATAGTCGACCCATGGGCTGCAGTCACCCTGAAACATATTCAGAAACAGATCTCCCGAAGGCAGGTCAGCGAGGCCGCATGTAAATGACTCTGATCGCCCTTCGGTGAAGGTGTTCTGCAGGCCCTTGGAAGTATCGACGCTGAATCCGCAGAAATAGTGGACCGGAAGCGCCCATTGCTGTTGCAACCCTGGAATGAAGCTTCCGCGGCCCAGCCACACGTTCTGGTTAATGTGCATATAGTCGCGGAGTATTGGACTAAGCGCAGATCCTTCACTGATACCGGGTACCACCAAGTAAGTCGCGTGCAGCGTTGGCTTGGCGGTTGTTCCGTCTGCTTCGCTGAAATAGCAGAGACTGACGATGTCCTCTGCAGTCGGCGTGTCGTAGATAATCGGATCAAGCCAGATGCCATGCTCATCAAAACGCCAGGTCATCGACACCGTGGCGGCTCCGTTCACCTTCTCGTACCGGATCGTCACGCGATCTCGTTCGACGTGATTAATTGTTGCCTTGCCTGGATTGCATTGCCTTTGCGACGGGTTTTGGGCGGAGGATACGATCACCGCCGGCTGCATTTTTCCGCTGACGATTAGCCGCTTCTTTGAATCCTGCAGGCGAAATGTGTCGGTAGCCTCTGAGTACTCCCAAAGATAGTTGGAGCCCTGGACTCGCACGTCTCCGGCATCGTTCGTGATTGATGGTGCGGATGTGGCACCAAAGAGCTTATTCGAAGCAGCGGTAACCAGTGCTCCCGCGGAGAGGTGAACGAAGGTGCGTCGATTTAAAGTGGTCAACGATACTCCTTGCTGATCCTTGACTTATGAAGTGTGAGCACACAAAAACGCGGCCGAACACCCCGAGCGGTGCCCTGCGCGGCGACCTCATCCCACGGGAAAAGTAACCCGCCGCAGAATCGCGGCGTTTCCTAACGGGACGAGCGTTACGGTTATCTGGGCGCCATCCGATTGTTTTGTCATTTTTCCCTGAAGAGTAATAAGTGCATCATCAAACGGACGCAGCGGGTCTACTCCCTCCGTAGCTGGTATTGGCCTGAAGCCGAATGCCTGCCACTGCGAGGCCGCGTTGAGCGTGAGTGTCTCGTACTTGCCCGAGACCTTATAGTAGGAGTCCTCGAAGCCGGGGACAGAATAAGTCTTGAGAGTGGTCTTTTGCGCCTCAAGCGGCTGCGCAAACAAAAGCGCTCCGTACTTCAGGGCAACCTCGCCGTTGACGGCATGGATCTCCTGGATCGTGGGAACAAAGGTTATCAGGACTCTGTCGCCCTGCCGCCATTGCTTCCTGACCACCCAGTAGGAATTCTCGCGGGTAACGGCGGCTCCCTCGCATTTCACGATTGTGTCGCGCGACCAGCCCGGATCACGGAGGTAAAGAGGAAATTCCGGCGCGCCTTCCGTGTGAATCTCGAGCGTAACCGTGTTTTCGAAGGGATAGAGCGTCCTTTCCTCAATGCGAACCGGAACGTTTTGAACGGTGGTTGAAACGGTGCAGGGCCCATAGAGCAGCGCGGCGAGAGCTCCGCTGTTGTGCCGCATCCACATCCCTCGAACATAAAGGGCGGCCACGTTCGCAGCATTCGGATTGCAACAGACCGCCACATCGGTATGAGTCGGAGAGAACTTGTTCTTGATGTCGGGCTTTGTGCCGTCAGGCGACACACCGTCGCAGTGGAGCCGGTTATCCGAGGTGAGGTACGTGATCCCAGAGCCGTTTGGCAGGCGGGAGCCTTGCGCGGCATTGAACCATATCAGTTCAATCTTGTCGCCAAGAGATGCGACGCCGGTTTTCTGCAGCGCGGACTCGAGGGTGAACTGCATCTCCTTTGTTCCGCAGTACTCGTATTCGGTGGTACTGGGATTTGGTTTCAGAGCCAGGATATCTTCCTGACTCACGTCAGAGCCGCTCGGTTCGGTATAGCGGTTCATTTTGTCGAGCGCATTGCGGGACGCTTGACCGAAGTCTTCCCTCCCGGTAGCCACCGACAGCCAGAGCGGAACACGGATCGCCTCAAACGTGTTCGCCCCGTGATCGACGAAGTCGGAATTCAGATCGAGAAGCGAGGACAGACTGGTGTCGGCCTTGCTGGTATGAGCGCTCATGTTCTCATACAGGCCGACGGTAAAATCACGGTATTTCACGTCGCAGGTCAGGTCGTAAAGCCGCTCCGTCACATCCGAGAACATAAGATCGTGACTCAGGCCCTGCCCTGAGATCGTGTACTCGAACGGGATGGGCGTCTTGCGGGGACCGTAGACAGACATGGTCAGGTTGACTGCCCGGACCACGGCGTCCCTCACCGCCTGGTTCCCCGTCAACTCGTAGTAATCGAGCAGGCCGCGCATCAGGCACGCCTGCGTCCATAACTCTCCCGGCCGTGAGAAGCGGATATCGGGAGCGAAGACGCCGAGATAACCATCTGGATCCTGAGAAGACAGGATGTGGCGAACGTAGGCATCGGCAGCATCCATTGTGGGCTTATCTCCGGTGAGATACGCCATCATGATGAAGCCGGCGCGCCAGTTTCCTTCTGTCTCGCCATTCCACCAGTTGTTCTTCTCAATGTTGGCCGTGTTGGCAGATGCGGCACTGTTGCGATTGCTGACGAAGATGTCGGACGAGGCTTCGTGGCACAACTCTCCCAGGTGCCCTGCGAAGCCGTCCTTTAGGTCGCGCAGCATCTGCTCCCGGATCCATCCAGACGGCTTCACCTCGCCCAGTGTGAGCCAAGTGAACACTGGGCGAGGAGTGCTTTCCACGGAGCTGCTCTCGGAATGAGCTGGAGTTGCCCCGGTCTGTGACGGGTGGGCCGATGCTGAGGGCTGGAGACCGGCCGCAAAAGCCGGCGAGATAATCGTGCTCCCTGAAGCTGCAAGCAGCAGCTTGAGTGTATCTCTGCGATTCATTCGTTGCCCGATGAGATGAAGGCTAGCACTGGCGCAATGCAGCTGTCGTTTTGGCAGTTGATCCCATTATGTACGCTATTTGCCCCGATTCGATCTCACTTGTCAGGAGACCACTTCCCTCAGATCAGCGCGAGCCTTCTCATAGGTAGTGTCATAAGCGAGCAACTTCGGGTCAGGCTCAATGCCCTGGCGTTGGCAGGCAACCTGGTAAGCTTCAGGCCACCAGTTGCGATGCTCGGTAAGTCCGTCCTCTTTCCACTTTTTCCAGTCCACGAGAATCTTTGACCACGCTTTGTCTCCAAAGGCTATTGCATCTGTTTGCGAGCCTATCTCCGGAACTATCCAGTCGCGCCCGATTCTGGCGTGTAGAACTTCGTCTGCCCAGTCATAGTCCTGAATTGTGGCTGCCAGCGGATTTGCGGACGCAACGGCGACTTCCCACTCATACTGCTTGCCGGTCCTCTTCGGCATCAGCCCCTGCTCAATGGTGTAAAGCACCGCGTGCCGTTCTCTCGCAGTGAGCATGGTATTCAGGCCGAGAGACCAGGTGAAATTTAGGGGAATCGTCGTCCAGTCAATGCCCAGCGAAACAAAGCCGAGCTCGCCCATCATCGCGTGGCGCGCCTCGTCCCACAGTTGACGGGTCATATCGCGGTAATACTCCCACGGCTTGCCGCTCGTTTCCGCGAGGATGCTCGCCATCATCTCCGGCACGTCGATCTCGCGCATGCGCTTGAAGTAGAGCATGATCAGCTTGGGGAAAGGCGGGATGCTGTCGTCAAACAGCAGCGCCTCGGCGTTTACCCCCATGTTGTAGGAATCCTTAAAGCGGTCGTCGCGCCGTGGAAGTGGATCGTACTTGTACGGAACCGCAGAGAAATGCGCTGGGACCATCTCGCCGCTGGGCTCCTTCCTGCCGTCGAGATCTCCGGCAGCCGCCAGCATGCGCTCGAGTGAGGCCACCCACTCTCGAAATGCTTCCCGATCCTCCGGGCTCACAAGGCAGCGCACAGCTTCTGTCCCGTAATTCTGAACATCCTGCATTTCGACGAGAGTGAGCCGGCAGATCCGATAGGTCGGGTGGTCGAAGAGTCTGTTCGTATCGGCCATGAGATTCTCGAGAGCGCGTATCAGTGCCGGGACCGCGTGTTCATAGAGTCCAAGGAGCAGGGCATGTGTCGGCGCCGAGAGTATCTCGTCGAAGAACAGATCGAGCGACGCATCCGGAGACACTTCCAGTCCGTACGGGGGCTGGCGCATTTCGCGGACGCGCCCAGCGAACTCTCCGACGTGTTCCGAGCAGTAGAACGCGTGCAGGCTAAAAGCCATCTTCAGCTCGTAAATCGGCTCGCTTGTAATGCGGCCCACGAAGATCTGGTGCAGTCTTTTCAGCGACCAATGCACTCGCTTCAATCGAGCGACTGACTCGCCGACAGTCAATCCTGTCGTTGCGGCGGCCTCCATCCTATGCAGACCCGCCAGGGGCGGTAAGCCGGCCAGCCCTTTGTAGGAAGTCAGCGACGCGTGCTGAAGCTGGACCGAATCCTGATTGCCGTAAGCGATGTCGGCCGCATGAAGTTTGATCATTGCCATCACCTGAACACAACTGTGATCAATTCGCGATAACAGTAGCTGCTCAAGATAAGAGATGTCTTCTTTTTAATTGACCGCTATGGATATGGAATTGACTGGATTTTACGGGCATGACCGCCCGTCTTTGCCAATGATGTCAAACTCAACGTCTGAGATCGCATCTCTCGGGGCCAGACAGCAGCCTCGCAGGGAGAGTAGGGGCAGGCCAGAAATTCGAGCACTCGACAACTCCCGATCCATGGGTCTTCTGATGTCGACGGTTGCCCTTATTCTGCGATGCTGAGCGTCGTCTCGAATGCATGAGAGAACGCTGATGTGGGCGTCCGATTCGCGTAGAAAAAACTGCTCTTAGTGTCCATTTTTGAGGAAAACAAGGTCTGTAAAGCCAGCGGCGGAGGGGCCTCTGCGAAGACAAGAAATGAAAACTCTTGTGCGCCTTTGGAAAAGACAACACGTTTAAGCAGGGATAACATTGGCTAACGCTCGAAAAGTACCACAACAAATTTGAAGCAGTCTGCGACAAATTTGAAGCAGTCTCCCGTTCCGGGCGCTGTGGATGCAGGTATTAGCCTCGAACACTTTTCTGGAACAACAAAGTGGAGATCCTCGAATGGCGGCGAATACTCCGGTAGCGTTTCCCGAAGGAAGCAAGGTCGAGGTCCGATCCATCGACTTTGGTGAAATGCAGGATCTGGCCGGAAAAGAAATCAGGAACGTAATTCCTGAAATCGGCGCAGAGAATGTCCGAGGTTTTGATCGGCCCGGGAAGCCCTGTTTTGAGAAGGTTGGCTCCGGGTCTTCCTCTGTTACCGCCTTTGAGAGAATTGAACCGGAATTTCCGTTCTACTGGCACTATCACCCCGAGTTCGAACTTACTCTGATCGTTCACAGCCGTGGACAACGCCTGGTCGGTGATGGTATCGCCGATTATGGACCGGGTGATCTGGTGCTTCTCGGCCCGAATGTCCCGCACAGCTGGCGCTCAGGACCTGTGAAGACTCAACGGGCCGAGACGCACCGCGCCGTCGTGGTTCAATTTCGTCCCGATTTTCTTGGAGGGCCCTTATTCGAACTGGAGGAGATGGCGGCTGTTTCGCGGCTGCTGCGCCGTGCTTCGAACGGGCTGGCTTTCGGCCACACGGAGATCGGACGGAGGATCGCCCGATCTGTTGCAAAACTTCCCGCGCAGCCGCCCGGCAGACGGCTGGCCACACTTTTGTCCGTTCTTGTAGAGCTCGCCGAGGAAGAGAACGGCCGGGTACTTTCCACACTAAAGGTGAAGCCCATCTGCCGGGTTGCCGACCAACACCGGATCGACGAGATTTGCCTTTTCCTCAACGATAATTTCAGGGAAGAGATAGAGTTCGCCAAGCTGGCGAAGCGCTTTCACATGGATCAGGCTTCCCTCTGCCGTTTCTTTAAGAGAGCGACCGGCCGCACGATGACTGCATATCTGAATGAGTTGCGGGTCGGGGCTGCCGCGCAGCTCCTTATCAACACAAACCACAGCATCCTCGATATCGGCTTCCAGGTCGGTTTCGGCAACTACTCGAATTTCAATCGCCAGTTCAAGCGGATCAAGGGCTTTGGACCGAGAACGCTGAGACGCCAGTTTTCATTCGGATCGTCCCCGGAAGACGAAGTCTCACAAGCCGCTCAGTTCGGGCTGGATTCCATCCACTGACAGCGGCAATACGATTACCTCATTCAACCTGCATCGCGCGCTGACCTGCCGCCAGAGTCTTGACCTTCCCGTTGATCTGGACGGAAGCCGGTCTCTTCACCGATGGCGGCAAGTGCAACTGAACCTGGAGGCACGATTGCTGATGGGCTCCTCGGTCGAGCCGATAGTCGAGGACGAATGAGTCGCCGGACCTGCGAAGTTCAAAGTTAACTGTGCCGAACTTAGTCGGGGCACGGCGAACCGCAATTCCGTTGTTCAGCCAGTCTTCTCTCGCTCCCCAGCAGAGATGGAGAATGTCGCTGTCTTCATAGACCAGCGAGTTGCGGAGGAGGTGGACAAACTGTGCTGCTGCCCACCCGTGCGGCATATCGCCGGTCCCCTGTCGCGTCTCGAGAAATATCTCTTCGGTCCACCCGTTCGTTGGCGAGGCGTGGGCCACGTATCCGTCGAACAGCATGAAAAACATCTCCAGATCGTCGCGAAGAAGATAGCACATCGCCCAATCGACGGTGATGTATGTCCAGAGCTTCGGCCTGTTGAAGTAGGTGTACTCTTCTTCCTTGCAATGTTGACGCATCATGTCCAGCGTTGACGAAATCATGGGATCGTTCGCCGCAAGAAACCGAGTGGGGTAAAGGGCCGCGATCGACCCCCAGATATCGACCTTAGAGACTGGGTCAAAGGGTGTTGCGGGGATATATTTGTTGCCGCCGATACGCTCGAAGGCGAGCTTTACCGAAGCGGAAAGATTGGCGCAGAACGTGTCATACGTATCTGTCATCCATTTCACGTCGTTCTCTTCGCCGACGGATTTCGCCGCGTCGATCGCCATTCGAAGTCCCAGCACGGACCAGAAGTCGTGATAGTAAATGTAGCCCTGCCCGATTGCCTCACCTTCGGCCGCGGGCAGCAGTCCGAAGTAGATTGGGCGATCGCCCTTCTCGGTCACGTATTGCATCTGCGTGGTCACATTCCGGATCCACTCGGCACCCTTGCGGATTTTTGGGTAGACCATACGCAACCATTCGAGATTCCCCGAGAACTGGGCGTGATGGACCAGAGCCCACAGCACCTGCCCCTGACCATCTGACTGGTCAAGCGGAGATTGCCACAGCCCGCTTACCTGCTGTTCGTAGGATCCGAAGTTGCCGGGAAGTCCGCTTTGCCAGAAGAGACGCAGCGACTTTTCCGCCTCTTCGGACACACCGGCGACGTCCATCGCGGCAATAATGTAGGCTGCATCCCTATACCAGAACGCGTTGTAAGTGGACGCGCCCGGTTTCACGACATACAGGTCCTCCCCCTTGTTCGCTGCGGCTGGATACTTCGTTCGCAGCAGAAAGACATTCAACAGGGAAGTCCGATAAAGGTTGTCCAGCCGGGCGTCTCCCGTGCTGAACTGCGCTCTATCGTGAAAGAGAGGTTCCCATCTCTGTTTTGCGTCGGCTGTGGGCGATGCCGCGGGCTGTGATACGGCTCCCTCCTGGCTGGTTGTCTTGAGGTCATAAGGCAGACAAATTTTGAGCGCATCTTCCTTTGGAAGTTCGAAGGTGACTCTGCACGCGCGGTCGGCCATTGCCTCTTCGCCGCAGCGAACATAGTAGAGGGCCTTGTCGCTCAGGGCCCCCGTCTTCACTTGCGCCAGGTCGACGGCTTCTTCGAAGATCCAGATCGCATTCAACATCACCCACCGATACGGCGAGGTGGAGGATGGATTGACCCGCGAGGCGACTTGAATCTCATTCGTCGAGGCTTGGATCACGAAGTCGTGAAGATAAGGTTCGCCGTCCTGGTCCGCAAGATCGACCGTAACTGACACGTCATTCGCAGACAGGTCCAGGAGCATTTGCGAGCGACTGTAGCTAAACTCCCCGTGCTTTCGGACGAACAGGCCAGGAATCACGTGATATGTCTTCCCCGGCTCTACAGGGAACCTGTATCGCAAGTCGCGAAAGAGGTAAGAAGATCTCCCGCTCGCAAATGCAGGATCGAGGCCGGGAATGGGAGCCGGCTGAAATCCGGCCGGCACCTCCGGCGACCACGGAGTCCGGCCCAGAGACCAGCTCTCTCTTGCTGGCGTGACGAGGTTGTACTTTGCCTGCGAGATGCTCACACCAGCAGACGATGGAAATGCCGCGAGAATATGATCACCGCTGGTTACGATTCCGTCCCTGCTCTCAACCCGCGTGGTGTAGGGGAACCAGAGGTCGACTTTCAGCGGCAGGCCGGTCTTGCTGAACTCCAGGCAGTCTCCCTGAACGTTGCCGTCGGTCGTTGCTCCAGCAGTCCAACGGGCGCTTGCCTGGCTTGACCGGACCTCAGTTGTCACGATTGGGAGATAGCCGCCTTCAAGGGACTGAGACCAGTGAAGCTCTGTCGATTTGAGCGGAAGATCACCAATGCTTAGAGAAACTGATGCGTTGCGCGAATCGAGCTGACCGAACTGATCGATGATCCCCGGGGTCTCGTCACCCAGGCCGATGTTGGTCTTGATGTTGGTGTTGCACAGAGAGGGCAATCCTTCTGAGGACAATTGATTGCTGAAATCTGCCGCGTGACTGCCTCTGGTGCCCAGCCCATCCAGCGCCCGGACCGGTGATTCCAGTGCCATGCCACTGAGTACAAGCCCTGAACCTTGAAGAAACTTCCTTCGGTCAACGTTCCTCATGTCTGCCTTTAGCTTCTCTTCAGATCTGAATTTCTGAACGAAGGCCTTCGATTCAAACTGTCGAATTATAGGCACATCAATTGCGCGAGCTGGCCGCTGCGACAAGAAATGACAACTTTTGGCCGCGTTTCGAAAAGACACCATCTTAAAGAGGGGGATACGATGAACCGGCTCGGAAAACACTGCGATATCCGGGTTCAGCGCATCGTCCTAAACCGCACGAACAACCGCGCGAACGCGTCACTTCAGGCCGATCGCGCAGGAGAGCAGAGAGACATCCCATGGCAGAGAATTCCGGAGTAGTTTTTCTGGGACCGAACAAGGTTGAAGTTCAGTCCATCGATTTCCCCAAAATGCAAAATCCCGCCGGCAAAAAGGTCAATCACGGCGTAATTCTTAAAATCGTTGCCACCAATATCTGCGGCTCCGACCAGCACATGGTCCGAGGACGCACGACGGCGCCCCACGGGTTGGTTCTCGGGCATGAGATCACCGGCGAAATCATCGAGGCCGGCTCAGACGTCGAATATCTGCAGGTCGGCGACCTCGTTACAGTGCCCTTCAACGTCGCATGCGGCCGCTGCCGCACCTGCCGTCAACAGGAGACGGGCGTGTGCCTCAACGTCAATCCCGGTCGCGCTGGTGGCGCGTACGGTTACGTCGACATGGGCGGTTGGGTCGGCGGCCAGGCCGAATATGTCATGATTCCCTATGCGGACTTCAATCTGATCAAATTCCCCGACAAGGCACAGGCCATGTCGAAGATCCGAGATCTCACCATGCTCTCCGACATCCTGCCCACCGGCTTTCACGGCGCAGTGAATGCCGGTGTAGGCGTTGGCTCCATTGTTTATGTAGCCGGCGCAGGA
Source organism: uncultured Acidobacteriaceae bacterium (assembly GCA_963724375.1). GTDB lineage: Bacteria > Acidobacteriota > Terriglobia > Terriglobales > Acidobacteriaceae > Silvibacterium. Next base: position 84,661 of record CAVRUM010000016.1, read on the forward strand.
CCGGTTGGGCTGGCCGCGGCAGCTTCGGCACAGATTCTGGGCGCAGCCGTCGTGATGATCGGAGATATGAATGCCGAGCGCCTCAAGCATGCTGCAAACGTTGGCTTCACACCGATCGACCTTACAAAGAGCCATGACCTCGGCGAACTTATCGCCGACGTCGTCGGCACGCCCGAGGTGGATTCGGCCATCGACGCGGTCGGTTTCGAAGCAAGGGCCCAGGGCAAGGACGGGGAGGAGGCTCCGGCGACGGTACTCAACTCCCTGATGTCGATCGTTCGCGCTGCCGGCTCAATCGGCATTCCGGGACTGTATGTAACCGACGACCCCGGGTCTCACGATGAGGGCGCAAAACACGGCAATCTCAAGATGCGCTTCGGTCTCGGATGGGCCAAATCGCACCGCTTCTATACCGGCCAGACCCCCGTACTGAAGTACAACCGGCAGCTCATGCAAGCGATCCTGCACGACCGGCTGCCCATTGCAAAGATCGTGAATGCTACGGTCATATCTCTCAAGGACGCGCCGAAAGGCTACAAGGACTTCGACTCCGGAGCGGCGAAGAAGTTTGTGCTCGATCCGCATGGTCTTGTGGGACGCGCAGCCTGAACAAGAGGATCACGAAAGAACACCCGCCTGAGTGGCGGGTTTTCTTTTTCTCCAACCGGACCTCAATCAGCCAGAGGCTGCAAGGCGTTGCTTCGCTTCAGCAAAGCAGGCGTGTGCGAGGTCTTTGTAGATCAAAGCCTGGGAATAACGGTCCGATTCCTCAACGAGTTGCCCCGACGCACCCGGAAGGAGCCGCGCATAAAAGTGAGTACTCGCCAGCAGCTCCGGCGCGAAGATGAGCACATCGCCCGGCAGAGCCCTGCGAAGAAAGCCCAGCATGGCGCGCGTCCACAGCTCCTTGAAGTGCTCTACGTAGCTCGCAGGTGCATTGGCGTCCATCGCTACCTGGATGCAGCCCGGGCTCGCGATACGGGCATGCATGAATCCGACTCTCTCGAAAATCGGCTCCATGAATGAAAGCTTGGCGTTCCAGTCACCATAAACAAGTTCCAGTCCGCAGTAGTAATGGCTGAAGTCACCATTGAAGCGGACTTCGGGGAAATTCTTTGTGATCTGGACAGTTCGCCACACGTCTTGAGTAATCGTGGCGCGATGCGTTTCGATAAAGATGGGGAGGGAATGCCTGTCAGAAGCGGCAAGAACCGCCTCAACCAGCCGGAATACCTCATTGTCATCTTCAATCCCCCAGGCTACGTGGACGGTGATGCATTGGTCGCCGCGCTCCGCGTGCCGGGCGACGATCGAATCGGCTTCGCCCGGAGCATTGATTCGATCGAGTCCGCAGTGAGGCAAGGGAGCGCCTGGCAAGGGGGGATCAGTCGTGAGTTGCACTCCTTCGAAGCCGTCGTTTTTGAGACGCTGATAGCGCGGAAGACCGTCGAGGCCGGGCCACACTGTGTCTGCGCGCAGGTCCACGAGGTTATCGAGGTTGAGATAGACACTGAGCCTGGGCGCGGCTCCGGAACCATCGTTGAAGAAGTGCGATGAGGAACGCATCAGAACTCGTCGTAGGAGATATGGCTTTCGGGCACGCCCAGTTCGGCGAGCATCCTGGTGCAGGCCTTAATCATCATAGGCGGCCCGCAGAGGTAATATTCAACCCCCGTGGGGTTCGGGTGGCCTTGCAGATAATCCCTGAGCACTACTTCGTGGATGAAGCCGACGCGGCCGGTCCAGTCATCCTCTGGCAGCGGTGATGAGAGCGCAAGGTTAAATGAAAAATTGCGATGGGCCCCGGCGAGACTCTTGAAGTAGTCCTCGTAAAAGATCTCCTGCTTTGACCGTGCGCCGTACCAGAAGCTGACTTTGCGAGCTGTGTGCTCTGTTTCGAGCAGATGCGACAGGTGCGCCCTGAGTGGGGCCATACCGGCGCCGCCCCCGATGTAGACCATCTCCCGCTGGGTGGGCCTGATGTGGAAGTCGCCAAAGGGCCCAATGCCGGAAACTACGTCTCCCGGCTTGAGACTGAAGAAGTAACTCGATCCGATTCCGGGAGCACAGTCCTGACCTGGAGGCGGTGTTGCGATCCGAATATTGAAGCGGAGGGTACCTTCGGCCCGATTGCTTGCGACAGAGTAGTTATTGCGGCGGGGACTTCCTGCGGCGTTGCGGGCGACAAGATCGAATACGTGCTGGTTCTCCCAAACCGTCGCGAAGGGCTGCGGAACCTCGAATGTTCGGAATGGGATCTCATCGTAGGCCGGAATATCGAACTGCAGGTAGTCGCCAGGCGTGAAGGCAATCTTTTCTTCCGGCTCGAGGACTAGCTCTTTGATGAATGTCGCGACGTTGCGATTGCTCACAACGCGGAACTGATATGACTTTTGCGCGCGGGCTCCCGCTCCTCCGGCCCGCGAAATATTGATCGCGATCTGACCATTGCGTTCCTCAACCGGATATGTGGCCAGCCCGCGGCATATCGGTGCGCGGGCAGGCGACCCATCGATAAGATTGAACCGTCCATTGTGCTTTGAACACTCGATCTGCCTGTCCTTTACCAGGCCGTTGGCAAGATGGACATTGCCATGGGTGCAGAGTCCATCGGTGGCGTAAAGCTTTCCCTCGATGTCCCGGTAAATGGCATACGTCTTCTTGCCGTGGTCAAAGCGCTTCACATCGGAAAGCCCAAGATCGGCAGCCGGGCCAACCGCGATCCAACCCTCTGCGTCAGGCGCAGCGGCGGACGTGTAAGTGCCTTCTTTGACCCTTGTCTTCGGCTCTGGAAGCTTACGCTTGACGTGATACGCCGGATCTTTGACCTGCCTGAGAACAGAGGGCACGATTTCGCGCCAGGCCGAGAGCAGGCTGGGATATGGTGTGGGGCAATCGTCCTTCACGGCCTCGTGCAGTTCGCGCTGCCGATGGTAAGGCACCAGCGGAAACATGTGATGCTCTACGTGGTAGTTCATGTTCCAGTAGAGGTAACGATGGATCGGGTTCATATACACCGTCCGGCAGTTGAGACGGTGGTCGAGGACATTCTCCGCGAGCCCGGCATGCTGGGTCAGACCGTACGTCACCAGCAGCCAGGTTCCAAAGAAGTTTGTGAATCCAACCATGAATAGCGGAAAGAAGCTTCGCGTGTAGATCGCAATCCCGATTACTCCGAGATAGATAGCCACGTATATCCGTGCATTGCGATAGACCTTCGAGAACTCTGTCTCAGGTATAAAAGTCTTTTCCTCGGCGGACATGCGTCCGAATGAATGCATGACGATTCGCCTGAAGTACTTCGGATAATTTCCGAGATTGAAGAAAGCCATGATGATGGCTTTCACATCGGGCGGCCGAGGGACTGCAATCTCAGGATCGCGTCCAACAATAATCGTGTCGCTGTGATGACGGGTATGGCTCCAACGCCATACAACGGACTCACGCATCACCATGAATGACGCGATCTCGTAGAGAGCGTTGTTCATCCAGTCAGTCTTGAATGCAGTCCCGTGTCCACACTCGTGCCATCGCGAGTCGGAGGTCGATGCGTATAGCACGCTGTATATGAAGTAAGGAAAGATCACCCACCAGGTGCCCCACAGCAGGTAGGTGGCGTATCCGCTGCCCAGGATCAGCGCGAACCAGAGGATGCTGTCGCGGATTGCCGGGCCGTCGCGGCGTTCCAACAGCTTGCGCATGGTTTCGCGCGGCACCGGGCACTGATACCAGTCGGCTTCGGCGAGACCCTTTTCAATCGCCTCGGTAGAACTCACGCCGGTGAGACTGTAGTCGGGCTTCACCAGGTGGGTAAGGATGGCAGCGTTGTGGCTCATCGTTGTTACTTATCTTCTGTTCGCGATCCCACGCCGCTCGCGACACGCTCTCCTTCGTGGTTCTCTTCTACGGAACGGAGGCTGGAGCTCCGGGCTTTGCCATTCTGCCCGATGTACTCGGGAAACGACGCGCTCGTGGGTACCGTTGAAAAGGCATACATCGTTGTGTGCCGCTGCGGACGCTCCGGGCGCAGGATGTTGTCACTGAAGTCGGGAGCATTCGCTCCGTCCGGGTAACCGTGACACTCCAGGCAAACGCCAGCATGCCTGGCATACGCCACGCCGGATTTCCCCGTAAGGCTACCGTCCAGCATGGCGCCCGTATATAGCTGCAGATGCGATTCAGTAGTAGAAACGTCGAGAGCACGCCCGCTAAAGGGTTCTACGAGACGAGCAGCAGGCGTGAGTTCACTTGCAGAGTGGCGGGATCTACGCAGCAGATAAAGATCGCCGTGGTTGAGGAACAGGTCCGGTATCGCGGCACCGAGGCGGCGGCTCTCTCGAAAATCATTCGCTCCGTCCACCGAGGCATAGCGTCCCAGCAGTGTCAGATGTTCATTGGCGGGAACATATTGATCAGCGTGAATCCGGAGCAGGTGACCCGCGATGGAGCCGGAACCCTCTCCCGCAAGATTGAAGTAGGAATGATGGGTGATGTTGAACGGGGTAGGCCGATCTGTAACGGCTTCGGTATCAATTGAGAAGATATTGTCTGCGGTAACGGTGTAGGTCACGCTCACATCGACCGTGCCGGGATAACCTTCTTCTCCATCCCGGCTGCGACAGGTCAGACGCAGAGAGCAGCCTCCATCCGGACCAGCTATCGGCGTTGCAGTCCAGATTTTCTTGTCAAATCCCTCGATGCCGCCGTGCAGATGATTGGGAGCCTGATTCCTGGCCAACTCGTACGTCTTGCCATCCAGCGTAAACCGCGCCCCGGTAATGCGTCCCGCTACGCGTCCAGTGATCGCGCCAAAGTGGGGGTGGCCCGCCAGATACGAGTCAAGATTGCTCAAGCCAAGCACTACATCGGCGAGGTGTCCCTCCCGATCGGGCGCGAGAAGGCGTGTAACGATGCCGCCATAAGTCATGACTTCCAGTTCCAGGCCGCCCGCCCCACCGAGTTTCCATGCCTCGACTGTCTCTCCGCCGGGGAGCCGTCCAAACGCACGTGGTTGAGGAGATCGCACCATATTTGCGGGCTGTTTCTGGAGCCTTACCCACAGTACAATCCGCCTCCAAAAAATGTCTTCTCGACAGACGCCCAAAAGTTATCGTATTTTGTCCATGTGCTCGAAGACCTGAAACTGCGCCAGGGTTACGACGGCTTCCTCTACCTCGTAGAGTCCACCCGTAACCCACCAAAGCTCAAAAGCCATCACCATGTGGAGCTGGAGCTGAATCTTGTAGTGCGGGGCACGGTCACTTATGTGGTGAGCGGGCGCAGATTCACATTTCAACGGCGCACTCTGCTCTGGCTCTATCCTGAGCAGGAGCACCAGCTCGTGGATCTTTCGAATGATGCGCAAAACTACGTAGCGGTCTTTAAGCCATCGCTCATCTCCCGGTCCTGCTGCACTGAGCCCTATGCGGGCCTTAAGCGCAAGACCAACGAGCACGATGGCGTTCTGAATACCGTCCTCGAGCCCGATTCGTTCGATCTGATCCGCAAGACGATGGATTCGCTGATGCGCGGCTCTCTGGACCCCGACGTACTTAATCGCGAAGCAGGCTTCGGCGTTGGCTCCGCGTTTTCTTATGAGCATGGAGATCCCGATGGCCTGAACGCGGGACTCCATCACCTTCTGCTGATGTGCTGGCGCAGCCAGCGTACGGGCAGAGTTCTGGGTGACGCGGTGGCCTTACATCCCGCGGTACGCCGCGCTCTGAGGCTCTTGAGCGAAGGTGATGGAAACCAGGACCTCGGAGAACTCGCCGAAAGGTGTGGTGTGAGCGAGTCATACCTAAGCCGGATGTTTCGACGGCAGATCGGTGTTCCGCTAAGCCGGTATCGCAATTCTCTACGGCTATCGCGCTTCTGGGCCGTGTACCGGCAACCTGAACAGAAGACACTGGCGGAGGCCGTGTACGCCGCAGGGTTCGGCAGCTACGCGCAGTTCTATAAGATCTTCACGCAAGCCTACGGACGCGGGCCCCGCGCATGCCTTCCACCCAACGAGATCTCCTCGTCGCAGTAACAGCCTGCCAGGCTGCCTTTCGTCAGATGCTATAACTCAGAAATCACAACGCGCCATCTCACCGGCCCCCGTGTGCGGACGCGACGAAGGGAGTTCACGCCTGTAATGAATTCGAATCAGCACTGCTTTTCCAGCCGGAACCCACAGAGACCGGTCTGCGGGAAGGCGTCGTTGTCACTTTGCCTGATTTGCGTAACAGCCATCCTTTTTCCGGCTAACCTGGTCGCCGCTTCGGCAAAGCTCCTGGTGAAGAATGCCCGGATATTTTCCATGGCTCCTAACCAGCGCGATCCGTTCACCGGATATTTCGTTGTCGCGGAAGACGGAACCCTCACCACGGTCAGCGCCGGCGATCCGCCCTCGAGCATAACTGCGGACCAGACATACGATGCGCATGGAGAATGGGTCATACCCGGTTTGATCTCGGCCCATAGTCATCTTTGGCAGGCGGCCTATCGTGGACTCGCCGGGGACAAGACACTGATCAGCTGGATCGACGACCTTTACTTCAAGAGGGCCGCAAAGGCCTCTCCCGAAGACATGTATTGGTTCTGTCTGCTTGGCGCGCTCGATCATCTTCAGAGCGGAATTACTGCTGCTTATAACTTCAACTACACGCGGATTTACTGGCACGGCTACGATAACGAGTTTGACGAGGCCCAGTTCCGCGCGGAAAAGCAGTCTGGCATCCGCTTTGTCCATGGCTATGAGCCGGGATTTATGGGACCTGGAGTGACCATCGATCAGGCTCGCAAACGTCTCAAGAACTTCCTGGATTGGACCGCCGCTCAGCCCCATTCGTCGGATTTCTTAAGCGTAATGATCAATGGGGACACCGCCTTCAACAACACCTATCAGCAGGCTGTGATGGAAAAGACGCTGATGGACGAATTTTCTCTGATGAACCAAACCCACTACCTTGAACCGCCGGAGCCTCTCACTCAGGGAGAAGAGCGCGCTGAGTTCCGCTGGTTCATGGACAGTGGCATGCTGTCGAACAAACTCATCTTTGGCCATTTCATCCATACCGACGAATACATTCTGCAGGTGACCGCCAAACACGATGTCGCGATGACCTGGAATCCACTCTCCAACGGCCGCATGGCCTCCGGAGTGCCCGACATCCCTAAATACCTCAAGATGGGGATTCGCGTCGGCATGGGCATTGACGGAGAAGCCAGCGGAGACCTCGCCGATCCCTTCGAGAATATGCGCGCTGGTCTTTACGCCATCCGTGACAAGTACGAAGATGCCACCGTTATCAGTCCCTATCAGATGCTCTGGCTGCACACCATGGGCAGCGCGGACGTGCTCGGCGTGAAGAGCAAGCTGGGAAGCCTCGAGCCAGGCAAGTTTGCAGATTTTGTCGTCATCAACCCGACGCGGCTCGGTGCTGTCCTTGAGGATCCCTATGCGAACCTGGTTTTTGTGACAGCCCAGCCCGACATCGATCGAGTCTACGTGGGCGGCGATCTCAAGGTTGATCACGGTCAGCTGCTGCATCAGGACATGACGAAGGTCTATAGCGAGGTCAGTGAGCGAGCGGTAGCGACATCTCGATGAGACGGTCGGGCCGGCAGAGACTCAGACTGGTGGCGCGGAGAGGTTGGCTGGAATGCCGCTAAACGGCCCCTATTCGGCCACCGTCGGCGATCCAGACCTTGATGGGACGCCCAACATCCTGGTCTCTAATTGCTTTAGCAACAACACCGGAGTACTGTTGAGCGGCACCCAGATTTCAGTGGCCTTAAGCGGACTCTCGTTTACCCCCGGTGATACGCTCCTCGCCACCTATACGCCGGATGCAAGTAGCAAGTACGGATCAAATACTTCCCCAGTTGCCACAGCCCCATAGCAGCAAATCGGAGCCAGCGGGCATCGAGAGACGCTTAAATCAGAGTCACAAAAGAAAGAGAGATTCAATCAGAGCTATGAAAGAAAGTGAAGAGGAGATGCACTCGCAGGCTAACCAGGACGCAACTCCACCGACTCCGCCAGATTCTGCAAGCGAGCCCGAGGAGCCAACCAGGCGCGAACTGATCGGACGATACGGCAAGTGTGCGATCATCGCAGCCCCCTTATTGGTGTTCGTGTCGAAGGCCAGCGCAATTCACAGCAAGCCCTGACTTTATATAAATAGATCAGCTCGGGCTTCTTAAACTGCTTGTCGAGATCATGAGTAATCCAAGAGGGCCGCTCAATCTTGTCTTGTCTGCACATGATTATCGAGGCAAGATTTGCACAGTCGATACCGTCCTTCCCGAAGACCCATAAATAGCACGGATCGACCTCGATTCCGGGGCCGAGGCCAGTCGCGAACTTGAGCCCATGCTCGCCACCGCGTGCAAATTGGGCTTTCGCCCTTATGAATACGAAGCCCGCCTCGCCTTGGCTGAAATTGAGTTGATGGTCTGGATCAGCATCCGCGGCTGCCCGCCTGAGTCCCTGAAAGCCGATGCCAGAGCCCACCAACTTCTGCTCATCGCCAATCAGGCACAAGAGCTGTCTCAGACAAGCAAGACACCGTAGCGGTTTCCGCCCTACTGATGCTCGGGGAGAACGCAATCGTTGATAGAGCGCAAGCTACCGGCGCAGCGAAGCTCGAATCCTCCAGGTAGGGCTGAAGCTGGTCTTCTGAACGGGCAGAATGTATCGTCCAATCGGAACAAACTGCAGGTCAATTCCATGCCGATGTAGGAGCCAGTCTTGTACCAGCCGGAAAGCTACGCCATTGCACTCTCGTTCATGGTCCTCAGCATGCTGTGCTGGGGATCGTGGGCCAACACCGTCAAGCTCTGCCCCGGATATCGCTTCCAGTTGTTCTACTGGGACTACGTTATTGGCCTGCTGCTCGGGGCGCTCGTCTGGGGCCTCACGCTCGGAACTGCCGGTTCCACGGGACGCCCCTTTACCGCCTACCTGCTCGCAATCCCGGCGTCCAGCCTCGCCTTCGCTCTCATCGGTGGCGTAATCTTCAATGTCGCCAACCTTCTTCTGGTTGCGGCGATTGAAATTGCCGGGCTCGCCGTCGCGTTTCCGGTCGGCATTGGACTGGCGCTCGTGGTGGGCGCTGTCAGCAGCTACGTGCTTTCTCCCAGCGGTAACCCCCTCATGCTCTTCGGAGGCATCCTTCTGGTAGTCGCCGCGATCGTGTGCGACGCCGTGGCGTATCGCCTGCGCGAACAGCAGCGTTCTGCGACGAGCCGGCGCGGCGTCGTTATCAGCCTCGTGGCCGGCTTGTTGATGGGGACCTTCTATCCGTTCGTTGCCCGGTCAATGAGCGGACCAGGGGCTCCCGGTCCCTACGCAGTGTCCCTTGTTTTTGTTGTCGGGGTGGCCCTCTGCGCCATTCCCTTTAACTATCTACTGATGCGTAAACCGCTGGACGCGCAGCCGCCGGTCGCTATGAGTGGATTCTCCGCCGCGCCCCTTCGCTGGCACATCTGGGGAACTGTCGGGGGCATCATCTGGTGCACTGGAGCGGTCTTCAACTTCGTGGCATCGCGCGCGCACATCGTTGGACCGGCGGTGTCCTATTCAATTGGACAGGGCGCCACGATGGTCTCCGCGTGCTGGGGTGTTTTCGTCTGGCGCGAATTCTCGGCCGCTTCTTCCCGGGCCAAAACCTACCTCTTCTGGATGTTTGTGCTCTTTTTACTTGGCCTGACCTTCGTTGCGCTGGCGCCTATTTTTTAGCTGGGGATAGATCATGTCCAATCCGAGACCCATCGTTGTAGTGGGAAGCATCAACATCGATCTCGTTGCCCGCGCGGAGCGCATTCCGCTTGCGGGCGAGACCATAACTGGACTCGACTTCCAGACGCATCCCGGAGGCAAAGGGGCGAACCAGGCAGTAGCTGTTGCGCGGCTCGGTCATCCGGTAAGCGTCGTCGGGCGAACCGGAGATGACGCATTTGGGGCGCAGTTGCGGGAGGGACTCAGTCAGGCCGGCGTCGATATCTCCGCTATCGGCATTTCCAAAGGCAGTTCCGGAGTCGCCGTGATCATCGTGGCCGCATCGGGAGAGAACGTCATCGTAGTCACTGCAGGCGCGAACGGCATGGTGACTCCCGTCGATATCGACGAGAACATCGACATGATTCGCAACGCCGGCATAGTGCTCACTCAACTCGAGATTCCGCTTGCGACTGTTGAGCATCTGGCCACAGTGTGTGCGCGCGAAGGAGTTCCGCTGATGCTTGACCCGGCGCCCGCAGGCGATCTGCCTCCCGCCATCCTCAGGCAGACACGATGGTTCACGCCGAACGAAACAGAGGCGAGCTTTTATGTGTCCGGCAGTCTCCGTGTCGATTCTCCCCCCGAAGTTGCTGAGTCCCTGCTTTCGCTTGGACCTGAGGCCGTTGTTCTTAAGCTCGGAGCGCGTGGTGTCTATCTCGCCGATCGCGACGGTCTGGCCATGCAGATCGACAGCTTCCAGGTGCACGCGGTCGACACAACTGCCGCGGGAGACGCATTTAACGGTGCCTTTGCGGCTGCCCTGATGCTCGGCAATCCGCCTGCCGAAAGCGCTCGATTCGCCGCCGCCGCCGCTGCCATCTCCGTAACACGGCCGGGCGCTCAGCCGTCGATGCCGACCCTGCGTGAAGTGCAGGAGTTCTTGAAGGCTGAACAGAAATGATGATGTCGCGATTGCGATAACGGCGAATTTGAGTAGAATCTCGAACGAAATCGCGGGCGTTTTGTGCGTCGCCACGTGGAGATGTTCCGAATGATCAATCTGAACCGGAGATTCGCGCCGGCCGCTCTGGCTCTATGTCTGGCCGCTGCGGCGATTTACTGCGAAGCGCAGGATACAAAGTATCGGCCGCATGACCAGCAGATTCCATCGCCCGAGTGCCTCACACTTCGCGGAGCGTGGGAAGGCGGCTACACCGCATGCACGGGTATCACACACCAGCAGTGGCTCGCCGACATCACCCACTGGCGGACGGAGCGGCGCATCCGCGTTGGTTACGACGACGCCCGCTATCGAATGCCTTCGCTGCTATGGACCCAGTCGAGCTTCATCCAGCCGCAGATGATGGTGCAGGACCGCTACTTCTACGATCCGGTCGCGCACAAATACACGGTCGACCGCTACCTTGACGATCTCGAAAAGCGCTACGGCGGCATCGACGCCGTGCTCATATGGCCGACTTATCCCAATATGGGCATCGACGACCGCAATCAGCACGACATGATCCGCTCCATGCCCGGCGGCCTCACCGGAGTCCATCAGATGGTCGATGATTTTCACCGCCACGGCGTCCGCGTTCTCTTTCCGATGATGATGTGGGATCAGGGCACGCGGGATCCTGGCAAGCCCTGGCCCGAAGCGATCGCCGAAATCATGAAGCAGATCGATGCCGACGGCATCAATGGAGACACGCAGGACGGAGTCCCTCTCGCCTTCTCGCTAGCGTCGGACAAAGTTGGCCACACCCTCGCATTCGAGCCCGAGGGTGGTCCTTCCGACGAGGCGCTCGCATGGAACGTATTGACCTGGGGTCAGTATCAATTCCCATTTGGTCCCCTGGTAGACAAGTACAAGTGGCTCGAGACGCGCCACATGGTGAATATCTCCCACCGTTGGGCGCGCAACAAGACTGACGATTTGCAGTTCGCCTTCTTCAACGGAGTGGGCTGGGAAAGCTGGGAGAACGTCTGGGGCATCTGGAACGGCATTACTCCGCGGGACGGCGAGGCCACGCGCCGCATGGCCACCATCGACCGAGGCGTCGCGCCCTTTCTCATCAGCCTACAATGGGAACCCTTCTATCCGACCCATCTCTACGGTGTGTTTGCCAGTCGCTGGCCGCTCGATGGCGAGACCGTCTGGACCATCGTCAATCGAAACGAATACGACGTTGCCGGCCGCCAGATTTCCATCTCCGCGGAAGAAGGCATGCGCTACTTCGACCTCTACCACGGCGAGGAGCTTAAGCCGGAACATGAAGGCGGCAGCGATGTCCTCTCATTTTCGATTGAAGCTCACGCCTTCGGAGCCATCCTCGCCTCAAAGAGTTCGCCCGACGCAAAGATGCAGGACCTGATGACCCGCATGAAGACAATGACGGCCCAGCCGCTGGCCTCCTATTCGGACGAATGGAAAACACTTCCGCAGCAACTCGTCGAAATTCCTTCAACCAGGCCTGCAGCCGCAACGCCGGACGACATGGTGAAGATTCCTGGGGGAGATTACGTCTTCAAGGTCCAGGGAATCGAGATTGAAGGATTTAACGACGTCGGAGTCGATGTCCAGTATCCATGGGAAGATGCGCCGCGCCGCTTTCATGAGCATCGAATGCATGTCCACGGATTTCTTATCGATAAGTACCCAGTCACCAACGCCGACTTCAAGAGGTTTCTGGACGCGACCCATTACCATCCCGCCGACGACGTGAATTTCCTGCGCGACTGGAAGAACGGTATCTATCCACAAGACTGGGACAAGAGGCCGGTCACCTGGGTTTCACTCGAAGATGCCCGCGCCTACGCCGCCTGGGCCGACAAGCGCCTGCCTCACGAATGGGAGTGGCAGTATGCCGCGCAGGGTGGGGATGAAAATCGCCTCTATCCCTGGGGCATTACGTGGGAGCCTGCTAACGTGCCCACGCCCGATAAAGGCCGCTCACTGACCGCGCCGGACGACGTGGATGCTCACCCCTCGGGAGCTAGTTCCTTCGGAGTAATCGACATGGTGGGAAATGTCTGGCAGTGGACAGATGAGTACGTTGACGAACATACTCGCGGCGGGATACTTCGCGGCGGAAGCTACTATCAGCCGCAAGGCTCAGTCTGGTATTTTCCCCAGGCCTACCGCAACGACCAGCACGGAAAGCTACTCCTCATGGCCCCGAGCTATGACCGCTCAGGCACTGTCGGTTTTCGCTGCGTCAAGGACCTCGAGTGACAGCTTCATGGTTTCGGGTTGTCACCAGTGGTGGACAGCGGAGTGAATTCGAATTTCTCGATCACGGCCTCAACAGGTTTCTGCGAAGAGCCCTCAGAGTGATGAAAGTCATAGAGATCGATGTGGATCTTTTCATTTGCGGGGACCGGAATGCCCGACGTGAAGACGTGCTCGCTGATGGGTTTTTCACCGGAGCCTTCTGAGGAGCCCTTGATTGCCTTGAATGAGACGTTTCCAGGGTTCCAGAGAAGCACGTAGGTAAGAACGCCTGCAGGCGCAGTAAATCGGGACAGGTTTTCAGGAGCAAAGAAGGGCTGGACAACGTACTCGGCGTTTTTGCCGTTGGCATCGCCCCAGCGGCTTAGTTCGATATCGAGTTCGTTGCGGAAGTTTGTGGACCGAACATCGTCCCACGTAAACATTCCCAGCACAGCGGATGGCGTGAGATGCGCGCTATCCTGCACGACAAACTTATAGGTGCCGTATCCAAGGCTTCGATTGAGGCTGACCTCCGCGCAGGTCCACCGGCCATCGCGCGGTGTCATGAGCAGATGCAGATATCCTTTCTCGTCAGTCCAGGCGTTCGCAGGACTGTATTCGTTCGATTCGCCGCCGTGGTCGCTCACTGTGCCTCGGGCGGTCCAGTCATAGGCGCTGAAGTGAATGGCAGCAGTAGCAACCGGCGCCCCCGCCTTCCCATTTGAAGTGGCAACTGCGACTATGCCATTTCCTTCTGGGGGCAAGGTCACGAGCTTCGATGCCGGGGTATATCCGGGCTCCACAAGCAAGGCCGCATATTCCGTCCCGAGATGCGTCAAATTTCCCCAGGTCGAGTCGGATTGAATCTTCGTATACGGCTGGTTGGCAAGAGGTTGAATCCACCAGACACCGCTGCGCGCGTACAGGACGATTTGCTCGCCCGGCCTCGTATTGCGCACCCGGCCCTCGATAGAGTCCATCTGTTCGGGGCCGCCGAGACTGGCTACAGGCACCCGCGTGAATTCGAGCACAGGCTTGTCCGGCGTATGTTGCGACTTGCACCCTGTGAGCAGAGCGACCGCAATCACCAGGGCATTCCAGAGCTGCCTCTCTTTCCAGCCGCGCTCGCCGGTCTTACCCATGTTTCTCACCTTGAAGAGGGAATTCGACGGTCGTTGCAGTTCCCTGGCCGGGAGTCGAGCGCAAACGATAGGTACCTCCCAACAGATGCGCCCTCTCTTCCATTCCGGTCAGGCCAAACCCGCTCTTTCCACCTTTAGACGGACGCGTCGCAGAATTGAATCCAATGCCGTTGTCGCGGATGGACAGAACGATTCGCCTTTCATCCCGCGTGACCCGGACTTCGGCTTCGGTCGCCTGAGAATGTTTCATTATGTTGTTGAGCGACTCCTGAACAATTCTGTAGAAGTTGATACGCAAGTCCTGTGGGAAAGCGTCGTCGATGTTGTCCAGCTTCGACGTCATGTGAATGCCGGACGCGGAGCCCACTGTGCGCACCATGCCTTCTATGGCCTTGCTCAATCCCAGCCGATCTAACTGGAAGGGGCGCAGGTTGTAGGAAATTTCGCGCGTCTCCTGCATCGCCAGTGCGGCTTCCGCGCTTATCTCTTCCATCGCGCCCGGCTCATCCCCTGTGTCTGCGCCGTTGCTCTTGGATCGCATGGCAAAAAGAGCCAGGTTATTAATGACCACCAGGCGCTGGCCGAGACTGTCGTGCAATTCGGAAGCAATGCGCTGGCGTTCACTTTCCTGTGAAGCGATCAATTGTTGCGAGAACGCCTTCTGCATCGCCTGTGCGCGCTGGAGCTGCGACAGTCGATACCGCACGGCCAAGGCAATGACGGCGGCTGCGGCAAGGGCCTCAAGTGTGATGAACCACCACGTGCGGTAGAACGGAGCATCGACTGTAATAGCCAGTCGTTGCCCTTCGTTGTTCCACACGCCGTCGCTGTTTCCGGCTATTACATGGAATTCGTAGCTCCCCGGAGGCAGGTGGGAATAGTAGGCTGTGCGCCGCGAGCCGGCATCGACCCAATCGGAATCCAGGCCTTCCAGCTTGTACCGGAATCGAATCTGCTCTGAGTGAATGAAGCTGAGAGCGGTATATTCGATCTCCAGATTCTCTTTCCCCGGCGGTATCCTCAGGGGCCCCTGGAGCGATACCGGAACACGATCGACGAGGGCGGCTTCGATGACGACAGGAGGGGGCTGCGGGTTGGTACGTACTTTTTGGGGATCGATAACAGCCACGCCGTCCTGGGTGGGAAACCACAGTCTGCCGTCGGCCGCCTTAATGCCGGCGGGCCACATCCCGCCGTTGCATTCCACGTTCAGCATTCCATCGGCTTTTCCATACGCTACGGATGTAATCTTCGCGCGCTTTCCCTCGGCAAATTCGTTCAACTCCTGTTTGCTGACGCGATAGATGCCGCGATTGCTGCTCATCCACAAGTTGCCACGCGAGTCTTCCAGAATCTGGAACACGCCATTGTTGAAGAGTCCATCACGCTCGGTATAGCGGCTAAACTTGCCCTCCTTGAAGCGCCCGAGTCCCCCATCGTAGGTCCCAATCCAGATCGTCCCTTCGCGATCCTGGTAGATGGCTCTAACGTTATTGCTGGGCAGACCGTCGCGTTCGCTCCAATGGGTAAATTGCCCGTCGTGAAGGCGCGTGACGCCGCCGTAGCCCCCGATCCACAGATCCCCTGAAGGGCTTTCGACTATCACCCTCACGTCATTGCCGGCCAGGCCGTCCTGCACAGTGAGCGTTCTCGTGGGTCCTTCTCTATAGGTGACAAGCCCGTTGGTTGTGCCGATCCATATCGTCCCGCCCCGGTCCTGGAAGATGGCATGGGCTACAACGTGTTCGGGAAGAAGCACCGCGGGCTTATGGAACTGCCCGTCGCGAAAAATCGCAAGGCCTCCGTGCGTGCCGACCCACAGATTTCCGTCGCGATCTTCGCCAAGTGCGCTGACCAGCCGGCCAGGCAGCCCCTGCGCAGTGGTGTAATTGGTGAATCGGCCGTCGCGAAAACAACTCAGGCCCGATGACCAGGCTCCCAGCCATATCGCCCCCGAGTGATCCTGGTAGACCGGATAGATGTCCTGGTCGATGAGGCCCTGCGCTTTGGACTTGACCTCGATCGATTGCTCCTGCAGCTGATAAAGGCCATCTCCCTCGGTGCCGATCCAGACATTCCCCTCCCTGTCTTCCAGCGAGTGCCTGAACATGATGGAGGCCGGCTGCCCCGAAGACTCGAAATCCAAGAAACGCGTCAAGCGCGGACCCACATGGAACCTCCAGATACGGCCATGCGGATCGCGGAATGACGTGGCGGGAGGATGAGCAGGCTCCACTGGTTCGGCGGTCTGCTTGCCCGGCGCAAAGACAGCGTGCTTTCCATCATCGGTCTCCAGCCACACCATTCCACTTCCGTCGATGGCCACATCCCAGACCGATGTGGCAGATAGCCAGGCTGGAAGCGCATAGGTGGCGAAGCGCCCTTCGGAAAAGATGTGCAGTCCTGACTTGTTGAGACCCCAGAAGCCGGCATTGTCCCAGTAGAGCGGCTCGTAATGCGTCCTGAGGTTATCTGGTGTGACGTCGGACAACCCTCCGCCTTCCTTATTCCACTCCATGATGGTGTCTTCCGATAACAGCCACATGTTGCCGGTGGCATCACGAGTGACACTGCGGACGCTGTTCTCGGGGATGCCATCTTCCGGACCATAGGTGCGGAATGAGCCGCGATGATACCGGGTAATGTTTCCGCTTTCGGTTATCAGCCAGAGGTCGCCGTTTTGCCCTTCGACCATCGAACCAAATCTGTTTGACGCAATTCCTGGCGTGTTGCTCTTGTTGAAAACCGTAAAGCGCATACCGTCGAAGCGCGCGACGCCGTCCAGCGTTGCGATCCAGAGATATCCATCGGGAGTCTGGGCAATGCCCCGAATCACATTCTGCGGAAGACCGTTTTCTACGGTCCACGAATTGAGGCGATATTGCGCAGCGACTGCTGTGCCGGCCCAGCTCAACATCAACCAGCCTGCGAGCCAGGCCAGCGAACCCAGGCCCGCGAATTGCTGCCGCCACTCTTCAGTGGCCGCTTGATCCAGTTTCCGAGACAAGACAGCGCGCTCTGCGTGCATTCCCCTGCTCTGTACGTTAGACGATCGAGGTGTTGCCTCAAAAGCCAGCCGCATTCGCGCGGCTGAGATTCACGCTCGCGCGACAACCGCAGCGTGATGGGATTCTACAGAAACCGCGATCCGGACACGGTAAAGGTTGATTTTGGACGAATCAGGCGCTGCGGGCCCGGGAGCCAGCGGCCGTGTGGGCGGCGATTTCGTGGGCGACGCTGGCTTCGTGGCCGGCGAACATCGAACGTAGCCGCTCGGCGATGCGGAGGTGCCACTGAGCCCGCCGCGAGGCGGGCAGGCCGTTGTAGAGCACTTCGCGATAAAGGGCGTGGGCGAAAACGTAAAAGGTTGAACGCGAACCGTCAGGCAGCTCGTCGTCACCTGCGATCGAAAGCAGGCGCACATGGCGAACGAGCGCTGCATAGGACTCTTCAGTTTCGTCGATCGCACGGTCGAGCGCCGCTGCCGCCGCCCATGCGGGAAAGATGCTCCCCCAGATGCTGCCTGCCTCGAGCAGCATGCGGTCCCCATCGTTGAGCCGATCAAGCTGCAGCTCGATAACCCCCGAGAGGCTGTCGGGAACGCCAAGCTCGATCTCGGCAAGCGGAACGCTCAGGGTCACTTCGCCATTTCGGACCAGAATCACCCGCTGAGTACGCAGGTGGTCGAGTGCGGCGATCATGAAGAGCGGGTTGCCGGCAGAATTCTGGTGGATGAGGCTCGTCAGGCCGGAAGGCAGATTTTCGGCGGCGAGTTCGCGTCGCAGGTAGGCACCAACGGACTCCTTGTTCAGCGGGCCGAGGACCACCTCTTTGCTGCGGCGGCCGGTGCGCAGGCCTTCTCCAATGGGACGCAGGGGGTGGTGGTTATCGACTTCAGAGGGGCGGAAGCTGCAGAGCAGCATCAGGCTGGCGTGGTTGCGGCGGTGTGCGAGCGCCGAGATAAGGTCGAGGGTTGAGGAGTCGGCCCAGTGGATGTCTTCGAAGACGAGCAACAGAGGATCGGCTTGGCTGAGTGTCTCGAGCGCTTCGCATATCTCGCCGATGGAGGGCGGGGACGCGCCGTTCTTTCCGAACCAGCCCGGTGCGGCGGAAATCAGCAGGGCCCGGGTCTTCTCATCGTCACTACAGAGGCTCTTCAGCGCCTCGCGAACAGGATAGAAGGCCTCCTTACCGGCGAAGCCTTCGAGCGACTGGCCGCGTGCGACGTGCAGGCGCGCTGTGCGGGCAAGCTCGGCAAGAAACGCGTCGATGAGCGCGGTCTTGCCGATGCCGACGTCTCCGACGATGAAGACGGTGGGGCGTTCGCCATTGCGGCAGTGGTCAAGCTCGGTGTGCAGGGCGGCCAGCTCAGCCTCGCGTCCGAGCAGGCCTCCAGTACTCGGACCCGAGGACGCGGCTTCGGTGACAGGCGCGAGGAACCGGTAGCCACGCTTGGGGATGGTCTCGATAAACTCCGGCTCGTGGGGGTCGTCGCCGAGGAGTTTGCGGAGCTCGAGAATATAGGTGCGAAGAACCTGCGGCTGCACGTAGGTTTCGGGCCAGAGGGCTTCGAGGAGTTCGTCGTGGGTGACCAGGCGTTGGGGATTCTCAACCAGATAGCGGAGAACGGCGAAAGGGCGCGGGGTCAGCGTGAGCTGCTCGTCGCCGTGCCACACACACTCGTTGCGAAGATCAAGCCGGAAGGTTCCGAACTGTCGCATCTGGCGGATTAAACTCCTGCCTGAAGTTTCCTTTAGCAGTTGGCGTGCCGCGCAGCAGCCGGCATAACGCAAGTATTTAATTGCCCCGGTGAAATTTTACTCTTCCAGCGGGCGTCTGCGCCCAGGCAGACCCGTCCGAAGGTGTTCGCAAAGCAGGTACGCATGGTAGACGAAAGATGTTCCGAAACCGCTTGCTGGAGAGTGATGCAGCCGCGGAAGAATGGGACGAATGGCGGTCGGAGGTGACGGGCGGAGAGCGCGCCAGGTTACGAAGGACGAAGTAAGACAGCCGTTCTCAGAAAACGACCCCTCAGCTCTCCGGTACCTCATCGCTCACCACGTGAAATTGAGTCAGGTTGGCGATGCCGAACGATGTGGTGATAGCAACGTCTGAGGCATCGCGGCCGACCGCCATCAGGATCCGGCCGAAGCGCGGCATGTTGTCATTGTTCCGCGCGTCGAAGGTCCACCAGCGGCCGGAGAGATAAACCTCAAACCACGCAGCGAAATCCATGGGGGCGGGCGGCAGAGTGATGCGGATGTCGCCGAGGTATCCGGTGGCGTAGCGCGCCGGAATGTTGAGAGCCCGGCAGAAGGTGATGGCCAGATGCTGGAAGTCGCGGCAGACGCCCTGGCGCTCGGTAAAGACATCGAGGGCGGTTTTGGTGGGGCGGGCATACTGGTATCCGAAGACGACCTTGGCGTTCACCCAGTCGCAGATGGCCTGCACGCGGGACCAGCCAGGCGGGAGGTGTCCGAAGAGGTCCAGGGCTACGTTTGAGAGTCGGTCGACCTCGCAGTAGCGGCTGTTGAGCAGGTATTCGAGCACGCCGCTGGGGAGTTCGGCAATGGGATGCTCGATGGCCGTGTAGTCGACCTCGTCGGGTTGGTCCGAGCATTCGATGAGAGTGCGGTTCGATAACTGCAGAACTCCTCCCGGGGCGTTGAATCGGGTACAGATATTTCCGAAGCCGTCGATGTAGGTGTCGGTGGGAAGCGGAGGGTCGAGCTTGATCACATCGGGCTCACGCAGATCGCCGGTGCGCGAAGGGTGCACATTCAGCATGGCCACGAAGGAAACCGGAGCCGGCAGGTCGAAATGGATGTCGTAACCGAGGCGAATCAGCATGGGGGAGGCCCTCGAAAAGCAGCTTTTGATGAGACTAACGGCAGTTGCAGGCGATGAGATGCATATTTTATGCGGAATTGCGGGCGGCGGGCGAAGTTCGGGGTAAAGTTAGATATCCATTCTGAAAACGCCAGTTGTTGTCTTCAGGCCCGAAAGGAGCAGCGTTTGACCTACTGCCTCGGCATCTTGACCCATCAGGGACTGGTCATGGCCTCCGACTCGCGAACGAATGCAGGCTACGACCAGGTGAACGTCTGCCGCAAGATGCACACCTTCGTGCATCCGGGCGAGCGGGCGTTTGTTTTGCTCACCAGCGGGGGCCTATCGCTCACCCAGTCTGTGGTGACGCTGCTGCGTGACGAGTTCAAGGAAGGTATCGGGCTGGCGCAGGCGAACACGATGTACCAGGCGGCGCGAGCGGTAGGGGATTGCGTACGTCGCGTCTCGGACATGGATCGCGCGGCGCTCGAGCGCGACGACTTCAGTTTCAACATCAACCTGCTGCTCGGCGGGCAGGTGAAGGGCGAGCGTCCGTGCCTGTACCTGATCTATCCACAGGGCAATCCGCTGAGCGCAACGTTTGACTCGCCGTATCTGCAGATCGGCGAATGCAAGTACGGCAGGCCGATTCTAGACCGTGGCATCGAGTATGGGTCCACATCACTCGACGTAGCGGCAATCTATGCGCTGCTGTCGTTCGACGCTGCGATGAGATCTAACGTGACCGTGGGGCCCCCGATTGAGATGCTGCTCTACCGCAACGATACCCTGGAGTTCGACGGCTACCGCCGGTTTGCGGGCGACGATCCCGAGCTGACTATGATTCATCGCAGCTGGGAGCGGTCGCTGCGGCGCGCGGTCGAGGAACTGCCGAAAATCCACTTCAGCGCCTGCCACACGGACGTGCATTGCGAGGTGTGCGGACCGGAGCAGGAGATCAGCAGCGAAGCCGAGCCTCAGGAAGCCGGCCGGTAAAGACGGCTACTCAGGCTCTCCGACGGCGTAGTAGCCTTTGCGTGCCTGCACCTTTAGACCGTCGCCCTGGCAGGAGATGTCGAGCTTGCGATAGCCGCCGTCGAGCTTGTTATTGGTCGGCGTGTAGCTGGCCAGGTATTGGGTACGGAGCTCCTGCTCGATCTCCTGGAAGGCCGCTTCCAATTTCTTGCCGTTGTTGCCCACGTCGACCATATGGCCGCCGGTTTCCTCAGTGATCTTCTTCATTTGCGCCGCTCCGGTGTAGGCGAACGGGCCGTAGCCGTAAAACGGCCGGTCGGCAATGAGGATGACGTAGATGATGGCGTTGGCTTTCTGGGCGGCTTCGATGGCCTGGGCCGGTTTGGTCACGGAGCCTTCGTCCTCTCCGTCGGTAAGCAGGATAAGCGCCTTGCGGCCGGTTTCGGTACGGAGCTTGTCGGTGGATACCTGGTTGACGGCGTCATAAAGCAGCGTGCCTTTAGGCGCGCCCTGCGTGGGGAACGGCCCCTGGCCGATGCCCGGAACGCCAGCGGCCCCGTTTCCGCCGGCCGTGTTGATCTCGGCCTTGTCCATGGCGCGAATGAGCTGGCCGGCGTTATTGGTGAAGTCCTGCTCGAGGTTCACGCCGACGTCGAAGGTGACGAGGAAGGCCTCGTCTTTCTGGCGCAGGATGCTGCGCAGAAAATGAGCTCCAGCTTCCTGCTCGAGGGGCAGCACATTCTGCTGGCTGCCGCTGGTGTCGAGGAGGATGCCGAGGGTGAGGGGCAGGTCGGTCTCAGCTGAGAAGTTCTTGATGGTCTGCGGCTGCTTGTCCTCGGCAATTGCGCAGTCCTTCTTGGTCAGGGTGGAAACCAGGCCGTTGTGCTTGTCGCGGACAGTGAAATAGAGGCTGACCAGGTTGACGTTGACCTTCAGGGTCGTAGTGGGGACGTCGTTCGATACCGGCTCGTCGGGAACGGTGCTGGTAGGAGGAGCGTCGGGCGAGGGGGCGGACTGGGCACGCGATGAAAGGGAGAAAAACGAGGCGAGAAGGGCGAGCAGGACCGCGGTGGCGGGACCGGAACGAACAAAGGGGCAGCGCATAAGCATCTTTTTAGACGGGATTGCGGCGGTAAAGGTCTGCGCCGGCAGGTTGTTTGGGGAAGCGGTCGGGAACATCGGCAGCATCGGTCGGGAAATCTGAATCTGATAGTCTGAGCATACGCCTGAAGAGCCTGAGAGACGCTGGGCAGCGTCTAATTGTTTGAAGAACATTACGGGCTCTCAGATGAGGTTTGGCCGGGTGCGGCAAAGAAAGCTGAGCGCACCCGTTTGCTGCGGCAGTGATCCGGCTACGAACGGGCCGCGGCAGTTGGAGGAGTTCCGGTGACCCAAGGCGCCCTATCGATCGTACTGGCCCTTTTTCTGTTTGGGACGGTGCAGCAGCAACAGCAGCAATCGCAGCCCCAGAGTATTCCCGACGCGCCTCCGCCGTCAGGACTCTCCGATCTGAAGGGTCAGATCGCGCCGGGCAGCGGCTCAGCGCCGGATACCTCAAGCCAGGCCAATCCGCAGGACCAGCCCCATCAGCAACAGCAAGGCACTCAACCGGCAACCCCGCCCCAGCCGGACAACTTCCAGCAGACGGCGCCTACCCAACCCAAGACCGCCGGTGAGGCATCCAGCTACCTGATCCACGTGCCAGTCAATTACATTGACGTGCCGGTAACGGTGCGCGACAAGAAGGGCAACCTGGTACCCGGCCTGACATGGCGGCAGTTCCGAATCTTCGAGGACGGTCAGCGCCAGAGGATTGCGTTTTTTACTGTCGACCCGTACCCGTTGTCGGTAGCGTTTGTCATCGACCAGAGCCTTCCTTCGGACATTATGAAGAAGGTGAACCAGAGCCTTTCGGCGCTGCAGGGAGCGTTTTCTCCGGCTGATACGGTCGCCGTATTCACCTACAACACCAGCCCCGAGATGATGACCGACTTTACGGCCGCGCAGGGGAAGAGGCTCCCGGAGGTGCTGGCGAGAGCGCAGAAGTCGGGGCGCGACATGGGCATGCCGATCACGACAGGCCCAATGGCTACAGGCATGGTGATCAACGGTCAGATTCCGGACCCGAACGTCTCGCCGCAGCGCAATTCGGGCGCGGGCTTCCTGACGGCCCCTAAGGAAACGCATCCACTGAATGACGCGATTCTTGCCGCAGGCAAAGCGCTGGCCAGCCAGCCGAAAGGCCGGCGGCGCATCATCTACGTCATCACGGACGGCAAAGAAGCCGGTAGCAAGGCGTCTGTGAAGGAAGTCGTGCGCTACCTCCTGACGAACAACATCTCCGTCTACGGAACGCTGGTTGGAGACTCGGCAACGTGGGGGATCGGATATCTCGACAAGCTGCACCTGCCACTGCTGCCGACCAACAACGTGATGCCGAAATATGCCGTACAGACTGGCGGTTCTCTGATCGCCGAGTTCTCCGAGAATGGCATCCAGGAAAGCTTCGCGGAGATCACCGATTCAGTGCGGACGCAGTACACCCTTGGCTATTACAGCCACAACCCGGCCATCAGCGAGAGGCACCATACGATCGAGGTGCAGGTTATCGGCATTCCGGGATTGGATGTGACGACTAAGGAAGGGTACTACCCGACAATGACCGAGATAACGCCGTAAACGGGCAGGTATCGGAACTTTAAGATCTCAAATAGAACCGGGGTGGGCACTCAGGGGGCCGTGGCCCGCTCCTGAGTCCCGGTGGTCGCCGGAGTTAAATCTTACTTGGCCTGCGGAGTTGGCTGGGTGGTGTCGGTCTTCGCGGCAGTATTCTCCTGCTTGGCGGGCTCGTTTGTAGCACCCTTAATGCCGTCCTTGAAGCCCTTGAGGCCTTCACCAAGGCCCTTGCCGAGTTCGGGCAGCTTGCGGGGCCCGAAGATCAGCAGAGCAATAACGAGAATGATAAGCAGATGCGTTGGTGTGAACAGGTTGTCGAGCATGATGTCGTCTCCCGGACTCCAGCAGGTCTCGAGAACCCGCGGGAAGGCGAATATCCTTTTCGCTGTTGCCATTGTCGCACAATGGTCAACCGGAGCGCTTGAAGCCCTGCCGCAATGACTTTTCCGTCATGAAGCAATAGCGGACCGGGGGACAGATGCCGCCGCGCCATGTATCTTGAAAGATTGCGGGGCTGTTGAGCTTCCTGGCCGCTTGCGGTCGTCTGGATCAGTTTCTGTGGAGGTTGTGTCTGTTGAAGGACGTGCGGAAGATAGTTTTGATTCTGGCAGCGGTGTTAGTGCTGCTGTGGTTACCGAAGCAAGCGCAGGCCCAGTATAAGCAGCCGCAGGTGGCTCCGGCCGCACCGCTTTCGGGCGTGAGCTACACCTACAAGTGGGAGTTCTACGGCGGAGTTGCTTACGCGCACCTCACCGCGGGACCACAACTCACCCAGGGGTCGAACCTCGGGGGCTTCGACGCGCAGGTATCGCGCTGGTTCAGGCCACGGTGGGGGCTGGAGGGGAGCTTTCGGGGCTACTACGGAACCAGCGGCGCGGCGCCGAATCCCTATGGCATACGCGGCCCCTTTGTGAATGAGTATTTGTTTGTGGCGGGCCCGGAGTATCGCGGTCCGAGCAACGAGCACATAACGACGACGGCGCATGCCCTGTTCGGCGGAGCATGGGGCAGATTTGAGTCGGCCCTTTACGACCAGCAGGACCAGAAGGTACCGCCCCAGGCGGTCGGGTTCTACCCTAATCAGGTGGCGTTCGGCAGCGTGCTGGGCGGGACTGTTGATCTGAATCGCTCTCCGAAGCTGGCCTTCCGGATATCACCCGATGCGATCCTGACGGATTACAACAGCTCCTACATCTCCGGCGGCGGACTCAAGGCAGATTTTGCGATCTCTGTCGGTCTCGTTTACCGTCTGGGACGCGGCCAGGTGCGATAGACGCACAGTGAGAGCAGAATTTGCAACTGCGAATGCGCGTCCCTTCGGCGCGCATTTCCTTTTTGGCCCACCCGCGCTTTGCAAGCAAATTTTCCTTATCCGCAACCCAATCTGATCTATACTTTGGCCGCGATTCGCGCAGCCTTTCTGCCATTGAATCCTTTGCGCGCCGGGGTCGAACGATGCACCAGCAAGCCCTTCAGTGGAATCCCACACAATGGGATAACGACGGAACTTTTCACATCGGCATTAACATGGCCGGCGCGGTTTCTGCCGGAGCCTACACCGCGGGAGTCCTCGATTTCCTTACCGAAGCCCTTGAGCAGTGGTATGCGGCCAAAGCAGCCGAGAATCCGAGGGTGCCGATGCACAGCGTCTGTATCGACGTCTTCTCGGGAGCATCGGCCGGAGGCATGTGCGCCGCGATCGCCTCGGTGATGCTGCAGGGCACCTTCGACCACATCCGCCATCCGGAAGATCCCACGGTTGCAAACACGAACAACCGCTTCTACGAGGGCTGGGTCAACAAGATTGATATCCAGTGGCTGCTCGGCGACGATGATCTCAAGCAAGGCGAGCCGGTCATCTCACTGCTCGATTCGACGATCATCGACCAGATTGCCGCATACGCGCTGACGCCCGGCCCGGCGACGAAGCGGCCTTATGTTTCGGACTCTCTCACGCTGTTCCTGACGCTGACGAATGTGCGCGGCACTCCTTATTCGCTGAACGGCACCGCGCAGGGCTCTGCGGAAGAGGACACGGCATACTACGGAGACAAACTGCAGTTCGAGACCGTGAAGGACGGGAACACGCTTCCACTTGCGCCCCTTGCCAAGCCGCTACCCGTCGACGCAAGCGGAGGCTGCTGGACGCTGTTGCAGGATGCCGCGAAGGCTACAGGAGCCTTTCCGCTGTTTCTCGCCCCGCGCAAAATCGATAGGCTGGCGAAGGACTACGTGTATTCGCCATGGGAGCCGGTTTCGAAGGTCAATCCGCCTTATGTTCCTCCACACTGGCCGCTCCAGCCGGAGCAGATCTTTACCACGCTCAATGTGGACGGCGGGGTCACCGACAACGATCCGTTCCAACTCGCCCACGATTTTCTCGCGGTGCACAATCCGAAGGCCGCGCCCGACCCGGAGACCGGGGAGCTGTCCAATCCAACCGAGGCGGACAGGGCGAATTGTGCGGTGCTTACCGTAGCCCCGTTCCCGGCTGACGAGTTCTACCACCCCGATTACGACTTCGACAAGAACATGAACGTCTTCGGCATGCTGCCGAATCTGTTCACGACGCTGGTCTCGCAGTCCCGTTTTCTCGGCGAATCTCTGGCGGCAGTGATGAGCGGACAGTCATACAGCCGGTTTGTGCTGGCTCCATCTGACGCCGGGCTGCCAGACAAGAAGGCCCTGCAGTGCGGGCTGCTGAGCGCGTTCGGGGGTTTCTTCGAGCGCGGATTCCGGGCGCATGATTATCAACTGGGCCGGCGCAACTGCCAGAAGTTTCTGAAGGATCATTTCCGCCTCGCTGTCGCCAATCCCATCATGCAGGCGGGGCTGGGCAAGCTCGACGAGCAGGTGCGCAACGAGGTGATCGGCGATTTTGCGACCCTGACCAAAGGGCAGGAAAATACGGTACCGATCATCCCACTGTGCGGAACAGCAGCGGAAGAAGTCCCTGAGCCTAAGCGCGCGACTATCTCTGCGGCGCGGCTGGATGAGGTTCTGAATTGGATCGTGAAGCGGCTCCACGCGGTCTCGGAGCCATTGATCGAAGGCCTCAAAGTGCCTGCTGCAGATAAGGTAGGTTTGCACGGGGCAGCCAATATCCTGATTTCGACCCTGGCTAGGACTAAACTGCGGGATGCTCTGCAAACCCAGCTGCAGGAAGTGATTGAGCCTTGAAATGTCCGACGGAAATGGGAAAGCGGCGGCTGGTCTGGCCGCCCCGCCCGTTGCCTCTAAACGTATTCCTGATGGTCGCATCGACGATGAATCTGTGGTTCCGCGATACGCCGATTCCGAAAATGCGATAACGTAAAAAGTTCCACATTTTCCTGCCGGAAGGACCTCCCAACATGGCCACCTCTGCTCCTGTTGCGCTTCGCAAGACTGCTCTGAATGCGATGCATCGCCGCATGGGCGCGAAGATGGTCGACTTCGGGGGCTGGGACATGCCGGTCGAGTACTCGGGCCTTATCGCCGAGCATATGGCGGTGCGCACCGGTGTGGGACTCTTCGACGTAAGCCATATGGGCGACATCCAGCTGCGCGGCCCGGGGTCGCTCGACGCGGTGCAGCACATCACGATGAATGATGCCTCGAAGCTCGAGGAGGGTCAGGCGCATTATTCGGCGATGCTGTATCCGCAGGGCACATTCGTGGATGACGTGATCGTGCACAAGCTGAGCCCGAACGACTACCTGATCGTGATCAACGCGGGCACGCGTGAGAAAGACTTCAATTGGGTCAGGAGCAATGTCGGGCGCTTCAACTGTCACCCGAACGACTACAGCGACTACTACACACAGCTTGCGATCCAGGGGCCGAAGGCGGCCGAGACGCTGGCCAAGCTGACGAAGGTGGACCTGAGCGCGATCAAGGGCTACTGGTTCAAGTGGGGGACGGTCTGCGGCCTTGCGAACACGCTGGTCGCGCGTACCGGCTACACCGGCGAGGATGGCTTCGAGATTTACGTACCGTCGGATGTCCCGACCAGCGAGCGCGTATGGAACGAAGTGCTCGAGGCTGGCAGGGAGTTTGGCATTCTGCCCTGCGGGCTCGGAGCACGCAACACGCTGCGTCTTGAGGCGGCGATGTCGCTGTACGAGCACGAGATTTCCGAGACGATCAATGTATTTGAGGCGCGCCTCGATCGCTTTCTGAAGCTCGAAAAGGGGCCATTCATCGGCTCCGAAGCGCTCAGGTCGATTCAGTCGGCAGGCGGCCCTTCAAGAAAGCTGGTGGGGCTCGAGGTCATCGAAAGGGGCATCGCTCGTGATGGCTATCCAGTGCTCGATCTGAACGGGAAGAAGATTGGCGTAGTGACGAGCGGATCGCCGGCGCCGTTCCTGAAGAAGAATATCGCGCTCGCCTATGTTCCGAGCGAAATGGCGGTGATCGACGGCGAGGTTGCAGTGGAGATTCGCGGGAATGCGGTGAAGGCGCGCATCGTGCCGACCCCGTTTTATCGCAGGCCGAAGAAGACGGCATAACAGGTTTGACAGAGGAGAGAACGGAAGAATGGCTTATCCGGAAAAATACAAATACACGCGCGAGCACGAGTGGGTCGAAGTCGACGGCAAGGTGGGAACCATCGGCATCACTGACTACGCGCAGAATTCCCTCGGCGACATCGTCTTTGTCGATGCTCCGAAGGTGGACACGAAGGTTGAAAAGGGCGCGGTGTTCGGCAGCGTGGAGTCAGTAAAGGCTGTCTCCGACCTGTATTCGCCTGTAACTGGAACAGTTACAGAAGTGAATGAGGATCTCAAGGCGTCTCCGGAGAAAATCAATAGCGATGCGC
Organism: uncultured Acidobacteriaceae bacterium; assembly: GCA_963724375.1. GTDB lineage: Bacteria > Acidobacteriota > Terriglobia > Terriglobales > Acidobacteriaceae > Silvibacterium. Next base: position 113,010 of record CAVRUM010000016.1, read on the forward strand.
ACGGGGCGTGGATCATCAAGGTGGAGTTGAGCGATCCGGCCGAGGTGGAGTCGCTGTTGACGGCCGCAGACTACGAGAAATTCATTGCCGAAGAGACCGGCAAGTAGGGAGACTGATGCGTTATCTGCCTAAATCCGACGCCGAACGCGCGGCGATGCTTGAGGAAATCGGCTTCTCATCGATCGACGATCTCTTCACCGCGATTCCCGAAGAGTATCGGCTGAAGCGCGACCTCAGGGTGCCGCGCCAGATGGCCGAGTCGGAGATCATCGACTACTTCAAGACTGCCGCGGAGAAAAACGCAAAGGTCTACTCGAGCTTTCTTGGCGCGGGTGCGTACCGGCATTACCGGCCGGTCGTCATTGATTCGCTGGTGCAGCGCGGAGAGTTTCTCACCTCGTACACGCCGTACCAGGCAGAGATCACCCAGGGCACGCTCCAGGCGATCTTCGAGTTTCAGACGATGATCTGCGAGCTGACCGGCATGGACATTGCCAACGCCTCAATGTATGACGGTTCAACCGGAGCGGCTGAGGCGGTGATGATGGCCGTTCGCGTGACGGGGCGCGATAACGTGCTGGTGGCGCGCACGGTGCATCCGGAGTATCGCGATGTGATGCACACCTACGCGCAGCACCAGGGTCACGATGCGAACGAAGTGACGTATGGCCAGGACGGACGGATCGATCTCGCCGCGCTGGATCAGGCGGTCACAGAAGAGACTGCGTGCGTGCTGGTGCAGTCGCCGAATTTCTTCGGCGTGATTGAGGACATCCCCTCGATTGCCGAGATCGCTCACAAAAAGGGCGCGCTGCTGATCGTCTCGATTGCCGAGGCCGTATCGCTAGGGATTGTGCGGCCGCCGGTCGAAGCCGACATCGTCTCAATGGAAGCGCAGTCGTTCGGCGTGGCGCTGAGCTACGGCGGTCCCTACTGTGGCGTGCTTGCGGCAAAGGAAAAATATTTGCGCCAGATGCCAGGCCGGCTTGTAGGCGAGACAAAAGATACAGAAGGCCGGCGCGGCTTCGTGCTGACGCTGTCAACGCGGGAGCAGCATATTCGGCGCGAGAAGGCGACGTCGAATATCTGCACCAATCAGGCGCTGGTGGCGCTGATGGCGACGATTTTCATGACCGTCTACGGCAAGCAGGGCATTCGAGAGCTGGCGCTGCAGAACCTCGCCAAAGCGAAGTATGCCTCCGACAAACTGGGAAGTCACGGCACGCTCATGTTCTCGCAGACGCCGCGCTTCCACGAATTTGTACTGCAGACCGAAGAGCCTCCGAAGCGGTTGAACGCGCGGTTGATGGAAAACAAGATCATCGGTGGGCTCGATCTTCGAAGGTGGTATCCGGAGCTGCACAATGCGACATTGTGGTGCGCGACTGAGCTGACAACCAGAGAGCAGATCGACGCGGCGGCGGCGATAGTGGCCGAGATATCCGTAGCTTCTGCGGCACGATAAAGAGGATTTGCATGGCAACGATGACGAGTGGATTTGTTGGCACGACCCGCAAGGTAACGCCACACATTACGCAGAATGAACCCCTGAGCTTCGAGAAATCCTCGCCGGGCAAGAAGGGCTATAAACTCGCCCCTCTCGACGTGCCGGAGGTCGACGCCTCTGCTCTGCTTGGTGGCACAGTGCGCGAGGACGAGCCAACCCTACCAGAGCTGAGCGAGATCGAGATTATCCGCCACTTTACGCGTCTTTCGACGTGGAATTATGCGATCGATCTCGGGATGTACCCATTGGGCAGCTGCACCATGAAGTACAACCCGCGGGTGAACGAATTCGTCTCGCGGCTCGAAGGCATCGCCGAGGCACATCCTTACCAGCCTGAGCGCCTGTCGCGCGGAGCGATGGTGATCATAAAGCTGTTGAAGGATTGCCTGATCGAGATCACGGGCATGGACGCGATCACGCTGCAGCCGGCCGCCGGCGCGCACGGCGAGTTCACAGGAATGCTGATGACCCGGGCGTATCACACGTCGAAGGGCAATCCGCGCAAGACGGTCATTATCCCCGACTCCGCGCATGGGACGAATCCCGCGACAGCCGCTGCCTGCGGGTACCAGGTTGTGAACCTGAAGTCGAACGCCCAGGGCGGTGTGGATGTGGTTGCCCTGGAGAAGATGGTCAACGAAGAGACGGCGGCTTTGATGTTGACGAATCCTTCCACGCTCGGAGTCTTCGAGGCTCAAATCCACAAAATCGCCGACGTGCTCCACCAGAAGGGTGCGCTGCTCTACATGGATGGCGCGAACATGAATGCGCTGGTCGGCAAGACCCGGCCGGGCGACTTCGGCGTGGACGTGATGCACCTGAATCTGCATAAGACATTTTCAACCCCTCACGGAGGCGGCGGCCCAGGGTGCGGTCCGGTGGCCTGCAAACAGTTTCTGGAGCCGTTCCTGCCTGTCCCGTTTGTAATGCTCGGCGAGGATGGATTGCTCCATTGGAGTTCCGATCGTCCGCACACCGTGGGGCGCGTGCGGATGTTTTATGGCAACTTCGGTATGTTTGTGCGGGCGCTCGCATACATTCTGGCAAATGGCCCGGACGGCCTCAGGCAGACGACGGAAGACGCGGTGCTCAACGCGAACTATATCCGCAAGAATCTTGAAGACCTGTACGAGCTGCCGTATGACACGCCGTCGATGCATGAAGTGGTTTTCAGCGATCGACGTCAGGCGAAGAACGGAATAAAGACCGGGGACATCGCCAAGCGGCTGATTGATTATGGATTCCATCCATATACGACCTCGTTCCCGCTGATCGTGCCCGGAGCGCTGATGATCGAGCCGACAGAGAGCGAGTCGCGGGAGGAACTGGATCTGTTTGTCGATGCGATGCGGCAAATTGCGCGTGAGGCTGAGGAAAATCCGCAGCTGATCACGACCGCTCCGCATTCGACCCGCATCTCGCGTCTCGATGAGACAACGGCGGCGCGGAAGCCGGTTCTTCGCTGGCAGGGGCCGCCCGCCCACGGAGTCGAGGTGGATACCGCGGCGAAGGAGTGGTAGAGCAGGATGTCCTCACTGCACCAACGCCGCGGCGAACTCGAGAAATATGAATTCATGATGGGGATGGCGCGTGGCCGCCTAGCCGTGTCGCTCGATATGCTGACCGATGCGTTGATCCTAGTCGGGCAGCATGGCGTCTACTGCACGTCGAACCGCAATCCTTCGAAGCCGGCTCTCGATCTGGAGACTGTGCTCGGCGAGATCAACGGCGCGAAGGAACTCATCCAGTCGGTAATGGAAGAGCTGCGCCGCGAGAGCGACGCAGCCCGAGAGGCAAGCAGTTAGTCGGCTGTGATGGGCACGTAGACGTTGGTCAGATCCCACTTCAGGTGCAGCTGGGTCTTGTTGCCCGATGTGTCCTGGAAGTCAATCATGAACGTCTCTACCGGCGCGCTCGGAACCACGCCCTCAAGCATCTTGACGCGGCCAAGGTCCTGGTCCTCTTTATAGACTGTTCCCCACTGGCCGGTCTGCTTGTTCACGATCAGCTTCCATCCCTTCTCCTGGGGCAGCGTGTAGAGCGTGTATGTTCCGGGCGGAACAACCAGATCGCCAATGTGCAGGGTTGCCGCCGTCTTCAGCGTTGTGGAGGTGTTGGCGCCGGTGCGCCAGACCTTGTCATACGGAACAACCCCGCCGAAGATCTTGCGGCCCTTCATTGAAGGCGCGCAGTAGTAAATGGTTACATCCTTGCCCCCGAGAGTGACGCTGGCCTGCTCGGCGGGGCTAAGGGGTGGGTTTTGATTGGCGGGAGGCTTGCACTGCGCGTGTGCGAAGCCGAGGGAGAGGAGGGCGACAGCAGCAATCAGCATAGAGTTTCTACAACCGGAGAGTCTGCGGAACATCGAAAGCTCCTTCGTGAAAGTGAGACCGAGTCCATGAGACCGCGTGGGACCGTGGTCTGTCAAAGCGAGCACGCTTATGCCGGTCTCGCTCACGTGGACGCGGCCGCAGAGGCGGCAGCCGCGGCTCCAGCGTTTGCCTCGCGTCGCCACAGCAGGATTGCGAGCCAGATAACGAAGAGTTGTACCGGTCTCGGCATCATTTCCGGTAGCGCCGCGGTGGCCTTGCGGGTGAGCAGTCCTTCGGAACGGATCGAGCCGACTTCGCGATCACCTTCGAGGAGTATGAAGGAGCGGCTGACAAAAGATTCTTTCTTGAGTGCGTAGCTTCGGTCGATGTGGGTAATGTTGAACGAGTTGAGGAATGCGCTTGGCTTCTCCGCACTGGCTATCGTCTGTCCATCACTCTCAAGAAAGAAGTCGCCGCTGAACATGCCCTCGCGATAAGCGCGGTAGCTTACTCCATCGATTGCGAATGTGCCGCTTTCCGGAAGGGTGGATGTTTTGATTTCAGCGACCTGGTGATCGCCCTCGAACACGTCGAAGTTCCAGCCAAGCCAACCGTGGGGAATGAGTTGGAACATGGGTGTGTCCTCCGAAAAGATTGTGGCAGAAGTCCGCAGGCAGGGAAATAGATGGCCTCGATTTGCCAAGCAATCCCGGCGACAGTCTTCCGTAAACTTACTGTTGCGCTTGGCTTGAGTCTGATTGTGTCAGGCCCTCCACGATTTCCCAGGCGCGCTCGAGAAATATGTCGTGCTGAAAGATGTGAGGCAAGCCGAGCGCTTGCACTTTGTGCAGCAGTGCTTCGGGATCAGTTGAATCAGTCTTACGCCCAGTCGACGTCTCGAGCAGATCCAACTCGGACGCCTTCCCGAGAACGATCGCAGTCTGTGACTCACGTGCCAGCGCGTGAATGGCGTCGATCTCGTCCTGTACGCCTCCGGAAAGGTTCTCGGGGGGTAGCAGGAGAATGATCGCCGCCGCCTCTGCAATCAGTGAGAAGGCAAGCTTGCGCCACTCCAGATTCGTTACGAAAAGCTTAGCCGGCGTGTGTGGAGGCATTACGTCCGAGGCATTGGCAACCATAATGACGCCTGCGTGCGAAACAAGTGCCGCGGCAATTTTTTCCAGCACAGACCTCGACGGGTTATCGTAGGCACTCATCTGCCATCTCACCCGCGGGTCCGAAACCGTACCGGCGGCACGATCCCAAGCGCCCGTTGCCAGGCCCGACTTCACATCCACACTGAATGCACGCAACAGCAGAAGAAAGGGCTTGTCCGCACGCAATTTATCTTCGAGCAGCGCCTTAGCTTGCCTTGACGTATTGTTCTTGCGGTCATCGTCAATCATGCTCTTGGCGAGCGCACGACCGACCTCTACCATTCTGAGCAGGTCGGCATAGCGCTCGGGATCGGACTGAGGCATCCCCTCTTCCTCTTTGGTTCGCAACTCTAACTCTGTCCCCAGTTGCAGAATGCGATACATCTCGGCTTCGCGGTCCGCGCTGTAATCCGGGGTCTCGGCCAGAAAAGTCTCCAGAAATTGCCGCCGCTGCGCCTCGTCCGAAGCGATTGAAAGCGCAGCTTGGAACTCCTGAGCGGCTGCCGCGCGCTGTCCCCACCACTCCCGGAGGCCCTCGATGGCGAAGTCAACTCCGTTTTCGCGAGCCAGCTTCAACAGTCCATTCAGGTTTGTAAACTGCGCCGGTTCTACTTCCGCAACCGCCCTTTTCAGAGAAGGGTCCAGGTACTCGAACGCCGCCGCGATGTCCTCTTGCGATAAGGGTTGCGGATTCTCAATCAGCGGGCTCGCGTTTCCCAGCAGGCTTCGGATCTCTGGTTCATCCCGCAGCAGAATTGCCCGGATGAATCTGCTCGCAGCGTATACACGGCCCGCTGCCAGGAATTCGCCGGGGCTAACATCCTGAAATGTCTCGACTCCGATCCAGCGAAGAGCGTAGGGGTTCTCGGGAATTTTTCCGGACGTGCCCCGATAGATCACATACAGAAGCAAACTCTGCGAAAGGGTTGTATACCGGCTCTTCTGCCACAGCGCATCCGGCTGGATGATCACGATCCGGTCCGACGCCGCTACCCTCGCGAGCACGCTGAATTGAATCTGACTCGGCGCGTTGCAGGCAGAACATCGCAATAGCTCCCTCTTGTATTGTCCGAGCCGTTCGCGTGCGAGCGAGTCTTCCTCCAGCCTTGCGATCAGAGGCAATGTCCATCGGATCCGTTTGCGGCATTCCCGACAGTCGAGTTCGAAGCTCGCCGAAACGGAATCCGCGCCGTAGGAAAGCGACATGCGTCCGTCCGAGTGGCCGTCGTCTTCGAGAAACAGCAGCAGAGTGTGTATTGCTCGTGGACCGTTGTCCCCGGTTTTCTTCTCATTTGCATACTCCTTAAAATAGATCGTCTCGAGTCGCGCTGTATTGGGTGCGGCCTGCTCGCCATCCACTCCAAGCAGCTTGGACGCCACTACTGCGGCATCGCGAAGCCCCCACACAAATTCATGGACTGTGTCAGCCAGCGTTTGCAGGTACTCCCAGTGAGCGGGCGTCAGGGATGCCGCCATTTCCGTGGCCTTGCTTACCGCTGCTTTCGCCCTTTCCAGCGGAACATCTATCCCTCGCTGCAGAGCTTCAACAATCGCGCTGGTGAGATTGACGTAAGCAGCTGCCTGTTCTTCGCCCGTGCTTCGTTCAGCAGCTGATTGAAGCGTCTCCAGCAGTTCGGGCAACAGATCCGATTCGTTGCATTCTAGAAAGCGACGACCCAGCGTGGCTCCAAGAAGCCTGAGGGCCTTCGTCTCCTGAACAGCCTGCCCAGTCGCCTGCGCGCGATGGCGTGCCTGCTCGAAAGCGGCCGAGGCACGTGGCAGAATATCCGAAGCTTCTCCTGCGGTATTCAGCCAACTGTTCCCGATCAGAAAGAATGCCTCGGCACATAACATGTCGTTGCCGGGCGCCAGTTGGCACGCTCTTTCGGCCAGGCTCCGCATCTGCCCGACAATCTCCTGTGAGCTTCGAGCGCCCGAAAGCTGGGCCCTCGCACAGGAGTTCGCCAGAAGGAAGCACTTTGCTGCCTCTTGCCCTGGATCCGGGAAACTCGCCGCGGTCGCGACCTTCAGGTAGAAGAGGAAGCGCTGCACCAGCGTGGGATCGAGGTCTGCGCGCAAGTAGCTTGTGGCGTCGGCACAATGCACGGCGCTTTGAGCGGCCGAAGCTGCATCGCCCAACTGCTGATACACATTCAGCGCACGATCCAGGTATCCCAGGACATCGTCCGCGACCAGGTTCTCCGCTGCGCCGGGGCGTTTCCAAAGAATCTCCGCAGCAAGCTCGTTTCTGCGTGCCCATTCCAGAGGTTCACTGGTAATCGGAACTGGAGCGATGGCTTCGTTGATCCATCGCCATGCATCTTCGAAAATATCGTTCAGGTCGGATACAGCCGTGTTTGCGCTTTTGAGCCGTTCCAGGGCAATTCTCGAGAGATACCCCGCGGCATCGGCGGCTCTTCGTTCCTGCCCCGCTTCTTTGTAGGCGCCCCGCGCCGCCCGGAAGAATCGCTCCTCCCTGGTGCGATCCCCGCCTTCCGACCCAGCAAGGCGCATCTGATAGAGACCAGCGTTGTAGGCAAATACTCCGAGGTTACCCGTGGTGGAGGAGCCAGGGTGCTCGAGAACATCTTCAAACGCAGCAATCGCTGCCGGGAGCAACTCGGGGCTCAAGACCTCCCTCAAGCGCACGAACGCCGCGGCGCGCCGTTGCCGAACCAGGTCTGCGAGCCCATCATCGGCGCTCAGTTCCGGGTTTTGTGCCGCCGCGTCGAGATGGCCTAGTAGACGCTGCGCTTCCATCGCATCGGAGTACACCTCCGCACTTGCGATTGCCTGGGCGGCAAGAAAGTGAAGTAACCCAATAAGTTTTGCTGGAGCAGATGAATTTTCCGCAATCGTCTTTTCAACGCGCGCTGCGTAAGCGAGATGCGCAGGCGAATCGTTTGCGGGCAGCGCCTCCAACTCACTGAAGAGGCGCTGAAACATCTCTTGATGTTTGTTGGATTCTTCGCTCACAAGGCCACCAATGGGTGACTCATTTTATGCCCCGGGCGGCGCACAAAGCCTGAGTCCCGTTGGCTCGATGATCCGTAGTATTCTTAAAGAACGCGCCCGTAGCTCAGCTGGATAGAGCGAATGCCTCCGGAGCATTAGGTCGGGAGTTCGAATCTCTCCGGGCGCACCAGAGTTAGTTTTCCCGAAACGAACGACTCCAACTGATTGAAGAGGCAGTCGTTATCAGAGTTCAAAATGCCTTTTTGCGGGTCGTATTTTAGGCCCCTCGGAAACAGGGCATTTTGAACTCTTTGTTTTTGGTCCAGATTGGCCGTTTCCCACGCTGCGGCAATGTCCACCAGCACAGATTTGCAAAACGCAATGAGCTGCTCGATGGTGGCCTTCTCAGTCCCAATGTCGGCAATTCGTCCCTCCAGCTCCGCGATCTCCTGCTCGAACTTTTCGTTCATTCTCTCGAACAGGTTGCGATCAATCGGCAACTCGCGCGATGCGAATTTCAGAACCAGATTCTCTTGGGAGGACCTTACCGCCTTGAGCTGCTTCTCCAGATTGGGTTTCAGGGCAGCGGCGGTGCCGGTTATCTTTTTCCACTCCTCCCGCAAAATGGTCAGGAACTCAGTTGTAAAGACATGGCTCGGTTGGAGCGTGGCGAGGAGTTCGACAAACTCTCCATCTGCTTTCGCTGTTGGAATACTCTTCGCCGGTGAGCAATCGCGGCAACGGTAGTACGGATGTCTCTTGCCGGTCTCGCTCTTAGACGCGGCACCAGTCATCGGCGTTCCGCAAGCTGCGCAGAGCAAAAACCTGCGCAACGGAAAGCCCTCACGGTTGCGCTGGTAAGGGGCCGAGATAGGCTTCTTGCCGTTCAGGACGAGCTGCACATTCTTGAATGTTCTCTCGTCCACAATGGCTTGGTGACGGCCCTTCACCGTCATCTTATGTTTTTTGGACTCCATGTACCCGATATAAACCGAGTTCCGCAGCATTTTGAGAAAGGTGTGCTGGGTGAGCCTATTGCCCTGTTTGGAGCGCAAGCCTTCATCCGTCAACTGGTGAAGAATCGCCGCGGGCCGATTATGGCCGAGCGCAACTAGCTCGAATGCTTTTCGTACATAACGAGCCTCCCGTTCGTCCGGCACCAGATTGGAGCGGGTTTTGTCTTTCGTCCCGATGGTCGCGTACCCGAGCGGAGGCTGCCGTCCCCAACGGCCATCCTCGAATGCAGCCTTCATCCTTTCCTGCTGCTTTTCTGAGTGCTGGTCGCTGGAATCTTCTGCACGACTCAGTTCGTCGCGGCGGGCAGTTCGGCCCGCCGCTCTACGGCAATCGATGCCGGGATTGTTAGCTGCTACTGTGAAAACACCCCACTCATCCAATTGCTCGAATGCGGTGAGAGCCTTGAGCGTATTCCGGCCAAAACGCGAGTAATCGTAGAAAACGACGTTTACGTTACGGCTCTTGCGGACATGGGACATCATGGCGGTGAAGGCCGGACGTTGAACATCCTGCCAACCCGACACCCCGGCATCCCGGAATACTTGCGTGACCCGCCAGCATTTCTGGTCGCAAAAGGCGCGGCAAGCCGTCTCCTGCGACTCCATGCCATAGGCGTCGCGGGCTTGCTCCTCAGTGGAGACGCGGCAATAGATCACCGCGGCGGGCGCGATCTTGATCTTCATGCAGCCTCCGTCGTTGCGGTTAAGTTTACTGGTTGTTCTTGTATCTGCGACAGGTACATTTCAACGAACACATTTGCGAGTTGTCGCATTCTTCGCTGGCGTTCGTCTAAATGGTCCGACGGCAGTATCAGCCGCTCGTCCATCTCATCATTGGGCATTGACCTCCGGTGTGGAGATACCGCGTTGCTGGCTCGCGCGACGTTCTTGACGCCAGTCGAGCACAGTTGGCGATATAGAGACGCAGCCACAAATACAAGGCTCGCGTCTGGAGGTGAAAATTGACACTGGCCAACGAGCTTAGGAACTCTCTGTTGCGTCCTAGTCCTGATCACCTCAAGGGCCGTGCGCCTGTTCGCTCGTGCTGACACAAAATGCAGATGACGACCCCGGTTGCTGCCGCTTCTGGTCGGTTAGGTCTGACGGTTCGGGCAGTCCAGCCACTGCCTTTACCGTATTAGTACGCGGCATCTACCGCCGCGTTAAGACGAACTCATGCACAACCAACCAAGTTGTGAACGAGGCGGGCTGGACTCCAGCCTGCTTGCAGAATTGGAGATACGTTTGATACCTCCTTTCGCTATGAGTGAGTAGCATGGTTCGATGGTGCATGATCCGCCACTTTTTCGGTAGATGAACGCAAACTGGAACGAATTATCTACGGGGGTCACCTTCGGACTCCGGTGAGCTTACAAGCCGAAGAAGCTCTCTCTGTGATGCAGCATCTAGTGTTCTTCCCATTGGAATCGGATCATCGGAATGGAAGTCAATAGATTTTAGGAATTGTTCTAGGCGTGCGGCGGCATTGCGCATTGCCTCCCCGCAAGCCTCGCAACTCCGGTTCAGGTTTGGGCGATCGTGTGCGCATCCCCTCAATTTGAGGGCTATTTCGCGCCAAGACATGGAGGTTGCGTAGTGAAGAGTGAGTGCCCTGATTGCATGCTGTGATGTCTCATCACGTGGTCGCCCTCGGCGGCGGCCCGTGGACCGGATCGCACGTCGAACGGCGGTAAGCTTCTCCTCGGGTGTCAGGTTCACATCGCTTAATGCTGCTTGTGCTCTTTCGGCCCTCGTAACGGCAGGCAAGGGCGCAACGGGTGGGTAGAGCCAGTCCAAGATGCTCTCAACCTCGTCAGCTGCCTTCGCCTGAATGGCCTCGTCATCGGAGACAAGATCGGCCTTTAGCGCTTCCAACTGATTTCTGAGAGTGCCTTCTACGTCGTAAAGCCAGCGGTATATGAACCGAAGAACATCGTCTTGCCCCATGTGTTGAGGCTAACGGATTTCAGCAGGCGGGCGAGGCCGCGTCATTCGGGTAGGACATAGGGTGCAGGGACTCTCCCGGCGCCACTTGGAGGAGGGTTGGTTGACCCCCTATCAAGTGGTCCGCATCTGTACCGGCATCTGACCAGTCTGCTGGTCCGTCATCTCATCGACTCAGAATCGGCATAACCCATTCTGGTTGATAGAGTTAGAATCTCCATATGTGTTGTAAGGGGTTACCGAAATCACACCATTGTCTGCGTTTGGGCAAGGGCTAAACCGGCATGCGCACGCTACAAAGAATTGTCCCTACAGCCGAGCAACTCCCAATCATCTCGCGAACTAGAACCGGTTTAGAGGTCATTCGAGGAGCCGCAGGATCTGGCAAAACGACCACGGCCCTACTCAGGCTACGCTCGCTTGTGGGAGCATTTGCAAATCGGAGGCGCCGCGACGGGGATGATTCTCCAATACGCGCTCTGGTCCTTACCTACAATCGGACCCTCAAAGGGTATATCTCAGCGTTGATCGACGAGGAGAGACGGCACTTTCGGGAAATCGATCTCACGGTCTCAACCTTTGCGCAATGGTCGAGAATTCTTCTTGGCCGACCTCAGATTGTGCATTCTGACAGTGCAAATGATTTCATCAGGAGCTTAGCCCCGGCAGTTTCGATGGACCCGGCGTTCTTATGCGATGAAGTGGATTATGTCCTCGGGCGATTTCGTCCGACTGAAATCAACAACTACGTCAATGCGATTCGGGTCGGGCGTGGAACCAGTCCGAGAATGCCGAGGTCGCTGCGAGAGCAACTGATCAGCGAGGTCATAAACCCATATACTCGCTGGAAGGCGGAGCGTAGCGAGCTTGACTGGAATGACATTGCCGTCGAGTTGATGTCTCATCGAATCGGATGGCCGATTGACATTGTGATCGCCGATGAGACCCAAGACTTTTCAGCAAACCAGCTGCGTGCGATTGTGAACCATCTTGCGGATGGCTATTCCCTGACGCTCGTTCTCGATGCAGTGCAGAGGATCTACGCGAGAGGATTCACTTGGTCAGAGATCGGGTTGACACTTCGCCCCGAAAACGCCCATCGTCTCTCCAACAACTACCGGAATACAATAGAAATTGCGAGGTTTGCATCATCAATCATTAGCGGCTTACCTATCGACGATGATGGCAGCTTGCCTGACTTTACCAGCTGCAGAAGATCCGGCGAGAGGCCGGTAGTCCTTAAGGGGCGCTACAGCCAGCAGCTTTCTCACATCGTTAAGGTCCTGAAGAAGATTGATCTCAGGAATGAGAGCGTCGCATTCCTCCACGCGAAGGGAGGGCGCTGGTTCAACACTCTTCGTTACACACTTCGCCAGAATGGCTTTGAATGGGTTGATATCACCCGGCAATCGGAATGGCCTACCGGCGAGGAGAACATTGCAATGAGCACCCTGCATTCCGCGAAGGGCTTGGAGTTCGATCATGTGTTCGTCCTCGGCCTCAATGCCGACACCATGTCGCACGGCGCTGACGAGGAAGATGAACGCCTGTCGATGTTGCGACGCCTTCTGGCGATGGGAATTGGACGCGCCAAAAAATCGGTAATAATCGGCTACAAGCCGGATGAAGCATCACGGCTGATCGACTTCTTCGATGAAAACACCTACGACGAGATCAACCTGTGACTATTGAGGGGACAATAGCCGCGCTCAAGATAACAGAAGTCGTTCATTTCACCACCCATCGAGGTCTCATGGGATGTCTCGCCAGCAACAGCGTCAAATCCCGTAGACGCTTGCCAGACGCGGAGGATCTAAAATTCATCTATAAACCGAATGCGATTGTCAGACGCGACCGCGACTGGCTGGATTATGTGAATCTTTCGGTTTCTAGAATAAACGCCGAGTTTTTTGGGCATTCTTGTCGGTGGGCAAGGGGCGAGGACCTCTGGTGGTGCATCCTTTCGTTCGAGCCATCCATTCTCGCTCATGAAGGCGTCTTCTTTACGACCACAAACAACATCTATCCGAGTTGCAAAAGAGGAATTGGCGCCAAGGGCTTGCAAGCAATGTTTGCTTCGATCGCACATGGGAAGTACAGCATCGAGATTCGACGTGACGAAAGTCTGCCCCAATGCTGGACCACTTGTGAACAGGCCGAGGTTCTTTATCCCGGAGAACTTTCATTGGACCATCTCCAAAGGATCTATGTCGCAAACGGATGCGATCAAGACGACGTTTACGGGCAACTCGCCGCAATTGGATGGCGTGAGGTCGAGGTTCAAATAGCCCCAGAGCGATTCTTTGGGAACACTGGATACTGATGAATATTCGTTCGCAGGAACAAATTGTTAACTCGGCTCTCTGGGCCGCATTTGCTGACGCTCTTGGATTCATCAGCGAACTCACGGATCAGACAGGCTTGCGTCGCCGTGCGAAGGTTGATCGAGTCGTCGAGGCGACAAGGTGGACGCGGCTGGTCGGAGGTCGTTTCGGCGCAAGTGTTGAATTGCCAGCGGGGACCTATTCGGATGACACCCAGCTTCGTCTGTCTACTGGCCGCGCCATCGACCAAAACGGACATTTTGACGTTGAAGCATTTGCAAAGGTTGAGCTTCCCGTATGGTTGTCATACGCTTTAGGCGCAGGTGCCGGGACGAAGGCAGCTGCAGTGAACCTCTCAAATCCTCAAGTCAATTGGTTTAGCAACTTCTTTAAAACAAAGAACGCTTCATACATTGATGGTGGGGGCAATGGTGCCGCGATGCGGATTCAACCGCATGTTTGGGCATCCACAAACAAGGCTAATCCAGAGACTTATCTGAGTGATGTGCTAAAGAACGCCGTAAGTACTCACGGACATCCGCGAGCAATTGTCGGTGCGGCACTGCATGCATGTGCTCTCGGTCAAACGATGAATTCGGCAGAATTCCTTGAACCGAGTCGCTGGCTCAGGATTGCGGTGGACCTCGAATGCATTGTCAGCATTGTTGCGAAAGAAAGGGACTTAGGCACCTTTTGGCTGCCGGTTTGGGAGGAGCGAAGCGGAACGAAGTTTGAGGAAGCCATCAATACGACTCTGCAGGAGATCGAAAACGATATTCGCCGAATTCAACCCCTTTTGGAAGACACCTGCGATGAAAGCTACCGAAAGGTTTTGGACGCGCTGGGATGCCTTGAGCCGTCTACCCGTGGTTCCGCACGAAAACGGTGATCGCGGCACTGAGCTTGACTTGGTTGTATCGCAAGAGATCGCCGCTCGATGCATTGATTGCAGCGGTCAATGTCCTTGGAAGCGATACCGATACGATCGCGACAATCGCGGCATCAATGTTCGGAGCCGTAACGCCGATTCCGCTACCGAGCGAAATACAGGATCGCCCATATATCGAGGCAGAAGCGAATCGCCTTCACGAGATTAGCGGGGGACGGAAGGTAACGTCGTTCAGGTATCCGGATCTCATGAACTGGGTTCCGCCAAAGTCCAGAGCAGCGTTGTCGGGCTACTTGATGAAGACTTGTTCGTGTCTGGCCTCGGAAAGGCCCAGAAGCTAGGCGATCAGTTCTTCGGTCAAGGACGCGACCCGGTAGCTTGGCAGTGGCTTCGGTTAAATTTTGGACAGACAATTTTGGCAAAGGTGAGGAATAATCTCTCAGACGTTCCGCGAGCGAATCTCCCCACTCTAAGAATTGATCGGAAGGGGCCAGAAGGCAAAACAATGAATTCAACAAGCCAAGATTCCCTTTTCCCTATCGGCAGGAGGCATTTTGATTCGGACTTCCTTCCGCATCAACAGACCCGATCACTTGACGAGTTGACGTCTGAGGCAATCCGCGCGGATTTCGATGCAGGGATGATCGGACGCCACATCCTATCGCTAACGGAGCGCGCCAATGGTATCGAACTAGCCATTGCCTACGTTTCGATATTGGCGAAGGCCAAGCGAGCGCGAGCCGGGCGCAAGACTTAGATGAAGCGGCGGGGCCGTGTTCGAGGTGTGAAGATGACCCACGCGCGAACTCCCCGTGCCGGCACGGCAGAGCGCTCCTCCGCTCTCTCCCAAGCCGCACAGTCATCTCTGCAAAGAATGTTCAAGAGGACGCCCGTCTCGTCGTCAGTCGCAGCGCGGCGGGGGACACGGTAAACACCAAGGGCCCTGAACAAGCTCTTCCAGAAAAGCGGCTTAAGCCGTGTGTACTGGGCGAGGCGAAGTGTACCATTTTTCATGCCCACCGGCCGCGCCAGTCCTGCCCGGCGCAGGGGAGGTAAAGGGCAAAAAGGACCGTTTTTTAAAACGCAAAAGTTCACAGGTAGCCCTTCGGCAAGAAAGACGCAAGCCGCCACCGCGTCACCCTTGTGCGAAGTCCGCCTCTCACAGCGAGTAGTGGCCGAGCGTCAATCTTCCGAACGGAGGACAATCCCGATTCGAGGGCGGTGGGTTCACTGTTATCGAGAACTAGGCACAGCATGTTGTTGGTCGCCTTACTTCGCAGTGCACACCTCACCTCAAACTTCACCCAGCGAGAACTCAACGCGGCTTTAGAAACCGCCACGATGAACCAATTACACCGCCGGATGTTCTCTAGAATTTTGGCTTTATACGCCAAGGCAACCCAATCGGATTGCTTTCGGTTGGCGATGTGAAGCGACAGACATCTACGTGCGGCTATGGTATCCAGCAACTTTCTCACGACACCTTCATCCACGGCTGCATGGCTCACGAATATCCATGATGGTCGTGCCTCATTGACACATTCCTTGTCGAAATCGGCGTCCGTTGGAAAATCGTCGTCCCGGAAGTCCATCGGTTTCCTCTAGAAATGATTGCCTCTGGAACTGGACCCCACAACCATCGGCATTTTAACGGCGGCCCGACATGTGTATTACTAAGGAGCATCTAGGAATGGAGAATAGAAGCGATCATTTGGCACCAGCTCTTTAGGGATTCGATAAACCGCCTCCTGTTTGGCCCCTTGCCAAGGCCCCTGAGGCTTGACTCTAGGGTCGATGTGACCTTTTGGGCACCATACAGACCAGAAATTCCGATTCTGATCGTAGTTGGGAACCAAGATCAAGGGCATGGTTTTGCCTTCCCCGAAGCACGCGGGACAGTACGGTCCCTCCTCGGTGGCGTCAGACCGTCTCCGCCAAGTCACGGAGTGGTGATGCACATAGGATTGCAGCTTCTCCAACTGCTCCCGTAGCTGCTGGTTCTCCGCTTGGATGCCTAGAGCTTGCTGCTGGACGTCTATGAGTTGACCTTGGACATTCGCTACTTCTGCACTGATCTTCGTAGCAAGTTGCGCGTCGTTGGCATTCTTCGCCAACTCCAAAATCGCTTTCGCGCTGACAAGAGCGCTGGAGATGCTGGCCATATCGAACATCAATGATCCTTGCCTAAGATGAGGTCAACATACTCGTCCTTCGCGTGCATCTTTGGGACTTCGTAGTTGTCGCCGTAGCAAAGCTTGTTCTTCTCGGGGATCAGGGGTTGGGTTGAGGTTAGCACGGGACGAGGTTGAGAAAGCCGTCAGCGGGACCGTATCCAATACGGACAGGCCTTCACGCAAGTACCCTCAAGACCCCTGTGAAGTACACCTGCAAGTCCCCCATCAAGTGGTCCGGTATCTTCCTCAAAAAATTGGTCGACTTATTTCGATATCTTATTGAAAATTAGGTGCTTATTTTTGGACCTCATGTAGTGCTTCCATACCCTTTTCCTTCCAGAATCGTGGTGAGCGGGCAAGGCCGGGTTTTAGCCGGGCCCGAACCGTTTGGGGTCGGGACAATCCGCTCGTCAACGCGGCGTGGCGGCGACCGCGTGTGTTGCCTCTACCCACCCGGGAATCTCCCAGCCCCCGGCAACAGACGATGGGCTTAAAGACCACCGGCGAGGGGACCCGATCAATCGCTGGGACGCCCGATTCTGGGTTGCGATCTCGCAATCAGCATGTTACGTTTCTAACAACGACCATAGTTGATAATGTAACACGCGGTCGATTTTGGCGGATCAGGAGCAGGACGATGGGGTCGGGCAGGTTCATAAGCTATCTGAGGGTATCGACACAACGGCAAGGCAAGAGCGGCCTCGGATTGGACGCACAACGAGAAGCAGTCACGGGATTCCTGAATGGCGGATCGTGGAAGCTCATTCAGGAAGTGGTCGAGATCGAGTCTGGTAAACGCGGTGACCGGCCCGAACTCGCAAAGGCTCTGTCACTCTGCCGTCTACACCGGGCAACGCTGCTGGTCGCGAAACTCGACAGACTGGCCCGGAACGTCGCGTTCATCTCTGCCCTCATGGAATCGGGTGTGAAGTTCGTCGCCGTTGATCTACCACAGGCGAACGAGTTGACGGTTCACATCATGGCTGCAATGGCCGAATACGAAGCGAAGGCAATCTCCGCCCGCACAAAGGCGGCTCTTGCCGCTGCAAAGGCCCGTGGAACTCAACTTGGGGGATTACGGTGGGATTTGCCTTCCGTTTCCCACAAAGGCCGCCGGGAGGCGCTGAAGGCCCGCAGAGCGGCACGCCTGCGATATTCGCAAGACATCATGCCAATCATTCACGAGAAGAAGAGACAGGGCGCCAGATCGCTACGGGAGATCGCCGCTGCCCTCAATGCCGAAGGCACACCGGCGCCCCGGGGCGGAGAATGGTCCGCCGTACAAGTTCAGAGGGTTCTAGCCTTCGGCTGATGGAGCGATATATCCCACAGGCATTCGCACCCGGGTTCACTCCAAACTGACCGTATTCGGTACGGCCCGCCAACAAAATCCTTGAACGGTGGCTGCCTTTGCAAACCCCTCGACTAGGCGGAATTGCTAATGAGAGGATGTGACACAGTAAAATTCACACAAAACTCATTCAATGAACCGCAATATCCTCTGGACCAAGGCTGCCGTACGTTTTCGCAAATCTCTCGAAGAAGCCAAACTGACGGATTGGATTATGGCCGCCTGCACGGTTTGCATATTGATCGTGGCGATGATCGCCGCCGTCATCTCATACTTCCAATGGCATGAAATGCACACTGGCGGAGTCGATACCCACGATCTCGCCGTAGCAGCGAACGCGCAGGCCGATGCGAACAGAGCTGAGGCAGAGTCCATGAAAACTCTTGCCGACAGGGCACAGAGGCAGGCGGAGGCATCGGACCGTCTTGCTCGACAATCCGCTGTGTCTGCGGAAGCTGCTATGAAAAGCGCCAGAGATGCAGATATTTCGGCTCAGGCGACCAAAAGCATGGCGGCAACCGCTGGGGCTAGCCTGACTGCGGCTCAAGAAAATGCACAATTGGACCAACGCCCATGGCTAGCAGTGACCGGCCTGATTTTGGTCAAGTTCAAGGCGAACGATAGGGTTCAGGTCAGGGTAACGATCATGAACAGTGGAAGAAGTCCCGCCCTTCACGTTCAGATTGTCAACGTCATCAACCTGCTCGGCAAAAAAGAAGCTCCTCAATTCCTACAACCGGTTTCGGGTGTCGCAATGCGAGCCTTAGCTCCGCAAGGGGAAAATGCAAACACAAAAGACAGTGACTTCTATCTCACCGCCGAAAGCGAGGAGGAAGTGGAGCACTTCACACGTACTATCTGGGCTTGGGGATATATTCGGTACGATGACGCCTTTGGCAATCCCCATTTAACCCAGTTCTGCGGGTTTACACGAAACGAATTTCCCTCTGCAAAAATTACCGAAGGAATGGAACTCTTCCTCTGTTCGGACAATAACTCAATGAACTAACGCGGGTGAGGCTAGACCGATCACCGGCTAATTAGAAGGCTGGGCAATCTCATAGATCAAGGTCCAGCCGCCCGGGCGCGAAAACAACGCTGAGTAAGAGGTGCCCATTTATGTGGACGTGGATCGACTCCAACGCAAGTGGAATCCAAGCAGTGGTTGCGGTTATCGCATTTGCTGTCTTGTGCAAGTACGCATGGGACACTCGTGCTCTCGCCCTCGCTGCCAAGGAACAGATCGAAACGGCACAGCGACCTCTTCTAATGGTGCGGCTCGACAGATCGAACAACCTTCAGCTCGCAAACGTCGGGACAGCGGCAGCAATGAATGTGTTCTGGGAACGCCATGAATCCCACGCCGTGACGCCTTTTCGTCTTCAGTACTTTCGCTTGACCGAGCCTGAATTGTTCTATGGGCGGTTAGACGACGTGGTCAATCATCAAGATCGAACAGGATGGATTCAATACGAGTCACCCTCCGGTGAGAAATATCGGACAAAGTTCACGGTGACGGAAGACGAGCAGGCGAACCCCAAAATCACTCTTAGCATTAAAAAGGAGGATTAATGCTGGGGGAACGTATCAAATACGTTCACCATCCTGTTTCGATCTCTGGGCACTCTCATAAGGGACTAGCGTATCGCGATACGCTTACATGATCCTGTTCTGGGTAAGAGGCTCTCTCTGGGTATGCTCTCTCTCTGGGTATAGTTCCAATACTGTTCGGTGTGTAGTAAGCCTGTCATCGTTGGCCGCGACAGTTGTGTCTCCTCTTCCGAGACTTTCACCTTGGCCCAGCTTCGAGGCATCAAGCGCGTTGTCTAAGTAATTGAGAATTGAACGACATTCGGCGTAAATTGGCTCCGCGCGGCGAAGGACCTGTGCCAGCGAGTTCAAACTGTCGGCACTTGGGCGCACCACTTCTCGACATACTTGCTCGCAACACCCCACCGCCAGTTCTGTCCGGCTCCCTTAGATGACACCCATGAGACCTCGGGGCTACGTCTTCGCCGCGGGAGTCTCGGATGCAGGGGCGGTAGTTGCAGGCGCGTCGGCGTTGTCGATATCCTCGGCAATCTTCCAGCTTCCGTCGTCCTGTTTCTTGTAGACGGTGAGGTACTTGCCTTTCTCGATCAGCGTCGATCCGGTTCTCGGCTCGCTGTAAGTCATGGTGTAGAAACCCTGCACATAGGCCATGTCGTCATTCTTGGAAAGGACCACAACCGAGGGGCTGAAGGTGAGGGACATGTGCGGGTCTTTGAGCATCGGGTTGACGACAGACTTGATCGCGTCGCTACCCTTTGTGGCGGGGACATTTGTGATCATCAGGACGGCGTCAGGGGCATAGTGCGACGTGATCTTGTCGGCGTCCTTCGCCTGCCAGTCTTTGAGCGAGGCGGCCTCGCTGTCGCGTATCGCTTTCTCATCGGCAGCGGTATCGGGCGCCTTTTCTTTGCAGGCGATCAGAGAGAGCGAGAGAAGCAGAACACAGATAGAAACCGGGAACTTCCGCATGAAATTACCTCCGTGGGTTACAGCAGGTTGTACGCGGACGGATAAAAGATACGCGGAGGCGGAGGGATTGACAACGGCTTATGCGGTGAAGTCCTCAGCGAGAGGAGACCCGCTGAGGATCTGGTTTGCAGCGAAGCTTGGCCTTGGTACCTAGACCAGCTCGCATCCGGCGAAGAAATAGCCGATCTCGAACTTGGCCGTGTCTTCGCTGTCCGAGCCGTGGATAGCGTTCTCTTCGATCGATCCGGAGTACTTCTTGCGGATGGTTCCTTCCTCGGCGTTGGCCGGATTTGTGGCGCCCATCAGCTTGCGCAGGTCGGCGATGGCGTTGTCCTTCTCAAGGACGAGCGGAAAGATGGGTCCCGAGGACATGAAGTCGGTGAGCGAACTGAAGAAGGGCCGCTCCTTGTGGACGTAGTAGAAGCCCTCGGCCTGCGTCTTCGAGATGGACAGCTTCTTGATGGCGATGATCTTGAAACCGGCCTTCTCGATCTCGGCGAGGATGGCTCCGGTGTGGCCTTTGCGGACCGCGTCTGGCTTGATGATGCTGAAGGTGCGTTGTGACATTGTCTAGCTTTAGCTCCTAGCCTCTAGCTTTAGCCGGGCTCGATTTGAGTTGAATTCGATTGATGAGATTGAATGCCAGCCAGCTAAGATCTGGCGGCTGGTTTTACGCCTTGCCAATCACCTTCGCGACCGTCTCACCGATCGCTGCGGGGCTTTCGACCACATGAATCCCTGCTGCGGTGAGGGCCTTCATCTTCTCGGCGGCGGTTCCCTGACCGCCAGAGATAATCGCTCCGGCGTGGCCCATGCGGCGGCCTGGAGGTGCAGTCTGTCCAGCGATGAAACCGACCACTGGCTTCTTCACGTGCTGCTTGACATACTCGGCGGCGGCCTCTTCAGTGGTGCCTCCGATTTCGCCGATCAGGACGATCGCCTCGGTGTCGGGGTCTTCGTTCAGAAGCCTCAGCGCGTCGATGTGGGTCGTCCCGATGATCGGGTCGCCGCCGATGCCGATGGCGGTCGATTGCCCAATGCCGCGCTGCGTAAGCTGATATACAGCCTCATAGGTCAGCGTCCCGGAGCGCGACACGATGCCGATGTTGCCTTCCTTGTGAATGCGGCCGGGCATGATGCCAACCTTTGCCTTCCCGGGCGATATGACACCGGGGCAGTTTGGCCCAATGAGGCGGGATTTGGATTTCTTCAGCACGCTCCAGACATTCACCATATCGTTCACCGGGATGCCCTCGGTGATGCAGATGATCAGTGGCAAGCCGGCATCGTTGGCCTCGAGGATTGCGTCGGCGGCGAACGGCGGCGGCACGAAGATAACGGTGACGTTGGCTCCGGTTTTCTCGACTGCTTCGGCAACGGTGTTGAAGACGGGCCAGGACTCGTGGATGGTACCGCCCTTGCCCGGCGTGACGCCTCCGACGACCTTGGTGCCGTACTCGGCGCAGCCCTTTGCGTGAAAGGTCCCTTCACGTCCGGTAATGCCCTGAACAATCAGCCTGGTATTCTTATCAACCAATACAGCCATTACTTGCTCGCTCCCTTCGTCGCAGCGACGACCTTCTGTGCCGCATCCTGCATGGTTTCACCGATGATGAAGTTCAGCCCGGAATCCTTGAGGATCTTGCGGCCTTCTTCGACATTGGTGCCCTCGAGCCGCAGGACCACGGGAACCTTCACGTTGGTCTTCTTTGCGGCTTCGACGACACCGTGGGCCAGCGTATCGACGCGCAGAATGCCTCCGAAGATATTGATGAAGACCGCCTGGACGCCTTTATCGGAGAGCAAAATCTCGAAGGCGTGCTCAATCTGCTGCTGGTTCGCGCCGCCTCCCACGTCGAGGAAGTTTGCGGGTGAGCCGCCGGCGTACTTGATGATGTCCATCGTTGCCATTGCCAGGCCGGCTCCGTTAACCATGCAGGCGATGTTGCCGTCGAGCTTGATGTAGTTGAGGGCATACTTCGACGCTTCCACTTCGAGCGGATCTTCCTCGGCCACATCGCGAAGCTCCTTCAGATCTTTGTGTCGGAAGATTGCGTTGTCGTCGAAGTTGACCTTGCAATCGAGCGCGAAGAGCTTGTCGTCCTTGGTTGTGATGAAAGGGTTGATCTCGAGAAGCGAAGCGTCCGTGTCGACGTAGGCCTTGTAGAGGCCGGTCATGAACCTGACCGCTTCGTTGAGCTGTGTGGGTTTGAGGTCCAGGGCGAAGGCCAGCTTACGTGCCTGATAGGGCTGGAAACCGACAGCCGGGTCGATGTAGACCTTGTGGATCGCATCAGGATCCTTGGCGGCGACCTCTTCAATCTCCATGCCGCCGGCCTGCGAAGCCATGAAGGCCAGCCTTGCCGCGGCTCGGTCGAGCACGATGCCGAGATAGAGCTCGCGATCGATGTTGGCGGTCTCCTCGATGAGCAGGCGCTGAACCTTCTGGCCCTGGGGTCCGGTCTGGTGAGTGATGAGCTGCATGCCAAGGATCTGCTTGGCAAATTGTTCGGCCTGGTCGATTGTCCTCGCGACCTTCACTCCGCCGCCCTTGCCGCGGCCCCCTGCATGAATCTGGGCTTTGACGACTACGCCCTTCGCTCCATTGGCGAAGAGTTTCTTGGCCACGTCCAGCGCCTCGTCGAGCGTGTTGGCCACTTCACCTCGCGGCACGGCAACGCCGTATTTCGCGAGGATGTCCTTTGCCTGATACTCGTGAATTTTCATATAAGAAAAAATTGCAGACTTACCGCAGGCTCGCTCACGCGCGGCGAACCGTGCATGAAGGATGGCTTTGCAGCAGACTTTTCAGTGTAACGAACGGGAGGCCAGTTGTCAGTGGCCGGGCCCGGCTTCTCAGGGCTGAGAACTGGGACTTACAGCTGGCGACTGTAAACTGAGGATTCCCAATGGAGAGCCTGAAACAAACACTGAAAAGGATTGCGGAGCAGGGTGAAGCGCTGACCCGCGATGAGGCGCGTCATCTGCTCGCGGAAATTCTGGCCAGTCACTCTGGAGATGAGGACCTGGAGATCGCCGCGCTGCTGACCGCGCTGGCGACCCGGGGCGAGACCGTCGAGGAGTTGACAGGATTTGCCGAGGCGATGCGGTCGCTGTCGCTGGCGATTCCGCTGACAGAGGACGAGCGGGCGGCACTGGTAGATACGTGCGGCACGGGCGGCGACGGGTTGGGCACGTTCAATATCTCGACCGGGGCGGCGCTTGTTGCGGTTGCGGCAGGTGCGAAGGTAGCCAAACATGGCAATCGCGCCGTGACGTCTTATTGCGGCTCGGCGGATGTGTTGGAGGCAATGGGCGTACCTGTCGCGCTCGATCCCGAACATGCGGTCGAATGCCTGCGAGCGACCGGGTTCATGTTCCTTTATGCGCCGCTGTTGCATCCGGCGCTCAAGCGTGTGCAAGGAATTCGACGCGCGCTCGGCTTTCGCACGATCTTCAACCTCGCCGGCCCCCTGACAAATCCCGCAGGCGCTCCCGCGCAGGTGATGGGGGTTTACTCCGGTACACGGGTGTCACTGGTTGCGGAAGCCATGGCGCGGCTCGGTGTGCGGCGAGCCTTCGTAGTGCACGGACTCGACGGACTCGATGAGCTGACGTTGACCCGGGAAAGCAGCGTCGCGGAGGTGCGAACGGCAGGGAGCAGGGACCGGGAATCAGGGAGCGGGGAACAGAGCTTAGCGAGCAGCGTGAGGCTCTTTCGATTGACTCCAGAAGATGCGGGATTATCGAGAAGTACGCTCGCAGAGTTGAGAGGCGCGGAAACGGCCCTGGAGAATGCCGCGGTCCTGACGCGCATCTTCAGTGGAGAGACAGGGCCCAGGCGGGAGATTGTATTGCTGAATGCAGCTGCGGCGCTCGTGGCGGCAGGAGTTGCAGCAGACTTCAGAGAAGGCGCGCAGCGCGGCGCTGAAGCGATCGACTCCGGCGCCGTGGGGAATGTAGTTGGAGCGCTGCGAGAGTTTGCCCGATCTGTGGCTGCTCCTGCAGGCTGAGATTTACAGATGCGCCCACAAGATAAGGAGAAATTGTATGAAGATGAGGCGTTGGCGGAATGCGGCATTCATCGCTGCGACGATAATCGCCGGCCTGGCGACGATGCCTTCGCCAGCCCAGGAAGTCAAAGTCGACAAGAATAACCGGACCATTGCGGTGACGGCCTCGGACAAGGCCACGGCCGACGCGGACCTTGCCGTCGTTCATGTCGGCTTCCAGATCTATGGGCCGGATGAGGCGACTACCTACGCGGACGGATCGAAGGCATCAAACGCGATCATCGATGCGCTGAAGAAAGCGGGCGTCTCCGCCAAGGCCATCGAGAGCGAAAACCAAAACCTGCAGCCAAACACATATCACGACCCGCAGGAATCGGAGATGGACCGGGCAAAAAAGCAATTTGTGCTGAACCAGTCGTGGACGGTGAAGACCAAACCCGATGACGCGGCCAAAGTGCTGCACATCGCAGTGGAGGCGGGCGCGAACCAGAGCGGACAGATCGAGTGGCAGTATCAGGACATAAATGGATTGCAAGCAAAGGCCGCATCGAGCGCTCTCGCAAAGGCGCAGGCGATTGCCCAACAGATGGCTCAGGGATTGAATGTAAAGCTGGCAGGGTTGATTTTCGCCAGCAATCAGGCGCCGGAAGGTCCTCGGCCGATTCGATTGGAACAATTCGCGAAGGTGCAAAACGGGCAGGTTTCCTCGGCGGCTCTGGTAGCTCCCCTGGCCATCAATCCACGGCAAATTGAAACCTCTGCCACCGTCTACGCCGTCTTTGCTATCGAGTGACGCTGCGACTTTCGCTGCCGCCGGGCATCTGAAGGGTTTACGGCGTAATCTGCCTTAAAGCGGGGAATCTCCCGGCAAGGACACACATGCCACGCTACGAATACCGCGAACTTGAGCCCTCGCGCGAAGCCAAAGAAGTCTACACGCGCTGGATCGAATATCTCGACGACGAATTCACAAGGCACAGGAAGCCGTCGCTGCGCAACGAACTCGTGCGCGACAACCTGCACAATCTTCTTCTCGGGCGTCCACACGGTGGGCGCCTGAACTTCACGCTCGACACGGAGCTGCCGTTTAACGTGCTCCAGCTCTCGCTTGATCCGGGAAACGTGACCCTCGAGCCCGAATACTACGGCGACATTGACGCGCCGCGATACGCCTGCATCAAGCCGCTGATCTGGTTCTGGCACATGTTCGACCACTCGCCGGTAGCCTTCAATCACTGGCTGGGCTTCCGCTTCCGCGCCATGCTCGGCAAGCACATCTTCAAGAGCATCGGCGACAACGTGAAGATATTCCACGGAGTAGAGTTCAGCTACGGTTACAATCTGACGATCGAGGACGACTGCGTTATCCACAAGTACGTAATGCTCGATGACCGCGGCGAGATCGTGATCAAGAAGGGGACGTCGATTTCCGATTACGCCGCAGTTTACTCGCACGCGCACGATCCAGTGGATTCGAGGGTGGTCGAGAACCGCCGCACGGAGATTGGCCCGCACGCCCGGCTGACGTATCAATCTGCGGTGATGGCGGGTGTTCGGGTCGGCGAAGATTCGATTCTCGGCGCCATGGGCGTCGCCACCAGGGACATAGACGATCACGTGATCGCGGGCGGTGTTCCCGCGAAGCCGATCAAGACCAAGGACGAGGCGACGCAGTTTGAAGATCGCACAGACGTTCCGGCTCCTGATCGCATTGTGCGGCCGGAGTGCGAATAAAGAAGCGCGTCCGCGTCCGCAATGCGGCGGCTTTCGCGCCCTGTTACCATCACTCTTGTCCATGAATCAGCAGGAAATCGTCATAAGAATCTTTCAGTTCGCGATCCTTGTGTTCGCGCTCAGTCTTCATGAGGCAGCCCATGCCTGGACGGCTTCCCGCCTGGGAGACCAGACGGCGAGAATGCTCGGCCGGGTGACGCTGAATCCGGTCAAGCACATCGATCCCATTGGAACGATCCTTATCCCGCTGGTCATGCTTTTTCTGCCGATGTATGGCGGGTTTCTCATTGGATGGGCGAAGCCGACGCCGGTGACCACCCGCAACTTCAAGCGCATCAAGCGCGACGATATCCTCACCACTCTGGCAGGGCCCGCGAGCAACCTCTGCGCGGCGCTGGTCGCAACGATGGCGCTGATCATTCTTGTTCATGCAACACCAACCGGGGCACTTGCAGTTCGTGAACTGATCATCGGAGCCGTTGACCCCACGCTGATGACGTCAAGCCCGGTCGTCTTCCCCATGGCGCTCATTTTTTATCTGTCTATTTGGCTCAACCTGGTGCTGGCGTTTTTCAACCTGCTGCCCATTCCGCCGCTCGACGGATCGCATATCTTTCGGTACGTGCTGCCCTATAACGCGCTGCGCGTCTACGATTCGCTGGGCATCATTAGCCTGATCTTGATACTGCTGGTTGGCGGTCCGCTGGTGATGTTTTTTGTTCGTCCGGCTCTGGCACTTATCAACGCGATCCTGCTGTCGCTGTGACGCTTCCGTACAATAAAAATCAGATCTTTTTCGAAGCAAAGGACAAGGGTGTCGATCGATTCTCCTGAAGCAAGGAAGCGCGTGCTGAGCGGCATGCGTCCCACCGGCGAAGGCCGCCTTCACTTAGGCAACTACATGGGCGCGCTGCACAACTGGGTGCAGTTACAGCACAGGTATGAGTCTTACTTTTTTGTCGCCGACCTGCATGCGTTGACAAGCGACTACGCGGACACATCCCAGCTAAGGCAGAACACATTTGATGTTGCGCTGGATTTTCTGTCCGCTGGGCTCGATCCGCAGACATGCACCATCTTTGTGCAGAGCCAGGTCAAGCCGCACTTCGAGCTCCCGCAGCTGCTCGGCATGATTACACCGCTGGGCTGGCTGGAGCGCGTCCCCACGTATAAAGAGCAATTGGAGAACATTAAAGGGAAAGACCTCACCACCTATGGTTTTCTCGGCTATCCGTTGATGATGGCGTCGGATATTCTGCTCTACCAGGCGCATTTCGTGCCGGTCGGGCAAGACCAGGTCGCGCATGTCGAATTTACGCGTGAAATAGCGCGCAGGTTCAATTCCTTCTATCCGAAGCATGAAGCGGGGAGCCAGGGATCAGATTTGGATGCTGTCCTGCCGGAGCCACAGGTCCTGCTCACGCCTTCTCCGAAGCTCCCAGGTACTGACGGTCGCAAGATGTCGAAGAGTTACGGCAATACGATTCTGCTGACCGATTCAGAGCCGGTGGTCCGGCAGAAATTGAAGACGATGGTCACCGATCCTGCGCGCATCCGTCGCAGTGATCCGGGAGATCCCGAGGTTTGTCCCGTCTTCGATCTACATAAAGTCTTTTCGATTGTGGAGACGCAGGAAAGAGCCCGCGAGGGCTGCACGACGGCGGGTATCGGATGCATCGAATGCAAGAGCTGGGTTGCCGATGCGGTAGTCGCGGAGCTGGTTCCGATCCAGGAGCGTCGCAATAAGTACGAGAGCAACCCCAGTCTCGTCACAGACATTCTCGAAGAAGGCAAGCTGCGGGCAACGGCTCGTGCTGAGCAGACTATGCGCGAAGTTCGCGCGGCGGTGGGACTGAGTGAGTGAGTTAATTCCCGACGAGCAAAATACGGGCGGCCACAACCCCGCAGCGCCTGACGCCAGCGAGCGGCCGAAGGCCGAGTCTCAGGCGAACGCGGCGGCTCCGTCCGGGACTGCCTCTGCTCCGCCGAAGAAGAGTCTCCGGGATGTTGACTCGGCCTTCCCGTTTTCCGTCGTGGTCGGCACCGTCTATGACGGGCCGCTCGACCTGCTGCTCGACCTGATTCGCAAGCAGGACATCGATATCTACGACATTCCTATTGCGAAAATTACGGCGCAGTTTCTCGGCTACGTGGAGCACCTCAAGGAAACCGACGTGGATGCGGCCGGCGAATTCATCTACATGGCCGCGCTGCTCATCCACATCAAGAGCAAGATGCTCCTGCCGCGCTCGCCTGTCGAGGTGCAGGAAGGCGAGAGCGAAGACCCGCGGCGCGAACTGGTCGAGCGCCTGCTTGAGCACGAGCGCTTCAAGAATGCCGCGCAGATGCTGCACGCAAAGCAGCAGATCGAAGAGGCAACCTGGACCAATCCGGGGATGAAGGAATTTCTCGGTGCGGAGGGGACTGAGCCGGAGATCGCCGCCGACACCATGGACCTCGTGCGGGTTTTCCAGCAGATTCTGGAGCGGGCGAAGAACCGGCCGGTTCTCGACGTAGAGGAGGACTCGGCGACCGTGGGCCAGATGATTGACTTCATGCGGCGGCGGCTCATCATGGAAGACAGGCCCGTCGCGCTCGGAAAGCTGCTCGCGAATGTAAAGTCGCGGAATTCGCTCATCGCCATGTTTCTCGCGCTCTTGGAACTCGTGCGGCTGCAGGCCGTCTTGTTGCGGCAGGACCGAAATTTCAGCGAAATCTACATTAAGAAGCAGGATCAATTCGAGTCGGTGCTCAACGAGCGTACTAACCACATTCGGGACGAATGGTCTTAAGGGCTTCGAGCAGCGGTTCATCTTCTGTTCATCAAATATTCATAATTTTTGGCTCTAAATTGATGCCCCGGGTCGCTGCGGCCTGATAGTTTGCAGGACGACACCCCTCCGCAGCACATTTCAGGAGCCAACTTCCCATGGATCAGGCGGCAAGCGTTGCTATTCCCCCTCACGAAAGAACTGCTACCTCGGCGGTTCGTCACAAATTGGATAAGCCTCCCAGCAAGATTGGCATCGCCCTATTTGGGCTGGTGCTCATCGGAGGCTTCGGGTACGCCATCTCGCAACTTGCGAACGACATCTCCGGAACGCACCTCGGGTCGATCTGGCCGTACTGTCTGCTCGGAATTGCCCTACTGATCGCATTGGGCTTTGAGTTCGTCAACGGTTTCCACGATACCGCGAACGCCGTCGCCACGGTGATCTACACGCATTCGCTGGAGCCACACGTCGCCGTGGTGTGGTCCGGCATGTGGAACCTGATCGGCGTGCTTACCTCGTCGGGCGCGGTCGCTTACACGATTCTTTCGCTGCTGCCGGTGGAACTGGTTTTGCAGGTGGGCAAGGGCGCCGGTTTCGCCATGGTTTTCTCCCTGCTGATTGCGGCGATTATCTGGAATCTCAGCACCTGGTGGTTCGGATTGCCGGCGTCCAGCTCGCATACGCTGAT
Source organism: uncultured Acidobacteriaceae bacterium (assembly GCA_963724375.1). Taxonomy (GTDB): domain Bacteria; phylum Acidobacteriota; class Terriglobia; order Terriglobales; family Acidobacteriaceae; genus Silvibacterium. The sequence continues at coordinate 142,368 of CAVRUM010000016.1, forward strand.
CGGGTCGATCATCGGAGTGGGCGTAGCGAATCAGCTCATGAATCCCAAGACTGGCACCAGCGGCGTGGACTGGGGGCAAGCGACCAATGTCTTCAAGGCGCTCCTGTTTTCGCCACTTGTCGGTTTTGTTTTTGCCGCGCTTCTGCTCCTGCTCTTGAAGCTGGTTATCAGGAAACCGGAGCTATATGAGTCGCCCAAGGGCGATGCTCCTCCGCCGTTCTGGATTCGTGCCCTGCTGGTTCTTACCTGCACAGGCGTTAGCTTTGGCCACGGATCGAATGACGGACAGAAGGGCATGGGGCTGATCATGCTGATTCTGATCGGTACGGTTCCTACTGCTTACGCTCTGAACCACGCGGTCGGCTACGGCCAGGTGCAGGACTTTGCGGCGGTCTCAGAGCAGGCCGCGCATGTGCTCTCCGCCTACGTTTCGTCCGATGCCGTGATGGACGACGCCCGCAGCGATCTAACGGACTACATCCGTACCAAGGAGTTCACGCCGAATACCATGCTGGCCGCCCGCCAGCTGGCGATTGAGATCAAGAACGAAGTAACAGAGTACAAGTCGCTTGCTGGTATCCCGGCCAACCAGCAGCAGAACGTTCGCAACGACATGTACGTCGAGAGCGAGGCGCTGCGACTGATGGCCAAGTCCGGCAATCCGAAGTTCACTTCTACCGAAAATGCCGTGCTGGCGAACTACAAGAAGCACCTCGACCTTTCGACCAAGTTCATTCCGCCGTGGGTAAAAGTCGCGGTGGCATTGGCGCTGGGTATGGGGACGATGATCGGATGGAAGCGGATCGTCGTTACCGTCGGCGAGAAAATCGGCAAGGATCATCTGACCTACGCACAGGGGGCTTCGGCGGAAATCGTCGCGGCGGTAACGATTATCGCGGCGGATCAATATCATCTGCCGGTTTCAACCACCCACATCCTGTCTTCGGGTGTTGCTGGAACCATGCTGGCCAACGGCAGCGGCCTGCAATTGGCCACCATTCGCAACATTGCCCTGGCTTGGGTCTTAACTCTTCCCGCAGCAGGGCTGCTGGCAGCCGGAATCTTCTGGACCCTGCGCCAGTTCATTTAGAATCCTGCGTGGGCTGGCTTGTGCCTGACGGATCAGCGGCGCTTCTGTAGTATCTGAGAAGCGCCGTTTGTTTTGGGTTGAAGGCGCGCAGTTTTGTTTCGAACCGATGAGCTTGAAAGCCAAGATCGAAGCTGTCATCTACGCCGCCGAGGAGCCGGTCACTCTCGCGCAGCTTGCCGCTCTTTTCCAGGCCGAGGCACTCGAGGAGCGCCGATGCCGGGTGGAGAAAGAGACCATGGATGCGGCAATCAGCATATCGCTGGCCATGAGCCCTGAACCAGGCATCGGCTGGGAGATGCCGCTGCCCATCGCCGAAGAGATTGCCGCCGAGGCTATGGCCGCCGAGAACGCCGAGGGTGAGAAGGACCCGAAGCAGGAGACACGGCAGCGCGACCGCGAAGCTAGGGATGAAATCCGCCGCTTCGTGAAGGATCTGATCGCCGACTATGCCGACGGGGACCGCGGCCTGGAGATCCGCGAAATCGCCGGCGGTTATCGCATGGGCACTAAGGCCGAGTATCACGACACCGTCCGCGGATTCGTGAAGAGCCTCAAGCCTCCCATGAAGCTGTCGCTGCAGGCGCTCGAGACGCTGGCGGTGATCGCCTACAAGCAGCCGATCACGGCTCCCGAGGTGAGCGAAATTCGTGGCGTGGATTCGAGCGGTGTGCTCGGCTCTCTGATCAGCCGCAAGCTCATCACCACGGCGGGACGAAAGCATGTCATCGGCCGGCCCATCCTTTACAAGACGACCAAGGAGTTCCTGCTGCGCTTTGGGTTGAAGGACCTCAACGAGCTTCCCTCGATCGAAGAATTCGAGAAGATGGCGGGCGAGTTGGCCGAAACAGACGTGCTGGATGCGCCTGTGGAGCAGCTCTCACTGGCCCAGGCCGAGGGCGAGGTCGAAGAAGACAGCGTCGAATCGGTCGGCGATTCCGAGCCTGAGGATTCTGAAGAAGCCGCTGCTGCGGTTGCGGCGGTGGGCGTCAGCGAAGAAGGCGCAAGCGGCGGAGAAGCCGATCTGCCCGGCGTGTCCGTCGAGCCGGAGGTGAAGCCCGCCAGCATGGTGGACGCGGGCCGCGCCACGGCAGCGGTAGGTCAGCCCGGCGAAGGGGACTGATGCCCGCCGAGCACGAGCACCCTCCTCAGGAGCAATCCCAGGAGCGGCTGCAAAAGATCATCGCCGCCGCCGGCATCTGTTCGCGGCGTAAGGCTGAGGAACTGATTCTCGCCGGACGCGTTCAGGTCAACGGCAAGATCGTAACCGAACTGGGCACCAAGGCCGACCCCGCGCGCGATCACATTCGCGTGGACGGCAAGCTGCTCCACGGGCCGGAGCGGCATCGCTACTATCTCCTCAATAAGCCCAAGGGATACGTCACTACGGTCAGCGATCCGGAAAGCCGGCCCACCGTGGTCGGACTGATCCGTGGCGGCGAGCGCGTTTTTCCCGTGGGACGGCTCGACTACGCGAGTGAAGGCCTGCTGCTGATGACCAACGATGGCGAGCTTGCCAACGCCCTCACCCGGGCAGCTTCCCGCATCGAGAAGACTTATCTGGTCAAAGTCAGCGGACGGCCGAAAGAGTCAGACCTCGACCAGCTTCGACGCGGCTTGATGATCGATCGCGGCAAGCAAGGGGCGCGTGAAGGCCGCGTGATGACCGCGCCGGCCAGGGTCCGGCTCGCTCGCGAGGGCGAGAACCCATGGTACGAGCTGGTGCTGATCGAGGGCCGCAACCGCGAGATCCGCAAGATGTTCGAGGAAATCGGCCACCACGTCGAGAAGATCCGCCGCGTCGGGTATGGGCCGCTGATACTGGACGTGGAGCCGGGTAAGTTCCGCGAGCTGACGCCCGAGGAAGTGGAGCAGCTCAGGCGGGCGGTGAAGGCGAAAAACAGCGGAGCTCCGCCAAAGGGAGAAGGCGTTTCTGATCGTCAACGCCCGGCAAAGAGCCGCCGCCGCCCCGCCGCAAGCTGATGGATCGAAACCGCCCTCCCGTGCATCTATACTCGCGGCAGCTGTCCACTCGCAGCTGAGCAGGGGCAGACGGAGGTTTTCCAATGGCTAAGGCTACATTTGGTGCGGGTTGTTTCTGGGGGGTGGAGGCGCGTTTTGGGCAGGTTCCGGGGGTGACGGCGACCGCCGTCGGATATGAGGGCGGCAAGCTCGACAATCCGAGCTACCGCGACGTCTGCACGGACGCGACCGGGCACGCCGAGGTCGTCGAGATTGACTACGATCCCGCCAAAGTGAGCTTCGAGCAGCTGCTCGACCTCTTCTTCGAGCTGCACGATCCTACCCAGCTAAATCGGCAGGGACCCGACTGGGGGACTCAGTACCGGAGTGCTGTCTTCTATCACTCGCCCGAGCAGGAGGCCGCCGCGAAGCAGATCATCGCGCGTCTGACCGCCGAGAAGCGCTTTTCACGGCCGATCGTCACGCAGGTTGTGCCTGCGCAGACCTTCTGGCGCGCCGAAGAGTACCACCAGAAGTACCTCGAGAAGCGCGGCGCGGTGAGCTGCCACATCTGAGCTGCCAGGTCTAGGACGTCCGCAAGCCGGCGGCCTTCATGAAGTCAAAGTCGATCTTCAGCGCTTCGGGGATTGGCATGTCGAAATCCTCCTGCTCGACGATCGCGTAGCTGATTCCGATCTTCCGCGCTTCGACGATAATGGGCTTGAAGTCAATGACGCCGTGGCCCAGTTCCGTCGACACGCGCTTTTCGGGCTGGCTCGGATCGGCAGGCTTCAAGTCCTTGATGTGCAACAGAGAGAACCGCGTCGGATATTTCGACATCAGTTCGACGGGACTGCCTCCCCCCGCTACAACCCAGGCGCAGTCCATCTCGAAGGTCACAACCGATGGGTCGGTCTCTTTCAGCAGAATCTCAAGCCCAATCGTGTCTCCTACCTTGTGAAACTCCATCGTGTGATTGTGATAGCCGAACTGCATCCCTGCGGCTTTCACTTTCTTGCCGATCCGGTCGAACTGCTCGGCGTTCCACTTCCAATCATCGGCGGTCATGCCATTGTGCATGGCCTGCCAGGCTCCGCCGGGCGCATTCGCGAATCGCGAAGGATCAGCCACGGTCGGCGACGAGCAGATCACGTACTTGAGGCCCAGCGTTTTTGCATACTCGATGGTGTCGTCTTCAGCCTTGATCAGAGTCGCCAGCGGATAATGCGCGCTCACGCAATTCAGTCCTGCCGTGGCCATCATCTGCTTTACATCGGTCGCGCTGTGATCATAGAAGCCGGCGGCCTCTACATTGCGAAAGCCTGCTGCGGCGACCATCTGCAGCGTCCCCGCGAAATCCTTCGGGAGCAACGAACGCACGCTGTAAAGTTGCAGCCCTATGGCCGGGTTCGAAGCAGCGGCAAGCGCCGTTTTCGATTGCATAAGGGCAAAGGCCGCGGCCATCGATCCGCCAGCCACAAATTCTCTTCTTGAAATCCAGCTCATGAGCAGCTCCTGATTCAGCCCGACCAGCATACGAGTTCCCGGTCGGCAGGTCTAGTATGGTGGCTGCCATGGAATATTTCGCGCTGAACGGCGTGCAGGTCTCGCGCATCGGGCTGGGCACGTGGGCTATCGGCGGCTCCGAGTTTGGCGAGGTCAGCGAAAGCGATGCCATCGATACCTGCCTCGCCATCTTCGATCGCGGCATCAACCTGATCGATACAGCCCCGATCTATGGCCACGGACGCGCCGAGGAACTCATCGGCAAGGCCCTGCGGCGGCACGGCAACCGCGAGAAGTTCTACATCGCCACGAAGGCCGGACTCGAATGGAATGACCGCGGCGTATTTGCGAACTCGACACCCAAAAGCCTGCGGCGCGAGTTCGAGGCCTCGCTTCGTCGCCTGGACACTGATTATGTCGACCTTTACCAGATCCACTGGCCCGACACCAAGCTTCCCGTTGAGCGCGCGGCGGAGGTTCTTCTCGATCTGTACGAGCAGAAGAAGATTCGCGCCATCGGCGTGAGCAATTTCTCGGTGGACCAGATGACCGCATTCCGCAGCGTCACGCCGCTCCATTCAAACCAGCCGCCTTACAACATCTTCGAGCGTGCGATCGATGAGGAGGTGCTGCCTTATTGCCGCGATCACTCAATCGCCGTGCTCACCTACAGCTCGCTCTGCCGCAGCCTGCTTGGCGGAAGACTCACGCGCGACACGAAGTTTCCCGAAGGCGATATCCGCCGGGCGGACCCGAAGTTTCAGCCTCCGCGATTCGGGCAGTACCTCGACGCGGTCGGTCGTCTCGACGCATTTGCGCGCCAACGCTACGGCAAGACTGTGCTGGAACTGGCTGTACGCTGGGTACTGGATCGGCCCGGCGTGAGCGCAGCGCTATGGGGAGCCAAGCGTCCCAGCCAGCTTGCGGCCGTTGACGGCGTTTTCACGCGAGGGTCGGAGAGCTGGTGCGTGGAAGAGAGCGCGATGCGCGAGATCGACGAGATCGTACGCGAGTCGGTTACGGATCCTGTAGGACCGGAGTATCTTACCCCCGCACCTCGTGTTTAAGACAAAAAAAGAGCCCGCGCGGAGCGTTCCGACGCGGGCTTCGTGACGAGTGTTGCTCTACTGGCCGCTGACCGCAGCCACTGAGCTGCCCGCATCGTGGTGTTTAGCGGGAGCGTCCAGTACCGAAGTGATGCGCGACGCGAGTTGGACAGAATGCAACTCGTGCGTGTAGCCGGCATCATCAAACTTTAGGCGGGCGACTGGAGAACCATCCTCGTAGTCTGCCGGCGAGGCATTCCACATGACCGTTTGCGCGGTGTTGGTCATGTTACTCATGGTGATTACGTTCTCGTGAGAGTCCAGACTTACTTCATACTGACCTGCTGGAAAGGCCTGTCCGTGGGATTCGAAGTTGAAGGGGACGGTCACCACTGCTTTATCAGCCGCAAAGGCCGCCGTGGCGAAGAGCGCGGCAGAAGTGAGAACGAGGGAACGGATCGGGAATCGCATGGTGTGTTTTCTCCTTACAGCGACAAACACTACGCATCCGGGCCAAGGACTGTCGTTAAATCCGCATCCAATAGTTGTCAAATTTCCCGGAGCCGGATTTGACTCATGATTAACCAGCCGTTCATCGTTTGGTTGCATCAAAGGGCACCGCGTCATTTCTGGCAACTGCTGGCGGTCCGGATGTAAGATGGGGCCCTTCCAGGGATTGATAGTGCAGGGGAGGCACCTATGCGTGAGACACGACGGAGCTTGCTGCTGACGATGGCCGGGATCGCGGCCGGAGCAATAGCGGGTTCCCCCTCACTCGCAGGACAGGCGACGCCTCATCCCCAGCCCCTGCCATCGCCGAATGCCCCAAACCCGAACGCGCCCGCCGGCCTCGAACGCGCCGGAGTCGACGACAATCCGCAGAAGCAGGGAGTAAACCCGCTTGCGTGGTCGCAGATCAAGGCGGACACCGATAAGCTCTTCCAGATGACATCCGAGTTCCGCGATCACGTCGCGCAGACGAACCTGACTTCGACACTCCCTCTGCCGCTCATCAAGGAAGCCAAGCAGATCCAGAAGCTGGCCAAGCAGATTGAAGAGCGGCTGAAGGGCTGAAAGCCGCAGTCAACGCGCCTGCGAAGAGCCAGCCGGCCCGCTACCTGCCCGTTCGTCCGCCCTTCGACTTTGGCTTTTGCTTGTTCTTCTCGAGATTGAGCGCCACCGCCGCGCGGATCAGATCCTTCAAGGCCGACTCATCGATCTTGTCGCCTTCGTGAATGTCGATGGCGCGCCTGACATTCCCCTCGAGGCTGGAGTTGAATAGACCGGAAGGGTCCTTCAACGCGGCTCCTTTGGCGAATGTCATCTTGACGACGTTCTTGTAGGTCTCTCCCGTGCAAACGATGCCGCCGTGCGACCAGACAGGCGTGCCCATCCACTTCCACTCTTCAACGATCTCAGGGTCTGCCTTGTGGATGATGTCGCGCACTTTCGCAAGCGTCTTGCCGCGCCAGTCCCCAAGTTCCTTGATCTTCATGTCGATGAAAGTGGAGGCAGATTCCATGGGGACGGCCTTTCTAATGTAAAGCTCGACGTTCGCAGTTAATTTAGAGGCGCACAGCGTTACCCGCAAGCCCAGCAAAAAAAGCTCTCCTGGTTCGACTGAACCAAGCCGCCATACCGCATCAACCTTTACGCTTTACGACAGAGGCCATGTACAGGACTGAGCGATCATTCATTCTTAAGTTGGTTTTCTCCCTGGTAATGATGGCTGCCGCATCCCAGAGCCTCGCCCAAAGGATATCCACAACTCCGCCTGGTGTTCCTGCCCATGGCAACACCTTTACAAACCCGCTGCTGAAGACCGGACCCGACCCATGGGTCATCTATTGGAAAGGCTTTTACTATTACTCGAATTCAACCGGAACCAATCTGGCTCTTCGCAAGACCGCGGACATCACAGACCTTCAGCATGCTCAAACGAAGGTGGTGTGGACACCCGAGCCGGGGCATCCGTGGTCGAAACAATTGTGGGCCCCCGAACTCCACCGATGGGGCAACAAGTGGTACATCTATTTCGCCGCCGATGCGGGCGACAACGCCTCTCATCGGATCTATGTTGTCGAGAACGACAATGATGATCCTATCGAAGGAGTCTGGGAGCTCAAAGGTCAGGTGAAGGATTCGAGTGACAGATGGGCCATCGATGCGACCACCTTTGAGCTCAAAGGGCAGCACTATCTTGTGTGGTCGGGTTGGAAGGGGGCGACCGATGGGGAGCAGGATCTGTACATCGCCCACATGAGCAACCCCTGGACAATCGACTCACCCCGCACGCTGATTTCCGCGCCAACCTACCCATGGGAAACGCACGGCGACTTGCCGGGCAGGCATGTCAGCGTGAATGAGGGACCGGAAGCGCTGATGCACGACGGGAAAATCTTCATCGTCTTTTCGGCATCCGGCTGTTGGACAGACTTCTATACGCTCGGGGTGCTCGAGGCCGATATAGGCAAAAATCTGCTCGATGCCGAGATGTGGACGAAGTTCGGTCACCCGTTCCTGAGCACGGATCCCGAGGCTCACGCCTTCGGACCCGGACATAACGGCTTTTTCACTTCTCCCGACGGCAGGCAGAATTGGATCATCTATCACGCCAATCCCGGGCCCAACGAGGGCTGCGGTAATCTTCGCTCGCCGCGTATCCAGCCTTTTACCTGGAACCCGGACGGTACTCCTCACTTCGGTAAGCCGGTCTCGACAGGTGAACGGCTCGAAAAACCAGAACGATAGAAAAGACGTGCAATTCCGTAACTATCGCAGACCAAGCCTCAACGGTCAGTTGCGGAGATCAACAACTTCCAGTTTGCGTAATCCGTACCGTTTAGCGTCTGCAGAGAGTTCGCCAGAAACTCCAGCCTTTGTGTTGCCGGCGTCTTCGTCTGATACCGGTCCGCCAGGAAATACGGCGGCAGGGTCTGCGAATACAAACTCACTGTGGCATGCACGTTTCCGGCATTTGCGCCTGCCGGCAACGGAATCTCATACCGCACAATCGACTGTCCCTTGCCGGCCAGGTACACCGGATCCTTCAACGCATCTCCGATTGGAAGTGTTGCATGCAGATACGGCTCCGGAATCTCGAGGTCTTTCGGTCCATGCAAAGACCAGCCCGCCGGTAGCAACCGGTTGTCCTTCACCTCGCAATCGCGACGCGTAAAGCTCGTTGTGAACTCATGATTCGCATTCTGCGTCAGTTCCTCGTATATCTGCACCTGGTCACTTGATCGGATTGGATTTGACTGGCTGAAGTGCGGTTGATACGCGCCATTCTGGAATGACTCCGTCGGGAGCACTTGCCCGGAAAAATTCGTGATCTGCCCCGTCGCGTTTGTCGATCCCGAACTGAAGAATGGCTTCCCATCTACCGTCGCTTCCAGGTCAAGAAACGCTCTCCTGAACCCCACGCCACTCGGGAATCGGTGGCCGGCCTTATTCGTCACCGTGACTTCCACTACCAGTGTGTTGTTCGTCACTTCCCACTTTGAAATCTCTACTGTCGCGGTGATCGTCTGCGCCTGCTGTACCACGTTATCGGAAGCTGCCTGGAGGTCCGACGTCAGTCCCGACATGTAATCGGTCAGCCGGACCCCGAGCGCCTCGTTGTTCCCCATGCCGTTCATCGGCTTCAGAAACATCTGCAGTAGAAAGCCATTCATTCCGAGCAGCTCGTGCCGTTTGACCTCCGTTTCGCGATAGCGCACGTTCACATCGTCCGGCTTTGCCAGGTGCTCAACTGCGGGATAGGTCCCGTCCTGCACAATCGCGATCCTGCCCTTGATTTGCGATACCTGCATGCCTGTCTTCGCATTTGCATATCCTCCCGGCATATGGCAGTCCTGGCAGGTTTTGGGTGTTGCGCCCACTGACCCATACTCGTTGCGGTAATCGCTGTTGAGCCATTCCGGATAGGTCGCTTGCTCTACCGACATCTTCCCCTTCTCCGGGCTGTCCAACACCGGCAGCAGAATCGTGTGGCACGTTCCGCACATCTGCGGCGACTGGATATACGCATTGAACTTCGGCTTTACGTTGATACCCGTCAGCATTGGATATGTCGTGATTTCATCGTCCTTGAACGGCCCATGCAGTTCGCCCTGTGGAGTCACATCGAACACACCGTTGATCTGATGTTTCAGAAAATACGGCAAGCTTGGATCCTTTGGCGCCAACATCCGATGGCACACCTCGCAGCTGATTCCATCCCGAGCCAGGCCGCCGTACTTGAACGTTTCGCTGTGCGCATCCGCCTCGTAGACGAACGCAACCTTGTAATCCGCCTTCGGATGCTCCGCCTCAAAGGTCCTCTTGCCCATCGCGTTATGGCATTGCGCACAGATGTCGATCACCTCTTGCTGCTTCGTGTGTTCCTTCAAGTAGGCCAACTCGCTATCCAGTTGCGAATAGAAGACCGGATCGCGCCCCGCCAATCCCATCGGCGACCACCTCCATTCCCCATATGGAGACACATTGATCGTCGGTGAGGTGCTGGACGCGACGACCATCGTGGGGCCCAGTCCGGCGCCGGTCAATGCGCTATGGCATCCCGTGCACTGTGATGAGGTCACAAACCCGGGCGAATTGCTCACCGGAGTATCCGCCGGCAACTTTGGCTCCGGCAACACGGTATCCAGCGGCTCGGGAGGCATCTTTTGAAGATCCGGCGGCAGTGCGCGTCTCAGCTTCACCAGTGGAATGGTCCGGAGGTCCTCCTGGATCGCCGCATTCTTTTGATGCTCGGGAAACAACGCTGGCGGAATCGCCTCCTGACCCTCCTGCGGCGGCTTCTGCGATAGTAGTGCCGCCGCCCTGCTTTCCAGAGCATTAATGAGTGTCGGTCCGGACCCGCAGGTATGTGGCGGCGGCTGCGCCTGCTGGCTCCTCCAACTGTCATCCACACGGAACTGCAGCGGCCATCCCGGCGAGCCTTCGATGTTGCTTAGCGACGCAAACGTATGTTGGCTCTCCGCCGAGGAGTGACATCGCAAGCACACCAGCCCATATCCCGCGTTCGGATACTGGAATGGATTATTGAAGTTCATCGAATTCGTGGGGTTGGTCCCGTTCCACACCTCGGCCCAAAACCATCCATCGAACGAGCCCTTCGAATTCTTGATCATGATCGTCCAGTCGTTCGAGCACCCCAGGTCCTTCACGGGAATGTTTCCGTACTGCGCAGCTGGAATTGGCGAGAACTGTTCCTTGATGATTACCGCGCCATCAGGAATATCTCCTTTACGCCCGTTCAGCAGCCAATTCGATACTTCCGGCGAATAGTAGATACGCACCGCCGGATGCACCACAGCGGCCGTGCCCAGTATCAGCGGCCCGGTATCGCGGACCGACTTGTCCTGGCACCAGCCCAGCTTCCGATATTCAAGCGTATTTAAATAAGCGAGCAGCTGTTTTTCCACCGCGACCGGCTCGCCCGGTGGAACAAAATCCGGGAGCTTCAGCTGCTGCGGCACTGGTTGCGCATTAGGGCAGGGATTCGTCGCACTCTGAGCATGCGCACCAACGGCCAGTGAAACCAGGAGAAGAAGACTCAAGGCTCGCATCGCTTCATTCCTCGGAAGTATTTATCTGGAAACAGACAAACCCGCGAAGAGCTAGCGATTTCAGACGAACCTTCATGGATGCTCGCAAGCTTCGGCGTGCAGTTTCCGAGCAGGCTGGGGGCAATCACGACAAATCTGCAGATCAGATCACAGTAAGTCTGATGGCCAATTATCAATGCGTCAAGAATAAGTTGCGCAATCCTCGAATAGGCGCTCACAGGCCCGCAGCCTGCGGAAACGACCTCAAACGGCCTCGAAAGACCCTCGCTGAGTGACCCTCCGCAATTTGTTGTTAACTGGACACGGCAAACAGAGAGACACCTAATTGCAAACGTGCGCGATCGGTGCGAAATGCTTTAGCTCCATGAAGGGCATAGGCCTATAATTCGGCCGATGGCGCAAGCTTCTGGAACGAGGCTCGGACCGTATGAGATTGAATCGCGAATCGGCGCGGGCGGTATGGGCGTGGTTTACAAGGCGCGAGACATACGCCTCGAGCGATTCGTGGCGCTCAAACTGCTGCCGGACGAACTGGCGCGGGACCCCGAGGCACTCATCCGCTTCCGGCGCGAAGCGAAGTCCGCATCCGCTCTGAACCACCCGAACATCTGCACGATTTACGACATCGGTGAAGATGATGGCCACGCCTTCATCGCGATGGAGTTCCTGGAAGGGATGACGCTTCGGCAACAGATCGCCGGAAAGGCACTTGACCTTGAAGCCGCACTGTCACTGGGGATAGAGATTGCCGACGCGCTTGACGCCGCGCACACGGCCGGCATTGTGCATCGTGATATCAAGTCCGCGAACATCTTTGTCACAAGCCGCCATCATGCGAAGATCCTCGACTTCGGGCTCGCGAAGGGTGCTCCTATTGCGAAACAACCTGTTCAACCCGACGCATCCACCGTCCTGAATGGGCAACTGTCGGAGGAACATCTGACGAGTCCCGGTGCGGCGATGGGCACCGTGGCTTACATGTCGCCCGAGCAAGTCAGGGGTAAGGAACTCGATGCGCGCACCGATCTGTTCTCGTTCGGTGTTGTGCTTTACGAGATGGTGACGGGCAGGCAGCCGTTTCGCGGCCAGAGCACAGGTCTGATCTACGATTCCATCCTGCACGCTACGCCTGTTGCCCCGGTGCGCTTGAACCCTGACCTTCCCATCGCGCTGGAAGACATAATCAACAAGGCGCTTGAGAAAGACCGCGATCTGCGCTATCAGCACGCATCGGAGCTACGGGCCGACCTCAAGCGACTGAAGCGCGACACGGATTCTGGCCGCTCCCGCTCCCACACGAGCGACGCGGCCACACATTCGGCGACGTCCGTTGCAGCGACGCAGGCTACGGCCACCCATCGCCGTCTTCCGAAGAAGATAGTCATACTGGCATGGCCACTGGCCGCTGCGGCCGCACTCGCGCTGATTTACTTTCTGCGGCCAACGCTGCCGCCTCCCCGGGTTACGGGCATCACTCAGTTAACTCAGGACGGTGCGGGGAAGCTTTATTCAGGAACGGTAAACCTACCCCCTCCATTACTCTCTGACGCGTCGAGGATCTACTTCGCTGAGCCCCTCTATGGCGGTCCCTCCAGATTGACGCAGGTTTCGACGGCGGGCGGGGAGGCCATACCGATCGAAATCCCATTCGAATCTGGCGCCGCCAGCGAGATCTCGCCCAACCGAACGGAGTTGTTAATTGGAGGACCGCCCGAAGGCAATGGGCTGTGGATAATGCCGCTTCCGGGTGGTCAACCACGGCGGCTGGGGAATCTGATAGGAGGCGATGCCACGTGGACGCCAGATGGAACCGCGATTTTTTATAGCTCCGGTCGCCAAATTTTTACGGCTAACAGCGACGGAAGCCAGCCACGCAAAATTCTGACAATGAATGGCTGGTCATCCTGGCTCCGATTCTCGCCCGACGGAAAGGTCCTTCGATTCAGTGTATTCAATCCGAATCTGCTCACAACTTCCATCTGGGAGATGCGGCCTGACGGGAGCCATGTGAGGCAGTTGTTTGCTGGATGGAATAACCCGACGAACGAATGCTGCGGGAACTGGACGAGCGACGGCAAATATTTCGTCTTCCAGGCAATTCGTGATGGAATACCGAACCTGTGGGCCACGCGGGAAAAAAGTGACCTTTGGCACAAGGTGAACCACGAGCCGGTGCAATTGACGATGGGCCCGATGAGCGCGCTGGCCCCGCTGCCAAACAAGGATGGAAGCAAGGTCTTCTTCATCGGCGCCACTCGGCACGGAGAGCTGGTTCGTTATGACCAGAAGACACGCACATTCGCGTCCTACTTTCCTGCCGGTCTCTCGGCGGAAGGAGTGGACTTTTCCCCCGATGGGAAACGGGTCGTGTATGTCTCTTTTCCTGATGGTGTTTTGTGGGAGAGCAAGGCGGATGGCAGCGACCGTCATCAGTTGAGCTTCCTGCCAACCGTGGTCGGGCTTCCACGCTGGTCTCCAGATGGCACGAAGATCGCGTTTTCCAGCCATCAGCCGGGCCAAACCTGGCACATTTTCCTTGTATCGCCTGAGGGCGGCGATCCGGAACAAATCACTTCCGGCGATTCCGACCAGCTCGACCCATCCTGGTCGCCCGATGGGAACTCCCTGATTTTTGGCGGCTATCCCGCTTCAGTGAGGCTTTCAAAAGAAGACGCAATTCACATTCTCGACCTGAAGACCCGGCAAGTGACTGCGCTGCCGGGATCGGTGAAGCTATTCTCGCCGCGCTGGTCACCGGATGGACGCTATCTGCTGGCTATGACCGTCAATTACGACAAGCTTATGCTCTATGACTTCTCGACCCGAAAATGGGAAGACTTTTTCAAAGGGCATTCCGCGTACCCTACCTGGACCCGTGACAGCAAATGCCTCTATCTCAACGACCCGTTCGATGCGGCATTGCCCACTTACCGGATTTGTCTGAATGACCGCAAGCCCGAGCGCATTGTGAATCTGTCCGACGTCGGCAAGCTGGCTATAGGGAGCTTCGGAGTCTGGACAGGCCTCGGCCCGGACGACTCGATTCTTGCTATCCGCGATATCGGGATCCAGGAGATCTACGCGCTCGATGTCCGCTTCCCATAGCAGGTCTTGAGGAGCTGAGATCAGCCGGTGCGTCTCCCGCTGTGCCACCTGGCCGCATACGGCAACACGAACAGGTACATACCGGTGATCCACATCAGGGCGAGCACTGCCACCGCCATGAGGCCCAGCTTGGAGTTGTACTTTCCCTGTACGACTGCGACGCCGTTGACGATGACAGCCAGCGTAAAGGCAATCGACAGCCAGCGGTGGGTCTGCCGGATCCATTTGTTCCAGTTCAATAGAACCTCCTCGCGACTGCTAGTGCATGTGTGTCAACCTGTACCAGACCGGAGCAGAATCAAAGAGGAGCAAAGCGAGAAGGACCGCCGACCCTTTGAGTAGGCGGAAGGTGCCGATCGGAGGGGGCGCGATGGACCTCACAAACCACCGTCCATACGCGATGAACGCGGCGACGCCTCCCAGCACGAGATTGATGAGCACAAAGCCGTATTCGCCGCGCACGATGTGAAATACAGCCGCGAGGATCATAACCAGCGTCAGGCCCAGGGCGGCAATCGGCGTGAGCTTCGGTTTGACCCCGGTCAGCGCCGGCAGGATCAAGCCGACGCCTCCAAGGAATTCGCAAACTCCGATGAAGACCATCAGGTCCTGCGGCACCGCGGAAAACCAGGGCACCTGATGGAGAGCCTGATTCCACAGTGCAGGGTTGTAAAACATGATTTTGCCGAACCCGGTAATGCTGAAGGAGACTCCCCACAACACCTGAGCGATCCAAAGTAGGGCGTTTATTCCGGAGCGTGGTTGTTTCATCGCTCTTCGATCCTTTCGAATCAAGATTTTTGAGCAGCCTTCGCCGGTAGGTTGGGCGCCTCCATGCCGAACTGCTTTGCGTACTCGGTGTTCAGTCGCTGCCAGCCGAACTTCATCGCCCCAGCGCCGACGATGAGTCCAATCGCTTCACCCGCGAGGAGGTGCTCAAGCACGTCGAGGCAGATATGCCAGCCCGCTGCGCCCCACGAGATGAAGCGGCGGTCGATGCTATGCCAGAGCGTGAGGCGCGTGCCGTCGCCGAGCGGATCGAGCTCCCAGCGCATATCGCCGTACTCAAGTACCCTGGGAGCTTCGGCTCGTGTCACCCTTGTTTCTAAAGGCTGCGGCGTTCCTATCCATGTAAGATTCACCGTTCCAACTGCATCCAGGCTCCCATCGACTTGAAACGGCGCCCACTCGCGCAGCTGCGCCGGATCGGTCAGAGCCTCCCAGACTTTTTCCGGCGCGTGGCCCAGTTCTCTGACGAGGATGAGCGTCCACTTTTCTCCGTCCTTTCGTACCTGCACCTCTCGGGTCGGACCCGGATCATACTGTTCGCGATTGATCATCACTATGCTCCGCCGCTACCAACGCTTCAGTTCCGTGACTTCAATGAGATTGCCGCAGGTGTCGTTCAGCATGGCGATCTTCGAGGCGGTCACATCCGTCGGCGGCATGGTGAACTCGGCGCCCTGCGCTTTCATGCGCTCGTAATCGGCCTGCAAGTTGTCGGTAAAGAACATGGCCGCAGGCTGGCTTTGCTGAAACAGGGCCTTCTGGTAGGCCTCGCCCGCCGGATTGTTGTTGAGCGCGAGTTGCAGCTCCGTACCGTCCGGATCCTCGGGCGACGCAACGGTTAGCCAGCGATACGGGCCCTGGCTGAAATCAGTCTTCTTCACGAAGCCCAGCATCTCGGTATAGAAGCGCAGGGCCTTCTCCTGGTCGTCGACGTACACGCTCATCACTTTGATTTTCATTTTCATTCTCCTTTGTTAAGTCCGCGGTTTGGGCCGTTTGCCTGTCTTCTTTTCCGTCCGTCTCGATTGCTCCATACGGTCGAGGTGGCGCTCGAGAGCATCGACGTGAGTGGACCAGAAACGGCGGAACTGTTCCAGCCAGGCATCGACCTCTTGAAATGGTTCTGGCTTCAGCCGGTAGAGGCGTCTCTGTGCGTCCACCGTGGATTCCACGAAGCCAGCCTCGCGCAGCACTCGAAGGTGCTTTGATACGGTCGGCTGCGGCATGTGAAGTCGACGCTCGATCTCTCCAACGGACTGTTGTGACATGACCAGGAGGCTCAATATCGCGCGGCGGTTCGGCTCCGCAATGATTTCGAATACGGATTCCACGCTCTTGATATACGCCGGAAGGTATATACGTGTCAAGGAATATAATGAGCAACAGCGCCGCGCCGTGGAGTGCCTCCTCTCAACAGGTGCAGCTTAGAGTCATGAAGACGTCTTACTAAGGCGGAGTTGCGCCAGTCGGCTTTGTGCCAGGTGCGCCCGTGCCCGTTGCTCCGCCCGAAACCGCTCCTAGGACCGAAGGATTGGCAGCGTCGTGCGCCCCCTGGGCCTGATTGCCATGCTGTGCCCGTTGCTGCTCAGCGAGCGCATTCAGCCGCGCGAAGGTCGCGCGCTCTTCATTGGCTTTTTCGGGCTGGTTCGATTTCGCATAAGCCCGGGCGAGGGCGAAGTGTATCTCCGGGCTGTCCGGACTCAGCCGGCTCGCCGCCTCCAACTCGGGTATCGCTTTTGCGGTGTCACCCGTGTCGGCGTACGCGCGGCCCAGAACGTAGTGAGCATCAGCGGAGTCAGGTGCAAGCTGGACGGCCTTTTGTGCCGGGGGCAAAGCCTCGGCCGGCTGCCGTTCCCGAAGCGCAATGGAAGCCAGCCGCGCCCAGGGCAGCGAGCTCTGCGGCGAGATCTTGATCTCGTCGTTCATCTGAGCCTTCGCGTCGTCGTATTGCGAGAGGGAATCGAGCGCGGTCCCGTAAGCGTAGTGCAGGAAGGGCGTCGTGGGATACTGTGCGATCAGCTTCTGCAGCTTCGGAAAAGCCTGATCGTAACGGCTGGCCAGCAGAAGCTGAGCAACGTCTCCTGACTGCGCGATCAGAGCGCGGCGGTCAGCGGGAACGTCGGCCGGCAGAGACGGGATGCGCAGCAACGCCAGGCCCAGTGCAAACTGAACATCGGCGGCAAACGGCGGCTGGCCCACGAGCGGAGTCAGCAGATCGGTCGCGCTCTCGAATTGGCCCTTGCGGATGAGCAAAATTGACAGCCGGTACTTGGCCAGCGCGATGGCCTGCGGGCTTGCTCCGACGCCCAGTTGCTGGCCGCGCTCAAGGTGGATCAGCGCGTTGTCATAGTCCTTGAGCTCGAATTCGGCCAGGCCCATCACCGCCCATGCCGTGCCGTCGTTCGGTCTCTGCTCGACCCAGGACTTGAGTGCCGTGATGGCCTCGGCATAATGGCCCGATGTGTAGGCGGCCATCGCCTGCTGCCAGCCGTCGGCGTTGGCATCGGAGGGTTTGCCGCCGCTGATTGCGTTGCTCGCTGGGATCGCATAGAGGCTCGCGACCCGAGGGTCGATAATAGGCCGCTCCGGAAACAGGCTCGAGGCTTTTTGGCTCTCAGCTGCCGCCTGCTGGTCTTTGCGGTTTGCCTTGAGCGCCACCGCCAGCATTTTGTGTACGGTGTAGGAATTCGGCGCGAGAACGGCTGCCTCCTCTGCCGAACCCAGGGCCTCCGGATAGCGTCGAAGAACGAGCAGAAGTGTTGCAATCTGCACGCGAGGCAGCGCGCTCTCGGGAGAGATCTTCGCCTCCTGCTCCTGTACGGCAAGGGCTTGCTCCGTATCGCCCGACGTGGCCAGCGCGATTCCGTATTGGTAATGCAGGTACGGGGTCTGCGGATGCTCGCGGACCAGCGCAGCAAGCGCTTCGACGTAGCGCGGAATATCGCCGGAGATGGCCGCCGCTGCCCCCGCAGCCTGGATCAGCGCGTCCTGCGAAGGGTCGATCTGGTCTGGAAGCAGGGGAATGCGCAGCAGAGCCATGCCAAGGGCCGTCTTGATCTGCGGCGGCGGTTGATCGCCGGCAGCCATTGACAGCAGCAATTTCGTCGCCTGGTCGAATTCGCCAGCCCGATTCAGCAGCAGTGCGAGATGGTAGATGGAGACGCGGGCTAACTCCGTATCGTCGGTGACGCCGATCGTCTGTGCTTTCGTAAGATGCGCGAGGGCGTTACTGTAATCGCGCGTTTCAAACTCCGAAAGCCCTAGAAAGGCCCACGCCGAGCCGAGACCGGGAGAAAGTTGGACCAGTTTCTTCAGGGCCGGAATCGCTTCGGCATAGTGGTCCTGGTCGTACTGCATCGTTCCCAGGTACCACCAACCCTCGGCCCAATCAGGACGCAGCGCGACGGCCTGCGAGTAGTCGCGAATGGCCTCGTCGTTGCGGCCCGCCGCGCGTGCATCGGAGGCGGCTTGAGCGACGGCCGGAAAATTGTCCTGCGCAGAAGCCGGTTCTCCTCGTCCGCAGATCATCAATACCGCTGCGCAGCAAAGGACTGCCAACCGGCCGGCGCGTTCAGAGGACATACCAAAAATGTCTCACCCGCAACGCCCCGAAGGCCAGACCCGGCCCTCATTCGTGGCGCCGAGCCCGCATCGGATCGACGCCCGCCGCCCGGCGTGCCGGAATCCAGCTCGCGCCGAGTGCCACCAGAATCAGCAAGGCCGCCGATATCAGCAGGGTCCCCGGATCGCTCGCCTTGAGCCCGTACAACTGGCTGGCAACCAGGCGCGCCAGGGCCAGTGCGCTGCCGAGGCCGGCGGCAATGCCAATCGCAGCCATCCAGGTCGCCTCGCTCAGAACCATCCTGAGGACATGTTCGCGCCCCGCGCCCAACGCCATGCGAATTCCGATCTCGTTCGTGCGCCGTGAAACGGTATACGCCATGATGCCGTAGATACCGATGCACGCCAGCGCCAACGCCAACACGCCAAAGCCAGCGGTGAGATTGGCAAAGACGCGCTCGCTGGTGGTGATCTCATCGATCTGCTCCTGCTGCGTGCGCACCTCGATCAGAGGCAGATCGCGATCCACGCTGCTCACCGCCGCCCTCAGTGACGGAGTAATCGTGGCCCGAGGCGTCCGCGTTCGCACAGCAAACGTCATACCCCACGAGACATCCGGGGCCTGTCGATAACTCAGAAAATAGATCGGCGGCGGATCGTTGCGCAGATTGTCATAGTGCGTATTCGCGCATATGCCCACAATCGTGTACGGCAGCTTCTGGTCTTTCATGTCGGAGGTCGTGAAAGTCTTCCCGATCGCATCCTGACCGGGCCAGTATTTCTTCGCCAGCGCCTGGTTGATCACGGCCACCCTCGTCGCGTTCGCGTTATCCTCCGCGGTAAAGCTCCGCCCCGCCAGGATCGGAATGTGGAGTGTTGCAAAAAACTGGTCGCCAACGTAGTTGTCCAACTCCCCATGTGCGTCACCAGGCTTGGTTCCCGGCGGCACAAAATCATCCATCGATCGACTGTTCGCCAGAAAGGCGATGCTTTCGGCCGACACGGCATCCACGCCCGGCACCGACGCCAGCCGTTCTTCAATCCGGCCGAAGAGTTCGGGCTGCTTGTCGATCGGATACCGCGACTTGGGCGGCTCGATCTCGAAGAGAACCAGGTCTCTCGTGTCGAAGCCGGGATCGACGTTGTGGAGATTGATCAGCGTCCGTAGAAACACGCCCGCGCCCGCTACCAGCAGCATCGAGACCGCGATCTGGAACGCGACGATTGCCTTGCCCGCATATCCATGCCGGCGCCGGGTTGTTGTTTGCGCGCTCTCCTTCAGGCTGCTCTGCACTTCCGTCCGTGTGGCCTTCAAGGCCGGGGCCAGTCCAAACAGGATCCCCGTCGCCAGCGACAGCCCGGCATTGAACGCGAAAACTCCCCAGCTGAACGTTCCCTGCATCGGCGCTGCATCCGACGAAGAAGTGGCGGTGAGGTAAAGCAGCGCATTGCGTCCCAGGTATCCGACGAGCAGGCCGAGGGTCCCACCGCAAATGGCCAGCAGGATGCTCTCGGTCAACACCTGGCGCAGAATCCTGCCGCGTCCCGCGCCCAGCGCCAGGCGCACACTCATCTCTCTCTGGCGCGCAGTCGAACGCGCCAGCAGCAGGTTGGCGAGATTCGCGCATGCCAGCATCAGCACCATTCCCGCAAGCGCCAGCAGCACGAAGAGCGGCTGCGCAAGCTGCTTTCCCGCCTCGTTCAAGCCGCGGCTGCCGTCCATCACCAGCAGTCTGGGCAGGGCGTCCCCGCTCTTCGGCTTCATCAACGCTACGACCGCCTGCTGAAGCGTCGCGGTCAACTGGGCCTGAGCAGCCGTCTCGCTCATTCCGGGCTTCGGACGCGCCATAATCTGCAGCCACCAGCGGTTCGGATTTTCGAGCAGCGAGCCGTCCCAGACCCGCGAGACCAGCGACTCCATCGCAAGGGGGGCGAAAATCTCCGGGGAAGCCTCCACACTCTTCGCTCCGGTAAATCCCGGCGGATTCACGCCGACAATCGTTGTCGGGGTCAGATTCAACAAAATCGTTCTTCCGATAACGGAGTCCGAACGATTGAACCGCCGCGCCCAGTACTCGTCGCTGATGACGGCCACCGGCGCTGCTCCGGGACGGTCATCCTGCGTTGTGATCGCACGACCGAGGCGTGGCTGAATCTGCATCTGCTGGTAATAATTTCCTGAGACCAGCTCCGCCTGTATAACCTCGGCCTGGCCATTGATCGTCACGTCCATTCGGCCCGCGCCCTTGAACGCGAACAAATCTTCAAGGCCGCGGTTCTCTTTGCGCAGCACCTCATAAATTGGGTAGGAGAACGACGTGCTGTAGACACCGTCGTATCCCTTGTTCCAGTCGCCCCAGACGCTGTGTACCGCGCTCTCGCGCTTTGAGGTCCACATCAACAGCCGCAGTTGTTCTGCATGCGGCACGTTCAGCCGGTCGAGCAGCACATGTTTGGCAATCGAAAAAATCGCAGTGTTCGCGCCGATTCCCAGCGCGAGCGACCCGATGGCAATCGCCGCAAATCCCGGGCTCTTCGCCAGCATCCGCACCGCGTAGCGCGGGTCGGCTCGCAACTCATCAAACCACCGAGTGCCCCACGCCTGCCGGCAGCCTTCTTTTCGTGCCGCGAGACTGCCAAGCTCAGCCTTCGCGCGCCGCATGGCCTCGTCGCGAGAAATCCCTACGTGCATCAGGTCCTCGGCATAGCTCTCGATATGGAACTGCAGCTCTTCATCGACCTGCGCGTCGACTTCAGCCCTGCGCGTTACGGCGCGCCACCACGTCCGAAAGCGGCTGCTCAGACTCATCGCTGCTCCGGCACAACCTTGAGAATCGTCCCGACGACATCGGTGAACTCGGCCCACTTCTTCGTCTCAGCTTCCAGCCGCTTTCGGCCGGCTTCGGTGAGCTGGTAAAAACGCGCCCGTCGCTTGTTCTCGCTTTGTCCCCACTCGCCTGCAATCCAGCCCTCGTGCTCCAGCCGGTAAAGCGCCGGATAGAGCGACCCCTGCTGGATCTCGAGCCTGTTTTGAGAAATCTGTAGGATTCGCAGGAGCACACCGTATCCGTGCAGCGGTCCGAGGGAGACCGCCTTCAGGACCAGCATGTCCAGGGTGCCTTGCAGCAGGTCAATCGGTGTTTTATTCGCCATAGTTCTTTCCCAGATTGTCTAGGAGACTACCCTGTATTCTCCTAGACCGTCAAGGAGAGGGCGTGGTGCGCGCCGGCCAATGAATATTTCCGTTATGCGCGGCTGAGTGGCCGATGCGAGTTGGCCGAGAATTTCCGTCCGATGGGTAAATAAAAATAGCGGATGAAAGAGGCCGACTGCGGAAGCGGGCGGCCTTTCCCATTTTGGGCATGCGGCCGTCGAGTCCCTGGCGATAACTTATGTGTTTTCTATGAAGTGGGCTAAGTCGTTTCTCTGCTATGAGGTAGCCCGCAAGGTGCTCATCAATTCCAATGGAATGAATGAACTGCGGGAAGCCGGGGGAGGGGGTGGGTTAGCCTTCAGGACGAGCCTTCCGACCTCTTTGATATCGTTGTTGGAGGAATGGCTCGGCAGTTATCCCGCAACATCGCTCGCCCCAAACTTCCACTCGTCTCGCGTAGAGGATTTCTGGGAGGCCTGCTGCCGGCAATCCTTCCTTTAGATAGATTTCCGTCGCTCGCCTTTGGTACGGCCGCATCGCCCGCGTTCGAGGAGATTCTGGCCGCCGCGAGCGGAATTGCCTGGGTGCACACGGCGGGCAAGTCGCCTGAGAAGCATCTGCCGGAGACTAGCGGGGCGGGCTGCGCCTTCCTTGACTACGACAACGACGGCTGGATGGATATCTATCTAGTCAACAGCGGCAAGGCAAGCTTCTATACCCCGCCGAAACCGCTCCGCAATGCCCTCTACCGCAACAACCGGGACGGCACCTTCACCGACGTGACCGAGGAGGCCGGTGTGGGCGGAGGCGGCTACGGCATGGGGGTGGCCGTCGGCGATTACAACAACGACGGCCTCCCCGATATATATGTGACCCAGGTCGGCCGCAATATTCTCTACCGCAACAATGGCGACGGAACCTTCACCGACGTCACAGACAAGGCCGGCGTCGCAGCGGGAGGCTGGTGTTCCAGTGCCGTCTGGTTCGACTACGACAACGACGGCCGGCTCGACCTGTTCGTCTGCCAGTTCGCCGAGTTCGACCCGTCGCTCGGCTGCGGCACGGATCGGGAGGGTGTTCACCACTACTGCATTCCCCGGATATTCAAACCCCGGCCCAGCTACCTCTTCCACAACAACGGGGACGGCACGTTCACCGACGTCAGCCGTGAGGCCGGGATCTCCGACTATCTGGGCAAAGCCTGGGGAGTGGTGGCCACCGACCTGAACAACGACGGCCGCATGGACCTTTTTGTCGCGAATGACACCGTAGCCAACTTCCTGTTCATGAACCGCGACGGAAAGCACTTCGAAGAAGACGGGTTTGCCGCGGGCGTGGCATACAGCACCGAGGGAAGAGCGCGCTCCGGAATGGGGGTGGACTCCGCTGACTTCAACAACGACGGCTGGATGGATTTATTCGTTGCGAACATCGACGAAGAGATATTTTCGCTTTACCAGAACAATCACGACGGGACGTTCGATGACGTGGCGATGCAGGATGGCATTGGAATGGCCACCCGCTGGATGAGCGGGTGGGGCCTGAAGTTCTTCGACTACGACAACGACGGCAATGTAGATCTGATCCTGTCGAACGGTTTTCCGGACGATCTGGTGGATCAGATATCCAACAAAGTTACTTTCCGCGAGCCGTTGCTGTTGTTTCACAATGACGGGCGCGTGTTCCACGATGTGAGCCAGCAGAGCGGTCCGGTATTTTCAAAGACATTCGCGGCGCGCGGTCTTGCGGTTGGAGACTTCAACAACGACGGCGCCGTGGATGTGCTTATCAGCGTAAACGATGGCGTTCCGCTGCTGCTGAAGAACAACGCTACAAAGGGAAATCACTGGGTCGGCTTGCATCTGGTCGGGCGCAAGTCGAATCCGGATGCAATTGGCGCGCGGATTACTTATCAGGCAGGCGACCTGAACCGCAGCCGGATGAAAGTTGGCGGAGGCAGTTTTCTGTCCTCGCATGATCCGCGCATGGTGCTGGGCCTGGGAGCGCACACGAAGCTCGACTGGCTGGAGGTTCACTGGCCGCAACCGGGCGGCGCCGTTGAAAGGTTCGCTGACATTCCCGTTGACCGCTACGTGACGATCATTGAAGGCACGGGAAAGTGGAAGTAGTTGCTGGCTACTCGGGAAACGGCTCGCCTTCACGTGCGATCCGGATGCGGTGATCAGTGAAGTTACTGTGCATCTCCGGAACATAGACCTTCTGCATGTGGCATGAGGTGCAGTTCCTCGTCGAGACGGGACAGGCTGCGCCGGGATGGTCAGCGCCAGGTTTGGCCGCGGTCGTGTTCACATGACACTTCAGGCAGGCATGATCATAGGCCGCGGAATCTGTCTGTAGCTGCTGGTGCGGGTCGTGGCAGGCAATGCAGGTGAGGCGCGCATCGCCTTTGCCCCAGCATTTGCTGGTGACAAGCCGGTAGGGAGCCGAGCGCGTGGTCGCGACTCCTTTCCCGCCGGAGATTTTTACGTCCCACCAGGTGCTATGGCATGCACCGCAGAACTCAACGGAATCGACAGGGTCAAGGTGAGCCGAATTGAAGATGTCTCCGTGGCTTGCGGCCCCGAGATCCCCCTTCATGAAGTTCTTCATCGCGGCTACGTGCTTCGCGCCAGGTCCGTGGCAGGCCTCGCAGGTGACTCCGAGGATGAGGTTTTGCTCGTCGAGCTTGTCGCCAATGCTGGAGGCAGTGGTGTGGCATCCAAAGCACCGGCTGACCTCAGTGGAACTGATCGGACGGTCCATCGCCTCCTCGACATCTTTGGGAGAAGTGAGATCGCGCGTAGGGGTGAAGCCGAGATTGTTGAGGGTTTCGAAATAGGTCACGCGAGCTTCGTAGTATCTGCCGTCGTCACGCTTAAAGAGATATGACTGGCCGACGCGTGGTGTGCCAAATGCCCAGAGGAGCGGCGATGACAGGGTCTCGGTGCCATTGGTCACGGAGTAGAGGCTGTGGTCGGCATCGCTTTTGATCAAATACTGATAGGGACCTACCTTGAAGGTGAGGTCGGAGTGTGTCCGTAGGACTCTTGCATCATCGGCATGTGCGACGGCTCGGGCCATCGGTGTTTTCTCCTGGGCGGCGACCTTCGCAGCGTGGCAGGGCCGGCAAGCGTCAGAGCCGACGTAGTCCTTTCGTGAGCTTCCGGGCTGTGTGGGCCAGAAGCCAGGCTCAGCCAGATGATCTTCGGTGGAAAGCTGGGCGAGAAGGTTAGGCCCCATCAGAACCGCCAGGTACATGAGGAGAAACCATCGCCGTGAGGTCCGGGGGGCGTTACACGCGGAGGGCAGGCTCAAGCTGGGAATCCGGATGCCATGCTGCAGTTTTGCTCAGAGCCACCATATCCGGGTTTGTGAGGCAGATCAACTTCAGTCCATGGTTCCGGAGATTCAAGGGGGAGATCTTGGCGGTTAAGTCCTTTGTTTTTAGCGGCAGCCCGGAGGCTCCAGATGAGTAACCGGGCTGCTTAATAAGAGGACTATACAGGTTTACAAGTTCCGTTATAGAATTCGCGCTGGGCAAGAGTAACTGCCCATTGCGGGCAACTGCCGAGCCATTCCGCAAGCCCCTGTGCGTTGGTTTTTATACTGTTTAGCCCTCAACGGCTACGAGTCTCGGCGGCAGTTTCTTTTTTGTTGACAGTTGTATGTATGAAGGAGTAATCAAACGTTTCAGTTCAAGCTGTTAACGTTATCAGGATTCGAGCCACGGAGTGACGTCAAACTCTGACCTTCGAATCGCGCGCGACCATGAAATTTTTCAAGGAGGCACAGTATGTGCAATCGATTTAAAGAAGGCGGGGGTGTATCTACGCTTCGGCTACTGCCCCTGGTTCTTCTAGCAGTGCTGCTGGCATTACCGCTCGGCCTGCATGCCCAAGCATCCCCGGGCGTGATTTTGGGCACGGTTACAGACCAAACCGGAGCAGCGGTACCCGGTGCCACGGTCACGATCATTAACAACGGCACGAATCAGACGACGACGGTCAAGTCTGACGGGCAGGGTAATTTCTCAGCCCCCCAGTTGGCTGTCGGTACCTATGACGTTCATGTAACCCAGGGCAACTTCAAGGAGTACGTTCAGACGGGTGTCGAGGTCCACACCGCTAGCACTACAAATGTTAATGCCGTCCTGCAGGTGGGCGGAGCTAGCGAAAAGGTGACGGTCTCTGCACAAGCAATACAGGTTCAAACGACCTCCGCGGCTGTTGGTGAAGTTGTATCAGGTACTCAGGTTCGCGAACTGCCGCTAAATGGCGAGAACTTTGTAGGCCTGACTCAGCTGTCGCCGGGCGTAAGCGCCGCGCAGGGTGCTAACTTTGTTGGTAAAGGTCTTGATGGAGGCGTTAATTTCTCCGTCAACGGCAACCCTTACAACATGAATCTGTTCCTCGTGGACGGCGTGAACAACAATGACGTCGGTTCGGGCCGCACGATCCTGGTTTATCCGTCGGTCGATACGATTGCGGAATTCAAGATGATCCGCAATTCGTACGGTCCTGAGTATGGGCAGGCTGCGGGCGCTATCATCAGCATCACGACCAGGTCCGGCCAGAACCAGTTCCACGGCGGCTTCTTTTATTCCGGGCGTAATGCCGTTCTTGATGCCAATGACTGGTATTCAAACTACAACCACACGGGCAAAGCCGCTGAGATCAGAAATGACTGGGGCTATAACATCAGCGGGCCGGCGATCAAGGACAAGCTATTCTTCTGGTGGAACCAGGAATGGAACCACGAGATTCAGGGCTCGTCGTTCGCGTTCTGCGTTCCTACTCTCGCAGAGTCCGCCGGCGATTTCAGCGCGTTCGCAGGCCAGAAGACCGACCAATGCGGCGCTACGGTGCCGACGATACCGGTTTCCGTACAAGCACCCGGAAATCCGCTCAAGATCGCGAATCCGGACGCTGCAGGACTGTTAATCGCAAAGTTTTATCCAGGCCCCAACACGCCACTGGTAAACGGTAATAACTGGTCTTCGGGCGTCGGAAACTTCCTGAAGTGGAGCGAATGGAATGTCCGCGCGGATTACGACGTCACATCGAAAAACAGGGTCACATTCCGCTGGACAAATGACAACTGGGATAACCCGGCGCCGAATAATCCGGAGCCGTTCTGGGGTGAGTCAGCGTTTCCGACTGTCCAATCCAATTGGAGTCAGCCTTCGCGAAGCGTTTTGGCGAAGTTGAGCTCGCAGATCTCTAACACCATGGTGAACGATGTCGGGTTTGGCTTTGGACAAAACCGCATCATTACTTCTCTCGCCGGAACAGAAGCCAGCATTGTCCCGGCGCTGCAGTCGGCATATCCGCCTGCATGGCCTGCTTCCCTTAAGCAGAAGGATGAGTTCTTTGGAGCGTGGGGCGGTCTGAATCCCTATGGCTCGTACGGATCTTACGCCTCGTTTTGGAACATCGCTCCCTACGGCAATCACGAAGATCTCTACACCTTGCAGGACAATCTATCCAAGGTGCATGGGAACCACACATTCAAGACAGGTATCTTCCTGAGCTGGAATGAGAAGGTGGAAAGCAACGGAAATGGAGCCGATAGGCCTTCGTTCCCCAATGGCACTGTTTGCACAACGGCCTGTCCGGGATCGCTTGGTTCGATTGACGGCAACGCACAGACCAACAACCCCCTTGCCAACGTCCTGTTGCCTGGCACCGGTGCGAACCCGCAGATGTTCTCAGGGATAACCGAGAATACAATCGACGGCATTGCCGACGTTCACTGGCATGATATCGAGCCCTATTTCGGCGACACCTGGAAGATCAAGCGCAACCTTACAATTGACTTTGGCTTCCGCTGGTCGTTCCTCCGCGAGCCCTATGGAGGAACAAACGGAGGGAACACGAACCCCGCTTACAACAGCGGCGGCAACTACCCCAATCAATGGGCCAACTGGATCGCGTCAGCCTACAATCCCGCCGAAGGGGTGGCCAACCCGTCCGACGCCTGCAACGGCATTCTTACTGTGCCAGGCACCAATCCCTGCGCAACCCAGAAGGCGTTTTTGGCTGGGCTGGGCGTTACTCTTCCACTTTCCAACGGCACTCCTGGACCGAACTCGGCCCTTGTGCAGCAGAATAACCACAGCATCGCTCCCCGCGTTGGCATTGCATGGGATGTGAGAGGAGACGGCAAGCTCGCCGTCCGAGCAGGCGGCGGGCAGTTCTTCGCTCGTGAGGAAGTGGGACTTGCCGAGGGCATGGCTCGCAATGCACCGTTCGTCATCAATGCAACTACGAACCGCGCTCTCGATACAGCTCCACCACTATCGAGTCCTGCAGTATCGCCCAACTATACCAAGGTCACCAACGGATATCTTCCGAATTCGTGGCAATGGAATGTTTCAGTTGAGCAGGAGGTTGCACGCAACACAACCCTGCAGATCGGATATGTAGGCAATACCGGAGTCCACCTCACATCGATGTACGATGCGAACTACATTCCGGACACGAACTGGCTTGCTGCTGCGTTCGCCAGCGGCAGTGCCCAAAACGAACTTCGGCCTGCTGGCAACTTCGCCATGGTTGGCGGGTTTGCTCGCGGCGGTCATGCCACCTATAACTCGCTGCAGGTTCTGTTCCGGTCACAGGCGGGTCCCTCCACCTTCCAGGCCGCTTATACCTGGGGTCATTCGATTGGCAACGTTCAGTTGGATAACTCCTCGGGCAGCTTTAACCAGGAAGCCATCACCGACATCTACAACCCCTCCCTTGATAAGGGCAACACCAACATCAATCGTCCTAACATCTTCGTAGCCAACGAAGTGCTCTATCTGCCTAAGCTGGAGCAGCATAGTATGCTGATGCAGCAGACTCTCGGAGGCTGGCAGCTTAACGGTATCTTTACGGCTGCGGAGGGTAGCTCGGCGTCGGTCTTCACCGCCGGTGTCGGGGGCTTAACCATTAACGGAGTTGCAAGTAACCTGAACTCTTTGGTGGGAACTGGCTACAATGGAAACCAGAGGCCGCTCACCGTTCCCGATACCAGTTGCAATACGGGAAGGCATGGGAACCTGTTTATCAATCCTGCTCACTTCACGCTTGTTGGCTACCAGATTGGTACCTTTAACGGGCCAATTGCTCCGCGCGGCGATTGCTTTGGAGCGGGCAACGTAGATTGGGATAATCAGCTGGCCAAGAACTGGTACATCAAGGAGAAGTACCGGATCAAGTTCAGCATGGATTTCTTCAACTTCCTGAACCATCCGAACTTCAACACCAGCAACCTGGAAACCGCCGGCTACAGCCCGTCAACAGGCGTGAGTTGCGGAAACCAGCTGACACCATGCAGCCCAACCAACAACGTCATTACAAAAGCCCCACCGCCAACCAGCGGTTTCGCGGCGGCGGGCGCGGTAAACCCGGGACGAACTTTGCAATACTCGCTGAAGTTCAGCTTCTAGCAGCGTTAACATAAACCCTTAAACCTGAGCGGCGGGCTTGATGATTCAAGTCCCGCCGCTTACTCTTTTTAAGAGAGTCGAGAGCTGATCTGAGCAGTGAAACTCGTGTCGTTAAAACCGAGGAGTCGCGCAGGCGGTGTGAGCGCCCTCCTTTTTGCCAGAAATAAAATTGCGCCGATTTTGGTGGCTGCGGCGATCTCGATAATCTCTCCCACTTATTGTCAGGTGTCACGGCAACACTCGACCATTCCCCATGCATCCACGAATGCCCAGGAGAACCCGGCCCAGGCAGAGTTGACGAAGCGAATCCAAGCGGCTGATGCAGCGCGAAAATCGGGCGATTTAGCCGCTGTGAATTCATCGAATAAGTTGCTTATTGCTGCGGGCCTTCGAGGAATCGCGCGTTTGCGCCTTATGGAAGGGGCGTATCCGCAAGCGGGCGAGCTTTATAAGAGCTCCCTGGATTTCGAGGACAGCCAGGAGGCGCACGTTGAGCTTGCGAGGATTGGGCTGCTGACCAACCAGCCTGACGAGACTATTGCTCAAGCCCAGCGGGCGCTATCGACCGGGAACACGAATCCGGGTCTTTACCTTGCTCTTGGCAGGGGCTACATGCAAAAAGGAGACTTTGCCAAGGGCGCGGAAGCCTTGAGCCAAGCTGCGAAGCTGGATCCAGAGATTGAAACCTACTACTCTCTCGCGATCTGCTGGCTTTCGTTGAAAACCCCGGAAGGAACCAAGCGCGCCCAGGCTGTTTTCGAACAGATGAAGGAGATGGCCGGGGATAGCGGTTCGCTGCACGTTTTATTCGGCAGAGCGTATCGCGATGCGGAGTTGATGAGCGAGGCCGTTCACGAATTTGAAATAGCGATCAAGCTTGATCCCAAGACACCCCATGCGCACTATTTTCTTGGTCTGGCGCGGCTTGCCTTGAACGACTGGAAGCCAACACCGGAGGCGGAATCGGAGTTCGAGCAGGAAGTACGCTACTATCCGAAGGATTTTCTGGCGAACTACATGCTCGGGTTTCTCGCTTCCAGTGAGCGGCAGTATGCCGCGGCCGATAAGTATATGAAGGTCGCCGCTGAGCTGAATCCGACGTGGCCTGAGCCGTGGCTCTACATGGGATTGAATGCGTACGCGCAAGGGGACGCCAAGGCCGCCGAGCCGCTGCTGCGCAAAGCGGTAGAACTAACCGGCACGGATGAGGCGCGCGCGAATTACCAGATCAGGCGCGCGTATGTCGATTTGGGGCGGATTCTAGCGAGTTCGGGGCGTGAACAGGAGAGTGATGTCTATTTCGCCAAGGCGCGAGAACTTCAGAACAAGATCATGCAGGACACGCAGCAAAAAGTGACCACGATGGTTCTATCTGAGGGCGCGGGGTCAATGGCGGCCATGGTTCCGCTGGACAAGCGGCAGGAAAGCCAGGCAGCGCCTCTGGTCCAGGGCAAGGCAGACGCCTATGCCCCGGTGGATGCATCGGTACTTGCGAAGGCGAACATGTCTGAGAGCCAGCGCGCCCTGGCAAAGACACAGGAAGAGGATTTGCGGATCATTCTTGGGCAGAGTTACAGCGACCTGGCCACGTCCGAAGCGATGCAGCGTGATTACAAGACCGCGCTCCTGCATTATCAAGCGGCAGAACGCTGGAATCCGACAATAGACAATCTCTCCAGGAATCTGGGCGAGTGCGCATTCCGAATGGGTAATTATCCTGAAGCCATTCGTGGATTTTCGGCGGCGCTCAAGGAGCAGCCGGCGCAGCTGGCGATTCGGGCAAAGCTTGGCATGGCCTACTTCGGCGCAGAGCAGTATGCAGAAGCCGCAAAGACGTTCGCTCCGCTGGGCGTCGCCGGCATGCAGGATGGGACCGTTGGCTATGCGTGGGCTGCGTCATTGGCCAAACTCGGTCAACTGAAGGAAGCGACGGATGTTCTGAATCAGTACGAGAGCGGCAGCCTGTCAAACGAGACGCTACTGCTGGTTGGACAGCTATGGACGGAGATCGGTGACTATAACCGCGCGGTGACGACTGTGCATCGGGCGCTCGAGTCCAACCCGGCGTTGCCGAAGGCTCACTACTATGCCGGACTGGCGTATATCCGCTGGGAGCACTGGCAAGAGGCGCAGAACGAATTTCAGGCTGAACTTGCAACAGCGCCGGGCGATCCTGACGCGACTTACCACCTTGGCTTTGTTGCGCTGCAGGAGGGGAAAAACGACGCGGCAGCGAGGCTTTTCGAGCAGGTGATAGCCGCGCATCCGGATCATGCGAATGCGCAGTACGAGCTCGGCAAGATTCTCCTTGACCGCGGACAGCTGCAGGATGCGGTCCCTCACCTGGAGGCAGCGGCACGCCTCAGTCCTGACAAGGAATACGTTCACTATCAGTTACAAGCTGCGTACCGGAAGGAATCGCGCACCGCCGACGCCGATCGGGAGTTGGCTATCTACCAGGAGCTGAAGACGAAATCGCGTCCCCACATCCAGCAGCCGGCCACACAGAATCCATAAATGCGAATATTTAACCCGCTAATTTCCAGTAGACCCGGCAAGTGGATCACGGTTCTATTTCTATCGGGGGGGCTGCTTCAGGCTCAGGAGGGCCACCCGCCTCCGGTGCCTCCGCCGCCGGGAGCCAAATCCACCAAGTGCTCGGGGCGGCCGATCCCTCAGATTGAGGACATTACGGCGAAGGCGGGGATCACGTTCTCGCACACAGCCGATCCCTCCAAGAAGTACATCGTCGAGTCGATGAGCGGCGGTGTGGTCGTGTTCGACTACGACCGGGACGGGTGGCCTGATATCTACTTCACCAATGCTCCGACCGTCGAGATGGCGGTAAAGGGCGAGACGAGTCTGGGAGTGCTCTACCACAACAACCATGACGGGACATTCACCGATGTCACGGCGAAGTCGGGGCTGAACAAGCCATGCTTCGCGATGGGTGGCGCGGTCGGGGACTACGACAACGACGGCTGGCCGGACCTGTATGAGACCTGTCTCGGCGGGAACATCCTGTACCACAACAATGGGGATGGGACATTCACGGACGTGACTGCGAAGGCGGGGGTGGCCGATGGACGATGGTCGACCGGAGCGTCGTTCGGCGACTACGACGGCGACGGATTCCTCGACCTGATGGTCACCAACTACGTCGACTTCCGCCTCAACGATCTGCCTGGATTCGGCAGCGCGCCGAACTGCAAGTATCGGGGAATATCGGTACAGTGCGGTCCTCGCGGCCTGCGCGGTGCGGGTGATTCGTTGTTCCACAACAACGGCGACGGGACGTTTACCGAGGTGTCCAAAGCGGCGGGAGTGAGCGATCCGGATGGATATTACGGCATGGGCGTGATCTGGGCGGACTTCAACAACACTGGCAAGCTGGACATCTACGTGGCGAACGACTCGACGCCGAAATTCCTCTACAAGAACCTTGGCAATGGCAAGTTCAAGGATATCGGTCTGCAGTCGGGCACGGCGGTCAGCGAGGATGGGTCGGAGCAGGCGTCCATGGGGATTGCGGTGGGGGACTACAACCACACGGGACGTCCGTCGCTGTATGTGACCAACTTTTCGGATGAGAACGATCTGCTCTACCGCAATGACGGTGACTGGAATTTTTCAGAGGTGTCTTACCCCTCCGGGGTGGCGCTGCCGTCGCTGCCGTGGGTGAAGTGGGGCACCGCCTTCGTTGACCTGGACAACGACGGCTGGCTCGACCTGATCACGGTGAGCGGTCATGTCTATCCGCAGGTGGACTCGCTGCCGTCGGGGCCGGCGTACAAGGAGCCGAAGCTGCTCAGCATGAACCAGAAGGACGGCACGTTCTGCGATGCCAGCACAGAGGCCGGTCCGGCGCTCGAGGAGAAGCGCGCCTCGCGCGGGCTCGCGGTCGGCGACCTGTTCAACGACGGCAACATGGACGTCGTGGTCGGCGATATCGACGGGGCGCCGATGGTTCTTCGCAACCGCGGGGTGCCGGGGAGGCACTGGGTGAGCTTCGAACTGGCGGGCGGCCCGAAGAGCAACCGGCTGGCGATCAATGCCCGGCTGAAGCTCACGGCCGGAGGGGTGACGCAGACGGACGAGATCCACAGCGGTGGCAGCTACCTGTCGCAGAACGATCTGCGCGTCCACTTCGGGCTCGGCGCGGCGACGAAGATCGACAGCGTCGAGATCCGGTGGCCTTCGGGCAAGGTGGAGACGCTGACGAACCTGGCGGCGGACAAGTTCTATTCCGTGCTCGAGGGGCAGGGGGTGGTTTCGGCAGACAAGATCCATCCGGGGAAGGCCAAGCAGCCGTAGGACCCCTCCCCCCTCCTTCTTCGCCCCTTCCCGCAAGTCATAGATAATGAACTGGTTGACAAATTGACTCGGAGGCAACTCATAGAAAACAGATGTTTTGCGAGTTTTTCGTTTGTTTTCTATGAGATGCTGTATGTCATTTCCCTTCTATGGACTGCGCTTTGGTCCCCTGTAATTCATTGATTTTGCTTGCCTTAGGGCCAGGCCGGATTTTCCGACTCTGTAAGTCATTCATTCGATTGGAAAAACCTGTAAGTCATTCTGTGGATTGGATTTGCGGCACAGGAATCGCCGGTGACGAATGAACGGGGGCCTTTAGTTGACCTTCTATCTCTATTTTATTTGTTTGACGGAAATGTTCGGCCAATGGGGGCCGGGGCGACGGGGCTTGCGGATCAACGAGTTGCGAGGAGGATCGGGGTTCGGGGGTTGACTTATTGGACAAGAGCTCAGAGCCCAGAGCACAGAGCTCAGGGCCTCAGGGTTGAGGGCTTCCGACTCGGGCTGGCGGGACTCGGGTGGTTGTAGAGCGGCGCGCGCTTCGGCTGCGCCTGCGCTCGAGCCTACGGCAGTAAGGTGCGGTCATCCACCCCACGGACGAAGACCTGTCCGTGTGGTGGATGACCGGTCTCTTGTTGCATGGCTGAAGCCGTGCCTTTCCCAGACCGCGCCGGTTTTCGCGGGCGAACGATCGTTGTCCGAAAATGCGGAAGGGGCACCGGCAGTTGTGTCGTCCCTGCGGGACTCGATCTACAAATCTGACCCTTACCCAGCACTGCCGTGCCGGGCTATCGATTATTCCGTCCTTCGGACTCGGGGGGAACTGAATGGGGTACCGAGCCAAGGGGCGAGCCCGGCGTCGTTGGGTGCATCGGCATTCCCCGTTCGCCGCTTTACTTAAAGCGAATAATAGGCGAAAATAAAACGGAACTGTTGATGCCCAGGAATGTACTACATCGTGTGGGCTACCATATTTTCGCTACCAGATTTTGCATATCGACTGATATCGTGGCGTCTAACTATGGTGTGAGACGATTTTCACGCCTGCACTGAGGAGGAACCACCGTTGCCCCCACGGAGGCGCGATTTCGGCCAGAATCGCGGGGAGGAAAAAGATGCTGAAGTTTAAGCAAAACACGAAAAAGTTCAAAGAGCTAATCCTATACATCAGCGAACAGTCTGCAACAGATCCAAATTACGGAGCGACGAAGTTAAACAAAATTCTGTTTCTCTCGGACTTTTGGGCCTACGCCCAATTTGGGGAGCCGATTACGGGTGCGGAATATATGAGGTTACCCAATGGGCCGGCACCACGGCCCCTGGTACCAATCCGCGATGAAATGGTACGAGATAACGAGTTAGCTATTCAGGAGAATGCATTAACTTCCGCGATGGCTCAGAAGCGCCCGGTTAACCTTCGCCTCGCCGATCTTACAGTGTTTACTGCCAGGGAGATTTCCTTGGTAGATACAGTAATTCGCATGTGTAGCACGGCTACAGCAACCGATGTTAGTCGTTATACACACAACTGGCATGGCTGGATTGCGGCTCAGGACAGAGAGACTATCCCTTATGAGACGGTGTTTATCTCGGATGATCCGCTCACACCACTTGAAATTGCTCGTGGCAAGGAACTAGCCAGACAGTATGGTTGGGCCGTCTAGTTTTCGTACGGTAAGGGAAGAAAGTACTTTTTCGGAAGAAAAGGAGCGCATTTCACGCTCTGCTAAACGATTGGATGAAGTCCTTTCGGGTGTCATATGGACTTTGTGCCGCGCTCCTGACTCGTTCCAAAAAGTTTCAGATCTTGATCTTTACTTAATAAAAACTGATGCCGCTCCGGGCGTTCCGGCCCTTCGCGTGTGGTACACATTTAACGATAACGAAGTTCACCTAATGTTTATCGAAGCCGTAGCCAATGAGTAAAAGTTCAATTCTTCGAGTATGCGAATTTGAAAACACGGTGCGCGCTCTACTTCGAACGTCCAAGGTTGATGTAGATCGAGTACTGGCGGAAGAAAAGCTCGCAAGAACATAAGAAGCCAAGGCGGGGCCTAAGCCAAAGTCTTCGGCTTAGGCACCGTTTCCGGGGTAAGGATTAGAAGCTCGGATATTCTCTCCCTTTCCTTTCCGTTGCTTCTTGTAAGTCAGGCTCTTGCCTGCTAGCTGCGGTGGTCTGGGAGATTTCTCTCCGCGCAGCCTACTGCCTCAATTCATCCTTCTGTTATCTGTTCGACGGAAATGTTCGGCCAAGGCGGGCGAGGCGATAGCCGCTGCAGATCGCTGAGTCGCGGGAGAGTTTGGGTGCACTTGGTTGACATCCGGATTGAGCCCAAAGGCTCGGCCCAGACGCCCGGCGGCGCTACCTTGGGACCGATGTGCGGTTATCTACAGCCAGCCTGAAAGCAGAGGTTCTGGCTGAAGAAGGGCATGACGTGGTTCTGGAAGCGGTCGGCTACGGCGCTGGTGTGGGTGCCGTGGTAGATTTCGAAGCTGTTCGAGATGCTGTATTTGTCGAGCACGTCGTGAAGTTTGGCGGTGTCGACTCGGAGGCCGTCCTGATCGCCGACATCGATGGAGATGGCGCGGTACTGGCGCAGGTTATCGATGTACTGATCGATGAAGGCCAGCGGCGCGTTGGCTGTCCACTTGGCGAGAATGTCAGGCTGCGGGACGCCGTCTTTCACCGGCAGGTCGAGATAGAGCGGGGGATTCTTAGGGTCGGGGGACCAGGCAGCAGCGCTGGCAAGCTGGGCGCGGGCGAAAAAAGGCAGCTTTGCCGAATCTTCCGGTGCTTTGGCTGACTCCAGTGCCTTTGCCATTTCCGGGTTGAAAGACTCGGCAGTACGTGGCGAGAGGCAGCACGGGCTCATGATGTAGAGAGCACCAAAGACGTCGGAGTGCTTCATGCCGATGCGGGTTGCGCCATAGCCGCCCATGGAGTGTCCGACGAGGCCGCGGCTGGTTCGCTCGGGGATGGTGCGGTAGTGGGCGTCGATGTAGACGACGAGGTCGTGGGAGATGAAGCGCTCAAAGTCTCCGGTGGTGACTGAGCTCGAATACATCGATCCGTTGTGCAGGGTCTTCGAATCGGGCAGGACGACGATCATCTCCTTTGCGCCCTGGGCGAATGCGCCTTCAATGGTCTGCGGGACGTGGATCTCGTGGCTCCACTGTTCTGCTCCGATGGAGTAGCCGTGCAGGGCGTAGACGACGGGGTAGCGGCGGTGCTTGTCTTTGCCGTAACCGGGCGGCAGGAAGACAAGAACGTCGCGGTCAACGGCGTCTCCTTCGAGGTTGCCTTCGAGGGCGGCTCCGTGCACCTTGATGTGCTCCACGGTGACCGGCTTTGCGTTGGGGATTACCGGAGGCACATTGGTCTGCACCTGTGCGGAGAGTGGAATGGCGAGGATGGCCACGGCGAAGGCGGCGGCGGCGTGCGCTGCAAAAGGAAAGGAGCTGCTTCTCGGCATCGTTGTCAGCTTTCTCCGGATGAGGTTCGGGGATCTAATCCTCGATCACGGTAAACGATTTCCTGTATTGTTGACCATGTCAATTCCGATGGGTTGGGGTGTGACTGATGCGACGGCGTGATTTCTGCAAAATGATGGCCGCTGCGGCCGCGGCAACGGCGGTTCCGGAGGGACTGCGGCTTGAGGGACAAACCACGGAACATGCGGCGGCCTTTAATACTCTCACGCAGAGTTATGCGGAGTTCTGCGCAACGCCTGCAAGTGAGAGGGTGTTCTACGCACTGGTTGACGGCAAGATCGTCAGCGAGAAGCTGGATGAAAAGGACTGGAAGCCGACGGAGTGGGGCAAGCCTCCAGAGCTGCCCGTACCCGGCGGATCGTGGGATGGCGTGCCGATGGTGTCGCCGATTCCGAACCTGGCGGGAAGCGGGCCTTACCAGCCGACGTGGGAATCGCTGGTGCAGTATGAGACGCCGGAGTGGTATCAGGACGCGAAGTTCGGCATCTGGGCACACTGGAGTCCGCAGTGCGTGCCTGAGGCGGGTGACTGGTATGCGCGGAATATGTATATCGAGGGCCAGCCGCAGAATAAATATCAGCTGGAGCACTATGGTCCGCCGTCGCGCTTCGGATACAAGGAGCTCTGCGCACAGTGGACGCTTCTGAACTGGGAGCCCGAGGCGCTGATCGAGCGTTACAAGAAGGCGGGGGCGAAGTTTTTTATCGCGCTGGCCAATCACCACGACGGCTTCGACACCTGGGCCTCGAAACATCAGCCGTGGAACGCCGCAACCATGGGGCCGCATCGCGATGTGATCGGGGGGTGGGCGAAGGCGGCGCGCGCGCAGGGGATGCCACTGGGAGTGACGGTCCACCAGGGGAGGAACTGGTGGTGGTTCCAGACCTCGCATGGCGCGGACAAGACGGGGCCGCTGGCGGGGGTTCCGTACGACGGGCGGATGGTGCTTGCCGACGGCAAGGAAGAGTGGTGGCAGGGATACGATCCGCAGCGGTTGTACGGGGCGAAGCATCCAGAAAATGCTCTGCCGGATATCTCTTATGTGAAGAATTTCTACGATCGCACGCGTGACCTGATCGATCAGCACGATCCAGACCTGCTTTACTTCGATAACTCACTGTTTCCCCTTGGGTGGGGAGGGATGAATATCGGCGCGTACTATTACAACCGCAGCGCGCAGGCTCATGGCGGCAAAGTGCAGTGCGTCGTCACCATCAAGGATGTTCCGG
Source organism: uncultured Acidobacteriaceae bacterium (assembly GCA_963724375.1). Taxonomy (GTDB): domain Bacteria; phylum Acidobacteriota; class Terriglobia; order Terriglobales; family Acidobacteriaceae; genus Silvibacterium. The sequence goes on from CAVRUM010000016.1 coordinate 180,621, forward strand.
ACAAGTGGGCCAAGGCCGCGGTTGTCGACTATGAGCGCGGCCTGACGAGCGAGATCATGCCGAATGTGTGGCAGTCGGAGACCTGCATCGGCGAATGGCACTACAAGCTCTCGCTTTATGAGCAGGCTGGTGAGTATGGCGGCTACCTGCACCCGCGGGACGTGATCCACTGGCTGGTCGATACGGTGAGCAAGAACGGGACGTTCATTTTGAATATTCCGGGGCGGCCGGACGGGACGATCGACAGCAAGGAGATCGCGGTTCTCGATCGGATTACCGCGTGGATGCAGGTCAACGGCGACGCGATTTATGCGACGCGTCCGTGGAAGATCTACGGCGAAGGGCCAAACATGGTCAAGGCGGGGAAGTTCCAGGGACAAAGCATTAGCAGCCTGGGCGAGAAGGATATTCGCTTCACGCGGAACAAAGCGGGCAATGAGGTCTACGCGATCGTGCTTGGCTGGCCGGCCGGTGAGTTTGGCGTGGAGGCTCTCGGACTGAACAGTTCGACGAAGCCGGGGAAGATCGGGAATGTGCAGCTGCTAGGGACGGGCGAGACGGTGAAGTGGAAGCAGACTGCGGAGGCTCTGCGGGTGGAGCTGCCGAAGCAGTATCGTCCGGCGGTGGATTTTGCGGCGGCGCTCAAGGTATCGATCGGCTGACTTACGGCGCTTTCGAGCGCGCGGCGGTTGATCGGATACGATGGAAGGGCTGTGTACCTGCTCAAAGCGCGGTTGTCTGCTGCACTGCTTCTCGCCGTTTCGGCGACCGCAATGAGCCTTTGTCCTGCGCAAGAACCTTCCTCCAGTCTGAAAGAGGCCGATGCTGATTATCGCGCCGGTGTGGCGGCGTTATCGCACAACGATCTGAACGACGCACTGGCAGACTTCGAAAAAGTCGTGCGGCTTGCGCCGACTGCCGAACAGGGACACAGCGCGCTCGGCGCGGTGTTGTTTCGTCTGGGAAAGAGCGACGAGGCGATTCGCGAGCTTGAAAAAGCGCTGGCGATGAAGCCCTCCGATACGAGCGCGCAGATGAATCTTGCGCTTGCATACGTGCAGAATGGTCAGCCTGCGAAGGCGCTGCCGTGGTTCGCAAAGCTGGAGGCCGGGGCGCGCACGGAGAAGCGTCCTCTACCAGCCTATTTACTTGCGTCATATGCGCGTGCGCTGGCGGAGACCGGTCAAAGCACGGCGGCGATTGCGCGCATGAAGGAGGCGGTCGCGGCGGATCCGCAAAGCGCGCAGATGCACGACGATCTGGGATCGCTTTACGCGCAACGGCAGGACTGGGACCACGCGAAAGAGGCTTTCGCAACTGCCGTCCGGCTCAATCCTGAGCTGGCGGCGGCTCATCTGCATCTCGGATTGACCTTGTTGGCGGAACAACAGCCCGGCGGGCTGGAGGAGTTGGCAAAGGCGTATCAGCTCGCGCCGGATATTCCGGAAATCGCGCTGCAATTCGGATCGGCGCTTGCGAGCGCCGGGCAGGATGAGCAGGCGATCGCGGTTCTCAGGCACGCACATGAGCTCGATCCGAAGTCGACGGAGGCAACGTATCAGCTTGGACTTGCATTGCAACGCACGGACGTGCAGGAAGCGATTCCGCTACTCCAGAAGGCCGCAGCGGGCGATCCGAAGAATCCGGAGGTCCTGACCAACCTCGGGATGGCACTTTGTCAGGCGCAGCAGGCGAAGGACGCCGTGCCGATTCTGCAGCGTGCGGTCGAGCTCGCGCCGGACAACGTTACGGCGCACCAGAACCTGGCCGCGGCGTATATCCAGCTGAGCCAGTTTGAAGATGCGATCGAGCAACTGCGGGCGGCGCTGAAGCTCGCGCCGGACGCGGCGCGTCTCCACTACGACCTGGGTCTCGCTCTGAAGATGAAGGACGATGCCGCGGATGCCATCCCGGAACTTGAGACCGCAGAGAAGCTTGATCCGTCGGGCCACGAAGCGCCGTACGTCCTCGGCGTGCTTTATCTGCAGGCCGGACGTTATACCGATGCGGCGCGCGAGCTGAATCTTTCTCTCAAGCTGCATCCGCAAAACGGTGATGGGTGGGCGACGCTGGGCAGCGTGGACAACCACCTCGATCATCTGCCGGAAGCCGAGGCGGCGCTGAAGGAGGCGATCCGGCAGCTTCCGCAGCAGCCCGATCCGCACCTGACGCTCGCCGAGGTGCTGGTGAAGGAGAACCAGCGTGATGAGGCCACAGCGCAGCGAAAGATTGCGGCAAACCTCATGCGCGAGAACATGAACCATCAGCGCGCCGAAGTCGCGACGAACACCGGCAACTCCCTGCTCAAGAGCGGCAAGGTGGATGACTCCATAACGGCATTTCAGGAAGCCCTGAGCTATGACACGAATTACGCCGAGGCCCACGCGGGGCTGGCCAAGGCGCTGGCGCAGCAGGGAAAGACGGTGGAGGCTGCGGCTGAGCGGCAGAAGGCGCTCGCCCTGGAGAAAGCGTCTCAGTAGAGGTCAACCGTCTGATCTATATACAGCCGTCGAACCGATTCGCTATAGTTCAAAGTGCTGAGTGGAGGCGGGATTCCGCGAATAAGAAGGCAGTTTGAGCAAGCGGCTTCCTCCAGCTTGTACCGGATGAGTGTTTTTGCCAGGCGCGCCACCATCGTTCTCCTTGCAGTTGCCGTGGCCTGTGTTGTCTGGGTGAGAACAACGAAGGGTGCTGAGGATCAGAGCGCCGAGGCAGAGGCCGCGCGCAAGGTCTATTCGGAAAAGATTCTAGAGAACTACAACTTTCCTTTCGGCAAAGACAGGATTTCTCTGCCTGGAAACGCCGCGGTCGAGGGCGGAGGTTTTCTTCCGGCGAGCGCATTTCCAGACGCCGCGTACTGCGGTCACTGCCACCAGGAGGCGTATCAACAATGGCGGCAGGCGCTGCACTCGAATTCCTTTCGGACGCCGTTCTATCGCGCCAGCGTGAATATTCTTATCCGCACCAAAGGAATAGAGTTCGCGCGCCATTGCGACAGTTGCCATAACCCCATTGCTGTGATGACGGGTGCGCTCAATACCGGCTCACGACTCGATCGTTCGTTTGACCGCGATGGGGTGACTTGCGCTACGTGCCACTCGATTCAAAGCGTGCAGTCAAAGCTGGGCAACGGCAGCTATGTGATGGGCGTGCCCGCGGTGATGGTGGACGAGCAGGGTAAAAGAATTCCGGGAATTGTGCCTGATGAAGAGATCCTGGCACATCTGGACCGGCACTCGAAGGCGGTGATGCAGGACTTCTACCACACGCCCGAGTTCTGCTCGGCCTGCCACAAAGCGAATCTGCCCACACCGCTGAATGACTATAAGTGGATTCGGGCTTTTACCGCTTACGATGAGTGGCAGACCTCAAAGTTTTCGCAGCGCAATCCACTTACCTTCTACCAGGCAGACTTCACCACGTGCCAGGGCTGCCATATGAAGCGCGAAGCTATTACGCTTCCGGACTACGGAGCCAAGCATGGCACGTTGGCCTCACATCGTTGGCTCGCCGGAAATACCGCGGTGCCGTTCTACTATGGCTTTGATGAGCAGCTAGCGAAGACAGTTGAGTTCTTGAAGTCCGGCAACTACCTCAACGTCGATCTATTTGCATTGAAGCTGGACAGCGCTGGCCAGATGATCGCTCCGCTTGGTTCGACACCTTTCAAGCTTAGAGCCGGTGAAACCGTAGACGCGTATGTCGTTGTCCAGAACAAGAACATCGGCCACTCGCTGGTTCCTGAAGTCCGAGATCTCTACGAAGCATGGACGCAGTTCACAGCGAAAGACGCGTCCGGAACCATCATCTACGAGAGCGGCTTCCTCAAGCCGGATGGCATGCTCGAACCCAGCGCGCACAGCTTCACGAACCGGCCCGTCGATATGACCGGCAATTTCGTCGATAACCACAAGGTCTGGACCATTCACTCGATGGCTTACGACAACAGCATCCAGTCGGGGCGCTCGGCGCTGATCCGCTATCGGTTTCAGATACCGGCGGATGTGAAAGGGCCGCTAACGATGACGGCGCGCGTGAATTACCGGCACCTGCGGAAGAGCTACACGAATAACGTGTTTGGCAATGACCATCCGGCGTATCCGGTGATCGAACTTGCCTCGCGGACGCGGACTTTTAATATTGGGGATAACCCCGCGACTCCGGCGCTGCCGAATGACAACGCAGACTGGATGCGCTGGAACAACGTCGGCATTGGATATCTTGATCAGCTCCAGTACGAAGATGCGATGAACGCATTTGAGCAGGTCGTTCGGCTGCGTCCCGACTATAAGGACGGCTACATCAATGTTGGCCTGAACTACATCGAGTGGGAAAAATACGCCGACGCACGCGCGCCACTTGAGAAGGCACTCGCGCTGGCGCCAAACGACGCGCGCGCTCTGTACTACATGGCGCTCGTTGAACGGCGCTCGCGGCATTCAGATGCCGAGATTGCCGATCTGCAGAAGGTGGTTGCGCAGTATCCGTATTCGCGCGATGCGCGGCGCGAACTGGGGATCTCCTACTATCAGCAGCATCGAAGCGAAGAGGCGATGCAGCAGTTCAAGGCGCTACAGGCGATTGATCCTGACGATCTGGCGGCGCACTATAACCTGGCGATCCTGTATCGCCGCGAAGGCATGAAGAAGCAGGCGTCGGAAGAGGCGGCGCAGTACACGGCCAAGCGGATCGATCCGGGAGCGCCGACTTACTCGCTCGAGTATCTGCGCAAGCATCCTGAAATTTCTACTGAGAGCGTGCCCTGGCACGTGCATACCGAAACGGCGCATGAGATGAAGAGCGCCGGCGGACAACCCTGAATACCAAGGATGGCCCTTCGTTGAATCGCCGTAACTTCATTCGTTCCCTCAGCCGCTCGGCGCTGGTTCTGCCCTTCGCGGACATAGTGGCTCTTGCATCACCCTGGCAGCAGCAAACAGTACCGCCTGCTCCCGCACAGAAAATCGGCCCGCAGGAGCGCACCTACGACGCGAAACCTGCGCCGCCTCCACCGGGACCTAAGTCGCCGATTGAAGGCACTCCGCTGGGAGTGAGCTTCGTGGATGTGGTGAAAGAGTCCGGTCTGGAAGTGAAGACAATCTATGGCTCGGAGGGGACGAACAAATACCTGCTCGAAACGACAGGCTGCGGACTCGCCTTCTACGACTACGATGATGACGGATGGGTCGATCTGTTTCTCGTGAACGGATGGAGGCTCGATGGATTTCCCGCGGGGCAGGAGCCGCACTGCCATCTGTTCAAGAACAACCGCGACGGGACGTTTACTGACGTGACTTCGGGTTCTGGCCTCGAACACAAGACCGGGTGGGGACAGGCTTGCTGCGTCGGGGACTATAACAACGACGGCCACGACGACCTGTTCGTCACCTACTACGGGCAGCCTGTTCTTTATCGCAACAACGGCAACGGGACGTTTGCGGACGTGACGAAGGAGGCGGGTCTTATTCAACCCGGGCCGAAGACGCGCTGGAACACAGGCTGTACGTTTGTTGACTACGACCGCGACGGGCATCTCGATCTCTTTGTGGCCAACTACGTTGACTTCGACCTGAAGACTGCACCGAAGCCCGAAGATGGCCCGTGCACCTACAAGGGGATCCTGGTCGCGTGCGGTCCGCCGGGGCTGCCGGGTGGACGCAACATTCTCTACCACAACAACGGAGACGGGACATTTACCGACGTCAGCGAGAAGTCCGGCATGTGGACCGCGGTCGGGACCTATGGGCTTAGCGTTGCGGCGTCTGATCTCGATAACGATGGGTGGCCCGATATCTACGTCGCAAACGACTCGGCGCCGGCGACGCTGTATCTCAACCAGAAGGATGGCACGTTCCGCGATATCGCCATCGAAGCGGGGGCGGCACTCTCAGCGGAGGCGAAGCCGCAGGCGGGGATGGGCGTCTCAATCGGAGACTACAATCGCGACGGAAATCTTGATGTAGTGAAGACCAACTTTGCCGGGGACACGGACTCGCTCTATACAAATCTCGGCGATGCCTCTTTCGAGGATCGCACTTACCCCGGCGGCCTGGGCGTGAATACACGACTGCTCGGCTGGGGCGTTGGATTCTTTGACATGGATAACGACGGATGGCTGGACATTCTGATGTCGAACGGGCATGTCTATCCCGAAGTGGACCGGTCAAAGGCTGACTTGAAGTATGCCGAGCACAAGTACCTTTATCGCAACCTGCGCAACGGACGCTTTGAAGAGGTGACCAACGAAGGCGGGCCGGGGATTCTCGAAAACGCTCCGGCGCGGGGCTGCGCCTTCGGCGACTACAACAATGACGGCGTGATCGATATTGTCGTCAACTGCATCAATGCGATTCCGCAGCTGCTGCGATGCGACTCCACGCTCAACCGCAACTGGATCAAGATCAAACTCGTGGGTGTGAGGTCCAACCGCACAGGCATCGGCAGCCGTGTGATCGTCACGGCGCAGACCGATCCGGCAGCGCCCAAACCGCTGGTGCAGATGGACGAGCTGCGCAGCGGCGGCAGCTACTTCTCGCAGAACGATCTGCGCATGCACTTTGGACTAGAACATGCGAAGAAGGTCGACACGGTCGAGATTCGCTGGCTGAGCGGGCAGGTGGATCAGTTGAAGAATCTTGATGTCAACCAGCTCTACGTCATACAGGAAGGCGGGAAGGTGTTGAAGTCCGGCCCCCTGTCATCGATGAAGGTAAAGGCGTAGGGCCATGTGGCATGGCGCACTTCTCTTGCTGCTCTTCGCGCCTGCCCTAGTGGCCCAGACGCAGTATGGGAGCGCGGCAAAGCCCGGATCCACTGGACCGATGACGCATACGCGAACCGGCTGTCCGTGGCTTACGGAAGGCAGCGCGGCGCATGCGCTCGGCGGAGACGTATCTGTAACCGCAGATGTGTCAGATATGGGCGAGGGAATCTGCAGGTTCGCTCGCAAGCAGGGTTCGACGGATTTCATGGAGATCCTGGTCAGCAAGGCAGGGCTGCCTGCTTGCCCGCCAGGCAGCGTGGCCCTGAAGGGAATTGGCAATGAAGCTTTGACGTGCAGGCATGGGGAGTCGCGCGGTGACAGTGTGGAAATGATCAACAGCCGTGTCCGCGACTTTCATTTCACGGTCACGCTTACCGTGCGCGGCCAAAAGGGCTCGTCCAAGTCTGACGATCCTCAGAACGATGCGTTAGAACAGGCTGCCGAGCAGATCGCGGGAAACCTCTACTGAGGCTGCTGCTGTTCGGTCTCTGGCTGCATCCACTGGCGGCATCCCGGCGCTGCCGCAGATTGGCATGACGCGAGGAACGCGGCGACGTCCTTCACTTCATCTTTGGACAGAACATTTCCGAAGGGCGGCATGCCGTGACCGCCATTGATAACCTGCTGCTTGATCTGGGCTGAGGATTTCCGAGCCCCGACCTTGCCGAGATCGGGCGCGCGATCTCCGCCGACGCCGAGGATCGAGTGGCAGCGCTCGCAGCCTTTGGTCTGAAAGACGAGGGCGCCGCGCTGCCGAGCGTTGACGCTGGCAGCATGAACGCCGTGATGGGCTGGGGCCGAGATGAGAAGTACAAAGGAAAGAACGATCAGACCGAAGCAGGCCGTGCGTCCCAATAAGCTGGTCATTCGCAGTCAATTTTATCGGACGCGAGCGGGGCGCAGATCGGCTCTGGTATGAAGTCAAGACTCGCTGACGGCGAGGACCTGTCACGCAGCACCGTGGTCAACGCCATTCAGGGACGTTGCCCGATGCTGCGCGGGATTACGATCAGGTTACACAAGCGCCGGCCCTTCTAGCTACTTACGTGCAAATGGGAGGGCATTTTCTGATATATGCCTTGATGAACTTGAACGGCCGCCCGGTCGGTTTGCGGGTCGGGTTGTTTTGGTCAACGCCACTATAAACGCTAAATTCGATATGCTGCGTCTGCCCGAGGATCACATGACACGTCGCCTGCTGAACGGCGAATTGATCATTCTGGTTCTTGGCTCGCTGGGTACTCGCGATTAAATTACCCTCTTCGCAGACACCATCGGGTGCCGACACAGTGAACGGGCCGATGTTAGGCCCTTCTGCTAAGAATTGCACGGTACCACCTTTCTCTACGTAAATGGATGGTTGGTCGTCCGTCGGAGGGTCGGGCAACAATACGACCGCGCTTACCGGGACCGCGCTTACCGGTTTCTGACAGCCAACGACTGTGGCCAGCAACAATCCAGAGACGCACAATAGGAACGCGAAAGATGAGACAGGTCGTTGCTCTTTCATAACAGCTTCTCCTGAGAACTTCGTTGGCCCGATGCTAACTCGTTTTTGTTGTGGGGGAATTCGATTGCACAAGCTTTAAATACCGCGGGTCGCTTCGAAGCGATTGCATATCTGGAAACGGAGTGACCTGCAGCGCAGTGGCGCCGTTCCGAAAGCAGTTTTCCAGGGTTGCCAACGCATCATCGCGTTTTCCGAGCAGTTCCAATATCCGCGCCTTGTATATCTGCGAATCCATATCCTTCGCTCCCATGGACTCGGCTTTTTGAATAAGTGCCGAGGCATTCTGGGGCGAGCCTGATTTGACCCGGTAGAGCGCCAGCAGCATCCAACTCGGACCGTCGGTCGCATCGGTCTGGAGGTGGCGTTCCGCTTCCTGCGCCGCATTGAGATAAGCGTTCTTCGCGTCACGCTGGCGGTGCAGAGACGAGTAACATTCACCTAGTTCGAGCCAGTTGGTATCCTGACTCGGGTTTAGCTCTACGGCCTTCTGGGCGAAAGGCAGCGCTTCATCGTATTTGCCCTGGTAGCGGAGGGCTAGGGAGATATTGGCCGCAGCCAAATCATCGTGAGGTTGCAGGGCAAGACTTTTCTTCAAGCTTCTTACGGCTTCAGCAAATTCACCTATCTGTAGGTATTCGCCACCCAGATTGCTGAGAGGCAGAGAACTCTTCGGCGCCGACAAACTTGCGGCCTGGAATTGCTCGATAGCCTCCCGATACTTTCCCTGCTGATGCAAGGTATAGCCCAACTGGTTATAAGTTACCCAGAAATTAGGCCGCTCGGCGAGAACACGCTGATAGCTTTCTTCCGCCTCCGCCCACCGGTTCAAATTCCCATAAACCTCCGCCTGCAACAAGAGAGAAGTTGTGTTTGAAGGATCCAGCGTGAGTGCTTTGGCGATTTGATCCAGTGCGGCCTGTTCCTCTCCCGTTTGCTCCAATACGACGACAAGAGCCAAGTGGCCGTCCACTAATTCGGGATCCAGTGCCAGTGCGCGTTCCGCATTTTGACGAGCAAGCCTCAGCGCCCCGGGGTCGCGGCGAAGCCCGTAGAGGTGCGCATAGGCCTGCCCCAGCCTGGCGTGCGCCAACGCAAACCGCGGGTCCAGATCCACAGCCTCCTTGTATTCCTCAATTGCGGCGTCCAGCCCCGAGTCGTTTGGTTGCTTCCTGAACGTTTCCGCCGCCTGATAAGCCGTAAAGGCAGGCACGGACCGGGTTCCCGCGATGACCTGAGCGCCAGCGGACGGTTCGTCACGCAGATTCAGTATCTTCCTTGCCGCGTCCGCCGCCCTGGTTGGCAGCGAAGTGATTTCCTGCAGCGCGCACGTCAGATGCTTTTCTCTGACAAGATGTGACGTCGCGGGGTCCAGTAGCCGCAGAAGCAGATGGAAATCTCCGCCCTTCAACCCGCCCGAGGCAGCCAGGGCGAGGTTTGCTCCGAGGGGGTCGCAGACGTCCTTGAGGTGGGCCGCTCCGGTCAGGTCCTGATTCAGATCATCCGGGGAAATCACGAAGAGATTGTGGTCGAAGGCCTCCAGGCGTGAAAGCTCGCCCTTGATGGCCGTCAGCACTCCCGTCAGCATTGGAATGACGCTACTGTCAGAGGTCTTCGGCCAGGGCAGCAAGGCAACAAAGCGTTTTCCCGGTAGTGGATGTGTCGCGTTGTACAGGGGGTCGCGTTCAAACCATCCGGCTGCAGTGAAGGAACACGCTGCGGCTGCCGCCATGCCAGCGAATTGCCGGCGCGTCCACTTCTTTTTCTCGTGCCGCTTGAGGCCGAGGGGCTCCAGAGCCTGATCGAAGGCAGCGCACCTTCGAGCCGGATCCTCGTCGAGCAATCCCCTGATCAGATCGGCGCATACCGACGGTACGGCCGAGGTGCCAAGGCGGCTGCTGGGAGCAACCGGCGAGCCCTCACCCTTCTCGGCGGGGCGCTCTCCAGTGAAGACCTCGTGCAGCAACACGCCGAAGGCGAAGAGATCGCTTGCACGCGAAGCGGGTTGACCGCGATAGAGCTCGGGGGCGATGTATCCCGGAGTTCCCGCGAGCATGGGCATGCCCAGAAAGCTGGGATCAGCCTGCAAGGCCCGCGCCAGGCCAAAGTCGGTTATCCATAGGCGCAGGCCGTCGCCTGACCCATCGAGCATCACGTTGTTGGACTTGATGTCGCGGTGCACGATCCCCGCAGCATGGATGGCCGCAAGCGCCGCCGCCATTTGCGTTGCCAATGCCAAACCTTCCTCCCTGGGCAGCGGGCTGGATCGCCGGAGGCGCGCCCTGAGGGTCTCGCCGGGCAAGAGCTTCATGGTGAGGAACAGAAAGCCCGGTGCAGGGTCGTCGCAACGCTCAATGTGGTAAATGGGGCAGAGGTTCGGATGCACTACCTCGCGGGCAGAGAGGACTTCGTGTTCAAACCGCAACTGTAAGCCGGGGTCGCCTGCAATTTCAGGAAGAATGGTTTTCAGGGCGATATGGCTGCTTTGGAGGAGGTTGTCCTCAGCCTCGTAGACCTCGCCCATCCCGCCTTTGGCGATGAACCGTACGATCTTGAAGCGCTTGTTCAGAATCAATCCGGTGGCGAGCCTTCCCTCAGAAGGCCTAGCCGTGCGCACGTTTCCGGTGTCGTATTCCTCGGTCACTGTTGGAGGGTCCTGGATGGTTTTGTTGAGAAGGTCGAACGGTGGATGTTCCATAAAGCTGCCGAGCCGGTCATCTCTTTCGAGCTTCTCCTCGACCTGGCGTTTCAGTGCAAAGTCGCCAGCGCACAGACGGTCCAGCAGGCGGCTCCGTTCGGAGGGCTTAACGCTCTCTGCCGCTATGTAAATCTGGTCGATCAGCTCGTTGCGTGTCGCCATGGTTTTCCATTTACCGAGGCCATCAAGCGGAGAAGGCCGGCGAAGAAGGTGGGCTTGCGTCATGGAGCCGGATTCAGAAGCTTTACCAGCGGGTTCCCGGCACCTGGGCGATTGGGAGAAGGCTGATTCAGGCAAACCGGCCGGAGGGGGTCCGGGCGCGTATCGGCCTGAAGAGAACGAATCGAACAGGCCTCTCCAACGATTGTTCAGATTGTCGGTAAGCTTACTCCAATCGTTACACTGCGGGGCCACAATTTTAACCACCTCACTCTGTAAAGCGCGGTTCCGGGTCGAATAGGGCCATAGCGCCGGCGGGGGTAAATCCTTGTTGCAGGAAGAATGGATCAGAGCCTAGGCTGTGAGCGGCTGCGATCCGGCAGCCCAGCGGTTCGTTTATCCGGCGTCTGTGAGGGCATTATGTGCGCTGATGGCGGGGAGGTAACGCTCCTCCTCAGGGCCATGAAGAACGGCGACGGCTCCGCCGCCGGGAAGCTGCTTCCTCTTGTTTATGAAGAGCTTCATCGGCTGGCGAGCGCATTCATGAGGCGCGAGCGTCCCGGCCACACCCTTCAGCCCACCGCCCTGATCAACGAGGCGTACATGCGGCTGGCCGGGAACGGCGTTGACTGGCAGAGCCATCAGCACTTTATCGCCGTGGCTGCCAAGGTCATGCGCCGCATCCTGGTCGATTATGCCCGCGCGCACAACGCCGAAATGCGAGGTGGCGACCTCGAGCGCGTCGAACTCAACGAAGAAGTGGCAGTGGCTCGGGACAGGTCAGAGGAAGTTCTGGCGGTAGATCAGGCGATGGCCAAACTTCAGGCGGAAAATCAACGGCAGGCCCAGATAGTGGAGTTGCGCTATTTCGCGGGCTTCTCCGTTGAAGAGGTTGCGAAGATTCTGGATATATCTCCCCGGTCGGTCAAGCGCGATTGGAGAGAGGCAAAGGAGTTTCTCTTCTTTGAAATCAAGAAGGGCGGAGCCGATGACAAGGCCAAGCCAGATCAGATCTAAGGAAAGCTGGAATCAGCTGGATTTGCCGGTGAGGCGGTCGGGAGAGATCGGCTTCATCTGCCACATCTTCAAGTCTGATGCGCCACTGGTTCCAACATGGATGTCCGGGGCACTGCTTCCGGGGTAGTAAAAGCGGCGGGTCCGGGCGAATTCGGTATTCACGAAGAGTTCGATGACCGAGCCGTCGATATAGGCACTCAGCTCCAGTTCCTTGGCCTTTAAGCCGTCGACGGGAACCTCCTCACCATCGAGCAAGAGTTTTCCCGGCTCCGGTCTCCATTCGACCCTGGTCAATTCCTTGCCGGAAGGGCTGCCGTCCTGAAGCTCGAGGGAGAAGGCCGCGGGCTCAGCGGAGAGCTTCGCCCTCCACAGTGCCCGGCCGCAACACCCGCGGATCATGCCAGCTTTGCTCTGATCGCCTTCGAGCAAATTCTCGACCGCAGGGAGCACGCGCATGGTCAGCTTTCCGGTTGAGTCGAGGTCGAGGACGCGGGGCAGGCTCATCAATCCCGCCCAGCCTGAGGCCCGGTACTCCTCAAGCGGCCGGGTCTCCGGTATCCAGCCCCAGAGGATGCGGTTCCCATCCTTGTCCAACTGGGTTTTGGGGGCATAAAACGTGCCGTGATCGAGCAACCCGCTTTGATCTGCGTGGAAGCGCATGGAAGCGGTATCCAGCGTGCCGCTCTGCCAGAAGACCTTGCCCTGTGTCGAGTAGATCAACACATACTTTCCGCGGAGGGCGTAGAAATCGGGGCACTCCCACATTTCTCCCGAAGCGACCGGATCCGTTGCGTTTGTCGCCGAGCCGGCAGGCATCGTACCCTCAACCAGCGGATGCATATACTCCCAGTGCCGGAAATCCCGGGACCGGTAGAGGAGTATCATGCCGCCCTTTCCGCGCAGGCCGGAGCCGATATTGAGATACCACCAACCGCCGAGGCGCCAGGGACAGGGATCGCGGAACCCCGTGATTGCGAGACCTGGCGGAGGCGCCGCAATCACTGGTGCGGGGTCCTTTTTCCACGTGGTGAGAAGGGGCTGATCGGAGGTCGCGATGCACTGCGTCTCGCGGAAATCGTGATGGCCGTCGCTCAATGTTGCCTGTTCTTTCGAAACCGAGGCGACTCCCGTGTAGATGAAGGTGGGCACGCCGTTGTCGACTACTGCGCTGCCGGAGAAGCAGCCGTCCTGGTCGGGGCCTCCGGGAGTGGGGCTGAGCGCCACCGGCAGGTGCCGCCAATGCACCATGTCTGGGCTGACAGCGTGGTCCCAATGCATGTCTCCCCAGTAGGCGCCGTTGGGGTTGTACTGGAAGAACATGTGGTACTGGCCTCTCCAATAAATCGGGCCATTGGGATCGTTCATCCAGTTCGCCGCGGGCAAAAGGTGATACTGCGGCCGACGCGGGTCGGTGGCGAGGTCGGGTGTCATTTCAGGCTGAGCGAAGGCGTCCACATTCAGGAGCGGGGAAGCGGCGACGACGGCAGCGCCTCGTTTGAGCAGTTCGCGCCGTGTCCACTCCGGCCGTGTGACTGGAAATGCATTACCACGCATACCCCGTCGATATTGCCGAACGGGAGCGCAATATGCAAGCAGAAGGCCCGATACAATCCTCGAAAGAGGGGAAGTTCAGCATGACAGAAAGCCTGCCTGCGGCCGCCGTGAAGTGGGACGACACCGCGCGCCGCCTTTGCGAGATCGGCCGCGAATTCTACGGCCGCGGCTGGGTTTACGGGACGAGCGGGAACTTCAGCGCGCGGGTCGCGGACGATCCGCTTCAGCTAGCCATTACATCGAGCGGACTCGACAAGGGAGCGTTGACCGAAGCCGATATTCTGGAGATCGATGCAGAGGCAAGAGTTCTGCGCGGCGGCGGACGCCCATCCGCGGAAACGAGCCTGCACCTGGTGCTGGTGGAGCAGGCGGGTGCGGGCGCCGTGCTGCACACGCATTCGGTCTGGGGCACGCTGCTCTCCGACCGTCACGGACCGAGCGGAGGGTTTGCGCTGGAAGGCTACGAGATGCTGAAGGGGCTCGGCGGCGTCTCCACGCACGAGCATCGCGAATGGGTGCCGATCCTTGAAAATTCGCAGGATTATGTGGCGCTCTCCTCGACGCTCTCGTTGCTGCTTCGAGAGCATCCACGCAGCCACGGCGTGCTGCTGCGCAAGCATGGCCTTTATACGTGGGGCCGCGACCTGGCCGAGGCACGGCGCCACGTTGAGATTTTCGAGTTCCTGTTTGAGGCCGAGGCCCGCTCGCAATTTGCCAGCCGGCCATGACCGAGGACTACGACGGATATCCCATTCCGGCAAGGACGCCGCGCATGTAGGCGAAGCTCTTGATCATGCCAGGCATCGGGTCGTCGCCGTGGATCTCGTATTCGAGGTCGACATAGCCGGGATAATTCATGGAAATGAGCGTCTCGAAGATTTCGCGGACGGGCATCTTTCCGTCGCCGACGGCCACCTGGCTTTCTTTAACGCTGAGGTCGGCGAGGTCCTTCATGTGAATGTCGAAGAGGCGAGGTCCGGCAGCCTTGATCGCTTCGACGACGTCCGTCCCGGTGCGCGCGGTATGCCCTACATCGATGCAGCATCCCATGCGCAGATCCATTTGCCCGACCGCCTTCAGGACATCCATGGGTGATGGCCAGACCTTGTCCTCGGGGCCGTGATTATGGATGGCGAATTTGATGTCGTACTCTTTCACGAATTTCTCGATACGCGGCAGGGTTGACGGAGCCGGATCTCCCGCGACGATGACGCCGACCCCGGCACGTTTGGCATATTCGAATTTGCTGCGGATGTCGTCGTCCTCATCTTTGGGGAAATAGACCGTGCCGACAGCCGTAAGCTTGATGCCCGCGGCCTTGTAGTCCGCGACCGCCTGTTCGGTTGCCTGCGGCGGAGACATGGGCAGGTGGTCCTTTACGTCCTTGGCATTCAGATAGGGCACATTGAGGGTCTTCATGAATTCGATCACGTGCGCCCGGTCGAATTCACGGAAGGAATAGCTGGCTACACCTAGCTGAATGCGAGCCTTTTTAAGCTTCGGATCGATGGCAGAAGCGTTTTGGCCGAAGGTTGAAATTGCGGGAGTGGCCGCCAACGCGGCGGCAACAGAGCCATTTACGAGTAAGTCCCGGCGGGTAAGAGGCATGATGCGGAATGATAACGACAGGGCCTGCCCATGTCCAAGGACGACATTTGTCCGAACAGGTTGGCAGGCCGCGAAAAATCCAACGTCCAGCTAAAATAAAAGAAGCCATGGCGACCGTCCGCATCCCGGCCAAGAACATCGTGCTGAATGAGCAGCCCGAGATCACGGCGACTCTCGCGGCAATTGGAATCGACTACGAGCGATGGCCGCTCGACCGCGTCGGCACCGATGCGGAGGCCGATGCCGTGCTCAGCGCCTATGGCGCCGAGATCGAGGAGATGAAGACGAAGGGCGGATACACGACGGCGGATGTGATCGATGTCGACCCCGAAACCCCGAATCTCGATGCCATGCTGGCAAAGTTCAAGACGGAGCACACCCACGAGGAAGACGAGGTCCGCTTCATCATCGCCGGGCGTGGAGTCTTTCACATCCATCCCCTCGATGGTGATGTGGTCTCAATCGAGGTCGAGACGGGAGACATGATCAGAGTGCCGCGTGGGACCCGCCACTGGTTCGATCTGTGCACCGACCGCCGCATCCGCGCCATTCGCTGGTTCCAGGACAAGGCCGGCTGGACCCCGCATTACACCCATAGCGGGGTTGATGCGAACTTCGAGCCTCTGTGCTTCGGGCCCGCTTACTTTGGTCCTCGCGTCCACACCGTACTCTAAAGGCTCCTCTTCTCGCGATGCCGAACGTCTATCTCCTCGACATTGAGGGCACCACTTCGCCGGTCAGCTTCGTCTACGACGTGCTGTTCCCATACGCGCGCGAGCGTATGGCGGACTACGTTGCAGGAAATGCCGGCAATCCCGATCTGCAGGCAGACCTGCGGCAGCTCGCCCACGAAAATGCTATCGACAGGTCGAAGGGCGCGCCGGTTATCTATTATCCGCAGCCAATCTCTCAAGACCCGGGCGAGAGCCTGAAGGCCAGCATCGTCTATCTGCTCTGGCTCATGGACCAGGACCGCAAATCCACTGCGCTCAAGTCTATCCAGGGAAAAATCTGGGCCGAGGGCTACGAGCGAGGCGAGTTGTTCAGCGAGGTGTTTCCCGATGTTCCGCCGGCTCTCGAGCGCTGGCATCGAAGCGCGCGCGTTGCCATTTATTCATCGGGAAGCGTGGAAGCGCAGAAGTACCTATTCCGCTTTACGCGAGCCGGGGACCTGACGCCCTGGATCAGCGACCATTTCGACACCCGCACCGGCGCAAAGGTGGAATCCGCCAGCTATGGCAAAATCGCAGCCGCGTTGAATGCTGTTCCCGCTGAAATTCTCTTCATCTCCGACGTTGTTCGCGAGCTTGATGCGGCGCGGGACGCAGGGATGGCCACGCTGCTTTCGCTGCGACCTGGAAACGCTCCGGTTGCGGACGATGGCGGCCACCGAGCCATCAGGACATTCGACAGGCTCTAAAAGCCGCTGGTGATCTCCGGGTCTACCGGCAGAAACCTTGCTCCGGCAATCACGAGCGCGGCCAGCGTATAAGCCGCCGCGAGATGCCATGGCAGCGGTGATCTGGTGTGCCAGGGCACAACGAACGTTCCCTCGGCGAAGGGAGAATGAATGACTCCGAAGAGGCAGAAGACGGCGCCTACGAGCAGATACGTCATGCTCACGCGGAACCTTCTATCGATCAGCTCGGCCGTGGCCGCGCCCCACAGGATCGCGGTGATTATGAACCCGTTGCCGAGCAGGTTCAGCGTGTGGAGCGTTACGCCCACTTCTCCCGCAATCTGGTCCACGCTCGCGTTCAGTGCTCCGAGAACCGAGCCGGTTTCGAGAGTGATGAGGAACGCCAGTGAGGGCAGCAGGGATATCGCAACGGCCAAGCCATGCCGATGCGGAGTAGCGAGAAACGCCTGCGCGACAACTTCAAGGCCGATGTAGACGAGCACGGGCGCGATTGCCGAGGCGGGAATCCAGTCGACGAAGAACGGCAGCACACCCACGATTCCGCCGATGCCGATGAATAATCCTGTGAGGATGGTGTAGCCCGCCCTTGCGCCCATCGATTTGAAGGCGGGATGTCCGATGTAGGGGGTGCTCTCCACTACTCCGCCGCAAAGTCCGGCTGCAAGGGTACAGAAGCCTTCTGTGAGCAGGATGTGGCGAGTGTCGTACTCGTCGCCTGCGACGGCCGCGCTCTCCGTGTTGTCGATTCCGCCGACGACGGTTGACAGCGCGAAGGGCAGAGCAATGGGCAGATATCCCCAGGCGTGCGAGAGCCCCCGCAAAAAGGCGAGTGACGGCCACGGCAGCGAAAGATGAAGCGCGGTCAGATGCGGCTGGCTCGCGTTGAGCAGCGGACTGCCGAGATGTGCCCAACGCAGCAGGTAGAACGCGGCGATTCCCACGATCGCCGATGCCAGCGCGCCGGGAATTCTGGCGGGCAGGCGCATCCGGGCCACGAGGGTCACCAGCAGCACGCTCAGGGCGAGCAAGCCCGGTACGGGATCGGAAAAGACTTTCAGCAAAGGCAGCACGCCGATCAGGGCGATTCCCGCCCCGCCGATGGAGCCCAGCAGTGCGGCGCGGGGCACAATCGAGCGGACGGCGTTCCCGCAGAAGGAGAGCGCGATTTTGAAGAGACCCGCGAGGACGGTGACGGCCATGCCGATTTCCCAGGAGAGCAAGGCATCGTGTGTCGCCAGATATGCTGGGCCGATCACCGCGAAGGACATGCCAAAAACGCTGGGGGCGTTGAGGCCCAGGGGCATGGCCGTAACGTCGTCGCGGCCCGTTCGCCGCGCCAGGCGCACGGCCATCCAGGCATAGACGAGGTCTCCGATGAGCACGCCCATAGCAGTGCCCGGAACCATGTGATAAAGGACGATTTCCTTTGGGAAGTGAAACGCGCCAATGAGAATGGTCGACAGGATCACCATGTTGGCGACGTTGTCGAACATCAACGCGAAGAAGGCGTTCAGATCCCCCGCGCGAAACCAGCGATAGCCGTGGCTCGATGGGGTGGTCGCTTCAGCGGTTTCGGGCATCCTGCCCTGAAGCATAATGCCGGAACACGGCTTCACCAAACGAATCTTTAAAGGCCGATGCCTCTAAGCCGATTCGATGATCATGTTGGCATATTGGGTGGTGTCGCCTGTGCGGATCAACCCGATGGCGTGAGGTACGCGCTTCTTGAAGTCGATGTGCGGCTCGAAGGTGATGTCGATGCCGGAGAGTGCCTGGGCGAAGGCCTGCTGCGTCTCGGGCATATTGGCGGCCCGGAATTCTTCGGCCATGAAGGCCCGGCCGATAACGAAGTTGGCGCGGACGGCGGCGAGGACATCCAGCACTCGAGGGATGTCGTCAACGAGGGAGATATCTAACGTCTCGATCTGCGGCCAGTAGGGGAATCCTCGATCGGCGATGACGAGGGTGTTGGTATGGCGGATACGGCTGAGCAGGGAATTGATTGACGGATTGAGGATGCCGCTCTTGAGCATTAGTCCGCATCTCCGATGCGTGCGCCGTCAGGAAGGAGATCGGCCTGCGGATGGGGACGACGGGCGCCGACGAAAGAATAGATTGCGATGACAATGTAGCAAAGCAGCGGCACAAGATAGGCATACGCGAGGCTCTTCGACAATTCGGAGACCAGGGCCATCGTCTGAGTAATGACGGCGCCGCCAATAATCGCCATGACCAACAGCGAGCCGCCGAGCTTTGTGTCTTCGCCAAGTCCGCGCAGCCCCATGGCGAAAATGGTGGGAAACATCAGCGACATGAAGAAGCTGGTGATGAAGATGCTCCACAGGCCAAACCAGCCGGGAGCCGCAATGCCGATGACGACGAGGACGGTATTCGCGACACTGTAAAGTCCCATCAGAAGGCCCGGATTGACGAACTTCATCAGCCAGGCCGAAACAAAGCGGCCTACAGCAAACGCGATGAGAGAGCCGGCGAGGAAATATCCCGCATCTTTGACCGGAAGACGCGCGTACTCCTGAACGTAGAGGATGAAGTAGCTCCATGTACCAACCTGCGCCCCGACGTAGAGAAATTGCGCGAAGACCGAAAACAGAAAGAATGGCCTGCGCAGCAAGTGCAGGAGACTGCTTCCGCCGCTGGCAGGGCCGGCCGTGGCCGAACTGCTGCGCGTTACCGGGAAGCGAACCCGCGCGATGATGGCGGCAAGAAGAAAGGCGACCGCTCCGAGGATGAGGTACGGCGTGACTACGCGGAGAGTCTCGCCCCGCAGATAAGCAGCATACCGGCCGGATGCTTTGAGGGTGGCCACTTGCGCGGGTGTCAGTTCCACCCCGGAGAAGATGAAGACGGTACCGATGGCGACTCCGCTGATGGCGCCGATGGGGTTGAAGGCCTGAGAGAAGTTGAGGCGGCGCTCTGATGTTTCGGGGTCGCCGAGCTCGGCGATAAAGGGATTGGATGCCGTCTCAAGAAATGAAAGCCCTGCGGCGATGATGAAGAGGGCGGCGAGAAAGAATCCGTAACGGTCGACGATGGCAGCCGGCCAGAAGAGGAACGCTCCGGTTCCGAAGAGCACGAGTCCCGTGATGATGCCGGCTTTGTATCCGGCGCGGCGCATGAGCATGGCGGCGGGCACGGCGAGCAGGAAGTAGCCGAGATAGAACGCCGACTGCACCAGGCTGGCCTGAAATCGGCTGATCGCGAACGAGGTCATGAACTGGCGGATGAGCACGTCGTTCAGATTGTTCGGGACTCCCCAGAGGAAGAAGAGGACGGTGACCAGCGAAAAGGGAAGCATCTGGCCGGCAGGGAACATCGAGTGTTCAAGGGGAGAACGCGCGGATTTTCTGGATGGAGGCGCGGGAGTCAGCATTGCAGGGTGTTCTCCATTTCGGCCTCAGTCGATCCGGACCATGATCTTGTTGAAATTGGCAGGATGGTCACTCCATCGGCGCAGCATTTCGGGCGCGGCGTCCATGGTAACCGTTGCAGTTACGTATTCGTTTACCGGGAAGCGCTTCTGTTCGAGCATTTCGATCACCTCCCGGAAATTTTCGGGCAGAGCGTTGCGCGATCCAAGAATATCGAGCTCCTTCTGCACGAAGAGCTTTGTTTCGTAGGCGACCGGCTCCTTTGCGTAGCCGATGTATACCACCCTTCCGGCAAACGCGACGTGTTCGACGGCCGCCTGAAAGGTGTCGGGACGCCCGACAGCTTCGATGATGACATCGGGGCCGGAGCCATCGGTGAGATCGCGCAGGCGGTCCGCGAGTGGCGCGGTGGACGTGTTGATCGTCTCTTCAGCGCCGGCCTTTCGCGCGATTTCGAGTTTCCCTGCGTCCACGTCGAGGGCGATCACCCGCGCTCCGCGAAAAGCCGCTCCGGCGATTGCTCCAAGGCCCACGCCTCCCGATCCGATTACGGCGACGGTGTCTTCGGGCGTTATTCTGCCTCTCTGGGCGGCGTGGAATCCAACGCTTAAAGGCTCGACCATGCTGAGCTCTGAAATCGATAGATTGGCGGAGAACAACTTTTCGGGCGAGACCTGAATGAATTCCGTCAGTCCGCCGTCTCGCTGGACACCCATGGTCTGGTTGAACTGGCAGGTGTTCGGGCGATTCCGCCGGCAGGCCGGACATTTGCCACAACTCCTGTACGGCATAACAGCGACAGAGGAGTGCTCGGCAAGATCGGGACGGAGACTGCTGCCTTCGAGAATGGTCGCGGCTATTTCGTGACCGAGGATGCGCGGAAACGTGATCAACGGATTTCTGCCGCGGAAGGAATTAAGGTCGGTGCCGCAGAGACCCACACTGCGCACCTTTAGCAATACCTGACCGGCGACTGGGATTGGGTCAGGCACGGCCTCGACGGCAGCTTCGCCCGGAGCTTTGAGGATGAGCGCTCTCATGTATGTGTCACCTGCTGATTTTCTTTGCTGAGGCCATAGACTCGGATTGCCGTTCCGCCGCAAAACTGCTCTCGCTCGGACTCCGTGAATCTGGCTGTATAGCGGTCCAGCAACTCGAACCACTGCGCGTATTCTGCGGCCAGGAGGCACACGGGCCAGTCCGAGCCCATCATCAGGCGCGTGGGTCCGAAGGCTTCGAAGACCGTGTCGAGGTAGGGAAGAAGATCGGCTTCAGTCCATGATTGCCAGTCGGCCTCCGTGACCATCCCCGAAATTTTACAGAAGACGTTTTCTCTGCGTGCGATTTCATGAATCTGTTCGCGCCAGGGAGACAAGATGTGCTCGCGGATGCGCGGCTTGGCGATGTGATCGAGTACAAATATCTGGCTGGGGTGGGCGTCTACGAATTTTGTCGCCTGGGTAAGATGACGCTCGAAGATGAGAATTTCATAGACGAGCCCGGTCGATTGCATCGCGGCGATTCCTCGATTGAATTCCGCGCCAAGGATGAAATTGTCGTCTGGCTCAGATTGAATGACGTGACGCAGCCCTTTTAATTTGCGATTTCTCGCGAGCGCTGCAAGGCGTGAAGGGAAATCCGGGGAGGCGATTGGAGCCCATCCGACCACGGCCTCAATGAAGGGATGGGATTCCGCGAGAGAGAGCAAGAAAAAGGTCTCCTCGATGCTCTGACGGGCCTGGACGGCGATGGTTCCGTCGATTCGCGCCGACGCCATGGCGTGAGAGAGGTCGCCCGGGCCGAAATCGCGCTGCAGCCGGGTCATGGAGTCGTCGATCCAGCCGTATTCGGCGGGGCTGTAGCGCCATAGATGATGATGCGCGTCGATGCGGCGAGCCATGGATACCCGAGTGGTAACCACCTTAACCGGGAAGGACAGCGGTGCGCAAATTCGAGGAGGTTTGCGTTATGCCGCGGTCCAGCCGCCGTCGATGGTGAGGATAGAGCCTGTCATGAAATCGGCCTCAGCAGAGCAGATGTAGCGGACGAGTGATGCGACCTCCTGGGGCGTACCGAGCCTGCCGACGGGTTGCCGGGCGCGAAGCTCGGCACGGACTTTGTCCTTTTCGTGGGCGTGATACTTCTCGAGATAGCCTTCGACGAATGGCGTCTCGACCGTGCCCGGACAGATGCAGTTCACACGCAGCTCTTTGGGATATTCGACGGCGAGCTGGCGCGTCATAGCGACTACCGCTCCCTTGCTCATGCAGTATGCGAATCGCTGTTTTATGCCGACGAGTCCCGCCACCGAGCCAATGTTTACAATGCTTCCGCGGCTGGCGAGCAATTGCGGAAGAAACGCGCGAGTCACCAGATAGACAGACTTCACGTTTACCTCGAGCAGCTGATCGAAGTCGCGGAGCTCAGTAGTCGCGATGGTGCCAACGTGGCCGACTCCTGCATTGTTTACGAGGATATCGAGTGCGCCAACCGTCTTCGCGGCGGCGTGGGTTGAATCCTGACTGGTCACGTCGAGGTGGAGGGCCTCGGCGCTGATAAGCTGCGCTGCAAGCGATCGGGCCTTTTCGAGATTTATGTCGGCTACAAAAAGATGCGCGCCCGCGCGGGACAGCTCGCGGCATGTAGCCTCGCCGATTCCGCTGGCGCCACCGGTGATGAGCGCGCGCAATCCGTCGAGGCGAAAGGGTTTGTCGGTAGAAGAGTCGTCGATCAATGGCATCTGGGAGCGTTTCCCTAACGTTTGAGGTCTTCGAGGGCGACTCCGTCGCGCTCGTTTGAGACGTAGGCGGCTTCAACGACGCGCATGGTGTCGATCGCGTCTTCGACGCTGGTGGGCAGGCTGCTGGTTTCTCCCGCCACGAAGGACTGGAGCGATCCCATGGAGCCAGCGAATGCATCGGGGAACCAGTTGCCCCGGGTCGGCAGCAGGCGCCAGCCCCCGCCGCGCTCCGCATAACGCAGAGTGTCGGGCTTCCCCGCTGGGTAATCGAGATTTACGCCCATGACGGCGTGCAAGGCCCCTTCGGTTCCTTCCCACTGGACAAAACTCTCTTGCGAGTCCTGAAAGGTGTGGGCGTGATTGGTAACGATGAAGACTCGCTTCCAGTCTCCGTAGTCCATGATGATGGTGCTCTTGGTCGCGGCGAGTTTCGGCGTCTGCGGGTTGCGCACGGTTTTTGCCAGCACTCGCGCAGGATTGCCAAACCAGGATCGCACGAGGTCGATGTAGTGGATGCTGTGGTAAAGAATCTCAAGCCGCGGGCTTGTAGTGATGAAGCTCCACAGATCCCAGGGCATGAAGACCCGGACCTGTACCTCCATGTCGTGCAGATCGCCGAGGAGGCCCGCATTCGTGATGCATCTGGCCGCGTGCATCACCGGGGCCCAGCGAAGCTGAAAGTTGATTGCTGCGACGAGCCCCTTGCTCCGGCAAAGCGCGAGAATCTGCTCCGCCTCGGCCAGATCGTTTCCCATGGGCTTTTGTATGAGCACGGCCGCGCCGTCAGGCAGCGCAGCCAAGATTTTCAGGATCGAGCCCGCCGGGACCGCGATGTCGAAGATGCTATCGGGCGGCGCCATTGCGCTGAGCTTCCTCGATCGAGCTGCCGGCAAAGGGAACTCCAAATTGGAGTGCGAGGACGGATGCTTTTCTGGAGTCGAGGTCGACGATTGCTGCGACTGGGAAGCCAGCCTGCCTGTATGCAGGCAGATGGGCATCGTGAATAATGCCGCCGGCGCCGATGACGATGATGGAGCGAGGATTCTTCGGAGCGAGCGGAACGCAGTTACCGAGTACCTGCTCCAATCGCGGATCTGCGGGTGTCTCCATCCTATTCAACTGTATATATAACAGCAGAGGCGAATGAAACCATTCAGTCCGGGGTGCGAGCGTTATTCAGGGGCGGCAGGCGTAGTGGGCTGGGTGGATTGTGGAGTTGTCTGCACGCCGGTGGTGCCCTGCGACGGATTGGTGGTCGAACCCGGAGCATTAAGGCCCGTCTGACCCGCGCCCAGTCCAGGAGCTCCGAGGAGTGCTTCCGACGAGGGATCGTACACAAACTCCCACTGGTTGTAATGCGTCTGCTTCTTGTAGACGCGAATCGACTCCTTCGGGCTGGTGCTCGAGACGCCGACTATGCGCCCGATCACCGTAGTGCCGTCAGTGGAACCAGTGCTGCCGAAGCCAGTGCCAGTGCCGGTGCCTGTGCCTGTACCTGTTGCACCGCCCAACGTCCCGGATGTAGTGCCAGTTCCCGAATTGGCGGAACCATCACTTGAACCGCTCGAAGTTGTTGAACTCCCTGAAGAAGGGGCGGTGCCTGAGGAGCTGGTACTGCTACCAAAGAGGCTGCTTCCGCCCGTTGCGCCGGGCTGGGAGCCGGCAATGGGCGATCCGATCGGATTGCCCGTTGGGCTTACGCCGAGGGGCTGGACCGCGAGAGGCTGACCGAACAATCCAAGCATGGGCGCCTTTGCCTCGCCCTGATGAATGATGCGGAATGGCTTTCCGGTAATCGGGTCGAGGTAACGCTTGCGGAGAAAACGAATGTTGTTGGTATCCTCAAGCTGGGACAAATCGGTGGGATAGCCGCCCGTTTTGCGATAGTAGAGGCGAATGGCGCGGGAGTACTGCATGCCTCGGTGGTAGAGCTCGAGCTCTTTGTCGCGCTGTAAATCCTTGGCTACACGAGGGGCGGCGACGGCGAGCCCGACCAGAACGAGCGCCACGAGAAGCAGCACGGCGAGGAGAACGAATCCGCTCTCGGCAACGCTTCTTTCTGCAGTTTCGAATCGCATCTTAATTAGCCGGTGCTCGGAAGGTCCTCGTCGCCCAGGTTCTTAATAGATCCCTATCTCTATTTGACGCGCAACAGCGATGATGTGCTCATTTTCCGGAGAACCGATGGTAGGCGAGACAGGGATCGAACCTGTAACCCCCGGCTTAGAAGGCCGGTGCTCGAGAACGGAGCCATAGAATCAATAACATGCAAGCAAACACCCCCCGGTTTGAGTCCCGGCTTCGAGGCTTTCATCCGCGAGCGTCAGTACCTCGCCAACGTCACACCCGCGACACTGGAATGGTACCGGCGTTGCTTCAAGTGGCTGCCCAACGACAGCCCCACCATGGCAGACCTGAAGGACGTCGTGATCAGGATGCGCGAGAAGGGACTGACGGCAGCCGGTTGCAACTGTGTGCTCAGGTGTGTGAACGCATACCTGCGATGGTCTGAGAGTCCATTACGGGTACCAAGGCTTCGTGAACCCTCTACGGTACCCGCTACGTTCACCGAAGCGCAGGTGAGGCTTCTTGTCACCTACAGGCCCACCACAGTGTACGAGCGTCGTCTGCACCTCTTGGTTCTCTTCCTGCTGGACACGGGCGCGAGAATCACCGAGGCGCTAACAGTAACCGTGGCTGATTGCGATCTCGAAAACATGCTCGTGACGCTGGACGGCAAGGGACGGAAGCAGCGAGTCGTCCCGATCTCCTTCGAGTTGCGCCGGGCGGTCGTCCGGTACGGTGTCAAGGATGGTCTCTTGTTCGCGACCATGGGCACCATGGCCGGTCGACAACTGGCTCGCAGGAACGTCCGCCGGGATGTAATCAACCTCTGCCACAAACTGGGATTCAATCCGCCGGGCAGAACGATTCACGCATTCAGGCACACCTTCGCCGTGAACTACCTGAGACGCGGCGGGTCCGTCTTCCATCTGCAGAAGGTGCTCGGGCATTCAACGCTGGAGATGACGCGGCGGTATGCCAATCTGGTGACAACGGACCTGTCGGCAGTGCATGAGCGCGTGAGCCTACTTTCCACTACAAACAAAAAAGGAACCCCCACCACCCGGTATGGGCAGTGAGGGCTTGGGTCATGATGGCTTCGGAAGGACGGGCTGACAATACCACGAGTCAGCGAACTCGTCCGTGATGGTGATGTTCTTGTGGGCACGTATAGCGCGTTCAGGAACGTACTCCAGAACGAATAATTTCGTGTAGGCAGGCGCGGTGCGGTGGGCGGGTACCACGACGTCATACTCTGCGGTGATGACCCAGTCGCGGGTCAACGTCGCCGCGTGCGGCACAATACCATGCCAACGGAGCGCAGAGGCAGCAATCGCCTGCTGCGGTGTCGTGGTCGTGAGATCGAATGGTACCGACGATAGCTGGATGGGTTGACCACTCGGTGTGCGAGCCATGCGAGGGCCAAGAACCTTCGAAAATGCGATGGCTAGTTGTGCAGACATCGGATTGAGCCGTCCTTCTTCATTCTGTTGAGCGGGGTGTGAGTGTAGATGCTGTTGCTGTACACCCTGCCGTACTTGGTCTCGAAACGCTTGAGTAGCTTGTTGAGGGCAGAGTGAAGCCTGCCGCGTTTCATCATCCGGTTGCGAATGCAGACGTATGTAAGCAGGCCGGTGATCGCACCGTAGCACATCCCACATCTACCACTCTGGTCTTCGCTCTTGTCCTTGAAGTGGCCGCAGCGATTGAATACCATCTGCTGCACAACTTCAGCGGAGTTCCATCCCGCCACCAAGAGTTCTTCCACGTTCGCGACTGCACAATGTGCGCAGAGATAGGTTGCCTGACCGTCCGGGGTCTGTGTGAGCACGAGGGGCTGCTCAAGTGTGGCGAAGAGGTGAGTGCATAGTGATACTGGTGTGCTCAATCTTGTTGCTCCTGAAAATGAAAACAGCGGGGCAGCCGAAGCCACCCCGACGTCTTTGTCACTCCGATGGTGACGTATTTTTATGCGTGGACTGTGAGTTTCTTCAAAGGATGAGTGCCAGCATCCGTCGCTACGCCACCTACGCGTGTGTAGAGGACAAAGACCGTCTCATTTTGAAGTGCCCTGACCTCTTCCAGACGCTTGATGACAAAGTCGGAAGCAATGCGAGCCACGTATGCCTCGCTCGTGTCCCCGAAGAAAATCGGCGCGTTGCTGGCAGCAATCGCGGGCATGTGCGGATCGAATACAATCGGACGCCCGAAGATAGACCCGAAGGGGTCGCCATTCGGTGAAGGCTGCAGGATCGGCTGACCAGTGGTCGAGACGAGTCCCATCAGGGCCGCACGAGTGGTAGGCGACATGATGAACTCACCGTTCATGGCATAGCTGTAGTCGACCGAACCATACAACGCCGCGAGGTCAGGATATGCAACCACGCCAGATGCAGCCGAGGTCACACCAGCGACAGCGACAGACGACAGAGCGGCAACGTTTGAGCTATTGCCCTGAGAAATCCACTGATTGAAGCCACGCAGCCAACGCTGTGCAAGCTTCTGCTGCAGCCACGCCGAGATATCGAAGTAGGCATCCTGAAGCAGTTCATTCGAGATGGAGACAAGCCCCGTAGTCGCCGTGTCAACATTGCTGGTCGCAACGCCGAACGAAGGATCATTCTCGGTACTGTTCGCGGCTGCCTGCGCGATAGTCGACAGACCATTGCTGGTGTCATTGACGGTAGGAATGTTGATCTGGTGACCATCAGCCGTACGCAGCACATTCACTGCCTCAAGCAGCGATCCAGCGAACAACTTCGCGTCGACCAGAGGTCCAACGGTAGTAGGCACCAGAACGTTGCCGCCAGTGATCGGAGTCGAAGGAGTTCCGACACCAAGGTCACGCTGCTCGTAGCCAACACTGGAGCCGGTACGCATCCACTGGAAGAAAGCACGCTTCTCGTGCTCTTTGGAGCCGTCAAGCTGCGAGCCGAAACCGTCACGCGGGGGAGCGTTGAACTTCGGAGCAGTGGCAATCGCTCTCTCTTCGCGCTCGATGAGTTGGAACAGCTTGTCCGAATCAGCAATCATCAGGTCGAACTGGCTGCGCTGCTCGGAGTCCTTGAAACCGGCAACCGCGAGGGTGTTTGCCTGAGTCAGAAGGGCATGGTACTGGGTCTTCAGGTTTTGAAGAGACATAGTTGTATTTTTCCTTTTGTAACCATTGTGGTTACTATCTAGAGCAGACACACTACGGCGTTTCTCAGACGCTTCAGGTCTAAGTGGTCATGCGATAGGTTGTAGGGGCGTGCGGTAGCGGGTTCAGCCGCATCATGTACCGCTCAGGAATTGTGCAAACTTGAGGGGTTACGCGCGAAGACGGCGGATAGCCAGTTGCAACTTCGCGTGACGCATGAAGTCAGCCGCATCGAGAGTGACGCGGTCAAAGGCATCGACACCAAGCGAGTCCTGCTCGTCATCGTCATCGTCATCTGACTTCTTTTTCTTCTTGCCGTCCTCGTCATCCTCGTCATCCTCGGTGTCGTCGTCGTCGAGACCAAGTAAGTCGCTGAGGTCACCGAGCAACGAGCGAATCTCAGGCGGACAACTGCGGACGCTGACCGAGGTCGCTTTGCCGTATGCAGGGAACGACGTCGGGCTGATCTCCGCGAGGTCGATATCTTCGAGGGTACGAACTGCTTGTCCGTCCACGTTTGCCCATGAGTCTTTTCTAGTACGGAACCCAAAACTGACGCCGGACAAGTTACCAAGTCGGACGTTCTCATAAGTGTCCCTGCCTACTTCCGTGTCGGGAAGGTCGAGATTAAACGCGAGTCCCGCTGGTGTATCTCGGAGAGTGAGACTCTTCGCCGTGGTGCGACCGAGCAGTTTCTCGGGGTTGTGGTCGCGGAGTGCTAACACATCGGGCTGTTCGCGCAGAGAGCGGGTGACTAATCCGGGAGCCGCAACTTCCACAAAGCCACCTAAATCAGACGAGCGAACGTTGTAGGGAATCGCGAGTCCGCTCAGACGCATCGCGCCGTCTTGTTTTTCGGCGCGTAGCTCCTGCGTTTTAATACTGCGAATTTCATTTTTCATGCTTTCTGTTCCTTCTCGTCTCGTCGAGCGATGGCAGCTTCCAACGTTCGATGGTCATCACTATCACCAATGACAACGAACCGCTTCGTGCTGGTAGCGTAATAAATTCCGCGATAGGGGTTGAGTGTCCAAGCTGCTTTACGCTTACTCATTCAAGACCGCCTCTGCCAATTCCTTCTTGGCTGCGGTTTCATGCGCGGCAAAAATGACGGAGCGAATCGCTTTCCCAAGTTCGAGAGCAGCGATGTCATCCACGTTGTCAGCCGTCCATTTCTTCGATCTGCGTTCGATGTTTGCCAGCATGTCGGAAAGCAGGTTCGCTCTACCCTCATCGCCGATCTGGCGTAGCTCGCAGAGTGATTCAAGCAGGGGTCCGAACGATGTGACGCTCCCGCCCTTTACCGAACGGGTCACAGCGTCACGCATGAGAGGCAGGTACGCCGTCTTCATGCTTCGTAGCGCCGGGGTGTTTACGTCTGCGTCCTCGTCAGCGTCAAACTCTGCCTGTGAACCATCTGCCGGTGTTACAGGTTCCGCCTTGGTCATGTTTGACAGGTTCGTCATATTGACTTGCACGGTGTAGATGTCTCCCTCTGGGCCGATTGGGTCCTCGCCCAACTCTCTGCGGACATCGTTTCTCGAATAAAAGCCATTCTGGAGGCCGACGCTGAAGGCTTGCAGCGTTGAGGCAAAGTCACCCTTGAGGCGTTCGCGAAGGTCGAAGGCGATATGCCCGGTACTGTTCACCGGGATCAGCTTGCGCTTCATCTCTGTTTCGATCAGCTTGCACAGCGGTGCGATGGTGTTCTGAATGAAAGCCAGTGCTAATTGAATGGCTGACGCGGAGGTCAGCTTCTCTGTATCGCCGCACATCCACGAAGGCACGCCATAGGCAGCGGCGATCTCGTCGCGCGTGAATTTACGCGATGCGAGCATCTCCATGTCTACGTTGTTAAAACCGAGGGGCTGCAGTTCGAACTGGCGATCAAGGACCGCGATGCGGCGGCGGTTCGAGCCGGACTGTAATGCTTCCCACAAAAGTGTTGCGAGTGAACCGTTGCCGTTCACTCTCTGCACGTCACCGTGCAGTTCAGACTATATCTTCACCCGTTGCCGGGGTCTCCCATTTCGAGTCCACTTGGACCCTACGGCTTTCGCCTAGTCGTTACACCTTCCGCTTTCGCGGCTTGGCTCGGTATTGTCTCGTAAGAGGGTTTCACCGAATTAGAGAGATTTTACGAGAACTTGGAAAAGTTAATCCTCGCGCATCTTTGTCTTCGCGATTGGGTCAATCTCTAGTTCACCTTTATTCAGCAATGCCATACTGGGTACCGCATTGTTAACCATCGATTGGCCCATGAACTTCTGTTGACTGATCGCAAGGCCCATGGACTCCCTGAGACACGCGACGGGACTCTGCCCAACGATGCCCCCCCACGTATTGACAGCGAAGTGCAGCATGTCCTTCGCCATCACATAGCGGAACTCGCCGGGATTCATGCCGTCGCTCGTCTTGTATGCAAGCTGATTGCCCTGATCCGTCAGGCGCACGGGTTCAGTGCGACGCGGGTCGAGGTTCCATAGACTTTCAACCGCGCTCGTGCGTGCGTCTCTGCGAATCTCTACAAACGCATTGCCCCGGTAATTCAGGTGCATCACGATGGCGGACAGCGCGGAAAACGCACTGGTTTCAGGATTGAATTCAGTCGTCAGCAGACGATAGAGCGGGTTGCCAAGGTCTAGTTGCTTCTCACCGGTGCCAGCACTCTTGTACAGCTTGCAGGGCAACGACGCGAGATTGTCGCAGAGAATTTTGTTGCAGGTGTAGACGCAGGCTATGCTCTGAGCCGTGAAGTCGTTCACGAACTCATTGCTGGAGTTCGTTGTAGACCCGCCTTGTAGCACTTGGGCAATGATGGCTGGATTCCAGATCGCGCCCGGCACGTCGAGCGCACTGCGTTGTTCTTTGCTGCCTGCTAGTGTTGCTACGGCTGTTCCCAGCCGAGTTAGAAAGTTGGGCATAATGTCCTTTTGGGATGGGTGTCGTCTTGTTGGTCATAAGAGGGGTGGCGGAACTCTGCACGGCAAAATCCGGTTTGTCCGGCCATGCGCGTGTCCGCTCGAACGCTGCTTAGTGGGAAGGAGTGGGTGAAATGATTGGAAACCCAATAAGCCACTAGCAAGAGACTGTGAAACGAGGTGCAAGGTTGTGAAGGTCGTGGGGGCAGACCGCGCTGATCGTCGCCTCTGCCCTTGTCGCCTAACTTCCGGTCGCTAGGCAAGTCTTTGACCACCCACACCCGACAGCGAAGACAGGTAAGCATCGGGTGTGGCTTCGGTGTGGTCATCGTCCGCCCTCAATGGCATAAAGGAGCGGGTGTTTCATCTCAATCTTGAATCAGAGTGCGGTCAGCAATCAGGTATCAATTACTGCTGTCACTGTCCAACAAGCGCGATGGACAGGCACTATGTAGGCACATAGGTAAGAAAAACCCAGAAGGTGAACGTTTGACCTACACTCTGAACTTGTTACTGAAGCGTCTTGAGCAGGGTAGTGCTTCATTCAACTTATGATCACGTCCTGAAGTGTCGGCTTCGGTGCAAGGGAGTGGTCAGCGGCCAGCTTAATCTGTGGTCCGCGAGGTATAGCACCGGCAGTGAGAACCGGGCGCGTCCATCGAGCGGACCAGCTTGATTTATTCTCCCTTATACAGGGTTAAAGGAGCGCGTTGAGGTATAAAGCTACCTGCCCCTCAACTTTTTTGTTCAGTCCTTCTTGGCGTCGCAGTCACGGCACTTACGAAAGACCTTTCCGTTCGGGGGTGGGTACGAGCAGGCTACCCATCGAGTCCACTCTCCGCAGGCGTCGCACGGATAGCCGGGCTTCAATGGGTAGTGTCCGGCGGGTAGCTCGCGGTTAACAGGCATGTCGACCAGTCCGATTTCACGAACGTCGGCGCAAACTTCGCACGGGCAGTAGTCGAAGCCGGTCCGCAGGCGGTGGAGGTTGAGGCTTCTCTCGTCCTCGAAGTTGTTGTAATGCCCGTTGTACTCCTTCAGCAGTTCGACACGACCGTCCGGCGTCTTCGCCTTGGCGTGTCGCAGCAAGGATTTCAACCGGCGACTTTCTGCATAACCCTCTTCGTCCGTGATCTCCCTGTCAGCACGCTGGAGATAAATGACCATAAGCTCCATCTCAATTGCTGCGATCTCGTCCTCCGAGTTCTGCCTCGGTCGCAGGTGCGCGGGGAGCAGGGCAGCGGTCGCGGCTTGGGCAGCGGCGGTCGCCAAGGCGGTAGCCGGGCCTGCAGCCTTTCTGGGTGCCGATAGTGCCTTCAGGAGTTGGGCAAGCAGCTTATGGTCGCGCGAGGCGAACTCCTTCTTGGGGTTGCGGGACGCGCTGAGCAGCCGGGCTGCCTGCTCTACCTGCAGCCGGTCGGCCTTCGTCAGCGTCGGATTGCTGTCCGCGATCTCTGCCCAAGCCTTCTTTTGACCGGCGTGTAGGCCCTTCGGAGGGTCACCTAGGTCGCCCGGCGCGGCGTGCGCGGCTGGCTGCCCAAGTCCGAGTTCTTCTTGGACACGCGCGGCGTACTTCGAGGGTGTGTTCTTCAGGGTGCCGCTGAGCGCGAGTTCGGCCAGCGATTTCCTTCTTGCAGGCATCATTTCTCCTTGACACCGACAATGCGGTGACCCATTCCGGAATTTAAAAATTGTCAATCACTTGATTGAAAAAAAGCATGGTGAACGGCTGCTCGGAATTTCCGATCCACACGCGGTACGGAACTCATGGAGTTCATGGGTTTTAGAGCCGCCCTACGAAGGTACTGATTCCATTTGACTTGCAGATTCCCGCTTAGGAGAAGTGGGCCAGCGGATCAGACCTTCTCCAGCCAGCTTGTATCGCTTCCGGCGTGGAGGTCGAGATGGTTGACGCACGTTGCGCCGATCTGGGTTGCACGTGCGTCGTCCGGCGTGTACCTGAAGACGTAGACCATGGACGGCAGAGTATCGAAACGTTCGGCTGCCCACGCCTTGGGGCGATAGGTTCCGATCAAGTCGAAGTCAGCCTTGTGAGCCGGGCGCGAATGCCAAGTCTTGAACAGACTGACGGCAGCGGCGCGTGCGGCGTTGTCGGTGTCCGTGGGCGCGGCGATGAAGTCACTAGACCACGAGTGGTGATTACCGAATGGGTCACATTCATGTTTGCCGGTGCCGAGTGCATACAGGTGAACGCGGCATGAAGTCACACCTGAGTGCAGGGCAGAAGTCAACTGCGCTACCACGTCGTTGAGCACGGTCGCGATCAGTTCGATTCCGGTGTGCGGGATGTCGACGTAAGTCCAGTTCACCAGTTCTGCTCTGTACTTGGTCAGATGGTCTTCCAGCAGTGCGCTCGCAATGGCGAGGTTGGCGCTGTGTTCGGCGTATCTGGTCTTGGTCAGCTTCTTGTTGCCGAGGTTTGGGTGCGAGATGACGCGGATGTAGTCGTTCATCGTAGCTTCGATGACGCGAAGCAGACAGGTGATCTCTTCGTCGTTCTCATGGCCTTCTATCGACCTGAGCCACAGAGCGGTATCCCGCGCGGTTGTTAGTTTGTCTTCTACTGAGCGGATCATTGCTGTCGGCTACTTTCTGGAATTCGGGATTTATTTCTCTCTATACAGGGTTAAAGGAGCGCGTTGGAGTATAAAGCTACCAACTCACCAACTTTTTTAACTCACCAGTTTTTCTTCACCCTGAGCGGCTGCCCGGCGTGGACCTCGCTGTGGTGAACTTTACTGCGACGGACCAGTCCACACTCAAAACACTTGGTGTTGTACTTCGTCTGGCCGTCCCTGCCGCAGAACTCATGCGGTGGGATGGTCTCAAACTCCTGCTTCTTCTCCCCGGCGCTCATCCTCCGGTACCACCACTTGGGAGGTTTCGCCGCGATGGTTCCAAAGTAGCCCTTTATCGGGTGAGTCAGCATGAAGGTCACCCGCTCACGGTTGCCGTTGATCTGCTGGTATCTGTTTCCTGCGTTCTCGGCAACCAACCGCCAGAACTTGTACTCCCTCTTGTTGCGAATGTTGATGGTGACAATCTCACCCTGCTGCAACTTCTGCCATAGGGGATTGGTCTTCAGTTCGCGAGGATTCCGCTCGTGTTCGGCCTTCAGTAGTTCGTGACGTCGAGCCATCCAGTCCTCTACGGACAGTGGTCCACCGCGTTGTGCGTTCTCAGCCGCGATCTGTTGGTCTACCCGGTACCGCTTCACTGGTTGAACGGGCTGGCCAACAACGGGTTGTACTTCAGTCATATTCAAATCAAGTCTCTCCTTTCGATGTAACTAAGTTGTCCTTACTGGTGGGTCACCGGGGGAACGTAAGCAGGGGAATGTCACCGGGAACGTGAACAACATAGTGTTCCCTCTGTATACCCATTGCGGTTTATATGGCCGGTTAACTCGATTTGAGTGAACTCATTGATTTACGGTCCGTTAACGTACAATTCAGCCGTCTGGGAATCTAGACCCACCCCACCGTCTGGCGTCTGGGAATCTAGACCCCTCTTTTCGACCAGTTTTGCATCCGCTCTGGCACCCAGATGGTGACCATTCAGGCGTCCATGGGCGTTGCCGCCGAAATAGTCCTCGCGGTGAAGCTGGAGCGGTACCTCGTAGCGCCGGTCACCAACTGCGCTTGGATAGCGAAGCTGGCCCATAGTCTGCCCACTGAGGATGCCGCTGATCAGGTGCCGAGACTGCGCCGGGAGAATGTACCGCTGCTCCAGCAGTTCGAACCGGTTGATATAGGCAGCGACGAAGTGAACGAGATCACCACCACCACTTTCACCTCTGCGTTTCCCGTGGTGCTTGCAGAACGAGTTCTGACATATCCACTTACCGTGATCGAGCATCACCCTCAAGTACAACTTGCTGCCCTTCTTTCCGCCCGTCGGTGTTGCGTGCTCGGAGTGGAATGGGCAGATGAACCTCAACATGTCATCGTTGGTGCTTTCCAAACGAAGATCACCGATGAAGAACTCGAAGACACGTGTGACGTCGTCGGCTGAATACTTGCGAACCTTGCCGGTCGTCTTGCTCAACTCTTTGCTGAATCCGTTGCGCTGCTCTCGCGGCACCAAGACGACGCCGGTCGAGGGATTCAGGATGTCTAACAGGTTGCCCTGTCGCGTCGGCGTGACGGCTATCAACTTGGCGTCGACGAGTTCCTTATAGGCAGCGAGGAACGAATCCTTGTTGAATCCCCACTCGAATGCCTGATCGCGTGTCACCAAGGCAGACGGATGCTCAGCGCCGGACGTTGTCAATAGCAACGCGGTGTACAACCATCGTGCGTTGACTGACACATCCGGCAGCTTGTCGAGTAGCATCAGCGGGAATCCCACTGTTCGCATACGCGGGTCGAATAGGCTCGTGTAGTTCACCGGCCAGCCTTTAGCCTATTGGCTGCGCTGCGCCATGCCGTGCGTCCGTTTCGATGAGAATCGGAAATCTCCGCGTCGCCGCTCTTGATGGTGTAGAGGTACCCATTACGACCACCACGACCGTGACCGGTGTGCTTGTCAGTCCGCGTCACCACGGGACGGGCGTCAGGGTAGACCGCCAGCACCTCAGCCTTGAAATCTCTTTGCTGTGTCATGGTCACGCGGACACCCCACAGGCAGCAGCCTTGTCACCAGAACGTTGACATTTCGCGTTGGCACGGCATGTGCCACACTGCCAACCGTTTTCGGTCTCATAGACGCCTGATGTCACCTTCTTGCAGGCTGCACAAACGTGGCTGCCTGCGTATCCGCCGGTATCGAGCGGAATCCAGTTGGACGCGGGACGGGTGTCGGGTGCGAACTGGCGAAGAGGTCCGCCGTTCCACATTTGTTTGACTTCATGCTTGACTTCATGCGATGGCGGGGCGCTACCACTCCCGGCCCTGCTTGCGTTTTCGAGTTGTTGCGTCATTTTCGTTGATCTCCATTTCTTGGTTGTGGTGCAGTTCATGTTTGTGCTTTTCAGGGCAATAAAAAAGGCCACCCGTTTGGGTGACCCGTTTCCTTGCAGCCGTGGTCTGCTAGAAGCCTGTGCCTCTGTGCTTACGCTACGCGCTCAGTTCGTTCACCCCTCCTGTTCATGTCGTGGATCACTTTCTGGCGCGTTGCCTTGCAAATTGTGGAGCAGCGGTGTGCTGCCCGTGGCGCTTGGGAGAGCGCGTGTTTCTAGTGTTAGTGTGTCAAAGTTTAAGCCGTCTGCATAGGTATCTTTGGTAACCCCTGCTGCTACTCTTGGCGAGCAGGTTGCGAACCTTGTTGCAGTCGCTGAATCTCGGCGTCGATTGAGGTGATAAGTTCGGATGTGTTCATGCTGTCGTCAGCCTACGAACTACGGAAGCCGTAAATGCCAGTCACCGGCTGCCTTGTCTGAGGCGCGACGTTGTAATCAGGAGTGAGTTCAAGAGTGAGACTATCGACGTGCTGACTGGGAACTCTGCGATAGGTTACCTGTTCCGAGCGGCGTTGGTAGCGACATACATGGGAAGATCAGGGATCAAGTAATGGAAAATCTGACAAAGAGAGCCGTTGATCTCCCCTCTTTTTGAATTCCAAAAACCTGTTCATTACGTTCCACGAACGCGTAATAATCTCCTTAATTGCAGGAAATGTTGTATTCATTACATCGCCGTGCCGAGGCCCTTTTGATTCGTCGATAATGAAATCTAAATAATGCCGACTTATATTGAGGTTATCTCGCATGATGGGCCAGCCGTGCTTTCTCTCAACTGTGGGTGCCATCGCGTGTCTTATCGCGTCGATGGCGCGTCCACATTTAAGAGGTACTTCCCGCGCCTCAGTAACGGCGCTAATGAGATCATCGAGGGCAACAAAGATGGTTGGGTCCGCCATGATGATTGGCAAAACACCTTGAATATCAACCCCTCCATCACAACTCGAATTTAAAACTGTGACCAATGGCTCAAGATAAGGCCGATGTGAATGGATGTTGTACATGACTCCGTCTGGCTTGATAACGGTATCGAGAATAATCTTTAGACCTAGTCCCTTCGCAAACGCATAGCAATTGACGACATTTATAGCTAGGTCGTTAGCTCGTAAATCTACGTGGCCGTCATAGTTCTCAGTCCCAAATAGATTCGAGTCGCAAACGATTTCAACGATCCCCTTCGTTATGCTCAGGGTCGCGCTCATGATGAGTGAAGTTGGAGGGTCAATTGGGTCATTCCAATTCGCGGTGACGGCGCCAACCATAGTGAATTCTTTGAAGGTCGGTAGGACTCTACCTGCAAATCTGAATGTGGCCATATACTGTCTCCACGAAACCGAAGCCCCCCGCTCAACCGTGCTCGCCGAGCGGCACTCATCTTGTGCTTTCGTCTTGGTCGTTGCGCCTCTAGCTGCTGGCAGGTGCTCGTTCGCCGCGCAACCATCGCTCTGCCCGTTCTTGAATTTTAGGCAACGATTCTGGAGCGAGTCGTCTCGCTATTTCATCGCGCTGGTCGATGTAGTACTGATGGACTTTTTTAGGGTCGTCATTACCAAGTCCGACGCAGTACCAGAAATAAGCTTCCTCAAGGTTCTGTCCGAAGTCGTCATTGCCTCTTTGGTATAGCTGACCCAAGTCATAACACGCAAGCCTCCAGCCATGCTGCGCCGCTCTTTCCCAGTATCTTGCCGCCTCAGCATGGTCCTTTTGAACACCTGTGCCCTTTGTATACATCATTGCAACGTAGTATTCGGCGGCAGCGCGATACGTATGCTTCTGCTCGATCACCTTCTGAAACAATCGCAGTGCTTCCGTATAGTCTGGAGGTAGCCCCTCTCCCCTCCGAAGAAGATCGGCTAATAGAAATTGGGCGCTTTCATCTCCCTGATCGGCTGCCTTCCGAAACCAAAACGCCGCCTGTGCATTGTCTTTGGGTACACGCTTTCCATTGAGGTACACGATTCCAAGATTGTGTTGCCCCCATGTTTCACCGCGTTCGGCTGATTCGCGGTATTTAGCGATTAATTCCTCATCTCCAACATCGTCTTGGTCATCCTGATCGCGGGCTTGTTCGCCTCCAGATTCACTTGCGACCTGCAGACCCGACTCTAAGCGCGATATCTTTTCATCAAGGCGCTTTAGTCGAAGTCGAAATTCCAAGACGAGTATGTCGGTATTATCCCCAACAACATCCGAAATTAAACTAACAAACGCGAGACCCGTTAGGAACAACACCATTAACTCAACCGTCTTTGTGAAGAACGGAAAGTCAAAAAGCGAACGCAGTAGATGAACTAAACCACTCAAACACAGAAGAGCGAAAATAAACCACAGGCGTCTAACGAACCGCTTGGTCGAAACTTGTCGAGCCTTTTCAACCTGAGCCGAAATTTCGTCTTCCTCCAGCACCACGCTGTCAGCAACAGTGCGTTTGTTTCTCATTCCTGAAAGCCCTCGTATACCCATGAAGAGACGATAACGAGCAGCCGGATGCTGCCGTTGTGAGCTTGTTGCAGTCGGGATATCGCGGCACCAATAGCTGATCCATTGTTGTTCGATCTCAATAACTACCGGGAGCGCGGGCCTCTCTCTCTCTCTCTCTCTCTCTCTCTCTTAGTTCTCCGAATCATCGTGCCGGTGGAGATTGTGGCTGATCTGGTAATTCCGAAGCCAGATGTGAAAATGCATTAGCGATCTCCCGAATCTGGGGCATGTTTGGACCGTTTACGAGGCGTTGGTTTTGAAGGGCACGAATGTCAGGATTTCTTCTCTTAGTCTCCGCTAACAGTAGGTTTGTTTGTCGTCTACGTTCCACCTCATCGACGATTTGGTCGAGGTCCTCGTCATGGAAATTATGGGCAGCGAACTCGCCCCTGAGTTTCAAAACATTTTGCCAAAACGTGTGGTCGAATTCACTCAGATTGTCGTAATACCAGTTCTCGTACTCCTCCTTTATCGCTTCACGGTCGGCTTGATTGTTCACGCGCTTCGAAGGATCAGTCATCAGTATGAAGTTCACCCAGCGAGCAACCTCTTGCGCGAATTGGTTTGCTCTCTCTTTGAGATTGCCAAAGGACTGGCCAGATAACGTAGCGTTGATTTGTTGCTGCTGCTGGAGTATCTGCTGCATTTGCTGCATCATCTGGTGAATGTCTCCGCTCATTTTGTTGTTCAGCATCTCCGCGAGCATTTCTGCATCCTCTCGGGACAAGCCCTTGCAAACAAGTTGAACGTTTGAAATTGATCCGGTATTAGCAAGACAGCTAGCACGTGCTGATCCTGAATGCGTGACTGTGGTCTGCTGAGCCACTGCGGCCACGCTCGCGACTAGGAGAGCTATCAACAATGACGGCTTCATTTGGAGTGCGCTTTCTTACTGGGTGTCTCCTCTGGCTTCTGAGTACAATCGTTAGCTATGGTTGAGCCACTGATTGCACCTGAATTGGCTGTACCGCATGGGCCAGCTTCAGCAGGGGCAGACCCTTTCACTTCGATAGGCGTTGTAGGTGCTGGCGGTGGAAGTGGGGGTGGCTCCTTGCTTGCCTTTGCTACATATGCGACTGAGAAGTACGAGACAATTCCCCCGCCGATCACACAAAAGGCCATGATGCTGACCCAGATGATGACTGCAGTGCGTTTCGGATGGGCTTGGTATGCTGCGATTGCGGCATCCTTCAAGTAAGTCAGCAAGTCTTTCACTGGCATCGTTCGCCGCTCCTTAGTTCAACTACCAACTACCCGCTTTAAGATCATCCTCGCCAGCGCAACGCTGTCAGCAACCGTGCTCAAGACCTTTGGACTCGGTTTGCTGATCTCCTCGCGTGCGAGCCGGACGGCAGCAATGATGGCAGCCGCGATCACTAGAGTCGAGGAGAATCGATCTCGCATTCGTTCTTCGTTCTCCCGTGCGATGGCCCGGCGCATCTCGCCCATGGCCCATAGTATAGGAGAAGATAAGGCGAAAGTCATTTACAAGTAATCTTGTTCCGTCCGGGTCTGCCGGGTAAGGTTCAGGCATACGGAAACGGGAGAACGAATAACGATGAACACTGCAATGGCAGTCCAACCCAACGATGGGGCAATGAGTACAAGCGGGAGTGGAACGGGAATGAAGAGAATCAGATTGGTTCTTTCTTTTGCGTCGATCCTATTGTCCGTTCTATCTGCCCCTTGTCAGGACCATGCTCCCACGGCTGAGCAGTGTTCAGCCGATCTGAATCTGTGGAGGTCACAGCTTTCCGAATATCTGGATGCCGAGACTAATCGGATGAAAGATGGCGTCCCCAACAAGACTACCGTCATGCTGCTTACCTTCAAAAAACTCAATGACCGAGCATACGAGATGGGGGAATGTGCAGTGGTCGTCCCAGAGCGAGCGGACAGTTACAACGAATTAATGCAGGGGTACGGCGCAGCACGGAACGACCGGTATAAGTTTTACATCGAACGCCATAAATTGCTGCAGAAAATGTTAGCCGAGGACGCTGCGGGCGAACGCTCATAAGCGGCTTTCTGTGGGGGGAAGTGTCCGCTGGACTGGCGCTCCGAATGCGATGATCACAACGCGCAGCAGTGGCGCAAGCTGTGTCCCGAGTGCGAGCCACCTGAATACGTCCGCCTGAAGGCAGCCGTTTTTTGAAGCCAGCCAGAACTTCATTGGCCGTACTGACGCTGAACTTGGCTTTTCCCGTGAGCGACTTTCGTCACTGACATTCCGGGTTTGGTGATGATACTTCCAACGGTGTCACCATCGACGAAGAAGACGAATGCGTTGTCACGCAGCGCGTAATCGTCCGCCTCGAACGTCTTCACGACTTTGCCGTCAACCTCAACTTCAAACGTCGTCATCTGTCGAACCTCCATGCTCGCACCCTAGCAGCAGGCCCACGAGAACACCAAGACTAAGGGAGAAAAGTTTGGGAAGGTCGCCCAAAGGGTCACCGAGGAGCCTGCCGACGCTCTACGGGGCGGAGTGGTGTGCGCTTTTCCGTTGACAGCCTGAGTCCCGGCCTTGTACATTCCCCGGCATGAAGACCGACGGTTATCTTATTGAAAACAATAATGGTAGGCGAGACAGGGATCGAACCTGTAACCCCCGGCTTAGAAGGCCGGTGCTCTATCCAATTGAGCTACTCGCCCGCGCAGGAGGAAGTTGAGTCATCTTCATTGTAGCGTTGACGGCCGCCTGCAACATAGCCTCCCAGGATGCGTGCGCGGCCGGCTCGTCCTGTCCGCAACCGGCCGCATAAATCGTGATGCCGTAACCAGAGGATGAATCTGCAATCGCCGGCCGGACAACGAGGTCGACGCGGCCGTTCGCGAGCGCACCAGTCCGCAATTCTCGCGTGATATCGCGTACAAGGATTTCGTGGATTTCAAACGAGCGAAAATTCTGCGGATCAACCAACAGTGTGTCTATGTAGGATGCGAAGCCAAAGCTGGCATTCCCGCGCCGGGCCCCGAATTCATCGGGATCTATCTCTTCGCTTTTGAGCCGCCAGACGTCGCATTTGCCGGTAAAGACCCCCGATTCCGGCGAATTGAGCGTGACGAGGGCGTGTCGGAGCGCCGGGTAGTTTGCTGCCTCGGAGATTAGGTGGGCGGCTGCAACGGGGTCGATGCGAAGGTCAACAAAACCCTCCCAGGGAACGGCAATAGAAGGGGCGTCGGCACCGATTTCAACGTCCCAGTCGGCTTCCATTAGTCTGCTCGATGAGGAACCGGAGAAGAGTCGTTTCAGCCCAACGGCCGTCGTCGCCGTTCGCGGCAGCCAGAAATGCGCAGTGCCCTCCATGAGTTGTCTCAATGTAGGTCACTCCGGGGTTTGCGACGAGAGCGGCGCGGGTTGAAGGCAGCATGCGGATGAACGGATCGTCGACGGAGTGCACGATAAGCGTGGGCAAGTTGAACTGGCCGGCGTATTGCGAGCTTGCGACCGAGTAGTAGTAATCGTCGGCTCCGGAGAAGCCGCCGTAGCGCGCGACAATATGCTCGTCGAAAAGGCGCATGGTGCGAATTTTGTCCAGGTTCTCGGTTGTATAGATTTTCGGAAACAAAGCAGCCTTGCGGCGGACACGAGCCAGCATAGAGCGCAGGAAGTGCCATTCATAAATGCGGTTCTGTACTTCGTGGAGCGCAGAAGAAGATGCTGCAAGATCCATCAGCGGCGAGATGCCGACGACTGCCTTGATCGCTGCTGGCGGATTTGCTGCAATCTCGCCGGCATATTTAAGCACGAGATTGGCACCCATCGAGTAGCCGAGCAGAGCAATGGAGTCGATGCCGCGATGCTCCACCAATGTCCGCACTACCGCAGCCACATCTGCCGAGCGGCCCGAATGATAGATCGTCGGCGATAGCTCGTCCGTTCCGCCGCAGCTGCGCATGTTCATACGCACCACATTGAAACCGGCCGATAGAGCGCGAGCCGTATTCCCGAGAACATATTGGGAGTTTGACGATCCTTCGAGACCATGAACGATAACAACCGTGAGTGCCTCGCGCCGAAGCTCCTCTGGCTGCCAATGGCAGTGACACAGCACGCGGCTGGGTCCGTACCCGCTCAGCGGCCCCTCAACTTCTACTAGAAGACGTTCGGCCTCTGGGAGAGACAGTTTTCGGGGCAGGAAATTTCCGGCCAGCGTCTGCAGGTGCCCATTACGCAGGAAGCGCCGCGGAGCGAAATTGCTCAGTTGCTCGACAGTTTTATTGTCGAGCGGCGATGAGATCTCAGCCTTCATCCCTGCGTAATTCCTCGAGTATGCTTGCCGCCTGAAGGGCCCCTGTCGGATCATCTTCGTGCTTGAAATAGGCGAAGACGTCTCCGCGGGCGGCTTGCGTTTTCAAATTGTCGCGGATCGCCGCG
Source organism: uncultured Acidobacteriaceae bacterium (assembly GCA_963724375.1). Classification (GTDB taxonomy): domain Bacteria; phylum Acidobacteriota; class Terriglobia; order Terriglobales; family Acidobacteriaceae; genus Silvibacterium. The sequence continues at coordinate 223,443 of CAVRUM010000016.1, forward strand.
AGATCCGACACGGAGTAGTCGGCTTTTCGCAGGCGATAGCAACTGAAGGATGCGGTGATTTCCGCCGGCGTACTAAGCTCATCGCTCTCGGCTATACACAGAGCAGCCCCATGTTCGCGGAGGACAGCGTAAACCGACTCGGCGAACCATGTGGTGTTTCGAAATTCGAAGGCGGCACGGAGATCAAATGGCCGCACCTCATTCAGGAACGCACTGAGAAGGTCCGGGTTCGCCTTCATATTTGGCGGCAGCTGAAAGAGGACTACTCCGAGGCGGCCGGCTTCAGCGACCGGAGAGATTGCGCGGGCGAAGCGCTCGAGAGGCTCAGCGCAATTCTTCAGGCGAAGAATATGCGTGATGCGCTGCGGAGCTTTGAACGAGAATCGGAATCCATCGCCGGTGGCCGCAAGCCAGGAACGCACAGTTGACTCGGAGGGCAGGCTCCGAAAGGTGTAGTTCACCTCGACGGAATTCAGCCGTGTCGCGTAAAACTCAAGCAGCTTTTTCGGGGAGGTGCGAGGAGGGTAAAAGTCGGGTTTCCATGTTGGATACGCCCAACCGGAGCAGCCCAGATAGATATTGCCGCGGTTCATTGCGTCCCTTGTGTCTATGCGTAGAGCCCTCAGTCGGCGGACGCGCTGCAGAACATCGCTGGGGCGGCTAGTGGGGATCGAACCCACGACATCCTGAGCCACAGTCAGGCGTTCTGCCGCTGAACTATAGCCGCCATTTCCTTGATAATTGTAGCATTTGCAGCGGTCCATGGCACTTATGGCGATTGCGTTCGCCGCCGCATCTTATACAGTTGAATCAGCGCATGCCATTGCGATACGAGCCCGAGGTTCTTCTGCATGGACGGCAGTTCCAGCGCGACCGAGCGAGCGTCGGCCGGAGCTGGTTTTCTGACGAGAATCTCGACTTGCTGGCTCACCTGCTTGACGACTGGTTTCGCCTGCCCGGAACATCGATTCGCTTCGGGTTGGACGGGATCATCGGACTCATCCCGGGCCTGGGCGACGTCCTGGCCGGGCTGGCCTCGTGCATCATCATCATTGCGGCGTGGTTTCGCGGCGTTCCTTATGTCGGCCTCGCCCGGATGGTGGTGAATCTCGCCATCGACGTGATTGTCGGAGCAATTCCTTTCATTGGAGATGCGTTCGATATCGCGTGGAAGGCCAACCGTCGCAACTACGCGCTGATGGTCCGGCACCTTCGCCAGCCGCGGGTCCACACATGGAAGGACTATGTATTTCTCCTTTGCATCCTGGCGGCGTTGTTCGCAGTTTTTGCAGTTCCGCTGCTGGTGATTGTGTGGCTGATGGCGCGGATTTTGCGGCCCTTGTAAAGCGCCGAACGCGGCATATCTGGCGGGTCCAGTGCGATACAATTTCAATGGATCGGGGCGTAGCGCAGTCTGGTAGCGCATCTGCTTTGGGAGCAGAGGGTCGGGGGTTCGAATCCCTCCGCCCCGACCATGGAATCAAGCACCTAGCACCCTATCGGGTTCTCCTCAAACTGAATTGTAGCGGTGACTGCCTTTTTGGTACACCAGACTTATCCAGTCCTGAAGACAAGGCTACACATCTCCGAGCTCCGTGTTGCCGGCTGCACCCTCCAGGCCAAATGAACCCATTCCAAATACGTGCCGGAGACGCAATCATGTGGGGTTGACTCCAAACGAAAAACCTTCCGTGGGCGGCTTCGGACGTTATCTATGGTCTCGCTGATGGGATGGTTACGGCATTCCATGCCGAAGATATGCACACGTAGAGTGTTGTGCTGGCTGCGCCCTCGCTATTCGTGTACAGAGAGCCCGAGGTACAGGAGCCAGAAGGGGCTCCGCGCCCGCTGGTCCACGACTGGCCGCTATTCAAAGCAAGCACGTTGGCAGTGCAGGTTGAGGCCAGTACTGCACTCGGCGCAGTGGTCCGCTCGTTGCAGCTATTGAATGGCCCATTGCCCTCATCGTAGACATCGCCGGAAGAAAATCCCGATCGGTTGCCGAACGAAGTCGTATTCACTGCACCGCCGCTCTGGCCAAGTATGTAGTAAGTCGTATCGGCGGACAGGTTGCCAGAGATGACCGATCCGGCATTCGCAGCATTGGTCAGGTGAATCGCGGCGTTATCCCATGCGTTCGATGGGTGTCCACCCTGAAATATGCCGCTAAAGATATTGCCTTGGGCGGCAAGTACGCCGCCGACATCGTTGATCGCCCATGAATCGCCATTGATGAACGTGTTGCCGATGACCGTCCAGCTGTTTGATTGGATCTGAATCGATCCGTTCGGTGCCTGGGAGTCCTCGAAGACGTTATCGTTAATCTGACCTTCAAACACGTTAGAAGCATTGTAGATATCGGCTCTGATGGCCCGAGCGAACGTGTTATTTGCAATTTGCAGACCATGCACCGGAGCATTGATGTAGATGTGCTGTTCCGTGGGGGAGTAGAACGACGAACTGGTCGATGATGTGAACTGGTTGTTGGTGATCTTTATTCGGTAGCTGCTGGCTTTGCTGAAGTACAGGCCGAACTGACGGGGATAGTTGCAGTAGTTGCTATCGATGATCAGGTCGTAAGCGCCCTGGATGGCAAAGCAGGCATATTTCGGTGTATAGGTGCGATTATGGGCAATGATCATCGAGTGCGTGCTGGTGTAGTCTGTGCCCTTTCCAACCACGCTGACGAAAATGCTGCACTGGTCGCAGGTATTCTCGGAGACAATTCCGTCTGTGCCTTGTATCTGAATACCAATGTTGGTATCCAGCCAGTTGTGCTCGACAGTAAAGCCGTTGGCATTGGCGGAGATTCCGTTCGAAGCGGCCGGGGCCTGAAGGTATAAGTTTTCGACTACCGGGACAAGGCCACCCGGATCTGAGGCTCCGGCGGCGTTAGTTCCCATCTGAATGATGAAGTTCGACGAGTCGTAAGAGACAAGCGCAGACAGCGTATCTCCCGCGCCGATCAGCGCCTCTCCCTTGCGCACTGCAATCTCATTCGAATGCACCAGATAAGTTCCGGGCGGCACAAAGACATTATTAAAAGTGCTGGGATACGAACCAATACTTTGCAGCGCATTCTGAAACGCCACCGTGTCATCGTGCGCGTAATGGCACTGCAAACCTGATTCATTCGCCGTCGCCGCGCTTGCCAGAACCACGGTGTGCGAATTGGTCACCGAACTGATCAGCACATAGCCGTTCAATCCGCCAACACAGGCGAATGACTTGCCTACATCGGTCGACACGAACGAAGCCGATGCGCTCGATAGGGTGGCGCTGCCGCTTGATAGAACAACGTCGCGCAGTTGGGTCGCGTCACCATAGGCGCCGTTATTCAGCATGCTCAAAGGCGTGGCCTTGTCCGTATATTGCTTCGCTGTCGTCTGCCCCTGAGCATCATCCTGGAGATAGAGGTCTTGACGGGCATAAGAGGCTTGCCCGTAGGCCCCTGAACCGATCAGCAGAAAGAGCCAGAAGATTCTTTTCATGATCTCGGCAAATACTGTTGTATTAGGAGGCGAAATTCGGCGGGATGGGCAGATCTCCACGAGCAACCCGGCACTGCGGAGCTCGAGCAGCCGGTTGCAATTATTCACTCCAAAGTGAAGCATGCTGGCAGCCATGAGTTCAAAATAATACCGCTGGGGATGGTCTTGGCAACTGCGCCATTTCGTCCCCGAAATCTGTACGTTATGGGACGGGTTTTACCCTACGTTGCGTTGCGCATGCCGGCCTTTACCACTGAACGCCTGGGTAGAGGCTTGGCTGGCGATACGACCGATAGGCATAGTTGCCTGAGACAGTGAGGTTCCAGACAGTTTGAGGATTGCTTTCATCGGTCACCTCAAAAACCTGTGACGAGTCGCCAACGAGGCCGCACAGATCGTATTCCACGTTTCCGTTTGCCAGCGTTTGAGCGTTGCCTCCGAAGAAACTGTACAAACTGAGCGGCACGATCTGATCGAATATCAGTGTCGCAGTCATCGCCTTCTCATCAATCTGAAAGATAGGGACCGTGCTGTAAAGACAGAAAGCAGGTTCAGGGAGGGTAGTAGCGCAGGGAGATGTACTGGGATAGGGCCGGAAGTCTCCGTTGTCCATGACTACCAGCCCGAATGAGCCAGAGGTATTGGCGGTAGTGAAGGCAGGGCCGTGCTGGCCTGAGAACCAATCGGTGGGGTCAGTTCCACCTTGCAGTGCGAAATCTCCCTGGTAGCCGAGACGCCACAGGACATTGCCGGAACCGGCGCCGTTGGCGTAATCCACTTTGACTATCCAATTCTGATGGCGGATGGAGACCAGCAGATTGCCATCGTCGCCCGAATACAGCACCGCGTTTGTATGCGTCCAATCCGTGGGGCTTACGGGGTGTCGATTCACGTCAAGATGATCGAATTCATTCCACACCCAGACTGGATTCAGATTCGTGTCCAGATCGACGATGACGTCGCCGAGCACCGTGGTTGGTGTAGTCGCACCGTCAAGCACGACCGACTTCAGCGTATTGGCGAGTACCAGCCAATGTCCATTCGGCAATGGTGTCACATCGTGATGAAAAGTCTGCAGGACCAATGAATCGGGATCGACCTCCGGATGCGCCGCCAGCGCAGCATTCAACTGCGCCATGGTGATCTGCTTGACTGTGTTCCCCGCGAGATCGATTTCACGGACCACATTGAGTGCTGTGTCGGGTATCGTTTGCGTCAAGGGCTCCGTGGACTGGAGGCCGATGACGACGACAAAATCTCCGTTCGGCAGGAATTTGGGGGCTTGAGTAAATGAAGAAGCTTGAAGGTCGGGGGGGATGTACGCCCAGAGGAGATTCCCCGACAAATTGGTCGCCAGTATCTGGGCCGCGGCAGATCCAATCACGTTCACAATCTCGATACCGGGCTGCGGTGTTTGTCCAGCGGAGGCTGAGGCTGTGATCTCCGTAAGGGTGTTGGCGGGATAGCTTGAGGTTTTGAACGTCTGGTCCACATCGGTCGCAGAAATTCCATTGTCAAATTGAATGGAAGCGCGCATGTGATAAACCGTATTGGCTAGCATTCCCGCGACATAGATGCTGACCGGACCTCCGCCAAAAGGCGAGGTCTTGCCAGAAGTCTGGAGTCCGTAGCTGGTGGTAGTGCCGAAGGAGACAGTCACGGTCCCAGGAAATGGCGGACTTATGGTGTACTGCGCCACCTGTGGATTGGCGGTCGCCGTGACCTGACCCGTGGTTAGCGCCGCAGAAATGCCGGTAAGGATTACCTCGCTCTGCGTCCCAGCTTTCACGTTTGCCGGATTGAGATGCAGGGTTGCGGTTTGCGCTGCCGGTGAGGAGCCGACAGTAGGTAAATAGCTCACTACCATGTTGCAACTCGCTGATGGCGGCAGCAGTCCGTTGCAAGACTCACTGGCAACGATCGAGAAGCTCGGATCGCCGGTCATACTCGGAATCAAGACAGCGTTGTAGATTCCCGTGTTGGTCACTTCAACGACTGTCCGGGTGAGCGTATTACCCACCAAGTTGTCTCCGAAATTAAAGGAGGTAGCGCTAGAGGCTAATGTCGTCAATTCGGACTGAGGCCCAGACATGCCACCGCCGCCGCCGCATCCTGTAACTAATACCAGGACCAGAAACGCGCCGATCGGCGTGAACTTTATCTCCGCGGAGTTTTTCTTTTTCGGGCTGGAAGAAGGATTTCCCGAAGGGGTGAAACCTGAGCGGGTACCACTCTGAGATCCGGATTTTGCGGTCATTTCCTGCAGTGTGCATTCCTCCCGAGTTCAGCGCGAGTGAGCAATCCCGTGGGGCGACGAATGGATAGTAACTCCTTATACACGCGCATATACCGACTCGGCAATATGCTCGAGGACGTGAAGCGGCTTATAGAACTTCTGAAGACGTTCCCACTCGCCAGCCTCTTTCGTGATCTGCTGGCGAGCGCTCATCTCGCCGTTAATGCGGTACCGGGCCAGCCTCTGCGGACCTGTCCTTCTGGGCTTCCAGATTTGCTGAAGCAGACTTCTTCCAATCGAAGACTACGGAAGTATCGATTCAGCACCTTCAAATCGCATCCGTAGTTGCGCAGGGTGCTCAGTCTGATCGTAGCGGCGTGCTGTCGCCTCCACAGGTCTCCCGCTTCGTGTTTGACTTGGCGACTCAGAAGCCAGCGGGGCCATCGAAGAGTTGGTCGTTCGGTGCCGTGGACGTGGTCTGCATCCGATTTGATGCAGCGTTAACAGCGCTGTCACGTACCTATAACGAGCCCCTACTATTACGGGATTGTCATTTTAAGGCACTCCAGGAATCTTCGTCCTATGGCCGAAGTTTTCCTATTCCTTAGCTCACGATCAAACCGGGATGCCTGCGACTCTTCCAATCCCCAGTAAGGAAGGGACCCATCATGAAATTGTTGCTGTTTCTCCGAAAATCGTCGCTGTTCCTCCGAATGCCGACTCCGGGTGTCCTACTCGTGCCGTCAACTGTTCTAACCTTACGCTTCCGGGCAAAACAAGCAGTTGCACAACTCCACCGCGCCGATCTGAATGGCGCCTGCAAGGCAATGATTTTGTGGCGCAGAGACCGGCTCTTAGGCGCGCTCTGTATCGCCCTTTGTCTTGTTTTGCTTTGTCTTGTCTCGTCTGGTTGGGCACAAATCGACAACAGCGGATTGACCGGCACCGTCAGCGATCCCTCCGGACACCGACTTCCCGGTGTCAAAGTGACGGCGGTACAAGACGCCACAGGGCTTCGACGGGAGGCAGTCTCTTCCGCAGAGGGAGCCTACTATTTTCCCAAACTGCCGGTGGGAGCCTATGCAGTGACCTTTGACCGCAAAGACTTCCAGTTATTGCGTTTCGAGCATGTGGTGCAGAAGTTGGGAGAAACTCGAATCCTGAACGCAACGCTGAAAGTAGCTGGACCCGCAGAGCAGGTGGAAGTTTTGGTCAGCCCGGTGTCGCAAGATCAGACTAACAACACGCTAAACACGGATATTGCACGCATACAGGCTAGGGAACTTCCATTGAACGGGCAGAATTGGGCCACCTTGACCGCTCTAGTTCCTACAGCGGTTGACACCGCCGGCGGGCCCGGTGCCGCCAACCAGCGCTCGATTCGGTATGCCGGCAGGGGTCGCGACGACAACAATTACACCTACGATGGCATTGACGCCACCTATATCATCAATCAGTCTCAGCTATATTTTGTGCGCGCGGCGATTCCCATCGATACCATCCAAGAGATTGGCGTCCAGCCCGTGCTGTCAACTGCGCAGGCTGGCGCCACGGGAGGGGGCCAGGTGGCCGCAGCCTCGCCTTCAGGCACGAATGGGTTTCATGGGGATGCCTACGACTACTTTCGCAACAGCGTTTTCGATGCGACGGATCCCATTGACTCCTTGAATCCAACGCACGAGCCGCCCTTCCACTTGAATCAGTATGGAGGGTCTCTCGGCGGACCCATCCAGCGTGATAAATTCTTTTTCTTTGTCGCCTATGAAGGCTACCAGCAGAATCTCGGGCAGACTCTTATCGGTTATGTACCTAGCCCGGCCTTTCGAGCACAAGTGCTGACGCAATCTCCGGCACTAGAGCCCGTGGTCAACGCCTATCCCGCAGGACGGAACGCAACCAGTAATCCGGACGTTTACCAGTTCGTGGGAGAAGGCAAGCAAGTGGGCCAGGAAAACTCAGGGATGTTCCGCGTGGATTATCACTTCTCCAACGCGACCAATCTTTATTGGCGGGCCAACATCGATCAGGCCGACTACTTTCTCCCGTATTCCCCAAGCTCCGGGCAGTATGTCAACGAACGAGAGGAACTCACGTCCAATCCGGTCAATAGCGTTATTTCGCTCTCACATGTCTTTTCTACCACCTGGATCAACGAAGCAAAGTTTGGTTTCAATCGCGGCACAACCGACACCATCTACATCAATCCGACCGGAGCGCTCTACGCCATCGCAGTAGCTGGCCTCACTTCCTTGAACAACGGCCGTGTCAGCACCGGCGTGGGCAATTCGTTTTCCTCGCTCGACGATGCGAGCTGGGTCAAGGGGAGAAATGTAATCAAGTTCGGAGGCGAGGCCCGCCGCATACAGATGAACCAAGGGAGCAGTGCCTACGGCACAGTCAGTTATAACTCCCTCGCCAGCTTTGCGGCGAACCAATCCTATAAGGCCAGTATCACTGGCGATTATCCTGTCAACGGCCTGCGCAAGACGCAGGTTTACGGTTATGTCCAGGACGAGTTCAAGTGGCGACCGAATTTCACGCTGAACCTGGGCCTGCGCTACACCTATTTCGGCATTTTTCATGAAGTGCTGAGTCGCCCGAATCCTTTTGATTTCGCCACCTGCGGGCCACAAGGGTACTGCGGCGTAGGCGCGAGCTTCGGGCCGCCGAATTATGATGATTTCGATCCGCGCGTCTCCTTCGCGTGGGCTCCGGCCGGCTACAGTGGGAAGACGGTCATTCGCGGCGGCTTCGGTATCTATCACGAGGACGGCCAGTTGGACGATCAGAACATCCCCGAAAAGAACGAAGTCTTAAGCTATGCGCTGACACCGAAGAATTGCCCAGGCCTTAGCTACCCAATAGCTCTGGACCCGAATGGCAATCCCGTCTGCACGAACGGCACAAATTCACCGAACGCGGAACAGCGGGATCGCAAAGACACATATGTAACCCAGTGGGGCCTTTCCGTTGGGCAGCAGCTGCCCGCCAGTTTCGTGATGAACCTCGCTTATGTAGGAACCAAAGGCACCCATCTGCTCTCGGAGTCCTATGTTAACGTCGAAAACCCGCTCACCGGGTTGCGTCCCTACCCGCAGTTCTCGCAGATTCCCTGGCGAGGCTCCCTCGGCAACAGCACCTATAACGCGCTCTCGGTTTCGGTGCGGCGTTCCTTCTCTCGCGGGTTCCTGGCGGCGGCCAATTACACATGGTCCCACGAGATCGACGACGATTCCAATGGAAGCGGCGATGGCGACTCCATCACGCCGCAGAATGTTTCCTGCTTTCCTCAAGGAGCAGTGAAATGCGGGGAGCGCGCCGACAGCGCCTTCGACGCTCGCAACGTGTTCAACGCAAATCTCATTTATGAGCTTCCCTTTGGGGTGGGCAAGAGTTACCTTTCGCAGCCCGGTTTCTTGAGAGCCGTTTTCGGATCCTGGCAGTTTAGCGGTGTCGTCTACGCCCGTACCGGCTTCCCCGTAAACCTCACGACGAGCGCTACCGGCCCGGACGGAAACACCAACGAGCAGCGTCCCAACCTGGTTCCCCACCAGCGTTTGTATTTGTCCGGCGGGACTTTTAACCCGGCGGCTTTTTGCACTCCCGGGACGAGCGACCCGCTTTACCCAGGTGGTACCTGCCCCTCAGGATTCGGCGATGTCCCCCGCAATTTTCTGCGAGGTCCCGGGGTCTGGCAAATTGATTCGGCGCTTTCCAAACGCTTCCCTATCACAGAACGGGCTGATGTTCAGTTCCGGGCCGAGGTGTTCAACATTCTCAACAGTCCGCAGTTCGCCAGCCCGGATGGCCTCATTTCGGCTTCCGACTTCGGCTTGATATACCTGCCTTTGAACACAACTCCGATAGGAACGGGTACGCCGCGTCAGTTTCAGTTTCTGCTGAAAGTAAAGTTCTGAAGGCTTCTTGAGCGTCGCGTTCAGCGCGCGAGTGTAACCCACTGGCTTATCAACGTCTTTGAAGCGGTACGAGGGATCTGGACACAGCCCGGGTCAGCTTCTGCGTTTGGGAGACCAGTCGTTTCATGACAGCTGAAAACCATCACGCGGCTGGTATGTGCAAGGTTACTCGCGTGCCATGGCCCGGCTGGCTGGCAATCTCTGCGCGGCCGCCGTGAAGAACCATGATGCTCTGGACAATCGCCAACCCCAAGCCCGTACCGCCTAAAGTTTGCGAGCGCGATGTATCTACACGGTAGAAACGATCGAATACCCTTGGCAATGCCTCAGGCGGGATACCCACCCCAGTGTCGGAAACTTCGATGCGAATACCAGCGACGTCGGTGTTGGTTCCAAGCACCACCGCTCCGCCAGGTGGAGTATGTGCCACAGCATTTGCGATTAGGTTGCCCACCGCCCGCTGTATGAGCGTGCGGTCCAGTTCGGCAATCACTGGTTCGCCCGCGGGGGCAGTGGTAAGCGAGATGCCACCTTCCGCGGCCGAAGCTTCATAGTATTCACGCACGCCGCCTAACAATTCGCCAACGTCCACGGATGCACGATGCAAATGGGTCAACGGACTCTCAGCCCGGGCCAGGAACAGAAGGTCGCCGATGAGATCAGATAGACGCACGGCTTCTTCCAGGCAGGACCCGAGCACATCGCGGTATTCATCTACGGTTCGGGCACGAGCCAAAGCAACTTCGGCCTCGCCACGGATGTTATTCACCGGCGTGCGCAGGTCGTGCGCAATATCGGCGGAAAATCTGGAGATTCTTTCGAAGGACTCCTCCAGCCGGTCGAGCATTTTATTGAAGGTGTCGGCCAGGTATGCCAGTTCAACCGGATATCCCTCCGGGAGGATGCGCTCGCGCAAATTTGTGGAGCTGATATGGCGGGCCGTGGCCGCCATTTCTTCTACCGGGCGGATGCCGCGACGTGCGATCTGATAACCGGCTACCGGAAAGATGGCGAACGTCCCCAGCATGATCGCCGCGAACCAGCGGCGGTAGCGTGCGAGTAGCTCTTCCTTCTGCGACACGTCGACCGCGACCTGAATTACGGCGTTCCGCAAAGGCGGTGAACCCACCGGTACAATTGCGCTCATGGCGCGAAACGCCCGTCTCTGCTTTCCCGTTATCGCAGCGGTATGGTCCGGTCGAGCCTGGGTTTTCTTGACCAGCTGCTGCAGATCCAATTGCTCCGCCATGCCCGGCGTCGTCATCAACGGATTGCCTCGATCATCCAGCAACCGGATATAAAACTGTTCGTATCGGCGCGCTGCGGATTCCAGCTCAATTTCTTCGTGCAGGGCGTCCGTATCGCCAGGACGCTCGCGCAGCATGGTGCGGAGCACATTTACCTTGTCCGCGAGGAAGAGATCCGTACTTCGATCGAGATCGGTGACCAGAACAAGATAGAGGCTCGCGGTGGCGAAGAGAACCGTGAGCAAGCCCGCAATGGTGTACCCGGCGGTTAAGCGGAAGGCTAGAGTTCCCCACCACCTTCTCACAGGCGCGAGATTACTGGTCGCTCTCCATGACATAACCCGCGCCTCGCACGGTACGGATCAACTTCATCGGAAAGGGTTCGTCCACCTTGGCGCGAAGTCTTCTGACGTTAACATCCACGACGTTTGTATCGCTGTCGAAATTCATATCCCAAACTGCCTCGGCGATCAAAGTCCGCGATAATACCTCGCCCGCCCGCCGCGCCAATAGAGTCAAAAGGGTGAACTCCTTGGAGGTCAGATCCAACCGATGGCCATTCCTCGTCGCACGCTGGCGCAGCAGATCAATCTCCAAATCAGCCATGCGGATGGTCTCTTGGGAGCGAGCAGGACCCCGACGTATCAGTGAGCGGACGCGCGCTAACAATTCTGAGAAAGCGAAGGGTTTGACAAGGTAATCGTCAGCGCCGAGTTCCAGTCCCCGTACACGCTCGTGCACTGCATCGCGAGCGGTCAAAAGCAGTACAAGCGACCGTCGGCCTGACTGGCGTAATTGGGTAAGCACCTGCCAGCCATCCAGCCCGGGGAGCATGACGTCCAAAATCACCAAATCGAAATCCACTTCCCGAGCCAAATGGAGACCTTCCAAACCATCGGTGGCAACGTCGACGACAAAGCCCGCCTCATTAAGTCCCTTTTTAAGGAACCTGGCTGTTTTGACCTCATCTTCAACGATCAGAATCTTCATTGGGGGTCGCTCTGAACCGCAAGGATAAATGCGTTTAGCGTGCTCGCTCCGAAGGAAACTTTAAACCCAAGCGATGGCTTGGTATGACACCCAAGACCAAGTAGATAGACGCCCACTGTTAAGGCGATGTCACAAAAGCATTAATGCTTCGAAACAGAAAATCTGTTGCGGAGCTTTTGGGAGTCGAGGATCGGATTATTTTGATTCCGAAATGCCGAAAGGCGCGCGACAGCGTTAGCGCAGGACGAACCTAAGCACTGACATTCACGCTGGCGGCGAAGCGGGTTCAGGTGGTGGGACTTTACGTTTGAGGCGTGAAGAAAAGACCCTCTCCCCGATGACCGAGGAGAGGGCGGTTGAAGTTGGAACTTGCTTTTGGGCTAGTCGTCCAGGTCAGCCTTGGGTGCCCTGCGATTGTTGAAATCGCTGGCGGGACGAACTTTTGCCTCGCCAGGATAGGGTCGGGTAAACCCGGTGGCTTCGTACCAGTTGAGATGGTTGACGGTGTCCGGGTCCTCGGAGTCCGGCTTGGTGTGTTTGCCGGCGAAGATCTGCTGCTTCTTCTTCATCCAGCCAACCCGCAGAGCCTTGACCGCGGGGCTTTCATCCTTGAGTGCAACAGACGAGGTGACGCCCTGATCCAGCGGGATCTGATTCGGCACGTGCGTCCAGGGCTTGAAGTTGTCCGCGGACGGGTTGTCGATGAAGATGGTTCTCATCGGCGAGGCCACGAGGTCGTTCTGGTTCATCGGCGGTATACCGAGAATCTGCTCGATCGTGCGGGTCATATTGACCTGAGAGTAGTAGTGGGAGTCGACGAATCCGCCCTGATTGACGTATGGGCTGATGACATAACCGGGGCTACGGTGACCGTCGACGTGGTCGACGCCGTCCTGCGCGTCGTCCTCCTCGACGAAGATCACTGACGACGACCAAATCGGGCTATGGCTGATGATATCGACAAAGCGTCCAAGGGCGAGGTCGTTATCGGCCTCCATGGCGGTTCCCGTCGGAGGACCACCGGTGTGGTCGGAACTGATCCACATCATCTCCAGCTGAGGCACAGTTCCGGCCTTCACATCCCTTGCGAAATCCTGGCTCCAGATATCGACACGGAACTGATCGGGAATATCTAGGTCGAACTGCGGGTAGTTCCGGGCCGTGTACTTCATGAGGTTAGGAAGCGGGGAGTAGGAGCTAACGGTGTTGTAATACACGAGCTGCTTTTCCGCGCCAGACTCGTATGCCTGCGTGTCGGCGTAGAACTGGCTCCAGGTTGGGTGGCAACTACCAGTAAAGCCAGGAATGAATGGATACAGATACTGGGTACTTGTCGACGTGCAACCCGGAACATCGAACTTGTTGTACTCGATGTATTCGCCGTAGTTCTTGAAGCTAACGCCGGCCTTGACCGCTTGATCCCAGAGATGGCCTTTCTTCTGGTAGGCGATAGCATCGCCGCCGTTGGAAGGATAGTCGCGGACCCAGTCCGGAGACTGAATGTCATCGGAGTAGGGCGCCATGGCCTGGACGATCCAGTTGTGACCGTCGGCCGACTGGCGGCTGGGGTCGTAGAAGTTATCGAGGAGCGGGAAGCGCTCCACCAGCGCGTGGGCATTGGGCGTGATAGCCGGGCCGCCTTGGGGGGGATTGTTGCCGTAGACCGCCAGCGAGGGATCGCCGTTTCCGCCGAGAACGTCGCCCAGGATCTGATCGTAGGTGCGGTTTTCACGAATGATCACGAATACGTGCTTGATTAGCGACGGATCACCGATCTTCTTCGGGATGACAACCGGCTTGGTGTTCGGGTTGCCGCCAGAGGCACTCTGGATATTCCGCGTCAGGTCCCAGTGGTTGTTCAGGTAGACCTGATTCGTCCAGGTGGGCAAATCCGCGAGCACCGGCAATGGGATGATGCTGACGGTGCCGAGGTCCTGGTGGGTGTTTAGGCTCGAAACGCGTTCCGACGATGGTAGCCCGCCAGGAGAGGTGCCGAACGAATTAGTCACTCCGTTGTTGGTCGGAGGGATGCCCTTGGTGCCGAAGCCCTTGTCGTTGGCAACAAGCAGCACATTGTCTACCGTGTCGAGCACGACCGAGCTTGGCGCATAGGCGGTCGGAATCAGGCCCAGAATCGCGTTCTTCGATCCGCTGGTCAGGTCAACCACGGCGATAGAATTCGCGTTGTACAGGGCAACGTATGCGATGCCCTGGCTGGAGTCGACGGCGATCGAGTTTGGCCCGGCGCCGTAGGCAGCATTCTTGTCACCGGGGACTTTGATTGGCAGGCCAAGATTGAGCGTCTTCACCACCTGGTTGGCGCCCGTATCGATCACCGAGATGGTGTCATCATAGGTATTGGTAACCAACAGGTATTTGCCCCAGAAGGCCATGCCTGTCGGGTGCAGGCCGGTAGTGATGGTTTTGGTGACCGTAAACGTGGACAGATCGACCACGGAAACGGTGCCCGTGGACGCGGAGCCAGTAAAGCTATCGGCTACAACCGGGGTCCCATCGGAGTATCCCTGGAAGTCACTCTCTGTAGTAATCCGGCCCCCTTTGTTAGAGATGTAGGCCGTCTTGCCGTCGGGCGAAATCACGATGCTGTCCGGGACGTTACCGACGCGGATCTGCGCTCCCCGTGTCGGCGTTGCCCCGCTCAAATCGATCTTGGTCAGCGTATCGTTGACGTCAAGCACGGAGTAAGCGGTCTTGCCATCCGGGGTGACGGCGAGGCCAAGCGGGTAAGAGGAAGGGTTAGTCCCAACCGTTAAGCTGCATTTATGAGCAAAACTGCCATCGGTTCCCGCGGGGCTGTTCGGCCAGCATTTTCCGACGGTCTGCACCATATAAGCAAATGGTATGCCTTCGAAGGTGAAAAGACTGCCCGCGATCGGAACACTGATGTGGGCGTAGTCTGAGAGCAAGCCGGCTGCACTGACGCTGGCGATGGCAATGTAGCTGCTGTCCTGGCTGAAAAGCAGGTACTTCCCATCCGGCGTATAAGTGATGCCAATCTCGCTGCCGCTTGAGTCGGTGTTTCCCACTGAGCTATAGCTTTGCAGGACGGCGCCGGTCTTGGTGTTGAAGATCTCGACGGCTCCGTTGCCATTGGACGGCGATGTCCCCATGGTGAGGACGGCGGCGGTGTGATTGCCGGTGGGGTTGAGCGCAACGGCCTTGGCGCGGACGCGGATGCCGAGGCCGACCTGGGTGCCGGCGGGGGTGATGACCGTGCCGTCACTTACGACATACGAGCCGTCTGGCTGCGGGCCGACTGTGTAGGTCGGGAACGGAACGGATTGCGCAAATGCCGCAACGCTTAGCCCCATCGACAGTAGGCCGGCGAGCAGACTTAGACTGTTGATCCGATATTTATTTCGAGAGTCATTTCGCGAGTTTTTTCGATACGCTATTCGGGACATGAACCGTTCTCCTCATTGGTTATCTGGATCACGCAATTGGGATCGGCGGGGGCGGCATCGGTGAGATTACGATCCGCGCCCCCCGTGCATCGCGGCAGATTTTTGCGGGCGAGTTGTAACGAACTTTACGACGAACGGGCTGACGGCGATCGGCGCAGACGAACTGCGCACAGCAAGGAGCCTAAAAACGCGCGCCGCACAGCGGAGTGACGCCAAGATTACAGTTTTGTCATTGCAGGAGGAGACGGTTCGCTACGGAGTCTCCTCAACTGACGTTTGAAAACTGTCATCCGCGACAACAACAGATCCAGCTCTTCACCGTCCGAGCTCGCGAACAAATTAAAGCCGATCCCGGAGACAAGTTCTGCTCAGACGCCGTCTCTGGGTTGAGTATTCAACAAGTATGCGTGATCTGAGAGAAGCAGTGTGTTCCGAAAAAATAAGATCTGTTACGGTTACAATTATCGGGTCGAATTCCCGGAAATCAGATTCTCAATCATCCTTGGTTTTCCATACACATTCTGGGTCGTCGCGACATCGGCGTGACGCATCATCTCTTGAACGGCCAACGGCGGTTCCCACTGAATCCAACCAGCTGCGAAAGGTGTGGCCGAGAGTATGCCATCCAAGGCACGAGACGCCAAGTGCTTAGCCCAACTGCTTGAGATGGCGGGCGCATCCGGATCCGGTCGGGCGTCTCCTTGCGTGCTGGTGTTGGTGGGAATCACCTGGCGCTACAGCCTAGTATGGATGGTCGTGCCCGACTCATGAAGCCGGGTCTCTATCGCCGCCCTGATGAGCGCGAACTTCGCGGCTCGGCCCGGCTGGTATGAATGAAACGCTCGCCCGACGCTTGCGGCGGCTTGTATCACATGTTATGACCTTACCTCTTGCAGGGAGCTGAAGTATCTTCGACGTTGAGTAAAGGAGATCGAGATGGATTATCGCGAGGAGTTTCTGGTCAAGGCAGGAAGCAAAGTCAAATTGGCCGAGATCGATCCCGGTTACAAAGGCAAGCATGTCTCCGAGGAGCATGCCCACGCCGAAATCGAGAAGCACCGCGGCAAAATGACGGCGCAACAGTATCTGCTCCATTCGGAAAAGCGGCACGCTCTGCTGATCGTCCTGCAGGCGCTGGACGCTGCCGGCAAAGACGGCACGGTCGATCATGTGATGAGTGCAATGAATCCCCAAGGCACAACCGTCACTGGATTCAAAGGTCCAACCGCTCTGGAACTGGAGCACGACTTTCTCTGGCGAGTTCATCCTCACGCTCCGGCCAAAGGAACAGTCGCGATCTTCAACCGGTCCCACTACGAGGATGTGCTGGCGGTGCGCGTACACAAGCTGGCACCGAAGGCAGAGTGGTCGGAGCGGTATGGGCTGATCAACGACTTCGAAAAGCTCTTGTATCAGCAGAATAATACCCACATCATCAAGTTCTTTCTGCATATCAGTAAGGAAGAGCAACTGGAGCGCTTCAAGCAGAGGCTCGACGACCCGGCGCGCAACTGGAAGATCAGCGAAAGCGACTACAAGGAACGGGAGTTTTGGGATGACTACATGAAGGCCTTTGAAGAGATGTTCGCCGAGACCAGCACCAAGCACGCTCCGTGGTACATCATTCCATCGAACCACAAGTGGTTTCGCAATCTGGCGGTTTCACAGATTATTGCCGCTACCCTGGAAGATCTCGGGATGAAGATGCCTCAGGCGACGGTGGATCTGGAGGTGATCCGTAGGGAGTACCACCAGGCGGCAGGTGACGAGAGCCATAACAAGGGTGAGAAGACGGGCAAGGAGAACAAGAAAGAAGAAAGCAAAGGATAAGTGGGTTCCCTCAGAGGCCACTTGGGAGAACGCGACGATGATCTGCCTCAAACTCTTATCAGGTTTGCCCCCGGGAGATTGTTGTGACCGCCCTGACCTATTTGTTGCCGAAGGTCCAGCCGAGCCCTGAACTGGCTCCGTAGTTGCTTCCGGAGGAGTGCGGCGGCGGCTGGTTGTCCCAGTTTCCGTAGAAGGAGATGTTCCAGGTAAAGTTGCCGAAGAACTTCAGATAATAGGTGACGTTCGTGTTGTTGAAGACACGTCCGGGCTCCGTAAGCGCCGGGAAAACGCTGTCCTGGACCGTCAGTTGGGTCTTGTCGAACTTAAAGATGCTTACATTTCCAACTACCACGGCGCCAAGAATCTTTTGCGAAGCCTGGAGGTCAGCTGCCTGGGAATAACTTGTGTTCTGCCACGCCAAGCCGCCGGTCAAGGAAATGGTCGCATGATTAGTATTCTTCAGATAGCGTCCGATACCACCGGCATAATTCGACTGAAGGGTGATGTTCTGCTCCGAACTTTGCAGAAAGCTGCCCAATCCGGTGTAAAACCAGTTGTTCCAGCGCAGAAGGCGGCGATAGTACAGGGACGCGTCGTTGTAGGTGGAAGTGGCAGCACCGGTGTTTCCTGAAAGCGTGGAAGCGAATGATGCGCCTGCGCCCCACCGCGGCCGCGGATAATTGACTTGCGTGTCAAAAGTGTATTGCGTCGACTGATTGGCCTTTGAGTACATCAGCCCGGAATTGATACTGCCGTTAAATCGCTGCCAGAAACGGTCCGAGGTCTGATTGATGTTCACGATCTTCTGTTCTTCGAGCACCACGTTTTTCTCTGCGCTCTCCGCTATCTCGATTTGCACGGGCCGGGCTCCTCCGGTATCCGCCGTGGAGAGGGTACCGGTGTAAACGGACCCATCCGTTGTTTTCACAATAAACAACTGCTTGCTTTCCACGTGACGTACCTTAGACCAATCCACTGAGGCTGTGCCATCGATGTAATCGATGCTGACATAGAGCACGCTCGCGTCCAGTCCCTTGATCTCGCAGGTTACGCGGTCGCCGTTGTTCATAACGAGGACGTCGGTCTTATCGCGCGCATAAAGAGGGGCAACGATAAAAAGTACGCATGAGGCAATTACAGCTGGAATTTTCATAATTCTTCCTGCCCACGTAAGGGCTTGGCGACTGTGCGGTGCTACCTAAATTCGATCCCAGATATCTTTTCACGTGGGCGTCCTGAACGTAATAAATAAAGGGCCACAAGGCACGCGGTGGACCATCCGGCTCATGCGAGTGTCATGTATCCAAGACTGACGTTACGTTGGCGGTCAGACGGCGCCTGTTAGATTGATGCAGCGACCCTTCCGCTGAGAACTTCGTGAGCTGCTGCCCAATTTCGGAGGCGACTAGATGAGAAACGCATTTCTGCTTAGCTACGCTGTGATCCGCCCATCACGAATTCTCATTGCTGTCGCGTTGGTATGCCTTGTTTCGGCGGCCGGCATGGCAGAAGACCCTCCAGCCCCTCTGAATAAGGCCAAAATAGGTCTGGTATTGGAGGGCGGTGGCGCGCTCGGACTGGCACACATTGGCGTCATCACCTGGCTCGAAGAGCATCATATCCCGGTCAGTTACGTGGCCGGAACCAGTATGGGAGGCCTGGTTGGCGGGGTTTACGCCACCGGTCGCAACCCGGCGGAGGTCCGTGAACTCGTTCAGTCGATCAACTGGAACGAGGTGCTCCGCGGCGAGGTTCCCTTCCAGAATCTGGACTTTCGCCGTAAGCAAGATTCCGTTGTTTATCCCGGCAATATCGAGTTCGGATTGAAAAAGGGCGTCCAGTTTCCTGAAGGATTCAATTCAGGGCAGGAGGTTCAATTCATCCTCGACCGCGTTGCACTTCCATATTCCACAATCGAAGACTTCAATCAACTGCCGATCCCGTTCGCCTGCGTTGCCACCGACCTGGTTTCCGGCAAGAAATTCGTCTTCCGCAGCGGAAACTTCGCGACGGCAATGCGTTCGACGATGTCCCTGCCGGGTTACTTTTCGCCGGTCCACGTTGACGGCCATGTCTTTGCCGATGGCGGGCTCCTCGACAACCTTCCTGTCGATGTCGCGAAGGCGATGGGCGCAGATATTACTATCGCTGTCTATCTTGAGACCCAGCCAATGTCGCCGACAGAGAACCTGTCCTCCTTCGGCGTTCTTGGAAAATCCATCTCCGTGATGATCGCCGCCAACGAAGTGCACAGCATGGAAATGGCAGACGTGCTGATCACCGTTCCGCTCGCGAAATTCAACACCATGGACTACAGCCAGTCAAACGCCCTGATCAAAGCGGGCTATGACGCCGCACAAAGCAAGGCGGCAGTTCTGTCCCGATTTGCGGTGGACGATGCCACATGGCAACAATATCTGGCCGCCCGCGCCGACCGCCGCCGTCAAACGCCAAAGCCGGAATTCGTGGAAGTCGCTGGAACAGACCCTCACAGCGCCAAGGCGATCCAGAAAGACTTTCAACCGGTGGTCAACCATTCAGTGAATGTTGAGGAAATACAGAAGATGATCCTCGACATACAGGGCGACGGCCGCTATGCCAGCCTGAACTACACCATGGTCGACAAGAATGACGAGCCGGGCCTGCTCGTCACCGCAAACGAAAAGAGTTACGCCCCGCCTATCGTTCGCCCCCAGATCACTCTTGACGGCTCCCAGTACAACAACGTCCTCTTCAGTATCGGTGGCCGAATCACCTTCATGAACGTCGGCAGCTATGGATCGGAACTGCGGAATGACGTCATCTTCGGCTCCGAGTATGGTCTTCACACCGAGTACTACCGCCCGATTCGCGTTGGCAGTAACTGGTTCGTAGCTCCCCACGCCATCGTCGACAGCAACTCGTTCAATGCTTACACGAGCAGCGGCATGCTTGCCTCGATCTACAGAGTGAAGCAGGCCGGCGGTGGCGTTGATTTTGGTTATCAGCTCGGCCGAAGCCAGGAGTTTCGTATCGGTTATCAAACCGAATATCTGAGCTATTCGCTCCAAGTAGGGGAAAATACCGAGCCTACGATTTCCGGGCGGGAGGGCTTCGCCAGATTTCAGTACACGCTGCTCCACGTGAACGACCCGGTGATACCGACGACCGGCCAGGAAGGCGCTTTCAGAACCCAATGGTTTGAGGCTTATCCGAGCCCAACCAAGGCCTACACCATACCCGCTTTTCCCTTGAGTCAGGGCGGCATCTCGCAGTTCGTTCCGTTGAACGAGCGCAACACGCTTATCTTCTCCGGGGGCGGAGGCACCGTGTACGGCACCAACAATGCGAATATCGGACTTCCGGTATTCTCGATCGGCGGACCCCATATATTCGCCGCGTACGGCACCAATGAGATCCTGACCAACGAATACGGCTACGGGCAGCTAGGATATTTGTGGAAATTGGCGCAACTACCGCCTTTTCTGGGAGGGAATGTGTACTTGCTAGGACGCTTAGAGGGTGGATTCTATGAGCGAGTCGATACTCCTCTCGGCCAACCAGCTCAATACCGCAATCCCGGCGATGTGGCCGGCGGCCTCATCGTGAACACCATCTTCGGCCCGGTCCTGATCGGTGGGGCCATCGGAGACGCCGGACATCACCGCTTCTTCTTCAGCCTAGGCAGGGTGTTCTAAGAAAAATAAGATCCCGTTACGGTTACAATTATCAGGTTGGACCCCTGGTAGTCGGATTCTCAATTCGCTGGACCGCCCCCCGCGCTTTGGGCAGCTGGCGCGGCGGTTTCCGTGAGGGCCCTGATGATCTCTATTTCTCGTTCCCGATAGGGGGTCCCATCTGTGTGATAGACATCGTGGAACCACACCGGAGGCTGTTCGAGAATGTATGGATGCTGCCATGAATCCCAAGGCAGGTAGGTTTGCGTCCTGCCCGCGACGAGTCCCCAGTTAATGGCGCCGACCTTGTATTTTTTGGCAATCGGTAGTGTCTGGTCAAAGGTGCTGCCTACGCCACGAGCCATGTACTCGGTGCAGATCAGAGGGCGATTATAGCGCTCGAGCTCGGTCACGCGCCGCTCGAAATCTTCCGGCCAGCCGTAATTGTGGAAGGAAATAATGTCCGACTGATTTACCTGGATTCTTGCGACAGCGCTCATCGAAGCTTCCGATGACCAGTCGCCAGCCCATACACCGCTGGTCAGCGGCTGCTCCGGATTAGCAGAGCGGGCCCATGCAAAGACCTGAGGAAGAAGTTCGGCGACGATCGCCGCCTTGTTCTTTGGATCGAAACGGCCGTATGCGCCAGTTGGGCCGCCGTTGTCGTTATCCGGTTCGTTCCACAGATCCCACGCGAGGATGCGGGGGTCCTTTGCGAAATGCCCGACGATGCCTTTCACATATTCCTCGAGCCGTGGGTAATCGGAAGGGGCTTCCAGCACGGAAGCGCCCGGGCTCTGCACCCACCCGGAATTGTGGACGCCAGGAATCGGAGGATGCTGCGGCCCAAGCTTCGGGAACGGATCCCAGCAGGAGTCGAAAAGCACCAGCATCGGCCGGATATGGTGCTTCTCTGCGATGGCGAGAAAAGTGTCGATCCGGTTCTCGAAACCGACCTTGTCCTGCTGCCAGAGAAGGTCGTGCAGAAAGACCCGCATCGTGTTCATGCCGAGGCTTTGTGCCCATCCCAGCTCCAGGTCGATCCGCTTGGGATCGAAGGTATCGGCCTGCCACATTTCAAGCTGATTGATCGCGTCCGCGGGAATGTAGTCGCTTCCGACCGGCCATGGCTGGGTGTCGTACCACGCCTTGGCCCTTTCGACCGTCCATCGATCTCGCGCCATCGCAGGTGCGGAAAGCATCAGAGCTATCCCTACTACCAGAGCGCAGCGAATCATCCGTGTGGCGCGGGGAGAAGTTGTCTTTAGCCAACGACGCGTAAATCTTGTCATTGCGAAAGTCTGCCATGCCACGGGCGTCAGGGTATACGGTTCATTTGCCCTACATGGCTCAGCCCTTCGGTGCGATCCGCGGGACAGCTCCGGGCAGGTAATATCCCGGCTGATTACGACGGGATCTACTTTTCCGCTACGGGTAATTCGACGTGAGATCCGGCGTAGATCCGCAATTCAGCGGGCTTATAGTCCGATGGTGCTGCGGTCATGATGTTGGGCACAAAAGTCTGCGGATTTCGATCGTAGAGCGGAAACCAGCTGCTTTGGACCTGCACCATGATGCGATGTCCCTTCAGGAAGACGTGATCTGCGCCGTGCAGGCTGTACCGGTATTCTTGGGTCGTGTTGGACGGGATAGCCTGCGGGTGTTCGTAGCTGATTCGATAACGTCCACGAAATATCTCGTCGACAATCATCAACTGGTAGTTCGACATTTTGCCCAGCGACGAATCGTCAGGGTAGACATCGATCAGCTTGACTACCCAGTCGCCGTCGGTGCCCGACGTTGACGCAAGCAGATCGGCAACGACATCACCTGTAACGGTGAGGTCGTGGTTAAGCACGGGAGTCGACCAGGTCGCTACATCGGAACGCTTGCTGTAGGGGGTCTGGTCCTCGACGAGCCATGTGTACCAGCCTGAACCGGTGGGCGCATAGGTTGCTTCGATCGGCCGTTTCCGGTATTCCACGGGATTTGCCGGATCGGAAACGTACTTCGTATAAGCGGTGTCAGAGGCAGGCTTATCGAAGCTCAGCGCTCCGTTCGGGCCGAGATAAAGGTTCCGCTCCGTTGTGCTCTTTGGAGGCCATTGGTCGTAGCGCATCCAGCGGTTCGTTCCCGTCTGAAAGGAGGCTGTGTCCGCCAGGGTGAAGCCGGGCTGATCCTTCAGATAATGCGCGAAGAAGGGGGCTTCAATCTGCTGGCAGAACTGGTCTCCGGTGGCGGCGCCGAAATTCACCATTCCGAGATGGCGGGTCGTGCGGCCCCACTGGCCGTGGTTCCAGGGTCCCAGAACGAGGAAGACCTCATGATTTGTGTCGTGAGGCTCGAGAGCGGCGTACTCGGCCTGAGGCCCCCACATGTCCTCCTGGTCCCACCAGCCACCCACTTCGAGAGTAGGAACATTGACCTGAGTCAGGTGCGGCTGGACAGCGCGCGCCTGCCAGTATTGGTCGTACGCTGGATGATCGAGAAAGGCTTGCCACGTTGGCAGCATCTTGCTGCCGGAAAGTTTTGCGGCGGCTGCGAAGGAACCAGCGTTAAGGAAATAGGTATAGGCGTCTTCGTTCAGCTTGGAGAAGGCATTTTCCTTCGACGATTCCATTCCAAACGCGTAGTCGTAACCGTAGGTCTGACGAAATGTGCCGTTATGAAAGAAATCGTCACCGATCCAGACGTCTGTCATTGGCGCCTGGGGCGAGATGGCTTTGACAGCAGGATGTGGATCGATCCCCGCTTCCGCCGCCAGAAATCCGGGGTAGGATATGCCGACGACGCCCACCCGCCCGTTGTTTCCGGGGATATTTTTGATGAGCCAGGCGACGGTGTCATAGGTGTCGGTGCTCTCGTCGACCTGGTTCGGGTCGGCGGATTTCGGATCGTGGTGAGGGGCAATGGGGCGCATCATGACGAACTGGCCCTCGGATCCGTAGCGGCCGCGAATGTCTTCCATAACGAAGATGTATCCGCTCTGCGCGAGTTCGGTGTAGCGCGCATTGATGGAGTCGGAGGTCGACCCGTCGACGCCGTACGGTGTTCGCTGCATCAAAAACGGCAGAGCTTCGCTGGTATCGGTGGGACGCAAGATAATCGCGTGGAGTTTGATGCCGTCCCGCATCGGGATCATCGCTTCCTGCACGCTGTAGGGGCGGAAATGATTGTGCACCGGTTGCCCGGCAATATGTTCAAGGGCTGTTTCGGAGAAGTCCGTCTTCAGCGTGGCCCCGGTGATTTTACCGGCGGCGTCGACGGTGAATTTGAGGTGCTCTGTGGGGTTCCTGGCCGAGAAACTGGTAGCCGATTCTGCCGCAAGCTGCCGTCGCGGGGAGCGAACTGCTTCGATCTCGAGGCGGTCGCCGTCGCGAAAGACCGAATAGACAATGTCCGGTTCTTCTACGGAGCGATATTGCCCGACATACCGATCCAGCGCTGCTTGATCGATGTGCGCGGCGGCGGACGCTTGAGATTCCGAGGTGGTCTGCGCGTGGGCCGAGAGAACGGAAATGAAGAGGATCGAAAAGAAAAGAGCGAGGGCAGTGACCTTGCGAAACATTGAGAAGCCTGGTTTCCTTGAGAATTCCTAAGTGTATCCGGTTCAAGGCTGGTGACTTATTTTTTTGCTGATGGGGTCGATTCTGCCTTGCAGGCCGTACAAAGCTCGGCGATGATTCCCTTGCCTTCCATGACGGTGAAGATGCGGTCCACGGACGGCAGGTTGAGCTTTTCGACAGCTCCGCTGGGCCAATGAATTTCAAGGCCATCCACGGTTGCGGCATCAGCGATCCCGAAGTGAACGCGCTGGTCGTTTGAGGAGATGTAGCTTCCGCCGCTGATCACATCTCCGCGTTGCCGAATGCCGTTCGCAGTCAGGTAGACGGTGGCTCCGACTGCATCGCGCGGGCTTTTGGGACCACCGATGAGCTTGAGTTCAACCCAGTGATGTTTGTCCGGGTTAACGTTTCGCAACAACACCGGCGCGTTGTCGAGTGAGTTGATCACGACGTCTATTTTGCCGTCATTAAACAGATCTCCGAAGGCCGCGCCCCGCCCAGGGGTAACCACGGCGAGACCGGTGCCCTTTACCGGCGGAATAAGCACGAACTTTTTGCCGTTGAGATTGTGGAAGAGCAGAGGGCGCTCGGCGAAGGTGGTGCCCCAATCCTGCTTGTCGACTTCCGGATAGACATGGCCGTTGATCATCATGATGTCTTTCCAGCCGTCATTGTCGTAATCGATGAATCCGACTCCCCAGCCCAGGAAGGGGATCGTGTCCTGGGCGAGGCCAAGGCGGTAGGTCACATCGGTAAAGTTGGCGTCGCCATCATTGTGGTAAAGGACCTTGTAGTCATCGGAAAAGGTGGTCGTCAGAAGATCGAGGCGGCCGTTATTTTCATAATCGCCAATGCCAAGGCCCATCGAGGCCGTTTCGCGGCCATCTTCGTTCAGCGCGAAGCCGGATGCGTAACTGTCGTCTTCGAAGGTACCGTTTCCCTTGTTGATGTAAAGATAGTTCGGTGTTGAGTCGTCAGCGACCATCAGGTCGACTTTGCCGTCGTTATTGACGTCGGCAAAGATGCTGGTGAAGCCGTAATAGCGGTTCGGGTCGTTGACGCCGGCCTTGACGCTTACGTCAGTGAACGTGCCATCGCCGTTGTTGTGAAACAGGTGATCTGGTTCACCCAACAGGCCGCGGGGGCCGCACATGACGGCGACGCCACGGAAATTGCAGAAGCTATAGGCAACGGCCTTGGAACCGGGAATCGGCGGATTGCTCATATCGTAGTGAATGTATCCAGATACGAACAGATCAAGGCGTCCGTCTCCGTCGTAGTCGCCGAAGGTTGCGCCGGTGGACCAGTTGCCCAGCGTTACGCCAGCTTTCTCGGCGACGTCGGTGAAGGTTCCGTCATGATTGTTGCGATAGAGACGGTTTTTCCCGTAGTTGGCGACGAAGATATCGGGCCAGCCGTCGTTGTCGAAATCGCCGATAGCGACCCCGAATCCCCAGCGGTCATTCGTGACGCCAGCCTTCTCGGCGACATTAGTAAATGTTCCGTCGTGATTGTTGTGGAAGAGAGCCGCGTGGGGTGGGGTGGTCTTCCCGCTGAGAGCGTCGTAGGTTGATCCGTTGACGAGATAGATGTCGAGCCATCCATCGTTGTCGTAGTCGATCAGGCCTACTCCTGAGCCGTTGGTGTCGATGATGAACTTTTTGGTGGGAGCACCCATGGTGTGACGCCAGGTTGCGAGGCCGGACTTCTGGGTTACGTCTTCGAAGACAACCGGGCCTGAATCGACAAACCCGCCAGCCGTTATCGGGCGATTTTCGGCATCGTGAATTGCGGCATGGGCCCCTCCGGTGGAGTTTCCGCCTCCCATGGGCTGAGAAGAGGAGGCCTGAGACTGCGAGAAAAGCGGCAATGGGGCTGCGAGAAGGCTCAGAGCGAGCAGGCACTTAGTGGACAGAAGGGATTCTCCGGGGCAGGAACACGCGGAGAGGATACCAGAAAGCCCCATAGCGGTTCCAAGTTCAGCTGGTCTGTTTGACGCGCCTTGACACGGTTTTCGCTCGAGACAGAAACAAAAGGTGATCCGCCGCGGCGAGTTAAATAGTGAAATCGGTTACAATCTCACGCAATGAACCCCGCTCGACAAACCGACGCAGGCAATTTGCGGAATGAACGAGGAGATAGCAAAAAGCTCTGCGGCTTCGAGATCGGATTCGGGTATAAGGGTTCCGAAGTCCAACTCTGTCGGTTTCGGTGCGTTGCTGCGCCGCTCGGCGACAAACTGGTCGGGCTTTCCCCTCGGGAAATGCGGCTATGAACATCAAAGAAGTTGCTCGCCTTGCAAAGGTTTCGACAGCGACCGTCTCGCGCACCATTAATGGCTCCGAGAAGGTCACGGCTGAAACAGCGGAACGCGTTCGCCGGGCAATCGAGGCGCTTAAGTACTATCCCAATACCAATGCGCGCGCTCTTGGCTCCGGGAGGAGCAGCCTTTATGGGCTGATCATCTCCGACATTACGAACCCATTCTTTCCAGAGCTGGTCAAGAGCTTCGAGGACGTTGCGGTACAGTTCGGCCAAGAGGTACTTGTAGCGAACACGAACTACGATCCGCACCGGATGGAAGTGTGCGTAAGCCGCATGCTGCAGCGGAAGGCGGATGGCGTGGCCATCATGACCTCCGAAATGGAGGAGCACCTCATCGATGAATTGAGCAGCCGCCGTATCCCGCTAGTATTTCTCGATACGGGCACTCCGCAGGAGGGAATCAGCAACATTGCCATCGACTATGCCAGCGGGATCGATGCGGCAGTCGGCCATCTGACCGCGCTCGGCCACACTTCGATTGGTTTTATCAAGGGGCCCATGGCTCTGACATCGGCGCGCATCCGCTATCGCGGCTTCATCGACAGCATGAAGCGTAAGGGGCTCAATATCGACGAAGATCTGATCGAGGAAGGCAATCATCGCATGGACGGCGGTCACGAGGCGATGATGCGCCTGCTGGACAGGCCGAGGAAGCCTACAGCGGTGTTGGCGTCGAACGATATGACAGCAATCGGCGCGATGAGCGCGATGTTCGAGCGCGGACTGAGGGTCCCGGACGATATGTCGATCGTCGGATTCGACGATATCGACCTGAACACCTTTTCAAAGCCAGGCCTCACAACCGTTCGCGTCTCACGCAAGGAGATTGCCAAAGTCGCCTTTCATACGCTTTACGACGCTCGTGAGAAGCCCTCGGCCAAGGGTTCCGAGTACGTCATCCAGCCAACGCTCGTCGAGCGAAGCACGACCGGACCAGTGCTCGCCAGGCGGGATGCCAGACCTTCCGCGAGGCGATTTGCGACGAGGTGACGTTTACCGGGCGGCGATGGAACCGCCCCGCATCTGATGAAACCCGGTGATACGATTTCGAGCAACTATGCGCTCGCCCGCGAAAGAGATTCTTACCTTCCTCCTTCTGGTTTTCCTCTTCAGCTGCGTTCCATATGCGCTGATGATTCATACCCACCACATCGGCACAGGCGGGGGTTTGGTTGTGAGGCTTGTCATGTGGTGTCCCACATTTGCCGCCCTGGCAACGTGCGCCCTCAGGCGCATTGATGTGGGCACGCTGGGGTGGAGCTGGCGCCCTGTGAAGTATGAGGCTTACGGATATTTCCTTCCGCTGTTGTATGCAATCCCGGTTTACGCGATCACGTGGATCTACATCAAGGGATCGTTTGCGCTGAGTGATTTCGAGTCCGCCGTGGCTGCCTCGTTCAATCGGACAGCGTCGCCGGGTTTCACTACATGGGGCTTGGGAGTTCCTCTGCTGGCCACACTTGGCGTTGTTGGCAGTCTTGCGAACGCCCTTGGCGAAGAGATTGGATGGCGTGGATTTCTTCTGCCGCGCCTGGTGGGACAGTTTGGTTTTACTGTAGGTTGCTTTGTCAGCGGCTGCATCTGGGCGGTGTGGCATTATCCGGGCCTGCTGTGGGCTGACTACAATGCAGGCACCAATCCTCGCTACGCCTTAACCTGCTTCACGCTGATGGTGATTGCCATGGCCTTCGTCATGGGCTGGTTAAGGCTTAAATCGGGCAGCCTTTGGCCCTGTGCGATGCTGCATGCAAGCCATAATCTTTTCATCCAGGCGATTCTGGATCGCATGACTGCTCCGGCGGGAAAGGCCCTCTATGTGACGACCGAGTTTGGTTTTGGGCTGGTTTTGACGATCGGGGCTTTCGCCTTCTACTTCTGGCGGCGACGTAGGGAATTGCCTTTGACCGCTTAGCCATCTGGAGGCTGTCACTCAATCCGCTGATGGCGGTAACCCGCATCCGTCAGCATCTGGCTTATTTCTGTGATGTGCGCATTTCCTCGCGTCTCGAGCGTAACGTCAATAACGGTGTCGCCGAGATTCACGCCGTAGTGCGCCCGGTCGTGTGAAGTCTGAACGATGTTTGCGCGTGCGTCCGCGATGATACGTGTGAGGCCGTGCAATGCGCCGGGGCGGTCTGTGAGATGAATGCGGAGCCGGGTTCGGCGGCCGTCTTTTACTAGTCCCCGCTCGATGATTCTCGACAAAAGGCTGACGTCAATGTTGCCGCCGCAAACAAGCACCGCGGTTTTCTGGCCGTTCAGTATGGTCTTGTGCTGAAGGAGAGCTGCCAGGGCCACGGCGCCCGCACCCTCGGCAAGCAGCTTTTCCCTCTCGAGCAGAATCAAGATGGCATTGGCGATCTCTTCTTCGTCTACCGTAACGAGCTCGTCGACATAACGCTGGACCAGCGGAAGGGTTCGATTGCCAGCTCGGCGAACGGCGATGCCATCGGCAATGGTCGCCTCTGCGGGGACGGTCACCGGCTCTCTCGCTTCCGTTGCTCGAAGCATCGAAGGCAGGCGCTCAGTCTGCACACCGATGATGCGGACTTTGGGATTCGATTCCTTGACGGCGCATGCGACCCCGCCGATCAGTCCACCACCACCAATCGGAACGACGACGGCCTCAAGGTCCTGGATCTGTTCGAGCAGCTCAAGGCCGATGGTGCCCTGGCCTGAAATCACATCGTCGTCGTCGAAGGGATGCAGGAGCGTCAGGCCCTCCGCTTCGCCCTGGCGCATGGCTTCGGCGCAGGCCTCGTCGTAATTCGCACCGTGCAGGAAGACTTCACCACCGAAGTTCGTGGTTGAGGAGACCTTTACCAGCGGTGTCATGAGCGGCATGACGATGCGTGAGCGAATGCCGCGCTGGGTTGCGTGATAGGCAACGGCCTGCGCGTGATTTCCGGCGCTTGCAGCGATTACGCCGCGACGTCTTTCGTCATCACTGAGCGTAAGTATCTTGTTCAGCGCTCCGCGTTCCTTGAATGCTCCTGTACGCTGCAGATTGTCGAGCTTGAGATAGACACTCTGCCCCGTCAACTGGGAAAGCTCATCGGAGTGCGGTGCTGGAGAGCAATAAATATAGTCGCGGATACGCCCGCGCGCAGCTTGCACGTTCTGAAGGGTAACTGTCATCGAACTTTCTCTCCCCAAAAAACTAAAGCCACCAGCCGCGTTGAACGGTGGTGGCTTTGATTGCTTCGATTTCACTCGCCAGCCGCCCGCTCCTATGGAGAGGGAGTAATAATGATGCTTTCAATCGACCGCGTGTCGATGCGCGAGGGCATCGTCCGGCGGAAGTCGAAGCTCATCATTGTTGGCTGCATGCGGTTGAGGCCATGAAAACAGAGTAGCGGAGGGAAGTCAAATGACAGCAGTTGCTTGGCTTCACTTCTTCGGTCTGGACTCTGGCGGAACCAGGCCCGCTACGCGGTAGTAGACCACGAGCTGGCCGTAGTGCTCTCCTGAATGTTCGATCAAGCCCCACGCCATATCGCCGATACGGCTCTGTTGATTGCTGAAGGGATCGACGACCAGGTCATTCAATCCCGAGTCTCCCTTTTTCTTGATCAGGTCCGCACCATCTCCAAAGGACTTCTTCACAAACGCTACGATGGCAGCCTTGTCCTTAAACTGATCGCGCTTGGGATCCTCCAGCGGCGGGAGCTTTTCGCCATTCGCAGGATTGATAAAGAAGTAATTTGCGTTGGCGGCGTGGAGCAACTGCTCGGCGAAGCTGCGTTCCGCCGGATTCGGCTTGAAGTCGTACTTGTCTTCGGGAAAGTCTTCAGCCATCGCGATCAGCTTGCGGCCTATATCGTTCCACGAGTCGAGAATCGCCTGAGAGGGGCTTACTGGCGGCTTGGGCGGCGCTTTCGGTTGCTGAGATTGCCCGATGAGTGTGAGAAAGCAGACTGCCACAAGGGCGATGGGTCGCAAAGTTCTTTTCATTGGGTGCTTTTATCCTCTCCGTCGGTGCGGAGAGGATCAGCTTAGCCGAAACGGAATGGTCGTGGAAATGCCTTTCGTCACAAATATCGGCAAACTGGCGTCTATCTAGCGCGTAAGGGCATTGCTACCGCGCACAAAGACCATTGCTGCCTGATGATCTCCAAAGAAGTAGGGAAGCTCGCGATAATCCTCAGCGTCATGTACTACGAAGTCCGCGGATTTGCCAGACTCGAGAGAGCCGATTTGGCTGCCACGATTCAGGCTGTAGGCGGCGTTTATAGTTGCTGCGGTCAGTGCTTCGGCGGGAGTCATCTTCATCTGGGTGCACGCCAGAGACATCACAATCCGCATGGAAGCCGTTGGCGAAGAACCTGGGTTGAAGTCTGTAGCAAGAACAACGGCGAGGCCGGCCCCGATCATCTCTCGTGCACTGGGATATTTGTGCGAGCCGATGGCGTAGACAGAGCCGGGCAACAAGACCGGCTGCACTCCAGAGATTTTTAGCGCGGCAACGGACGAGGCTTGCGTCTGCTCGAGGTGGTCGCAGGTCTTCGCGCCGAGCTCGGCGGCGAGATCGCTCGCGCCGAAGGATGTGAACTGGTCTGCGTGCATGCGCAGGCCGAGGCCGTGCGATTTGGCGGCGGTGAGAATCCGCCGCGCCTGGTCGAGATTGAATACTTTGGCCTCGCAGAAGATGTCGCAGAACTCGGCGAGCTTTTCATCGGCTACCCGGGGCAGCATTTCATCGACGACCAGCGCTACGTAATCGTCGGGGTTCCCCGTGTACTCTTCGGGGATTTCATGCGCTCCCAGAAAGGTCGGCACTGTTCGAAGCGGAGTCGCTTCAC
The DNA here is from genome assembly GCA_963724375.1 of uncultured Acidobacteriaceae bacterium. Classification (GTDB taxonomy): domain Bacteria; phylum Acidobacteriota; class Terriglobia; order Terriglobales; family Acidobacteriaceae; genus Silvibacterium. Next base: position 254,928 of record CAVRUM010000016.1, read on the forward strand.
CGATCCGCCGGACCACGCGAAGGATCTTTAGCTCGTCTTCGACGGTGAGTCCGTAGCCGGACTTCGCTTCGATGGTCGTTGTTCCGCCTCGCAGAAACCAGCCGGCGTGGCGGCCCGCGGCTTCCAGAAGCTCGTCCTCCGAGGCCGCCCGCGTCTTCCGGACGGTCGATCGGATGCCTCCGCCTTGTGCCGCGATCTCCTGATACGTCACGCCAGCACAGCGCCTTTCGAACTCGTCCGCGCGATTTCCGGCGAAGACGAAATGCGTGTGCGCGTCGACGAATCCGGGTGTGACGAGGCTCCCGCCCACATCGATAACCTCAGCGCCTTCAGCCTGGGGCTCGACCTCAAGGCGTGTTCCTACCGCGACAATGCGGCCATCGCGAACGAGCATTGCGCCGTCGGGGATAATGCCAAGCTCGCGCAGCTCCGCTCCCGTGCGAGGCCGGGATGGCCCCGCAAGAGTGACAAGCTGCGATGCATTGACGACGAGCAACTGGCTCAAGCGCCGTGCTCCCGCATGGGCACGCGGATACCTGTGCGATCTGCGAATTCGATCGCATGCTGGTATCCCGCGTCGACATGGCGCAGGACGCCCATTCCGGGGTCGGTGGTCAAAACTCGCTCCAGCCTCTGCGCAGCCAAGTCTGAGCCGTCGGCCACGACTACCATGCCGGCGTGGTGCGAATAGCCGATGCCGACACCGCCTCCGTTGTGGATACTGATCCAGGAGGCACCGGCCGCGGTGTTCACCAGCGCATTTAGCAGCGGCCAATCCGCGACGGCATCAGAGCCGTCGAGCATCCCTTCAGTTTCGCGGTAGGGCGACGCGACCGAGCCGGCGTCGAGATGGTCTCGCCCGATCACGATCGGTGCAGAGATCTCGCCCGTACGCACGAGTTCGTTCATCGCTACACCCAACTTTGCACGCTGGCCGTATCCGAGCCAGCAGATGCGAGCAGGCAGCCCCTGAAATTGAATGCGCTTCTGCGCGAGCTCGATCCAGCGGCGCAGGCTCGCGTCCTCGGGAAACAGATCAAGCACGAGCTTATCGGTGCGGTGAATGTCCTTAGGGTCGCCCGAGAGAGCCACCCAGCGAAACGGGCCTTTACCTTCGCAAAAAAGCGGGCGAATGTACTCGGGAACGAAACCGGGAATCTCAAATGCGTCGCTAACTCCCGCGAGCTTTGCCTGAGCGCGGAGATTGTTGCCGTAATCGAAGGTGATGGCGCCCTGCCGCTTCAACTCAAGCATCGCTTCAACATGCCTGCCCATGGTTGCGATCGAGCGGCGCGTGTATTCCTCAGGATCGCTCTCGCGCAGCCTGAGCGCAGATTCGAGGCTCATTCCATCCGGCACGTATCCGTTGAGCGGATCGTGCGCGCTGGTCTGATCGGTCAGCACATCGGGCACGATGTCGCGGCGCAGCAGCTCGGGCAGCACATCCGCGATGTTCCCGACCAATCCGACGGAGATTGCCGTTCCACCATGCCGAGCCTCGTTGAGAATCCTCATTGCGTCGTCGACGTTCCACGCGATGTGATCGCAATAGCCGCTTCTCAGGCGCTTCTGAATGCGATCCGCGTCGACATCGACACCGAGAAAAACAGCGCCGTTCATTGTCGCGGCAAGGGGCTGCGCGCCGCCCATTCCGCCCATTCCTCCGGAGACGACGAGCTTGCCGTGAAGACTGCCGCCGAAGTGCTGGCGGCCTGCCTCGGCGAATGTCTCGTAGGTGCCCTGCACGATTCCCTGGCTGCCGATGTAAATCCACGAGCCGGCGGTCATCTGGCCGTACATCATCAGACCCTTGCGTTCAAGCTCGTGGAAGTGCTCCCAGTTTGACCATCGGCCAACGAGGTTGGAGTTGGCGATCAGCACGCGCGGAGCGGCCTCATGGGTGCGCAACACGCCAACGGGCTTGCCCGACTGGATAAGCAGTGTTTCGTCATCGGCGAGTGTCTTGAGCGTGCGGACGATTGCGTCGAACGCCTCCCAGTTGCGGGCGGCTTTGCCGGTTCCTCCATAAACGACGAGGTCTCCCGGGCGCTCGGCCACGTCGGGATCAAGGTTGTTCATCAGCATGCGCAGAGCCGCTTCCTGCTGCCAGCCCCGGGTGTTCAATCTGTTTCCACGCGGCGCTCGAATGGCTTCACGCGCGGGAGCTTCCGCCGTTGCTGTCTCAACCATGGTCTTCTCCCCTCCAACGATCAAATCTTCTTTGACGGATTTCCCGAGCAAGCTCTTCAATTTCGTTCGATAACACGCGATCTTCAGTCAGCGGCGGAACAATCTCACGGACACGGCCGGCCGCTGCTTCGACCTCAAGGGCCGGCTTGAGCGGAAGCCTGTATTCGAGGCCCTGCGCGGCACAGATCAGTTCGATTGCCAGTACATGCTCGGCATTCGATACCACCTGCCGCAGCTTAAGAGCCCCTGTCATGCCCATAGAGACATGATCCTCCTTTCCGCCGGAGGTGGGAACACTGTCGACACTCGACGGATGCGAGAGCACCTTGGATTCATTCAAGAGGGCTGCCGCGGCGACGTGCACAATCATTAGGCCGGAGGAGACGCCGGGATCCTTTGAGAGAAATGCCGGAAGCCCCTCATTGATATCGGGATTGATCAGCCGGTCGATGCGCCGCTCGCTGATGCTCATCAAGTCAGTTAGAGCGATGGCCGCGTAATCGACGGCAAGGGCGAGGGGGGCACCGTGAAAATTGCCGCCGGAGACGATTTCGCCGCTGTTCTCACCACCGTCTCCGCCGAAGATCAGCGGATTGTCAGTCGCTGCGCCGGTTTCGATTTCGATCACTTCGCGAACATGCGCGAGCGCACTGCGCGCAGCGCCGTGCACCTGGGGCATGCAGCGCAGGCAGTAGGCATCCTGTACGCGGGGATCGTTGTGGCGGTGAGACTCGCGTATCTCGCTGTCGGCGAGGAGTTCCCGGAGATGTTTCGCCGCCGCTATCTGTCCCGGATGGGGCCGCGCCTCGTGGATGCGGGCGTCAAAGGCTGCCGGAGTACCGCGCAGGGCTTCGAGCGACATGGCTCCGGCCAGATCGAAGAGTTCCGCCACGCGGAGCGCGCGTTCGACGGCAAGACCTCCGATGCCGGCCATGGCCTGGGTGCCATTGAGCAGGGCGAGGCCTTCTTTGGCTGCAAGCGTCAGAGGGTCAATGCCGGCTGTTTTCAATGCCGTTGCTGCAGGAACCCGCTGGCCATCGAGGAAAACTTCGCCTTCACCGATCAGAGCCAGAGCCAGATGCGCGAGAGGCGCAAGATCGCCGCTGGCTCCCACCGAGCCGCGAGCGGGGACCACTGGATGAATGCCTCGATTGAGCATCGCCACGAGGGTTTCGGCAACCACTGACCTGACACCGCTCAACCCTTTGGCCAGTACATTGGCGCGGAGAAGCAGCATGGCGCGGACTTCGTCCTCAGGCAGCGGTTCGCCGATGCCGCACGCATGGCTGCGGACGAGGTTTCGCTGCAGAGCTTCGAGCTGATTGTGGCCGATGCGCACATCGCTGAGCTTGCCGAAGCCGGTGTTGATGCCGTAAGCGGTCTCGCCGCGGGATAAAAGGGCTTCGACGATGGCGCGGGAGTGTTCGATGCCCTTGTATGCCTGTCGGGATAGTCCGACCTTGCGGCCGTTTACCGCAACCGCGGCAATATCCTCGAGGGACAACGGGCCGCCGTCGAGTTCCAGAATCTGGTTCATTTCGGATGTTCATCGTAGGAAAAGCGCAAGGGAGTGTACATAGTTAATCCACGGAACTGTGCGATAATTTCCATTGGATCGATGGCGCTGGGCAGGTCATGGTAGGTAATTCATGGAAAATATCGACGAATTGTCATTGAATCTGCTGGTCGAACTTTCACGCGACGCCCGAGCCTCGTACGCGGAACTCGGACGCCGTGTCGGTATGTCACCGTCCGCGGTTGTGGAGCGCATGCGCCGCATGGAAGAGCAGGGGATCATCGAGGGATACGCCGCGGCCGTTAATCCGGCGGCCCTGGGCCTGTCCGTCGTTGCCGTTATCCGTATGACCTGCGACGGAACCCATTACCATCCCTTTTTGAAGTTTGTGAAAACGCTGCAGGAGGTGAGGGTCTGTCACCACGTCACAGGAGCGGACGCATTCTTCCTGGAGGTCGCGACAGGGTCGCTCGAGGAGTTGGAGCAGCTGATCGAGCGTCTCCTACCCTACGGAATTCCAACCACGAGCCTAGTCTTCTCTTCGCCTGTGGTACGACATGCGCCGGATATCACGCGCCTGGTGACTCAAAAGCAGAACGGGCGACCCAAAGGCCGCCCGCATTGAGTTTCTCCTACTAGGCGGGCTGGATGACTCTCGAGCCTTTCAAGCCGTAGTAGGCGATGAACAGGTAGCACATTACCGGGATGATAAAAGCGTGGTGGATTCCTATGTGGTCGATCAAAATCGCCTGCAACTCGGGAACGATGGCGCCACCCACGATCGCGATTACCAGGAGCCCGGAAGCCTCGCCTGTCAGCGGTCCGATTTCGGCGATACCCAATGTGAAGATGCTTGGGAACATGATGGAATTGAAGAGCCCGACAGACAGAATGGTCCACATGGCGAGATGACCAAACGTCAGCATCGAGACGAGCACCAGGGCCATGGCGACGAAGGCGCAAATGGAGAGCAGCGTGCCCGTTTTGATCTTCTGCAGAAGCGCTGAGCCGATGAACCGGCCGACCATAGCACCTCCCCAGTAGAAGGCAACAAAATTTGCGGCCACGGTCGCAGCGAGTGCGGCTATGTATGGCTGTCCGAAATAATTGATCAGGAAGCTTCCAATGGACACCTCGGCTCCAACGTAAAGAAAGATCGCAACCGCGCCGAGAATCACGTGCGGGTAGCGCCAGATACCCGGGCCCTTTTCGCCGGCCTTCATCGGCCGGAAGTCTTTTGTGGTGTCGATTCGCGGAAACTTGTAGAGGGCAATCGCCAGCGCCAGCAGTACGAGCATAAGTGCGAAGGCAAGATACGGGATCTTCACTGTCGCCGCCTGCTGCTGGCGATAGGCATGCAGCGCGTCGGGCGCCATGGTTTGCACGTCAGCGATTACCTTGCTGGCTCCGCGCAGTATGAGCCATCCACCGAGCGGAGGCCCGATGGTAGTTCCAAGAGAATTAAACGCCTGGGAGAGATTCAGGCGGCTCGATGCAGTTTCCGGCGGTCCCAACACCGAGACATAGGGATTTGCGGCAACCTGAAGTGCGGCCATGCCAGCCCCGAGAATGATCAAGGCACCCAGGAACAGCGGGAAAAAGGGAATGCTGGCCGCCGGTATGAACAGGATTGCCCCAGCCGCCATGGTTAGCAGTCCGGCGACCATGGTGCGCTGGTAGCCGATCCACTCGACAACCTTTCCAGCCGGAAAACCGAAAACTGCGTAAGCGAAAAAGAAGACGAACTGGATCAGCGTGACCTTTGTATAGGTGAGGTCGAAGATCGCCTTCAGGTGTGGGATCAGGATGTCGTTCAGCGAGGTCAGAAATCCCCACATGAAGAACAACGTGGTGACCATCGCAAAGGCGCTTTTGTAACTGGTCCCGCCTCCGGTTCCTGCCGCGACCCTGGCGGAGCTACTGACGTTGGTTATTGCCATCGGTATGGGTTTCCCTCATGTTTGGCATCCTAATAACGGTGGCTGTAATCAGAGGCCTCCACCGGAGGGGAATATGCCTCCGGAGATGATACCTGTTCAAGGAGACGGATATCCGGCATTCGCTGAAAACATTCGCTTCCCTTGAGTTACGCATGCGCCGGGCGTCAAGCGAAAAACCGGGGATTTTTAATACATAGGAATTACGTATCTTGCACGATACATGAAACTTTCACGAGAACGTTACGTCTTTCAAGTACAGCTCTTGATTCCGCAGCCGCCCTCTGGAGCACCATACCAAGACACTTTGATGCCATCTGTAAAGACGACAACTCGCTTGAGCCTCATCTGCGGTCTGGCGCTCGCCGGCGCAGCACTTTTGCTGCCAGGCTCTCTTCCTGCCCAGACCCCGGGCACCGCGCCACAAGCGGTCAGAATCGTAGGAACAGTGACGGCGGTGGATGGCAGTACGCTAACAGTAAAATCCGATGCCGGAGCAACGACGACGGTCAACGCGAGTAGCTCCACGCGGGTTCTGCGCGCTGAACCGGGAGCAAAATCACTGGCGGACGCCGCTCCGGCCCAATTGAGTGATGTAACGGTTGGGGATCGGGTGCTGATAGCGGCTACGGCAGGTGATGCTGGCAGTACCCCAACAGCCTTAAGAATCATCGCGATGAAGCAGGGCGATATCGCCCAGCGGCAAAAGGCGGAGCAGGCCGACTGGCAGCGCCGGGGTATCGGCGGGCTGGTGCGAAGTGTGGATCCGGCGGCCTCTACCATCACGATCGCTGTCGGTTCAAGAACCGTTGTGGTTCATACAACGCCGAAAACGGTGTACAGACGCTACGCTGCGACTTCGATCAAGTTTTCCGATGCCAAGCCCTCATCCTTTGACGAGATTCATCCTGGAGATCAGCTGCGTGCCCGCGGGGACCGAAGCGCCGACGGGAGCGAGTTCACAGCGGAGGAAGTGGTAGCCGGTTCATTCCGCAACATCGCAGGAACGGTGGTTTCGGTCGATGAAGCGGCGAACGCACTTACGGTCACCGACCTGGCGACCAAGAAGCCGGTAGTGATCCACATCACTCCCGAGTCGCAAATGCATAAGCTGCCGCAGCAGATGGCCGAGGGGCTGGCAGCCCGGCTCAAGAATCCCAATGCAGCCGCATCGGGCGGAAACGCAGCGCCAGCGGCTGGCCCTGGCACGGGTCCGCCACCTGCAGCCGGAGCTCAGCCTCAAGGGCGAGCATGGCAACAGAGCGGCGCCGGGACTCCCGGCGGCGGCGCGGGAGGCCAGAGGAGCGGCGACCTGTCGCAGATGCTGCAGCGCACACCAACGGTACAACTCTCAGAACTTCACAAAGGCGATGCCGTCATGATCGTCGCAACTCAGGGCACTCCCGAGGCCGCAACCGCTGTCACCTTGCTCGCAGGGGTGGAACCGATCCTCACCGCACCTTCTTCCGCCAGTCAAAGCATGTTTTCTGCTTCGTGGACCCTTGGCGGCGGAGGCGGGGCAGAGGCTGCAGGAACACCCTGAAGTTCGACCTGCCCAATTGATACTGATACGTCTTGGAGTCTTAATTGAAATCCTTCCTTCGCTCTTTTTGTCTCTTGTCGATGCTCGTATTGTGGGTATTGGGGCCAGCTGCCTTGGCGCAGGCCACTACCGGGGTCATTCGCGGTAGCGTCAGCGACCCCACCGGCGCGGTGATCCCGGGTGCGACGGTGAGCATCACGACTCCCGACGGCCATACCCTCGCCTCTGCGGTATCCGACGCGAGCGGGGCCTACCAGACGCGCGGCCTCGCGCCCGGCACGTACATCGTCATCGTGACTGCGAACGGATTTGCTCCTTCGACTTCGAAGGCGATCACGGTGGTCTCCGGGCAAAGCAAACAGTTCGACGTGAAGCTTCAAATTCAGGTAGAGAAGCAGCAGGTTGTAGTGAACGAGGACAATCCGACGGTCAGTATTGATCCATCGAGCAATGCCAACACCTTGGTCCTCAAGGGCAAAGACCTCGATGCGCTTTCCGACGATCCCGATGAATTGCAGAACGAATTGAACGCACTTGCTGGCCCGGCTGCCGGACCGAATGGCGGTCAGATCTATATCGACGGGTTCACCGCGGGGCAGCTACCTCCGAAGTCGGCGATCCGTGAGATACGCATCAATCAGAACCCGTTCTCAGCTGAGTACGACAAGCTTGGTTACGGCCGCATCGAGATTCTTACCAAGCCCGGAACCGACAAGTTCCACGGGCAGTTCTTTGTGCAGGGGAATGCATCGCAGTTCAACACCGGCAATCCCTTTACCAGTGATATTCCCGACTATCACAGCTATCAGTTCAACGGCACCGTGAATGGCCCGATCAGCAAGACAGCGTCGTTCTTCGTAAGCGCCGAACGCCGCAACATTGAGGACGCCGCAATCGTGAGCGCCTACCGCCTTGTTGGCGAGATCAATGGCGACTTCGCAAACGGCATCTATACCAATCCGGCGGACTATAACACCGCGCCCTTCAGCGACTCGCTTCTTACGCCGCGAACCCGCACAAACATCAGCCCGCGCGTGGACTGGCAGCTTGGGGAGCGGAATACACTGAGCGTCCGCTATCAGTATTACGGCAACTCGAACCAGAACCAGGGTGTGGGGCAGTTCTCGCTCAATAACCAGGCTTATAACTCCTCATCAAGCGAGCACACAGTTCAGATCAGCGATACGCAGGTGATCAACGACAAGATCATCAACGAGACGCGCTTCCAGTTCCTGCGCGATTATTCGAGCCAATCACCGTTTGCCACGACACCTCAGGTTCAGGTTTCAGGCACTGAGACCTTTGGCGGGAACAGCGAGCAGATCATCAACGATCACTCGCTTCATTTCGAACTGCAGAATTTGACTGAAATGGCACTGAAGAAACACGCGATCAATTTCGGCGGACGCCTCCGGGTCGCGCGCGATGCGAACACTGCGAATTCCAGTTTCAACGGCATTTTCACCTTTGGCGGGCATCAGTGCACGACCACCAGCCCCTCTTGCGTGAGCACCGACGCCGCGACTGCTTACGGCAATACGATTTACGGCCAGGGCATAGGTCAAACGTGGGAGCAGATTCAAGCTGCGGGGGGCGGCCCGAGCCAGTTGAACGTGACCTTCGGTGAACCCAGCACCACCGTGAACCTCACCGATGTCGGCCTCTTTTACCAGGACGACTGGAAGGCACGGCAGAATCTGACCATAAGTTACGGGGTGCGCTGGGAGTCACAGAGTGACATCGGCGACAAGCACGACTGGGCTCCGCGCTTCAGCTTTGCTTACGCCCTCGGCGCAAAAAACAAGCCTGCCAAGACAGTCATTCGGGGCGGTTACGGATTCTTCTACGACCGCTTTCCTCTCTCCGGAGTGTTGCAAGCGACTCGCCAGAGCGATCTCCCCAATTCGCCGCAGAAGGAAGTCGTGATACAGAACCCAACCTGCTATCTGCCGAACGGGATCACCTCTGCCGACCTAGTTGCGTGTTCGGGAGCCGGCAGCACGAGCAGCAAGACTGCCGTTTACCAGATCCAACCGAATCTCCACGCCGCGCTTACAGAACAGGCAGCAGTCGGAGTGGAACGTCAGGTGACGAAAGCCTCGACGGTCTCGTTCACATATCTTAATTCTCTGGGGCGTCATCAATTCATTACACGCAACGCAAACGCCCCTTACTCGCCCGTGTATGACCCGACGGGACCTAACATCTACCAGTACTTTTCCGAGGCTGAATTCCAGCAAAACCAGATCATCACCAATTTCAACGCCCGCTTCACGCCGAATCTATCCATTTTCGGCTTCTACACGCTGAGCTGGGCGAACAGCGACACAGGCGGGATCAATAGCAATCCTTCCAACTCACAAAACCTGAAAGCCGATTACGGCCGCGCTTCGTTCGACACCCGTAACCAAATGTTTCTTATGGCTTCCTGGTCCACGCGCTGGGGGCTGAGGTTCAATCCATTCATCGTGCTGGCGTCGGGCCGGCCGTTCAACATTACCGTCGGACAGGATCTCAACGGCGACTCCTTCTTCAACGACCGCCCCTCCTATGCGCAACCGGGTGATACTGACGTTATCGACACGAGTTACGGCAATTTCAATGTGAATCCCTCCGCCAACGAAACGCGCGTTCCGATCAACCTTGGTGACGGCCCGAATCTGTTTACGTTCAACCTTCGCGCTACCAAGAGCATCGGTTTCGGCCCCAAGGTTGAAGGGCACGGGCCAGGAGTCTTCATGGGAGGTGGCGGAGGACGCGGCCCAGGCGGACCGGGCGGTGGGCTTGGGCCGCGAGGCCTGAGCGGAGGCGGGGGCGGCCCCGGGAGACCTGGCGGTCAGTCGGGCGTGAATCATCGCTACAACCTTAATTTCAGTGTTCAGGCACTGAATTTGTTCAACGATATCAACCTCGCTCCGCCGACGGGCACGCTCGGAACGCCCAACTTCGGCAAGTCGAACGCGATGGCGGGACAGATCTACTCGTCCGGCTCTGCCAGCCGCCGTATTTTCCTGCAGGCGATCTTTACGTTCTAGGTAGGGACGCTTTGTATCGGGATACGTGTTGTTTCGCGCCGTGTGCTTGACGCAGACGGTCGAGGTGCTATTCTTATGACGATGGGTTTCGTCTCCATTCCGGCTTGCCTCTGTCATGCGTGTTGTTTCACGCTGAGCCGGATTTGCGAGTAGCCGCACCTTTCACTCACAGACTCCGCTCAGCCCGCCTTTTTCGGTGGGCTTTTTCATTTTCTACGGCAAAAGAAGGGGCGATGGCACAAATGGCGACAGCAGTGAAGGAAACAAAAGCACAGCGCATCGAACGCCTGAAGCTTGAGAAGAATCCGTGGGAGCTCTTCGACGAGGTTCGAGCGTTCGCCCGCGAGGGCCGATCGAGCGTTGTGCCGGAGTGGGCTGGCGCTTACTTCAAGTGGTGGGGGATTTATACCCAGGGAGACGGAGTCGGCGCCGTGGGTGGCAAGGGCGGAGAAGGTCTTGCGACCGACTATTTCATGATGCGTATCAGCATGCCGAATGGCATTGTGACCTCACCTCAATTGCGTGTGCTCGCCGATATCGCCAAGACCCACGCGCGCAACCTCGCCGATATTACGACCCGCCAGAATATCCAGCTCCATTGGCTTACGATCGAAGCCATCCCCGAGATCGTTGATGCGCTCGACCGGGTGGGACTTTCGCCCAAGGGAGCCTGTGGCGACGTAGTTCGCAATGTGACCGGCTGCCCGCTGGCGGGTATCGCCCACGACGAGCTCATCGACGCGTCGCCTCTGGCACGCGAGATCGCGCACTCACTGGTAGCGAATCCCGAGTTCTACAATCTGCCGCGCAAATTCAAAATGTCCGCAACTGGGTGCCCCGTCTGGTGCTCATATCCGGAAATCAATGATGTTGCATTCACGGCCGTGCGTCGCGGGGATGAAGTTGGTTATGTGGTCCGGGTAGGCGGGGGGCTTTCAAGCGATCCCCATCTCGCGGTGAAGCTCAATGCATTTATCCCAGTCCCACAGGCGGCCGATGTCGCGCGCACGATCGCGTCGATCTTCCGCGACCAGCAGGGGCTGCGAGAGAGCCGTGACCGCGCCCGGCTGAAGCATCTGTTCACGCGTGAGGGCTGGACGGCGGAGAGTTTTCTGGCTGAGATCGAGCAGCGGCTGGGGTTCGGCTTCGATGCCGCGCCCTATGAAATGTTTCCTGAAGATGTGATCCGTGACCATGTCGGCATTCATCCGCAGAAGCAGGCTGGGTTGTGCTACGTCGGCGCGTCTGTATTGCGCGGGCGGTTGTCCGGCGATCAGCTTGCCGCTGCCGCCGATCTTGCAGAGCGATTCGGCGATGGCCAACTGCGCACAACCATCATGCAGAACCTGCTCTTCGTCAACATCCCGCGGCACAAGACTGGGGAGCTGGCCCGTGAGCTGGAGAAGATCGGTTTGCATGTGGAAGGTTCATCATTCTGGCGGGGAGCGATTGCCTGCACCGGCACCGAGTTCTGCAAGCTGGCTATCGCCGAAACCAAGACCTTCACGCGGTGGCTCGTTGAGGAGCTGGAAGAGCGGCTTCCGGGCTTCGACGAGCAGCTCAAACTGCACGTGACCGGATGCCCGAATAGCTGCGGTCAGCACTGGATTGCAGATATCGGACTCGAGGGAAAGAAGATCAAGCATCAGGGCAGGATGGTCGACGCTTTTTATTTCTGTGTGGGCGGAGCTGTCGGCAAGTACGCGGCGATCGCCCGACCGGTCGGCTATCGCGTTCCCGCGACCGAGGTCCCCGAAGCGCTCGAGCGCTTGTTGCGCAGCTACCTTGAGGAGCGTCTCCCGGGAGAAAATCTCCGATCTTATTTCTCCAGATATGAGGCCGAAGAAATCCGGGCGCGGCTGGCCGGCGAATCTCTGGACGGCGTAGAGCGAGACGTGCCCGCGTTGGCTTACGAGGGCGACTGAGGAACACACATGAGTCTGCTGCCTATCTTTGTAAAACTCGCCGGACGCCGTTGCCTGCTGGCCGGCGCGGGAGCGGTTGCGCTGCAGAAGATTCCATCGCTGCTTGCGGCGGAGGCTGACTTGCGGGTCATAGCGCCACGGACCAGGCCAGAAATTGAGACGCTTGCGAGCGAAGGCCGTATCCAGCTGATCCGGCGCGAGTTCATTGCCTCCGATCTCGACCGGACCTTCCTCGTCATTGCCGCGACGGACAATCCGGAAGTCAATGCGGCGATCCACGCGGCGGCGGTAGAGCGCGATATCCTCTGCAACTCGGTCGATGACCCGCCGCATTGCGACTTTTACTTCGGATCGGTCGTAAGCCGCGGCGATCTTCAGATCGCTGTCTCCACCGCCGGTGAAAGCCCCGCATTCGCGCAGCAGCTGCGGCAAGAGATCGACGAGCAGCTCCCCGGCGACCTGGGTCCGTGGCTGCGCAGTCTAGGCGAACTTCGCCGCGAGGTGCTGGCGGCGTATCCCGCCGGCGAAGAGCGCAAGCTCCTTTTACATCGGCTCGCCCATCGCGAGGTGTGCGATGCGCGGGAGTGCCCCGCGCGGAAATTTGCTCTCGAGTCGAAGGAGGTCTGCGCTTGACGACGCCGGGGAAAGTTTATCTGGTCGGGGCGGGACCGGGAGATCCCGAGTTGCTGACGGTGAAAGCTGCTCGGCTGCTCGCTGCGGCCGAGCTTGTGCTGCACGATGATCTGGTTCCGGCGGCAATTCTTGCGCTTGCCAATCCGCGGGCTTTGGCGGTGAACGTCGGCAAGCGCTGCGGGACGAAGAGGATCACGCAGGAGGAGATCAATCGCCTGATGATCGAAAAGGCGAAGCAAGGTCTGTCGATCGTGCGGCTCAAGAGTGGCGATCCTCTGGTCTTTGGCCGCGCTGCCGAGGAGATGGATGCGCTGCGCGAAGCAGGTATCCCGTTCGAGGTGGTGCCGGGCATTACGGCTGCTTTCGCCGCGGCGGCATCGCTCCAGCGCTCGTTTACGGACCGGCGAGCTTCATCGAGCATCCTGTTCGCCTCAGGGCATCACGCGGCGGATGGCCCTGTCGGGCATTCGGAGCCGACGCGCGTCGTCTACATGCCGGGCAGGGACTTCTCCGGGTTAGCGGCGGAGTGGCGCGCAGCGGGGTTGTCGCCTGACCTCCCGTGCGTGGCTATCTCCCACGCAGCGCAGCCTGACCAGCAGATCACAGTGACGACACTTCGCGCCCTGGCATCGATCGAGCCGGGTCCCGCACCGGTGCTGTTGCTGGCGGGATGGGTCTTCCGCGACGTCCGCGTCGATGCTCCCGAGTTCCAACCCTGGATCGAGAGCCTCAGCCAGTCGGCGGTGACGATCGCGCTGTAGCGTCGGTCTCCGTCAGACTGCGTGCAGCAGGCTATAGATCAGAACGGCGAGCACGATCAGGCTGACGCAGACGTATAGATAGTCCTTCTCAAGCAGGAAGCCCGCGGCGGCAAAGATCACGCGGGCGACCGGCGTCGCGATGAGCAAGAGGAGACCGAACTGGATAATACCCTGAGGGTCTCCGTGAATGGCTCGGCCTGCGATGCGCTCCGGCGACTTAAGTGTTTCGGCGACGCCGTGGAAGGAGCTGTAGTCCGCGCGCGGTCCTGTTTCGTGGTGGAGGTAGAGTATCCCGCCGATGAGCACGACAGTGGCGGCGAGCATGACTCCGACCTGGAGCATGCGCCCGATGGCCACTTCAAGCTTCTGATCCGTCAGTTGCATCGCATAGTTCCTTTTAGAGGGTTCCTCTGATGCTGTTGATGAGCATTTCAAGTCCCAGGGCGACGATCACGATGGAGAAGACGATGCGCAGGACATTGACGTGCGCATGCACGAGAATTTTCGAGCCGATGAGCGACCCGGCGAGCACGCCGAGCATGACCGGCATGGCGAGCCCCGGGGAGATGTATCCCCGGCTCAGGTAGATTCCGGCGCTGGCCGCGGCGGTAACTCCGATCATGAAGTTGCTGGTGGTTGTGGATACCTTAAAGGGCAGGCGCATGGCCTGGTCCATGGCCAGTACTTTAACGGCTCCCGAGCCTATGCCGAGCAATCCGGAAAGTGATCCGGCAAGGAACATCAGACCGAAGCCGGCTGGGACGCGCTGCGCCGAGTAAGATAGCGGGCCGGAGGCGCTCGGCATGGTGCCGCTCATTCTGAGCTTTGACGCCAGGGCGTCCGGTCGTCCGGGCGCGTGCACATGCTCCCGCATGCGCACAGAGGCGTAGGCGGAGTACAGCAGAACTACGCCGAAGACGATGCCGATGGCGTGGGTGGGCACCCGGGTTGTGAGCCAGGCCCCGAAGATCGCCCCGATCGTGGTCGCGATCTCGAGGAACATGCCGATGCGGATATTCGAGTAGCCCTCTCGCACGTAGGCCGCCGCCGCTCCCGAAGAGGTGGCGATGACCGAGACCAGCGAGGCTCCGATGGCGTAGTGGATGTCGACATGGAAGAGCACGGTGAGTACCGGGACGATAACCACCCCGCCACCCAGTCCGGTGAGCGCGCCGAGCAATCCAGCGAGAACGGAGGTCAGCAGTATCAGAAGCGAGAACTCAGGTGTGCTCATGCAGTGACAGATTACTGTACCGGCTGCCGGGCCGCCGTGATCGGTCCCCCTCCCCCGGCGCGGCAAGTCATAGAGGCGATGAGGGTTTGCCCAAGGGCGAGACTGCAAGTGATAGATTTCTTGGATTTTGCGAGTATCTCCATTGTTTTGTATGACGAAGCGATGCGATTCAGGAAGGAGAGCCCGGATTTGCGGCTCCGGGCGGGCCATGGTAGAGCTAGTTCGCGGCGGGTTTGCCCTCGAGAATGCTTACGGCTTCCTCAACGATCGGGGCCAGCTTTTTGAAGTCGGCGACAAGCGTGAGGAAGTGCTGATAGGCCTGGGTGTCAGCCGAGAAGTCGAGGCCGGTGGCGCTGACCGCGACCGATGACGAGGCGATCAGCGCTTCGACGTCGGAGACGACGGTAGAGAGGCCCTCGACGAAGGGCTTCTGAAGCGGCTTCTCGGCGGCCAGGATTTTCTGGATTTTCTGGGACAGACTGACGGTCTCCTTGATGGCGGAGGCGACCCACTTGCCGAAATCTGTAATGCCGATGCCCAGCTTGGTAAAGATATTGCTCATCAAATCTTCCTTTGCGATGGAATTGAAGGGAAGGCGCAAAACAAAAAGGCACGGTCCGGACCAGGTCCGGAGCCGTGCCTTTCAGAGCTTTCCCTATAGTTCTATTCTAGTGATTCCTTCGATATAGTCGGCCATTCGGGGTTGGCCCGTATGCGCATGAATTCAGAACGGTTACGGCTTCTCTCGGGACCGAATGGCCTTGACAGTCATGGAGACAGGTACGCCATGAGTAGTGTCGCTACAGGCACGGTGCGGATTGGCGTTTCTGGATGGCGGTACTCGCCATGGCGCGGGGTTTTTTATCCGAAGAAGCTGCCGCAGAAAAAAGAGCTGCACTACTGCGGCGAGATCTTCCCAACAGTCGAGATCAATGGGAGCTTTTACTCTCTGCAAAGGCCGACCAGCTATAAGCTCTGGCGCGAGGAGACACCGGACGATTTCGTCTTCGCGGTTAAGGGCTCTCGGTTCATTACCCACATGCTCAAGCTGCGCGATGCAGAGGTTGCGCTGGCTAACTTCTTTGCCTCCGGGCTGCTGGCGCTGGGACCGAAGCTGGGACCCATCCTGTGGCAGCTGCCGCCGAGCTTTACGTTTCGCCCCGACGTGCTGGAAAGCTTCTTCAGACTGCTGCCTCGGACAATGCTGCAGGCGGCGGACCTGGCGACCGGGCACGACGCATGGTTAACGGGCAGGGCGTTCGTCGAGCCGGAAACCGCCGGGCCGATTCGCCATGCGATGGAGATACGCCACCCGAGCTTCGTATCGGAGGAGTTCATCGCTTTGCTACGGGAACACAGGATCGCGCTGGTATGCGCCGATGCGGTGGAATGGCCTCTGCTGATGGATGTGACGGCGGATTTTGTCTATTGCCGGCTGCACGGGTCGGAGGTTCTCTATGCGAGCGGCTATGACGAGGCGGCTCTCGACAAGTGGGCAGAGCGTGTCGTCGCCTGGGCGAAGGGCGGCGAAGCCGAGGGCCAGCACGCGAGTGTGAGGCCCGCTCCGAAGGGCGCGACGCGGGATGTGTATGTGTACTTCGATAACGATGCGAAGGTGCGCGCTCCTTTTGATGCGCAGGGCCTGATGGAGCGGGTGGAGAGGCTCGGGATCGGGGGGACAGGAAATGGAGATCAGTGCAGAACGCACCGGTGGGAGCTTGATCGAAGAGTAGAGTGAGATCGGAACAGAGCTGGCGGATTTGTTCAGCTTTCTGGACTAGCCGCGACCGCAAGGGTAATCACCCGGGACAAACGAACTCCTGATCGTTGCGTGATTTGCGCTCGGTTACCAACGTTTTCTTGCCAATATCGCAAATCGCGATATTATTATCGCGGATTGCAATTAAATGTTATCGTTGCGATCCTGGACGACGGGACGGCCATGAAGCTTGGCGAAAAACTCCGGTATCTGCGCGAGGTCGAAGGCAATCTGCGCGGGATGGATCGCGCGATGACGCAGCAGGAACTGGTCAAGGCGATCCGGTCGGAATTAAAGGCTTCCGGAGCCTCGATGAGCCAGAGCTACCTCTCGCAGATCGAAAGCGGGGCGAGGCCGCACCTGACCAACACCACGCGCCAGCTGTTGGCGAAGTTCTTCAAGGTGCATCCGGGATACCTGGTCGACGATCCGGAGGGCTATCACGCGGAGCTGTTGAGCGACGCGCGGGCGCTTGAAGACAAGCTGGATCTGTGGCTGGTGAGCGGGGCGGAGCGGTTCCGGCGCGATGTCCAGCTAAGGCAGGCGCTGCTGGCGTTGGCTCGGCATAAGGACACGCGCAAATGCCTGTTGCTGTTGGAGGCGGTGATGGAAACTCCGGGACTCGTGGATAGGCTCCTGGAGGTGCTGCGCCCCGTAGACGCGGCAAGAGGAGAAGGCGCGCGGCGGCGCGGGTCGGGTGAGCGATCAGGCGGGAACGGGCGCGCGAGAAGGGAGAATGGTCAATGACGTGGGAGACGTTTTACCTGATCTGCTTTGCCCTGGGGTTGTCACTGACGCTGCTGTCGTTTGCGGGCGTGTTCTCGCATTTTCATTTCGGACATTTTCACCTCGGTCACGGTGGAGCGGGGCATCTTGCTGCGCGCGGAGGGCACGCTGCGCAGGGTAAAGGCGGGGTTAGTCCCATAAACGCATTCACGCTGGCGGCCTTCCTGGGCTGGTTTGGCGGATGCGGCTACCTGCTGGAGCGCTATGCCAATCTCTTGACGGTGGTGATCCTGGGAGCGGCCATCGTTGCGGGACTGGCCGGTGCGGCGATCCTGTTCTGGTTCCTGGCCAAGGTGCTGTTGCCTCACGAGCACGAACTGACGGCCGAGGAGACAGCGGTTGCCGGGGTTCTGGGGCGCGTGAGCGGGCCGATCCGCGAGGGCGGAACGGGGGAGATCCAGTTTTCGCAGAACGGCGCGCGCCGTTTTGCGGTGGCGCGGAGTGAAGCAGGCGTAGCGATTCCGTGCGGCGTGGAGGTGGTGGTGATGCGCTACGAGCAGGGGATTGCCTGGGTGCGGCCTTGGGATGAGGTCTCAAACGAGGACTCGATTTCGTCGGAGATCAAATCTCTGAACTGAATTCGTGCCAAGTCTGCAGATCCGGATGTGGGGCACCCGATTGAGCGGTAAAGCAAACGGTTTTCCTGATGGAAAGGATCAGGAGGCATTATGACGAACACATTAGTAGTTACGGTTGGATTGTCGTTGCTATTGCTGATTTTTCTGATGGCAGCTTTAGCCAGGATGTTCCGCAAAGCGGGACCCAATGAGGCGCTGATTGTGTATGGCTTTCGCGGGCCTCGGGTGATCAAAGGTCACGGCACGGTGATCTTTCCAATGGTGGAGAGCTGCCGGGAGCTGTCTCTGGAGCTGATGTCGTTCGATGTGGCTCCGCAGCAGGACCTGTACACCAAACAGGGTGTCGCGGTGACGGTCGAGGCGGTCGCGCAGATCAAGGTGCGCAGCGACCAGGAATCAATCCTTACGGCGGCGGAACAGTTCCTGACTAAGGCGCCGCAGCAGAGAGAAGGGCTGATCCGGCTGGTGATGGAGGGTCATCTGCGCGGCATCATCGGACAGCTGACGGTGGAGCAGATCGTCAAAGAGCCGGAGATGGTGGGCGACCGCATGCGCGCGACGTGCGCGGATGACATCAGCAAGATGGGACTCGAAGTCGTGTCGTTCACGATCAAGGAGGTGCGCGACAAGAACGAGTACATCACGAACATGGGCCGCCCGGATATTGTCCGCATCAAGCGGGATGCCGATGTCGCGGCGGCGGAGGCCGAGCGTGACACGGCGATACGGCGGGCGAATGCGCTGAGGGAGTCGGCAGTTGCGAAGGCGGCGGCAGACCAGGAGCGCGTGCTGGCAGAGACCCAGTCGCTGGCCAAGCAGGCGGCGGCGCAGCGCGATCTCGATATTCAGAAGGCGCAGTTCACCGAGCAGAGCCGCAGACAGGAAGCACAGGCCGATAAGGCTTACGAGATCCAGACCAACATCATGCAGCAGCAGGTGACCGCGGAACAGGTGAAGATTCAGCAGATCGAGAAGGAGCAGCAGATCAAGGTGCAGGAGATGGAAATTCTGCGCCACGAGAAAGAGTTGATCGCGACCGTGTTGAAGGGAGCGGAGATCGAGCGGCAGAGGATCGAGACTCTGGCTTCGGCCGAGAAGATGCGGCTGGCCACGGAGGCCGAGGGCCGCGCGGTATCCATCCGCGCGCAGGGCGAGGCGGAGGCGGCGATCGTCTTCCAGAAGGGTGAGGCGGAAGCGAAAGCCATGAACCTGAAGGCCGAGGCTTATCAGGAATGGAGCCAGGCCGCCGTGGTCGATAAGTTAATCACGAATATGGCGGACGTGGTTCGGGCGATGGCGGAGCCGCTGTCGAAGGTGGATAAGATCACCATCGTTTCGACGGGCAACGACGGCGCAGCCGGAGCGAACAAGCTCACGGGCGACATCACGAAGATTGCGGCCCAGGTGCCGGCTCTCTTTGAAGCGCTCTCGGGCATGGACATGCGCGAGTTGATGGCAAACGTGAAAAGCATGCGGGCGCGGCCCAACGGCAGCGCCACAATCGATGGCAAGGAGTGAATCACCAGGGCGGAGGGCAGGTGCTCTCCGCCCGCAACCTTTTAGAGGGCGTAAGGAGGAGCTATGGCACTGCTCGAACGTGTGGGAACGCTATTGCGGGCGAATATCAACGATCTGATCGAGAAGGCTGAGGATCCGGAGAAGCTGCTGAAGCAACTGGTACTGGATATGGAGAACCAGCTGATGCAGGTGAAGACACAGGTGGCGATTGCGATTGCCGACCAGCATGTGCTGGACAAGAAGCGCAAGGAGCACGATGAATCGGCAGCAGAGTGGAAACGCAAGGCAGAGCTGGCGGTAAGGAAGGGCTCCGACGACCTGGCGCGCGCGGCGCTGGAGCGGTCTTTGAGCCATGAGCAGATGGCGAAGGGGTTCGTCCAACAGCTCGAGGACCAGAAGACCGAGGCCGACACGCTGAAGGCGGCGCTGCGCAAGCTGGAGCAGAAGCTGGAGGAGACGCGCTCGCGCTGCGAGATGATGATTGCGCAGCACCGGAGGGCGCGCGTGGTCAGCAAGGCGCATCAGGCGCGACAGGCTGTCGAACAGAAGGAGGGCGTGGCCAGCATGGCTCGGATGCGAGCCCGTATCGTGGGGAGGGAAGCGGTAAATGCGGCGACAGGCGAACTGCTCGGCGGGGATTCGCTCGAAGACCGCTTTGCGATGCTCGAGCGCGAGGAGCAGATCGAGGCCTTGCTCGAGAATCTGAAGCAGGACCTGAAAAAGGATGTAAAGCAGCTGGAAGCGCCGACGGCGTAAGCTACCGCGACATACTAGCGCAGCTTCGACTGGCCGTATTCGAGCAGGGTGACCAGGAGAACTCCGCCCGCGATGTTGCCGGCCACCGCGGGCAGGAGCCATGCAAAATAAGTGAGCGCTGGGAGCTGATGGCCGAGGACAGCGGCGAGGATTTCTCCGCTGGTAGCGATGCAGTGCGCGAAGTGGCCGAGGCCGACGACGAAGGTGAGGCTCCAGATGAGCGCCACTGACCCGGTGATGGAATGGCTGCCGCTCACCAACCATGCGACCATGGCGATGATCCATCCGCCGACCACGCCGCTCCAGAAGATTTCCTTCGCAGGCAGAGTCGCGGCTTTGACTCCGAATTGGACCATTGCAGCAAGGGCAGCAGGCTCGAGGGCCTTGGTACGCGCGCACAGCATGGCGAACAGGAACGCTCCAGCGACATTAGCCAGGAAGACTATTCCCCACAGCCGCAGTGTGCTCAGCACATGGCGGCGCTCGGTGAGGATCAGAGCGACGGGGTAAAGCGTGTTTTCCGTAAAGAGCTGCCCGCGGCCGAGGATGACGGCCATGAAGCCCAGGGGATAGAAAAGAAATGCCGTGAATTGCGCGGCCGGACTCCGGCCCAGCGTGGCCGTCGCAATCGAGACGCCCAGCGCAGTGAGTCCCATAGTAAGGCCGCCTACCAGGCCGGAAAGTGCCAGCGAGATATTCGATCGCGCCAGCTCCCGCCGGGCGTTGAGGGAGACCTGCTCGTAGATCTGAATCGCGGTGGGCCGGTCCAGATCGCGCTGCGCGGACTGTGACGGCTGAGACTCGGCTGCGAGATTGACCTTGGGCAGAGGCATGAATGCTAGGATGCTACCTCATCACCGGCATGCCCGGGTTTCGATGTGCGCCGGAGGAGGAAATCCCCGATTAGATTGCAAAGATCTTGAACGGCGGTCCTTGGGCGAAGGTAAATCCCTCTGCCGGCTTCAGCAAATCTTAAGGATTGCCCATCTATAGTCCAGAGAATGCGCGCCGTTCGAACTTTCATGCTCTGTTTGGCGATGGGGCTTGTGCACGCGATGGGAATGGCGCAGGCTGCCTCCGCCAAACCCCCGGCGGGGCTGACGCTCGATGATGCGATCCGGCTGGCGCAGGCCAATGAGCCCGCGTTCGCGGCGGCAGCCGCCGAGACCCATGCCACGGCCCTTGAGCGCAAGGACGCAAGAGCAGGGCTTCTGCCGTCGGTTGTCTATCACAACCAATATCTCTTTACCGAGTCGAACCACACTTATGCGGCGACGGTGGAGGGCGGCCACCTTCAGTCCCTGCCTGTCTTCATTGCGAACAACGCGGTGCACGAGTATTACAGCCAGGCTTCGGTGAGTGAAACGCTGGGACTAGCCGGGACGGCCGCGGTGCGTTTGGCGAACGCCAATGCGGCGCGTGCGAAGGCCGAATTCGAGATTGCCCGCCGCGGCCTCGTCGCAACGGTGGTTGCGCTTTACTACAGTGTCCGCTCGGGCGCGGAAAGAACAGTGGTCGCACAACGTGCGCTTGATGAGGCGGATCGATTTGTCGACATCGCGCAGAAACGCGAAGCGGCCGGAGAAGCCGCCCATGCGGACGTGATCAAGGCTCGTCTGGAGCAGGAGCAGCGGCAGCGCGAACTGGCCGAAGCGAAGCTCGGCGAGGAGAAGGCCAATCTCGAGCTTGGTGTTCTTCTTTATCCTGACCCGGCTACACAATTCACCCTTGCAGACGGAGAGGCTCCTCCCGCACTGCCCGACAGGCAGGACGTAGAGGCGGCGGCGCGAACGAACAATCCTGAAGTGCGCAGCGCGATTGCAACTCTGCAGGCAAGCCAGGCCGCAACTCAGGCCGCATGGGCGGGTCTACTGCCGGATGTTGCGCTTAACTACACCTATGGAATCGATGCTCCGCAGTTTGCCGCCAACGGGCCGGACGGCGCGCGCAATCTTGGTTATTCGGCAGGCGTCACCGTGGATATTCCTGTTTGGGATTGGCTCACCTCGGAGCGCAAGGTGAAGGAAGCGCGTATGCGCGCCACGGCAAGTAAAGTGGCTCTGAGTGCGGCTCAGCGCCGCCTTCTCGCCGACCTGACGGAGTTCTACAACGAAGCCGATATTTCTCGACGGCAACTTGCCTCGCTCGATGCGAGCGTGGTGGATGCGCGCGAGGCGCTGCGTCTCACCAACCTGCGCTACGTGAACGGTGAAGGCACGGTTCTCGAGGTAGTGGACGCGCAGAGCACGCTCGTGAGCGCGGAAGGTGCACGGGCCGACGGCCTGCTTCGCTATCACGTCGCGCTGGCGCAACTTGAAACACTTACAGGAAGGCTCTAGCGGAAGATGAAAGTCAGACATTTAACCATGCTGCTGCCTTTGCTGTTGATCGGGCCTGCGCTTACCGGATGCAGAGGAAAGCCCGAAGAGGCGCCCGAGCCGGTTGTCTCGGTCGAGGCGGAGCATCCCACGGTCGGGCCCATATCCGAAGAGATTGCAGCCGACGCTGTTCTCGCGCCTATGGCGCAAGCCGCAATTGCGCCGCGAATCAGCGCCCCGATCGCGAAAGAGTTGGTTCAGCGTGGATCGCGCGTGCACAAAGGCGAATTACTCCTCACGCTCGAGGACCGCGATCTCCGCGGGGCCGCGCTCGACAGCCAGGGAAATCTCACGCAGGCGCAGGCCGCGTACACGGCCGCGACACAGGCCACGATTCCGGAAGACGTGCAAAGGGCCGAGCTGGACGTAGCCCAGGCGAAGGCGAATCTTGACGTAGCCAAACGGACAGCGGAGGAGCGAAAGCTGCTTCTTCAGCAGGGCGCAATTTCGAGCCGCGACGTGGAGACGTCAGCAGCGGCAGCCGTCCAGGCACAGGCCGCATACGATACGGCGGTGACGCGTCTGGCCAATGCACAGAAGACGACCTCGAGGACGAGCAAGGAAAGCGCGAATGGGCAGCTCGCCTCCGCCCAGGGCAAAGTGGAGAGCGCCGAGGCGCAGGTGAGTTACGCGAGCCTGCGCAGTCCGATTGATGGCGTGGTCACCGACCGACCGCTGTTCCCCGGGGAGATGGCGCCGGCGGGAACCCCGGTGATCACAGTGATGGATACAACCTCACTTCTCGCGAAGCTGCACATCTCGCAGGCCGCCGCGCAGAGGCTGGCTGTTGGAGGCACGGCGGAGCTGACCGTTCCGGGCGAGGCCGATCCGCAGCCCGCGACCATATCGCTGATCAGTCCTGCCCTCGATCCGGGATCGACCACGGTCGAAATATGGCTCAAGCTGCCGAATCCCGGAGGGCGCTACAGGGTCGGCACGCCCGTGCACGCGGTGATTCGAGGAACGACGATTGCGGAGGCGATTCAAGTACCCGTGGGCGCCATTCTGCCCGCCGATGATGGATCCACAAACGTGCTGCTAGTGGGCAGCGACGGAGTGGCTCATAAGCGCGCGGTGAAGGTCGGAATGCGAACGACCGAGAGCGTGCAGATACTCAGCGGAGTAACCAAAACCGACATGGTCATCACCGAAGGCGGGTACGGCCTGGATGACGGCACAAAGGTGAAGGTAGGTGGCAAAGGGGACGAGGGCAAGGATGATTCCGCTGGCGGGAGCAAAGACTAATGGCGCTCAATTCGCGCCTGCCGGGGGTTCGTCCCGGCGATACATTCTGGCTGCCGCGCTGGCTGCGCACCATCGTGTTTCTTGTCATGGTGCTCACGTTGGCCGGCATCTATGGTTCTTTTCGTACACCGATCGCCGTTTTTCCTGAGACCAATTTTCCTCGCGTGGTTATCGCTGTCGACAACGGCGTGATGCCGGTCGAGCAGATGCAGGTGACGATTACCAAGGCAATTGAGGATGCGGTGAATTCCGTGCCGGGCCTCCAGAGCGTCCGCTCGATCACCAGCCGCGGCTCGGCGGAGGTGAGCCTCTTCTTCGACTGGTCGGTAGACATGTACCGCACGCTCGAACTCGTCAATTCCGCCGTGAACCGCGTGCAGCAAGAGTTGCCCCCAACGGTGAAGATAGATGTACGGCGGCTGACGTTCGCTACCTTTCCGATCCTCGGTTACAGTCTCACCACAACGAATGCCGAGATATCGCAAGGCGATCTGTGGGAGTTGGCGACCTACACGCTGAAGCCGCCGCTCAATCGCGTGGACGGCGTGGCAACTGTGGCGGTCCAGGGCGGCCAGATTCCTGAGTATCACGTGGTGCCGAACCTTGCGCGCATGCAGGCTTCGGGCGTGACCATCCTCGATCTGGCGAACGCCATCGGCGCCGCCAACACGATTGACTCTCCGGGCCTCTACAACGAGAACCATCAGCTTGTGCTTACTCTCGTCGGCTCGCAGGCCCACGATATCCAGAGCCTGCGCCAACTCTCCGTGAAGTCCACCGCGAACGGCGCGCCGGTTCGGGTTAGCGATCTTGCGGAGGTGGTAAAGGCATCGCAGCCGATCTACACCTACGTGTCTGCAAATGGACGCCCCGCCGTGCTGCTGAACATCGCCCGCCAGCCCACGAGCAACACGGTAGCGGTTGCTGACGGCGTCACGGCCGAGATAGCACAGTTGCAAAAGGGGCTGCCCCGCGGGGTGAAGCTCGAGCCCTTCTACGATCAATCGCAGATCGTGCGCGAAAGCATTGCGAGTGTCCGTGACGCTATCCTCATTGGCCTTGTGCTGGCCTGCGTGATTCTCTTTCTGTTCCTGCGGGACTGGCGCTCGGCGCTCGTCGCGGGACTGGTTATTCCTGTCACCGTGGCGGTTACAATACTTGCATTGTGGCTCATCGGCGAGAGCTTCAACCTGATGACCCTGGGCGGCTTCGCCGCCGCAATCGGACTCGTGATCGACGACGCGATTGTGGTGGTCGAGAACATTGTCCTGCATCGCGATGCTGGAGAGACCCGATCGGAGGCGGTGCGCAAGGCCCTGCACGAGATGTCGCGTCCGCTCATCGGGTCGACGATCACGCCTGTGGTGGTTTTTCTTCCGCTGATTGCCGTCACCGGGGTCACAGGCAGCTTCTTTCGCGCGCTGGCGATTACGATGACAATCTCTCTGCTGACCTCGCTGGCGCTTGCGGTGACGTGGACGCCGGGGCTGGCGATGGTCCTGCTGAAGCCGACAGCAGAGCGGAGTGAATCGCTCGAGGCCGGCGAACACAGGCAGGGCCGCTACTTGAACAGGCTCACGGAGTGGCATCACGCAGCCCTGGATTGGGCATTGCGCAAGCCGCTCTGGCTTGGAGCCCTCTGCCTGCTGCTCGTCGCAGGCAGCTACTTCGCCTACAAGGGCCTCGGCTCCGACCTGCTGCCGGAGATGGACGAGGGCGGCTTCATCCTGGACTACGTGATGCCAGCCGGCAGCTCGCTCCAGTCGACGGGGATGGTCCTGGATCACGTGGAGCGGATTCTGCGCAGCGCGCCCGAGGTGGAAAGCACAAGCCGCCGCACCGGCTTGCAGATGGGATTTGCCGCGGTTACGGAGGCGAACACCGGTGACATCAGCGTGAAGCTGAAGCAGCATCGCAGCCGCGGCATCGACGAGATCATCGCCGACGTGCGACGCCAGATCAAAACTTCGGAGCCGGAGCTGGATATCGAATTCACGCAGGTGCTGCAGGACAACATCGGCGACCTTTCAAACGCCCCCGAGCCAATCCAGATCAAGCTGTTCTCTCCCGACGCGACACTGCTGAACAAGATCGCTCCGCGGGTCGCCGATGAGATTGGCAAAGTGCCTGGCGTGGTCGACATCGAGAACGGAATTGATAACACGATCAGCGGTCCCGCGACTAACTTCGAGGTGAATCCGCAGGTCGCCACGCGGCTGGGGTTCACCACGCAGGAGGTAGCCGAAGACGCGACTTCGATCATGGATGGCGTCGAGGTTGCGAATCCAGTGATCAGCAACGGGAGACCCTATGCGATTCGCGTGCGCCTGGGTGATGAGACGCGCCAGTCGCTCGAAACGATCGAAAATACGGTGTTCAATTCCGGCTCAGGCCGGACGGCGTCGCTGGGATCACTGGCCACAGTCACGCAGCTGCCCCCTCAGAATGAGATCCGGCGCGAGAACCTGCAGCGGCTCGTCGTTGTTACCGCGCGGCTCGAAGGCACCGACCTAGGAACCGCGGTTGAGCGCGTTCGCCGGCGGGTCGCGGCCATGCATCTGCCCTCCAGCGTTCGCGTGGTGTACGGCGGAACGTACGAAGAGCAGCAGAAGTCGTTCGCCGAGCTGACGCGAGTCCTGCTTATGTCGCTGGTTCTCGTATTTGGCGTGCTGCTCAGTGAGTTCCGCAACTTTGCCGCACCGACGGCGATCCTGACCTCGTCGGTGCTTTCGATTGCCGGTGTCTTCGGAGCATTGCTGCTCACCGGGACCGCGTTCAACGTTTCGAGCTTCATGGGGCTCATCATGGTGATCGGCATCGTCGCGAAGAACGGCATCCTGCTCCTCGATGCGGATGAGCGCTACCGCTCCGAAGGCGCCGACGCTCGCGCGGCAATGCTCCATGCGGCGCAGCGCCGTCTGCGCCCGATCCTGATGACGGCTCTCGCCGCAATTACCGGTATGCTGCCGTTGGCACTGGCCCTGGGGCAGGGGTCGCAGATGCTGCAGCCGCTGGCGATCTCGGTGATCGGGGGCTTGCTGATCTCGATGTTGCTGAGCCTGGTGGTCACACCGGTGGTCTACTTCCTGCTTACGCGCGGCGAACTGCGAAGTTACGGTTCCAGTCCGAGTGCCGATGAGGTGCTGGGCTAGTTGTTCCCATGTGCTGTTTCGAGAAGCGCGGTGACGGTGGTGCCCTTGCCCTGCTCGCTGCGGATTTCGATCGTGCCGCCGGCGTTCTCGACGATGCTCTTGCAGATCGAGAGGCCGAGGCCTGCGCCTCCGGTGTCGCGCGAGCGGGATGGATCTTCTCGAAAGAACCGCTCGAAGACGTGGGAGAGATTTTCGGCCGAGATGCCCGTCCCGAAATCCTGCACCTCGAGCGTTACCTTTCCGGGGCGGTGCCCGTTGGATCGCACGCTCACCAGCACCTCGGAGCCTCTTCCGCTGTGCTGCACGGCGTTCAGTACCAGGTTCGACACGAGCGCCTGAATTGCCTCCGCATCCATGTCAACCTTTGCTCCCGGCTCCTCTGAAAAGTTCAGCGTGACACCTCGCCATTCCGCGAAGCTCGCGAGGTTCCTGACCGCGACGCCTGTCTCCTTCCCGAGGTCGGCCTGGCTCGCGCCGCCACCTCGCTCTTCGAAGTGGGCCAGCGTCAACATGCGTGACACCAACTCCTCGACGCGCTGATTGTCGGCCAGGATTCGATCGAGCCCGCTCGCGTATTCCTGCGCGGACCGGGTTCGCATGGCAAGCACCTGGATGCTCGACCGTACGACGGCGACGGCGGTCTTCAATTCGTGCGCTGCGTCGCTCACGAACCGGCGTTCGGCCTCGAAGGCGCTGCGCAGGCGGGCGACCATCTGGGCGAGCGCATCGGCGAGGGGGCGCAGCTCAGTGGTTTCCAGTGCGGACGCGGGCGCGGAGAACTCGAGTGCCGAGGGCCTGATCGGGGCGGCCGCCGCGGCGAGTTCGTTCAATGGCCGAAGCAGGCGGCGCGCCAGCAGAACCAGGAGCAGCGCGGTCAGGCAGACGGACCCGAGACTCAGCAGCAGGTAGAAACGCGTAGCCGCCACTACTTCGTGCCACACGTGATCGCTGCGCATGGCATAGACGACGGTTACGGGCCGGCGGATTCCTTGTCCACCGGTTTCTTCGCGGTCGATGATGCGGAGTGCTTCCCGCTGCAGCACACGGTAGCGGTGTCCATTCACAGTAACGTTTCGGAGCGCATCGCCGTCTCCGCGAGCGACGGCGGAAAGATCGCCCCGGGAAGCTCCCACGAGGCGGCCGTTGGTGTTATATACGGCAAACTCCTCGCCCTTTCCCGGTGAAAATTCCTGGGGATCGACCATCACGTTGTCCTCGGGATCTTCGGCGTCCTGCACAGCGCCGATGAGCGAATCGGAGCGACCCTGCAGGGTCTCGTCGAGGGCCCGCAACCGCGTTCGCCACTCGTGCCACAGCGCGGTCGACGCCATGCCCAGGGCGCAGAGCAATTCGATGCCGAGCACTGCAGCCGTAGCGCGTCGTACCAGGGAGCTGGTCTTCATGCGGCGGACTCATCGTGCTGGTTGAGGCGGTATCCGCGGCCGCGTACATTCTCGATCACGGTATGCTCCATGGCGGCGCGGATCTTGCGGCGGAGGTTTGAGACATGGGCCTCCACGACGTTGGAATGATGTTCCCAGGTAAAGTCGTACAGGTGTTCGAGCAGCTCACGCTTGGAGACAATCTTGCGCGGATGGAGCATCAGGTACTCGAGGATGCGATATTCGGTCGGAGAAAGCTCAATCTGCCGGCCGTCGGCTTCGACGGTCTGCGCAGTGAAGTCGAGTGTCAGGCCGCCGCAGGTCAGCGAGGTCTGGCGAACTCCCTTGCCGCGGCGAACCAGGGCACGCGCCCGCGCAATCAGCTCTCCCAGATCGAAAGGCTTGGTCATATAGTCATCGGCGCCGAGGTTCAACAGCTTGATCGTGCTTTCGATCTCGGATACCGCTGTGAGCACGAGAACCGGCATCTGTCTTCCCTTTGTCCGCAGCGTCTCAAGAACCTTGCCGCCGGATTGCCGGGGAAGCATCAGGTCGAGCACGATCAGGTCGTATTCCACCGCATCGCAGGCGAGCAGAGCCTCTTCGCCGTCATGGCAAACATCCACGGCGTATCCCGGGCCCTCGCGAAACGCCGTGGCCACGTTCTCGGCCAGTCGAGTCTCATCTTCAACGATCAGGACGCGCATTCAAAGACCCTGGAAGCAGAGCGGCCGGGGAGAAAAGCACCGGCTTCTGGCAATGTCCTGTAGGTGATGATACTGCCCCTGCCAATAAAGGCTCTCGCTCGGCGGGCCATTTCTGCCGTGACTGCCTGAACGATTATCCGCTTGTTAGACTTAAGATTTAGTTAAGACGCATGCCACTTTTTCGCCGTTGATGCGTCTATTTTTGAGACAAAAATAGCCGGAGCCAGCGGTAACCGACCCCGGCAACGTAGTCCAGACAAGATGATGGCGGGCATGGACGTACCGCGTCCATGGGCGTTCCCGCCATCATTGGCGTGAACACGGCGATTGAGCCCAGGTTTCGCTCAGGCTTGAAAAACAGGCAGGGTTTGTGCAGTTATCTCGCCTGCCTGCTTTCTTTCATAATCTTTTCAACCTCTTCGGCATCCTTCGGAAGGGCGCAGGTGAGGCATTCGAGCTTGCCATTTGGGTTGGCGTAGAAGACATCTTCGATGCGCACGCCAATCTTCTCTTCAGGGATGTAGATTCCAGGCTCGATGGTGAAGACCATGCCGGGCTGGACGGGCTTGGAGTAGTCCCAGGGGTCGTGCACGTCGATGCCGACCGAGTGGCCGATGCCGTGGATAAAGTACTTGCCTAGCGGTTCCCCGTGCAGGTCTTTTCCGTGGGCGTTCATGTAATTCCAGGCGATGGTGTCGAGCGAGTCGGGATACTTGTGCTGAGGATCGTTGATGCGCGAGGTACCGGGAACGAAGGCGTCCATGGCTGCCTTCTGCGCTCCCTTGACGATGTTGTAGATCTCAAGTTGGCGCGCGGTGAAGTGGCCGTCGACGGGAACGGTGCGAGTAATGTCTGACGCGTACATCGAATATTCGCCCGCGGCGTCGACCACAACGACATCGCCGCTCTGCATCGTCTCGCTATTGTTTGAATAATGCAGGACGGTGGAGTTCCTGCCTGATCCAACGATGGGGGCATAGGACGGGCGTTCGCAGCCATTCTCCATCAACTTCTCGATGATGATGCCGGCAACGGTTCCTTCGGTGGTTCCGGGGCGTACGGCGCGCATCATAGCGAGCTGCGCCTGGATGGAAGCGTCGGAGGCTTTGTGGAGCAGTTCGATCTCGCCGGGGTCCTTGATGGCGCGGAGCTGATTGGTCAGGTTGCGGACGTTCTGAAAATTGGGAGCCTGGTCGAGGCCGAGGGTGGTTGCGGTCCAGGAGGCGAGCGAGTTGGCCTGTGAGGAGTCAGTCTCGCTCCAGAAATTGCGGAGGGCAATCGGGTTCTGGTGGACGAGGTCGGTGAGAAGGGAGGGCAGCTCGGTCATGCTGTTCACTTCGTCAACGCCAGCCGTTGCTGCCGCGCCGGGCGTGTCGGCGCCCAGCTTGGGGCCGGTGTAGCGCTCCATGCGCATGTTGCGCGTGGGCAGCAGGAGGATCTCACGGTAGGGACGGGCCGGGTGGTGGTCGTCGGCTGGTATCGCGGACTGGATGAAGAGCGCTGCTCCGGGCTCGTTCCAACCAGTGAGGTAGTAGAAGTCAGGATCCTGCCGGTAGGGCATGAAGTCGAGCTGAGGCTGCTCGGCGGCGAAGAGGACTGCGATTCCTCCATTGAGCTTTTCGGCGAGATGCACGCGGCGGGCATGGTAGTCCGCAAAAGGCTGGCGGGTGAGGGCGAAAACGTGAAGGGAGAAGAGCAGGCAGAAAAGCGCGGACGCGCAGCGGATTGACTTCATGTACGGAAGTTTACATATCACGACGCGTGAAACGCCGGATTTTGCGAGGCATCGGGGATGGGCTGCTCGTGGCGAGTGAGGACCCGCGCGAGTCGAGCGAGGACCGCGATAAGAACGCCGAGGGCAGCAAACCACACAACAAAGGCGAAGCGCACAGCCCAGGCGGGAGCGAATCCCGAGCGTTTTAGAAGGAAAGGCAGGAAGTTCCAGGTAGTGATGTGGACATAGTCCCAGGGGTCTTCGCTCATAGCGTGGTTGTTGAGGCCCCAGGCGTCCATCTTGCCGAGCGCAAAGGCGGCGATGTTCTTAAAGCGCAGCGCGATGACAAAGGTGGGATGGCCTAGGGTTTCCATCTGGTAGATTTCGAGCGGCAACCAGAAGGCCAGCGATGCAATCTGGATGACAGTACTTATCGCGATGAGAGCGAGGCCGCAGATCCAGATGGGCTTTGCGAGCGCGGCGCGATAACGCAGCAGCAGGGGGACGGCCAGCAGCGCGGCCAGTTGGACAGAGGTCGAGACATAGCGGTCTCCCCATGCGAAGTCGCCGGACCAGACCGTGTATCGCGCGTAGAAGGTGATGTAGGCGAGCAGTAGAAGGAAAGTGGCGATGATGTAGGCACGCACTGGGGAGCTGAATCGTCTCCAAGCGAGGGCGGCGAGCAGGAGCATTAGGACGAGCAGCGGATCGAAGAGAAAGATGGACTTCTCCGGGGCAAAGAGCGCGCCGAAGAATCCGACGTGGAAAGGCAGCTCGAATGGGTAGGTGGCGGGAAGGGAAGGATCGCGCTGGCGGAATTCCCGCGAGAGCACGCTGATGTATGTGTTGGTGAACGAGCCGAAGCGATAGAACTGGTAGAGGCGGTCGAGCAAGCCGAAGAAGAGATAAACAGGGACGGCGGTTGCCAGGTAGGTGCGACAACGCTGCCAGAGAGCGAGGCCACGGGATCCTTCGATCCAGAGCACCAAAACAATGAACAGCCCGGCGGCGAGCAGGTCCAGCCCGGTAGTGAGGCGGGTGAGCAAGTTAAGGCCGAGTGTGCTTGATCCGATGAGAAGCGCGCGGCGGCTGCCTGTGTGCAGCCATTCGTATTGGTAGGAGATCCCTGCGAGCGTTAGCAGGAAAATGTAGTTGTTCTCCATCATGTTCTGCGTGTAGTGCAGGTGTGTTGTGCAGATTTCGAGGGCGAGTGTTCCGAGGATGGCCTGCTGCACGCTGAAATCAAGCTGGTGCAGGAAGCGGAACGAGAGCAGCGCGGTGAGGACGGCGACGAGGATATTGGTGGAGTAGCTGACGATGATGTCGCGGACACTGGGGTCGCTGCCGTAGTAGTGAGCGAAGATCGGCAGGCGCTCGACGTAGGTTCCGACGATATCAGCGGGCAGCATGAGCAGCGATTGGCCGATGCCGTACCAGCTCTGCAGCGTGCCGTTGCGGCCGTGAATGCCGAACTCGGGGTATTCGTTAGGAAAGACGGGAGGCTGCGATGTCCAGAGGGCATGCGCCGACTGGAGCCGGTGCGTGGTATCGGAGGTGCCGAGCTCTCCGGACTGGATGACGAAGGCAAGAAGAGCCGTAACGATGAGGAGCAGACGGAGGGGATCGCGGAACCAGCGGCGGATGGTCATGCTTAGTCCTGATCCTATCCGACTGCAAGGCTGAGCTGCCTTTAAGTGAGAGTCTCAGTCAGCCCGCTTTCGCACCACAGGGTTTGCATCATCTGCGGGCGTGGTTACTCTTTCCTCCGCTTCACCGCTCAATATTTTGAGGTAGGCGTCAAGGTCGTAGCCCGACTTTGTTGCCGCATGACAGGCGAGG
This sequence comes from uncultured Acidobacteriaceae bacterium, assembly GCA_963724375.1. Taxonomy (GTDB): domain Bacteria; phylum Acidobacteriota; class Terriglobia; order Terriglobales; family Acidobacteriaceae; genus Silvibacterium. Next base: position 287,516 of record CAVRUM010000016.1, read on the forward strand.
GCGATGGCTTCTTCCAGCTTGTGAATAGCTTGCGGTCGTTCTCCATTGCGCTTCGCAATTTCCATCAGCGCAGGTATCTGGACCCAGCAGAGCATCTCTTCGAAGAGTTCCTTGTTGAAATAGGTCTTGTCCTTCGACTCGTTGACTCCGGCGAGCCAGCGGACGTCGGGATCGGACCAGAATTCCTTCGTGTCGATGGTGGCGGAGGGCGTCTCGGCCTGCCAGAGCAGGGTACGGATCCGTGCGGCCATACGCCAGGTCTGCTCGTCCTCCAGCGCCATCGAAGAAAAGATGTCGGCGAGTGCTGCGCGCAACTGGAGTTTGTCGAAGATTTCGAGCCGGTTGCCGTCCGCGGGAAGACTGCGCAGCGCGACCCAGGCAAGCACGGGAGGCCAGGTGTGTTCGAGCAGCGAGCCCGGCTCGTCGCTGGGTAATGTGTAACGGACGACCGGGGGCCAGGCAGTCGAAAATGTGCGTTCGAGAGCTGGGAGGCGAAGCGCGGCGAGGCTCATCTGCTCACATGCGTGACGATAAGCGACGACAGGATCAGCGTGGGTGGGCTCCGTCGCGGGCGCGCGTAGTGAGGGCTTCGCGGCAGAGACCTTCGGTGACGCTACTATGCGTTCCATGAGCTCTTTGTCTTCGGCAGGTAGCATCTCGAGCGCACGATCGAAGAAGTTCTGACACTTTTCGAGGAACGGGCGCACCCGCAGATCAATGTTGTCAGGGCTGAGGTGTCCGTCGGGTGTCTCGGGAGGTTGTTCAGGAGCTTTCTCAGCCTTGTCTACACCTGGCGCCATAATGGCGTGCCCTTTCTCGTCTCGCCGCGTCTTGCTCGGGATTTCGCCAGAAATGTGAGCGAAGAGCTGCGCGTATTTCAAGGTCACGGCCTGATGGAGCGCGTCGTGCAACGGCCGCAGGCGGAGCTTGGAGAGAGCTTCTTCGACGCTGTGCACGCCCTGTCCGTGGAGCGAATCACAGAGGCGGTCCCATGGCTGCTCGGCAGTCGACCGAAGCTCGCGCCAATTCAACAGAACAACGTACTGATAGCCGCGCAGGTCGAAGGTCATGCCGTGGTGGTGGAGATCAGTGGCGCGGCGCAGGTATTCGAGCCCGCGATTGATGTCGCGGAAGGCAAGGATGACGGAGGCGTCGTTGGGGATGGCGAGGCCGTCGGTGAGGCTGCGCTGGCGGATTTCGCCGCTGCCCTTGTCCATGAAGCCCGCCGAGACGTGGATGGTGCCGCGCGTGTTTCCATAGCGGTTGTTGTAGATAACGAGCGAGCTCTGATCGTGGAAACGGTTCGAGTAGGCGAAAACGTTCTCGTCGACGGTGCCGTGATCGGTCCAGAAGTCGTAGAGGGTGAAGTTGGCGCTCTCGGCGAAGATGGCACGCTGCTTGAGCAGCGGCGCGATGTGATACGTGTGGCCGCCGATGAGACCTTCGTTAGGATGCTCTTCCATGCGCGCGCGCTTGAACTCCATGCCGTAGCGCTCAGTGAAACCCTCGATCTGCCCGTGCGCGAACATGGGCAGGCCGGGCAGAGTGGCGAGCATGGTGGCGACGCCAAAATATTTGTCTCCATCGCCGAACTGGTCGATGGCGGTGCGCTCGTCGGGATTGCTCATGAAGTTGACGTAGCGCTTCATGATGTCAGGATCGAACTCGATGGTTTTTTTCAGGTACGACCGGAACTTGGCGTTCTCCTCGTCCCGCAACATGACCATGAAAGCGCTGTTGTAGACGCGGTGCATGCCGAGGGTGCGGACGAAGTATCCCTCGAGCAGCCAGAAGGCCTCGGCGAGCAGCAGCGTTCCGGGAACTTCGGCAGCGACGCGGTCGACGACCTCGCGCCAGAATTCGTGCGGGACGAGACGGTCGAACTCCTCCTGCGACATGGCATTTTCGGCGCGCGAGGGAATGGAGCCGCCAGCGCCGGGCAGCGGAAACCACAGCCGCTGGATATGCCGCTTGGCGAGCACCATGGCGGCGTCGAAGCGGATGATGGGGAACTGCCGCGCGACATGCAGAATGGTCTGGATGACGTGTTCGCGCACCTCAGCCTTTGAGTAGTCGAGTTGAGCGGTGTCGTTCCAGGGAAAGCTGGTGCCGTCGTTGCCGTGATAGATGTAGCGCGTGGATCCGTCGCGGTGATTGCGCAGGCGGAAGCAGACAGCGGCGTCGGACTGGTCGTAGTAGTGGTCTTCGATCTTGATTTCGACGCGGCTGTCGGGCGAGAGATCAGGGCCGGTGAAGCCGTAGACGGGGTAGGGGCTCTCCCAGCGGTAAATGAACCAGTCGGGATGCTCGATGACCCACGATGAATCGATGCCCATGTGGTTAGGCACCATGTCGCTGGCCAGGCGGATGCCGAAGCGGCGGGCGCGGTCCCGCAGGTGGGTGTATCCAGCCTCGCCGCCGAGGTCTTCGGCGATCTGATAGTCCTTGAGCGAATAAGCGGAGGCGACGGCGTCTCCGTGGCCGCGCAAGCGCTTAATGGTGCGCGATGCGACACTGCGCTCCCACAGGCCGATCAGCCACAGTCCGGTGATGCCGCGGTCGGCGAGCAGGCGAAGCTCTTCGTCGGGAATGTGCTCGAGTCTATGAATGTGGCGGCTGTATTTCTTGGAGAGTTGCTCGAGCCAGACATAGGTGCTCTTGGCGACGAGGACGACATTGGGCATCCAAGCCTGATCCACGCTGAAGGCCTCGTATTCGTTTAAAGGAGCCTGGTAGTCGGAGGCGTAGAGCTGGCCTCCGGGAACGAAATCCTGGTTGAATCCGACGTACTCATCACCAATGAAGCCTTCATTGCCTCGCCCCGGAGGGCCATGGCGGTACCAGTCAGGAGCGGGAGGATGGAAGCGCAGCCAGATGGCGATGTCCTCTTCGCGCACGACATCGATGGCAAGCAGGACGCGGCGAAGGTCGGGGCCGAGATATTTGGACCATTTGCCGCGGATGAAGTCGAGCTGGCTAGTGATCGAATCGGGCGAGGCCAGCATGGGAGCCCGCAGCGCATCGAGCAGTGTTCCAACCTCGGGCGAGAGCAGCGGACGCGTCTCCATGTAATCCGGCAGCGCGGCGGTGACGGCTTTGTAGGCTGTGTGGTGTTTCAGATCTTCATCTTCGAAGAGCTCCCGGAATGGCGCGAAAGCGGGATTGCTGTTGGCCAGCCAGAGCAACATCAGCTCCTCGAGAGCGGCTTCGCGGTTGGGCAGTCCCTCGGTCGTCCCGTTGAGCCATTGGGCGGTGGTGACTTTTCCCTGGTAGACATCGACGTTGGGGAACTGCTCGACGAAGGTGAGGAGCAGGCGCTCGAGATTGGCGGGCGCGATCTTTCCCGCGAACCAGCGCAGCGCGTCGGAGAGCACCTTTGGGTCGACATCTTTGCGGTATTCGGCGGCGAGCGCATGGTTGAGCTCATCGATGATGCCCATGGCGAAAAGGGCGCCGGCGTTGATGGGGTCGGTGTTGGGTCCACGGGCCTCGTTGAGGCGGGCGGCCAGCTTGCGGCTTGCGGTTACGTCGGCAAAAACGGCATTTCCCGTGTAGCTGAAGAGCAGCCCGCTAACCTCGAGCTTGTCCCTGAGTTTGCGGGAAATATGAAATTCCATCACACAGCGCTCCGGTACGACGGCTTCGGTCCCTCGCCCGTTTTCTTATGATGCCGGGGCCAGATGATGCTATTCGAACGGTGGCACTTCTGGCCATGCATTTCGAGGAGACGGATACCGTGATGGGAACTTAACACAACCGGAGGAACTCCGATCAGTTGGAGGGCGTCCAGGTGCTGTCGGGATTGTATTCGGTCATCGTCGATGCGAGATTGGAGGTATCCGGACCGAGATCTTTTTCGTAAACAGTTCCGTCCTGATTCACGATGAAGGTCATGACGCCTGAGTTGCGGTACTGGGCTGGATACGCGATGAAGGCGAATCCTCTGGTCAGCGTGCCATTGACCATGTAGTCGCGCGCGCCGCCCTTTGCCGCCGCTCCCTGCTTGGTGAGGATGCGGTAGTAGTAGCCGTGAAAGGGCGCCTGCTGGCCCTGCTGAAAGTTGTAACCGCTGCCGGCGGCGGCAACGATTCCCGGCCCAATCGGGCTCGGATCTTCGTTGTCACCCACCTTCCAGTACAGTCCGTCGTGTTTGCCTTCTGTGCTCAGAAATTTTGCCGCGTAGTGTTTCGTTGGATCGCCGTCGCGCGGCGCGGAAGCGTATTCGCGTTGCGCGTCGACCAGTGCGTGAAGGGTATCGATCGCGTCATTTTCGTTCGTGCCAACCCGGCGGTACAGGATTTCCTTCTTGCCGGTTTCGGTATCGAAGTACCAGACGCCGCTGTTGTTCTTGACCAGCGGAATTGGCATCGGCCAGTTCTCGGCGCCGATATAAAGAGTTGCTGTCTGATCGGGCTCGATGACCACGCGATGCATCTGGTCGTAGCGTTTGATGAAATTGTCGCGCATGTTTCTGTCGGCGACGTCGTCTCCGGTATGGAGGATATCGTTGGCGTTCGATCCGAAGATGCCGTTCAGCGCCGCGCCGTCACTTGATTTGGCGGCGTTGTAGAGGGCCAGCACAGCGTCGCCGGGCGAGGCGAAGGTCTTCTCGCCATTCTGTTGAGCAAGACAGGTGCAGGCAATCAGCAAGAACGTTACGACGGCCGGGGCGAGCGAGACAAACTGACGCGCCATAGCGGCAGCACAAGAATGAAGTGGCATCCGGATTTGTGGAGTAGGTTGCATGAAGGTCTTCTCCTGCTTCAAATCGCTTGCACCTAACTACGGGCGTGGCAGCTTATCGCTGCCGGGCGCCTCCCTGGCGCGCTTGCGGCCGCGACCCGCCGCCGCCGCGATTTCCTCCGCCCGCTGCCTGTGCTCGATTAGCACCACCAGCCGACTGGGCCTGGGGCCGATTTCCCTGCAGGCTTTGCTGCCCGCGGGCGCTGTTGGTCCGGGCGTTGCCTCCCTGGCTGTAATTGCCAAACGCGTTGTTGCTCGCTCCGCGACTCGGCTGCTGACCATAGCCGCGTGCGGCGTCTCTCTGCTGGGGCTGATTATTGCCGGGACGGTTCTGGGCCAGGTTTGATCCGCCGCGGTTTGGCTGATTTGCTCCCCCAGGACGATTCGGCTGGTTCGCGGCCCCTGGACGATTCGGCTGGTTCGCACCGGGGCGATTTTGGTTGTTGAAGTTCGGCTGGTTGCCGCGTCCAGGCTGGTTATTGTTCTGGGCGAGGTTGCCGCGATTGTTTTGAAACTGCTGCTGATTGCGATTCTGGTTGAACTTGGGCTCGGAGAAGTTGGAGTTGCGGGCGTTGCTGTCGAAGTTGTTCGCGCGGTAATTATTGTTGCGGTTGACGTTATTGATATTGGCGTTGACGTTATTGCGGTTGTAATTGTTATTGCGATTTACGTTGTTGATGTTGGCATTGACGTTATTGCGGTTGTAATAGTTATTGCGGTTGACGAAGGTGTTGGAATTGGAGACGTAAACGTTGCGGTTGTAAGTCACACTCGAGTTATGCCAGCCGCATCCCCATGAGTTATATCCCCATCCGCAACATCCGTTGTTGCTGATCGCCGCGCCGACCGCCATCCCAAGCCCGAAGGAGATCAGCCCCGTGGCCACCATGGCTCCGGTTGAGTAGGTGGGAGCCACATAGCCCGGATATACCGGAACGGGTGCTCCATAAACGACGGTAGGATTGTAAGTCGGAACGTAGACGACGTCGGGCTGCGCCGGCTGAATGATTATCGTTTGAGGCGGAGGCTGAACGACGGTGACTTGTGGCGCAGCAGAAGACGTCTCCGTTGGCGGTGGTGCCGCTCCGGGCGCCTGATTCTCGACACTGACAGTCTGCTGCGGAGTGCTCTTCAGGTTGCCGGCTTGTTGAGCGCGCTGCCTCATCACCTGCACCGCGTTCATTACGCTCTGTGGAATGTTGAAGTAGGCGTCGCCCAGGGCCGACGTCCACGACAGATTCGAAGCCATCTGGCTCAGCACGTCGGGAAATTGCGTCAGGGCCTTGACACTGACGTCCCAGGATTGCTGGTTAACCGCTTCCATGAGCGGCTGCCCCTTGAGGTTGGAGTTCTGCTGCATCCATTGCTGGGCGGCGCCGATCTCATCAGGGAACGTGGAGCCGGCCAGAACCTGGGCGACGAGATTATCGGGAAAGAGCGCGATCGGCGCGACGAGCTGATAGAGCTGGTCGGCCGTGGGGACGGCATACGTGGCTTGCGGCGCCTGTTGTCCAGACTGCGCCTGCTGGCCCGGCTGACTCGACTGCTCCTTCTTGCATCCATCGAGCCCAACAGTGCTGAAGATAAGGCTGACGCTGAGCAAAAGAGATATCGCCTGTTGTGGACTGCGGGGCAAAGGGAGGGCCGATGACCTGACCTGAGGATTGGAAGCTACAGCCTGCATTTCCGACAACTTGACGGTATGCATGATGACTTCTCCACAAGCATAAGAGCCTGAAAGCGGCAGCCTGTCAAGAGAAGTGCTCGCGGTACCACTCGATGGTCTCGCCGAGCGCCTGCTGCATCTTGTACTGCGGCCGCCAGCCGAGTTTCTCGCGTGCTTTGCTGGCATCGAGATATTGCTCGCGAATCTCAGAGCTGGCAATGTTCTGAATCACCGGTTCGAGATCGGTCCGGCCCATAATTTCGAGGGTCATGTTGACCATGTCGAGAACGGTGAAGCGCTCTCCGAGGCTGAAGTTGAAGGCTTCGCCGGAGATAGAGCCATCTTCAGCGAGGCGTTCTCCAAGCTTGAGGTAGGCTTCAGCGGCGTCCTTGACGTAGAGGAAGTCGCGCACGAATTTTCCGTCGCTGCGGATCACGAAGGGCTCGCCGACGAGTGTCGCCTTGATGATGCCGGGGATGGTCCGGCTGAAGTTGAGGTCACCGCCTCCGAATAGGTTGCCACAGCGCGCGATGGCAGTCTTCACGCCGTAGGTTGCCGCGTACATCTGCGCGATGAGGTCGGCGCAGGACTTCGAGACATCGTAGGGATACCGGCCCTGCAGCGGATGGGTTTCGCGATAGGGAAGATTTTCACTGGCTCCGTAGGCCTTGTCGGAGGAGGCGACGACGACATTTGAGCCGCCTATCATCCTGCAGGCTTCGAGGACGTTCCAGGTGCCCATCACGTTGGCGCGAAGCGTGCCGCCGGGGTCGAGCTTCGCGACCTGCACCAGCGGCTGCGCGGCGAGATGGAAGACGGTGTGCGGTTGGTATTCGGCGATGGTGCGCTGTAGGGTGGGCAGGGACTCGAGGTCTCCGGATACTGTGGCGATGCGCTCGATAAGCCGTTCGCGGACGAGCAGGCTGTTCGGGGCCTGGTCGCGGACGAGCGCGACAACCTCCGCGCCGTCGCGCATAAGAGCCTTGACGAGCCAGGAGCCCATAAGGCCGGTGGCTCCGGTGACGAAGACGGTTTTGCCGTGCCAGTAGGGTTTAGCTTCAGCGATCACCGAATAAGATTAGCCGATTCGAAGCCGGGAAAGTGTAGCGCAGCAGAGGCTTGCGGTACATTCGTCAGTTGGGGGTAAGGTGACAGAGGAAGTCAGCGTGGCCGGCGATCTGGATGTAGTGATTTTGTGCGGAGGGAAGGGGTCGCGCATTTATCCCTTCTCGGAGTACTTTCCGAAGCCGATGATGCCGATTCATGGCCGGCCGATCCTCGTGCATCTGATGCAGATTTATGCGCGGCAGGGGGTGCGGCGGTTCGTGCTGGCGGCCGGGCATCGCAAGGAGATGCTCCTCGACTACTTCGAGGGGCGGTTTCCTGAATGGGAGATCAAAATTCTCGACACGGGCGCCGAAGCCGACACGGGCGACCGCATTCTGGCCTGCATGGATCATGTGGGCGAGCGTTTTTTCGCAACCTACGGGGACGGGCTCGGCAATGTCGACCTTGGGGCGCTGCTCAAGTTTCACAATGCGCGCGGCGGCCTGGCGACGGTGACGGCCGTGCCTCTGCGGTCGCAATACGGAACGCTGCATTTCGACGATGCGGGGCGGGTCGACAGATTTACGGAGAAGCCGGTGATCCGCGACTCGTGGATCAATGCGGGCTTCTTCGTCTTCGAAAAGAAGATCGCCGACCATTGGGAGGGTCACAGTCTCGAGTCGGAAGTCCTTCCGGGCCTGGCCGCGCGTGGCGAGCTCTATACCTATCTGCATCACGGTTTCTGGAAGTCGATGGACACCAGCAAGGACCAGCAGGAGATGGAGCGGCTTGCCGAGAGCGGAGCGGCTCCGTGGACAATGACAGCCTGAAGGCTCAACTTCGGGCGCTGATCAGTTCGAGCAGGCCGCGTTTGCGCAGCGAAGACAAGACCTGCTCGGTGGACCAGTCAAGCGAAGCGGTGCCGTCAACGATCAGGCCGGCATATCGCGAGGTCGGCCGGACATATTGCTCCGCCATTGGACGAACGGTCTCGGCGTAGTGGGCGGCGACGGACTCCGGTGTGCGTCCGCGCTGATCGACATCGCGCACCAACCGGCGTTGGTAGCAGATTTCGTCGGGCGCGTCGACGTAGACGCTGAAATCGTAGAGCGCGCGCAGTCCTTCGTAATAGAGCGCGAAGATACCGTCGACGACTAGCAGGCCGTCGACCTGGGCGCGAGTGGTCTTGCCCGGGACGCGAGTGTAGCTGGCGAAGTCGTATTGCGGGACCTGAACGGCATCTCCCGTGGCGAGGCGCCGGATGTGGTCGATCAGCAGGTCGGATTCAAGCTCGTCTGGATGGTCGAAGTTGACCCGGCAACGCTGGTGGAAGGTGAGGTGGGAAAGGTCGCGGTAATAATGGTCGAGATGGAAATGAACGCCCCCGAGCTCCCGCGCCAACTCTTCGGCAAGCCTTGTCTTACCAGATCCGGAAGCGCCAGCGATGCCGAGGATTAGGGGCTTGCTCACTTCGGCTATGCTCCTGCTGTCCGGCGGACGATGGTGGGGATAGCCCGCACCAACAGGCGCGCGAGGGTGGCTTCGACCCGCTGACCCGTTTCGAGCACTTCGATGTGATTCAGAGGCTCTTTCTGCATGCCGGCAGCCATGTTGGTCACGCACGAGATGCCGAGGACCTCGATGCCCATGTGGCGGGCGACGATGGCCTCCAGCACGGTGGACATGCCAACGAGGTCAGCTCCGAGCGTGCGAAAGGCGCGGATTTCGGCGGGGGTCTCAAAGCTGGGGCCGAGCAGGCCCATGTACACGCCTTCCTCCAGCGCCAGGTCCTGTTCGAGCGCGGCAGCTTGAGCGATCCGGCGCAACTCCGACGAATAGGCCTCAGTCATGTCGAAAAAGCGCAGGCCGAAGCGGTCGTCGTTGGGTCCAAGGGCGGGGTTGCGTCCGGTGAGATTGATGTGGTCGGAGATGAGGACCAGCTGACCCTGCTCATAAGTCTCGCAGACGCCTCCGGCCGCGTTGGTGAGGATGAGGGTGCGGATGCCAAAGCGGCCCAGCGCGCGGACGGGGAAGGTAACTTCTTCGGAACTGTATCCCTCGTAGGCATGGATGCGGCCCTGCATTACCGCGACGGGCACGCCCTCGACGGTCCCGATGACGAGGCGTCCGCTATGGCCAATGGCGGTAGGCGGCGCGAAGTGGGGTATCTCGGCGAAAGGAATTGCGAGGGAATTCTCCAGCTGAGATGCGAAGCCTCCGAGGCCGGAGCCGAGAACAACAGCGATGGCCGGTTTGAGCGCACTGCGGCTGGCGATGAAATCGGCGGCTTCACCGGCGCGGTCGTAAAGAGAAGAAACGGGGAGACTCGAGACGGAATCAGGCATGGTGATTATCTGACCAGAATGCTGACGATGGATGCGGACATGAGGTTCGCCATGGTTCCCGCGAACATGGCGCGCAGGCCGAGACGGGCGAGATCATTGCGGCGGTTGGGCGCGAGCGCTCCGATGCCGCCGATCTGGATGCCGATGGAACTAAGGTTGGCGAATCCGCAAAGAGCGAAGGTGGCGATGGTGAAGGAGCGCGCAGCGAGGACGGCCTTCTGTCCGCCGAGCATCGAGTAGGCGACCACCTCGTTGATGACCATGCGTGTTCCGAGGAGATCGCCGACGATGCGAGCGTCCTTCCAGGGGATTCCGATGAGCCACGCGATGGGAGAGAAGAAAAAGCCCAGAATGGAGTCGAGGCTCGAAGGGAAGTACGGGAAGTGCTCCTTGATGAACCAGTTGTGGATGCCGCCCAGAATGCCGTTGAGCAGGGCGATGAGCGCCAGGAAGGAGATGAGCATGATGGCCACGTTGAAGGCGAGGCGTCCGCCGTCGATGGTGCCGCGGGCGATGGCTCCAAGCAGGTTCTCTTCCTTGTGCTCCATCTCTTTGGGCATGTGGACGACGCCCTCGGTCGCGGGTGTTTCCGTCTCAGGAACGAGCATTTTGGAGATGAGGATCGTGCCAGGAGCTGTCATGATAACAGCGGCGAGTAGATGTTCGGCCTCGATTCCGTAGAGGATATACGCCGCCATAATGCCGCCCGAGACGTGGGCCATGCCGCTGGTCATGATGGTCATCAGCTCGGAGCGTGTCGCCCCGGGCAGGAACGGCCGGATGGTTAGCGGGGCCTCGGTCTGCCCCATGAAGATACTCGCCGCGACGTTGAGGCTTTCCGCGCCTGAGACTTTCATGGTCCGGAGCATGAGACGCGCAAAGAAGCGGATGACGAGCTGCATGATTCCCACGTGATAGAGGACGGCGAAGAGCGCGGAGATGAAGATGATTGTGGGCAGCACCTGGAAGGCGAAGATCATGCCGTAGGAGGAATGCTGTTTGCCAAGTTCGCCGAAGACCATCTGCGAGCCGGCAAAGGAGTAGTTCAGCATGTGGGTTATGGCCGCGCCGGCGGCGCCGAGGATGCGCTGCCCGACCGTCCACTCAAGCACCAGGACGGCAAAGACGATTTGCAGGCTGAGGCCCCAGGCGACTGTGCGCCAGCGGATGGCCCGCCGGTTCGTCGAGAAACACCATGCCAGCAGGAGCATGGTGAGCAGACCAAGCACCCCAGTGAATCGTGCCAATCTTTCTCCCTTGTGAAACTATCCTATGGGCGCGCGGGCGATTCGAGGAACTGATTTTTGTTTTCTGCGCCGATAATCTGTCCGATGAGCGGCGGGACCGCGGCCGGTTCATCGCTGATCTCGACGGCTTCGACAATCAGGCGCTCAGGCTCAGCGAAGAGTGCTTCATCGTCGGCGAAGAGCGTGAACAGGGGCTGTCCGGCGCGGACGTGCGTGCCGAGTTTGGCCCGCATCTCGAGTCCGGCGTGCGCGTTTACGGGCTCGCCCGCTTTCTCGCGACCTGCGCCGAGTCGCTGTACGGCCCACCCGATCTTCGCGCAGTCCATCCGAGCCAAATAGCCGCTTCGCGACGCGCAGAATTCGCGGCGGAACTTTGGGGTGTGGAAACGTCCGGGGTCAGAGAAGATGCTGGGATCTCCGCCCTGCGCTTCGACCATGCGGCTAAAGATCTCGAGCGCTTTGCCATCGATGAGATTGGTTTCGGCGATATCGCGGCCGGCTGCCGGTGAGGCTGCTTTGCCGCCGAGGTGGATCATCCATCCGGCGAGGATGAGCGATAGCTCACGAATGTCTTCGTACATGGGGTGCCAACGATTGGAAAGCAGGTCGACTGCCTCCCAGATCTCCAGCCAGTTGCCGGCGAAGCGGCCGAGCGGCTGGTCCATCGAGGTGAGCAGCGCCACAGTGCGCGTGCCCGAGCGCTCGCCGATATCGACCATGATGGCGGCGAGCAGGCGGGCGGCGGCGGGATCGGTGAGAAACGCGCCGGAGCCGGTCTTGACGTCGAGCACGAGGGCGTCGAGTCCCTCGGCGAGCTTTTTGCTCATGATCGACGCGCTGATGAGCCAGGGGCTTTCGACCGAACCGGTCCGGTCACGCAGATCGTAGAGGACGCGGTCGGCGGGGACGAGTTCTCTGGTCTGGCCGATCATGGTTGCGCCGCAGAGATCGAGGACGCGGCGCGCCTCGGCGAGCGAGAGTTGGGTGCTGTATCCGGGGATGGTCTCAAGCTTGTCGAGTGTGCCGCCGGTGTGTCCGAGGGCGCGGCCGCTGATCATGGGGACGGCGAGACCGGCGGAGGCGGCGAGGGGCGCAAGCAGGAAAGATGTGCTGTCGCCGACTCCCCCGGTCGAGTGCTTGTCGACCGTCGAGCGGCCGAGACCGGTGTGGTCGAAGACTTCGCCGGAGTAGCGCATGGCCGTGGTCAGCGCGTGGACTTCGCTGAGCGTCAGCCCAGCGTCAGAAGGCAGCCATGAGCCAGGCGGAAATCTGCTCGGGCGGTATGGACTGCTTTGCCGCGCCGTCGGCGAGGAACTTGAGTTCTTCGGGTGTGTGTTCGAGGCCTGAGCGCTTCTTGATGATCAGGTCGATTGCATGAAATTGGGAATGAGAGCGATGGTTGGTCATTTGACGTCAAGATGGAAGGTGAAAGGAAAGATTTCGGCGAAGCGCTGCTGCTCGAGACCATTGTCGCCGGGAAAGGAGATGACGGCATCCGGCGAGACGAATTCGGAGAGGACCTGGCGGCAAGCTCCACAGGGTGGGCTGGGAGCGGTGTTAAGATTTGTTACCGCAATGGCGACGATCTTGTGATCTGGTCCGCGCTCGGCGACAGCTCTAAAGAGGGCATTGCGTTCGGCGCAGATGGTCAACCCATAGGACACATTTTCGACGTTGCAGCCCACAGCGATGAAGCCATCGTCGAAGAGCAGCGCTGCGCCGACGCGGAAGCCGGAGTAGGGTGCATAGGCGTTTTCAGCTGCCTTGCGGGCCGCGGACTGCAGCCTTCCGGTAGTATCTGTGGTCGGCGGTGGAGGCTTTTCCATTTTGTTGAGGCTAAGGTATCTGTGGCAATTGGGGCAAACGGTACCGGTTCCTCAAGTTTCTCCGGGTTCTCCCGATAACCGTTGAGTGGACGACCTGATACGCGAGTTCCTGATCGAAAGCCAGGATGGACTCGATCGGATGGAGCAGTGTCTGACGGATCTTGAGGACCGTCCACAGGACGCCGGGCTTCTGGCAGAGGTCTTTCGTTCCGTCCACACCATCAAGGGAACAACCGGATTTCTTGGCTTCCTGCGCCTGGAGGCGCTGTCGCATGCGGGAGAAAATCTGCTCGGCCTGTTGAGAGACGGCAAGCTTCAGGCCGATGACGGGATTATCAGCGCGCTGCTCGAGCTTCTGGATGGGCTGCGGGCGATTCTGCAATCGATCGAGAAGAGCGGAGGGGAAGGGAACGCTAGTGACGATGCCGAGGTGATCGGGCGCCTGCGCGTGCTCGCGGAGATGCCGCAGAACGCATCAGTATCAGCCCAAGCAGGGAAGACCCCTGTCACCGAAGAGCCGCCGATCGTGCACTCAGGCGCGGCCGAGTCGACGCTGCGCGTGGATATCGGCCTGCTGAACCGGATGATGAACCTGGTCGGCGAGCTGGTGCTGACGCGCAACCAGATCCTGCAGGCCCATAACGCCGAAGCCGGCTTTGCGCCGCTGGCACGGCGTCTGGACATGGTTACGGCCGACTTGCGCGAAGCGGTAATGAAGGCCCGCATGCAGCCGGTGAGCCATGTCTTCTCGAAGTTTCCGCGGCTGGTCCGCGACCTTTCGCAGCAGCTTGGCAAGCAGGCGAAGCTGGAACTTGGGGGCCAGGAGACGGAGCTCGACAAGAGCCTTCTGGAAGCGATCAAGGACCCGCTTACACACTCTGTGCGCAACGCGATCGACCACGGCATCGAGGCTCCGGAGGTGCGGAGGGCGGCGGGCAAGAATCCCGAGGGGCTGCTCAGGCTGAATGCGCGGCAGCAGGGCAGCTGCGTGATCGTCGAGGTGACGGATGACGGCGGGGGCATTCGCGTCGAGCGCATTCGCGACAAGGCCATTGAGCGCCGGCTGATCACGCCGCAGAAGGCCGCACAGCTCTCCGACCGGGAGCTGCTGCAGCTGATCTTTCTGCCCGGGTTTTCGACAGCGGAGAAGGTGACGAATGTATCCGGACGCGGCGTGGGCATGGACGTGGTGCGCACCAATGTGGAGCGGATTGGCGGGAAGGTCGAGATCGACAGCCGACCGGGGCGCGGCACGACGCTGCGGCTGAGCATTCCACTGACGCTGGCGATCATCCCGGCGCTGATCGTGCGCAGCCGCGGACAGAACTTTGCGCTTCCCCAGGGTGTGCTGTTCGAGCTGGTGCACCTGACCGCGGAGCAGGTCCGCTCGCAGATCGAGTGGCTGGAGAACGCACCGCTCTACCGGTTGCGCGGGCGGCTGCTGCCGCTGGTGTTTCTCGACCGGCTGCTCGCGCAGGAGGATGCCGCCGCCGGTGACGGATGCTACATCGCAGTTCTCAATGCCGATGGGCGGAGGTATGGGCTGGTGATCGACGGGCTGGCCGATCCTGAGGAGATCGTCGTCAAGCCGCTGTCGGTGGTGCTCAAGGGCATTGGTCTTTTCTCGGGCGCGACGGTGATGGGCAACGGCGAGATGGCGCTGATCCTTGATCCCGGAGTGATTGCACTCCGAGCGGGTATCGGCCTGAACGCGGAAGACGAGGAGCCGCACGCGACGGAAGACCCCTCGTCGGCGAGCGGGTCGGAGTTTTTGCTGGTCGAGGCCGGAGGAGAGGAAGCCGCGCTGCCGATCGAAGACATTCTGCGCATCGAGCGCATTCCACGTGCGCGGGTGGAGCGCATCGGGCAGATGCCGGTGTTGCGCTTTGAGGGCTCGTTGCTGGCGCTCGAAGACCGGGCGGGAATCCTGTCCGATCCCGTCGATGCGGAAGAGCAAATCACGGTCGTGGTATGCCGTGATGGCGGACGCCACGTGGGCATCACCGTGTCGCAAGTGGTCGATGTGGCTTCGGGAACTCCGCTGAAATATGCCGGGACAGCCATTGCGGCGTCGGAGGTGACCCTGTTGAAAGAACGCGTAACCGGAGTAATCGATACCCGACGGATTCCGGAGCTGGCCGAGATGGTGGAGGCGGGATGATGCAGGCTGCGGATGCTGAGAGCCGAGGCGCGGCAGCGCTTGAAGACGGGATCGAGATGTGCTCGGTGCGTGTAGGACAGACGCTTTTCGGTGTGCCGATCATGCGCATCCTGGAGATTCTGGATGCGCCGGCGATGCGTCCTGTTCCGCTCGCGCCTGGGTATATCGGCGGGCTGGTGCACTATCGCGGCGAGATCCTCACGGCGGTATCGTTGCGCCGGCTGCTTGGGCTGCCGCCGCACACCCATCCACCGGATCTGCTGGTTTTTGAAGCGAAGGACGGGGAGGGGCGCAACGGATATTTTGGTTTGCTCGTAGATGCGGTGGGCGAGGTGCTGACGGTTTCGGTGGAGGAGTTCGAGGCGAATCCGTCGACGCTCGACGATGAGCGGAAGGCGCTGTTTGCGGGCGCATACAAGCTTGGGGGCGGACTGCTGGTAATGCTCGATCCGGCAAGGTTCGATCCTGTGCAGTTATCGCAGTCGCAGTTGTCGCAATAGGGATGGATCAGGCGGTGCGCATGCAGGCGCAGATCTCTGACGTGTCGACGAGCCGAAGAGCGGCCAGTTTGGCTGGGGTGGGGCGCGAGGTTCCCATTCGTGTGCTGGTGGCTGATGACTCGGCGGTGATGCGCAGTCTGCTGCGCACGGCAATGGGCGCCTGCCCGGAGGTCGAGGTCGCGGGGACGGCACAGGATGGCCGGGATACGCTCGAGGCGATCGCCAGGCTCGATCCGGACCTGGTTCTGCTCGATCTCGAGATGCCGCGGATGAGTGGCCTTGAAGTGCTGGCCGAGATGCGGGCGCGGCACCTGCGCGCGAAAGTCATAGTCTGCAGCACTCTGACACGGAGGGGCGCCGCCATTACGCTTGAGGCGCTGGCCACCGGCGCGTCCGATTATGTTTCCAAACCTGTGGCGCGCAGCGTGAGCGAAGCTGTGAAGGACCTCATTCGCGGGTTGCTGCCGAAGGTGCTGGCGCTGTTTCCGCCGGAGGGCTGGCACTGTCCGGTTGATTTCTCGCAGTCCGCAATGCCGCCTCCGCTCCTGGAGCACAGCGGCGGCGCAGATTCGGCGAGCATACTGGTGATCGGCGTTTCGACCGGAGGACCGGTTGCGCTTGAAAAGATTTTGCCGGTGTTTCCCGCTGACTTTTCTGTGCCTATCCTGATCGCACAGCACATGCCGCGCCTTTTCACCGGCGTTCTGGCCGAGAGGCTGAACGCCGCATGTCGGCTGTCAGTCCGCGAGGCCCAGCCGGGGGCACAACTCGAAGGTGGAGTCGCTTACCTTGCCAGAGGCGATTGGCATATGGAGGCGGCGCGTGATTTCCGGTGGGATCTCACTGCGTCTGCGCCAGGGACGTCTTGAAGAGCACTGCCGGCCCTCGGTAGACCTGCTGTTTCGCTCCGCGGCTTTGGCCTACGGAGGGGGTGTGGTCGGAGTGGTGCTGACGGGGATGGGCTCGGACGGGCTTGAAGGGTGCCGGGCGGTGCGCGCGGCCGGGGGGAAGATCCTGGTGCAGGACCGCGAATCGAGTGCAGTGTGGGGAATGCCGGGAGCGGTGGCCAGAGCGGGTCTCGCCGACCAGGTTCTGCCCGCGGAAGCGATTGCCGGAGCAGTTACACGGCTGGTGATGAATCCGGGCAGGCGAGGAATTGCCCGCTAACCCATAACGGTCTGAGGAGCTGTCCTTTGATGCCGGGCTCAGACGCGGATTTCGCGTACCTGCGCGCAGTTGTCCTTGAGGAGTCGGCGAATGTGCTCGACTCTTCGCGCGATCATCTCTTCCAATCCCGCCTGCAGGGTGTGTTGCAGGGCACCGGGCTGAAAACTTTAGAGAGGCTTGTCACCGCTCTGCACACGCAGAAGGCCTCCGCGCTCAGGCGAGCTGTCGCCGAGGCGATGACGGTGAATGAGACGAGCTTCTTCCGCGATAGCGCGGCGTTTGAACTGCTGCAGAAAGAACTGCTGCCCGGGCTGATACGGCAGCGTGAATCTGTAGGTCGGCTGCGTCTGTGGAGCGCCGCCTGCTCGAGCGGGCAGGAAGCATACTCGCTCGCGATGCTTGTTCGCGAGCACTTTCCCCGGCTCGGCTCATGGCAGATCGAGATCTTCGGGACCGATATTTCCCGGGAAATGGTCCGCAGGGCGCGTGCCGGCCGCTATTACAAAAGCGAATTGGGCCGCGGGCTGCCAGCGCTTTATCGCTCGAAGTACATGCGCAGGTGCGGCGATGAATGGGAGGTCGCGCCGGAAATCAGGCAGATGTGCCGCTTTCACGAGCGAAATCTGCGTGACGGTGCGCTGCCGCTGGAAAATTACGACGGCATCCTCCTGCGCAACGTGATGCTCTATTTTCCGGACGAGATGCGCAGACGGCTGCTGCTCGCGATTCATCGCATGCTGCCCGCCGACGGCTTTCTGGTGCTGGGGGCAAGCGAACAGCCGGGTCTTCCGGACCAGTTCCAGTCAGAGCTTAAGACGAACGCCTGCTGGTACAGGCCGCTGCCGTAAGCTCACTATTCCGTCTCAAGCATCCCATTCTTCTGGAGGGATATCCTCAAGGCGTGGGCATGGCCAAAAACGAAACCAAGCCGAAAAGGGACCTAAAAAAAGAAGAGCCAAACATCGCCGCCGAAAACGATGCGGCCCTGGCTCTCTTTCATCCTGTGACGGCGAAGTGGTTCCGCGCGGTCTTCGACCGTCCCACGGCGCCACAGCGCCTTGGTTGGCCTGCGATCGCACGCGGAGAGAGCACGCTCATTCTGGCTCCGACTGGGACAGGGAAGACGCTCACGGCATTTCTGTGGTGTCTGGACCGGCTCATGCTGCACCGACCACCGGAATACGGGGCTCCGGAGACGGAAGGCTGCCGCGTCGTCTACATCAGCCCGCTGAAGGCGCTGGCCGTCGATGTGGAGCGGAACCTGCGGTCGCCGCTTGCGGGCATCGCAAATATGGCGCGGCAGATGGGCGTCGCGTTCCATACTCCCGAGATAGGCGTGCGTACCGGCGACACTCCGCAGCGCGAGCGGGCGCGATTCCGGAGGCATCCGGCGGAGATCCTCATCACCACGCCCGAGTCGCTCTACCTGCTGTTGACGTCGGAGGCGTCCGCCTCGCTGCGCAGCGTCGAGACGGTGATCGTGGATGAGATTCACGCGCTGGTTCCCACGAAGCGCGGAGCACATCTGGCGCTGAGCCTCGAAAGGCTGGAAGCGATCACCGGGCGCCGGCGGCAACGGATCGGTCTCTCGGCGACCCAGCGGCCCCTCGAAGAAGTCGCGCATTTTCTGGCCGGAGTTGAAGTGGCGGGGTCCGCGAAATCGGAACGGCCTGAGATGATCGCGGATCTCGAACAGGAGTGGACAAGCGACGAGGAGCCCATTCAAAGATTCCGTCCGGTGACGATCATCAATGCGAGCGAGCCGAAGCGGCTGGAGCTGAAGGTCGAGGTTCCGGTGGAGGACATGGCCCGAATCGGGCAGATCGAGGAGTTGCCCAGCGGCGCGGCATCGCAGGGACCGAAGCGGACATCGATCTGGAGCGCGATCCATCCTCGGTTGCTGGAGATTATTCTTGAACGGCAATCGACGCTGATCTTCGTTAATAACCGGCGCACGGCAGAGCGGCTCGCGGGCGCGATCAACGAGCTGGCATCCGAACAGCAGATACCGGGGCCGCTGGCGCGAGCGCATCACGGATCGCTCGCGGCATCGCAACGCGCGGAGATCGAGGAGCAGTTGAAGGCCGGCTCGATCCGCGCCCTGGTAGCGACTTCGTCGCTCGAGCTGGGCATCGATATGGGAGCAATCGACCTGGTGATCCAGATCGAGGCTCCGCCATCGGTGGCGAGCGGCATGCAGCGTATCGGGCGCGCAGGACATCGCGTGGGAGCGGCGAGCGACGGCATCATCTTTCCCAAGTACCGCGCAGATCTGGTGGCTTGTGCTGCGGTCACGCGGGCTATGCACGATGGATTGGTAGAGTCAACGCGGTATCTTCGGAATCCGCTGGATGTGCTGGCGCAGCAAGTCGTGGCGACGGTCGCGCAGCCTCCTGCTCTTGCGCAGCCACGCAAACCCGGGCAATCGCCGTCGCCCCCGGAGATAGGCGTCGAGGCGGTCTACACGATGGCGCGCAGCGCGGCGCCTTTCGCGTCGCTTACGCGGCCGGCGTTCGAGGGGATTCTCGATCTGCTAGCGGGGCGGTATCCATCGGACGAGTTTGCCGAGCTGCGGCCGCGCATCACGTGGGATCGCGTAACGAACATGCTGACACCCCGAGAAGGTGCGAAGAGCCTTGCTATTCTCAACGGCGGCACGATCCCCGATCGCGGGCTGTATGGTGTCTTTCTGCATGGCGCAGATAAGCCGGTGCGGGTGGGGGAGCTCGACGAAGAGATGGTCTTCGAGAGCCGTACCGGAGACACGTTCGTTCTCGGTGCTTCGACGTGGCGCATTGTGGAGATCACACACGACCGCGTGCTTGTGTCTCCTGCGCCGGGCGAGCCGGGCAAGATGCCGTTCTGGCATGGCGACCAGGCGGGAAGGCCGCTCGAGTTTGGGCGGCGAATCGGAGCCCTGGTGCGAGAGCTGCGCGAGATGCCGCGAAATGCGGGGATCAGCCGCCTGGTGCGCGAGCACGATCTCGAGCCGCAGGCAGCAGAAAACCTGATTCGATTCCTGGCCGACCAGGAAATTGCAACCGTGACGGTTCCAGATGACCGCAACATCGTAATTGAGCGGACACGCGACGAGCTGGGTGACTGGCGCGTGTGTGTACTCACCCCCTTCGGCAGCCGCGTGCACGCTCCGTGGTCGATGGCGGTAACGGGTCGCATTCGGGCCGCCGGAGGGCCAGACGTGGAGACGATGTGGGCCGACGACGGATTCGTGCTGCGCTTCCCCGATACAGATGCCGCGCCAGATCCAGAGGTGCTGCTGCCGTTAGCGAACGAAGCCACCGACCTTGTGCTGCGGCAGCTTGGGGCGACAGCGCTTTTTGCGGCGAAGTTTCGTGAGTCGGCGGCCCGGGCGCTGTTGCTGCCGCGCAGGCGAGGTCAGGGGCGGGCTCCGCTGTGGCAGCAGCGCAAGCGAGCCTACGATCTGCTGTCGGTCGCGGCGCGGTATCCATCGTTTCCGATGCTGCTTGAGGCTTATCGTGAATGCTTGCGGGATGTGTTCGACATTCCAGCATTCCTCGAAATTCTGCGCGCGATCGAAAAGCGGCAAGTGCGGATACACGTGGCGGATTCCCGCACTCCATCGCCGTTTGCCTCGTCGCTGCTTTTCAGCTACGTGGCGAACTACATCTACGACGGAGACGCCCCGCTGGCCGAACGGAGGGCGCAAGCGCTCTCGATCGACCAGGATCAGCTTCAGGACCTGCTCGGCGATGCAGATCTGCGCGAGCTCCTTGATGCAGACGCTATTGCCGAGGTTGAGGAGCAACTGCAGGCCTTTACCGAAACGCAGCGCGTTCGATCAGCGGACGGAATTCACGATATGTTGCTGCGGCTCGGAGACCTTTCGCGTGCCGAATTGGAGCGGCGGCTGGCTTCGCCGGATCTCATGCAGGGGCTCGAGCGGCTAGTACGCGCGCGTCGCGTGCTCGAAGTGAAGATTGCACGCGAGAAGCGGCTGATAGCGGTCGAAGACGCAGCGCGGTATCGAGACGCTCTGGGGATTCCACTGCCGCCCGGCATCGCGCCGTCATTGCTCGAACCCGTCAAAGCGCCAGTGCTCGAACTCGTTCGGCGATATGCGCGCACGCATGGCCCATTCACTGCCCAGGAGGCGGCGCAGCGGTTTGGCCTGGATATGCAGGCGGGCGAAGCTGCCCTGCACAAACTGGTGCTCGATGGACGGGTGGTTGAGGGCGGCTTTCGCCCGGCCGGGGTACATCGAGAGTGGTGTGACGCGGAGGTGTTGCGTCAGATACGGAGGAAATCGCTCGCACGGCTGCGCAAGGAGATCGAGCCCGCAGAGCAGCAGACGCTGGCGCGGCTCGAAACGCACTGGCAGGGAGTTCTGCAGAAGCGACGCGGGCTCGACGCGTTGCTCGACACCGTCGAGAATTTGCAGGGCGCACCGCTTCCAGCTTCGCTGATCGAATCGGCGATCCTTCCCGCACGGCTGCAGAGATATTCGCCGGGGGATCTCGACACGCTGATCGCCGCGGGTGAAGTGGCCTGGTGTGGGCTCGATCCGCTCGGCGAGCACGATGGCCGCATCGGGCTTTATCTCGCCGAGAAGATGCCGCTGCTTCTCCCGGCAACGTCCCAGGAGGACGGCCCGCTCAATGAAAAGGAGCAGGTGATTCTCGATCAATTGGCACGCAACGGTGCGATGTTTTTCGCGCAGTTGCACGATGCAATCGGCGGGGGATATCCGGGCGAAACCATCGAGGCGCTGTGGGGACTGGTGTGGCGTGGCCTGGTGACGAACGACACGTTTCATGCGCTTCGAGCCTATGTCGCAAGGCCGGCTGCTTCTCGGCCCGCAAAGCGCCAGCACAATCTGCCGGTGTTTCGCTCGCGCAGGACAACGCCGCCGAGCGCGCAGGGCCGATGGACGCTGGTGGTGCGCCCCGATCGCAGCACTCCTGCCTCGCAGACTGAGTGGAGCCATGCCCTTGCGCTTCAGCTACTCAACCGGCACGGCATTGTGACGCGCGAGACCGCGGCCCAGGAGAACATCCAAGGCGGCTTCAGCGCGGTGTATGAAGTGTTGAAGGCGCTCGAAGAGAGCGGCCGCGTGCGACGTGGATATTTCGTCGCCGGGCTCGGTGCGGCGCAGTTTGCCTTGCCCTCGGCGGTCGACCTGGTGCGTTCGCTGCGTACAGCGGCCCAGCCGGAAAAATCGGAGATTCTGGCACTGGCCGCGACTGATCCGGCGAATGTTTATGGATCGATACTGCCATGGCAACAGGTTGCGGATGATCCCGCAAACGCCGACGGCAGCTCGCGCTCGCTTACGCGGAGCGTGGGCGCGTCAGTGATTCTGCGCAACGGGGAGCTAATCGCATACATGCGGCGCAATAACCCCAATTTGCAGGTATTCTTGCCAGCGGACGAGCCGGACCGGTCGAATGCTGCCCGGGATCTTGCAGTATTTCTAGCCGCGAATGCGCAGGAAACCATGCGGCAGGATGAGAGCGGGCGCCACAGCGGCCTGCTGCTCTCGACGATCAACGGACTTTCCGTTCACGAACACTGGCTGGCGCGCTTTCTGTTGGACGCGGGATTCCAGCCTGCACCGATGGGCTTTAATGTGCGCCGAATCGTGCCTGCTCCATCGGCTCCCACGCAGGAGGTTCAATAGAAGTTGCCTGAGGGCGATACCATTTTTCGCACCGCACGCACTCTGGACAAGGCGCTGGCCGGCGCGACAGTCACGGGCTTTGAAACCCCCGTGGCGCGGCTGGCGAGCGCAGATGATAAGAGTCCGGTGACCGGCCGCGTGGTTGAAAGGGTCGAGGCGCGCGGGAAATGGCTGCTGATTCATTTCTCGGGCGATCTGATCCTGGTGACGCACATGCTGATGAGCGGCAGCTGGCATATCTATCGCTTGGGTGAACGGTGGAAGCGTCCGCGCAGCCAGATGCGGCTGTTGATTCGTACTCCGCAATATGAGGCCGTAGCCTTCGCTGTGCCGGTGACCGAATTCCACACGGCTCGTTCGCTTGTACGCAGCAGCGCGATTCCGAAGCTCGGCCCCGACCTGCTCAGAGCTGGCTTTGCCCAGGATGAGGCGAAATCACGGATCCGCGCTCGGAGCGACGAAGAGATCGGCAATGTGCTGCTCGATCAAAAAGTGATGGCGGGCATCGGAAATGTCTTCAAGTCGGAGATCTGTTTCGTCTGCGGCGTTCATCCGTTCCGTCTGGTGTCATCGCTCTCCGAGCGCGAGGTGGATTGCCTTGTGGATTCCGCCCGGCGGCTTATGGCTGCGAATGCAACGGAGTCCTCGGGCGATCAAATTGTGACTTATACAGGCCTGCGCCGCACGACGGGCAGATCTGATCCGACGGCGCGTGTCTGGGTTTATCGGCGCAGGGGCGAGGAGTGCAGGCGGTGCGGCAGCACGATCGAGATGCGAAAGCAAGGCCCGGGCGCGCGGTCCACTTTTTGGTGTCCCGATTGCCAGCCAATTGTCGCGTCTGCTCGCATAATTGGGCGCAGCGAGAGTTGAGAATGCAGCCTCGACCGTCAGCAGAGGCACGGTTTCCTTCGATACAATAACGTCATGCCGCCCACCAACGCGTCGCGCCGGCGCCAGAAATCGCCGCCACCGGGAGAAACCGGGCAGGAGGCACTGTATCTGCGCTTTCTGAGTGAGAAACAGGTGCGCGTCGCGGTGAAGCTGCGTGACGGTGAAGTGGTTTCCGGATGGATTGAGTATTTTGACGACCGCATGATTCGCCTCACACGCGAGGGCAGGCCGAACCTGTTCATCTACAAGAACCAGATCCGCACCATCACAGAGGTCGCCCGGCGCGGCGATGAATCACGCCGCCGTGGTGCGCGGAAATCCAGTGAGAAGCAGACGCAGGATGCCGTTGCTTCAGATTTCGGCAACGGCGCTCATGGAGAATCCCGGTGAGAGTGGTTCGGGGCCTTGAGATCACCGACGCTGCTTCGACGATTGCGCGTGAGGCCGGGGCGCTGCTCCGCGAGTACCGCCAGCGCGGGTTTGCCACCGAATACAAGGGCGACGTCGACCTGGTGACGGAGGCAGATCGCGCATCCGAGAAGCTGATCGTCGAGCGGCTCCGCGAGGTCTTTCCCGCGCACGGAGTTTACGGCGAGGAGGGCACGCGCTCGAACATCGATCGCGAATACCGCTGGTATATCGATCCGCTCGACGGCACGACGAACTTCGCCCACGGCTTCCCGGTTTTCTGCGTTTCGATGGGTCTCGAGCGCCGGGCTCCGTCGTTGGCGCACGATGCTGACGGAGAAATCGTCGCTGGCGTAATTTACGATCCGCTGCGCGATGAGCTTTTCACCGCCGAAAAGGGCAAGGGGGCTTACCTGAACGGCGGGGCAATTCACGTTTCGCGTGTGGCCGAGCTCGCCGAAGCGCTGCTGGCCACCGGCTTTCCCAGCCGCAAGCGGCACGAGAACCCGAATATCCACTTCTACCAGGAGATCACGCTACGCTCGCATGGAGTCCGGCGGGCGGGAGCTGCGGCCCTCGATCTCGCCTACACTGCATGCGGTCGTCTCGATGGCTTCTGGGAGTTCAACCTCAATCCATGGGATACCGCTGCTGGCGCCCTTCTGGTTATGGAGGCCGGTGGGAGCATATCGACCTTCGACGGCGGTCCGTTTCGGCTGGACAGCAATGAAGTTCTGGCCACCAATGGCCTACTGCGCGAGGAATTGTTGAAGCTGTTCGAGGACATGTTCGAGGGCCGCTTCCTGGAGCCCATCCCGACGCCGGCTGAATTCGCGGCGCGGCGGGCCCAGCGTGGGCAGCCTCAGCCGCGCTGAAGACCGGTTGGATTTTGGGTCGATGCCAGCCTTGCCGCGGCCCGGTAGTCCGGTACAATAAAGCTGTCTAATCACCCCTACTGGAAGAGGATTTCCGAATGGCATACGTTATCGCTGAACCCTGCATTGGCACAAAGGACGCGGCATGCGTGGATGCGTGCCCGGTGGATTGTATCCACCCGAAGAAAGACGAAGCCCAATTCGAAGGAGCGAATCAGCTTTTCATCGATCCGGTAGAGTGCATCGATTGCGGAGCCTGCGTCCCGGTGTGCCCGGTATCGGCAATATTTGCGGCTGACGATCTGCCCGAGAAGTGGGCGAGCTATACCGAGACGAACTCGAAGTACTACGGCCGCTAAGGTCTTCGTGAATCTCGCGAGCGCGCAGCCGAGACGCTGCGCGTTTTGCGTTTGCAGCGGGTTTTCTCAAGTAGTGGCAGGAAAGAACTGATGAATCCGAACGGACCAACAAAGCGCACCCAGGTCATGCGGTTGCCCAAGAGGGGCGACTACTCGCAGGAGACTATCTACAGCATCCTCGATGCGGGCTTCCTCTGCCACGTGGGATTCGTAGTCGACGGCCAGCCATTTGTGATTCCAACAGGATACGGCCGCAGCGGCAGCACGGTCTATGTTCATGGCTCAGCGGCCAGCCGCATGCTGCGGACCCTGGCCGAAGGGGTGGATGTGTGCGTGACCGTCACTCTGCTCGATGGGCTGGTGTTGGCGCGGGCGGCCTTTCATCACTCGATGAATTACCGCTCCGTGGTGCTGCTTGGAACGGCGACGCTGGTCGAGTCTGCGGAAGAGAAAATGGAGGCGCTGCGAGTGATCTCCGAGCAGATCGTGCCCGGGCGCTGGAATGATGTTCGCTGGCCGACCGAGCAGGAACTGAAGGCCACCAAGGTGCTGGCGCTTCCCATCTCCGAAGCATCGGCAAAGGTACGTACCGGGCCACCCCTCGACGACGAAGAGGATTACGCTCTGCCGATCTGGGCCGGAGTCCTTCCGCTCAGCGTGCGCGCGGAGCAGCCTCTCCCAGATCCTCGGCTGGCCGCCGAGGTAACCGCCGTCCCCGAATATCTGCTGCACTACGGCAAACGTCCTGTCTGACTCCGCTATCCGAATGACTGGACGCCTGCTGTCGCAGGCTTCTAAGATCGGTATGCCGCACCAGAAACTAATCTCAGGAATGGATACATGCTCAAGCAGATAGCAGCTTTCGCGGCCGTTCTGGCCTCCGTATCGGTAACCGCCGCGCAAAATGTCACGATGGTCAGTGTGGGGACGACCCTCGAAAAAACAATCGATGCCAAGAAAGCCAAAGCCGGTGACCCCATCAATGCAAAGGTATCCACGGCTGCTCAACTCAGCGATGGAACCAAGGTGCCGATTGGCTCGGTTCTTGTGGGGCATATCGATTCGGTCACACCGTCGGAGAAGAAAAGCGATTCGATCATGGCAGTGACATTCGACAAGCTACAGATCAAGAACGGAAACACAATCGATGTGAAGACGACGCTGGATAGCGCGATGACCACGGCGCCGGCTTCCAGCGGCGGATATGATCAAGGGTTGGCGCGCCAGGGGGCCGCTCCTAATGCCAGTTCAGACGCCGCGAGCAACACCGGTGGAATCGGCGCCCCACATCCCATCGAAGGCCTCACCGTGACAGGGTCTCCGCACGATGCCTCGTCAGGAACACTCACACAGTCCAAAGGGAATGTACATCTTTCGAGCGGGGTGATCCTGGTCTTTTCAGTTGCCATTGTTCCTGCCGGAGCAAAGGTGCAGTAAGCCCGGAGCTTTACCTATCCCAGTGAAAACGCCCCGGATGAATCCGGGGCGTTTCTCTTTGAGACTGCGACGTCTTCAGAACTGGTTCCAGAGGAACTGGTTGTAGACCTCGTGGTGGAACTGCACTTCGGCTGGCTTGACGATTGTGCCCAGCAGGCGTGGGCAGCGGTCGGCCGAGGCCTGCTTCAGGTCGGCGTAGCGAGCCTTGACGTCCTCACCCAGCAGCTTCGTGGTCCAGGTCGAGTTGCGGAAGTTTTCAAGTGCCGTATAGATGTTATCCGGCAGGAAGCGCTCCGCAGACCGCAGGTTCGGCATCTTCGCAGTCTCGCCATCCAGGCCCGATTTGAAGATGGAGTACATCACCAGGTAGGGATTGGAGTCCGGAGCCACGGCGCGAACCTCGACACGCATCGACCGCTCATTGCCGATCGGGATGCGAACCATCGCGCCGCGGTTGGTCGCGGAAGCATTAAGCTGATTCGGCGCTTCGTAGTGCGGGTCGAGGCGGCGATAAGCATTGACGCTCGAATTCAGGAAGAGGCAGATGTCGTTGCCGTGGGTGAGAACGCGGTCGACAAACTCCCAGCCAAACGACGCCAGCTTTTCCTCGCCCTTCGGATCCCAGAAGATGTTCTTGCCTTCCTTGCTGATGGACATGTTGGTGTGCATGCCGCTGCCGTTGACGCCGACCACAGGCTTGGGCAGAAAAGACGCCGTCATTCCCAGCCTGGTGGCAACCTGCCGGCAGATCAGCTTGTAGAGCTGGATCTGGTCGGCAGCCGCAACAACTTCGCCGTAGCTATAGTTGATCTCAAACTGCGACGGCGCGACTTCGGGGTGATCTTTCTCATTCTCGAAACCCATGGCGCGCTGCACTTCGGCCGCTGTGTCGATGAAACTGCGCAGCGGATCGCCGGGAAGCGAGTGGTAGTATCCGCCCGTGTTTACGTACTCAAAGTGGCCCGTCTCCGGGAAGCGCTTCTCCGCGTCGACGCCCGCGAAGAGGAAGCCCTCGATTTCGTTGGCGGCATTCAGTGTGTAGCCATGCTTCTCGTGGAGTCCCTGCGCATAGCCCTTTAGCACACCGCGCATATCAGCTGAGTACGGTGCTCCGCCCTTGTCGATAACTTCGCCGAAGACCAGCACCTTGCCCGACCCGAAGAAGTCGGCAGGGGCAAAGTAGAACGCGCCCCAGTCGATCCCCAGGCGAAGATCGCTCTCCTTCTGAGCCGTAAAGCCGCGGATCGACGAGCCGTCAAAGGTGAGATTGTCGTAGCTCTTGATGATGAACTTCTTGTCGTAATCCAGCATGTGCAGGCGGCCTTCAAGGTCGCTGAACAACACTGTGACGGCTTTAACGCCCTTTTGATCGGTCAGATACTTCAGCCGCTCTTCCTGAATCTTGCCCGGATCAACGCGCTTCATGCGTTGCTCTTTGGCCTTCAGGTTCAGCTCTTCCAGCTCTGCATACGACAACGCAAGAAAGTTACGAAGTTCAGTCGACATGGATCTCCTCTAAATGGGTTGAGAACACAGCCATCTCCATGATTCCGCCCGGGGCCGCGTGAGCCGGTCGCGGATCAGCGTATCCAGAGAAAGTTGGCTGATACTCTGAGTTCAAGACTAAAGGCCCGGATCGTAAAGAGTAAGTAGTATCAAAAATTGTGATTAAGAAAATTCAAAAAATTTATACAGAGTGGCTCTCGCGCCCTCCTGCTGCTGAAAACTCGTGATTTCCCATCAGGCTGAGGCTCTTGTTCTGCGCACCTGGCCGGTTCACGAGGCCGACCACATTGTCTCGCTCTTTACCCGCGACCAGGGCAAGCTCAAGGGAATTGCCAAGTCCTCGGCAAAGTCACGCCGGCGCTTCGGCGGAGCGCTGGAGCCGATGACGCATGTGCTGGCCAGCTATGTCGAGAAGCCGCGCCAGGAACTCGTCCGGCTCGATTCCTGCGAAATTCTGGCTTCTCCGCTTTCAGAGCCAGTGGACTATCCGCGAGCTGCGGCGCTGGCCTTTTTTGCGGAGGTGCTCGAGGAGACGCTGCCCGATCATGATCCCCAGGACCCGGTGTTCCGGCTTGCGCTGGCCGTCTTGGAGTACACCCGCGCGGGACAGATATGGCTTCCGGTGACTTATTTCAGCCTGTGGATGACACGCCTGCTGGGCTGGATGCCAGACCTCGCGCACTGCCTGACCTGCGGCAGAGCATTTGCGGGAGAGCCTGCGTATTTTCAGATACAGTCTGATGGACTGGTCTGCTACCAGCACAAGAACCCTGGGAGCCGATCGCTCTCCGCCGCGTCACTGGCCACGGCGGATCGCGTCTTCCGCAATCCCATTGCGACTCTGGCGGCTGAAGACTGGCCTCGCGGCCGGGCCGCTGATCTGCGCCGCTTCACGCTGCAGTCTCTCGAGCGGCACCTGGAACGCAGGTTACATTCGGCTGCGGCGCTGGCAAGGCTTGGGGCTGATGCCAACTGAACCGGCCACGGCAGTTTAGAATCCTG
The DNA here is from genome assembly GCA_963724375.1 of uncultured Acidobacteriaceae bacterium. Lineage (GTDB taxonomy): Bacteria > Acidobacteriota > Terriglobia > Terriglobales > Acidobacteriaceae > Silvibacterium. Next base: position 316,355 of record CAVRUM010000016.1, read on the forward strand.
ATAGCCCTCAATTCACGGAAAGTACAGTGCCCGCAACGATTACGTCACATACTGCCCCCACCCGCACCCGACCGCTCACTTTTCAGGAATTGCTGTTCCGCCTTCAGACATTCTGGGCTGAGCGCGGATGCATCCTGCAGCAACCCTATGACGTCGAGGTGGGAGCGGGCACCATGTCGCCTGATACCTTTCTGCGCGTGCTCGGCCCGAAGCCGGTGAACATTGCCTACGCGCAGCCCTCTCGGCGCCCTGCCGATGGGCGCTATGGCGAGAATCCCAATCGCCTTTACAAGCACACGCAGTTTCAGGTGATCCTGAAGCCGCCGCCGCCCGATGTTCAGGAGGTTTATCTCGCCTCGCTTGAAGCGATCGGGATCGATCTTTCGGAGCACGACATCAAGTTCGAAGAAGACAACTGGGAGTCGCCAACGCTGGGCGCATGGGGTATAGGCTGGCAGGTGATGCTCGACGGGCAGGAGATCACGCAGTTCACATACTTCCAGCAGTGCGGCGGCATCGACCTCGACCCCATCAGTGGCGAGATTACCTATGGGCTGGAGAGGCTTGCGCAGTTTTTGCAGGACGCAGAGTCGATCTATGACATCGTCTGGGTGCGCGATTCTAAAACCGGCAAAGCCATCACCTACGGCGATATTCGCCTCGAGGAGGAATTGCAGTTCTCCGTGTACAACTTCGAGGCCGCCGAGGTGGAAAAGCTCTGGGAGCACCTGCGGCTCTACGAGGCTGAATGCCAGGAGCTGCTTGCGAGCTACAACGATACCTTTTCCCGAGTGGCCGAGAAGAAAGGCGCGCGCCACCAGAAGATCCACGACCGCCTGATACACGGTGGGGAAAGGCCCGGGGACTCGCCCGATGGCGTTCCCGCGGTCGAAGATCCGATGACCGAAGACATTCGGGCGCAGCAGCGGCGATTTCCGGTTCTCGGTGCATACGACCTGTGCCTGCGGTGCTCGCACCTGTTCAACCTGCTCGACGCGCGCGGTGCAATCTCGGTGACGGAGCGGGTGGGCGTCATCGCCCGTATCCGGGCGCTCGCCGTTGGAGTGGCAAAGGCGTATGTGGCGCAGCAGCAGGCGATTCTTGGCTCCTGACCACGGCGCTGGAACTCCAACGAGAGACCAGTGGCTAATCGCCAATGGCGAATCACTAATGGCTGAATTATGAATTTTCTTTTTGAAGTTGGCCTCGAAGAAATCCCCGCGCGCATGATCGCACCGGCGCAGGCCGAGTTGGCGCGCCGCGTTGAAGATGTGCTCAAGCGTGAGCGGCTGTTGACCGCCGGCCATGAGATTCACGGCTACTCCACGCCTCGACGCCTGGCCGTGCTGGTGAGCGGGGTCGAGCCGGCACAGGCCGATATCGAGGAGCAGCTCACCGGGCCATCGTGGGCGGTCGCGTTCAAAAACGGCGAGCCGACACCGGCCGCGCAGGCGTTCGCGAAGAAGGCAGGAGTAGACGCCTCGGCGCTCAAAAAGATCACAACACCCAAGGGCGAATACGTCTCGGCTGTCGTGTTGCGTAACGGGCGTACCGCGTCGGAGATTCTCGCCGAGCAGTTGCCGAAGGAACTCGCCGCCCTCTACTGGCCGAAGAACATGTACTGGCGCGCTGGGAAGCCGGAGCGCTTCGTCCGTCCGGTCAAGTGGCTGCTGGCGATCCTCGATCATGCGATCGTGCCGGTCGAATTTGCCGGAGTCCACGCCGCAAACCTGACCTATGGACATCGCGTGCTGCATGGGGACCCGGCCGTCACCGTCGAGCACGCCGGAGCCTACCTTGGAGTGCTCGAGGCCGCCTTCGTCACTGCAGATGTCGCGCTGCGCCGGCACCGTATTCGCAAGGGTCTGGACGCCGCGACGCGCGTGGTTCCCGGAGCGCGGTGGCGCGAAGACGAGGCTCTGGTTGAGACCGTTACCCATCTGACCGAGTGGCCATCGGTGCTGTTGGGGAGCTTCGATCCGGAATATCTTGCGCTGCCCGAGGAAGTGCTGGTCACAGTCATGCGCGACCACCAGAAGTACTTTGCCGTTGAGGATGGACACGGCAAGCTCGCGCCGTATTTTCTGGCTGTCCTGAACACGCAACCGGACGAGCACGCCTCGGAGATCATCCGCCACAATAACGAGCGCGTGCTGCGCGCCAGGTTCAACGATGCGCGCTTCTTCTGGACGGTCGACCAGAGGATTCCGTTGGCCGATCGAGTGGAGATGCTCAAGTCGGTGACCTTCCAGAAGGATTTAGGAAGCTATTTCGAGAAGACCGAGGCGAATCTCCGGATCGTCGAGAGATTGGCGGCAATTACGGTAGAACGCGGTGCAGTTACTGACAGGTCGGCGTTAGTGACGGCGGCCCGGCTGGCGAAGACCGATCTGACAACCGAACTCGTCAAGGAATTCACCGAACTGCAGGGCATTGTGGGAGGTCTCTACGCGCGGGCCCAGGGCCTCGGCGAAGTCGTCGCGCAGGCGATCTATTGGCAGTACTCTCCAGCGGCGATGGAGGACCCGATTCCGCCCACGGTAGAGGGGCAGATTCTGGGGATCGCTGACAGATTCCAGACAATCGAAGCGATGTTCGGGATCGGGCTTGAGCCAACCGGATCGAAAGATCCCTTCGGACTTAGGCGCGCAGCCAACGGCATTGTGAAAATCCTTGCGGAGTCCACACTGCCGCTCACGTTCTCCGACGTTGTCAAAGAGAATTCCCAGGCTCAACCTTCCCGCGAAAAGCTCGTGTCCTTCTTCCGCGAGCGTGTGGAATTTTACCTGCGCGACGTGCGCGGCTTTGCCTATGACGTGATCAATGCCGTCATCAGTGTGGGAGGCCAACTTGATGTTCGCGACGCTATTGCTCGCGCTGAGGCTCTCACCGCAGTCCGTGGCTCCGAAGACTTTATCGCGATTTCAGCTGCATTCAAGCGCATGAACAATATCATTCAGCAGGCCTATGACAAGAACCTATGGAGGCAGGGCATACCGATAAAGCTCGTGGAAACAACTCTTCTAGGTGATGCGGCGGAAAGCGAGCTCAATCGGAAGGCCGAGGAACTAAGGCCTGTCGTCGAGAATCTTCGTTCTGAGCGCAATTACCGCGAAGCTCTCGAACGCATCGCCACGCTTCGTCCTCACGTTGATTTGTTCTTTGACAAGGTCATGGTGATGGTCGATGACCCGTCGCTTCGCGACAATCGCCTCGCGCTTATCACGAAGGTCAAAACGAGCTTCTCTTCGATTGCGGACTTCTCGGAAATCGTGACGAGCTAGTATTGGTATGAAAAAGTCATACCCCTGCGCTAAAATGCTGTCGGAGAATCAGCCATGCCGTCACCAGCAAAAAGAACCTTTAGCCTGCCCGCAGCGCAAGCCCGCTACATCGACCGCAAGGTGAAATCGGGAGCCTATGCCTCCGCAAGCGAGGTGGTGCGCGCCGGGCTCCGCGCCCTGCAGGAGCGGGACGACGCCATGGAGCGCTGGCTGCGGGAGGAAGTGGTTCCTGTCTACGACGCGTATCATGCCGATCCGAGTAGAGCCATCCCCGCCGAACAGGTTTTTGCCGAGCTTCGAGCACATCACGCCGCTGAACAGAGGAAGAGGAAACGAAAGTCTGCGTGAACTATCGAGTAGTCATCAACTCCGAAGCGAGAGCGGACCTTTTTCAGATTTACAGCTACATTGCCAGCCAGGGGTTTCCGGACCGCGCAATTGAATACGTTTGCCGCATTGAGGAATTCTGCCTTAGCTTTCGAACGTTTCCACACCGCGGCAAACCTGCAGATCAATTTCGGCCGGGCATGCGGACCGTTGGCTTCGAGCGGCGTGTAGAGATCGCTTTCGAGGTGACGTCCGAGGAAGTCGTTATCTATCGCGTGCTTTACGGTGGTCGCAACCTCGAAGGAGTCTTTCTGGCCGATTAAGCAGATACGATTAGATTGTCGTAGACCCTGATGCTCTTCCTCGAACAGGTTCCGCTCGCGCCCTATACGACTTTCCGTCTCGGAGGGCCGGCGCGCTACTTTGCCGAAGCCGCGTCGGAGAGCGAGATTCTTAGAGCTGTGGAATTTGCTCGCTCCCACGGCCTGCCGCTATTCATTCTCGGTGGCGGGAGCAATCTGCTCGTCTCCGATGAAGGGTTTCCAGGACTCGTCCTTCGCATCGCGCTCAAGGGAATCGAACAAGAGGGCGCTATCTTTCGGGTTGCGGCTGGCGAAGACTGGGACAGCTTCGTCACTCACGTTGTTGCTCAGAACTACGCCGGAATCGAATGTCTTGCCGGAATTCCGGGCACGGTCGGCGGGACTCCGGTGCAGAATGTCGGCGCCTACGGGCAGGAGGTCTCCGAAACCATTGTTGGGGTTCGGGCGATCGATCTGACCAGCCTGGAAACCAGGGAGCTTGCGCCCAAGGAGTGTGGCTTCGCCTATCGCCACAGCATTTTCAACTCTACTGAACGAGGACGGTACATCGTCACGCGCGTCGATTATGCCCTCGCGGAGAATCAGGCTCCACGTGTCTCTTACGCCGACTTAAAGAAGTATTTTCCCGAGACGTCCAAGCCTTCGCTTGCGGAAGTTGCCGCAGCTGTACGCGGTATTCGCCGCGGCAAAGGCATGCTGATCGTGGAGGGCGATCCCGATTGCCGCAGCGCCGGCAGCTTCTTCAAGAATCCGGTGATCACGGCAACGGAATATGGACGCATTGCCGAATTCGCGGGCGGAGTGCCGGGCTACGCGGTCGGCGAAGGCGCCATTAAGCTTCCCGCAGCGTGGCTGGTGGAGCAGGCAGGCTTCCACAAGGGGTTCGTCTTCGGGCACGCCGGCATCTCCAGCCGCCATGCGCTGGCCCTAATCAACCGGGGACCAGCGAAGGCCGCAGACGTTATGGCTCTGCGCGACCGCATCATCGCGGCCGTTGAAAAGCAATTCAGCATTCGACTCGAGCCCGAACCCGTCTACCTGGGCCCGGAAATCCTGGAGTCGGGAAATTCCAGCCTGGGAATTCGCTAGGCACGCAGTCTCGCGTCTGAAACGGCCTCTGCACCCAACTGCTCGAGCAGGCGGTCGCGATACGGCGCCAGTACTTCGCGCGCTGCTCCCATTGAGGTGATCCGGCCGTCTTCGAGCACGATGGCATCGGCGTTCATCTGCCAGGCATCGGCGAGGGCGTGCGAAACGTAAAGTACCGGAACACCGCTTGCGCGGAGTTTTTCGACGATAGTGCTTTTCGTCGTCAGATCGAGCGCGGCAAACGGCTCATCGAGCAGGAGCAATTCGGGTTTCGGAGCGAGAGCGCGAGCCAGAGCAATGCGCTGCTGCTCTCCGCCGGAGAGCGCAGTGGGTGGACGATCGGCGAAGGAAGTCGCCTCGAACAGCTCCAGTGTCTCGGCGACCCGCTGCTTGCATGCTTCGCGGCCTAGGCTGTGGAGTCCGAACGCAACATTTGCGCGTCCGGTCAGATGCGGAAAGAGCGCCGGCTGTTGGGTGACGAAGCCGATGCGACGTTGTCCCGGCGGCACGTTCACGCGCTTCCCTGTATCGGTGAGGACGCGGTCTCCAAGGGCGATGCGTCCGTGGTCCAGTGCAAGCAGGCCGGCGAGCGCGCGCAGGAGCGTCGTCTTGCCTGCGCCGGAGGGTCCGAACAGAACCGTCCATCCGGGGCCAAGCCCGAAACGGGCCTCGAGGCGGAAACCCTGGCGAGCCACTTTTATATCGGCCTTAAGCACGACGAGCCTCGCTGAAGATGTTTCGCCGCTGTGAATACAACAACACCAGCGCGGCCAGAGAAACGACGACCAGCAATAGCGCTGTCCGGTTCGCCCGCGCGTAGGCGAAATCCTGCACCTGGTCGTAGATCAGAATGGATAGTGTGCGCGTCGCACCCGGAATGTTTCCGCCGATCATCAGCACGACGCCGAACTCGCCCACCGTATGCATGAAGCACAGCACACATGCGGTTACGACCGATCGTGCCGAGAGCGGCAGCAGGATGCGCCACAGAAGGCGCAGCTTCGAGGCTCCGAGAAGTCGGGCCTGGTCCAGCAGTGCCGGGTCCACGCCGCTAAAACCGGCGACCAGAGGCTGCACAGCAAACGGCAGGCTGTAGATCACCGAGCCGACGACAAGCCCCGAGAAGGAAAATGCCAGCGGATGGCCGGTCAGGGCGATCCACGCCCGGCCAAATGACGTTCGGGGCCCCAGCAGGACGAGCAGATAGAATCCCAGGACAGTTGGCGGCAGCAGCAGCGGCAAAGTGGTAACTGCCTCTACGAGCGGGCGAAGGCGCGAGCGGGTAAAGACGATCCACGCGGCCAGCGGAATGGCGATGCACAGCAGCAGCGCTGTTGTCACGATGGCCAACCGGAGGGTGAGCGTGAGCGCCTGCAAATCCACGGGGCTGCTCATTTCGGCGGAGCCAGCCCGCTGGCCTGGAGTTGTTGCTGAATAGGCGCGGAGTTGAGGAAGTCGAGGAAGCTGTGCGCGGCCTCAGCAGCCGAGGACCGCTTGAGGATGACCATCCCCTGCAGGATCGGCGGATAAGCATCCTGCGGGACGGGCAAATAGTGTCCGCTTCCGCGCAGGCGTGGCGTGACAGCTGAGGTCAGCGAGATGAGCCCCAACTCGGCGTTGCCAGACTCGACGTACTGCGCCGTCTGCGCGATGTTCTCGGCGATCACCAGTTTCGCCTTGAGTCCGTCGTACAGGCCAAGGTGCATCAGAGCCGCCTGAGCCGCGCGCCCATAGGGAGCGTGCCCGGGATTGGCGATGGCGAGTGATTTGAGCGTGGGGTCCTTCAGGGAGTCCATCGAGAGCGAGTGAAACCGGCTGTCGTTGCGGGCCCAAAGCACGAGTGAGCCGCGCGCGTAAGCGACGGGCTGCGTCTCCTCGGCGAGCCCGGCAGCAATCACGCGCTCAGGAAAACCCATGTCGGCCGCCATGAAAATATCAAACGGCGCGCCGTTGGTGATCTGCATCGTCAATGCTGCCGAAGACTGATACGAGGCTTCGGCGTGAATGCCGGTCTGCGACTCGAACTCACTCAGCAGCGGAGGCAGCACGGGCTGCAGGTCCGCGGCAGCGGCGATGCGAAGCGTTTGCCGCGGTTCCGTCCGGGCCCCGGAGAGAAGCGCGAAGCAGAACAGGGCGGCAAGGCAGATCAGCGCCCGGCGCAGTTCAGACACGGAGCACCATCACCTCGGTTGACTTCACCAGCGCGGCGACAGTCTCGCCGACAGCGAGCTGCATCTCGCGCGCTGCTTCGGCAGTGATGATGGAAGTGATGATCTGGCCGCCAATTGAGAGCTTCACCTGCGCGAGCAGCCCTTCGAATTTCAGCTCGACGATTCGACCGGTGAGCTGATTGCGCCCGCTCACCGTGCGCATCATCTGGCGGTTCGGCGTCTCGGGCCGCCTTGCTTTATGCAAAAAACCGTCGAGTTCGGCCTCGGGGATGCGATAGTGGCCGCCGGCGGTTTTTACTGCCTTGATCCGGCCGCGATAGATCCACTGCTTGATGGTGGGATAAGAGATACCCAGCCGCAGGGCAGCGGAGCGCGGAGTGAGAAGCGATGGCATGCGACGATTTTATACGAAATTATCTCCAGATCTGTATGAACTGGGGTCCGGATCGGCCACTGCGTTGAGCTGTGTGGTTAAGTGTCGCTGATATTCTGAGAAGACCCATCATGATGCAGGATACCCACCAGTTGCGCTGCACGGGATGCGCCCGCGTAATCGCGCACGAAGACCTGAAAGAGACCTTCCGCTGTCCGGAGTGCGGCGATTTATACGAGGTTGAGTATCCGGCGTGGAGCGTGAGCGCGGCGACCTCGGCCAAGCGCAACTTCCCCAATCCGAGTGCTCTGCGGTGGCTTTGGAAGGAGCGCCGTTCCTCAACCGACATCAAGGATCAGAGTGGTGTCTGGCGTTTTCGCGATCTGCTGCCAATTCTTCACGATGAGGCGAACATTGTCTCGCTGCGCGAGGGAAACACGCCGCTCTACGCCTTGCCGCGCGCGGGCCGGGAGACCGGCGTTGCGAGTCTCTATGGCAAGCACCAGGGCATGAATCCCACTGGATCTTTCAAAGACACCGGCATGACGGCGGCCCTCTCGGTCGCACGCGAGCGCGGATTCAGCTGGGTTGCATGCGCGTCTACAGGTAATACATCGGCGGCGATGGCGGCCTATGCTGCCCGCGCGGGAATGCGCAGCCTGGTGTTGATTCCGCAGGGGAAGATCGCCTGGGGAAAGCTCTCTCAGGCAGTCGATTACGGTGCTCTCACGTGCCAGCTTCGCACTGACTTCGACGGCTGCGTGCGCGTGCTCGCGGAAGTTGTGCGTCGTGCGCCTGTGTATCTGCTCAACTCCGTGAATCCGTATCGGCTCGAGGGCCAGAAGACGCCGGCGCTCGAAATTGCCGAGGAACTCGAGTGGCACGCGCCGGATCACCTCATCGTGCCCGGAGGCAATCTCGCCAACTCTTCAGCTCTAGGCAAAGCTTTTCTTGAAATGAAACATCTTGGGCTCGTCGACCGGGTCCCGAAGATATCGGTTATTCAGGCCGAGGGCGCCAATCCGCTTTATCAAAGCATGCAAACGAGCGAAGGCCGCGAGCTCTCACCGGTCGAGGCGCACACACGGGCGAGCGCTATCCGCATTGGCAATCCCGCTTCCTGGAAGAAGGCAGTGCGCATCGTGCAGGCGACCGGTGGTTGGGTCGAGCAGGTCACCGAAGCCGCGATTGCGCTGGCCAAGGCGGAGATCGGAGCCGAGGGTATCGGCTGCGAGCCCGCGTCTGCCGTGACGTTGGCAGGGCTGAAGAAGCTTGTCGCAGAGGGCAGGGTCGATCCATCGGAGATGGTTGTGCTCCTGCTCACGGGCCACACACTCAAGGACTCTGACTATACGATTCACTACCACCGCGGCGATCTACTGCGCGAAGATGAACTGGCCCCGCTTCGTGCGGAGATCGATGCCACCCGCCGTAATCCAGTGGAACTCGATGCCGATCCTGACCAGGTGCTGCGCGCTCTCGATCGGATAGCTCCGTGAAGACGGCACTGCTGTATCTGCGTCTGCCCGCAACGTCGGCGAATCTTGGTCCGGGCTTTGACTCGCTGGCCATCGCGCTGAACCGGCACCTCGAGATCAGAGCGGTGGAGGCTGCGGCGTTCTCGGTCCGCGCTGCGGGGCGCGCGCCGGAAGTGTGCGGATCGCTCGAACGCAACCTGCTGCTCGATATCTACCAGAGGACGCTGGCTGCTCAGCAGCGGGAGGTGACGCCGCTCTCGCTTGACGTGAATAACGGCATCCCGCTGGGCATGGGCTGCGGTTCGTCAGCCGCTGTTCGGCTGGCAGGGGTGGCGCTCGCCGCGCATTTCGGACACCTGGGCTGGAGCCGCGAGTGCATTCTGGCCGAGGCGACTAAGTTCGAGGGTCATCCTGACAACGCCGCGGCGTGCTGGCTCGGCGGCTTTGTCGCCGGCTGCTGGGACGGCGCTACAGTGCGTGCCGTGTCATTTGCTCCGCCTCCATCATGGAGGGCGCTCGTGGTGCTTCCCGAGAGTCCGCTGCCAACGACTGCGTCTCGCGCTATGCTGCCGGGTAGCTACCAGCGCGTGGATGCCATCGCGAACCTGCAGCGCGCGGCGCTGCTCACAGCAGCGTTCGCCGCCGGCCGCGGCGATCTGATCGCCGAAGCGATGCGCGACCGGATGCACCAGCCGTATCGCAGCAAGGCATCTCCGCTGCTGCCCCGACTGCTTCCGCTCTCCGGCTCGCCAGGCATCCTCGGTGTTTGCCTCAGTGGGGCAGGGCCTGCAGTGCTGGCGCTGGTGGAATCGCCTGACGCAATTGAGGCTTCAGAAGCGCGCATCCGCGAGACAGCCGGAGATCTCTGTATCTCGGAAATACTGCGCTGCGAAGTCGAAAATCAACCTGCGCTAATGCAGCCGGAAGAGCTACCACTCTCGTAATGTGTAATTTGCATTACTTCGTCATTACCTAAGAGTGCTTGCCACGCAGGCTCTAACAAACATACTTTCTTCTCGTGGGCAGTTCTGGGGGAGGGCTGCTCTAGCGCCTGGGTTCCTTATGGGGATCCGGGCGCTTTAATTTTTCGGCGCCTCCTCGGCCCTACGTGCTTCTCAGTGCCGGAAGCTTCGTAGACAATAAACCGCATGCGCCGGCTCTACGAGCCAGAACGCCCGGTCAGCTGGGCCGAACGACGAGCACAATGCCGAAGAGCGTGGGCTGTCCCATTGGTAAAACTGGAGTGGTATTGCGAATGGGCTGCCTGGGCGCTCGGCAACTGGGCACTGCTTGAAGTTGTTGAGTATCTGGGGACGTTTTCGCTGATCGTGGCCGTGGTACTTTACTTTGCCGAGAGTGGAGACCGGACCCGCCAGAGGCATTACGCGGCGTGGGCCGTAATCAACAGCGCGCAGGGCAAGGGCGGCAGCGGCGGACGCATCGAAGCGCTCGCCGAGCTGAATCGCGATCGGGTGAAGTTGACAGGCCTTGATGCATCTATGGCCTTTCTCCAAGGCGTGGAGCTGCCGAATGCGGCACTTAGCCGCTGCTCGTTTGAAGCGGCGGATCTGCGGCAAAGCATTCTGCGCGGAGCCGATCTCAGCTTCTGCAACCTCCGCTCGGCCAACTTTCGTAATGCCAATTTCGATGAGGCGCAGTTGTCAGATGCCGACCTTAGCGAGGCCGACCTTACCAATGCAGATCTGAGTGCTGCCAATCTCGACCGCGTTGACCTCTCCAATGCCGATCTGCGGGGCGCGAATCTCAGCGGCATCGGCTGGAAGGGCATTTCGTCGATGCGTCTGGCGAATGTGTTCGGGGTGAGAAACGCTCCAGACGGCTTTGTCGCCTTCGCTTTGGCCCATGGAGCCGTGCAGGCTCAAAGTCAGACGAGGAGTGGACCAGATTACAGAACGCGGCGAAGCAATGAGGCTGAGGTATCGCACGCGATTTATTCGATCGTCACCAAAATGCGGCGGCAGAATAAAACGACTTAGCTCTGTGTATCCCGAACTTGTCTCTCAAATTGTCTCCGGATGAATAAAGGCTTGTAAATCTCCGACGGATTCTTACGGCGGCGTTTTTCTGGAGACAGAGCGCTTACAACAAGAAAACAAACTTCGGACGCCGTTGTGGCAACTCCTTTGGCATGCCCCTCTAGGCTTCGTCTGGGCGGTCCTATACCGAGCCCACGAGGAACAGGAGAAGCACCATGGATAAGTCGGAAAGCATCATTAAGGGTCCAGTGAATCGCCGCTCGTTTATGCGGAGCGGTGTACTGGCCGGCGGAGTTGCGTTAGGCGCCGGATTGTTAAACAAAGGCACGTCGGCGTTCGCCCAGGACAGCAACAGCGGAAGGCTGACCAAGGGGGATGCCGCGATTCTTCGCTTTCTTGCCGCGGCAGAACTCATCGAAAGCGATCTGTGGACGCAATATGCGGAGTTGGGCGGCATCGGAACCAATCCACCCATTGAGGTTGATCCCAACCAGTCACTGAACAGCTATCAGCTGGCCTTATCGAACCTCGATTCCGACGGGCCGCAGTACATCGCCAGCAACACGCTGGATGAAGTGAGCCACGCGGCGTTCCTGAACGCCTATCTGGAGTCAAAAGGCGAAGAGCCAGTTGACCTGGACGCGTTCCGCAATCTGAAAGGAAGCACAGCGACCGGAGCCCAGAACATCGGGCGTCTCACCAACCTGATGCACCTGAATGTGGATACAAGCTGGTTCATCCGCTATCGTAGCTCGACCAATCCCGACCTTGGAGCAACCTTTCCCCAGGCAGTCACCATTAAGAACCGCACTGCAATTCCCCGAACAGACGTCGACTTCGATGGGCCCATTCACATTCAGGTGATCGCGAACACAGCGGCATTTCATTTCGGCACCATTGAACAGGGAGGCTCAAGCTTGTACGCGGCTCTTTCGCGCAAGGTCAGCAGCGAAGAGGTTCTCGAAATTACACTTGGCATTGGAGGAGATGAAGTTGCGCACTTCCTCGAGTGGGTCGATTTTGCCGGCAATGGAGTACAGGCTCCGGTGGCGCCGGTAAGCGACGACGGCCTGACCTTCCCCAATTTTTTCGACCCCCTCAATCCCCTGATTCAGCCAAGCCTGATCTTCCCCGTTCCCTGCGAATTCCTCAGCCCAAAACTACCTCATGTGGCCATCATTCGCCCGTTAACTGACAAATTCGCGGGGGCAAGAGCTGTGGCGGCCTTCCTTACTGATATGAACCTCTTCCAAGGCCAGCCGAAGGAGTTCTTCACGCAGTTGAATAATCTCGCTGACGCGGCCGACGCTGCCCGCCGCGAATCCTGACCCGATGCCGCTCTGACTTCGCCCCGTGCTGGATTCCAGACTGGACGTTGGGCCGGCACGGGTCCTTTTTCTGCATCCAAAACCGATCCATTTCGGGGATCCGTTTCGTGCTTTCCCCTTTTGGTCTCTTGCGACTTTTAGGGTCTTCCGTCATCTAATAATCCGGTAAACTGTTCTGAACGGATTCCGCAGTCAGCACGGGCGGACCGGCAATTCGAACGGGATTCCCAAGGAGAAATGATGGCGGTCGAATCAATCGTGCAACTCAGCGACGCAAACTTCGATCAGGAGGTTCTCAACTCAGAGCAGCCTGTCCTGGTCGACTTCTGGGCGGCATGGTGCGGCCCTTGTAAGGCGCTTGCGCCCACCGTCGACGAGATAGCCATTCAGTATGCCGGCAAGGTCAAGGTCGCCAAGATGGACGTGGACCGCAACCAGGCGACGCCGATGCGGTATGGAATTCGCGGTATTCCCGCGCTCCTGCTCTTCAAGGGCGGCAAAGTGGCGGACCAGATCGTCGGCTATGTCCCGAAGGACATCATCGAGCGCAGCCTGGCGAAGGTGGTGACGCCTTACGAGTCCGCAGCCGTGAACGCCGCTCCGGCGCCGGCAGCCGCGACCAAGTAAACCCGAGCCCGGAACGTTCTAGTAGAGTTCCGGGCTTTTCTGCGTCCAGAGTCCTATTTTTCACGGCATCCATCGCGCTTGCCAGGCCGTTCTGTAACCGTAGACGATGGATTGAGTCGAATAAGCAGAGGACCGATGCTGATACGCAGACCCGGCGGGATCCAGCCTTCTGAGGTCACCCCGAAATCCGTCTACCTGAACCGGCGCGCATTCATGGCAAAGGCCATCGGAGCCGGTGCCGCCGCAGCCGGCGCTGCCGCTGTTGTCAGCAAGCGCATCGCCAGTATGCTTTCGCCCGAGTCTTCTGTTCACGCCGATACAAAGCTCACTACGGTGAAGAGCCCGCTCTCGCTTACCGGAGTACCGGCTACATCCTTCCAAGACATCACCCACTACAACAACTTCTACGAGTTCGGTCCGAACAAGGACGATCCGGCGAGAGAGGCGTATCGACTCAAAACCCGCCCGTGGACCGTCTCGATTGAAGGCCATGTGCAGAAGCCGCAGAAGATTGATATCGACTCGCTGATGAAGCTGCATCCGCTCGAAGAGCGTATTTATCGGTTCCGATGCGTCGAGGCGTGGAGCATGGTTATCCCCTGGGCGGGCTATTCCCTCTCCGAACTCATCAAGTTGGTCCAGCCCCTGCCCTCGGCAAAGTACGTGCAGTTCCTGTCCCAGGCCGATCCGAACACGATGCCCGGCCTCATGCACGTCTCCCTCGACTGGCCTTATTCAGAAGGCCTGCGTATGGATGAAGCCATGCATCCCCTGACGCTGCTGACCTTCGGTCTCTATGGCGAACCGCTGCCCAACCAGGACGGCGCTCCCGTGCGCATCGTCGTGCCCTGGAAGTATGGTTTCAAGTCGGCGAAGTCCATCGTGAAGATCAAGTTCGTCGACAAGCAGCCACGCACCACCTGGAACGACATGGCGCCGGACGAGTACGGCTTCTACTCGAACGTGAATCCCAACGTCGACCATCCCCGTTGGAGCCAGAAGACCGAGCGTGTCATAGGCGCGTCGATCTTCAAGCAGCGCCAGCCCACGCTGATGTTCAACGGCTACGAAGACCAGGTAGCGAAGCTGTACACGGGCATGGACCTCAAGAAATACTTCTAGGGAATGTCCACGCGCCTGGTCGTTGCTCTAAAAGTCTGCGTACACATTGCTTGTCTCGCCCCCGTTGCGTGGCTGTTCTGGCATGTCGCCCAGAACAACCTCGGCCCCGATCCCACGGCGGCCGTCACCTTTTTCACCGGGCGGGGAACTCTGCGCCTACTCGTAATTTCGCTTGCTATCACGCCGATACGCCGGCTGATTCAACCTCTGAACTGGATCATCCGCTTCCGCCGCATGCTCGGTCTCTACGCTTTCTTTTACGGCTGCCTGCACCTGCTGACTTATGTGTGGCTCTATGCGGGATTCAGCCTGCAGACCATGATCGACGACATCACCAAGCGCCGCTTTATCACGGCGGGGCTGACCGCCTGGCTGCTCATGGTGCCCTTGGCGCTTACCTCCACTGCATGGTCCATCCGCAGGCTCGGCGGCAAAAACTGGAACCGCCTGCACCGGCTGGCTTATCTCGCCGCCATCGCCGGAGTGGTCCACTACTGGTGGGGAGTCAAGCCGGGCGTCACCATCCCCGCTAACATTACCGTGGTCCTCTTCATTCTTCTTGCTGCCCGGCCTATCCTGAACTGGTGGGCCGATCGGAAAAGGGCGGTCGTTGCCAATCCCGGCGCAACTCCCTGAGGCCGATAAGGGTCTATAAAGGCGGTAAGGCCCGTTATGTATCGCAAGAACCTGCTCATTCCCTGTGTGCTGGTAGCCACCGCCGTCTTCTGCTCCGGGCAGTCGAAGAAGACCGCCCCCAAGGCCGCGCCAAGACCTGCTGCGGAGCAGCCGCATCGTGCCGAAGCTCCGCTGCCGCCATTGAACGATCAGGAGCGGGCGATCCAGATGCTCAATCGCTTCACCTTCGGTCCGCGGCCTGGAGATGTGGAAGCCGTAATGAAGATCGGGCCGGACGCATGGTTCGAAAGGCAACTCGACCCGAACAGCGTCCCCGATCCGGTGCTCGATAAGCGGCTTGCAGACTTTCCCTCCCTTTACCTTCCGCCTAATCAGTCGCTCGTCGAGTTTCCTTCCGGCGCCATTATTAGACAGATCGCTGAAGGAAAGCGCTCTGCGCCGTCCGACCCGATCCTTGAAGGCGCCTACGAAGTTCTGATTGCCAAGTACAACCAGCGAAAAATGGAGCAGGCGCAACAGGGCACCCAGTCAGAGATGACTGACGACCAGAAGACCGCGAAAAAAAAGCAGCAGCAGCTCTCCGCAGCGGTGCTGGCTGACGAAATTCTGGCGTTTCCGAAGGGGGAGCGCATCCAGGGGATGATGAAGATGCCTGTTGACCAGCGGATCACGCTCGCAGAGTTTGTGCCCGATCCGCAGCGGACTCTGCTCTTTAACGACTTCTCGCCGCGCGACCGCGAAATCTTCACGCTGATGGGAGGAAGACCTGTCATCGACGACGAACAGCAGCAGGCTAAGGTGCTGCGCGCGATCTTGAGCGAACGCCAGCTGCTCGAAGTGATGACCGACTTCTGGTACAACCACTTCAACGTCGATATGACCAAGGGGCCGGACCGGTGGTACACGCCTACATATGAGCGCGATGCCATCCGGCAGTACGCCCTCGGCAAGTTCAGCGACCTGCTGCTTGCCACCGCGCAGAATCCGGCGATGCTCTTCTACCTCGACAACTGGTCGAGCATCGGTCCAGACTCGATGGCCGCGGGCAGGCCGAATCAAAAGAAGAAGGACCGCGGGCTCAACGAAAATTACGGCCGCGAGGTCATGGAGTTGCATACCGTCGGCGTAGATGGCGGATATTCCCAGGCCGACGTGACGAACCTGGCAAAGATCCTCACTGGCTGGACGATCGACCAGCCGGAACAGGGTGGGGGATTCGTCTTCGATCCGCGCAAGCACGAGCCCGGTTCGAAGCAATGGTTTGGCCAGAAAATCTCCGAGGACGGCTACGACGAGGGCAGGCGCGCTCTCCAGTGGCTTGCCGCGCAGCCGCAGACGGCGCATTTCATTAGCTACAAGCTGGCGCAGCGCTTTGTCGCTGACGATCCACCGCCTGACCTGGTGGATCGCATGGCAAAGACCTACATGGCGACCGACGGCGACATCAAGGAGATTCTCCGTACGATGGTCCACTCCCCGGAGTTCAATTCACAGAAGTACTACCGGGTAAAAGTGAAAACGCCGCTCGAATTTGTCGCTTCGGTCTTCCGCGCAACCGACACCAACCCGACGAATCCGAACGCATTGGTTGGCGTCATCGGCCGCATGGGTGAGCCGCTTTACCAGATGCAGCCGCCAACCGGGTATTCGACTACGGCTGATCACTGGATGAACTCCGCCGCCATCGTCGACCGGCTGAATTTCTCGCTGCAGTTCGCGAACAGCAGGGTAGGAGGGATCAAGTTTGACGCGCCGCGCCTGCTCGCCGAAGGCCTTCTCGCCCGTACGGCAACTCCCGCATCCCTGCACAGCACAACAGGACGCGCCGAGTCAGTCGCGTTAACCTCGTCGTCTCTGCCCAGCGGCCAGGAAGAGGCACTCAGTCTGATGGAGAAGATGCTGGTCGACGGCAAGCTCTCGCTGAAGACCAACGAGGTTATCCAGAAAGAGCTCGCCGCCGCCCCGCCTGCAAACGACCCGACCCAGATGCTCACTACAATGACCGCGCTGCTTCTTGGTTCACCCGAGTTTCAAATGCATTGAGGCCATGGCGGATGCTTCGAGAGGTTGAATCAGAGCATCCTGTTTAGCTTTACTCCGCCACCGGAATCGAACCTGTTACGTTCGCTGCTACTGATGCGCTGACGACCGAAGAGAAGCTAGCCTGTGTGGCAACTGTGGTGATGGAGTCCGAATTTGTGCCTGCCGCGATAAAGGGAGTCAGAGCCGCCGCTGCCGTAGAGTTACTGTCGCCGCTGACACTGGTGATAAGACCGGTGAAGCTGTCGGAGCTTTCGTAATTCACATTGTTGGCGGGGATCAGATTGATGCCGGCGTAGTTAGGCGATTCCAGCGTCACGGAGGGTATTGCCCGCACCAGAGCTCGATGTTCTGACTCGACCCCCAGAATTGACGAAGCCACCTTCGCGTAGAGAATAAGGTCGGCCTGTGTGAGGTTCGTACCACTCGATGCAGGATTCTGCTGGGTTGTGCTGAAGCCGTTATAGCCTGCAGCCATTGAGGCGAATTCCTCCACTGCCGTCATATACGCTCCGATAAAGGCAGTCTCGAGAGCAAGGAGCACCGGCAGAAAACTGGACAGCGAGCTGAATGTGCCGCTGGGATAGTAGAAGGTTTGGGGAATTCCCGCCGCCGCGTCTCCGCTTCCATTTGTGGCAAGCCCGAGCAGCGAGCGTAGCGTCTGCGCATGGGAAACCTCCTCGAGCAGCGCGCCTTGCAGGTAGGCAACATTGATCTGGCTTCCGTTTGCGCTGACGCTGATGGCAGTGCCGCCAGGCCCGGCGAGATTGGGGTCGGTGATCACGGCTTGGGTCGAGAGCGCTGTGTAATACGTAGTGATAGCCAGGCTCTCGGCGATGAGGGCTGCGGTGAGGATGTTTGCCGCCGTGTCTGTGGAAGCGGCCGCTGATACGGGAGGCGGCACCGTCATCGAGTGAGTACCGCCTCCGCAGCCGTCGATAATTGCTGTCGTTGCCGCGCCAAGGCCAAACATCGTTGCTCCGGTCAGGAAAGAACGGCGATTTATCCCGCTCTCGACGACGAGGGGATTCTTCATCAGCTTGTCGGTGAACATTGGTCTCCTCTTTTGCGCTCTGTCGCATGAAGCGAAGAGTGGTCTCGCTGCAAAAGAGGAACGTAGCTGGAGGATATTCAGATGGGTGGCAGCCGAAATTTCGGTCGGTGCAAGGGGAAATCCCCGGCAGGCAACACAGCTTTGCTTTCAGGGTATGCTCTGGTTCTACATACCCTCGCTGCTGTGTCAGCAATCTCCCCGGTCTGTTCTGTCAGCTATCTCTCCGGTCTGTACCGTGGCCCATACAAGCCCGGTTTTGGCTTGCGGGCTAGTTCCCGACCACACATTCCTGTGGCCCAGCTTCGAGAGCTTCGGGCTGAGTCTAGCGAATGACGTGGATCGGGAAACCCAAATCCAGAGCCTGCCAACTCTTGTCGGCCGTGTAGACAGGAGCCTTCAGACTTAGGGCGAGGGCAAGGCAGCACCGGTCGCCGAGGGAGAGCCCGAGAGCTTTGGTCATTGTGATCAGAGAGCCGGCATATGCAGCCTGTGCAAAATCAAATGGCTGAAAATCCATCACGATACGGATGATCGCAGCCGTCGCGTTGACATTTGCCATGCCACGTTCCATTAATTTGCCTTGAACTTCCGCAAGGTTAACTGTGCTCATGACGGAATCAGCTAAATGCGGAATTACCTTGTCTGCGCCGGGTTCGTTGGCCAGAACAGCTAATGCCGCTGATGCGTCCAACACGATCTTACTCATGCTTCGCAGCCTCGCGACGTTCCGCAATTAGTTCCTTTGCCATTGAACTACCAGGTTTCAAATAGGGCCGGACAAGCTGTTGTGCCTGCCATATCCGCTTTTTCAGAGTCGTGATCCGAAGCTCGTCATCTTCGACGCGCAAAACAATTTCATCTCCGGGATGAATTCCGAGCGCTTTGCGAAATGAAGCTGGAATCACGACGCGGCCATTCTCATTGACACGCATGCGAATCTCTTCCATAAACCACCATCCTGACTCTATTGTATTGTCTGTCATCCAAATAAAAAATGACACAATTTCTTGATCCTGTCTTTTCATCCGACTCATTTGAACGATTAGTCCAGCTGCTCGCTGGCCGACTATTTCGCTCCCCTAGCTATAATGAAAATAGAGGCAAAGAAGGCCCGGCTCACCGCAGCCGGGCCTTTTTCTCTGGGAAAGCTATCGCTTAAGGGTCGAACCAGATGTAAGTCATTTATTTTCTATCAAGTATGATTAAGTACCTTATTTTGAATGAGTAACGAAAAGGTGGTGGCTTAAGCCCAGCTGAATGAATGAGCGACAGATCCCGAGGGGGTGGGGGTAAACCGGCTAATCCGGAACGATGCCGGTGAACAGGGCGGGATCCGCACCAGCGGCGATTATTCCCGGAGCTGCCGCTAGGAGGTAACGCTCGACTCCGAGATGCTTTCGTAAGAGCTCGCCCACACGATCCAGGATGATCGCTTGTGTGCTGTGTTTGCGGAACGCTTCGATCTTGCGCTCGGCAAATTCGCCGAGTTCCAGCGTCAGCGAATAAGGCACCGTCGGCGAGTTCGACAGCTCGGGACGATCACGCACCATGACCCATGGAGTACTCGAGTAGTAGAGTTTCTGCGGAGCGTAGGGTTGAATGCCCCGCTCCAATTGGTTGGGGAAGAATTCGCCTCGCCCAGACCAGTGGAAAGCCGCTGTCGTTGCCACCGAGACCATCGTGTGATCGCGATGCAGGTTGATGCTGCCATCTCCGCCGAAGGTTAGCACCACCTGCGGCTGCAGCGTGCGGATCCGTTCAGCGATGGCTCCCGCGAGCTCGTAGAAGTCCTCGCGGCGCAGTTCGCCGTCGGGATAATGCAGGACCTCACAGCCGGTGATCTGGAGGACTTCGCACGCGGCAGCCAGTTCGGCGCGCCGCATACTGCCCAGCTCGGCACCGTCAGCCGCCTCGCCGCGATGGTGCGCCGCCTGTCCGTCGGTCAGGCACAGGAGATGAGTCTCGACGCCGTCGCGGTGGGCCATGAGGAGGGCGCCGCCGAAAGCTCCGCTCTCGTCATCGGGGTGCGCGGTTACGCATAGCAGGCGGAAGGGCAAACTGGACCTCAGCAGGGAAGGAGGTTGTCCCAGGGCAGCGTGGTCTGCGCTACCGGGCGGAAGCTCTTGCGGTGCAATGCGCAGGGGCCATGCTTGTCGAGCGCGGCCAGGTGCTGCGGCGTGCTGTATCCCTTGTGAGACGCCAGGCCGTACTGGGGGTAGTCCTTGTCCAGCTCCCGCATGCGCGCATCACGATAAACTTTCGCGACGACAGATGCAGCCGCGATCGAGATCGACAGCGAATCGCCGTAAATGATGCTGGTCTGTGTGCAGGCGAGGTCAAGTCGCATCGCGTCGATGAGCAGATGGTCTGGGGGGAGAGTGAGCTTGATAACAGCGCTGGTCATGGCGATTCGCGTCGCCTGATAGATGTTGACGCGGTCGATGGTCTCCACGTCGACCTCGGCGATCGAGATTGCGAGGGCCTTGCGTTCTACGATCTTCGCGAGCCGCTCGCGGTCTTCGCGGAGAAGCTGCTTGGAATCGCGGAGGCCGCGGATGCGTGTCTCTGGCGGAAGAACGACGGCTGCGGCGACGACGGGGCCGAAGAGGGCGCCACGGCCGACTTCGTCTACGCCGGCGATAGTTGTAGCTCCATCCCGGCGCGCGGCCTTCTCATACTTGTTGCCGCAAACGAGCGAGCGCAGCATCCGCAATTTGCGGGTGGCTGCGGAAACGCTCTCTTCGTCCGAGAGCTCCTCGGCGAGAATTTCCGGTTCGAGTTCGAACTCTGGAAGCCGCGCCATGAGGTGAGTCTATCGCGGTGGCGACCTGCGGAGAGAAGTGGAAAACCGGGACCGTATGCCGGCCGACACACAAACGCCCCGGAGCTGAGATACTCCGGGGCGTCTTGATGGCTTAGGCGCGCTCGATTTCCTTGAGGCGGGCGGCCTTACCGCGGAGTCCGCGGAGGTAGAAGAGCTTGGCCCGGCGAACCTTGGCCGAGCGGATCTTCTCGACCTTGTCGACGACCTTGGAGTTGAACGGGAAGATACGCTCGACACCGTGTCCGAAGCTCATCTTGCGGACGGTGAAGCTGCCCTGTGCGCCGTTCTTACGGGCAATGACGATGCCCTCAAAAGCCTGGAGGCGTTCCTTGTCGCCCTCCTTGATCTTGACCTGCACGCGAACCGTGTCGCCCGCCGCAAACGGGGGGATATCGGTCCGGTTAATCTTCTCTGCAAGCCGCTGCATGACTGGATGGATAGACATAACTCGTTCCTGATGATGATGTAAGAACTTCCAGTTTACAGGAAAATCAGGGGGTTTGGCGCGCCAATTCGGCGAGAAACGCGCGGTCTTCACTTGAAAGCTCAGCGGTCTCGAGCAAGTCCGGACGGTTACGAAGCGTCTTTTCTAGAGCCTGCTGGCGACGCCACTTCCGGATCGCAGCATGGTCTCCGCCGGCGAGCACTTCAGGCACGATAAGGCCGCGAAACTCGGCGGGACGTGTGTAGTGCGGGTAGTCGAGAATGCCCCCAGAGCCGTGGGTCGAGCGGGGCGAACCTTGACCGTCATCAGCAAAATGGATGTCAGAGTGACCGAAGCTCTCGAAGGCGCTAGAGTCCTCATTGCCGAGAACGCCAGGAACGAGCCGCATGGTTGCATCGACGACAACCGCCGCACCGAGCTCGCCACCCGAGAGGACATAGTCGCCGATGGAGAGTTCGCGATCGCAGACCAGTTCATTGACGCGCTCATCCACCCCTTCGTAGCGTCCGCAGATCATGACGATGCGATCGAGTGTCGCCAACTCGCGCGCAACTGACTGAGTAAACTTCGCTCCTTGGGCTGAAAGAAGAATCACTGACTCGCGCTGTTTGTCGCGTTCCAGTTTTGGCGCTACTCCCAAGGATTCGACGGCTGCTACCAGCGGCTCGGGCTTGAGCACCATGCCTTCGCCGCCGCCGAAGGGACGGTCGTCCACGGTGCGGTGACGATCATGCGTGAAGCTGCGCAGGTCTTGTATGTCGATCCGAATGAGGCCTGTTGCGAGAGCGCGCTTGACGATGCCGTGATCGAAGATGCCCGAAAAGAATCCGGGGAAGATGGTGATGATGTCGAAGCGCATGCTGCTTTAGCTTCGCTCGCCTTCACGGCGGGTGTCGAGTTCGAGGCGCTCTTCGTCGGTGAGCGGAGCGTTGATGTCGAGGAGGCCCTTTGGCAACTGCATCACGATGCGTTTCACGGAAGTGTCGATCTTGACCAGGTACGCCTTTGCAAAGGGGATCAGGACTTCAGGACCCTTGGGTGGCTGGACGATCAGTAGTCCGGCTTCACGATTAAGGTCCGCGACTTTGCCGATCGGGAGTTCAGACGACTCGATATCGATAACCTCGCAGCCGATCAGGTCTGCGATATAAACCGAATCACCGGCAAGTGGTGCGCGTTCAGCGGCGGGAATAGCGACGAAGAGGCCACGCAGAGTCTCTGCTTTTTCGATTGAGTCCACGCCTGAGAAGTGTAGAACCACGCGACCCTTGTGCAGCCAATGGCGCTCAAGCCCTACTTCCTCAACAGGTACATTGGAGGTTTCGGAGGCGAGCAGATACAAGCGCTTGCGATCGACAAAACGCTCGGGAAAGTCCGTGAGCAGGT
The DNA here is from genome assembly GCA_963724375.1 of uncultured Acidobacteriaceae bacterium. GTDB lineage: Bacteria > Acidobacteriota > Terriglobia > Terriglobales > Acidobacteriaceae > Silvibacterium. The sequence continues at coordinate 338,859 of CAVRUM010000016.1, forward strand.
CGGCGATGATCCCGCCGTCCCGGCCCTGAGGACGGACGAGCTGGGCGAGAATCGCCCAGTCGGAATAGCTCATGGTTAAAATGCCGCCGGGAGCTAATCTCCTGGCGGCCCGTGTTTATCTTCTTCCAGGATGTCGAGCGTGTATCGGTGATGATGCTTCATGCTGACGGCGCCAAGGATGGTCCGCATAGACCGTGCCGTGCGCCCCTGCTTGCCGATTACCTTGCCGACATCGCTAGGAGCAACGCGCAAACGCAGCACGGTGCTCTCCTCGCGTTCGACAGCTTCAACCATAACAGCGTCCGGCTCGTCGACCAGGGCGCGGGCAATTTCGGTTACCAGCTCCTGCATGTCGTCCGGACGATCTTCGTGCGTCATTACCGGGCCTCCCTTGAGGACGTGGGTGGTCTCACTCTCGGGCTCGCGCCATACTATCAGCAACTTCGCCGAGAAGACAGAGGAATTCTTCTGTCTCGCGGCGGGTAATTTGGCGAAACCGCAAATTTGGGGGAGGTTATGCGTGGGATGAGGAAAATCAGGCTGCGGTGGTTTCGACAGGCCGCGCGGCCAGCTTGGCGACTCGGTCAGAGAGCTGCGCCCCCTTGCTGGTCCAGTAGTCGATGCGGTCGCGCTTGAGGTTCACCGAAGCGGGGTTGGTGCGCGGATTGTAGGTGCCAACCACCTCGATCGAACGGCCGTTGCGAGCCCGCTCCTTTTCAATCACAACCACGCGGTAGTATGGCTGTTTGCGCGCGCCAACGCGCGCCAGACGTATCATCAACACGGGACAAATCCTTTCAAAACTCTGTGTCTTGTTGGGGGAGACGGTGCGACTGGACCTCGCCGACAGGCCGGTCCGGACACGAATTCCCAGCAATTTAGTATAGCAAATTGGCCGATAGAATCCGGCCCTCAGAGTTCGTTCGCAGGAAAAAGAAAGCGCAGCATGGGGCCGACGCGGTGGGACCACGCGGTCTCGTCGTGGGTGCCACCCGGTACGCGTTCGTAGTGGAGGTCTTTCCCGGGTCGCCAGCCCCAGGCCTGCAATCGGCGGTTGAGCAGGTCGGCGTCGGCCAGGGTACGGCGGCCCTCGGCATCGCCGACATCGAGCCAGATGCGGGGGTGGTGGGTAAGTCTCGGTCCCCTCTCGTTGACCCAGCCGAGGATGGACTTGTGGTTCCACCAGACAGAGGGGGACATCACAGCCATCCTGCCGAAGACTCCAGGATGGCTGAGGCCCAGATAGAGAGTGGCCAGCCCGCCGAGCGATGAGCCTCCCAAGCCAGTGTGCTCGCGGCCGTGCCTGATCCGGTATTCGGAGGCGATGAAGGGCAGGAGGTCATGGATCAGGAGCTTGCCGTACTTGTCAGCGTCGCCGCCGCCCATCTTCCAGTCGCGGGTGGGAGTGTACTCGGCGAGGCGGTGCTCTCCGGTGTTGGCGATGCCGACGATGATCAGCGGCTCAACCTCACCTGCCTCAATGGCTGCGTCGGCGGTTTCGGCGACCTGCCAGGTTCGTCCGGGGATGAATGAGGTGCGGGGGTCGAAGAGGTTCTGGCCGTCATGGAGGTAGAGGACGGGATAGTCGCGCTCGGGCGCCTCGTCGTAACCGGGCGGGACATAGACAGACAGGTCGCGGTCCGTGGGAAGGAAGCGGCTATGAAACTGCGGGTGCACGCGGACGCGCGGGTGTGGCGGGGCCTCGGGCGGGAGGGATTCGATGAGTGCCGGATCAACCTGCTCCTGCTGCGAAATCTGAGTGGCCAATCCTTGTCTTCCCTTTCCGCGGCGAGGTTCGGAGGAACGCTCCATTTCCTAACTTAGAGCCAGTATTGCCTGTTACAGTAGCAGGAATGTTATGAACCGTGAATATCACAAATGGTGGTCTCCCAGGCTCGGGCGCGATATGGAACTGCTGGTTTTCGGGCATACCGGCGTGCCGGTGATCGTCTTTCCCACATCGCAGGGCAGGTTCTACGAGTTCGAGGATCGCGGGATGATCGCCGCTGTGGGGCACAAGATCGATCGGGGCGAGATCCAGTTTTATTGCGTCGACAGCGTGGATGCGGAGAGCTGGTACAACCGGGCGGTGCCGCCCCGGTGGCGTATCGCGCGGCACGTGCAGTACGAGAACTACCTGATGGAGGAGGTAGTGCCGCTGATCCGGCATAAGAACTGGAATCCGCACCTTGCGAGCCTGGGGGCAAGCTTCGGCGGGTATCACGCGGTGAATATCGCGTTGCGGCATCCGGACCGCTTCACCGGGTTCCTGTCCATGAGCGGCGCCTTCGATATGGGCAGCTTCCTGAACGGGTATCACGATGACGATGTGTACTTCAACACGCCGACCAACTACATCCGGAACATGGGCGACTGGTGGTATCTCGAACGGTATGCGCGGAGCACCTATATTCTTGCGACCGGATGGGACGACCAATGCCTAGGCGCGAACCAGTACCTGTCGCGGCTGATGGGCGAGAAGTGGATTCCGCACAAGCTGTATATCTGGGACTCGTGGAACAGCCATGACTGGCCGACCTGGGCCAGGATGATGAACGAGTACCTGTAGACCCCCCTCCCCCCGGTATTTTTGGCCCCTTTTGTAAGCCATTCATCCGAATGGGGTTAGTGCGGTGTTTTCGCTAGTTCATTCATTTCATTGGAGGCGGCTGTAATCCATTCTATTTACTAGGTTTATGGTCGCCGCTGGCTGTAATCCATTCATTGCATTGGACATAGCCGTAACTAATACTGCTGACAAGGGTTACGGGCGAATAGAATCGCCGGGGCTGTAATCCATTCATTCCATTGGGTAAATTTGTAAGCCATTGCAGGATAGAGGCTTAAAGGATGTGTCAGCGGACACGTGAGGCGGCTCCTTTCGGAAGAGCGTGCACGGAAAAAGCCCGCCAGAGCGGCCTTAAGGAGTATCTAGTTCTATTTTACGGGTTTTGGGAAAATTGCCGGCCAGTTCGGCGGTCATCGGTCGATGTTTAGAATGAAGGGGTTAAGAGCGTAAGAGGAGAAACAGGGATTGACAAGGGAAACGCGCGACCGGATCTAAAATACCCACCCACGGATATTCCGTGGATAGCTTTGGATGTCCCGTGTGCAAGATGATAAGAAACTACTCTGCGGCAGATGCTCCAGCGGCAGCGGTAGTTGAAATAGCGCCTCACTGGGAAGTTGCCGAATGGCTAAGATGCGAAGTGGCAGGGTGCGAATCTCGCGTGCCAGTTTTTCGTAAATACGAATGAACCCACCACAATTGCATACGGAAACTGTTTTGCGGGAACTATCACCCAATATCGCCTAGGGAAAAGCGCCGGATTCCATAGCACGCAGCCTCATGAAAGACGAAGAACTTTTCCGCGAAGCACGCCTAAAGATTAAGCGGGCCAAAGAGCACGTCAACGACCTTAACCGATTGTTCGCGGAGTTTAGTAGAAGAAAAACTCACGAGGTCTTTGTCGAGTACGACCCTGATGCTGGTTGCGATTTCTTGAAGGTTAGGGCCACGGAGACACTCGGGGACGATTTTGTTCTGATATTGGGAGATGCCCTCCACAACCTTCGCACGTCCCTCGACTTCGCTATGAACGAGATCGAATTTCGCACCATTGGAGAGCGAACACCCTACACGAAATTTCCTGCCAGTTACACGAGCAGAAATAGCCTTATAAACGCCGTTAACGGCGGACTTAAAGAGAAAGCCCCAAAAGAGGTCATCGACTGCATTGTGGACATCGTACAGCCCTACAAGGGAGGGCGCGGCCACGCGATTTGGGGACTCCACGAGATCGACATCGAGGACAAGCATCGCCTCTTGATTGCCAACACGGAATTGCAGTTCATTCGCGGTATTTGCATTGAAGATGACGCAGGCATGGAACACGCTATTGGGGATTGGCTTGTGGTGCCCGGTAAAGTCGCTAGCTACCCGATCACCGGGAATCGAAACGTCAAGGTAAAAGACGAGGGAAACGTCACCTACACGGTATCGTTCGGCCACGGAATGCCGTTCTCCGGATACGGAGTCATTAAAGTGACTCGTGCACTCGTCGAAGAGGTTGAGTCGGTACTTAAAGAGATCGAATACTGGTTCCGACTGAGCATGGTCCACCGCATGACCTAGAAATTCTGCGATGGCTGAAGGGACACCTTTACCACGGCACAAGCCCGTTGCTGAACTTCACGCACTGCGACGGCGGTCACTGCACATGCTGGCGGCCGACTGCCGGACAGTGCTCCTCGGATACCGCAGGGTTCCTTCAGGCTGGTCTTTGTTTCGGGAGTGCCCCTGGCCCGCTGCAGAGTTCTCGTGCCATACGTCCCATGATTTTTGCCGATGCGACTGTCAGTTGTGACAGTATCGGGAGGTGGGTTCAGATCAGTAACTTGGACCTCTCCACATTGAGGAGCCTGTATGAACTCCATCGAGATTGGCGGGATTACGTTTGCATGTGTGTTTGGAGGCGCCCTGCTGGGGATACTTATTGGCAGAAGGTTACCCGAGCACCATCTGGCTCCGGAAACGAAAGATGTAGTGAGGCTGGCGATGGCGCTGGTGGGGACGATTGGCGCGCTGGTCCTGAGCTTTTTTATTACGTCGGCCAAGGGCTACCACGATCGGCAAGCCAACGAACTGACACAAATGTCCGCGAAAGTGGTGGTGCTGGGCCGCATACTCCAGCTTTACGGTCCAGAGGCGAGCCAAGCACACCAAACGTTGCGAGACATTGTCGGGCAGCTGCTGCTGACCACATGGCCGAATGAGCAGAGAGAGAACGCTCAGATTCCGCCGCGGACAGTGCGCCCCACGGACCTTTATAACCAGGTTGAAGGACTTGCGCCCAAAGAGGATCGGCAACGAATGATACAGTCGCAGGCGTCGGGCCTGCTGGTCAGCGTGGGCGAGGTCCGCTGGCTCATGCTTGAAGAAGCAGCCCTGAAGATCAATCCACTTGTGCTCCTCGTGCTGGATTTCTGGCTCACGGTTCTTTTCGTGAGCTGGGGATTGTATTCGCCCAGGAACGCGACCGCGCTGACGGCGCTGTTCGTGACGGCATTGTCCGTGGCGGCGGCAATCTTCCTGATTGTGGAGCTATATACGCCCTACACCGGGATATTGCGAGTGTCGAGCGTGCCTCTGCGGATGGCCTACGAAACGCTTGCGCAATGAGCTGCACTATCGTCTTGAATGAAACATGAATTTGTAACTAATCCACTTGATATTTCGGTGCGACCTGTGGCACTGTATCTCAAGCAGAGGAGCCAAAGATGACTATCATCCTCCAACTCGGTCACACGATGCGGCCCGCAGATAAGAGCGGCGTCGGATCGTTCTGGCTTCTGCCGATAACCGCCAGAAATTAAGGCGCGTTGTTGTTCCTCTGCTGAATCCAGACAACCGAACAAACGCATGCAACGCCTGTATTGGCGAGTGGTGAAGCCGCGCGGATACTTCGTCTGTTAACGATCCTCTCCGCGCATAGCGACCGTTCCCTCGCATTCCAGGCCATTCATGCGCCGGCGCAGGAGTGTTTGCGCAGGCGTGTAACAAAAGTTCTCCGGTGGTGATGGTTCGGGATACTTCCTGCCAACAGGCGGACAAGGAACCGCCAACCCGCTGGGTGATTGGGCCCAGCGGGTCAACCCGGGCCGGCGAGTCCCCGCAGAGATTGAATTTGTAACTGCGCCGGTGGCGTGTGGAAATGTATCTCTTTTCGATTCGTTCCACGGCATAACAATTACTGCCTTGCAGCGGAAGACTGCTGCGAGCCCGAACCGTGTGCAAGGAGACACGTCATGGCCATTCGTGTTGTTCGCAGTGTTGACGGAGTTGTGCAGGAGTCGCTCTGCCGCAGCTGCCGTTACGCGAGCATTCAGACTGGCTACTCCGTAAAGGAAGAGGAGATTCGTTGCTGCTATCTGCGTGAGGTACGCCTGGTCACGTTTCCGGTGAAGACCTGCACGGATTATCTGAGCAAGGAGACTCCTACTGTTTACGAGCTGGAGAAGATCGCTTTCATCATCGATCTCAACAAGTTCGTTGAGTCGAAGATCGAGGGTTTCAGCAGCGCGGTTCTGACCGGAAAGGCGGAATCTGACGATGAGTAGCCATCGCAATTGACTTTGTCCCGGTCCTTAGAGGATGCCGGCCGGAAGACAGAGCTGAAATGGACCGGCGTCCTAGAGCAAAACCAGAGAGATGCTGTCGCATCGAGATACGGCGTCTCTGGCCTTTGTGATGAAAGGAGGGCGTGATGGCGCACCTTAATCAATTGAAGCAGAGAAATCCTGGGTTTATCGGGGCGGCGCTGCGCACTCATGAGGGCGCGCCGGCCGCTCCGATTGACGCCGAGGCGCAGCTGAGACGTTCGGTGCTGGCGTGTTTGCTGTGGGAGGACCAGTTCTACGAGAACGGCATAGCTATTGCCGATCGAATCCCGGGGCTGGTCCCCCGCGTGGAGGCGGCGCGGGTGGCTGCGCTGGCGGTGGAGGCGCGTGAGCAGATGAAGCTGCGTCACGTTCCGCTGTTGCTGGTGCGCGAGGCGGCTCGTTTCGCGACTCATCGCGGGATCGTTGCGGAGACGCTGGCGCGCGTGATTCAGAGGGCGGACGAGCTGGCGGAGTTCCTTGCGATTTACTGGAAGGACGGCCGGCAGCCGTTGTCAGCACAGGTGAAGAAGGGCCTGGCTGCGGCGTTCTGCAAGTTCGACGAGTATGCGCTGGCGAAGTACAACCGCGAGGGCGTGGTGAAGCTCCGCGATGTGCTGTTTCTGACGCATGCAAAGCCGGTGACGGCGGAGCAGGCACTGACGTGGCGACAGCTGATCGACGGGACGCTGCCTTCTCCGGAGACGTGGGAGGTGCGGCTCTCGCGCGGCGAGCAGAAGCGCGAGGTGTGGGAGTCGTTGCTGATCGCGAACCGGCTGGGAGCGCTGGCGCTGCTGCGCAACCTGCGGAATATGCAGGCTGCGGGCGTTGAGCCGGAGCTGATACGGCAGGCGCTCGAGGCGATTCGCGTGGACCGCGTGCTTCCGTTCCGGTTCATCGCGGCGGCGCGGCGCGCTCCGCAGTGGGAGCCGTGGATCGAGCAGGCGATGTTCCAGAGCCTGCACGGGCAGGCGCCGCTGGCGGGACGGACGGTGCTGCTGGTCGATGTGTCGGGCAGCATGGATGATCCAATTTCGGGCCGCTCGCAGATGTTGCGAGTGGATGCGGCGGCAGGGCTGGCGGTGCTGTTGCGGGAGATCTCCGAGGAGGTGAGGATCTATACCTTTTCGGAGCGGCTGGTGGAGATTCCGGCACGGCGCGGTTTTGCGCTGCGCGATGCAATCGTGCAGAGCCAGACGCACGGCGGGACGTATCTCGGCCGTGCGCTCGAGGCACTGCGCGAATCGTACGACAGGCTCGTCGTGATTACGGACGAGCAGTCGCACGATCGTGTGCCTGAGCCCCGCGGCAGAGGCTACGTGATCAACGTGGCCAGCTACAGCAACGGCGTGGGCTACGGGACTCGCTACGGCGGCTGGACGCATATCGACGGCTGGAGCGAGGCCGTGGTGGAGTACATCCGGCTGGCGGAGCGGGTGGATTCGCAGACATAATTCAACCGACGGGGAGCGGGCGAAGAGTCCGCTCCCTTTTTTTGTGCCTTGTGTATGATTCGAAACGCGAGGAACGAGATGAGCAGCTTTGAGGACAAGGTAGTGCTGGTGGCGGGTGGCACGGGCGGGCTGGGACGCGCGGTGAGCCTGGCGTTTCTCGATGCGGGTGCGAAGGTCGCGGTCACATATCGCAACAAGGATGAATTCGCGGCGCTCGAAAGCGACGCGGGTGCAGGTGGGGCGTCGCTCGAAGGGCACCAGGCGGATGTGACGGACGAGTCGGCCGCCGCGAAGCTGGTCGAGCGCGTCGTTGCCGGGCACGGCCGGCTGGATGCGATGGTCAACACTGTCGGAGGCTACGCCGGTGGGATCAAACTGTGGAAGCTCGAGACGAAGGTATTTGACCAGATGCTGGCGCTGAATCTGCGGGCGGGATATGCGCTGGCCCGGGCGGCGATGGGTCCGATGCTGAAGCAGGGGGCCGGGGCGATCGTGAATGTCGCTGCGAAGGCGGCGTTCGATCATGCGGCGGGAGCATCGGCGTACGCGGCGTCAAAGGCGGCCGTACTGGCGATGATTGACTGCCTGGCGGCTGATGCAAAGGGAACTGGCGTGCGGGTGAATTCGATTCTGCCGAGCATTATCGATACTGCCGCGAACCGGAAGGCGATGCCGGATGCGAATTTCGCAAAGTGGCCAAAGCCGGAGGATATTGCGAAGGTAATTCTGTTCCTGTGCAGCGATGAGGCTAAGGTGATTCACGGGGCCGCGATTCCGGTGTACGGGGAGAGCTAGGGCGTTCTGAAAGACGCATCTCCTGTGGCGGAGGTACATCTGTAGGAGAGATTGGAGGGCGACATGTCGATTCGTCCGGTGAAGCAGGTGATTCAGTCGAAGCCGACGCTTGAGGGAGCGGGTGTGCGGCTGCGGAGGGCGTTCGGGTTTCACAATACGTCGGAGTTCGATCCTTTTCTGCTGCTGGACGATTTCCGGAATGATGTTCCGGCGGATTATCTGGCGGGATTTCCGTGGCATCCGCACCGCGGGATCGAGACGGTGACATATGTGCTCGCCGGGGATGTGGAGCACGCAGACAGCATCGGGAATCGCGGGACCATCGGAGCGGGGGATGTGCAATGGATGACGGCGGGGAGCGGGATCATCCACCAGGAGATGCCGAAGGGCGATGCGGTGGGACGGATGCACGGCTTTCAGCTGTGGGCGAACCTGCCGGCGTCACAGAAGATGACGGCTCCTCGCTACCAGGAGGTGAAGTCGGGGGAGATTCCAGAGATCACCGATGATGACGGGACGGTGGTGCGTGTGGTTTGCGGGAACTTCTGGGGCAAGCGCGGGCCGGTGGCTGGGATTGCAACAAATCCCACGTATATTGACGTGACGGTGGGGCCGGGCAAGCGGAAGAGCCTGCCGGTGGAGGTGTCGAGCAGCGCGTTCGCGTATGTGTTCGCCGGGTCGGGGAAGTTCTGCAATGCGTCCGGTCCGCTGGCTGTGCCGACGGAGGGAGTGCAGTGGCTGGATACGCATCCTCCGGCGGAGGCGGATAACCGGTCCCTGATCTTGTTTGATCGCGGCGATGAGGTGACGGTGCAGGCGGGCGATGAGGGCATCCGGTTCCTGCTGGTCTCGGGCAGGCCTCTGCAGGAGCCGGTGGCATGGTACGGTCCGATTGTGATGAATACCCAGGAAGAACTGCAGCAGGCGTTTCTGGATCTGGAGAAGGGGCAGTTTTTGAAACAGGGCTAAAGGGTGTTGGTGCGCAGCAGCGATCACGGCCACTTGATGTTCAGGGCATAGATTTCCTGGTAGCCGGTGTCGCGAGTGAAGATCGGAGAGCCGTCGGGGGCGACGTTAAGCCGACTAAACCCATAATTTAGTAAACGATGGAGGTCTTTTAGGCTGGTGATGGTCTCGATCTGCCGGTCGGCGATCCGGATGCGCTCGACCTTTGGGTCCGCGCCTCCGGTTGTGAAATAGAGGTACTTTCTATCCGGCGACATCATCCAAACCTCGATATCACCTAAGGCTCCTGGCGCGAGATCGGTCCACTTCCGAGTTTTCAAATTGAAGGTCAGGAAATTTGTGTGCTTTTCGTTTCGGACCACCAGGACGTCTTGACTGATCCAGAAGCCGGCGCCGGTATTCTTGGAGGACGGAACAACCGAGTTCTTCCCGTTGCGCACATCGGCAATGTGAAGCGCACCATCCAAGAACATATATGAGACATAATTTCCGTCCGGCGACCAAGCCGCGTAAACAGCGCCGTCGCTGACCTTCTGCGGCGTGCCTCCTTCCATTCCAATCACAAACATTTCACCTACACTGGTGTGAAAGGCGACTTTGGTTCCGTCAGGGGAGATCGACGGAAATAGCGCATCCAGGGGAGGGTAAGTCAGCTGCATGCGTTCGCTTCCGTCGCTGCGGCTCCGCCATAAGGTATGGTCGGGATAGGAAGCGTAAGCCACCCATTCTCCATCCCGGGAGAATGTGGGGTTCGTTGCTGATATCCCAGCGAGGAAACGCTCAAACTGGTGCGATTTCATGTTGTAGCGAACCAATTCGCCACGCTGCTTTGTACCGAGAACAAATATCTGCTTTCCATCGCGGCTAGGGTATGGATAGGAATAAGGCAGCGGTCCATTTGTGAGTCGAATCGGATTCCCCGAGCGGCGGAAAAGCCCTGTTTTCATAGGAAGCAACCAGATATCTGACTGGAGGGCATCTCTGGATTGATACACGAGATACTTCTCATCTGAAGTCCAGATAAAGAACCATTCGTCGGGGTTGAGCTTCCGGATCTCCCGGAGATCTGTCCCGTCCGCGGCTATTTCGAATAGCCTGCGATCGCCGAGCGCCTCTTGGCTGAGAAGAATTCGCTGGCCATTCGGTTCAACCCACACCTCGCCAACGAAGCCGGGAAGCGAGACGAGCTTGCGTGGGTTTGCGCCGTCCTTGTCGGCAATGAACCAGTCGGTTTTACTATCTACTCCTTTAGCATCTTTTCCCGGAGTGAATTTACCGAAAACAATGCGGCCATCCGGGAAGATATCCGCATTCTGCGTCTCGATGCTGCCGAGGCGGCGCGGTTCTCCGGCCGGGAGCGGAATTAACCATAGAGGGCCTTGGTGGGCGTTATTGTTGCTGGGGACCTGCGCAAGTAATGCGGAACCGTCTGGCTTCACTCCACCAAGTTCGGAATTTGTAAACGGGGTTTCGACCAGTGCTGTCGCTCCGCCCGTCACCGAGACCTGTGCAATCTTCAAGCTCCCATTCTGCCCTTCGGTGAAATAGATTCGCGATCCATCACTCACCATGTACTCCTTTGGCTGGCCATCGTCGGTGAGCTGCGTAATGGACTCGACCACCGGGACCGCGGGGGGAGTGCGCCACCAAGCAATCAGCAGTGCACCGAACGCCACCACAACGCCTGCCACCCCGGCCCATGGCCAACGCGAACGCGAGCGCGGCGAGGTGACCACAACCGCGGCGCTCCCTGACTCCGACAAGGCTTCCAGCGCAAAGGCCATGTCTGATGCCGACCGGAAGCGTTGCTCGGGGTTCTTCTCCAAGCAACGATGCACCACTCTCTGCAGCCCCGGAGGAGAGGTCTGCACAAGCTGCGAAATCGAGGGCGGGTCGTCGTTAAGGATGACGGTCATCGTCTCAGCAGAGGTGGACCGATGGAATGCCCGCGTGCCGGTCAGCATTTCGTAGAGGATGGCTCCGAAGGCGAAGATGTCGGTCCGATGATCGACCGCTTTCCCGCGTACCTGCTCGGGGGACATGTAACCGGCTGTTCCCATGACCATGCCGGGATCAGTTCCTGCTGTCAGAGTCGGCGCAGCCCCGTCCGAGCCTCGTTGGGGCTGCATTAGTTTCGCAAGGCCGAAGTCCAGAATCTTAATCCGGCCATCTTTTGTGACGAAGAGGTTTTCCGGCTTGAGATCGCGATGAACGATGCCCTGGTCGTGAGCCGCCGCCAGCCCATGAGCAATCTGGACAGCGTAGTCGATCGCCTTGCGAACCGGCAGCGGGCCGCGTTGCAATACCTGACGGAGCGATTCGCCAACAAGCAACTCGGATACCAGATACGGTGCGTCCTCGAAGACGCCGAATTGGTAGACGGCGAGAATGTTGGGATGGTTCAGAGCCGCTGCGGCTTGCGCTTCCTGCTCAAAGCGATGCAGCCGGTCGGAGTCCCGCGAAACGAAGGACGGCAGGACCTTGATCGCCACTTCGCGCTTTAAGGCCGGATCGCGGGCGCGGTAGACCTCGCCCATTCCGCCTGCACCCAACAGGCCGAGAATTTCATAGCCATCCAGTTTCGTGCCTGCGGCTAACGCCATGGTGAGGCGGATTATATCCCTCAAGCCGGGCGCGAGATACCCAGTCTCTTCGCAGATGAGACCAGCCTGAATCTTTGCGTCCGGCCTCTCACTACGCTAAGGTGACGATAGGTCCTAGTTGTGTACGGCGCGGCCTTGTCTGCGGCATAATTCTCTCCCAAAGGAAATAGCAACGTGAAGAAAATTGGCGTCCTGTTCGGCATGGAGAACACTTTCCCCGGAGCGCTGGTGGAGCGCATCAACGCGATGGCGGCAGAATCCAAAGAGGAGATCTCGGCCGAGTTTGTGCAGGTGGGCGGGGTGGAGCTCGAGAAGCCTTCGGGATACGCGGTGATTGTCGATCGGATTTCGCACGATATTCCGTTTTACCGGGCGTACCTGAAACATGAGGCGCTGCTCGGGGCGGTGATTATCAATAATCCGTTCTGGTGGTCGGCGGACGACAAGTTTTTCAATTACTCGCTGGCCAAGAAGCTGGGAGTGGCGGTGCCTCCGACCGTGATTCTGCCCCACAAGAAGTATCCAGAGGGAACGAATGAGCGGTCGATGCGAAACCTGGAATTTCCGCTGGACTGGGATGGGATTTTTGAGTACGTGGGATTTCCGGCGTTTCTGAAGCCGGTGGACGGCGGCGGATGGCGCGATGTGCATCACGTGCACAATCCCGAGGAGTTCTTCGGCGCTTACGACGAGAGCCGCGACCTGTGCATGACGCTGCAGCGGGCGGTGAGGTTCGACGAGTATTTCCGTTGCTATGTGATCGGGCAGGAGAAGGTGCACATCATGCCGTACGATCCGCGTCGGCCGCATCACGAGCGATATGTGCAAAATCCTCCGGAGTACGACAAAAAGCTCTTAGCGCGCGTGGAGAAGGATGCGCTGACGCTGTGCAGGGCGCTGGGGTACGACATCAACACGGTGGAGTTCGCGGTCGAGGATGGCGTTCCGTATGCGATCGACTTTATGAATCCGGCTCCGGACGCGGATGTGCATTCGGTAGGCGCGGCTAATTTCGAGTGGATCGTGTCAGAAGTGGCGAAGCTGGCGATCGATAAGGCAAAGAAGGCCCAGGGAGCTCCAGTTCTGAAGGCGGAGGCGCTGCTGGGAACGCCTATTTCGAAGGCGGCGGCGAAGGCTCCTGCTAAAAAGGCGGCCCCGGTGGTGAAGGCTACAGCAGCGACGAAGACTGAACCGGCAGTGAAGGCTCCAGCGGCGAAGAAAGCTGCTCCGAAGAAAGCGGCTAAGACCTCGGCTGCCTCAGCCGTGGAATCGTCCGGTGAGTGACGCCGCGCGGAACGAATCGGCTTGCCTGAAAGGACGCATCGTCATACAACAGTAGTCACCTATGCGTCCTTCTTTCACTATTGGCATTGAAGAGGAGTACCAGACTGTCGATCCGGTGACGCGAGACCTGCGCTCGCATATCGCCACGGAAATGCTGGCCAAGGGCAAGCGGCGGCTCGAAGAGCGCGTGAAGGCCGAAATGCACCAGTCGGTGGTCGAGGTGGGCACGCGGATCTGCAGGACGGTCGGTGAAGCACGCGAAGACCTTTTCGATCTGCGGCGGCAGATGATCCAGCTGGCCGAGGAGCATAACCTGCTGCTGGTCGCGGGAGCGTCGCATCCATTCGCGGACTGGCGCACACAGGAGATCTATCCCGATCCGCGATATGAGCGGGTGGTGGAAGATCTGCAACTGGTGGCGCGCGCCAACCTAATCTTCGGGTTGCATGTGCATGTGGGCGTCGAGGATCGCGAGGCGGCGATGCGCATCATGAACTCGATGCGCTATTTCCTGCCGCATATCCTGGCGCTGTCGACGAACTCGCCCTTCTGGCGGGGCATGAAGACGGGGCTCAAAAGCTATCGGGCAAAGGTATTCGACAAATTTCCGCGGACGAATATTCCGGACAGCTTTTCGAGCTACAGCGAGTTCGAGAATTTCATCAACCTGCTGATCAAGACCAATTGCCTCGATAATGCGAAGAAAATCTGGTGGGACATCCGGCCGCATCCATTTTTCAACACGGTGGAGATACGGGTGTGCGATCTGCCCATGCGGGCCGAGGAGACGCTGGCGATTGCGGCTCTCATCCAGGCGACGGCAGCGAAACTCTACTTGCTGCACGCGCGCAACCAGGACTACCGGCAGTACTCGCGCGCGCTAATCATGGAAAACAAGTGGCGCGCCGTGCGCTACGGGCTGGACGGCAAGCTAATCGATTTCGGCAAGGAGATCGAGGTGCCCGAGCGGGACCTGATTCTGGAGTACCTCGAGTTTATCGATGAGGTTGTGGATGAGCTCGAGTGCCGCCACGCGATCGAGTATGTGCGCACGATTCTTGAGATGGGAACAGGGGCAGATCGCCAGCTCAGGAAATTCGAAGAGACCGACGATCTCAAGGCCGTCGTAGACTACATGGCCGAGGAGACGCGGGTAGGACTTTACTGAGCTTCCATCGGCTTTGGCTTCAGGTCTGCGCAGCACGGTAGACAAGAGCGTGCTACACTCCTCTCGTTTTTCCATTCTCGCAATCGTTCCCTTGGAAAATCTCGTCGTCGGGCCCCGCTCAATGGAGGTCGCGCATGAGAGCCATATCTCATTCTTTTCGCAAATCGCTTCTGCCGGGAGTCGTCCTATTTTCTCTCGCTATTCCGGCGGTGTGCCAGAGTGTGCAGACTAGTGCGGTCAACGCTCCGGTTGTTCCACAAACCATCAAGTACGACGGCGTCGCGGTGGAGCACGCCGGCGGGAAGCTCGAGGTCGCCTTTCGCATTTATCCCAGCATGGAGGGTGGCGAACCGCTTTGGAGCGAGACGCAGAGCGTGTCAATCGGCGCCGATGGAAAATACTCTGTTTTCCTGGGCGCAGATACACCAGGTGGGCTGCCCCAAACAGTATTTGTTGCCGGTCAGGCGCGGTGGCTGGGCATCAGTATCGCAGGCGCTCCCGAGCAAACGAGGGTTCCATGGGTCTCGGTCGCCTATGCGATGAAGGCCGCCGATGCCGAGACGCTGGGCGGATTGCCTGTTTCTGCCTTCATGCGAACGAACCCCTCGGGTAATTCCAGCCCTGGTGCCGCCAGCACTGCGGGTAAAAACTCGAATTCAGTCGCGCCCGCAACAGCTTCTGCCAGCTCCGCCGTGACGGGTTCTGGAAGGATCGACTACATCCCCATGTGGACGGGAACCACACAGTTGGGCACGTCGATCATATTTCAGGCGGGCGGCAATATCGGAGTAGGAATTACGACGCCGCCGGGAGCGAAGGTGGATGCGGCTGGAACAGGTATCGTTCTGCGAGGGATTTCCTCCGGCAAAGCGGGGGCGGGTGTAGTTGGAGTCGCGACGAGCAACACCGGGCTCACCAATGGTGTAAGTGGAGAATCTTCCAGCACGACGACCTATGCTGCCGGGGTAAGCGGCTTTGAGAGCGCAAGCACCGGGCAGGTTTTCGGCGTGGCGGGGAGCACGAACAGTATAACGAGCTACGCTGCCGGAGTAAGTGGGTACGAGGGCGCTGCTACAGGAACTGTTTTCGGCGTGAATGGAAACACGACCAGCAGCACAAACGGCGCTGCCGCTGTGAACGGCTATGAGAGCGCGGCGACCGGGCAAGTTTTTGGCGTAAGCGGAGGCACGAACAGCGCCGGAAATGGGGCGGCTGCTGTTAATGGGTACGAGGGCGCGACAACTGGCCGGGTCTTCGGGGTTGCGGGTAATACAGCTAGTTCCGGCGACTATGCGGCCGGTGTGTGGGGCAACGAGGGAGCAACAACCGGAGCAACATATGGGGTTTGGGGAGGCACGAACAGCTCTGGTGGCGTTGGCGTCTTTGGTGTCGCTTATTCAACGGCCGGAGGGACCGGAGTGAGCGGAGTCGCGAATAGCACCGTTAATGGCGCGGCTGGGGTATCCGGCTTTGAGAATTCGACAACCGGGCAGGTCTACGGCGTAAACGGAAGCACCAGCAGCACCACTGATGGCGCAGCTGCCGTTAATGGTAGCGAGGGAGCCTCGACTGGCAGAGTCTACGGCGTCAATGGGTCGGCCAGCAGTTCCACGAACTTCGCTGCCGCTGTAAGCGGTTATGAGAGCGCCACAGCAGGACTCGTCTATGGCGTCTATGGAGGAACTGCCAGTGGCCAGGGTGTTGCCGTCCAGGGAGAGGATCGATCGCTTACCGGGGGGACCGGAGTCAGCGGCATCACCCGGGCAACCGGTGGCCAGGGGGCTGGAGTCGTCGGCCAGGCCCCCGACACTACTGGCCTAAACTTTGGTGTTGCGGGTACAGCGGGCCAGAATGGGGTGGGAGTTCAGGGTAGCTCACCTCATGTAGCAGTCGCAGGCTTCAACCAAGTTTGTGATTCAACTTGCAGTCTTGTGGCGGGCACCGCGGGGCAGTTTGTTACAGGGGCGGGTGGTCTGTTATTGCAGGGACTGGTCGGAGCTCGCTACAGTCAGGTCTTCACTGTTGACTCCAACGGCAACGGCTACTTTGCTGGCAATCTGAATGTTACCGGCAAGGTTAGCAAAGGGAGCGGCTCCTTCAAGATCGACCATCCGCTCGATCCGGCAAACAAGTATCTCTCGCATTCGTTCGTCGAGTCGCCGGACATGATGAACGTCTACAACGGCAACATCATGACCGACAAGCACGGCATGGCCACAGTGGTTCTGCCGGAGTATTTCGGAGCGCTCAATCGCGATTTCCGTTATCAATTGACTGTGATCGGCCAGTTTGCTCAGGCCATCGTGGCTGAGGAGATTGAGAACAACCGCTTCGTTATTCGCACCAGCAAGCCCGGCGTGAAAGTCTCCTGGCAGGTCACCGGCATCCGTCAGGATGCGTACGCCAACGCGGACCGCATCCCCGTGGAAGAGGACAAGCCGCCGGAAGAGCGCGGCCTGTACCTGCATCCCGAGGTTTTTGGCCAACCGGCGGACAAGAGCGTTACAGCGGCCGTGAAGCCTGTTTCCAGCGCGGAGGTGCATGCAGGCTCGCAATAAGCGTGGCGCGCACTTACTGAGGCTGCGGCGGAGTCGCTGGCTGGGCTGGAGCGGGAGGTAGTGCCGGTGCGGCAGGCGTAGGCGGTGGAGCGTTCGGGTCGTGCTGGTCGACGAGCTCAACGTCGAAGATCAGGTCGGCCTTTGGCGGAATCACCGGCGGGCGGCCTTTCTCTCCATAGGCGAGCTGGTAAGGGATAAAGAGGCGCCGCTTGCCACCGACACGCATGCCTTCGAAGCCCTCGTCCCAGCCAGTGACGACGCGTTTGAATCCCTGGGGAAACTCGATGGGTTGCCCTCGATCAAGGGATGAGTCGAATTTTGTTCCATCGGAAGCGAGCCAGCCGGTGTAGTGGACAGCGTAGATCCAGCCGGGCTGGGCGAGGTCGCCGTCACCGGCTTTAATTTCCTGGTAGCGCAGTGCGAACTCGACGTGAACGGGTGCGTTAACGGGCGGAATATTCGCGGGCAGAGCTGGCCCTTGGGGTTTGGGGGGCGCGGCGGTGTGGGCTTTCGGGTGGGTGGAGGTTTGAGCCGCGACGGAGAGAGCCGTTGCAAGCATTGAGAAGACGAGAGTGCGCCGGGCGAAGTGCATTTGTGCTCCGAAGTGAAATTGCCGGGAGGGCTGAAGGAACAATAACGTGCGGCGGGAGATGGGTAAAGTGGGCGCGGGAACGGCATCTCAACCTATATCCACAAAAGCTGCATTGTTGCTGTTTTTGGCGCAGATTTACAGTAAATTCAAGAGATATATCTGTGAGGTTGACCGTACCTTGACCGAGATTGCCACTTCAGCCGAAACGCAGGCACTGCTTGCGACGCCATTTCCACCTGACTTTCTTCCCGGAGCCCGCTCCGCGGTGGAGACATGTCTGCGGATTCAGCCTTCGGAGAAGGTGACGCTGATTACTGACCAAGCAACGGCGGAGATCGCAGCCTCCCTGGCCCGGGCGCTGGCGGCAAATGGATGCCGTTGGAATGCGTTTGTGCTGGAGGATCTGGCGCCGCGTCCGCTGGCAGATATGCCCAAAACGGTGCTCGCCGATATGGAGACCTCGGACGTGAGCATCTTTGCCGTTCGGGTACAGCGCAACGAACTGCGATCGCGCATGCAGATGACCGAGGTGGTGAACCGGCGGCGGATGCGGCATGCTCACATGGTGAATATCACCGCGCAGATCATGTGTGAAGGCATGCGGGCGGACTATCAGCGCGTGGACCAGCTCTCACAGAAGGTAATCGACAAGGTGAGGCGCGCAAGCTCGATCCGCGCAACTACGGCCGCGGGGACGGATATCCGGGCGGAGCTGAATCCGGATTACAAGTGGCTGAAGACCTCGGGGATCATCTCGCGCGACAAATGGGGCAACCTCCCGGGCGGGGAGATCTTTACGACACCGGGCGAGGTGAACGGAACGTTTGTGGTCGATGGGGTGGTCGGGGACTATCTTTGCGCGCGTTACGGACTGCTGGAGCAGACACCGCTCACGATTGAGATCAAAGGAAACCGCATCACGAGCTGCGAGTCAGAGAACCACGAGCTGCGCGAGGAATTCTGGGCGTATACGCACACGGACGAGAACTCGGACCGGGTGGGCGAGTTTGCCATCGGGACGAACCTTGGCGTGCATCATGTGATCGGGAACATCCTTCAGGACGAGAAGTTTCCCGGGATCCATATCGCGTTCGGGAACCCGTATGGCGAGCACACGGGCGCACCATGGACTTCAACGACACATATCGATGTGGTGGGGCTGCGCTTCAACATCTGGGTCGATGACGAGCCGATCATGCGCAACGGCGAGTTTCTTATTGAGGCTTAGCCCAGATAATTTTCAGGCTTTGTATGCACCGTCTCGAAGCTGGCGTTATCCCAAGCGCATCGAAGGGATATGTCCACCACACACGCTATTTCTTCGACTGCATTTGAATTGCGGCGGCTCGGCAACTCCGACCTGCAGCTGACGCCGATCGGCTATGGAGCCTGGGCGATCGGTGGAGGCAACTGGGAGTTCGGCTGGGGCTCACAGGACGATGCTGAATCGGTGCGCACCATCGAGCGTGCGCTCGACGCCGGATTGAACTGGATCGATACAGCCGCGGTCTATGGGCTCGGGCATTCCGAAGAGGTGGTCGCCCGGGCTGTGAGGAATTCTGCGCACAAGCCTTACATCTTCACGAAGTGCTCGATGCGCTGGGATGCGGATCGGAAGATTTATCGCAGCCTCAAGGCGGCATCGCTCAAGGAAGAGCTGGAAAACTCGCTGCGAAGGCTGCAGGTGGATGCGATTGATCTTTACCAGATTCACTGGCCTAACCCCGAGGACGAGATCGAAGAGGGATGGGAGACGCTGACGAGGCTCAAAGAGCAGGGCAAGGTCCGCTATATCGGCGTATCGAATTTTAATGTCGAGCAGATGAAGCGGGCGATGAAGATTGCGCCGATTACGTCACTCCAGCCTCCGTATTCGTTGCTGAGGCGCGATATCGAGGCGGAGATTCTGCCGTTTTGCCGGCAGCACAACATCGGAGTGATCAATTATTCGCCGATGGTATCGGGCCTGCTCACCGGGAAGATGACCGCGGAGCGGATCGCGCAATTGCCCGCGGATGACTGGCGCAAGCGGAGCCCGAACTTCAACGAGCCAAAGCTCTCCCGGAATCTGAGGCTGGTGGAATTGCTGCGGGAGATCGGCAAAAAGCACGGCGTAGAGCCGGGCGTGGTCGCGATCGCATGGACGCTGCGAAATCCGGGGATTACGGCTGCGATTGTCGGCGCGCGCAGACCCGACCAGGTGAATGGTGTGCTGCCGGCGGCGACATTGCGTCTTAGCGAGGGCGAGACGGAGAAGATCGAGGCGTTTCTGCGGGATAATCCATAGGAAAGAATGGATCGAGAACAAACGAAAAGCCCATGCAAATCGCATGGGCTTTTCTACTGGAGTCGCGAAAGAAATTACATTGCTTCGAGGAAACGCGGGAAGTAAAGGGCCGAATGCTCCTGGAAGAGGGTGGTGATGTGTGCCAACATGCCGCTGTACGCGGTGGCCGCGCGATGGGCATTTACCGAGGCCGCAACACCAGAGCGGGAGAACCCATACTTCGCAAGCGCCATGATGACGGCGATGCGAATCTGCAGGGCGTCGCTGCGGAGCTCCTCGATCAGCTCTTCCGGCACATCCTGGCCGTGCTCAGCTGCGTAGTCCGCGAGTTCCATCAGCACGCCGGCGTTGGTGAACATGGCCCACAGACCGTTTGCGCCGTCGATGCGGGACCAGATGTCGCGGGTGCTGACGCGGATGCCGTCACCATACAGATAGCGCTCGGCAACCTCATCGAAATTGAACTCACTGTTGGAGCGTAGGCGGGCGACGATCGAGTCCCAATCGGCTGCGCGCCGCTTGGACTGATTTCGCCTCCAGTACACACCGTAAGTAATCAGGGCGGAGGGCACTGCTACCAAAATGATTGTAAGGATCATGGTCACTTTATATCGAGAGAACGGGCAGCGACTGAATGCCTCTTAGCACTTCCACTTATTGATACCAGAAGTTGGGCCATTTGTGGACTAAATTCTTTCCGCGGTGCTTCTTTTCTCGCAAATGAGTAACACCAATAGGTCAGTGCACAAAGGTAACCAAGAACCCGAAAATGGTCTAAAGCTGTGTAATCGTGGGTGTAATCTGGTCCAGCACGCAACCTGCTGTGGCCCAATTCCACGATAAGACTCACAGCGGCGTAAAAAGCCAAGCCAGATGCCAGCTGGAGCACGTGGTTTTTCCAGCCTAATCCGAGAACCTGGGAAAGAGCGGCGATGAGAAGGAATGTTACCAGGCGCAGGATCGCCATGGTTGTGCTCAGCACGATGAGCGACCGGGGGTGGGTCAGGGTGGCGGCATTGAGGTGCGCGGTGAAGAGAAATGCCCCGATCCCAATAATCACTGTCCCAACCGCCAGGAAGTAGAGAAAAGCTTTCGGAAGGGCTTTGTTTGCCGGGCGTAGGACATTGACCGCGATTTCGGTCAAAACGCCGAGCTCAATCAAATATTGCGGAAAGTTAAGCGCAAAATATGTCTTCAGGTAGGTTTCGGCGGATAGGTGGGTAACCAGCCAGTAATAGACAGGCTCAAGCACGATGGAAATCGTGACCCACGCGACGAAAACTGGAAAATTGCGATAGGCTTTGCGCGCCAGGAGAATGCTCAGCAGAACAACCTCTCCGACTACGCCAGCGATCCAGAGTACGCTGTCCAGACTCAAAGCCTGCATTCCAAGCCTCGCTGCGACTAGCATAGCAGCGG
This sequence comes from uncultured Acidobacteriaceae bacterium, assembly GCA_963724375.1. Lineage (GTDB taxonomy): Bacteria > Acidobacteriota > Terriglobia > Terriglobales > Acidobacteriaceae > Silvibacterium. The sequence continues at coordinate 360,144 of CAVRUM010000016.1, forward strand.
GAAGACCTTAATTATCAAGAAAACAAGGGCATGAGTGCTACAACTTTCCGACTATGCGACAGCCGGCGGCGGCACTGGGGAAGGCACGGCAGGTCCGTGGTTCACTGCAACAGCTGGTGGCGGTACTGGCGAAGGCACAGCGGGTCCGTGGTTCACTGCAACAGCTGGCGGCGGCACTGGCGAAGGCACAGCGGGTCCATGGCTGATGGCGACAGCCGGCGGCGGCACTGGCGAAGGCACAGCGGGTCCGTGGTTCACTGCAACAGCTGGCGGCGGCACTGGCGAGGGAACAGCGGGTCCATGGTTGATGGCGACAGCCGGTGGCGGCACTGGCGAAGGCACAGCGGGTCCATGGCTGATGGCGACAGCCGGCGGCGGCACTGGCGAAGGCACAGCGGGTCCATGGCTGATGGCGACAGCCGGCGGCGGCACTGGCGAAGGCACAGCGGGTCCATGGCTTGCAGATGCAAACGCGCTGGTAACAGGAAGCAGCGCAAACGCAGCGATAGCGATTGAAGAAGTTGTAAACTTACGCATTTGGGTTTCTCTCCTAAAAACTTGTGAGCTGGGCGGCTCAATCTGAGACTAACCCCCTCTGATGTAATCTCCTACAACTTTTGTGCGATTTTTTTTTGGGGATGTAACGGCTTCGAACATTCAGCTAGCGGGAGAGTAAATAACCAGAGTTAAGTTTGCGAGGACCTCTACAAGGCTCCGAGTTATTGAATCTGAATTACTTTGGTTACGCCATTTCCGCTGTAATCAATTGAATTTTAAAGGTTTATTTGGTTACTTGCCGCATTCGGTTAAACTACCCGGTTGTACACAGTCCGGTCTTTAGATTCCCGAGGTAACCGCCCCAGAAAGAGGCACTTAGGGTCTCAAAATTCCTGAAACGGGTCGCGAAGGCGGGTAACATCCAAGTTCCAAGGTTTGGTTCGGCAGAAAAACTAACTGCCCTGAAAAGCTCAGAATGGAGGCCACTCGGTGAACTCACCCTGGAGGAGGGCTTCGCATTTCTCTACGCGATAAGTCCCGTCGTGTACGGTGAAGACTCGGGGCTTTCCGGTGGCGCTGTTGCTCCAGAGTGAGCATCCGGCGTAGGCACCGTCTTTGCGGACGATGTAGTACTCCATGTCGAGATAGCGAATCTTCTTCATGTCGCCGTTGTAGTTACGGACGATGCGGCGGAGTGTTTCCATTCCGGCATCCTTGGGACTGTAGCCCTGACGCATGAGTTCGACTATGGTGTGAGCTCCGGCAACCTTGATGTTCTCTTCTCCGGAGCCGGTGGCGCCGGCGGAGCCTACGTCTTGATCGGTGTAACAGCCGGCTCCGATGATGGGGGAGTCGCCGAGACGTCCGGGAAGCTTCCATGCGAGGCCTGAGGTCGTGGTCGCTCCGGATATTTCGCCTTTCGTATTTACGACGGATACATGGATGGTTCCGGTTGTGGGCCACAGAACCTGCTCGGCGGCGAAGAGTCGCTGGTCGGGTGCGATGCCAAGATCAGCAGCCATTTCGGTAAGCTTTTGCGCGCGGGCGCGGATGGTTGGATCCCACTCGGGACCTGGATGGCGCGGAATGGGGCCGGGGCGGAGCGAAGAGAGCCCGTGCAGATCGATGGAGGGGTTGGGCGCAGGTTTGTCGGCGTAGGGATCTTTCCAGTTCGAATCGGAGATTCCAGGGCCCCACCAGTCCATCTGGGAATTGTTTTCTTTCCAAAGAAGCCAGACTTTGCGGGCGTCGTCGGTGAGGAGGTTTTCGCGCGGGAAGCCGAGGTCAACGGCGAATTTTTCAGCGCCCTCGCCGATGAGCATGACATGTCCGGTATGTTCGAAGACCTTTCGGGCGACGAGGCAGACGTTCTTGATGTTGCGCACTCCACCGACGGAGCCGGCGTTGCGCGTAGGTCCGTGCATGCAGCAGGAGTCGAGCTCGACGATGCCTTCTTCATTGGGCAGTCCGCCGAGGCCTACGCTGTGGTCGCTGGGATCGTTCTCGCGCCCGACGCAGATGTGATGCGCGGCTTCGAGCGTGTCGGCTCCGTCGAGGAGCATCTGATATGCCTGCTGGATCGACTCGTCTCCAGTGACGCGAGTGACGATGACGGGCTTTGACGGCGGCTTGAGCTGCTTGACCTGTTCGGCGGTGTCGGCGTGAGCGTCGCGAGAAAGGCCGAGGGCAGCGGCGCTCAGTGCGCCCAGAGAGAGAAAGTCGCGGCGTGAAGTCATGCTGGGGATGGTAGCAAAAGAGGGAATCGGGGACAGGGCTCAGGGAACGGGAAGCAGCGGGCAGCGAGTTAAGGCGCGGATGGTTATCGGCGGCGGCCTGATCCCGATTGTTGCTGCGCGGGGAGTTGCTTCAAGGGAAGCTGGTCGAGTTCGACCACATAACAGCAAAGCAGTATGTATGTGTTGAAGTAGGAGTCGCTGCTGATCCGATCGGTGGTGTCGTCGACGGAGCCGGGCAAGTGCTTTGTCGAATCGGATACGGAATGAATGAGGATGGATGCGATCTCGTGATAGCGGAATTCACGTGTAGTGTCGGTCCTGAACCATGAGCCGGGGATCGAGGCTTCGGGCTGGGCGCGGCCCAACTCGTCGGCAGCGCGAAGCAAGGCGGCCTTGAGAAGAGCTTCTGTCTGCGTGGGCACTGAGCCGATGTGGTGGATGTAATAGGCAAGAGGCCCGAGGCCGAGCGCGTCGAGCGCGACAACCGCGTCCACCCCGGGCAAGGAGCGGTAGAGCGCTTTCGCCCCTTCGTCGCCGTTGACCTCGGCGAAGATGAAGGTGTGGCGGCGGGGCACGGCTGCGAGCGCGTGATAGAGGAAGGGGAGCATGATCGCGCCGCTCCAGTTATCGATGGCACTCATGCCCTGGCCTTCGTGTTCGTAGTGGGCGATGAGCAGGATGGTTTCGCGGGCTGCCGGCGGCGCGGTACCTGGTAATTTGCAAATGAGGTTGGTGCCCCCTCCCGCAGGGCGCTCATACAGGTTGTCACCCCTGCATTCGAGGTCGTTGAAGGTCCGCTTGAGCTGGGCGAGGCGGTCGGCGTTACGCTGCGGAACATGATGGATCAGCAGGTCGACGGAGTGCCGCTGCATGTTCCAGAAGATGATCTTCGGCCGGTCGCCGGACTGAGCGCAGACAGAGGCCGGGAGCAGCAGGGCGAGGAGCAAAAGGATCGGAGAGCAGCGATTAACCATTAGGGATCAGCAATTAGCCAACAATAAATAGCCACTTTGACTCTTTTATCCTGGACATATCTCGGCTCAAGTTACATTCACCAAGTTCACTTAGCTACAGAAAGCGTGGCGCATTCCCGGAGCGGGATCTCGACGGGGTCGGTGGGCAGCCCCGAGTTTTTGATGAGCGCGCGCATTTTTAGATATGCGGCGTTGGTCCAGCCGAAACCGATGACATTCATCTTGTAGCCGCTGGCGACGTTTACTTCGGTAGAGGCGGTGACAACGTCATATTTTTCGCGGATGCTGCGGTCGCACTCGTAATTCTGCTCGACCATTTCGCGGAATTTCTTTGAGATGCGGACCGCGTCATCCATGTCGCCGCTCTTTGCGAGAGCGTCGACGGTGATCCATGTGACGGGCGCCCAGCCGTAAGGAAGATCCCACTGGACGCCGGTTTCGTAGGGGCTCATCGCGGTGCCACCGGCTCGCTCGAATACGTGAAGGTTAGCTTCGACGGCTTTAGCCTGCTGCGTGTCCGCTGTGCCTGCCCAGAGCGGGTAGAAGGTGGTGAGGTAGTTGTAGGTCGATTGCTTGCCGGCCATGAAGTCGTAATCGAAGTACATGCCCTTTTGTGCGTTCCACAGATACTTATTGATCGCGGCCCGGCGTTCGTCGGCAGCTTGATTCCAATGTTTCTCTTCTTCGGCGTCGCCGAGCTGATGGGACATCCAGGCGAGGTCGCGCTCGTACTTGTAGAGCAGCGCGTTCAGCCCGGAGGGAGCATTGTGGTGGGTCCATCCGCTGAACGGGCCGTAGCGGAAGGCGGGATCGAAGCCGGACTCGCGCATGGCGCGGTCTCCTTTATAGAAGTCGCGGCTGAGCCAGTGACCACCCACGTGAGCGTGTGCGCAAACGATTGAGGCGCTGAGGTCGCAGCTGGTTTTCGCCAATTCAGCGCGAGCTTTCGCGTCGGGGTTGTCCGGGCCGGTGACGAGGAAGTCGGTGCGGGCCTCGGGATGAGAGAGCAGCCAGTGGATCACGTCGGGGTAGTAGGTGCTGTCGTCGGCCATCTCCTCGACCGGGCCTTCGCCGAGGTCGTAATAGCGGGCGAGACCGGTATCTCCGGCTTTATGGAAACTGGCGGTCCAGAGGGCGTGGTCGCGGGAGGCGTATTCGTAGGCCCGATGCAGCCATTTTTCGGCGTCGTCGCGTTGGCCGGCGGCTACTTCCGCGTCATAGACGGCGCGAATCATCGACGAGAGAAAGGGGGGCTGGGAGCGGGTGAAGTAGTAAGTGCGGTTGGCGTTGAGGATTCCGCCGTAGTTCTCGATTTCGTAGAAGAAGTTTTCGACCATGCCTTTCGCGAGGTCAACGCGGCCACTCTCAATGAGTCCGAGGATGATGAAGTAACTGTCCCATCCGTACATCTCGTTGAATCGCCCTCCGGGGACCACGTACTTGTTGGGCAGATAGAGGAGGCCGGCATGAGCGATCTCGCTGGGCCGGACGTCGCCCAGGTGATGGATGCGGCGAGGAAGGCGGTCGACCTTCACGTTGCAGGATTTTTCCAGCGCTGCAATTTCGGGTGGCTCGGGCACATTGGCAGGCAGATAAAGGATCGAAGTAGTGGCGAGCTTTGGATCGACGATTGACTTGCAGTCGTCCATGGATCGCGACAACTGGTCCCAGGCGTCGTGGATATACGCGTCGATGGGCTGGCCCTGCCGCGCTGTGGGCGAGAGCTGGTGCGGGGCCGATGTCGTGGTTTGACCGAGTGAGAACGCGGAGGAGATCGCGAGGGCCGCGGAGCATGCGAGGGCAGAAAAGGTCTGATTGCGCATAGCTATGCTTGGGTCAACGGGGTTAGGTCAACGGGAGGTATGTTAAATCAGGATCATCGCATCTGGCAGTTGAAGCTGGCGGCTAGGATCGAAGAATGCGTCAGAGAATGCGTCTGGGGTATGCCCTCTTTTGGCTTCTCGCGGTAGTTCAGATCTGGGTTGCCCATGCGATCGGGTTCTTCATCCATGAATACGCACACAGCTTCACTGCGTGGCTGGTTCATTACAAGGCAAATCCGCTGGCTATCAACTACGGGCGCCCGAATCTGAACAACATCGTCTGGCAGGCTGATATCGACGAAAATGTTGATTACGCGCCCATCTTCGCGGATGGCAACGGCCCTTCAGCTTCGCTGATCGCGGTCGCCGGAGTTCTCATCGGAAATGGGATTTCGTATATCGCCAGCCGCCTGCTTTATGCGAAAGCGAGAAAGAGGGGGATGCATGCGTGGGCCATGTTTTTCTTCTGGATCTGCGTGATGAGCGTGGGCAACTTTCTCTGCTATGTGCCGATCCGGACTTTTGCAACGCACGCAGACATGGCCACCACGGCCAAGGGGCTCAACATCTCTCCCTGGTTAATCGCATTTGGCCTCGGCATTCCTTTCGCGGTCGCGCTCTGGCACTTCTTTGCGAAGATTTTGCCGGATGCGCGGGCGTTTCTCTTCCCTGAATCTCTCCTGAGTCAACGAGTCTTTGTCCTGCTGACCACATTTCTTGTATTTGTCTTCTTCGGAAGCGCCGGCGTCCGCGGATACGGGACTCAGTCTCACTGGCTGTCCGTGATCTCTGAAGGTATTCTTTTCCCGGTCGTCACCGTAGTCTGCTGGCCTCGGCGCGGGCAGCTCGCGAGAGCCACGGAAACGTAACGCATCGTCCTGACGCACTATCTTCCAACGTGGAATCTGTAAGACACTGTTTTACGCTGTCCCTTTTACTATGCGACGCACATACACCTTTCTTCTCGCCCTCCTCTATTGTTCTATTTCTGCCGCTGCTCGCGGGCAGCGCAGTCTCACCGTAAACGACATATCCGCCGATGTGCGGGGCAGGATTGACGCTACCGCGGAGCAAGTCCTGAAGCAGACAGGTGTTCCGTCGGCATCGGTGGCCGTGGTGCAGCATGGGCAGATTGTCTACACGCAGGCATACGGGAAGGCGAAACTCGATCCGCCAGTCGCGGCGGAGCCGGCGATGCGGTACTCGATCGGATCTGTCTCAAAGCAGTTCACAGCGGCGGCGATTCTGCTGCTGGAACAACAAGGGAAGCTCTCAATTGACGATCCGGTGTCGAAGTACATTCCCGACCTGACGCGGGCGAACGAAGTGACGATCCGTATGCTGCTGTCGCACACGGCGGGGTATCAGGACTTCTGGCCGGAGGATTACGTGATGCCTCCGATGCTGGAGGCGACGACGGCGCAGCACATCCTGGATGTGTGGGGGAAGAAGCCGCTGGACTTCGATCCGGGTACGAAGTGGCAATATTCGAACACGAACTATGTGATTGCCGGACTGATTGTCGAGAAGGTGAGCGGGATGCCGCTGATGAAGTTCCTGCAGGCGAACGTGTTCAAGCCGCTGGATATGGCGGAGGTATGGAACTCGGACGCGGAGAAGCTGGGCGATACGGATGCGGCGGGGTATATCCGCTATGCGCTGGGGCCGCTGCGTCCGGCACCGAAAGAAGGCCAGGGATGGATGTTTGCGGCCGGCGAGCTGGCGATGCCGGCGTATGACCTGGCTCAATGGAATATCAGCGTGATGAACCGGTCGCTGCTCGCCGCGAAGTCTTATGACGAGATGTTTTCAAGCGTAAAGCTCAAGGACGGCACCGACACGCATTACGGGCTGGGGCTGTTTGTACGCAGCGCACTCGACCGCACGTTTTACGAGCATTCAGGCGAGGTGTCGGGGTTTGTCTCGGAGAACATTGTGTTTCCCGAGGACAAGGCAGCCATTGTTGTGTTGACGAATGAGGACGCATCGTCGGCGGCGGGAAGCATCGCCCGTGGGCTGGCTCCGATTGTGCTGGGCGTGGATACCCAGACTCCGAGTGAGGCGGAGCAGCAGGCGCTGGAGATCTTCGTGGGTCTGCAACAGGGCAAGATCGATCGCACCTTGTTCACTGAGAACTGCAATGCGTATTTCAGCCAGCAGGGGCTGGACGATTTCCGGACGAGCCTGAGCCCGCTGGGCAAGCCCAAGGCGCTGAAGCAGACCAGTCAGTCCTTGCGCGGAGGCATGACGTTCCGGGTGTTCGATGTGGTATGGCCCGGGACGGGGCCGCAACTGCGGGTGACAACCTATACGATGCCGGACGGGAAACTGGAGCAGTACCTGGTGATTCCGGGGCAATAGGTTATCGGCTGAGCGGACGATCGGTGTAGAGGGTCTTGTCGGCGAGATCCTGCAGTTTGTAGAGTCTGCCCTTCAAGAGCTGTTCGACGTGTTCGTGGAAGTCTCCGGGTACGAAGAGGAACTTGCGCGTGCCGGTGCCCCACATGGAGACCAGGTCCGGATCTTCGAAGAAGATGTGCGGAGCGTCGGGATAATAGGAGCCCCATATCAGCGACGAGGAGCGTCCTTCGACGAAGAGCGCCTGCCGACGGGTGTAGAAGATGACGGAGGAACCGTAGGCCTGATCTCCATAGAGGATGAGCTGGTCTTCAGGCGAGGCGAGACGGTTAATGGTCTCCGCGATCGATCGCGAGGAGAGCATGGGCTGGAAGCGGATGAGGGCCATGTGGGCCGCTATGAGAAACATGGCCGCGGCGAAGGCGACGGAGACGGTCGCTTCGAGGGCGTGTCCGCGGCGGCGAAGCTGCCAGGCAGCCAAGGGCCCGAGCAGCAGAGTGATGGAGGCGATGACGGTCGGCATCCGCAGGGCTGCGAAGGAAGCTCCAGTCAGGTCGAAGAAACCCGAGGTTGCGAGAGCATAGTCACCCACACCGCGGTGGGCGAGCAGGGTACCGATGTCGGAGATGAAGGGCAGGTGACGGGAGATCCATAGGCCGTAGCCCAACGCGAGAGCAATAAGCAAGCCGAGGACAGCGAAGGCCGTATGCGCGCCGTTGATCCAACGGGAGGGCGACATCGCTCCGGATGATTCTGTCCAGGGAGCGTTTGCGGGTGCTTCTTCGATCATGGCGAGGGAGGCCGTGATCAGCATCAGCAAGGCAAACCAGGCCGGGAAGGTGTAGTACTCCTGATTGGTCGAGAAGGAAAAAAAGATGAGGATGAAGGCGGCGTAGAGCGACAGCAGCAGGGTGGTGCGCGCGCGGAACCTCAGGCGGGCAGCCAGCGATGAGGCGTGCTGGGCGCTCATGCGCGGATCGAGATAGCGGATGGTGTTGGTCGCGTCGTAGCGCAGGTCGGCGGCGAAGATGTGGCGATTGCGCCAGGCGCGAAGGAGGGCCGCGGGAAGGAAAAGGCTCCAGGGAAAGAGCCAGATGAGCTGCCCGAGCCAGTAAGCGAGAAATGGCTGCTTGTTGTAGTCATGGGGGTAGCGCTTGCCCAGGAAGCGCAAAACGTGCTCGTTAATGAAATAGAAATAGAAGAATCCGTGCACGTGGCCCGGCGAAGGGATATTGCCCATGGGGTTTCCCTGGTCGGGATTGCGCAGGCCGGCAAGGATGTGCCACGGGGCGGCAATCGCGAGGAAGAGCAGAACGCCGGTGAAGGGTCGTAACTGACGCCAGTGACGCCATTCTCCTGTGATGAGCAGGTAGGGAACGATGGCCGCAATGAAAAAGACAGGAGCAATGAGTCCCTTGGCCAGCACGGCGACGGCAAGTGACGCCCATGCGAGGTAGATGAGGGCAGGCTTGCGGTCCTCGAGACCGGTGAGAAAGCTGTAGAGGGCGAGTGCGAGGAAGAAAGTGAGCAGCGATTCCGGTATGAGGAAGCGCGTGAAGAGAAATATGCCGAGGGAAGTGAGAATAGCGAGCGCGGCGTAGAAGGCGGCGCGGTCTCCCCATGCCCGGCGCGACCAGATCCAGGCGAGGATGGCGCACGCCAACACGCCAAGCGAGACAGGCAGGTGAGTGGCGAAGACGTTGTATCCGAAGAGGTGGTAATCGATGGCGACAAGCCAGTAGGGAAGCGGCGGTTTTTCGAGGTAACGAATGCCATCGACCCGGAAGGTGACCCAATCTCCGCTGAGGGCGACGTGCTGGGCAGCGTTGGCGTGGGTACCATCGGCGTCGTCCAAGAGCGATGGGGAAAAGAGCGCCAGGACATGAACGGCAAGGAAGACGAGGAGTAGCAGAGACCAAGCCTTGACCGGGTTGGAAAGCACAGCAGGCTTGTCTCCGGCGATTTCCGCGCTCCTGAGAGTCTGGGGGGATATCATCGAGATAATCTGCGCCAAACACAAGAATATCAGCAGGAGGTGTCCATCTGTGGTGATGGCGGCAAGCGCGGAACGCGCGCGACTGCACGAGTTGACGGCTGCGCTCAAGCGGAATCTTGAGGCGTGCGCGGGTGACCCCGAAGAAGAGGCCGTGCACAACGTGCGCACGAGCACGCGGCGGATTGAGGCGATGCTGGACACGATTGTGCGCGAGCTGTCTCCGCGCACGGCAGCGAATTCCGGTGAGGGCAATCCGGTTGGGGAGGCGGCGCAGAAATGGCTGCGGCTGCTCAAGAGAATCCGGCGGGCGGCCGGGGCGGTTCGTGATCTCGATGTGCATCGGGGTCTGCTGAAGAAGCGGGGATGGCTGGAGAATCCGGATTCGAATGAGAATCATCAGCCCGGGCCGGAGGTTGCAGATGCTAGTTCCTACACGCTCGGTAAGCAGGCCGAAGACCTTGACGCGTGGCTGAGGGGTTCGCGTCAGGAGGAGGCGAAGCCCCTGATCAAAGCGGCGCCGAAGTGGAGCGAGCGCCTCGACAAAGAGCTATTTTCGTTTGAAGCAGCTATGGAGCAGGCACGGTCACCGCGCAAGAGGGTGCGGAGCGCGGCGGCGGTGGCTCTCGATGCGTTTGCCCGGCTCTCCACACAGATGGAGCGGCTGGACGCGAGCAATCTGCACGATTTTCGCAAAGGCGCAAAGAAGGCGCGGTACATGGCGGAGTCGGGCGGGAATGATGCCCACGCAGTTGCGGTGATGAAGGCACTGAAAAAGCTGCAGGACGAGATCGGAGACTGGCACGACTGGCTGGTACTGGCCGAGGAGGCGCATGAGGCGCTGGGCGAGCGAGGCGAGGAATTGACCACCCTAATCGAGAAGGAGCAAGGCCGGCATTACTCGCTCGCAATGAGCACGGCGGCGCGGATGCGCGGGAAGCTGATGGGGGAGTGGCAGGCGCTGCATCCTGTGCGGCGCAGGCGGGCGAGATCTTTGCCAAATGGAACGGCGGAGTCTCGTATTGCTTAAACACTCGTCGTGTATCTTGCATGTTTGACTCACTCAAATTTTTGGGAAAGTAAGCCGCTTTAATGCAGACTCTTGCCGCAATCGATATCGGGTCAAATTCATGCAGGTTGAAAGTTGCTCGCGTCGTGCAGCACAGCCTGCGCGTGGTTCATGAAGACCGCGAGGTGACGCGGCTGGGCGCGAGCGTTTTCGAGTCCGGCCTGGTATCTCCCGATGCAATGGCGGCGACGCTGCGGGCGCTCAAGCGGTTTTCGAGAGCAGTACAAGAGCATGGTGCGAACAAGGTGCGGGCGGTAGCGACGGCCGCAATGCGTGATGCCCGGAATGCGCGCGCTTTTCTTGCCTGGGTGAGGGACGAGACGGGCTGGGAGGTCGAGATCATCTCCGGTCTGGAGGAAGCGCGCCTGATTCACCGCGGCGTAGTGAACAACGAGCCGCGCACATCGGCGCGATGCTTGCTGATCGACGTAGGCGGCGGCAGCTGCGAGGTAACGCTGTCGGAACGCAAGCGCCTCACACAGACCGTGAGCCTGCCGCTGGGCGCTGTCAGGCTGACGGAGGAGTTTCTGAAGAGCGATCCGCCGGCGGGGGAGGAGATCGCGCGGTTGAAGCAATTCGTGGCCCGCGAACTGAGAAAGGCGCAGCGCCGGGTGACGCCAAACGGGGTACAGACGATTATCGCTACCTCGGGCACCGCGGCGGCTTTGTGGGAGGCGACGCGGATCACACGCAAGGCCCGGGCCGAGGATTATGTAGCGTCGACGCGGGATATCCGACGGCTGGCCGATAAGCTGCGGAAGATGAAGAACGAGGCACGGAGCGCGATTCCCGGGATTGGGCCGCGGCGATCAGAAATCGTAGTGGCGGGCGCGCAGGTGTATGCGGAACTGCTGGAACATTTTGCGCTGCCGGGCTTCCGGTATTCGGACATGGGGCTGCGGGACGGGATCCTGGCACAGATGCTGGCCGAGCAGGATCCGCGTACGACGGCGCACCAGCAGTACGAGCGGGACCGGTGGCAGGCGGTTCTGGAGACGTGCAGGCGCTACGGGGTCGATCCGAAGCAGGCTGAGCCTGTGCGGCAGCATGCGGCGCAGCTTTTCCAGGATATGAAGCTGGTGCACGAGCTTCCGGTGGAGTACCAGACGTGGCTAGAGGCGGCGGCCATGCTGCGCGATATTGGGAAGTTCATGAACTACCAGGGACATCACCGGCACGCGCAGTACATCATCGCCAACTCGGAAATTTTCGGCTTCAACGCGACGCAGCGGGTGGTGACGTCGGCGATAACGCGCTACATAGGCAAGAGCCGGCCGGAGCCGGAAGGACGGACGATGCGGCAGGTTCCTCTGGAGGAGCATGAGCATGTGAGGCGCGCGGTGGTGCTGCTGAGGCTGGCGGTGGCACTGAACCAGGACCGCGCCAGTGATGTGCTGCGGGTAAAGGTGAGAGTTTATCCCCGGCAGGTGATTCTGGAGCTGAGTCCAGGACGCACCGGGGCTGAGCTCGAGCTGTGGTCGCTTCGCAAGGAAGCGGCTTATTTCCGCGAGGTTTTCCGGCGGGAACTCTTCGTAACGTTGCTGTAGACGCCGCGCAGGATACGCGGATCGACGAGCCAGTGGAGCGTGCCGGGTCGGCGCGTTATGTCGACGCGGGCAATTGCTCCTTTTCGCAGCCGGATGTTCATGCGGCTGGAGCTGAGGATGGCGCCGAGGAACTGCGCGAGGTTGGGATTGTGCCCTACGATCAGCACGTTTTCCTGTGTATTGAGGTCACTGACCAGTTTTTCGAAGGCGGAAACGGTGGCGCCCGGCGAGAGAGCTTCGGCGACCATGATTTTGGAGTCATAGCCGGTCTCGGTGCCGACGAGAGAAGCGGTCTGCAAGGCGCGTTTGAGCGGGCTGGAGACAACGAGATCGAAGTGGACCTTGAGAGCGTTCAGATAATTGCCGACCAGGATGCATTGCTGCTTGCCTTCTTTGTCGAGAGGGCGTTTGACGTCGATCAGGGGATTGGCACGGCGGGTGCCGGCGCTGGCATGACGCAGAACGTAAAGATTCACAGACTCTTTCCAGATAGAGGGGGAAATCCCCGGATTTAATTCACCAGATTGTAACAATCGGGAGTGCCCGGAATTGTTAATTCCGGAAGGCTGGATGAACAAAATTCGGTGAGAGTGGTCGGCTGCGAAAAATCAGAAGGTCGGCTCCGGTTTAGGCAGCGGTCCGGGAGGCATCGGAGGCTCGGGATCTGGCTCGGGAGCCGGAATAGGGACCGGCGGAGGATCGGTTCCGGGATCAGGGCCGGGATAGGGGGGAATATCGGGGTCGAACCCCGGGACATCGGTCGTTTTGATCGTTGTGTCTGGCATAGGTCGTGGTTCGCGTATCAGAACAATGGGAGCATTTATCGACGATCCTGGTTGCCCGGGTATTCCCAAACTTCGCTTACCAGGAGTCCGCCGAGCCGCCGGCGCTGGGCGATGCACGAGAGCCCCGCGGAGGCGAGGACGGCTGAGTGGTCGGGGAGCCGGCGAACGCGAAGGCCGGTCAGGATGCGGAAGGCGGTGTAGAGGCTCCAGACAAGACATTTTGCCGGAATAGACATGGCGCCGGAGGGAACGGCGAACTCGGAGACAACCCAGAGGGCGCCGGGCAAGAGCCGAGGGCAGATGCTGGCGCTGAGCGAATGCAACTCGGCGGTAGTGAAGCAGTCGAGGAAGAAGTGAGTGGCGACGAGATCGTAGACGCCCGGCGGGTTGAAGGTGCGAGCATCAGCACAGTGAAGGGTAATGCGATCGAGAGCTTCAAGGCGGCTGGCGCGATCGCGGAGCAGGCTGAGCATTGCAGGGCTGAAGTCAACGGCGTCGGCGTGCAATAGCTGATCTGCGGCCAGCAGGCGAGCGAGGAACCGGCCGTCTCCGTCTCCGAAGACGAGTGCGTGATGGGCGTCCTTCAACTCGTGCAGGAAGTGGAAGCGGCATCGTTCGAGCATAGGGCCGAAAGTGAGGTACTCGAGCCAGCGATAGGGCCGGGCGATGCGATCGAAGCTGGGTGGCATCAGCGAAGTACGAAGATGAAAAGCAGAGGAGTGAGGAGGGCAGCGTCTGCGGCGATGCGGCGCTGAGAGCTGTCGAGCGGCGACCCATCCAGCACAGGAAAGAGAGCAGCAGATATTGCGCACGCGGCATAAAGAGCGACCATGGGCGCGGGTGATCCGGCGCGGAGGGACTGGAGCGCGGCCAGCACTGCCGCGACGGAGATGACACAGCTTGCCGGGCGCAGATGGTGGGCTGTCCACCGGGTGCTGGCATGGAGTGGCGCGAGATTGAGACGCGTGGTTTCCCATTTTTCAATGGCCACGCAGTTGAGCCAGCAGAGCAGCGCGAAGATGGAGATCAGTGGGAGGAGCAGAGCCCGTTCTCCCGGGAGGCGAGACCAGGCGGGGACGGCGACGGCGGCGGCAAAGACGACGGCGACAGCGGCTTCCTTCGGGACCCAGCGTTCGATTCCCGGGTCGTTGGGGCCGGAACGGCGGAATCGTCCGATCAGGTGGATGAGGCAGAAGTACACCAAGGCGACGGCGAACAGCGCGGTGTCCTCCCGGCGCGCGGCGGGGCTCATGCGGGTAACGATCAGCCAGAGGAGGAGTGAGCCAATCGCGGCGGCTGCGGCAAGGATTGTTTTGCGGTTCCGGGCGTAGAAGAGATGACGCTCGCGCAGGCGGGCCGGGGCTGGAGCCGGAAGGCCGTCGAGGATGCGGTCAGCGACGTAGACGAGCCAGGTTCCCAAGGCGAGCAGCAGGGGGGAGCTGGGGGGCAGGTGGAGATGGATGGCGCGGCCAATGCTCCACGACCAGAGTGCGGCTACGCTCGGCGCATCGAGCGAGAGCAGGTGCCACCACCGGAGAATCGCGGGAAACCAGACGGCCCGCCTGAGAGGGGCAGCAAGAGGCGGCGGAGCAAGGACCACCCCTTTATTTTAGGCCCCGGCCGGGCCTAATCGGCAGCTGCCTTTGCCTTTTCTCTGGTGGAGGCCCTTCTGGGCGGCTGCTTTGGGTGGCGGCGGGGGTGCGGAATGGGGATGGCTGGGATGTCATCCAGAGAGGCCCTGCCCTCGGCCACGCGCATGAAGAATTCCTGCGAGTTGAAACGAGGCAGGTCGAGACCAGCGTCGGTGAGACAGATGCGGCGGTAGGTGCCGGCGCTGTCGAGTGCGCGCGCCTTGACCGTGTCGGCCAGACTTGCGGCGAGGATTTCATTGCGAATTCGGCTGCGAATCTGCTGGTCGCGGACCGGGAAGATGACTTCGCAGCGCTCCAAGAGATTGCGCGGCATCCAGTCAGCACTTCCGGCGTAGATATCTTCCTGGCCACCGTTTTCGAAGTAAAAGATGCGGCTATGTTCGAGGAAGCGTCCGACGATGGAGCGGACGCGGATGTTTTCACTAAGTCCCTTGAGTCCGGGGCGAAGCGCGCAGATGCCGCGCACGATCAGGTCGATCGGGACCCCCGCTTTCGAGGCGGCGTAAAGAGCTTCGATGACGCTGGGCTCCAGAAGGGCATTCATCTTGGCGATGATTCGGGCAGGGCGTCCTGCAGCGGCATGCTCTGCTTCGCGCTGGATGAGGCGGATGATGCTTTGAGCAAGGGTGAGCGGCGCAACGAGGAGGGGAGCGTAGTCGTCGGACTCGGAGCGCGCGGTGAGGTAATTGAAGACAGCGCCCATGCTGGCGGTGATTTCGGGGTCGGAAGTGAGGAGACTGAGGTCGGTGTAGAAGCGTGCGGTAACGGGGTTGTAGTTGCCGGTGCCGAGGTGCCCGTAACGGCGTACCTCTCCGTCTGGGTCGCGCCGGACCACAAGGGCCAGCTTGCAGTGCGTTTTCAGGCCCACGATGCCGTGAAAGACCTGCACTCCTGCATCTTCGAGATCGCGGGCCCAACGAATGTTCGAAGCCTCATCGAAACGGGCCATCAGTTCGACGACCGCGGTGACTTCCTTGCTCTGCGCCGCTTCAGTGAGGGCCTGGAAGATGGGGGAATCGGCGGTGGTGCGGTAGAGGGTTTGCTTCATGGAGACGACAAGGGGGTCTTTGGCAGCCGCCTGGATGAAGCCGACCACACCATCGTAAGAGTCGTAGGGGTGGTGCAGCAGGATGTCGCGATGGCGCAGCTCGTCGAAGAGGTCGGTCGATTTACGGTTGAGCCGCAGTTCGCGCGGAATGTAGGGAGGAAATTTCAGGTCGGGCCGAGGCGTATCGCTCGCCAGATGCATCACCCTTGAGAGGTTGACAGGGCCATCGGTGCGGAAGACCTGTGTGTCTTCCAGTTCGAAGTTCAGCCGCAGCCGGTCGACGATCTCGGCGTCTGCGGATTTTTCGATCTCCAGCCGCACGGCATCACCCTTGCGCCGGTTATGAAGCTCGCCGCGCACCGTCTCGAGCAGGTTGCGCGATTCTTCTTCCTGGAAGTAGAGATTGCTGTTGCGGGTGACTCGGAAGGCGGCCTTGGAGAGGATTTCGTATCCGCGATACATGCCCGCGGCATTACGCTCGATAAGGTCGGCCAGAAAGATGTAGTCATGCGTCTCCCCAATCGCGGGCAGGGCAACGAACCGCGGGAGAGCACGGGGCACGGTGACCACACCCAGAACCGGGCCTGCAGAACCTTTGCGCTTACGACGCAGGAGCAGGGCGACGCAGAGCGCTTTGTTGAGCACGCGCGGAAAAGGATGGGCCGGGTCGATGGTGATGGGCGTCAGCAGGGGGTCGACTTCGCGCTGGTAGTACTCGGTTGCAGCCTTGCGGGCGTCGCCGTCGATGTCGTCCCAGCGCAATACGCGGACACCGGCGGCGCGCAGAGCGGGGAGAAGCTGCTGGTTCCAGCACTGATATTGCTCAGCGACGAAGCCATGCATGGTGGCGTTGATGACGGCCAGCGACTGTTCGAGCGTAGTGCCGTCGGGATTCAACTCGGCGTAGCCGTCTTCAATGCGCTGCAGGACTCCGGCGACGCGAATTTCGACGAACTCGTCGAGATTGCTGGCGGTGATGGCGAGAAACTTGACGCGCTCAAGGAGGGGATTGGATTCGTCCTGAGCTTCTTCCAGCACCCGGCGATTGAAGCTCAGCCAGGACTCGTCTCTGCCAAAGAAGACGCTTTGCGGCTGGCGTTGCGTGTTGGCCATGGCTTGCAGCGTGGGTCCTACCGCCCAAGTGTACATAAACTGCTATACAGCGGGGGAGTTGCCTTAGAGTGAAAGGACGGCAAAAAGATCTCGGGAAATGCTAGCGGTGATTTGACTCCAGAGAGCGGCTCGGTAAGGATTAAAAGAGAGACACCGGAGGTTGATTCATGGCGATCGGTGATTGTAACGACAGCGTTCAGAAGGTGCAGGAAACCGCAGCGGAACTTTACCAGCTTGCGGCCCTGATGCTGGGTGATGAGGGCGAGGCGGTCAGCCTCGTCGAATCCACGGTGGCCGATGTGGATGTGGATCCCTGCGCGTCGGAAGCAACGGCTGTGGATACCGCCCGCCACCACCTGGTCGAAGCCGCGGTGGCGCGGATGAACGACGCCGAGCCAGGCGCCTTTGCCGCACCGGCAATCGCAGAGGCTCCAGCAGTCTGCATCGAGGACGACGACCTCTCAGCGGCAGGAATCTCGGCGGCGCAAATCGCCGACATCCTGAAGGGCGCAGGGAGCGGGGACCAGCTGCGGAACTGGCTGAACCAGCTTTCGACAGCGCAGCGCGCCATTTTCGTGCAGCGCGCGGTTCTGGGCTGGAACAACGATGCCACAGCGGCATCTCTGGCCAACGGGTCGGGAACGAAGCCGGCGTGGTCGGCTGCGCAGGTCTCTGAAACATTTCGTCAGGCGCTGTGCTCTCTGGCCAATCTGCTGGTGCACGCGGAGGCTGAAAAGGTCACAGCGTAGGCTCGATTCCACTGCCAACGCTAGCCACCAAAGCCAGGTTCCCGGCGACCCAGAATCGGCGCTTTTGCTGTTCTTTTTGAATACTTTCCAGTATTGTTGCATCCAAAACACCGTAGCCTGGCCGAGTGATTGTCCCAGGCCAAGCTTTTCCTGAGGTGGACCTTTCGTGAGGGCTTTTTCAAGCCATCGCTACGGCGGTGCGCGCTTTTGGCAGCCCATTCTGTTTTTTTTGATTGCAGCCGGGACTCCGGCTGCGCATGCCTTCCAGTTCGCGCAGCCCGGGAGCGGCGGGGTTGTGCAGCCCCAAGCCCCGATCCAGGTGACTCAGCCGCAGATCAACAGCGATACCTACAAGGGCAGCCAGCTGACGGGGGCGGCGACTTCGGGCGTAATGGACCTTTCGCTGGATGACGCCATATCCCGCGGCCTCAAATACAACCTGGGGCTGATCCTTACCAGCCAGAGCACGCTAACGGCTCGCGGCTCACAACTGACCCAGTTGCAATCGCTGCTGCCGACGGTTGACGGGAAGCTGACAGCCGCCGTGCAGCAGACCAACTTGCAGGCCCTCGGGCTGCGATCGACAGAATTTCCGGCGATTATCGGTCCCTACGGGTACTACGATATCCGGGGCACGTTGAACTGGTCGCTGATCAACGTGTCGTCCTTGCAAAATTATCTGGCTGCGAAGCATAACTTCGCGAGTTCGCAGCTGTCGGTGACAGACGCTCGCGACATGGTTGTGCTGACGGTCGGCAACGCTTATCTGACCTGCATCGCTGATCAGGGCCTGATCGAAGCGGCGCAGGCGCAGGTCGATACATCGAAGATATCGCTGGACCAGGCAGTGGCGAATCATCAGGCGGGCACGTCGCCACTGCTGGATGAGCTACGCGCGCGTGTTGACTATCAGACGCAGCAGCAATCTCTGATCACCGCGACGAACCAGTATGAGAAGGACAAGATCGCTCTGGCGCGGGCCATCGGACTGTCACTGGAACAGAAGTATCGCCTGACGGACCAGGTTCCATACTCAGCGCTGGACAATCTGAATGCGGACGCCGCCGTAAAGGAGGCGATAGCGAACCGGTACGATCTGAAGGCCATGCAGGAACAGGTGACCGGGGCGGAGCATGCGCGGAGCGCGGCGACGGCGGAGCGGTATCCGACGATAAATTTCAACGGCGATTACGGGGATATAGGGCCGACCTTCAACCATTCGCACGGCACGGGCGACGCAACAGGCTCGATCGATTTTCCGATTTTCGAAGAAGCGAAGCTGAGAGGCGATGCGAAACAGGCGCAATCGCAGCTCGACCAGAAGCGGGCCCAACTGAGCGATCTGGAGGGACAGATCAGCGCGGACGTCCGCGACAGCATTCTCGATATTCAGGCGGCTGCCAAGCAGGTAGAGGTGGCGCGCAGCAATTCTGAATTGGCCAAAGAGGCACTCAGCGAAGCGCAGGAGCGTTATAAAGCTGGGGTCTCAGACAATCTGGCTGTCTCGCAAGCACTGCAATCGATGGCGCAGGCCGACAATCAATATGTCGGCAGCCTTTACCAGCACAATATCGCCAAGCTTTCACTGGCGCGGGCGCTGGGCGTGGCGGCGAGCAGCTACAAGACATATGTGGGAGGAAGGTGACGGTGGCGGACGAAAAGCCCGAGCAACAACCAGATACAACTCCGGATGAACCGGCAAAACCAAAGTCGCGACGGCGATTCATTGTCATCGGCGTGCTGGCGCTGATTGTGGTTGGGGCGCTGCTGTTCTGGTGGCACTCGACCTACTATGAGGACACGGATGACGCGCAGGTGAACGGGCACCTGATCCAGATCAGCTCGCGCATTGCCGGGCAGGTGATCCAGGTCAACGTGGAGGAGAATCAGTCGGTGAAGAAGGGCGATTTGCTGGTGCAGATCGACCCCAAGGATTTCGAGGTGGCGGTCCAGCAGGCAGAGGCGAACCTGCAGAGCGCCGAGGCAAACTTTGAAGGGGCGAAGGTAAACGTCCCTGTTACCACAATTAACACCGGCACGGCGCTTACGTCGGCTGGGGCTGATGTACACGGTACCAATGCTCAGGTAGCGCAGGCCGAACAGCAGCTGACCGCTGCTCGAGCGCGGGTGGTACAGGCGCAGGCCAACGCAACTAAATCGGCAGCGGATCTCGAACGCTATAAGCCATTGGTTGAGAAGGACGTGATTTCGAAGCAGCAGTTCGATGCCGCAGTGGCCGCAGCAGATGCCGATAAGGCCGCGCTGGCGGAGGCACAGGCTAACGTTATCGCGGACGAGGATGCCGTGCGCGTGGCACGTGATAATGTGGCCCGCTCCCAGGCCGCACTGCAATATGCCCAGACGGCGCCGAAGCAGGTTGCTATCCAGAAGGCGAAGGCGGACCAGGCAGCCGCGCAGGTAGCGCAGGCGCAGGCGCAACTGGACCAGGCGAAGCTAAACCTGAGCTATACGAAGGTCATTGCTCCGGAAGACGGAATCGTCACCCGCAAGAGCGTCGAGATCAATCAGAACGTCAGCGTCGGACAGAACATGATGACGCTGGTTTCGCTCGACGATGTGTGGATTACGGCGAACTTCAAGGAGACTCAGCTCGACCACATGCGGGCAGGGCAACCGGTAGTGATTTCGGTCGATGCTTATGGCGGCCGGAAATACGACGGCAGGGTCACGCAGATAGGCGGGGCAACGGGATCTGTTCTGAGCCTCTTCCCGCCTGAGAATGCGACGGGTAATTATGTCAAGGTCGTGCAACGGGTTCCCGTGCGCATCGATCTAACGAATGCTCAGCAGAATTCCGATCACCTTTTGCGGCCGGGACTGTCGGTGGAGCCGAAGGTGACCGTTAAACAATAGCTTCCGGGTAAGCTCCGTTCCCCCTGAACTGCGGCCGGATCGCCCTCAGATCCGGCCGTTCCCGTTTCCGGGGAATCGTTTCCGGCCGCTTGTACATCTATAAAACGCAAAACCGGGGGCCCGTCCGATGCCAATCGCGTACGAAGTATTTCTGAGGTACGCCTATTTAATTCTGTTCCTGTGGGTTATGGTGGAGCAGCTCGGCGCTCCCATACCCAGCGTGCCATTGATACTGACCGCAGGCACGCTGACAGCCACCCACAAGCTGAGTCTTCCCCTGGTGCTGATCTCCGTGTTGCTGGGATGCCTGGTGAGCGACAGCATCTGGTACGTGCTTGGGAAGCGTTACGGCGGCAGGATGGTGAAGCTCCTGTGCCGGCTCTCGATGGAGCGGGCTAACTGCGTGCGGCGCACGGAGAACTACTTCACAAGACACGGGGCAGGGGCTCTGGTGCTGGCGAAGTTTATACCAGGGCTGGGCTCAGTGGCCGCGCCCATCGCCGCACAGAGCGGGATGAGGTACCGTTTCTTCGCGTTCTTCGACACGGCCGGGATCCTGTTGTGGGCGCTAACGGTTACGCTTTGCGGCAGATTTTTCGGCGACGTCATCAAGCGGAATTCAAATGCGCTGGCGTGGGTGGAGCATTCGGCGCTGGTGTTGTTTCTGCTGCTACTTATCGGGTTTCTCATCTGGAGAATTGTGCGGCGGGAGGTGTTCCTGCGGGAGATCCGAATGGCGCGCCTTGAGCCTGATGAACTGAAGAAAATGCTCGACCGGGCGCAGCCGGTGTATATCGTCGATCTGCGGCATCCGCTGGACTACCTGCCCGATCCGCGGACTCTGCCAGGCGCGGTACTGCTGACACCGGATGGCCTGGTGCAGCAGTCCGACAAGATTCCACGCGACCGCGACGTGGTGCTGTTCTGCACTTGCCCGAGCGAAGCCACGGCCGCCAAAATGGCCCTGGCGATCCGCAGGCTTGGCGTTGTCCGCGTTCGCCCGCTGCGGGGTGGGTTCGACGAGTGGAAGCGGCTGGGCTATCCATTGGTCCAAATTCCGCCGCAAGCGGTAGCCGAGGCCAGCTAAGAGGCGAATTTCGGACGAAAGAAATCCGGCGCAACTCTGTCGTTCGTGTGCTAACGTGCGGAGACGTACAGAGACCCTACTGAGAGACCAACCGATGGCCTGGATTGAGGTTTACCACTGCGATGTGTGCGGCAAGGATAAGGGTGACGCTGTGGGAGACTGGTGGCTTGCGTGGAATGAAAAGATTTCCCCTACGCCGGGCGATCCGGAACAAACGGTCCTGAAGATTACGCGCTGGAATGCTTTCCTTTCCCATGACGCAGACGCCAAGCACTTATGCGGGGCGCGCTGCATCCAGACCATGATGGACCGCTGGATGCAAACGAAGGAGTAAGAGCTCCGAAGCCTGTCTGCTGGGAACTCCAGTGCGGTCTCTAATGGCGCATTAGTATTGAGGGTTGCGCTCTCATCTGGAGCGTCCGGAGCAGACCATTGGCATACGACGACCTGAGGCAGTGGATCAAGGTTCTTGACAAGGCAGGCGAACTCAAGCGCGTTCGCGAAGAAGTAGATCCGATTCTCGAGATCGCGGAGATCACAGACCGGGCGTCGAAGGCGAGCAAGCGAGGCAGGAAGCCGGGCGGGCCGGCGCTGCTGTTCGAGAGGGTCAAGGGCTATCCGGGAAGCAGCGTGCTGATGAATCAGTTCGGCAGCGACCGGCGCATGCGCATGGCTCTTGAAGTTGATTCGCTGGATGAAATCGCAGGCCGCATCCGGGCGTTCATGGAGATCAAGTCGCCGGAGGGTTTTCTCGACAAAGTGAGAATGCTGCCGATGCTGGCTGAGGCGGGCAAATTCTTTCCGAAGGTCGTTGCGGCGAAGGAAGCGCCGTGCAAGCAGGTGGTTTTGCGGGAGAATTTCAGTCTCCTGGACTTTCCCATCCTGAAGTGCTGGCCGCTCGACGGGGGCCGGTTCATCACGCTGCCGTGCGTGGTGACGCGCGATCCGAAGACGGGCAAGCGCAACATGGGCATGTACCGGATGCAGGTCTACGACGGGCAGACCACAGGGATGCATTGGCAGCGGCAGAAGAACGCGGCGGAACATCTGCGCGAGCGCCTGCGGGCAGCGGCTGGATCGAGCGCTGCCGATCGCGTTGGAGCGATGGCCGAGACAGCAGGCGGCACGACGAAGATCGTGCTCGGCAAGGTGAACGATGACCGGATGGAAGTGGCAGTCGCGATAGGAACGGATCCGGCAACGACGTTTTCGGCGATAGTTCCGGCTCCGCCTGAGGTGGAGGAGTTCATTATTGCCGGATTTTTGCGGCAGAAGCCGGTCGAGTTAGTGAAATGCGAGACGGTTGACCTGGAAGTGCCCGCGCAGGCTGAGATCGTGCTCGAAGGCTTCGTGAAGCTGGATGAGTTGCGGGTGGAGGGGCCGTTCGGCGACCACACCGGCTTCTACACGATGGAGGAGGAGTATCCGGTGTTTCACCTGACCTGCATTACGCACCGGAAGGATCCGATCTATTCGGCAACGATTGTCGGGAAGCCTCCGATGGAGGATGCGTGGATGGGCAAGGCGGTCGAGCGCATCTTTCTGCCGCTGATGCGGCTGACCCTGCCGGAAATCGTGAACATTAATCTGCCCGTCGAGGGCGTGTTTCACAACCTGATGATTGTCTCGATCCGCAAGAGCTATGCCGGGCAGGCACGCAAGGTGATGAACGGGATCTGGGCGCTGGGCCAGGCAATGTTCACGAAGTGCGTTGTGGTGGTGGATGAAGACTGCGATGTGCAGGATATCGGCGAAGTGACGCTGCGGGTGACGAACAATATCGATCCTGAGCGAGATATTCAGTTCACGCTGGGCCCGGTGGATTCGCTCGATCACGCCTCGCGCCTGCCGAACTACGGCAGCAAGATGGGCATTGATGCGACGCGCAAGTGGGCAGCGGAAGGGTTCTCGCGGCCGTGGCCTCCGATGATTGAGATGGATGGGGCGACGAAGGCGCGGGTGGACGAGGTGTGGAAGAGGCTGGGGATCGAGTGAGATGGCATTTCAGAATTGGCGATGCCATTTTTTCTGTGCCATACTAACGCTGTTATGCGAGTCAAGGTCGATCAAGCGGGACGAGTCGTTCTTCCGAAAAAGGTTCGCGACCGGTTCAGTCTGCACAAGAACAGCATGCTTGAACTGGAAGAGAACCTGGAAGGGATCTTTCTCAAACCTGTCTTGCACGAGTCGGGGTTGTCGCGCGACAAGCACGGCTGGCTTGTCCACACGGGCCATCCTATAGGCAAGATCGATTGGGACCGCCTCTCGCAGGAAGACAGGGAAGAGCGTATGCGGAAGATCGGCGGCTGGTGAAAGTTTACGTTGACACAAATGTTGTCGTGGCCAGAAGCGTTACCCAGCACCAGCATCACGTACGCGCCGTGGAATTCTTTGCCGAGGTCGAGCGGCGCCGCTGGATCCCGGCCATCTCCGCTCATGGGCTGGCCGAAATTTATGCGGTCCTGACTCGAGCTCCCTATCAACCTCGGGTGTCTCCTGAAGAAGCGTGGGAGATACTCGAGAGAAATGTTGTTGAGCGGTTCGAGATAGAGGCGCTGAGCCGCAGCGACTACGCCAAGATTATCCGAGAATGCGCGGCCTTGGGGTGGACGGGAGGTCGCGTCTACGACTCGATCCATGTTCACGCCGCGCGCAAAGGACAGTGCAGTCGGATTTACACGTTTAACGTCCAAGACTTTCGTCAGATTGCGCCTGATCTGCTTGATTGCATCATGGCTCCATAAGTTGGGACATTTCCGCTACTCTGCCGTTCTTACCTCAATCGATACAAGGTCGTGGACTGAACGTGCGGGCCGTTTGTCTTCGGTAACGACGAGCCGGAACGGGCCGGTTTTCGGGTCGAGGGGTTTGCCTTCCATCTGATTGGCGACCAGAACCTCGCCGGGATGAAAGTCCGGGTCGGCTTCGGCTAAAGAGAGGACCGCCTTGTATCCATCGGAGCCTGTGGCGACGATGTATTCGGAGAGAGCCTTCCCGCGGAGGTCATGTCCCCGAGGCACGCCCTGTCTGGCCAGCAGATCGATCAGCGGCACGCCGGAGTAGGTTTCGTCGGCGTTGGGGTGCAGGTTGTGTACTGTGACGGTGTGGTGGGGGAGAGCGTGAAGGTCGGTTACAGAGAGGGATTGAGTCTGCCCGTTGACGCCGATCTTGAGCGCTTCGGCCGGCTGCTGGGCGTAAGAGGTCGCGGAGGCGAACGCAAGGATGATTGCGACCAATGCGATGCGAGTTTGCGATTGCATGAAGCGCTCCTGTCGGGGACTTGATGGGGACTTGGTGGGGTCATGATAAGTGTTATGGGCGCATCTCGTTGAGATGACAGCGGATTTTTTGGCCGGCTTACCCGCTTTCTGGCAATTCGCTCTATACTGACGGCATGTCCATTGTTCGCAACATCGCTGCCATCGGCAAAGGCATGAGCATCACCTTCCGCGAGATGTTCCAGCCCACGGAGGTGGAGAACTATCCTGATGGGCCCGGGCCGACGAGGGGCGCGGTGTTGCAGGAGCGTTTTCGCGGCGCGCATGTGCTGCAGCGCGATGAGAATGGGCTGGAGAAGTGTGTCGCGTGTTTTTTGTGCGCCGCGGCGTGCCCGTCGAACTGCATCTATATTGAGGCGGCGGAGAACACGGCGGAGCAGCGCATCTCGAGTTCAGAGCGCTATGCCAAGGTCTACAACATCGACTATAACCGCTGCATTTTCTGCGGCTACTGTGTTGAGGCGTGTCCGACGGATGCCATTACGCACGGTCATGGTTTCGAATTGGCAAGCCTGAACGCGACGACCCTGGTGATGCGCAAGGAAGACATGCTGGTTCCGCACGTGGGCATGCCGGGACAACTGGCGGCGCATTCCGATTCGGTGAAGTAGTCCTCCCTAAGCCGGTCTGCGACCGGAGCCGTTCGTTCGCATCAGAAGTAGCGAGGTGCTTATGAAGGGCTTTCGTCTGCTTGCAGGCGTATCTGCGCTGCTATTGGCTTCCACCGTCGTTCATCCCCAGACAGTGACTGAGGGTGCTCCTCACTTTGTTTCACCGAAGCAACTGCCGTCGAACGGGCAGGCTCGGGGGATGAGGGTTCAGTTGCTCAGCGACCAGGGAGGACAGAAGGAATACGCCGTCATTTTCAGCACGGGGGACGAAGCGTTTTCGGGTCTCAAGCAATTTGCGCAGGAGTACCACGTTACGAGCGCGCACTTTACCGCCTTAGGAGCGATCAGCGGCGCGACCCTGGCGTGGTTTGATCCGAGCCGGAAGATGTACAAGGTGATGCCGTTCAGCGGACAGATGGAAGTGGCATCGATGATCGGAGACATTGCTCTTTACGATGGCAAGCCTGCGATTCATACGCACGCGGTGCTGGGATTACCTGATGGGACGGCGCGTGCGGGCCACGTAGTTGACATGACAGTGCGGCCTACGCTGGAGGTGATGGTGACAGTGGATCCGAAGGAGATGCAGAGGCAGTTCGATCCGGCGACAGACCTCACGTTGATCGCTCCGGCGGGAGGGCAATAATCCCTGTCCAGCCCCGCTTCCGACGCCTGGCCGCATCAACTATCATGAAGGCGCGCGGGCATTCTGCGCATTAAAACAAGCCAGGCTGGCGGCGTATTTCGTAGAGAAGCACGCGGGCCGATTCCTGGGTTCCGGGCAAAGAAGCCAGGACGTCGGGATCTCTGGTAGTCTTGGAGAACTCATGAGCGAAAATCCAACATTGCTTCATGTTTGCGGCAGGGACATGATTCGAGCCCTTCGCGACCAAATCTTTCGGATGAATGGATATGAGGTCGAGTCGACCGAATCGATTGAAGATGGGTTGAAGCTCGCGACCACAAAGAAATATTCGCTGGTCATTATCGATGTGGAAGGCGATGGGCGTGTTCCGGCCGCTGAAAAGCTCTGCAGCGATGTCAAGAAGCATCGTCCCGATCAAAATGTTGTGTTTATCTGCAACTACCGAGTTTCCGTGCACACGGATTGTCCTGATGAAATCATCCGAAGCGAGTTCAATCCTCAAGCCATGCTCGATGGCGTGAAGGCCGCGTTGGACAATACGCCTAACGAGTCCTAATTACCCTTCCCTACGAATTGCATGGTGTAAGCCGTAGCCGGATCGAAGGGATGGTTAATCAGCTTCAGGTCAACGAGCTGCTGGTACATCTGCGACCAGCGGGCGGGGTCGAAGTCTCCTGTCTTCGACGGATCGTCGTCGGGGTAGATGAAATGGCCGTCCTTGAGAGCCTCGCAGGTGAACTCCATCTGTTCGGGGCTCATTTCCGGATTCAGCTTCGCTAGTTGGGCGTTAACTTCGCGCGGATCGGCGATGTAGTCGCGCCAACCGCGCAGTGAGGCGCGCACAAACTTCGCAGCAATGTCGGGATGATGCGACAAGTAGTCGCGCGAGGTGAAGAAGACGCGGTAAGGCGAATAGCCTGTGTCGCTGATGAGAAGAGTGCGCACCTGAGCGCCGGCCTTGCGCGCGAAATAAGGCTCGGAAGTGACAAATATCTGCTGGATGTAATTGGGGTCCTGCAAAAAGTTTGCGATCGAGTAAGTCGCTGGGGTCTCGCGGACGCTTTTGAGGTTGTATCGCGCGACGAGGTATTCGAACCAGGTTGATCCGGGTTTGACAGCGACCGTGCGACCTTCGAGGTCGGGGAAATCATGAACCGGAGAATCGGCATGCACCATGATTCCCTGCGGGTCATGCTGCATGGTGGCGGCGACGGCCACGAGCGGCTGGCCTCGTCCATTGCTTTCGAGTACGCGGTCAGAAGAGCCCATGGCGAACTGGGCGGCTCCGGTGGAGATCTGCTGCTCGGTGATGACGTAAGGGCCGCCAGGAGAGATGGTGACGTCGAGACCTTCCTGCCGGTAATAGCCTTTGAGCAGCGCTTCGTAAAAGCCGCCCTGCTCCGGCTGCGGATACCAGTCGGCCTGGAAGGTGACGAGTGTGAGGCCGTTTTCGCGCCTGGTGCTGTGACAGCCGAGAAGAAGGAGGGTCGTCACAGCGAGCGCGAATGCACTTTTAGCTGGGGTCATGCCCGAGCTTAACAACGGCCTGAAGCCGATTCAAGACGCATTTTCGGCTGCCAGCATTGCTCCGAGCCTGGCAGCGAACGCGAGCAGGCGGAGGTCGTCGCCACGCGCAGCGAGCAACTGCAGGCCCGGATGGCCGGGAAGGATGACTGCGGGTAGTCCTGCGAGACTCGCGGGCGTTGTGTAGCGCAGGATTCGCGGGCGCTGAGCGGACTGGTCCTGACCGGCGACCAGGCGCCGCATGGGGACGGCGGGGAGCAGGAGAAAATCGGCTCGCGTGAAGAGCTCATCGGTGTGCCGGACGAACAGTTTGTGGCGAGCTTTCCAACCGGCGATCTCTTCCGGCTGAAGGGATGCGCCCCAGCGAAGCCTGTCGGCGATGGCGGGCTCGAATTCATCGAAGGCGCCGGCATGGAGACGGGCTGCTTCGGCGGCCTGCAGAGGCGCGTAAATTGAGTAGGCATCGGCCCAGAACTCCGGGTGCATCTCTTCGACGGCACCCCCAGCGCGGAGGAGCCGTTCCTTCCAGCTGCCGATAGATTCGAGAACCGCGGGGTCGCAATCGTCGAGCATGTTGCCCGACAGAATGCTTACGCGCAGGGGTGAGGCGTCGCCATCGGCGGCCTCGGGAACCTTAAAGAGCGCGCTTGCGAGACGCGGCAAGTCGCGGAGATCGCGGCAGAGCCATCCGATGGTGTCGAAGGATTCGGCGAGGTGAGCACCGCCGCGCCAATCTCCTATGCCGAAGGATGCGCGATAGCCGGTCACCCCACAGAGCGCGGCAGGAGCACGGATGGAACCGCCGGTGTCGGTTCCGATGGCGGCGGCAGCGGAGCCTTCCTGCACAGCGGCAGCCGAGCCGCTTGAGGAGCCTCCGGTGAGGCTGGTTGGGTCTTCGGGCTGAAGGCAGTCGCCGTAGTCGCGGTTCTCTCCGGTGATGCCGTAGGCGAGCATCTGCATGTGGGTCTTGCCGGTGATGACGGCGCCTGCGGCCTTGAGCTGCGCGGCCACCCATGAATCTTCGCGTGCGGGCGCGTTTTGATGAGCGTAGAAGCGAGAGCCCGCGGTGGTGACGAATCCTTCGAGGTCGAAGCAGTCTTTGAGCGCGATGGGCAGGCCGCGGAGGAGCTTAGCGGATTCTGTGGGCCGCGCCAAGAGGGCGGCCGCCTGACCGCGCGTCCACGATTCGTCGACCGTGATGTAGGAATTGCGGCTGGCATTGCTGTTGACGCGTGCCAGAGCCTGATCTGCGATGCGTTCGGGATCTGCCGCTGCAGCGGGGATGAGTGCTTCGACGGTCGATGGAGCAACTTCCATGCGTTGATTCTACGCACGCGCAGATGCAAATAGAGTGCAAGAGATTTGGCGCGATCCATGCTAAATTTCGTCCATGGTGGTGCTTCGGGAGGCCGGGCGTGATCGGGACGAGTCGATAATGTCTGAGCTTGTCCGCTATACGGCGCGAAGTTTTCGCACTGCACAGCCTGTGCCGTTCGGTGCGGCCATTGTTGATACGGATACCGGCGAGCTGTTGTACCGGGGACGTAACGCGGTGATGCGCGACAATGATCCCAGCTCGCATGCCGAGCTGCGTACGGTAAGGCTGGCTTCTAAGAAGCTGGGCAAGCCGTCACTCAAGGGATATACGCTGTACTCAACATGTGAGCCGTGCGCGATGTGCATGGCAAATGCCCTGTGGGCGGGGCTCGATCGCGTGGTCTATGGAGCGACGATCGAAGACGCCAACCGGCATTGCAACCAAATCCACATTCCGGCAAGCGAGATTGCGAGGCGCAGTGACATGCCGTGCGCTGTTGAGGGAGAAGTGCTGCGCGATCTCTGCTATACCTTGTTCACCGATCCACGCATGCTGGGTGCCTTTGCCCAGTGGAGCACACGCAGGACTACGACCAATGGAACTCAAGACTGACGGATTCGCGAGCGAACTATCGAGCCTGCTCGCCGACCCGCGGCGGTGTCTCACCACCCGTGGTGCCGTGGAACGGCTCTCGAAAGATTTTTACTGGTACTCTCCGGTCCTGAAGAGGCGGCTGGAGAGCAAGCAGGCGGATTTGATCATTCAGCCGCTAAATGTCGATGAGGTTCGCGAAATCCTGCGGTTCTGCTTTGCGCACGATATTCCGGTAACGCCGCGAGGAGCGGGAACGGGCAATTATGGACAGGCGATTCCGCTGAGTGGCGGCGTTGTGCTGGATCTATCGCTGATGGATCGCATAGAGGAGATTACGCCGGATGGAGTGGCAGTCTGCGAGCCGGGAGTGCGTCTGGGCGTGCTCGAAACGCAGGCCGGAACGGGGGGATGGGAGCTGCGCTGCTATCCAAGCACGCTCGCTAAGGCTTCGGTGGGTGGGTTTCTGGGCGGAGGGTCGGGTGGGGTCGGCTCGGTGCTCCATGGGATTCTGCGCGACTACGAGACGGTACGCGCGCTGGAAATCGTAACTATGGAAGAAGAGCCGCAGGTGCACGTTCTTAAGGGCAACGCCGTGCACGACATCCTTCACGCATGGGGGACGAACGGCGTTATCACGAAGATCTGGATGGCGCTGGCTCCCAAGGTGGACTGGGCGCAATGCGCAGTTGGCTTCGATACCTTTGCCGCAGCCTATGACTTCAGCGAGAGAGTTGCGAACGCACCGCAGTGGATCAAGCGACTGGTGAC
>CAVRUM010000017.1:0-100788 GCA_963724375.1 uncultured Acidobacteriaceae bacterium
GTAGCGCCATCGGGGATCGAACCCGAACTCTCCGCCTTGAGAGGGCGGCGTGTTAACCAATTACACCATGGCGCCGGATGAGTAGAGCCAGCCAGAGGCGATCCGCCTCAACAGCCGACCTTTCTAATATATCAGAGGCTGACGGTGTCAGAGCTGGCTCAGGCGGTTGTCCAGTTGAGGAGTTCGGCGAGGGTGGCGGGTGAGCTGGACTGGGTTCCGCGCGCAAGGGACGGGCCGATGGCGATCGCCTGGTTGTGCCCTTCGAACCACGCGATGAAGGATGAGCGGTCAGATCCGGGCAGGCGCTGCTGGTTGATCCAGTTGTACCAGGCACCCATGTCGGCATCGATGAGCGAGCCCGCGGGGTCGAGTTCGGGCTCTTTCGCGTTTGCGAGCAGCTCGTTCATAGATCGCTGGCGCTGGCGAGGTCCGAAGCGCACCAGCATGGTGAGAGGCTGGGCGCGGCGCAGGGCTTCACGGGCGGTCCATTGAGCGAAGGTTGTGCTGAAGATTTGCGTGCCAGATCCTTCGGTGAGCACCTTGAGTTCAAAGTAATTCAAAACGGGGTCGGTGGAGCTGCTCATGCCAAGGTCGGCGGGAGTCAGTTGGGCGAGATGCGTGCGCAGTTCTTCCGGACCCATGCCAGGACGGGCGATCTGGGCCTGCATGTTGCGGAGGAGAGCGGCGCGGACGGGCTCGAGGCCCTGGTAAGAGACGCAGGTGATGGACGAGCTGTGGCTGAGGGGCTCCCCACCTTCTATATACCAGTGGCCGTAGGGTACAGGATGAGCGGCGGCGCGGGCCGCAACCGCATTCAGTAAAGTTTGAGCGCTCCCGGGTTCTACTTGCGCGAAATAGGTTCCGTGCTTGCGCAGATTGCGGAAGAGGATTTCCCCGGTCATTGTGTTGGCGACGCCCTGGCCGATGATGGCAATTCCCAAGCGGTTGACGGGCGGCGGATCGGGCGGGATGGCCGCGTGCATCCGGTCGCCATATTCCGTGGCGGCCTTGCGGAAGTCGTCAAGTTGATGCGTGGACCAGAGGTATGCCGATTGCTGTTCGACGAACTGGGAGGGATGGCCGGCCCAGTCGAACTGTTCCAGCTTCGGCGAGAGCGATATCTGCGAGAAGGACTGGAACCAATCGGTGATCTGAGCAGAGGTGAGGCGGCCGAGAACGGCAAGCTCGCCGGTGACTTGTTTGCGCTCGATGGGAAATTTGTAGTCGTAATCCTCGATCTCGCGTAGGAGGCTGGGCAGGAAGGCGAGAGGAAGCTCTCGAAATATGTCGAGATTGGCGACGGCGAGCTTGTTCGCCTCCGGGGGATATCCGGCAAACTGCGCCGCGGTGAGGTCACGTGGAAGCATACGGCTAGAGGAACTCCGTGACAGGTTTGCCCTGCGAGAGGGTGGGCGTGAAGCCCATGATGGCTCCGAGTGTGGGGACGAGGTCGGTGGACTGCATGGGGCGGTCGTAGACGACACCTTCGCGGACGCCCGCGCCGAGCGCCATCATCCAAGTAGTGCGGGAAGCAGGATCGCCGGTGCGATGGTGCTGAAATCCATTCCCGCCCGCGTCCTCATCAGAGTCGCGTCCAAAGTCGGGCAAGATAAAGAGCGTTGTGTTGCCGGCGTATTCAGGATCGCTCTGAACGAAGCTCCATAGCTCGGCGCACAGGCGGTCGGTGCGGCGAATGCCTTCGATATAGAGCGAGTAGGCGCCGGCGTGGGCGACATCCATATCGTGCATGGTGATCCAGAGCAGGCTGGGAGCTTGCTGGAGCATGAGCTGGCGCGCGATATAGAGCGACAGCTCGTCGGGGCTGGACAGCGTCTTTGCGTGGGCCTTGAAGTCGTCGACGGAGAGCTTGAGGACTCCTTCAAGTTGCTCGAGGTCGAACTCGGTGCCTCCGAGCTGAGGAGCGTAGAGGGGTGTCTCGTAGTTGTCGCGGAGGAGATGCTCGTAGTCGGTCGCGCTGCCAGACATAGCCGCTGTGAGCAGATGCTTGGGCAGGATGACGCGGGCTCCCCAGCCGGGACCATAGGAACGGTAGTCACTTTCGCCGATGCGGTTGAAGCCGTTGCTGGGCGCGACTACCCAAGCGTCAGAGACAGGACGCTTGAGGTCCTTGCGGAAGTATTCGAAGACGGTGGGGTGCTCAGGCGGGACCGCTGAGAAGTTGTTGAGGGTCTCGTAGACTCCCGTAGTCAGACTTGCGGTTGCGACGTAATGGCCGAGGATTCCCCGATTTACGACCTGCGTGAAGAAGCTGGACTGAGGGGCGAGCTCATGAAGAAGGTGCGGAATGTTCTCCTGTCCCTCAGGCGCGAACGTTTCCTGATCGCGAGCTCCTCCGCCGAAGGTGACGACGATGACCTTGCGCTTTTTCGCGGCTACAGATCCGAAGATAAAGGGACTGGCGCTCATCAAAGCAGAGCCAGCGACGAGCCCGGCGGTGGAACGCAGGAAATCACGCCGGGTACATGCCAGCGCGCGGGCTACTTCTCGAGGACCGGATGCTGCGTGTATGTTCCGGGTTGGGAATCGGTCGATCATTATGCGAGTGCGGATGGGGTCAGGGCTTGGCTGCCGGGGCGGCCTTCGCCGTGTAGACAAATTGCTGGACCTCGGCTCGCTCCTTGTCGAGCTCGGCCATGTGCTGTGCCCGAAGGTGCTGGTAGACGTCGAACTCCTGCTGGGCGCGGTCTTTCTGTCCGGTGTGGACGTAGACCTGGCCGAGACGGTAGTGGGCGTCTGCAAGATCAGGGTTCAGCTTGAGCGCCTGCTCGTATTCGGGGCCGGCGCTCACGTAATCATGCTGGTCAGAGTATAGATTTCCGAGCTGGAGGTGCGCTTCGGCCAGCTTCGGATCGAGCGAAACCGACTTTTCGAGCAGGGACTTTACCTGTTGAAGGTCGACGTCCGGTTCCTCTGCGCGTCTTCCTTTCCACAAACTCATCGCGTAGTAGTAGCAGGCTCGCCCGTTACCGGGCTGAAGCTCCGAGAAACGCCGAAATCTCTGGATTACTTCGTCTGCATGCGTGGGCGAACTGTCGTAAGCCTTGGAGAGAAAGTAATAACAACGCGGGTCGGAGGGGTCGAGGTCGGCCGCTGAGAGCAGAGCCGTAACAGCGTCGTCATATTTTCCCCGTGAGTAAAGGGCCATGCCAAGGCCAATGAACATGCGCGGCGACTTCGGGTAGAGCTCTGTGCCTTTTTGAAAGACCTCGATGGCGGGCTCGTAGGTACGGTGCAGCAGGAGCTCGCTGCCCCAGTGAAAGAGATTGTCCTCGCTGGGGTCCATGTGTGCGGCGGCCTGAAATTCGTTGACGGCATCGAGATATTTGCCGTCCTTCTCGTCGATCTGGCCAAGCAGGCTGTGAAGCTCGCCGGTGTCCTTCTGCTTCAGCAGGCTCTCAACAATGCGGCGGGCGCTATCAGGCTTTCCCGTGAGAAGGTAGGCCGTGGCGAGGTCAAAGCCGTTGTCATAGGAGCCGGGGTTGATGCGCTGTGCCTCTTCCAGATAAGGAGCCGCATCGGCGAGCTTGCCCATCTGGATGTAGTACTCGCCAAGATTGTGGTTGGCGTCGTAGTCGTGCGGTTCGAGAGCCAATGCCTTCCGGAACTGCTCTCCGGCCTGCTCGGTCTTTCCCAAGTGAGAGAGGCTTGCGGCTAGATTTGTATGAGCGGCGGCAGAGTCAGGCTTCAACTGAACGGCTATCTGGAAATGCTCGATGGCCTTCCCGTCTTTCGATTGAGCCGCATAAGCAAGCCCGAGCAACTCGTGGATCTCAAAACTTCTGGGCGCGTAGGGCAGGAGCATTTCAAGTTGCGAGGCCGCCTCGGCGAACTTTCCGGAGTCGTAGTCTGCCACGGCCGACTGAAACTGACGGTCAAGCTTTTGGTGCTGATCATCCTGGGCTGACGCAAGCGCAGAACAGACGAGAAGAACAGCCAAAGTTACCAGCCGTGACCCAGGCCTCATGCCTTCAGTCTACCTCTGCAGTCATCGCATGAGCGAAGCACTACATAGAAGAACACCCCGGAGAGTCGCTGAACGACGGCGGCTTTCCGGGGTGCGGTTAATGGTGGGCGATGGATGTCAGTAGAACAGCTTCAGGGCAAACTGTATCTCTCTCGGAGCGTAAGGAGCGCCGAGGGTCGATCCAATTGCGCCAAAGTTGGCGTTATTGAAGTTGGTGGAGTTCGGAATCGCAATGACACCGTTGCCGCCGAATCCAGGAGCGTTGAAGTTCGGGTGGTTGAAGATGTTGAAGAATTCGGATCGGAACTGCATATTGATTCGTTCGGTGATCGGAATGTTCTTGAAGATGGAGATGTCGAACCGGTGGAAGCCGGGGCCTTCGTCCACCGTTGTTGGGCGGTTGCCAAGTGCTGCGAATCCGGTTCTTGGTATGCAGCCGGTTGGTGAACCGGCGATTGGAACGAGACCGGGACCCAAATAGCATGGCTGCTGGAAGGCCGCCGCGTTGTTGAACCAGAATGGAAGCGGATGTCCACTTGCGTCCGGTCGTACCTTTATCCCTAGTTTCTGACTCTCCCCCGGAACCTGTATGTCATAGCAGCCAGATCCGGCTGCCGTTCCTGACGGGCAGCCCAGAGTAATTGGCTGGCCACCCTGGAGGGTGACGATCCAGTTTGCGCTCCATCCTCCGATCAGGTAGTTTGTAGGTTTATTTACGTTAGCTCCGTAGTGCTTACCCTGTCCGAACGGCAGCTCATACCCGCCGCTGAGATGGACCACGTTGGTGATGTTGAACGAGGCCAGTCCCCAGTCTTGCCTGAGACCAAATCCTGGAACATCCACTGCGCGGCCCTGGCTCACGTTGCCACCATTCAGCAAGTCGCCAGCGTCGGTAAAGGTCTTCGAGAAGGTGTATGTAACGAGATAATTCAGTCCGTTATCGAGCTGCTGTTCCAGTTTCATCTGCAAGCCGCTGTAGTTGCTGGCTCCAATCATTCGACCGCTCGAACCACCGCCGAAATCCGGGTACGGCTCACCACCAGGCACACCCGTGGTCCCGGAATTATAGGGAAGCAGCGCGGTTACATTATTTGCGCCAAGGTTCACCTGAAGATTGTTGGCGTTGGTCATCACGTAAGCGACCTGCGCCGACAAGGTTCGAGTGATTGCGTATTGAACCGAGAGGTTAAAGGCAACGGTTTTGGGGGTTACGAACTTGAATTGAAGTCCCTGCAAGCCTAAGCCCGAACCATTTACAACCGTCGGCGAGAATGCAACACACGAGAAGCCGGATTCGAAGGTGGGTACCCCATTTCCGGTTGCAGGATCACCTCCGGCTGTCGGGCAGTTAGAAAACGGAGTGAGGAAGCTCACAGGTGCAACGGGGCTGGCATTGGAACCAGGACCAACTTTGATTCCATACTGGAAGTTATAGACGAAGGGATAATTCTCACCGATATTGGGACCATATCCCTGATTCTCAAAAGCATTGTAAAAGAGCCCAGCGCCGGTTCTGATGACCCATTTGGGCGTGAGCTGATAAGCGAGGCCGAACCGCGGCGCAAAGTTGTAGTGTTGCGCCTTGAGCAAGCCCTGTCCGTACTTGTTGGTGTATTCGAGAGCGATTCCGTCTTTCGCCAGAAGATCGGTGAAGCCCTGTGGCGTAGTACCGGCCGGGCAAGCACCAGCAGTCGGCGAGCCAGGTACGCAGAGTCCATTGCTTGTTGAAGCTGTAGAAAGCTGCCTGTTATCCTTCCCGCTTGCCGGAATGAGGAACGTCGGGGTGCCATTCGGAGGACCATCGTTCCAGACAAAGTTCGCCTGACCTCCGTTTGTCTCGTTAATCGGGCCGAAGTAATCGTAGCGGAGGCCCAGATTGAGAGTGAGCTTGGGGCTGATCTTCCAATCGTCCTGGAAGTACGCGGCAAAATACTTTCTCAGATCATATGTTTTGTTGATATTGGAGGCATATACGAAGTCCGATCCTCCAGAAATCGGAACACCTTCGGCCGCACCACCAGGAGAGGCGACGGGCGGCAGAAGGAATTGAGCGATACCCGTAGTGCTGCTGTTGTTACTGGGGATATCTGTGAAGCTACCGTTATAGTCCCATTGGCCGCGCGACCACGCCGGCTGCAGGGTATTGAATCTTACGTGCTGGAACTCCATGCCCATTTTGAAGCTGTGGGCCTGATAGACCTTAGAGAAGTCGTCCGTGACCTGGGTGGTTTGGGTGGTTTCGTCCGAAGGCAGGAAGCTGTTGCTGCCGAGGGTAGAGAGACCGCCGAATCCGAAAGCGGGGAGACCACCGTTTTCAGAAACCTGAGGAATGTCCGCGATTCCGTACTGCGCGGGAATGCCGAGCTGAGTGCCGACGGGGCCGAAGCGGGATGTGTGCAGGTGATCCCATCCGAAACGCGCAACGTTGACTGTGGTCGGTGAGAATACATGGGTGTAGGCGGCCACGCCCTGGAAGGACTTCGCCGTCTGAATGCCGTCCTGGAAGCCGCCACCGTCAGCTATGCCGCCGAATGGTCCGGGGATGAATTGCGGATTGTCCCAGTAGCTGACACGCGCGAAGACCTGATCCTTCTCGCTGAAATCGAAGTCGCCACGGACATCAAACTGGTTATTGAATTGGGTCAGGTTAGGACTGGATGCAAAATTCGAATAAACGCCACTGGTTGTCGGGTTCGGGAAGAGATCCAGCAGCTTGACTGAGTTGGGATCGATGCGGTTGGCTGGGATTTGATTCAGGTCCGGGCAGTTTGCGAGCGAGTAGACCGTCGTCGTCGCTGGGCAGACTGTGGTGAAGGGGTCGCGGACCCAAGCGCCGTTAACGTAGCGCGTAGTCGCCGGATCGAGAACCGCACCAATCGGAATCGTTCGTCCCAAGGCATCTGTGCGGGTACCGCTGTTCGCGGAGACCAGCTCGGAGAGATTGGTGTAGCCACTGCTGCGCTGCAGAGCCGTTGGCACGTTGAGGCCGGACTGGGTATTGCCCTGCACGTGCCGGAACCCTTGATAGTCGCCGAAATAGAAAACCTTGTTTTTGATGATCGGACCGCCGATGGAGGCGCCGAACTGATTCCAGCGGAGCTCAGCTTTCTTGATTCCATTGTTGTTTTCGAACCAGTCCGCGGCGTCGAGGACGTCATTGCGGAAGAATTCCCAGAGAGTACCGTGAATCTGGTTAGTGCCTGACTTGACGGTAGCGTTAAGCACCGCGCCAGCGGCTCGGCCCAACTCTGCGCTGTAGTCCGAAGTCTGAACCTTGAATTCCGAAATGGCGTCCGGGGGTGGGAGAACGACGAAGTTGGTCCCATTGAGGAAGTCGACATTATCGGAGTTGTTGTCGATGCCGTCCAGAAGATAGTTGTTCTGCGCCGGGCGGAGGCCGTTCGCGGAAAATGCGCCGTTCGCAGCGTTGCCACGGGAGTCCTCCTGCGGCGAATTCACGCCGGCCGATATCTGGGCGAGGAAGGTGAAGTTGCGGCCATTGAGCGGCAGATTGTTCACGCTCTGCTCATTGACCACCTGGCCGACGGAAGCATCCTGGGTTTGCAGCTGTGGTGGCGCGGCCGTCACTTCGACGGTCTGAGTCGCGGAACCAGCCTTAAGCAGGACATTGACGCGAAGGTTCTGGCTCACGTTCACCTGCAGGTTCTGCTGCGTGGTCGTCGCAAACCCAGCCGCGGAGACGCTGACAGTGTAGTGGCCAATTCTGACCGGAGAGAACGTATACTCACCGCCGCTGGTGGTGTTCGTCTCGAGCGTCAAGCCCTGGTCAATGTTGGTTAGCGTCACGTGCGCGTTGGGAACGACCGCACCAGTCGAATCCGTTACGGTTCCGGTGATCGATCCCTGGTCGACCTGGGCGAACGCGTTGCATGCGACGAAGAACAGCGCGGAGGCGAAGACTGCGATGAAGGGGACTAGACTGAAGAAACTGCGCCTTGCCTGATTAGAAATCATGTCAGTAGCCTCATCTTTCCTAAGTACCGCAATGACCAACGACAAGCCGACATTTGGGAGCGCTTGTAAACGGTTACGTACACCCTACGTGTAAGCGGTTACCCAACTGTCGACAGCACGCTAGTACACCCGCGCATGCTTTGTCAACCAAAAGGTGGAGAAGAATCCCAAACCGTCAACCCAGGCACCCTCAAGGAGATGTTTTTGGCGTGAGCCGGGGCCGAATGCTAGTATGCGAACACAACCGCCCTTTACCAGTTTGGAACCTCTGAGGATGTGGCTTCTCAAGGACTTAGACCAATTCCCTTCCCGCCGGACATTTCTCAAGAGCGTGGCGCTGGCGCCATTCGCCTTTCGCCCGGCACCGTTTTCGGGAGCGGCACCCCGGGAGGCCTGGCTTGGGGATCTGAACAGGGCTCCGGAGCTCTCCTCTGGCGATCTTCGATTGAAACCAAGCTACCCCGCGAAATCTCCGCTGGAGGATGCGCTTCGACGGGTTTCTGCGGGCGCTGATGAATTCGTCACGGAGAAGTACGCGTTCGAGATTGAGGCGTCTCTCAGGGAATGGGCGAGAGCTTTGAAGGAATCCACGCCGGCTTTCCCGGTCCTGGAGAAATGGCTGGCAGCGGAAATCGAGGCCACGGGGCTGGCTTCCGATATTGCGACGACGATACGCAGCGGATTCGGCATCGACGTGGTGAGACGGACACCGGGAACCAAGACAGTAACGGGGCGCGAACGGTTCCTCAGAGAGATCGAGGTCTGGCTGAAGCCACTTTCACGGGTAGAGACGGCGGAATTTGAGATTACCGGGCTCGAGATAATTGCCACGGCGCCGGTTACGGTTCGGCTTGAGATCCGGTACGACCTGACCGGCGTGGGAAGGAACCAACAGCGCGAGGAACGGATCGGGTGGTGGCGGACCGAATGGGAGCGCGATGATGCCGGTGCGTGGAAGGCACGGCGATGGGCAGGAACCGCCGAAACGGTCGCGACAGCGCATGGGCCGGCGTTCATCGATATCACCGCTCAGGCGCTCAGAGGCGCAGAGTCGTACAAGAGCCAGATGCTTCGGGGCGCTGACTACTGGCGTACTGTGCTGGACGGCGCGTGCGGGATCGATGTCTACGGAAACAACGGTGTGGCGGCGGGCGACTTCGACAACGACGGCTTCGACGATCTTTACGTTTGCCAGCCGGCTGGATTGCCGAACAGGCTCTATCGCAACCGCGGCGATGGGACGTTCGAAGATGCAACCGAGAAGGCCGGGGTGGGCGTGCTCGACAGTACGGCTTGCGCCCTGTTTGCGGATTTTCGGAACTCGGGAGTGCAGGACCTGCTGGTGGTTTGCGGGAGCGGGCCCCTGCTGTTTCTGAATGAGGGAAACGGGAAGTTCTCGCTCAAGCGGAACGCGTTCCGGTTCGCGCAGGCTCCGCAGGGGACGTTTACCCATGCGGCACTGGCGGACTATGACGGCGACGGACGGCTGGATATTTACTTCTGCGTATACAGCTACTACCTGGGGCTGGACCAGTATCACTATCCGGTGCCCTACTACGATGCCCGCAACGGTCCGCCGAATTTTCTGATGCACAACGAAGGCAATGCGACCTTTGTCGACACAACGGAGGCGGCTGGACTGAACGCCGATAACAATCGCTACAGTTTTGCCTGCGCCTGGGGCGATGTGAGCGGCAAGGGGCTGCCCGACTTGTACGTGGCGAACGATTTCGGACGAAGCAACCTGTATCGGAACAACGGGAACGGAACGTTCACGGTGATCTCAGGCGCGGCGCATGTGGAAGATGTGGGCGCAGGGATGAGCGCGGCCTGGGCGGACGCGGAGAACGACGGGAAGCCGGACATCTACGCGGCAAATATGTGGTCGGCCGCGGGGCAACGGGTCTCAGCGCAGAATATCTTTCAAGATAAAGCCCCTGATGACGTGCGGGCACTGTACCGGCGACACGCACGAGGGAATTCGCTTTACAGAAATCGCGGCGATGGGACGTTTGCGAATGTAAGCGAAAAGGCCGGAGTGGAAATGGGGAGATGGTCGTGGTGCTCGGACTTCTGGGACTTCGATCATGATGGGTATCCCGACTTGTACGTCGCGAACGGGTACATTTCCGGGCCGGACCCGAACAATCTTTCGAGCTTTTTCTGGCGTCAGGTGGTGGCGAAGTCTCCGACGGATGCGACGGCGTCGCCGGCATACGAGCATGGTTGGAATGCCCTGAATGAGCTGATTCGGGCGGATGCGACCTGGAACGGATACGAGCGGAACGTGATGTTCGCGAACAACCGCGACGGGACATTCTCCGAGGTCTCGGGCGTGGTTGGACTCGATTTTCCAGAGGACGGCCGCTCGTTCGCGCTGGCAGACATTGACCATGACGGGCGGCTCGAGGTGATTCTCAAAAACCGGAATGCTCCCCAGATACGAGTCCTGCGGAATGCGATGAAGGAGATTGGCGATTCGATTGTGATCCGCCTGCGCGGCACAAAAAGCAACCGCGACGCGATCGGAGCGGCGATTACCGTAGAAGCAGGCACCCTGCGCCAGACGAAGTACCTGCAGGCGGGATCGGGTTTTCTCGCCGAGCACTCCAAGGAAATCATCTTTGGCCTAGGCAGAGGGAGCACACGTATCCGGGCAAATGTTCGCTGGCCCAGCGGGTTGGCGCAGCAGTTTGAGGATCTGCCGGTAAATCACCGGATCGAAATCGAAGAAGGGTCCTCTGCGTTGTCGCCCAAGCCATTCAACGCGGTTCCTGCCAGCTATGAGAGGGAGGAACCGCAGGCAGCAGCCGCACCCCTGCCCGACGCCGTGGAGACGTGGCTGATCGAACCACTGAAGGCGCCAGCGTTTTCATTGCCTGATCTGTCGGGGAAGCTGCACAGCCTGGAGACGCTCGGCGGAGCTTTTCTGCTTTTGACTTTCTGGGCGGAAGGGGCGTCGCAATCGCTGGCCCAGCTTCGAGCGCTGCAGCAGGAGCGGAATCTTCTTGCCGGGAAGGTAAACGTTCTGGGAATCAATGTAGACAATGCAGAAACGGTCCAGAGCGCGCGAACGTTCGCTACTCAAGAAGCCTTTTCGTTTCCAGTGCTCTTTGCCTCTCAAGAAACAGCCGGGATTTACAACATCATCTACAGGTATCTGTTCGACAGGCGGAGAGACCTGGCGATTCCGACGTCTTTCCTTCTGGACAAAGAGGGGATGATCGTCAAGGTCTACCAGGGAGTGGTGAAGCCGATGCAGGTTGCAGGAGATGCGGGGACTGCTCCGGTCACCGCGGATGACCGCACCCGAAAAGCACTTCCCTTTCACGGAGTTTTGTACCAAGGAGCATTTCAGCGCAACGACTTTACTTACGGTATAGCTATGTTTCAGCACGGCTATCTCGATGAGGCTGCAGTTTCGTTCCAGCGAGTCATCGCGGAAAAGCCGGATGATGCGGAGGCCTACTATAACCTCGGGACTCTTAACCTTAGGAGAAACAGGCTAGAGGAGGCACAGAAGTATCTGGAGCAGACGGTCAAGTTACACCCAGACTATCCAGAGGCGTGGAATAACCTGGGGATGATCGCCGGACAAGAAGGCCATGCAGACGAAGCTGTTCGGGATTTTCAGCAGGCGCTCCTGCTCAGGCCGG
This sequence comes from uncultured Acidobacteriaceae bacterium, assembly GCA_963724375.1. Lineage (GTDB taxonomy): Bacteria > Acidobacteriota > Terriglobia > Terriglobales > Acidobacteriaceae > Silvibacterium. The sequence continues at coordinate 11,617 of CAVRUM010000017.1, forward strand.
ACTTCGCGATTGCACAATTGAATCTCGGGAATCTGTACCGCCGGATGGGCAATTTCGATCAGGCAGGAAAGTTGCTGGATCGCGCTCTCCAGTTGGAGCCGAACGATCCCGAGGTGAACTACAGCCTGGGAATGTTCTACGCGCAACAGGATCAATCCGATAAAGCTGCAACCTATTTGGAGAAAGCGGTTGATTTGCGCCCTGATTATCCGGAAGCACTGAACAACCTGGGCGTGCTGTTTGCGCGGGGAAGAGATTATGCCAAGGCGGAAGAGCAGTTCAAGACGTGCATTCGTCTCGATCCGAATTTCGATCAGTCCTATATGAACCTCGCGCGGCTGTATGTGGGCGAAAAAGATCGAGACAAAGCCCGCGCAGTGCTGCAGGATTTACTGCGTCTGCAGCCGGAGAACCCCGGAGCGCGGCGCGCATTGGAGATGCTACAATGAGCGCCTTGGGCGGGATCCAGCAGCGTAACCGCACGGTGTTCCGGCAAGCCTTGACTTGCAGCAGGCTTCGATTGCCGGTGAATCTCTTTAGCGTGTCCCTTCTTCTCTTCTTACTAGTCTTTGCTTTCTCTCCGGCTACGAGCCAGCAGCATTCCTCCGCTGCTCCGCATAGGCAGCAAGCGGCGAGACTGCCTCAAAATCTGCAGGAAGCCGAAGCCCTGATCCAGCAGGGGAAACTTGATGAGGCCCAAGCCAAGATCCAGGATGAACTCCAAAGAAATCCGTCGAGCGTGGAAGCGTACGACATGCTGGGGTTTCTTTGTACGGAACGAAAAGATGGCCCCAATGCGCTGGAGGCATTTCAGAAGGCGCTGAAACTCGCTCCGAACTCGACGAAGACGCACAACCTGCTGGGCAATCTGTATGTTGCCGGGGGGAAGGTCGATGCTGCGGAAGAGGAATTCCAGGCCACGCTCAGGATCGATCCGGCGAACCAGGAGGCCAACTATAACCTCGCGTTGCTCCTGATAAGTAAGAAACAACCGGCAGAGGCTATCCGATATCTGGAGCGAGTGCACCCGGCGAATGTAGCGACGCGCTTCAACCTGATCCGAGCATATCTTGAAGACAATCGGCCACAACAAGCGCTGCGGGTGGCGTCAGAACTCTCGGCGGAGAACAAGAGCGACGTCCAGCTGCACTTTACTCTTGGCGTACTGCTGGCGTCGGAGAAGCAGTACAAGGAGGCAGAGCTCGAGCTGGAAAGGGCCGATGCTCTGCAGCCGGGGACATTTGAGATCTTGTACAACCTTGGTCAGGCTTATCTGCGGGACGGCAACAACGCCAAGGCTGAGATAGCCCTGAACCGGGCATTGAAGCTGAAGCCCGACTCACCTGACACTTTGGCACTGCTGGCACAGGTGTACTCGAACGAATCGCGTCCGCTTGACGCACTGGATCTGCTGACGCGCGCGCACAAGATTGCCCCGGACAATCCTGACATTATTTTTCAGATGGCCCAGGTAAGCATCTCGCAGCACTACTTTGAGGATGCGATCCCGCTGCTGGAGTCGGGGCTGAAGGTTGCACCGAACCGAGTGGATCTGACAGCCGCGCTGGGCGAGAGCTACTTCATGTCGGGCAAGGTGGACAAGGCGATTGAGGTTTTCCAAAAGCTGCTTGAGATGGATCCGTCGTCCCGCTCCTATCTCTATCTCGGCATTTCTTACGAAGATCTGGGACGCTTCGATGAAGCGGCTCGCTATTTCCAGGAAGGGCTGAAGCTGAATCCGAATGACAGCGCCTGCCTCTTTCACCTGGGTTATATTGCGGAACGCCAGGGGGACGAAGCGGCTGCGGAAGCAAAGTTTCAGGCGGTGTTAAAGCTGCATCCGGACAATGCGGATGCGCTACTGGAGCTTGCCAACCTGCGGATGGCCAAAAAGCAATACGCCGAGGCGGTTGAATTGCTTCGAAAGTATGTGAAGGTCAGCGGAAACCCGGCCACCGGGTATTACAAGCTTGCGATGGCGGAGCGGAGCCTGCATGAAACTACGGCGGCGGACCGCGACCTATCGGTCTTTCAGACGCTGTCGAAGAATTCATCGACCGGGCCCTATCCGTACGAGCACCTATTCGATTATGTAGACAACCGATCAAAGCTGGCTCCCAAGGCGCAGGCGCAGCTTGATATCGCGCAACTCAACGAAGAGATCAAGAAGCATCCGGATCAGCCTGAGGATTTGTACATGCTGGCGGAAGCCTATCTGAAGGCCGGTAAACCAGACGAAGCGCGGCAGACGATCGCTGAGCTCGACAAGCTGAGTTCCGCGGACTATCGCACCGAGGCTGGAGCTGGCGTGCTGTTTGCACACTATCGGCTGTACGACGACGCGATCCGCCACTTTCAGATGGCGCTCGCAGCAAATCCAAACGCAGATGATGTGAAGTTTGATATTGCTGACGCGTATTTCCGGAAGGGACGGTACGCAGAGGCTCTCGACGCCGCACAGCAGATCTCACCGGCGGGACAGAAAGACGATGCTTATCTGGCGCTGCTGGGCGATATCTACGCACATCTGGGCGATATGGGTAAGGCACAGGAGATCTTTCGCGATGCGATTGGCAGAAATCCTGATAATGACCAGGACTACCTGTCGCTGGCCCTGATGGAGATTCGCAGCAATGACCTGGCTGGAGCAAAAGAGACTCTGCTCAAGGGGCAAGCTCGAGTACCGGGATCGGGGAAGATTCTGTGGGGGCTCGGGCTGGTCTCGGTGCTGGAAGGCAATACCGCGCAAGCCGAAGACCAGCTAGCCCGCGCGGTGGAATTGCTGCCGGAATGGCCGGGAAGCTATTCGACGCTCGGCGTATTTTACTTTCAGACCGGGCAGATTGAAAAGGCAAAAGAGGTGCTGGACCGTTTCAAGAACAGCAATGCGGGCGGACTCGATGTAAACCGCATCGAGCAGGTGCTGGCACAAGCCTCGCCCACGACCCCTGCGAGTAATGCTCCGATGCCCATGGCCAGCCGGCAGCAATTGCTTCAGCTGGCGCTGTCTATGGCGGATCGAACGCTTTGAAGGATCAGGCTGAAGGCGACTCGATGGCTGTAAGGGTTTTGGAGCTACTGCATTCGATAGCACCACTGCTGATCGGTTCGGCCATTGCCTCCTACGGGACTTTCGCCCAGCAGCCAACAAAGCCAAAGAGCCAGGAGGCTCCGATACCGGTCACGTTTACGGATATTCGCAAGGCCGCGGGGATCACTTTCAAGCAGGACTCCACCCAGACAGATGAGAAGTACTACCTCGAGACAATGGGGACAGGAGTCGGATGGATCGACTACGACCAGGACGGCTTGATGGACCTTTACTTCGTTCAATCCGGGGCGACCGATATCTATAAACCTTCGACGCCACTGCGGTCGGCGCTTTATCACAACAATGGCGACGGCACGTTTACCGACGTTACCGAAAAGGCGGGAGTGGGCGGCGAGGGACATTACGGCCAGGGGGTCGCGGTAGGAGACTTCGATAACGATGGCTATCCTGACCTGTATGTGACGGGCTATGGGCGCGCGATTCTCTATCACAACAACGGTAATGGCACCTTTACCGACGTTACGGCCAAGGCCGGAGTAGGTGATGAGGGTAACTGGTCTACGAGTGCGGGATGGTTCGATTACGACAAGGATGGGTATCTCGACTTAGTTGTGACGAACTATATCGAATGGAGCCCTCAGAATAACTTGTGGTGTGGCGAGCGGAAGCCGGGCTATCGATCGTACTGCAACCCGAATAACTACAAAGGGCAAAAGACGAAGCTCTACCACAACAACCACGATGGAACGTTTACGGATGTGAGCGATAAGTCAGGGGTCGGCAAGCCGGAGTCCAAAGGCATGGGCGTGGTTCTGGCAGATTTCAACAACGACGGGTGGACAGACATTGCTATTGCCAACGATACCTGGCCGAATTTTCTGTTCCTAAACAATCACGATGGAACGTTCAGGGATGTGTCTCTGATCTCGGGTCTGGCAGCGAGCGAAGATGGCAAATACGAAGCAGGGATGGGGATCGACGCAGCGGATGTGGACGGGGACGGCTGGCTTGACGTGTATGTCACGCATCTAGACTTCGAGCTGAACCGGCTGTACCACAACAACGGCGACGAGACATTCACGGACGTCACGTACAAATCGGGGATCGGCAACAAGGCCGTGCTGCTGAGCGGAGTCGCGGCGAAGTTTATCGACTACGATAACGATGGCTGGGCGGATATTCTGCAACTGAACGGAGCGATGCTGGATAACGTGAATCTGTACCATGGCGAGATTTCTTACAAGGAACCGCTGCTGATGTTCAGGAATCTCGGGCAGGGCCGGTTCGAAAAGACGTCCGAGTCGCTGGGTCCGGACTTTCTGCGGCCGGTCGCCGGGCGCGGGCTGGCCACCGCGGATTTCGATAACGATGGGGATGTTGATATTGCGACGAATAATCGCGGAGACTATCCGGAACTGCTGCGCAACGACGGCGGAAATGCGAATCACTGGCTCGAGGTGCTGCTGATCGGCACGAAGTCGAACCGCGACGGGATTGGCGCGGTGCTGAAGCTGACGTCCGAAGGATTCAGTCACATGGAACAGGCGGAGGGGGGAACTAGCTATATGTCGGCCAGCGATCCGCGAATCCATTTTGGATTGGGGAAAAGGACGAAGATCGACTCGCTTGTGATTACGTGGCCGAGTGGCACGGTGGACAAGCTTACGGATGTTCCGGTGGATAAGATCATCGCAGTGAAGGAAGGATCAGGAATCGTTCCACATCCCTTCCCAAAGGTCGCCGCCAAATGAATTTTCAGCGGCGCAGGTTCCTGGGTTCCTCTTTTTTTGTTCTGGGCAGCGGTCTTCTGGAGACGCTGACAACTCCCCTTTGGCGATGGAAGGACCCCTCGCTGGTGGCGGCTGCGACATCTCCGGTCCAGTACGTCGATGTGGCACACGAGGCTGGTTTGACCATTCCCAACGTTTGGGGTGGTGTAGACCACAAACGAGTGATTATCGAGGCCAAGGGGAGCGGATTAGCGTTCTTTGACTTCGATAACGACGGGTGGCTCGATATCTATCTCACGAACGGCGACCGTCTTGGTGCTCAGTGGCCGGCGGGCAAAGCGCCCACATCGCATCTCTACAAGAACAATCGCGACGGAACTTTTACAGATATCACGGAAAAGTCGGGGCTGGGACGCACAGGCTGGCAGACGGGCGTGTGCGTTGGCGACTACAACAACGATGGCTGGGATGACCTTTTTTGCTGCTTCTGGGGACACAACATCCTGTTTCGCAACAACGGAGACGGCACATTTTCCGATGTGACGCACAAGGCCGGGCTGGATCAGAAGCAGTGGCGATGGGGCGCGGGATGCTGCTTTCTTGATTATGACCGCGATGGCCACCTCGACTTGTTCGTGTGCAACTACATCAAGCTTGATCCGGAAACGATTGCGCCGCCGGACAAGATGACCTACTGCCAGTGGAAGGGCGTGCCGACGATGTGCGGGCCGCGCGGGCTCGCGGGCGACACAAATCTGCTCTATCACAACAACGGGGACGGGACTTTTACCGACGTTTCGGAGAAGTCGGGAATTCTAAAGCCGGGCCCGAGGTACTCCATCACTCCCGTCTCCTATGACTTCGATAACGATGGATGGCCGGACATTTATGTTGCGGTGGATTCGGAGCCAAGCATTCTGTTCAAGAACAATCATGACGGCACATTTACCGATGTCGCCGTGATGGCAGGGTGCGCGTACAGCGACAACGGGCACGAACAGGCAGGTATGGGGCTTGCTGTTGCCGATTATGACTGCGACGGTTGGTTCGACATTTTCAAGACGAACTTTGCGGATGACACCTGTAACCTCTATCACAACAACGGCGACGGTACCTTTACCGACGTTTCGTTTTCTTCGGGCGTGGGAATCAATAACCGCTACGTAGCTTGGGGCTGCGGGTTTGTCGACTATGACAACGACGGCTGGGCAGACATCATTCAGGTCAACGGGCACGTCTATCCCGAGATCGATAACTATAACTTCGGGCAGACCTATAAGAATCCGCGACTGGTATACCGGAACCTATCGAAGGGGCGATTCAAAGATGTCTCCGCGGAGATGGGGCCGGGGATCAGCGAGCAGTTTTCGAGCAGAGGAGCAGCGTTCGGAGACTATGACAACGACGGGGACATGGATGTGCTGGTTTTGAATATGAACGATCCGCCGTCGCTGCTTCGGAATGACGGCGGGAACAAGCAAAACTGGATCAAGCTCAAACTGGTGGGCACCAAGTGCAACCGCACGGCTATTGGAGCGCGGGCGAAAGTAGTAACAGGCGATCACGCACAGATAGATGAAGTCCACAGCGGCGGAAGCGTGATGTCACAAAGCGATCTGCGGCTGCACTTCGGCGTGGGGGCCGCGGAGACAATCGACCTGATTGAGGTCAAGTGGCCGACGACTCAAAAGGTTGAGAAATTCACCAAGGTAAAGGCGAACCAGATCCTGACGATTCGCGAGGGTCAAGGGATTGTTTCCGCAGTGAAGCCGCCGTTGAAGTAAAAAATTACTTCTTCAACAAAGCGTCGATTCCGGCCTGCGCAACCTGCTCGTCGATTTCCGATTTCGCGCCACTGGCGGCGATCCCGCCGACAATCTGGCCGTCAACTTTGATTGGCAGGCCGCCCTGATTGGGAAAGAAGTCCGGAAAGGCCATCGCCGCTACGTTTCCGTTCTTTACCGTGTCGGCTGCATCCTTCGAGGGACTACCATACAGGGCCGCATGGCGGGCTTTCTTCTGAGCGAACTGAATCGTGTTGAAGGATGCACCGTCAGCCTTCTCGAAAAAGAGCAGGTTCCCTGTCGGGTCGACGATGCAGATTGTTACTTCGACATTAAGTTCCTTAGCCTTGGCTTCGGAGGCGGCCACCATGGTCTTGATGGCGGCAAGATTGAGGTATTTTCTGCTGGGCAGGTCGGCGGCGGTCATGGTCATGGCGGGAATAAGTATCGCGGCTAACATTTTCAGCACGGAGAGCACTCCAATCAAGGGTCTTTTAGCTGCGCTCCCAAGGATAACGCGAGAGTTTCCGGAATGGTTCAGTTGGATGGCGGCGCCGCAGGCTGCTGGCCGAGCACGATGAGGAACTGTTTGATCTCGCGCCGATGCTGTTCGACGGCGGCGGCCTGCTGCTTTTCGAGGTCGGCGTGTAACCGGAATTGTTCTTTCGCCTTTGCCGGTTCGCCGGTGCGCTCGTAAACCACGCCAAGCCGGTAATGCGCCTCGCTGAGCTGTGGATCGATCTCGATGGCCCTGGAGTAGTAGCTGATGGCCTTGTCGTAGTCATGCTCGGTGAAATAGAGGATTCCCATCTGCAGGCAGGCTTCGGCGTAGCGGGGGTCGAGCGACACGGCTTTGCTGAGCAGCGTTTCCACCGGCTGGAGATCGCGCGGGTCGTCCGAGGCTTTCTGACGTTTCCAGACCGCCATTGCGTAGTAATAGTTCGCCTGGGCATTGGTGGGCTGAAGGTCCAGAAAACGATGAAGCTTCGGTTCGACACACGGGAGGGGCGACGGCGCGACCGCATCGATTCTGCCGAGAAAGATGTACGGGGAGCTATCGGCGGGGTTCAGGTCGGATGCGGCGCAAAAACGCAGAGCCGACTCATCGTAACGGCCGGCGGCAAAGAGCGCGGCTCCCAGCGCGGACAGCATTCGGGCCGATCTGGGATGCGCCTCAGAGCCCTTCGTGAAAACCTCGACGGCAGGATCAACGGCTCGATGGAGCAGCAGTTCCGAACCCCACTTGAAATAATTCTGCTCGCTGGGATCGAGACGGACAGCGAGCTCGTATTCGCGAACGGCTGAGAGGGAGTCTCCGGTTTCCTCATCGAGGTCGCCGAGCAAACTGTGGAGGGCCGCCGTATTTTCATGCGCGAGAAGATTCTGGACATGAATGCGGGCGGCGGCAAGATCGCCAGCTCCCTTTTGCGCAAGTGCGAGATCGTATTCGTTCGCGCGTTCCTCGGGATCGATCGTAAATGCGGCCTCAAGCAAAGGAACCGCTTCGTGATAGCTTCCGGCGCGCAGGCAAAATTCACCGAGCTGATGGTTCGCGGTAAAGCTGCCCGGCGATCCGGCGAGCGCAGCGCGCAATGACGCTTCTTCTTTGGTGTCTATCGGCGTGGCGGTTTTATCCGGCTTGAGCGTCGCGGCATCGCGGGCGAGAGATTCGCTGGTGCGCAGACTGGTGTCGGAGCCGTGGCCCGCAGCGGCGGTGCGGTCGATGATTCCGGCCACGGTAAAGTTCGGCTGGTCGGTGAAGGCCATGTCTGCGGAGGCTGGCTCAAGCGTCAACTCGACTGAGTTTTGATTTGTCGAGGATGTGGCGGTGATGGTGGCCGTCTGGCTATGCAGACCTGACTTTTCGGCAGTAAGGGTATAGGTTCCGCGTGCGAGAGCAGGAAATGTAAAGGTTCCCGCGGTGTTTGTCCTTGTCTCGAGAGCGCCCGGAGCGCCTTTCTGCTCGAGTCGTATCGCTGCGCCGGCGACCGGCTTATGGGCCGCGTCCAGGACCGTGCCGTTGATCATGATGCCGTTGGGCGATTGTCCATTGGCGCCGAACAGGAGAAGGGCAACGACCAGAGTGAAGGCCGCGATCGTGCGCGGCCAGGTTGATGGTACGGCCGATGTGTCCACGCTGAGGGTTTCTCTTCGGGAATTTTACTCGCTATACCTTGTTTCGCACCGAGTTGGGGCGGCGAGGTTGTTCGGTCGAATCATGCGGCATAGTAGGCTAAGGCATTGGCCTGAAAAATGCTGGCTCTGCTGGGTTTAGCAACGATCCTGGGACTGCTGGGCGCGATCCTTAGCAAAAAGGTTTCGCCACTCGTCGCTTTGGTGGCGTTTCCGGTGGCTGCTTCTCTAGTCGCCGGGTTTGGCCTGCGCACCGGCCACTTCATGATCGAAGGCATTCAGGGCATCTCGGGCGTCATCGGGATGTTCGTGTTTGCGATTCTGTTTTTCGGTGTGATGACCGATGCCAGGATGCTCGAGCCGGTGATCGATGGGCTGCTGCGGTGGATCGGCAACCGGCCGTCGCGCATCGTGCCGGGCAGCGCACTGCTTGCTTTACTCGCGCATCTGGATGGATCGGGCGCGGTGTGCTTCCTGGTCACGATTCCGGCCCTGCTTCCGCTTTACCGGCGAGTCGGGATCGACCGCAGGATCCTGGCATGTGTGGCCTCGCTGGCCGCGGGCGTGAATTTTCTGCCGTGGACCGGGCCGACGCTTCGAGCCTCGGCGGCTTTACACGTTTCAACCTCGAGCATTTTTGTGCCTCTGATCGGTGTGCAGGCAGTGGGGCTCCTGTTTGTATTTGCAACAGCGTGGTGGCTGGGCGTACACGAGGAGAGGCGGCTTGGAACAAGCCGTATCGAGAAGTTTCAGCGCGAGCATGCAGCGGGTGTGCAAGCTTGGGGAGGTCTGCCTCGGCACTTCTACCTGAATCTCGCCCTGACAGCTCTCGTTCTGGGCGTAATGGTAAGCGGCAAAGTGGACCCGGCGGTCATCTTCATGCTGGGCACGGTGGCTGCACTGACGTTGAATTTTCCAAGCCTCAAGTCGCAGCAGGCACGCCTTGCCGCCCATGCTCCGGCCGCGATCCTGATGGCGAGCATTTTATTCGCGGCGGGGTCATTCACAGGCATCATGAAGGGCACCGGGATGCTCAGCGCCATGGCAACGGCTGTGGTGCATCATCTTCCGCAGCATGGCGTGAAGTTCATGCCTCTGGCGCTTGGGCTGACAGGTATGCCAATGAGCCTCGTGTTCGATCCCGACTCGTTCTATTTTGGCGTCCTGCCGGTTCTCGCAAATGCTGCGGGGGCATTTGGGATCGCGCCGGTGACGATGGCGCAGGCCGCGCTATTGGGACTACATACGACAGGATTTCCCGTGAGCCCGCTAACGCCGGCGACGTTTCTGGTGGTCGGACTATCGGATATCACTCTCGCACAACATCAGCGGTTCTCGATTCCCTACTTGTTTCTCGCTTCCGTAGTGATGACGCTAGCGGCGGTGGTGTTTGGGATTATTCCGGTATGAACCGTCAAATCTCATGCGCGCGAGGTCCGCTTTATGTGCGGACACGAATTTAGTCTGGCATAGTGATGCGGTGACTTAGGAGAAGCGATATGGCAGCGGTTGAGAACAAGGCGGTCATCCGAGCTTTTGTTGAAGACGTTATCAACCGAGGTCGACTGGAACGGGCAGACGATCTGGTCGCAAAGGACTTCGTCGAGCTTGACCCGCTGCCTGGTCAACAACAGGGGCGGGAGGGTCTGAAAGAGATCATCGGCGTCATCAGGACCGCGTTTCCGGATATTCATTGGGTAATGGAAGAGATGGTGGCTGAAGGCGAGCTAGTCTTTAGCCGCTTTACCTGGTCGGGGACCCATCGAGGAACGCTTTTCGGAATTCCTGCTACCGGAAAACGCGTGACGGTCGCTGGTATGGTGCTGGACCGCGTGGTGGAGGGAACGATGGTTGAGAGCCGCATCCTCATGAACAACATGGCGCTCATGCAGCAGCTCGGTGTGATTCCATCGCCAGTTCAGGCCCCAAATGATTTTCAGTGAAGAGCTCGCTGGGGAAAAGGAGTCTGCTATGAGCGTGGAGAATTTTGGTCTTTCGCGGCGCAGTTTTCTATACGGCGGAATGGCGATCGCGGGCGGGATGGTCGCAAAGCGAGCGGCGGGCGGGCTGAGTGCGCCTGCAACGCTGACGGCGGGCCAAGTAGTGGAACGGATCAAGGCGAATGTGGGCATTCCCTGGCGAACGGAGACGGTGGACCGGATGATTGCCGGGTCGCCGGACACTCAGGTCGCCGGTATTGCAACGATCATGATGGCTACGCTGGAGATGCTGGAGCGAGCGCAGGCGGCGGGAAAAAACATGGTCATTACGCACGAACCCACATTCTGGTCGCATCAGGATGATGTGAGCCAGTTAAAAAACGACCCGCTGTACAAATACAAGCTGGACTTCATCGAGACCCACAAGATGGCGGTCTTCCATTTTCACGACCACTGGCATGGGCACCAGCCCGACGGCATCGCGACGGGCATGGCTCGCGAGCTGGGATGGGAGCCATATCAGGACGCGGAGAATCCCAAACTGTTTACGCTGCCTGAGAGGTCGCTGGAGAAGCTGGCCTCGGAGCTGGAGGCCAAGCTGAAGGCGGGGACAATCCGTGTCGTGGGGGATCGAGATCTAAAGGTGAAGCGGGCGATTGCGAGCTGGGGGTATGTGAGCGAGTTTCCGGGGATTCCGCTGCTGGCAAGGCCGGATATCGATGTGCTCATTGTGGGCGAGACGCGTGAGTGGGAGGTGGTCGAGTACGCACAGGACCTGATCACCTGGGGCAAGAAGAAAGCACTCATATTGTTGGGGCACGTGGTGTCGGAGCAGGCGGGGATGAAGTACTGCGCGGAGTGGCTGAAGGGATTCGTGACCGAGGTTCCGGTGGAGTATCTGGAGGAGAGGAATCCGTTCTGGAGGCCGTGATCAGTTTGGGCAGGGAGTGAGCTGAACAGGCATGAGTCCCCATTCATTAAGGGCGTGATTGAGCTGGTCAATAGTTTGTTTCCAAGAGGTCGGGTGTTCGCTCAGTGCGGTTTCGCTCGAGAAATCGAGGGCTTTGGCAAAGCCGCAGACGGTGAGAGGCTCGATGGCGGCGGCGGGAGCAAGCTTGCGCATGAGGTCTTCGTCGCCGTAGACGGGGCTGCCTCCGATGAGGACGAGACGAACGTCGGCGGGTGAGGCATTGAGAAGGGACTGATATGGGTCCTTCTCGGTGCGGCGGACGATGATGATGTCGGCGGCGTATCCGGGCTTGATGCTACCGATTTTGTCAGAGAGGCCGGCGAGCTGGGCGGGAATGCTGGTGACCATCTGGACGAGTTCTGCGTCGGTAAAGACTTTCGGATACTGACCGTCGTTCCAGACGGAGGCGTACTTGAGCTCCTGGAGCATGCCGTCGCTACCGCTGGGGCTCCAGTCGGGGGCGAGCGCGATTTTGATGCCAGTGTGTTTCGCTGTGGCGACGTCAGCGGTGCCTCCGTATAGAGAGAAATTGCTGCGCGGAGACCAGATGAGGCCGACATTGCTGTGGGCGAGTTCCTGCAAGTCGGCTGCGTTGAGGCCGACACCGTGGATGATGGAAACGCCGGGGCGAAGAAATCCGCGGGCCGCGAACATGCGGAATTCGCGCTCCGCATTGGCGTCTCCGGGTTTGCCTTCGGAGAGGTGGACGATGAAGGCTGTCAGACTCTTGTTGTCGAGATCGGTGTTAATTTGAACGACGGTCTTCTCGGGGAGTTCAAGCGGGAAGATCTCGTAGCGGAGCTTCTCGGGCGCTCCGTGTGGGTAGAGTCCGGAATAGTAGTCGAGGTTGCGGGCGAGGCCATCACTGCATTTGCTGTAGAGACTGCCTACGACCGAAGTAGCTCCACCGACGATGGCTTTGACCTCGGCGTATTGCTCGGCCTGGCAATCGAGACCTTCGTCCATGATCTTGCTGTGCGGCGTTCCTAGAGCGATGCCGTATTCGGGGATGGCTTGCCACTCGTAGCGAGTGTTAAAGAGCCGGCCGGGATTCCAGCGGGGCAAAAAATTCCAGGTGAGGTGATTGTGAAGGTCGATGAGGCCGGGGAAGATGACATTGTCACCCTCGATGACGACGGTGTGCTCGGGGATTGGGATGTCAGTGCCGACGGCCTGAATCTTGTCTCCGGAGATGAAGACGGTTCCCAGCTCGATGACCTGATCGGGAGTGACGATGGTTCCGCGAAGAGCGATGGGGTTCTGCGCGCTGCCGGGAAGCAGCGCGAGTGTTGCTATGAGGCAGGCGAGCAGCCGGAGGGTCTTCATGAGGGATCTCCTCGCGGATTGGTGAGCAGGATGTTAGCGGGTGGCGGGCAGGTTGTCGATGGGAAGCCGACGATCGGCCGACAATCCGAACGGACCTAGCGAAGGCGGCTCTATGCGCGGCTTGAGCTGGGAGCGGTCTGTCGAGGCGAGGCGGCGGTGTCACGAATTGGAGCCGAAGAGCAAATGAGTTTGGGGTCGCTGTCGCGGTGGTGCAGGAGCAGGGCTTTCATTTCGTCGCGGCCAATTACCTGAGCGATCACTCGGAACCCGAAGAACGGCAAGAGCAAAACGAAGCACATGATGCCGACGGCAAGCAGGCCGCGGGGATTCCATCCAAGAAATGGCGGGAGACTCTCGGCGATAGTGTGTCCATGCCACAGGCCCACCCCGACAGCCTCGATGACATGGAAGCCGATGAGCACCAGGCTAAAGACAAAGGACTTGTAGAGGATGGGATAGATGAGGGGCTTCTTTGCAAATCGGGTTCCGAGTTTGAAATGCTCGCCAACAAGAAGCACCTTTGCGAAAACGAAGGCATTGATGATCGCGAAGGCGTGCTCCTCGGTGTCGAGATGATGCTGGGACAGGACAATGCTCTTATGTATGGAGAGCAGTCCGAAGACGACCCAAAGATAGAGAAAAATTACGAGGTAGCGCCTGAACTCGTCGGAGGCACGCTCTTTCAGGGTCGGCTTCGGTTGAACTGCAAGAGCATCGTTTGACATACGACCTCCTCGACTGACTCAAAGTTTAGACCCTGGAGGGCGGCAAGCGCGTTATTTAGGCATGAATGACAGCACACCGATCGCGGCCCCGGCCAGCACGAGCAACGCCGGATTGATTTTGTATTGCAGAAGGATCAGCAGGACGCCGACGGCGATAGCAGCGGTTTCGACTCCGGAGATTGCGCCTTTGGCCATGGTGAAGCAGCCGGCCAGCAGAAGACCGATGGAGACGGGCGCGAGTCCCTGCTGAATTGACGCTCGCCACGGCCATTTTTCGAGCTTCTTCCACCCGCGGGCGACGATGAAAGCAAGCAAGGCGGTTGGGCCGAAGAAGGCAACCAAGACCAGAAGGGCGCCAAGAAGACCGCCGGCCCATTGTCCGATGGCAACGATCATCATCATGTTGGGACCGGGGGCCATCTGTCCCACGCTATAGAGATGGATCAACTGCGGGAAGGTGAGCCACTTGTGGACCTCGACGGTGAGGACCTTCATCTCAGGAAATGCGGCCATGCCGCCACCGACGGTGAGGAGCGAGAGATATGCAAATACCCGGATGAGAGCGGGAAGCTGGTTCATTGGGTTTCGCTCCCTTTTTCATGCTTGCGTGGCCTATGGAAGAGAATCGCCAGGATGCCGACGCATATCAGAGTGCGCGGCACAGATATGTGAAGGCGGTTAACGGCGATGACAGTCAGGGCAACGAAGACGAAGTCGAATTTGTCAGAGAGGGACTTTTTGCTCATGCTCACGACGGTAGACAGGATCAGGCCGACCGCGGCGGCGGCCACTCCCTTGAGCGCGGCTGTGATCCAGACGTGGTCGCCATGGGCGCGGTAAAAGATGCCCACGACATACATGAGCACCGCACCGGGCAGACAAATGCCGATGATCGCTGCGAGCGAACCGATTGCGCCTCCAAGCTTTTCTCCTACCTGAATGGCCATATTCGTGGCGTTAAGGCCAGGAAGGCTCTGGCTGATGGAAAGCATTTCGACGAATTCCTTGTCACTGAGCCATCCTCGTTTTGTTACCAGACTGCCCCGGAGATAAGGGACGACGCCACCGAAGCTGGTGGCTCCGATGATGAGGAACTCGATGAATATCTGAATGGTGGTGGCGCGAGCCGCAACCGGAGGCGCCTCGGGTAAGGCTTCGACGGCCGGCCTGAATGTGGCGTCACTCATGGCTCTGGGGCTCGTTCCCCTTGAGGCGGTAAACCATGCCAGTCTTGGTTACGCCGAGCGCAAGCCAATCCTGTACGTTCTGTTGCAGCGTTATATAGAACTGCGCAGCAAGCTTCTTCTGCTTTTCGGCTACATCCTCTCTGCGATCGAACTTGACCTGAAATGCGAACTCTCCTACCAGAGACTTATGCTCGCCGCGGGTGCGCCATAACCCGATGTCGCACTTGGCGACCACGCCTTTGCCGAAGTCCAGTTGACCAAGCGGAAGCAGTACCTCTTCTACAATGCCTTCGTTCACCAGGCTTATCTTTTCGTCGTCGGATTTCTTGATGGAGGCCAGCGCCGGAAACACTTTCACGAGGGTAGCCATCGAGGTTCGATCTGCCTCATGCATCTGGCTCAATCCGAACTGGCAGTTGTGCGAATAGAGGATGCGATATCCGCCGATCTGGTCCTTTAGAGGGAGGACCTCGGCTTTGAACTTGATCCGGTATTTTCCCGCGATTTTGGGCCGCACGTCCATGGCCGTCGCTTGCTTCTCATCCGGGTGACGGAATTTGAAGACGATTTCGGGATCGCCCACGGGGAAGCCATCCACATAGGAGATCCGCCTGCGCAGGATGAACGCGTTGTTGTAAAGGCGGAAGTCGGGAGTGTCGCCAAAAATGATCTCCCGGACTTCCGGCCTTAACCCAGTCTCACGGTCTTCAATGAAACCCAGACCAACCTTCTTCGCCGTACGCTGCACGATCTGGCCGAAGTCGCGGAAGCTCTGCACTGAATTGAAGCGGTCGGGTTTCAAGATGAGCTTGGCTTCGAGATATTGCACCCGGTCGAGTGGCGTTCCGTCGGCATAGCTCGCGATGTCGGACGCGGCGGGTGCCGTCGTTTTGACCGCAGCGGTGGTTTTACCGGCTTTAGCCTTCTTGTCATCCTTCTTTTTTGTCTTCTCTTTCTGTTTCTCTTTGCCTTTCGCCATAATTTCTTTCCGATCTCTTTTCCGCTTGCAGACGCAGCACGGCATTTGTGCGTGTGGCAGCGACATTACGCCCGCATCGCCGGGGGAGCTACTGTCATATTTGCCAGTGGAGATGCTCAGTCGCTGGACGACCAGCGGCGTTTTTCAAGGCTCTGCAGGATCAGGTCGGTGCCGGCATGGCCAACGTCGCGTCCGATCAGACGAAAGCACAGATCGAGGCAACCCGGTCGCACTGAAAGCCAATCCCCAGGTTGCGTGGTACGTCTCCGATCGCGGCAAGAACGACGGATTCCCGGCACGGGTGCAAAAGGTCTTCGAAGAACCGAACGGCAAGAAGCTTTTCGCACTAGAGGAAGAGCCCCGGATGGCGCGGCATCACCATGCGCGGTCGCATGGGTTGCCTTGAAGCTTGCCTATTCGAACATATACATCTGCGGCAGATCTTTTCTGATCTGACCGGTGCGCTTGAGCTGGCCGCACGCGGCGTAGATGTCGCGTCCACGGGGTCGGCGGATAAAGGCGGGGATTCCGTTTTGCTTGAGCCGAGCCTGGAATTCCATGACCTGGTGGGGTGGCGGCATTTCGTAGGGCATCAGTGGGCCTGGATTCCAGACAATCAGATTCACCTTGAGCGGGCGGCCGATGCGGCGCAAGAGGCGTGAAACTTCGTCGGCGTGAGAAACCTGGTCGTTCACGCCACCGAGGAGGACGTATTCAAAGGTGAGCTTTTCCTTGGGACGGAGCCGGACCTGGCGGACGGCGTTTACCAGGTGCTGGATGTCCCATTTGCGGGTGATGGGCATGATCGACTCACGCACCTTGTCGTTAGGCGCGTTAAGGGAGATGGCGAGCTTGGGCCGGACGGGCTCCTCGGCGAAGCGAAGAATGCCGGGCATAATGCCGGAGGTCGAGACAGTCATGCGGGATTCGGCGATGCCCACTTCGTGGAAAAGAAGACGGACGGCGTCCATGAAGGCGTCGTAGTTGAGGAAGGGCTCGCCCATACCCATGAAGACAAGGTTGATGCGGTCGCGCCCGATCTGGACGTTGTGGCGCTTGAGGACGGCGACGACCTGTCCGGCGATTTCTCCGGCGGTGAGGTTGCGGATGATGCCCAGTTTGGCAGTGAGGCAGAACTGGCAGTTGACGGCACAGCCTATCTGGCTGGAGATGCAGATAGTGGAGTCGTGGTAACCAGCGTCGGAGCCGTCACCCCATTCGCCGTCGTCGCCTTCGGGCATCCAGACTGTCTCGACGGTCTGACCATCGCCAGTGGCAATGAGGTAGCGTTCGGTGCCGTCGACGGAGCTGTAGGTTTCGGCGATCGTGGGCAAACCGATGTAGTATCCGGCCTGAGCGAGGCGGTCACGAAGGTCTTTGGGCAGGGTGGAAACCTTGGCGAGGTCCTCTGTCCACTGGCCGTAAAGGGCCTGGGAAAGCTGGCGGGTGCGGTATGCGGGGGCTTCAAACTGTTGAAGTATTTCCGCAAGCTGTTGATTATTAAGGCCAAAAAGAGGTCGCGCCTGCGAGTGGTCTGGAACGTCTAAAATAGGAAGTAGATTTTCCCTGCCTGGCATCATCGCAGTACCGATTCTGTCTTGACAGCATAGCTCAGTGGCGACGCCGGTATCGCAGCCTTTCTCCCTCGGTGATCCGATGCCGCGGCAGGTTAACCGCAACAGCCCAGGCAACAGGCCCAACCGACAGAAGTCGAAATGCGACGAGAGGGCGCGATCATGGACAACGAACGAAATATACGCCGCACGATTTTGGCGAACGGACTCACGATTCTGACCGAGAAGATGGACCATATCCGGTCTGTGGCGATGGGGGTCTGGGTGAGGGCGGGTTCTCGGCACGAGCTGGCCGAGCTGAACGGGATCTCACACTTTGTGGAGCACATGGTATTCAAGGGGACGAAGAGCCGGACCGCGCAGCTGATTGCCCGCGAGGTGGACGCGATCGGCGGAAATCTCGACGCATTTACAGGCAAGGAGACGGTCTGCTTCAACATGAAGGTGCTGGACGAGCATGTACCGACTGCCCTTGATGTGCTGTCGGACCTGGTGCTGAATCCGGTATTTGCCTCGGAGGAGATTCACCGCGAGCGAGGCGTGATTCTTGAAGAGATCAAGATGGACGAGG
This sequence comes from uncultured Acidobacteriaceae bacterium, assembly GCA_963724375.1. GTDB lineage: Bacteria > Acidobacteriota > Terriglobia > Terriglobales > Acidobacteriaceae > Silvibacterium. Next base: position 29,588 of record CAVRUM010000017.1, read on the forward strand.
ACAATCCCGACTACCTGGTACATGAGATCTTCACACAGAATTTCTGGAAGGACCATCCGCTCGGCAAGCCGATTCTGGGCACCAAGGAAACAGTGCGACGGTTTGAGCGCGACACGCTGATGGACTTTTACGGCGGGCGTTTCCTCGGCGGCAACATGATCTTTTCTGCCGCTGGAAATATCGACCACGACAGTTTTGTGGCCCAGGTGGCGCGCCGTTTCGAATCTCTGCCCGCGGGGAAGAGCCCGGCCGCCGAGGGCGCTCCTAAGACTGCGGCGCGGATCAATCTGCGGAACAAGAAGTCACTTGAACAGGTTCAGCTTTGCCTGGGGGTCCCGGCGCCACCGGTGGCGCATGATTCGCGCTACATCGTCCTGGTTCTGAATACGGTATTGGGCGGCGGAATGAGCTCTCGGCTGTTCCAGACGATCCGCGAAGAACGCGGGTTGGCATATGCGATTTACAGCGATCTGAATCCTTACAGCGATACCGGCTCACTGTGCGTATACGCGGGGACTTCAGCGGACAGGGCCGTGCAGGTGGTTGACCTGGTGATGGCCGAGTTCAGCCGCTTGAAAAACGAGCCTCTGCCGACCGACGAGCTGCGGCGGGCAAAGGACCAGCTCAAGGGCAATCTGCTGCTGTCTCTCGAAAGCTCGATGTCGCGGATGTCAAACCTGGCGCGACAGCAGATGTACTTCAACTACTTCTTCGGGCAGCAAGAGATCCTGGACAAGGTGGAGGAGGTAACCGCCGATCAGGTGATGCAGATGTCGAGGCAGCTCTTCCAGCCGGAACTCGTGGCCGTGACCCTGCTTGGGCGCCTCGATGGACTGAAGCTGGGCCGGAACAGGCTGGTGTGTTGAAGGCAGGGTGCAGGGATTAGAGTGTAGTTGGTTTTGGCTCAATGCACGTGCGTCAATCCCTGAGATGTCCTGGTACACCCTAGACCTTATACCCTGCCCTTGCGAGCGCTGCGCTGGTGTGACGCGTCTTCATCCTTTAGGATTGCGTTTGCCGGCTGTGTGCAGCCGCGGCAGGACGGTAGTCAAGCTATGAGGCATTGGATGGTTTTAGAGCGGGTACTAAGAGACGGAACGCTGGCAAGAGGAATTGACGGCCGGCAGAGGCGCAGGAAGGGACAGGCAGGCTTCACGCTGATGGAGCTGCTGATCGTGATTTCGATCATGCTGGTACTGATGCTGATCGCGATTCCCAACTTCGCGAAGATGAAAATCCAGGCAAACCAGACGTCGGCGATCCAGTCGCTTCGGGCGATTTACAGCGCGCAGATCCAGTACCAGACGAATTATCCGGCGAATGGCTTTGCATGCTCTTTGCCGGCACTCGGCGGGGATCCGAAGTCTGGAGCGCCGACCCCGCAGGCGGCGCAGTTTCTGCAGGGTGATCTCGCGGGCGGACAAAAGAGCGGCTACACCTTCAACATCGTAAACTGCACCAAGGTCACAGTGAACAATCAGGACCAGTACACCGGCTACGAGGCGACGGCAGTTCCTCAGGCTGTGGGCCGGACGGGCCAGAATGGCTACTGCATCGACCAGCAGGGTGAAATAAAGGCCGACCCGACCGGCGGGACGAACTGCACGCAGCCACTGCAGTGATGCGGCTTCCGCTCCAAGCGGTCTTTTTGCTTCTTGCTGTCACCGCGCCGCTGGCAACGGCGCAGCCTTCTCCGGTGACGGCGAACGTGCTGGCTGAGCGAATCGATCGCCATTACGACTCCCTGCACTCGCTCGAGGTGCAGTTTACCCAGCAATATCAGGGCATGGGCATGAACCGGAAGGAAGCGGGCGTGCTCCTGCTGAAGAAGCCGGGCAAAATGCGCTGGACGTATTCGCAGCCGGCGGGAAAGCTGTTTGTTCTGGACGGCAAGTACGGATATTTCTACTCGCCGGGAGACACAGAGGTGCAGCGGGTTCCGGTGAAGAAGCTGGATGACATGCGGTCTCCGCTGCGGCTGCTGCTGGGGCATACGAAGCTCGAAGCGGAACTGACCGGGCTGGCTGTCTCTTCGCAGGGGGATGGGATCTACGTGCTGACGGGGATTCCGAAAGGGCTGGAAAAGCGGGTTGCGGCGTTCAGCGTAACGGCAACGGCGGACGGGGTGATCCGGTCGATAAGGGTCGAAGAAACCGACGGAATCACGAACGCATTTGTGTTCTCGGGCGAAAAGCCAGATGCTACGGCTTCGGATGGTGAGTTTGTGTTCAACGCGCCAGCGGGTGTGAAGGTCGTCGAGGGGCTTCCGCCGGTCTAAACCCCGTTATGATCTCGGCATGAGCTCGATGCCTCGCTGTTCCCTTCTCTTGCGAATTATCCCGATGCTTGTGATGCTGTCGACCGCTTGCATTCACGCCCAGGATGTTACGTCGGGGCCGTGGGTGATGCAGTCGAGCGGGACGAAGGCGGGTCTGCGCGGGATCCATGCCGTGGGTGGCGGCGTGGCGTGGGCCAGCGGGACGAACGGGACGGTTCTGCGGACTGAGGACAGCGGCTACATGTGGCAGAGCTGCGCGATGCCTCCGGGAGCAGAGAAGCTGGATTTTCGGGGGATCTGGGCTTGGGATGCGAACACGGCGATTGTGATGTCGTCGGGGCCGGGGGATTTGTCTCGGCTGTATAAGACGACAGATGGGTGTTCGAGCTGGAAACTGCTGTATACGAATCCGGATAAGGATGGGTTTTGGGATGCGGTGGTGTTTGCTGACAATATACACGGCGCTCTCCTTGGCGATCCCGTTGATGGCCGATTCGTCGTCATGGAGACATTCGACGGCGGTGTCAGGTGGTTCCGCGATCAGTCGCGAAACCTCGAAAACCTAAATGGCGAGGGAGCCTTCGCAGCAAGCAATTCTTCCCTCGTGGAACAAGAACTGGGGACGGGATGGAAATTCGCGACCGGTGGAAAATCCGGGTCGAGGATCTTCGAGTCTGTGAACGGACTTTCCGAAAAGGGGTTATTTCGCGATTGGTTTGTCGGCTTCGTGACTCCTCTGGCTAAGTCTGAGTCTGCGGGGGCTTTCTCCCTGTCTTTCCGCGATGCGCGGCATGGAATGGCAGTCGGCGGCGATTACAAGAAGCCGCACGAATCCGTAGGCACAGCGGCGTGGACCGCGAATGACGGCAAGACATGGACAGCACCGCAAAAACCGCCGCATGGGTACCGGTCGGCGGTGGCGTGGGATGCGAAGGCCAAGGCGTGGATTGCCGTGGGAACGAACGGGTCGGATGCGAGCTATGACGATGGGAAGACGTGGTCTCCGCTGGATGATGGAAACTGGAATGCGCTGAGTCTGCCGTGGGTGGTCGGCCCGGAGGGCAGGATTGCGAAGCTGGGGACGCTGCCGGTGAGGAAGTAATTCTGGAAGCATCGATGCAGGCTTTGCGCCGAGACCATGCTCTGAAGCGTGATTCGGCCAATCAGGAGTAACGGCCAAAAAGTAACCGCAAGTCACAGAAAACACGCGGCAAGGTACTGACTACCAGCCTTGTCTTGGCTAATATCGGTGCATGGCAATCAAACTTAGACGTGATCTCGAAGAGATTGTCCGTGAGGACGTAGAGCGTGGGCCCTATAAGGATGCCGATGAATATTTGGAACGAGCAGTAACGATGCTCCACGCACAGGAGAAATGGCTCGCGGCACACCGGGATCTCTTCGCTACGGAAGATGAGCAGAGATGGACCGGGGTGGAGAGCGTTGGTCTGGACTGAGGCTCTGTCGAGCAGCGGCATCTCGATTTGGAACTGGGGGACGAACGGTTTGGGGGCCACGCGCGTCTATCCCCTGCGAGAACTGGTACCCTGAAGTAGCATTCCATGGCGGAATTTGTTATCAAGCTGGCCGATGAGCGCGGACGTGTGCAACAACAGGTGCACGCGGCTGCAACCGCCGATGAGCTGCGCCATCGCTTTACGCAGGCCGGTTACTATGTCTACTCTGTAAAGCCGAAGGGACTTGCCGGCAGCCGGAAGAAGGCCAAGCTTGAGACCTTCATCATCTTCAATCAGCAGTTTTTGACCCTGATCCGCGCCGGGCTGCCGATTCTTGGGTCGCTTGAAATGCTGGCAAAAAGCCAGAAGAATGCGACGTTTGCGAGCCAGCTGCAGAATGTGGCGGCGCGGGTGCGGACGGGTGAGTCGATCTCAGCGGCATTCGAGGCTCAGGGCGGCTTTCCGGTGATTTATACGACCACGCTGCTGGCTGGCGAGCGAAGCGGGAATCTGGAGGAGGTCCTGAAGCGATATCTGGACTTTCAACGGGTTTCGCTGACTTTTACCAAGAAGCTGAAAGCGTCGCTGATCTATCCGTGCTTGCTGATTACGCTGGTCTTTGGCCTGTTCATCTTTTTGATCACGTTCGTGGTGCCGCGGTTTGCGACACTCTACGACCAGCTCGGAACGAACCTGCCTGCTTTGACGATGGCAATGCTGGCGCTAGGGCAGGGGGCGCAGCATTACGCCCTGTACGTGCTTCCGCTGCTGGCGCTGGTGATGTTTTTGATCTACCGCTGGAGCAAGACGGATGCGGGAGCCGACCGGATTGACGGCATCCGGATCAAGCTGCCGCTATTCGGCATGATCTGGCTGAAGTACCAGGTGGCCCTTTTTGCGCGGACGCTCTCTACGCTACTGTCGGGAGGATTGCCGCTGGTGCCATCGCTTGAGACGGCAGCCCGATCGATTGCCAGCAAACGGATTGCGAAAGCGGTGTTCTCATCGGTAACCAGTGTCCGTGAGGGCAAGGGACTTTCACAGAGCCTGGAGGGAACGAAGGTGTTTCCGGCGCTCTCCATCGAGATGATCGAAGTGGGCGAATCGACGGGAGCGCTTCCGGGGATGCTGAATTCGGTGGCGGAATTTTTCGAGGAGGACGTCCAGACGGCGCTGACGGCCGCCATGTCATTGATCGAGCCGGCCATCCTGATTGTGATGGGCGTGGTGGTGGTGGTGATCCTGATCTCGTTGTACTTGCCGATATTCTCGCTAGGAAACGTGAATAACTTCCAGCAGCCACATTGAGGGTGTCATCGCAAAGACGGAACGAAAAGATTCACGAAGAGATCCGGATCTCACACAAGAGGGATTTCTCAGGGTAATTTAAGGACGATTTATGGCACAGGCACCTGTACTGGTACAGCCGATTGAGACGAATGAGGCAGAGCGGGCACAGACGCTCGCGCGGCGTTATCGCTGCGAGTTTGTCGATCTGAAGCACTTTCGCATCCAGCACGAGCTGATGAAGCGCGTTCCGGTGGACATAATGTTCCGCTACAACTTTGTGCCCCTGGAGCAGATCGACGACCGGCTGGTGATTGCGGTGAGCGATCCAAGCCGGCTGATGGTGCTCGACGAAATCAGCGGCATTTTAGGACAGAAGATTTCGACCCGGGTCGCGACGCTCTCGCAGATCACCGACCTGCTAAAGAAGACCGAGCAATCCCAGCGCGTGCTCGAAGAGGCGTCGGAAGGAATGACCTTCGACGTGGTGTCGGAGCACGATGACCCCGACGAGACAATCTCGATCGAGAAGCTGACGTCGGAAGAGGACATCAGCCCAATCATTCGCCTGGTCGACACGACGATCTTTACGGCACTGGAACGAAGGGCGTCGGATATTCACATCGAGACGAACGACGATTCGCTGGTCGTGAAGTATCGCATTGACGGGGTGCTGCAGCTTGCGATGGCTGCGATTGCGCGCGAGCATCATATGACGATCCTGTCGCGTATCAAGGTCATGAGCGAGTTGGATATCGCGGAGCGGCGCGTGCCGCAGGACGGGCGCTTCCGTGTGCGGTACAAGGGGCGGCTGATCGACTTTCGCGTCTCGATCATGCCCACTGTGCATGGTGAGAATGCCGTACTGCGCGTGCTCGACAAAGAGTCGATGAGCGAGAAGTTCCGCAAGCTGACGCTGGACGTAGTCGGCTTTCATGAGGACGATCTGCGGCGCTTCCGGAGGTATATCCGCGAACCGTATGGCATGGTGCTGGTGACCGGGCCGACGGGGTCGGGCAAGACGACCACGCTCTATGCTGCTCTCAATGAGATCAAGAGCGATGAGGACAAGATCATCACGATCGAGGATCCGGTCGAATACCAGATTCGCGGGATTACCCAGATTCCGGTAAATGAGAAAAAAGGCCTGACGTTTGCCCGCGGGCTGAGATCGATTTTGCGCCACGATCCGGACAAGATTCTCGTCGGCGAGATCCGCGACCAGGAAACGGCGCAGATCGCCATCAATGCGGCCCTGACGGGGCACCTGGTTTTTACGACCGTGCACGCGAACAACGTGGTCGATGTGCTGGGCCGTTTCCTGAATATGGGGGTCGAGGCGTACAACTTTGTCTCGGCGCTGAACTGTATCCTGGCGCAGCGACTGGTGAGGACGATATGCGAGTATTGCGTGCGTCCTGTGGAATATGACGATGAGGTGCTGGTTGCGAGCGGGTTCGACCCGGCAGAGTGGCACAGCTTCGAATTTCGCGAGGGGGCCGGGTGCATCGAGTGCGGCGGGACGGGATATCGCGGGCGGACGGCGATTCACGAGCTGCTGGACCTGACGGACCCCATCCGGGAGATGATTCTGGATAAGAAGCCGACGTCGGAAGTGCGTCGCCTCGCGCAGCAGGAAGGCATGAAGTTCCTGCGTGAGTCGGCGATCGATCGAGTACGGCGGGGGCTCACGACGCTGAAAGAGATCAACAAGGTTACGTTTATTGAGGCTTCGAGGTAGGGCACACAGGTCAGAGCACAGAACGCAGTTATCAAGATGAAGGAGCAGCTTCGGAAGTCATCCGGAGAGAAAATTCGCAGTGGCAATTCCCTTTCGCATTCTTTCTCCTAACACGAACCTGCGGCCGCGGCTGGCGTGCGAAATCACGCCTGAGGGGGTGATCGCCGCCCGGTTGCAGAACGACGGTCAGGCACTGATGAGTTTTGCGCCGCTGCCGGCTGGAGCCTTGAAGCCAGGGTTGGGAGCCGACAACCTTGTGGATCGGGGAGCCGTCGAGATGGCCGTCAGGAAGGCCCTGGACGATGTGAGCGCGAGAGAGAAACAGCTTACGCTGGTAGTCCCCGACCCGGCCGTGCGGGTGTTGATGCTGGATTTCGATACCCTGCCGTCGAAGAAACAGGAGGCGCTCCCGATTGTCCGCTTCCGGCTGCGCAAGCTGATGCCATTTGAAGTGGAAGACGCCGCGGTGAGCTACCAGGTGATGCGGCAGGGTGCTGACCAGGCACATCTGCTGGTGACCGTGATGCCCGGCACTCTAAGGAACGAATATGAAGGCGCAGTACGCGCGGCCGGCTATGAACCGGGCGTGCTGCTGCCCTCCACGCTTGCGTCGCTCGCTGCGCTCACCACCAATGACGCCGCGCTGGTGGTGAATCGCAATGGGAGTTCGTTAACGACAGCCATTGCGGCTGGCAACGAGTTGCTGCTGCACCGGACCCAGGAACTGGCAGCAGATGAGGAACTGCTCAAACAAGATCTGACTCAATGCGTGCTCGTGGCGCGGGCGTACTTCGAGGACACGCTGCAGACCTCTCCCGGAGTGCTGTACTGTGCGGGACCGGGCGGAGCCGACGAGTTTGAGCGCGCGCTGGATGGCGAGGCTGAAGAGGGTCTGAGGTTACGCGATCTGGTTCCAGGGCCTTCCACGGGCATTATGGGCACGATGCCCCGGGGGCTGGCTGCGGGCGTTACGGGGGCACTGGCAAGTTAATGAAGATCAGTGTCAATCTTGCGAGCAAGCCCTACGTCGACGTTCGTTCGATCATCAAGCAGCTACGTATCCTGATGGCAATCTTTCTCGCGATTGCTCTGCCGTTGTGGCTTTTGCTGCGCGCGGAGCGCCAGAAGGCGGAATCATCGACCGCCCGGGTACAGGCAGTTGAGAATAACGTAGGACGGCTCGAACAGCTACAGCAGAGCTACGCCGCGCTGATGCGGCAGCCGCAAAATGCCGCCGTACTGACGCACTCAGAGTTTTTGAATTCGCTGTTCCGGAGGAAGGCGTTCTCCTGGACGGCAACGATGACCGATCTGGAAACGGTGCTGCCGTCGGGCGTGCAGGTGCTGAGCATCGAGCCTGAGGTTTCTTCCGATGGAGAGGTTATCATCCGGCTGAGAGTGACCGGCGCTCGCGACCGTGCGCTCGAGCTGGTGGAGAATCTTGAAAAGTCGAAGCACTTCGCCTATCCCAGGCTGGCCGGTGAGGCGCTGGCAACTTCGACCGGCCCGAACCAGGCAGCGCAGCCGATAAACGCTTCGATGCAGGAGAATTTCGACATTCTCTCGTACTACCGGCCGTTGAGCGAAGCGGAGGAGGCGACGACCAAGACCGCGGAGCCGAAGACCGGCGAGAAGGCCCCTGGTCAGGGAACAGGAACCGAAACGAAGCCCGGTACACGAACTACCGACCGGGGGAACACTCCGAAAGCAGGAGCGCCAGCAAAGACGGCTGCAGGAAGGCGAGGTGCGCAATGAAGGACCTTCGCCGATTCCTTACGTTACTGAACCTGCATATCGCAGGCGCCGTCGCGCTGGGGGGGCTGGTGCTCTTTCTGGCTGTAAAGGTCGTGCTGGCGTTTCACGCCGCCGGAGAGGTGAATTCGGCGGAGTACCAGAGAGAGCAGATCAGATCTGCACAGCTTCAAGCGCAGATGGCGCATCTCGAAGGGCTGCCGGACAAGGTGAACCAGGCCCGTGACGATCAGGCAAAGTTTTTCGAGGAGCGCATCGCACCGAACTATTCCACCATTGTGGAGGAGCTGGGCGCAGCGTATGTGCAGAGCCAGGTGAGACTGACGCGGGCCCAGTACACGCCCAAGCCGGCAACCGATTCACTGACCGAACTTCGCATTGATGCCAACCTGAGCGGCGACTACACGGCGCTGATGCATTTCATCAACGACCTCGAGCGGGACAAGAACCACGTCTTCTTCATCATTAACGGGCTGACGTTCACTGGCCAGCAGGGCGGTCTGGTAAACCTGCGCCTGCGGCTCACGACGTATCTGAGGACCAACCCAGGCGAGCGGCCTCCTGCAAATGAAGGCGGCGAACCGGCCCAGGCGGAAACAGCCAGCGCGGAGGGCCAACGCTGATGGCGATGAAGACCGGCGCCGACGACAAGAAAAAGGTAGCCATCCTTGCAGGCTTGCTTGCCATAGTAGCCGGGTTGGTTATCTACAACGTATTTCACTTCCTGGTTGGCGGTTCGACGCCGCCAACGTCGGTGGTGCAGTCACAGGCGGGCCCGCCCGCACCGACGGTCATAGCTTCGCCCCCGGCGCCCGGACCGCGTGCGATCTTCAGCCTTGGGCACGAGGCGACGAAGGTTGCGGGACCTCTGGCGGGTCTCGATCCGACGCTGCACCCCGAGTTGATGGCGCAGGCCGAGTCAATCGAATATACCGGCAAGGGCCGGAATATCTTTTCGATGTTTTCAGAGCCGGTCATCGAGCAAGCGAAGGGCCCCATCCGGCCGCAGCCGATGGCACCACCGGCACCAACGGGACCACCTCCTCCGCCGCCGATCGATCTAAAGTTTTTCGGATACGAGACTCATCCCGGTGGGGCCAAGAAGGTGTTCCTGCTGCACGGCGATGATGTCTTCATCGCCTCCGAAGGGGACGTGGTCGATCACCACTACAAGGTAGTCAAGATAGCGCCTCTCTCAGTGCAGATCGAGGATATTCCGTACAACAACACACAGACGCTTCCACTGATCCAGAATTGACGCCACTGCGAGTTGGAGACAGTGCAGGCGGGAGGATCCGATTCGCAGCGCAAAATAAGATGGCCCTGCCGAAGGCAGGGCCGAGTTGCAAAGCATCATCTGGACGCGTTTTACAACACTAAACGCTGAATGAAGAGCCACACCCGCAAGTGCTCTTCGTGTTCGGATTCTCAAACTTGAAGCCTGCAGCCTCAAGGGTCTCCACGTAGTCGACAACGCAGCCGTTGAGATACATCAACGAGGTGGCGTCGACAAATACCTTAAGCCCATCGAAGTTGAAAACCTTGTCCATCATGCCGGACTGGTTCTCGAACGACATGGAATATTGAAAGCCGGAACAGCCTCCGCCAACGACGCCGATGCGCAGACCCGCAGGCAGCGGATCCTGGGTGGCCATAATCTCGCGGACCTTGCCGACAGCGGTGTCGGTCAGGGTAACGGGGGGCGTCTTCGTCTGCGGTGTCTCCGGTGCGGCAACGGTAGTGGCCATGAAAATCTCCCTGTGCTTAGTGTATCGCCGGAGCGATCTGGAAACAATACTTCCCCATTGCGCAAGCTGATACTTATTTTTTGATGCCCCACGAGGCCGCGGCGACTCAATTCCGTGCGCCGAATATGACAACGCTGGCCGCACTACGCTATAAACAAAAGTTAGCCGCCTTTGGTCCTGAAGCCATTCTCGACCAACGTCAAAAAGCGCAGAAGGCATCATTCTTAGACGGGACGTGCTCCAGGCGCTGCGAAAAGCGTAGGTTTGGCTGATAGCTGGGGGTGAAAGAAGCATATGGCGACGGCGGTAGCGGCAAAAGGGCTTGAAGGAATTGTTGCAGCCAACTCTGGCATCTGCTGGATCGACGGGGATGCGGGAGTACTCGCTTACCGCGGCATTGACGTTCACGATCTGGCTGAGCATTCAACGTTCGAAGAGACCACATGCCTGCTCTGGCATGGCAGTCTGCCGAGCCGAGCCGAGCTGGACGCCTTTTCGAAGCAGCTTGCCGCTGCCCGGCGTCTGCCGCCGGAGATTATTCGACTGCTGGGATCATTCCCGAAGACGGCCACACCCATGGAAGTGCTGCGCACGGCGGTATCGGCGCTGAGCTTGTACGATCCGAACGAAAAGGCTGTCGATCACGATTCGAATGTGCGCAAGTCGTTCGACCTTACCGCCCAGATCGCAATGCTGGTAGCGGCGTTCGACCGCATCCGGAAGGGCAAAGAAGTTGTCGAGCCCGATACGAAGCTTTCGCATGCCGGCAATTTTCTGTGGATGCTGACCGGAGAGAAGCCTTCCGAAACAGCGACCAGGGCTTTCGATGTAGCGCTGATTCTGCATGCCGATCACGAGCTGAATGCCTCAACCTTCGCGGCACGCGTGATCGCAGCCACGCTGGCAGATATCCATTCGGCGATTACCGGGGCAATCGGGGCCCTGAAGGGTCCGCTGCATGGCGGGGCAAACGAAGCCGTGATGCGGATGCTCTTCGACATCGACAAGAAGGGCGCGGACCCTGTGGAGTATGTGCGCAAGATGCTGGTGGACAAGAAGAAAGTCTCCGGATTTGGCCACCGCGTATATCGCACTGAGGATCCGCGGGCGACACATCTGCGCAAGATGTCAGAAGATCTGGGACGCTCGGCAAACAAGGCGAAGTGGTTTGAGATGTCTCGCCAGATCGAGAAGTTCGTAAAGGCAGAGAAGAAGCTGAATGCTAATGTGGATTTCTACTCGGCTTCGACGTATACGACGCTGGGTATCGATCTGGATCTGTTTACGCCGATATTCGCAATAAGCAGAATTGCGGGCTGGGCTGCCCACGTGATCGAGCAGCTGGACGATAACCGGCTGATCCGCCCGCGCGCGGAGTACATCGGGCCGGAGTATCCGACGAAATACGTACCTCTGGGCGACAGATAGCCTGTTCAAGGCCGAGATACGGTCGCAAGTAACATTGTTGCCGCGGTCGAGAGATCGGGCGCGACCAAATCTGGTTGCGTTCCCCCCATAGGTTGAAGAGCACCGTCCGCGATCAGGACTGTTTTCGCTCCAGCCCGGTTGCCGCACTCAATGTCGGTCAGGCGGTCGCCGACCATCCAGGATCGGTCGAGGTCGAGATTAAATCGGGCCTGGGCCTTCAAGAGGAAGTGCGGAGACGGCTTTCGACAGCCGCAGGGACGCGAGTACCGATTTCCAGTGCCCTGGGGATGGTGAAAGCAATAGTAAAAGCGAGCGAAATCGATATGGTTGAACACCAGGTCAGCAACAAGCCTCGCGTGAATCGCTTTGAGGTCTTCGAGGGTTGACTTCCCTTTCGCATAGTTGGGCTGATTCGAGACGAGAAACAAGATGAACCCGGCGTTTCGGAGCGCGCGCAGCGCATCCAGCGCGCCGGGGATGATTTCAAAGTCGGCGGGTGTGAGCGGGGCCTCGTATTCTCCGGTTGCGGGATTGAGGACGTTGCGATTGATTACGCCATCGCGATCGAGAAAGACCGCTCCGCGCCTATAAGAGTTGTTTCTTCCCATTTCATCTGGTTCCGCTTGAGCCGTGGATGGGAGACGATCAGGTGCCAGATCACCGCCTGAAATGACTCGGTGTGCAGCGTGACGGAGTCTGCAGAGACTGTAGGAATGATGACGCAGGCGTCAGCGACCTGCGCGGTATATCCGCCGTCTCGGCCGACGATCCCCACGATCGTTGCTCCAATCTGCGCGCCAAGTCGAAGGCTTTCCACGATATTGGTACTGATGTTTTTCTCAAGGCAGCCACCTCCTACGGAAAAAATGAAGAGCGTGTCCTCGCGTTTCAACCGGCTTCCCTGCAGCCAATTGGCATAACACGATGACCATCCCTCATCGTTGATGCGGGCTGTCAGTTCTGACACGTTGTCAGTCGGAGCGTAGCACTCGATGCCGGCGATTTTTCTGAAGTCATTTACAGCATGCCCGGCATGGCCCGCGCCGCCTCCGACACCAAGAAAGAAAACACGACCGCCTCGCGAACGGGTTTCGCGAAGCAACTCCACGATACGGTCGATCTCCCTCCCGTCCACCTTCATAGCGATCTGCTGAAATTCTGCCAGGCACTTCTGCGTGTACTCTGTCGGTTGCATGCTCGCTCCTGTCAGTTTCCTTTGAGTTAGTTGGTGCGTAGTTTTCGCCACCTACGGCGCTAGACTGATCGCTTCGCGACGGTCTTCTTCGACCTGCGAGAACAGCATCTGGGAGATTTTCTTTACATTTTTTCTCCAGCTATGTGGGATAAAAAGGAACGCCGCCAACCATGCCAGCGATTGGAGGGTTGGAGAACCTCGAAAGGCGAACTCACGAATGAGAAGCGAACAGGCTGATGGTCCCGCCTTCACTTTCACAGCCCGTGCCACGCATTCCGTTGCGATGAAGAAGGAGTAGGCCTTCGGCGTGAAGTATCTACGCATCTCGCGGGCCCAGCGCAGCGAGAACTGCCAATCAAGCGCTCGACCTACGCTCGGCCTGCCGTCATCTACGCGAAAGACAGTTAAAGGCTCGGATAGAACATGGAAGCTGACGTTCGGATTGCGAGCAGCGCGCAGAAGCCAATCCCAATCCTGATGCCTCTGAAGCCCGGAGCGAAATGGAATGGCAAGCATAGTCTCGCGACGAGCAAGAAGCGTAGAAGTCTGCATGGTGTAGGGTCCGTCGGCAGCGGTTCTCCGACAGAACAGCTGTTCGCTGACCGGTAACCGCGAGTCGATTTCAGGCATGGGGCGCACGAGGTCGCTTTCAGGTGTCCGGACAATGAGCCGTGTCGAGATAACCGGGAAGACGGAATTAGTTGCTCTTGCGGCTTCCATTTGAAGCTCGATCTTCTGCTGAAGCCATTCGTCATCGTCGTCGAGAAAGGCGATCCATGAGCCCTTTGCAGCTCGAACACCAGTATTCCTTGCCTCCGAACCACCCATGTTTATAGCGAGTTCGATGATTCGAAGGCGGTCATCGTCAATCGACCGCAGCATCAATTCGGAGGCCCGGTCTTCTCCGTCGATGACGACGATGACCTCGATGGGCGAATAGGTCTGGTGGAGGGCACTCAACACGGCGCTGCGTAGCAGTTCTGGCCGGTTGAGCGTAGGGATCACAACACTCACGAGTTCGGGGCTGCTCAAAGGCGAGGAACTCCTTCCAAGGCCAATCAATCAGAACTGCAAGGAACTGCCGCAAAGCGTGTGTTTGAAATCTGCCGACAGCATAGGACCGGGCAAGACAGACTGATATGACAAAAAAAACTTAGCCCGCACTTTGGTAACGTTTTGGAACGAGGCAGTGCCAAAAAGGAACGCTCGCGGGCAAATAACGAAGCGGACCGCATTAACGCGCAATGTGCCGAACGCGCTATTCTTGGCGACATCCATGCAGCGTAGTCCTTCAGGCATCGTCCGCTGGCTCTTCGATCCGCAATTCGGACCGGCGGGCCGTCTGATTCCCCGATGGCTTTTTCTGCGTGCTTTTGGAGCCATCTATTTTTCGGCTTTTTACGCGCTGCTTTTCCAGGTGTGCGGATTGATCGGCCCGGACGGCGTCATGCCGGCGGGTCAATATCTCGCACTTGTGCGACGGTCGCTTCCAGCGGCGCGGTTCTGGTTCGCGCCAACGCTTCTGTGGTTCTCCTCGAGCAACGCGATGCTGATGGCCATTTGCTGGGTGGGCCTCATCGCGTCGATCGCGGCATTCTTCAACCTCTGGCCGAGGCTCAGCTTTCTCGTCTGTTTCATTTGCTACCTGTCTTTCGTGACCGCGGCCAGCGACTTCTCGAATTATCAGTCGGACGGCATGTTGCTGGAGGCAGGGTTTCTCGTACTGTTTTTCAGTCCGGGCGGTCTAAGGCCGGGATTGGGCGCGGAAAGCCCGCCTTCACGCGCGAGCCTCTTTCTGCTGCAGTGGGAGTGGTTCCGAATTTATTTCGAGTCGGGAATCGTGAAGCTGCTCAGTGGTGATCCGGAGTGGCGCCACTTTACGGCAATGGATGAGTACTACCAGAATGGGCCGCTGCCGACGTGGATCGGCTGGTACCTCGAACATTTGCCCCACTGGTTTCATGCATCAACCGTCGCGGCAACTCTCACGATGGAGATTGTCGTTGTTTTTCTGCTGTTCTTCGGCAGGCGCGCGCGGCTGATTTGCTTCTTTATTGTGACCCCGTGGGAAATTGGGGTAATCCTTACCGCGAATTACACATTCCTCAACTACCTCGTCTTGGCGCTCGGCTTTCTGTTGCTCGATGACTCATTTCTACGGCGATTTGCACCTGCGCGTTTTCGGCCGCCGACGGGAGAGACGATGGAACTTCCTGAAGCGCAGTCCGAAACACCTTTGTCGCTGCTCGGCAACAGCGAGGCCGGCGATGATCCGGAAATTGAGTATCGCAAGCCTTCGCACCTGGCCGCATTCGGGCTGGCGCTAAGCGCGGTCATGCTCAGTTTGGTGGCCTATGTCACCACGGTGGAGCTAATCAGGATGCCGTTCCCGGAGGCCCCCCTGCCGGCGGCTCCGGTCAGGATGCTCGAGCCCTTCCGCATCGCCAACCAATACGGCTTGTTCGCCGTTATGACACGCGGCCGGTACGAGATTGAGTTCCAGGGGTCGAATGATGGGCAGACCTGGACAGCGTACCCGTTCCGGTATAAGCCGCAAGCTCTCAACGAGGCACCGGGAATCTATGCGCCGTACCAACCCCGATTCGACTGGAACCTCTGGTTCGCGTCGCTGGGCGACTGGCGGCAGAATCCGCTTGTGGTTTATACGGAGTTAAGACTGCTGACAAACAGCCGCGACGTCCTCAGCCTATTCCGCAGCGATCCGTTTGGTGGTACACCTCCGAAGATGATGCGCGCGATGCTGTGGCAATACTGGTTCACCTCCATGAGAGAAAAGCGTGAGACTGGTAATTGGTGGCGGCGTAGCCTGCTCGGACTCTATGCGCCAGTTCTCAGCCGGCAACCGGACGGCAAGATTGGCATGGTCGAAGCGCCGCAGGAGCTTCCGCCTCATGATTAGGCTATGAAACATGCTTCCATCATTGGCTCGGGACCGAACGGACTGGCTGCGGCGATTGTACTGGCGCAGGCAGGGCTGAAGGTCAACGTCTTTGAAGCCGAGAACCAGCCCGGCGGCGGAGTTCGCACCCTGGCGCTGACGCTACCGGGGTTCCGGCATGACTTCGGGTCGGCAGTGCATCCGATGGCCGTAGGATCTCCCTTCTTTACCAAGCTTCCACTATCGGAACACGGACTGAGCTGGATCCACGGCGACGCTCCGCTGGCGCATCCTCTGGACGACGGAACGGCCGTCATGCTGGAACGCGATCTCGGCGATGCGGAGCGAGAATTCGGGCTGGACGGAAAGACCTGGCGCGGCATCGTCGAAGTTCCGGCGAAGAACTGGACAGCTTTCGCCGGCGAGGTCCTCGGGCCGCTGCTCCACTTGCCGCGGCATCCGTTCCTGATGGCGCGGTTTGGGAAGAATGCGGTGCTGCCGGCCAATACGTTTTGCAGACGGCAGTTCAAAAGCGAGAGAACGCGTGCGCTGTTCGGTGGCCTCGCAGCTCATTCCTTTCTTTCACTCGATGAGCCGCTCAGCGCAGCGATCGGGCTGGTACTGGGGGTTGCGGCCCATGCTGTCGGATGGCCGGTGCCCCGGGGTGGCGCCCAAGCTATCACCGATGCTCTGGTGAGCCATTTACGGCAATTGGGTGGGACTGTTCAGCTGGGGCGGCGCATCAGCTCGCTCGATCAGGCTCCCCAAGAGCTTGTGCTCTGCGATGTGAGTCCTAAGCAGCTGATCGCGATTGCCGGGGAGCGATTGTCGGGGTCGTACCGGAAGACGCTGGCGCAATTTCAGCCCGGCCCGGCGGCTTTCAAGATCGACTATGCGCTGTCGGAGCCGATTCCGTGGAAGGCGAAGGAGTGTTTTCGGGCAATTACGGTTCATGTTGGTGGAACTCTCGAAGAGATTGCCCTCTCGGAAAAAGAGATGGCGACCGGGCGTCATGCGGAGCGACCCTTTGTGCTGGTGGCACAGCCGAGCCTGTTCGACTCAACCCGGGCCCCCATCGGCAAACACACAGCGTGGGCTTATTGTCATTTACCGAATGGGTCGCGGGTCGATATGAGGGAGCGAATCGAGAATCAGATCGAACGATTTGCCCCGGGCTTTCGCGATTGCGTGCTGGCTCGGCGAGTCTCGACTCCGCTTGATCTCGAGGCGCGAGACGCCAACCTGGCCGGCGGAGATATCAGCGGCGGCGCGATGTCGATCGGGCAGACGCTCTTCCGTCCGAGCCTCCGGCAGTATGCAACTTCATCGCGGAACGTCTATCTATGTTCGTCGTCGACGCCACCGGGGGGCGGGGTGCATGGCATGTGCGGATTTTATGCGGCGCACGTGGCTTTGCGGCGATGGAACCGGTAAAGCCCTCGCGCGCACCCAAACTCAGGCCATCGTCCAGTACCTTTCAAGGATGTAGGCGATCTCGTAGAGCACGGCGAAGACAGCAAAAGCCGCGTGAAACCACGGCTTTTTGATCCTGATCGCAAGAAGGCTGAGAGCCAGATAAGTTGCCGTGCGGATGGCATAAGAGGGCCCAAGCCGATACAGGTATTCGCGGCCTTTGATGAGCCCATCGCCGATATCGGCAATAAACAGTAGAGCCATGACCGCAAAAATCCACTGGTGACGCGAATAGTAATATCCCTTGAATCCGTCGTATTCTCCGATCTGGTCGGGGAAAAACAGCGAACATTCAAGATAGAGCAGGATCGCGTAGACAGCGACGAAGAAGTAGATGGGGAACGTCCATTCGCGTACCCGGACCAGATTGAATTCCCACCACCAGAAATGGATGAGATACAGGAACAGAAATAAGACCCAGACCAGGTGCACCCAGTAGACCCTGAATCTTTTCGGGTGCTGGACGATGAGGGCAATGCCTTTGAGCAGATGAGCCACACTCAGGCCCACGATCATTCCAAACAGCACTCTGACGTGAAGGTAAAAGTCCATCGTCAATCCTCGTGCCGGCGGTCGGAGTCGATTTTATCTTTGCCGGAGCCAACAAAAAAGTCACCGCGGAGACCTTCGATCTACGCGGCGACTTGATTGAGCAAACTGGATTTTGTGTCTAGTAGCGGTAGTGCTCGGACTTGTACGGACCTTCCTGCGCGACTCCGAGGTAGTCGGCCTGCTTCGGGGTCAGCGTCGTGAGCTTCACGCCGATCTTCTCAAGGTGCAGGCGGGCTACTTCTTCATCGAGCTTCTTGGGAAGGGTGTAGACATCGATCTTATAGGTGTCCTTGTTGGCCCATAGGTCGATCTGAGCCAAAGTCTGGTTGGCAAAGCTGTTGCTCATGACGAAGCTGGGGTGTCCGGTGGCGCAGCCGAGATTGACCAGACGACCTTCGGCAAGGACGAAGATGGAATGGCCATTTTTTCCTTTCGAGGCGGGGAAAGTGTACTTGTCGACCTGGGGCTTGATGTTGGTCTTTTCGACACCGGCCTCGCTGTTGAGAAGGTCCATCTGGATCTCGTTGTCAAAGTGGCCGATGTTGCAGACGATGGCCTGATCTTTCATCTTCTTCATGTGCTCGAGGGTGATGATGTCGACGTTGCCGGTGCAGGTGACGTATATGTCGCCACGGCCCAGCGTGTCCTCAATCGTAGTGACTTCGAAGCCTTCCATCGCCGCCTGCAACGCGTTAATGGGATCGATCTCCGTCACGATTACGCGAGCGCCCATGCCACGCAGTGAGTGCGACGAGCCCTTGCCTACGTCCCCGTAGCCGCAGATGACGGCCACTTTGCCGGCGACCATAACGTCAGTCGCGCGCTTGATACCGTCAGCAAGAGACTCGCGGCATCCATAGAGGTTGTCGAATTTCGACTTGGTGACCGAGTCGTTGACGTTGATGGCGGGGACGAGCAGCTTGCCCTGTTCCTTCATCTTGTAGAGGCGGTGCACACCGGTCGTGGTCTCTTCTGAGACTCCTCGCCACTCCTTGGCAACGTTGTGCCAGTGCTGTGGATCTTCGGCGTGTACGCGCTTGAGGAGATCCTTGATGACCTGCTCTTCGTGATTGGACGACGGGGTGTCGACCCAGTTGTCGCCCTCTTCGAGTTCGTAGCCTTTGTGTATGAGGAGGGTGACGTCTCCGCCGTCGTCGACGACGAGTTGCGGGCCTTTGTTGCCCTTGTGGCTGAGCGCCTGGTAGGTGCAATCCCAATACTCTTCAAGCGTCTCGCCCTTCCATGCGAAGACCGGAACCCCGGCAGCGGCGATTGCAGCGGCGGCGTGGTCCTGAGTGGAGAAGATGTTGCAGCTTGCCCAGCGGACATCTGCGCCGAGATCGACGAGCGTCTCGATCAGTACCGCGGTCTGGATGGTCATGTGCAGGGAGCCGGTCACACGAACGCCCTTGAGAGGCTTTTGCGTGGCATATTTCCGGCGGATGGACATGAGGCCGGGCATTTCGTGCTCGGCGATGGAGATTTCCTTGCGGCCCCAGTCGGCGAGCGACAGGTCAGCGACTTTGTAATCGGCGGCGATGCCTTCGAGTGTTGCTGTTGCCATTTTCTAAAACCTCATATCGTTAAATCAAGATACATCGATATAATACAGGAACCAGAGATGTCGTCAATTGTGAAAATCCTGCGCGTGGTTGCGGAGCCGAGCCGGCTGCGCATCCTGCTGCTGCTGGAGCGTGAGGAACTCTCCGTCGCCGAACTGCAGGAAATTCTTGCGATGGGCCAGAGCACCATATCGACGCATCTTTCTCAGCTCAAGCAGGCAGGTCTTGTTGAAGACCGGCGTACAGGGAAGAGCAACCTGTACCGGCTCAAGCGCGAGAATGGCGCAGGCGTCTTGACCGAGCTGCTCACACAAGCCCGAAGCGAGATTGCCGAAGCCGGACGCGACCAGATCGCGGTGAAACGCACGCTGCGCAAGCGGCAAGACAAGATGCGCGCCTTCTTTGACGAGGTGGCAGGGCGCTTCGGCCGCAGCTATGTTCCCGGCAAGTCATGGAAAAGCGTAGCCGAGGCTCTGCTGAAGCTGATGCCTCCCATGGTGATCGCCGACCTCGGCGCAGGGGAAGGCGGGTTTTCCCTGCTGCTGGCGCAACGGGCAAAGCAGGTGATCGCCGTGGATACATCGGCGCGAATGGTTGAGGTGGGGCGGCAGCAGGCAAAGCGGCAGGGGGTGAAGAATCTCGAATATCGCCTCGGCGATATGGAGGAAGTCCCGATCGATGATGACTCGGTCGATCTCGTCTTCTTCTCGCAATCGCTCCATCACGCTATGCATCCGGACCGCGCCGTCGCCGAGGCCTGGCGGATTCTGAAGCCGGGGGGCCGGATCGCCATTCTCGACCTGGCGAAGCATCGCTTCGAGGAAGCACGCGAGATGTACGCGGATGAATGGCTAGGCTTCAGCGAAGTGGAGATTGAATCTGCTCTCGAGAAGGCCGGCTTCAGCAATATCGATATTTCTGTAGTGCACAAAGAAGCTGAGGCTCCGCATTTTCAAACGCTGCTGGCGGTTGGAGACAAGAAGTAATCCGCGCAAAACGGGCCTCCGCAAAAACTCATCAAAATTTTTCAGCGGATTGCCACTTCTGCGCGTCTTCTCAGTAGATGCGCGAACAATGGAAGCCACCGGCTGCGGGGAGAGTCGCCGTCTCCACGCTCGTCGCTCTTCTGTTCACTCTGGCCCCGGTGAACCTTCACGGGTGGCTCCTGCACAAACACCGGCAGGCAGCGCACCCACTGCTGGTTGGTTATTTCCCGCAGTGGGGCCTGTATTATGACGAACCCTACTCTGTAAAACAGCTGGTCGACAACGGCAGCGCGGCCCTGCTCAACCAGATCAACTACGCGCAAGGATTCGTCTCAAATGGCCGCTGTTCCGTAGCGGATCCCAGAGCCGATCTCAACACCACCTATGCCGCACAGGACAGTGTGAGCGGCAGATCCGACGATCCTGCATCGCCCTTTCGCGGTTATTTCCATCAGCTCAAGGAATTGAAGAGGCGGTACCCGCACCTGAAGATTCTCATCTCGCTCGAAGGCAATCCGGCTGGCTTTGCGGAAGATGCCAAGCCGGAGAACCGCAAGACTTTCGTCGCATCCTGCATCGAAACCTTTATCCGCGGGGATTTCGCTCCCGGGATCCGGGAGCCCGGCATTTTCGACGGCTTCGACATCGACTGGGAATATCCACACAAGGAAGACGCGGCCAATTTTCAGGCGCTGCTAGAAGAGTTTCGCCGTCAAATGCGTGCCGTGCGGCCGGGACTGCGGCTCTCGATCGCCGTTGGTCACTCACCGCGCATGCTGCAGGGGACAGATTTCACCGCCATCGCGTCGCTCGTCGACCAGGTGGGCATCATGAATTACGACTACACGGGGCCATGGAGTCCGACGACAGGGTTTCTCGCGCCGCTCTTTTCGAATCCAGCCGATCCACGACACTCGAACAGTATCGAGAGCAACATCGCCGACTACGAAGCGGCCGGCATCCCGCGCGAGAAGCTCCTCATGGGACTTCCGTTTTACGGGTATAGCTGGACCGGCGTCGATGGCACCAACAATGGACTCTTCCAGGCCGGGCACGGCGTCCACAGTGACCGGCCTTACCGCTATATCCGGACATTGACTGCCGGATTCTCGAGGTATCGCGACGAGCACTCACAGGCTCCGTGGCTCTTTGATGGAACTACCTTCTGGACTTACGAGGACGCCGTTTCCGTGCGATATAAGGCCAGCTATGCAGCCAACCAAGGCCTGGGCGGTGTAATGATCTGGGAACTCAGCGACGACACTCCGGATGCGGAACTCCTTACGACGGCGCACCGCGCTCTGGTCCATCCACTCGAGGCCAGCGTGTTTGAAGTCGGGTCTCAGGAGGCGACGCGGCCAACCACCACACCCGGCGGGCGATGAGCGGGGTATCGCGGACGGCAACGCTTTTCCACATCATGTAACACCGAGCGCAGCCGATTTGGGTGGATACTCCTGCCTATGCTTTCTCGGATCCTGATTTTTCTTCTTGCGCTCGCCGGAACGGCTTGCGCGCAGACCAACCCTGACTGGACGCAGGCTTTCCCGCCGTATCGAATCATCGGCAACGTGTATTACGTGGGCAGCAGGGACCTCGCGTCGTTCCTGATCACCACGCCGCAGGGCAATATCCTGATCAACAGCAACCTGGCTAGTTCGCCTCCGCAGATCGAGAAGAGCGTCGAGGAGCTTGGGTTCAAATTCAGCGACACTAAAATTCTGCTGATCAGCCACGGGCACTACGATCATGCCGCGGGGAGCGCGCAGATCCTCAAGATGACCCATGCGAAATACATGGTCATGGACGGGGATGTTTCCGTAATCGAGAGCGGCGGGAAGACGGACTTCCACTATGCCAAGTCGACGGATATGTACTTCCCTCCGGCGAAGGTCGACCGGGTGCTTCACGATGGAGACAAAGTGCAATTGGGCGGCGTGATTTTGGTCGCGCACAAGACTCCGGGACACACGGAGGGTTGCACCACCTGGACACTGACAGTCGTCGACAAGGGCAGGTCCTACAACGTTGTGATCGTAGGCAGCCCCAATGTGAATCCCGGATACAAGCTGGTGAATAACAAGACGTATCCACAGATTGCGCAGGACTACGAGCAGACGTTCCGCGTTCTAAAGGAGTTACCCTGCGATGTCTTTCTCGGAGCGCACGGAAGCTATTACGACATGTTGGCGAAGTACCCGCGGCTGAAAGAAGGTGGGGTGAATCCGTTTGTTGATCCGGCTGGTTACAAGGCCTATGTAGCTGATCGGGAACAGGCTTTCGAGGAAGAGCTAAAGAAGCAGGAGGGGACCGCTAATCCGGCAAAGTGAACTGGTCCAAAACAAAGTGGCGCATCAGAAACTCGGCCACAAATGGAATCGAACTCAAATGCAATACCTGATCTCGGAGGAAGAGTCCGAACGAGGTCTTTGGCGCAAAGCTCGATGCGAAGGCGCGGGCTGACTTGTGCTTGCGTTCGATGAATGGGCGGAAACGACTCTCATAGGCAGCGAAGGCGCGAGCGTAGTCGCCGCCATAGTGGTCAAGTTCCCTGGCAAGAATATATGCGCCGGCCATCGCTAACGCCGAGCCTTCACCCGACAACAGGGATGGGCAATAAGCCGCATCGCCGACCAGTGCAACCCGGCCGCGGAACCAGGCCGGCAGGACAACCTGGCTCACCGAGTCGAAATAGAGATCCCCACACAGCTCGAGGCGTTTCTCGATCTCGGGCCACTCGACCCAGGGTTCGCCTGAAAACTGCTGATGCAAAACCTGCTTTTGCGCAGAGACGTCGAGGGTCAGGCCAGCGAACTTGTTCTGGCGTTCGAACACAATGAGGAATCCGGTTTGATCCTCACGCAGCGCATAGCGGCTGATCTGGCGCCCGGGCGCGGCGCAACTCAGATAGGCGTGCTCGTCGCGCTTTGGATAACCGGACGTGGAAAATGAGGCGGCGTAGTACCCGAGATAGCGTTCGAAGGTGGCGTCGTGGCCGAACAACGCGGTGCGCACGCCGGAGTGGAGGCCGTCGGCTCCGATAACAAGGTCGAAAGCGCGAGGGGGACCGTGTTCAAAGGTGACATCGACTGAGTCGCCGTCCTGCGTGATTTCTCTAATGCAATCGCCGAAGATGGTTTCTACATCCTGTTCGATGGTGCGATAGATGGCGTGAGCGAGGTCGCCCCGCTTAATGCTAACGAGGCGATCGCCCAGAGTCCGCTGAAAGGCGTTGCCACCGATCGCGCTTCGCAGGCGGCCATCTGCGGCGACGAACTGAACACGGTCGATCACATAGCCGGCGCTGCGTAAGACAGGAATGAGGCCCATGCGCTCGGCGACGTCGAAGCCTACTCCCCAGAAGTCGATGATGTAGCCGCCTTCACGAAATCGCGGCGCACGCTCAATCAAGGTGGGTATGAATCCGCGTCTTATGAGCCAGTAGGCGAGGGTAGGTCCGGCAATTCCGGCACCCGAAATCAGTACCGTTCGATGCGGCATGAAATTACTCATTATGAAGATCCTTGTGGACATCGTGGTTGCATCGTCCGGCTCTCAGAATGGGACGAGTGCTTTCGGCTGAGCGGCAGACCAGGCGATCGGCTCTACACGACGCACCAGGAAAATCCATGCAAAAGCGCCAGCCAGCGCAACCAGGCCTGCTGCCAGGAATGCGAAACTGAACTTGCCGGTCCAATCGATGATCACGCCAGTGATCACTGGAGCTATGATCCCGGCAATGTTGCCAATCGCATTCTGGATCCCGATCCACTTCCCTGCTGCCCTCGACCCCGCCAGGGTCTGGCCAATGGCATAGAGGTTAGGGCCGCCAAGTCCAATCGCCGCAGAAGAAATCAACAGGCCGGCAATCGCGAACCTTGCATTGCCAAAGCCGCAGGCCATCATGCACGCCAGCCAGGTAAATTGACACAAGCAGATCGCCGTCATTCGTACGCGACTCACACTGGAGCCCGCTGAAATCCAACGGTCGGAGATCCACCCGCTGCCCAGGCTGACAACGGTCGCAAGCCCGTAGACAACACCGCCCAGCCGAGCCATCTCGGTGATCGAAAATCCTTGCGACTTAACCAGGTATAGAGGCAGCCAGGAAAGGATCAAATAGAAGGGATAATTGCTACAAAAATGCCCGATACTGGCGCCCCAAAGTTCTCGCTTCGACAAAAGCTCGCGAAAGGGCGGTTCGGCGATTCTTACGTCACTCTGCGCCTCCTCGGAAAGGGAACGCGTGCTCATTCCCCACGGAAGCAGCCACAGAATTGAAATCGCGCCGAATACGATAAACAGGGGACGCCAGCCAAGATGGGCGATGAATAATCCG
This sequence comes from uncultured Acidobacteriaceae bacterium, assembly GCA_963724375.1. Classification (GTDB taxonomy): domain Bacteria; phylum Acidobacteriota; class Terriglobia; order Terriglobales; family Acidobacteriaceae; genus Silvibacterium. The sequence goes on from CAVRUM010000017.1 coordinate 54,285, forward strand.
CCGAGGAATGTACCGACCGTCGGTCCTAAATATATGCCAGCGCTTACGAGCCCATTGGCCGCCCCGAGGCGTTCAGCCGGCAGGTGCTGCGCTAATAATTTCGAACTGGCGGGGAAGCCTGCGCTCTCCCCAATCCCTAGAAGTATCCGCAGTATTAAAAGAATCAGAAACCCACCGGCCAGCCCGGAAGCAATGGTTGCAACCGACCAGACCGCAAGGCCGAGCGCAAGCGTGCGATAGGCGTTGATCTTCTGGATGAGCCACGCTGCGACGATCTGGCCTGGAACGTAAACCCAGAAAAAGGCTGAAACCAACAACCCATATTGAGCGTTGGATAGGTTCAGCTCTCCCTTGATCAGAGGCGCTGCAGTAGCAAGATTTCCGCGATCCACATAATTGATAAAAATCGCGAGGGCCAGGAGTGCGAGAACTCCGTCAGTGAATCGAGCGGCTTTCAATCCTGCGTCCTGCTGACTGTCGCTCCCACTCACTCGGCCTCCGTGCATATCGCCATAACTTTGCTTATCCGTGGATCATGTGCTGCCCGGAGGCCAATGTCAAACGCTAAGAACCTTCGCATCAGTAGCTTGCAGGATTCGCAGAGGTCTTTGACATGAACGAGATTGGTTGCGGCGGCTTGCAACCAGTCGGTACACTCAAGGTTACGGTTATCAGCGGAAAGAAAGGTCAGGCACATCATGCTCGTCGTAATGAAGGCACAGGCGACGCAGGAAGAAATTCAGACCGTCTGTGAACACATTGAGCAGCTGGGATTCCGGGCGCATCCGATGCCCGGCGCCACGCGCACCGCCATTGGAATTACTGGCAACCAAGGTCAGATCGAACCCGGAACCTTGGACGAGCTATCGGGGGTTGCGGAAGTTATCCCAGTTTCGAAGCCTTACAAACTGGTCAGCCGCGACGTGAAGGAAGATGACACGGTCATCCGTTTTCCGGGTACAAATGCCACCATCGGCGGTCGCGATCTGGCAATGATCGCCGGCCCATGTTCGATTGAGACGCGCGAGCAGGCCTTTGCGGTGGCGGAACAGGTAGCGGCAGCGGGAGCGCAGTTCTTCCGCGGCGGCGCTTATAAGCCAAGGACTTCCCCCTACGCCTTTCAAGGATTAGGCGAAGAAGCGCTGAAGATTATGGCGGAAATCCGCGAGCGCTTTGGACTGCGGATCGTAACCGAGGCGATCGACAACGAGGTGCTGGAGTTGGTTGATCGCTACGCCGACGTGATCCAGATCGGCGCCCGCAACATGCAGAATTATTCTCTGCTCCGCGCCGCCGGACGGAAGCGCAAGCCCGTGCTGCTGAAGCGCGGCATGTCGGCAACGCTGGAGGAATTTCTGATGGCAGCCGAATACGTGATGAGCGAGGGCAACTACCAGGTGATTCTGTGCGAGCGCGGCGTGCGAACCTTTGCCGATCACACGCGCAACACGCTCGACCTTAGCATCGTACCGGCGGTCCAGCGGCTCAGCCATCTGCCGATCCTCGTTGATCCGAGTCACGGGACGGGCAAGCGAAACAAGGTACTGCCGCTTGCGCGGGCGGGGGTCGCGGTGGGCGCGGACGGCATCATCGTCGAGGTGCATCATCAGCCGGACAAAGCACTGTCAGATGGCGCGCAATCCATCTATCCCGAACAATTCGCCCAGTTGATGGATGAGGCGAGCCAGATAGCCGCGGTGCTGCGGCGTAACGTTCCTCACGGCATCGAAGTTGCGGCGCCTGCCGGAGCTGCGTCTGTCACTCGATAATCCGAGCATGAAGAATGCCAGAAGGCGGCTGCGTTTGCGCCGCCTTTTTACTGCCTGCGCGTTTCTTGTACTTCTTGGCGGCTGCAGGCGCGAGGGGTTTCCGGTATATCCAGCGGACTATCGCGAGTTCGCCTACGTCACAAATGGCGGCAGCAACACAGTCACGGTGCTGGACATCGTGAACTTGCGGCAGGACCGCGTACTGCAGGTGGGCGCCGAACCGACCGGCGTTACTGCGAATCCAAAGCGCAACGAGGTATACGTTGTAAATTCCGCCGGGGCGAGCGTTACGGTAGTCGACGCTGAAAAGAATCGCGTCGCGGCGACAATTCCGGTCCACCACCGGCCTTATTTCATCGACGTCGACTACGCGGGCAGACGCGCGTATGTGGCGAACTCAGGCTCGAACAACGTCTCGGTGATTGACCTGGACAAACGTCGCGAGATCGCCGCCATCGGCGTGGGTGAGGGGCCGGGGCTGGCGAGGATTTCTCCGGACGGTGGAAGCCTGGTCGTCACGAACAGGGTCAGCGGCAGCGTTTCGATCATCGATCCGGCAAAATTCACGGTACGGGCGGTCTTCGACGGCTGCCCCCAGGCCACCCATGCCGTGATTCTGCCAGACTCGTCGAAGGCGTTCGTGGCCTGCTCGGGCGGCCATCAGGTGATGGCGATCGGCTTGGCGCGGCCGTCGAGCCAGATCGAGAGCGAGCACTCCGATCGTCTCCTGAGCTTTCTTGATGTGGGCCAGACGCCCGTACATCTGGCGCTCAAGCCGGACGGCGGCGAGATTTTCGTCTCGAATTTCAACAGCGATTCGATTTCGGAGATCGCAACCGGCACAAACGAAGTGGGCGGCGCATACCTGATCGGTGCACATCCTTCGCAGGGACTCGTCAGCGCAGACAACGCCTTCCTTTGGGTCAGCAACTTCAACGCCGACTCGATCGGCGTCTACTCGATCGATGACGGCAGACGCGTTAACACCGTACACGTCGGCGGCGGTCCGGATGCGCTCGCGTTTTCAGCCAACGGATTTTTACTGCTGGCTGTGGACGCGCGGTCCGGCGACGTCTCCGTTCTGAAAACTGTCAGCTACGCACCGAACGGCGTCGTGGTCATGGGCTCGCTGTTCACCATGCTTCCAGCGGGCAACAAGCCGAATGCGATTGCGGTAAAGGCGTTTCGGGTGAAATAGAACGCGTCAGCCGTCGAATAGCCAAAGACAAACGAATCGCGCCACAAAAGGGTTCTGTGGTTGATCCCCTACCGCGTGCTGTATGATCGGGTGCCGTAATTGTCTCTCCTATCGGCCGGCTAAATTCAAGAACAACCTGAGTTTGGTCTCGACATTTCAGATTGACCGGCACTCTTTTGTGGAGGTTGCCATGCCCGAAGCTTATCTGCCAGTTCCCGATTACGGTTATGACCCCACCGGCGACGCAGAAGTTACGTACGTCCAGGTTCGCGGTCTCACAACTTTACGCGATTGCCATGTAATCCCTTCAACGATGCTGCCGCCCGTGGGCACACAGGGCACGGCACAGGATCCGGGAGCCCCGGGAAGTTGCTGCGCGTGGGCATCTACATATGGCTTGACCACCGCCGCGGCGGCGAAGGCGGGCGGATACAATCCGAGCACGCCCGAGCTTCAGGCGAGCCCAGCGTTCATTTACATGCAAGTGATTGATATCTCGGCGCCGCCTTGCAAAGGCTCATCATTCTCTTCCTACTTCAATATCCTTTCGGCTAGCGGTACGCCAAACATGGCTAACGCGCCTTATTACCCGGATTGCCAGACACTGGTAAACGACTATCACGATCCTACGAATCCGCCGCCGATGGACACCGCATTCCAGCTGGCCAAGCCAAAAGCGGTGGAAACGACCGACTCCGAGTCAATCAAGCAGAACCTTTCAGTGAATCGGCCCCTGGCCTACGGCACACGCCTCTATACCGATTGGACAAGCTATCGTGGAGAGCCGATTCCCTACGTGGGAAACGGAATCATCGCCAAGAGCAAGAAAACCGGCAAAGACGCGGGTCACTGCATGTTGATCATCGGTTACGATGACACGATGGGCGCATACCGCATTCAAAACAGCGAAGGAACGACGTGGGGAGATCACGGCTATATCTGGATGGCCTACGCCACCTTTGAGGCGCTGGCCCAGGGGACGGCCTTTTTCTACGAGTAGCCCGCGTAGACTAGGTCGACGCATGCTGAGCACGGTAACGGACGAGACGGTTCGCATTTGTGGCCACTGCAGCGCGGAAAAGGCGCCGTTTAGCGACCTCCACCAGCAATAGATAGGCTCCCGTCGCGACGGCAACAAAACCAAAGTACGTCGCTGGCAGCGGCGTGAAACCGAGCACGCCAGCCAGTGGGCTGAACGGCAGATAACTCCCGACTGCCACTGCGGCAAGACAGGTCGCAATCAAAGGACGGCTGGGACGGCTGCGAAATGGGTTTTTCGCAGTACGGATGACGAACAGCACAAGCGTCTGGGTTGCGAGCGATTCAACAAACCAGCCGGTATGAAATTGCGCTTCGCTCGAGTGGAAGAAATGCAACAACACATAAAAGGTCAGAAAGTCGAAGATGGAGCTGATCGGTCCGATGAATACCATGAAATTGCGGATGAGACCAATATCCCAATGTTGGGGCTTTTGGAGATAAGACTCATCGACGTTGTCCGTCGGAATGGTGAGTTGGGATAAATCGTAAAGAAGGTTATTGAGCAGAATTTGCATCGGAAGCATAGGCAGGAACGGCAGGAATAGCGAAGCCCCCGCCATGCTGAACATATTTCCAAAGTTCGAACTTGTGCCCATCAGCAGATACTTCATCACGTTGCCAAAAGCTTTGCGTCCCTCGATGATGCCCTCATGGAGAACCTGCAGACCAGGCTCAACGAGAATAACGTCAGCAGTCTCGCGAGCTACGTCTACCGCGGTTGACACGGAAATGCCAACATCGGCTGCATGAAGCGATGGCGCATCGTTGATGCCGTCCCCCATGTACCCCACCGCATGGCCGTTGTGTTTGAGAGCCAGGAGAATCCTGTTTTTTTGCGCCGGAGAAATACGAGCGAATATGCGCGTCTCCTCGACAACGTGCGCCAGCGCCGGGTCCGTCATTCCATCCAATTCTTCACCCGTGATGATCTTTCCGGGGTCGATCCCTACCTTCGCGCAGACGTGGCCGGTGACGCGGTCGTTGTCACCGGAGATCACCTTCACCTCAACCCCATCCTGCTCCAGAGCAGCAACAATCTGAGCGGCGTCAGGCAACGGCTCATCAGAAAAGGTCACAAAACCCGCCAGAATCAAATTGCGCTCATCCTTTACTGAATAGGCCGCCAACACAGGAACTTCGGCGTAGGCAACCGCCAGCGAGCGGAATCCCTGGCTATTCAGCTCATTGCTGATCTGTTGGATTCGCCTGGTAGCGTCCTCACTGATCGGCATTGTTTTGCCCTCGATCTCGTAGCCGGTGAGAAGCGGGAAAATCCCCTCCGGCGCGCCTTTCGTGATGAGGATTGGCTGCGACTGCCGCTCCACCACAACCGAGAGCCGCCTCCGCTCGAAATCGAACGGGATCTCGTCGCGCTTGGTGTAGTCCTCCGGCTTTGGCGGAGGGTGATGGAGGATCACCTCGTCGAATGGGCTGCGGATACCCGTCTCGAACTTGCTGTTGAAGTAGGCGAGTTCCAGTGCGCGCTCGGATATATTCCCAAAAGGATCGAGAGAGCGGTCAAGCGACATCGTTCCAGAGGTGAGCGTTCCCGTTTTATCGCTACAGAGCACATCCAGGCTGCCGAGGTTCTCGATAGCTGAAAGATGCTTGACGATGACCTTCTTGCGGGCCATGGCGATGGCACCTTTCGAAAGCGTCACCGACGTAATCATGGGCAGGAACTCGGGTGTCAAGCCAACCGCCAGCGCAACGGCAAACAGCAGAGACTGAAGGGGATCGCGGTGGCGGGCAGCGCTGACGAGAATCAGGAAGAGAACGAGAAAGAAAACCGTTCGCGCGATTAGCTGGCTGAAATTTCGCAAGCCGAGATCGAAGGCAGTCGCTTCCGGACGCGTGCCGAGGCGAGCCGCAATATCACCAAAGGCCGTCCGAGGGCCTGTCGCCACGACCTCCGCTGTTGCCGTTCCGCTGACGACAGATGTGCCTAGAAAGACCATGTTGGGCGCATCCGCTTTAGTCGAAGCGGCCTCTCCGGTCCCCCGTTTTTCGGCGGGGAGCGATTCGCCCGTTAAGGATGCCTGCAGAACAAAGAGATCTCGCGCATCCAGGAGTCGCGCGTCTGCGGGAACCAGATCTCCGGCTGATAGCCGGACGACGTCTCCCGGCACCACATCACGCCGCCGAAGTTCTTTCCACTCCCCGTCGCGCAGAACGGTTGCCGTAGGGGCAACTTCCGCACGCAATTTTTCTACGGCACGTTGAGAACGATAAGTCTGACTTAAATCAATTGCGGCGCTCAGCAGAACAATCACGCCGATAATTCCTGCATCTACCTTGTCGCCCAGGAATGAGGATGCTGCGGCGGCGATCACCAGGATCACAACCAATGGGTTCATGAACACATGCAGGAGATCGGAAAGAAAGGAATGGTGCTTGGTCACCGCGGGCTCATTCGGCCCGAATTGTTCCAGCCGAGCCTCAGCCTCCTGGGCTGTCAGGCCGACAATCGCTGCGGGGGTTTCAGGAGTGGTCGGCGGCATGGAGAACGATGTCCCCTCGAAGCAGAGTTCGTGCTGCCTGTAATAGTAGATCGGCAGCAGCCACCCCCGCGTTGCACATTCTTGTGCAGACCGAGTCTCGTTGAGCTAGCGAAGGCCGCGTCGCGTATCGAGGTCGCGCCCGGCCCTCAGATCCCCAGCTTCTTGACTTCCTCGTTGTAGTACTTGCGGTAGAGGATGTCCCACTCCTGGCTGCCTTCGGGGATGATTTTGCGCTGGGACTGGATCTTCAAACGCGCGGCCTGGTCAATTCGCGTCTCTTCCAGCAGGAGCTTCTCCAGCGCTTTGCGCGCTTCCTGGCGTATGGTGTTGCGGTCTTCGAGGAATTCGGCCTCGTCGGTTTCCGCCAGGGTGTCGCTGACGACGTGGGCTAGTTTGTTCAGCTTGTCACGGGAGATTCTCATAGAACCGCCTTGTACTTGCGCGCCAGCTCGTTCTTCACCTTTTTGAACATCTCGGCATAAGCGGCGCCGGTGCGGTGCATCTCTTCCTGGTAGGCGTCGAGAATGAGCCGGACCTCTTCATTGATGCGGTCTTCGAGGGACAATTCCTCAAGCAGGGCGGCGTTTACTCGCTCTTCGACGACGGACAGCTTATCGGTACGGATCATCCTGGCGTCGATCAGATGTTTGACCGTGTGGCGCCCAAGATATGCAACATAATCACGTGAAAAGATCATTTATCTCGTTCGAAATATAGCATAACCGCAGTGACAGACCCGGCCGCTCAGGAGGGCGGGAGGACAGCGGGCCGATGCGGACAGACTGCCGCGTTCAGGCAGTCATCGGCGATGAACAGGCGCTCGACTGGACGGCCTGCAACAAGGTGCTCACTCACGATCTCCGCCACATCATCGACTTTGACGGCGCCATACCAAACGGCCTCAGGGTAGACGACAACGGTTGGGCCATGTTCGCACTGCTCGAGGCATCCGGATTTGTTAACGCGGACGCGGGGGACAAGGCCAGCAGCCTTGACGGCGTCTTTGAGAGCGGTATGAAGCTGACTCTTGCCGTCGGTAGTGCATGAAGGACGGGCGCTCCCGGGCTCCCGGAAGTTGGTGCAGACGAAAACGTGGCGCTCAAATTTCGCCAATCGAAAACTCCTTGCTGGACAGTGTTTCTGTTTCGATTTTACTTGAGTTTTCCACGTGCCGCCGATGGCGTAGACTGACCTTCTACGACACAATCGCTTTATGTCTATGCTTCAGGAAAGCCTGCTCTCTCTCAAAGACGATATGGTTGCCTTTATCGCCGGTCACGGATTGCGCCGCGTGCCCGCTTACGTCGGCGAGGAAGTATCAACCGTGCTCTGGGAGGACGAGTCGAACCCCGACAGTTGGAAAGATTTTGTCGAAACCGCCAAAGCGGCGGGAGCTCCGTTTCTGACCATGAGCGAAGTAGTGCTCAATAAGCCAGACGTGGAACTTCTCATTGAAGAACTGCGCGAGACGGCTTTCCCCGATGAAGAGTCCGCCGCCATTGAAGAGGCAGAGTCGCTGGCCTCCTACGTCGGCCGCGTCGGCTACATTCAGCTCGGCTTTGTATACCAAGGCGTCGTTCTTTTGCATGAGAACACCACCGAGTGGTATGAGCGGTACCGTCAGTTGCTGGAATCGCTCGATGACTTCGGCGAGATCATTCTTGACGATGACGACACCGACGACGAGTCGTGAGCACATCTGAGGCAGCGCCCTCGCCCGTTAGCCGGCGCTGGATGCTGAGAAAGTGCGATCCTGACGCGGCAACAGCCCTGTCCCGGGAGGCAGGATTACCCCTCCTCATTGCCGAACTGCTGGTCGCGCGCGGGGTACGGACGGCAGCCGAGGCCGAGCGATTTCTCCATCCCCAATTCGAGCAGCTGCACGATCCCTATTCCATGCTCGGGATGAGGCGCGCCGTCGAGCGCATCCGGCAGGCGATCGATGCACGGGAAACTATCCTGATCTATGGCGATTACGACGTGGATGGCACCACAGCAGTCGTGTTGCTGAAGACGGCTATCGAGATGCTCGGGGGCGCGACCTGCTTTCATGTTCCGCACCGGATACGCGAGGGCTACGGCATGCAGGGCGAAGTGCTCGAGTCGTTTGCGCGGGACGGCGTACGGCTGGTTATCAGCGTCGACACGGGAATTCGCGCCTTCGCAGCAGCCGACGCAGCGGAAGTTCTAGGGCTCGACCTGATCGTTACCGACCACCACCTGCCGGAGAGCGGGACGGCGCTGCCGAAGTCGCTCGCGATTCTCAATCCGAATCAAGCTGACTGCAACTACCCTTGCAAGCACCTGTGCGGAGCGGGAGTGGTCTTTAAGCTGGCGCAGGCACTCCTCGAAAGCTGGAACCGCGATCGCGCGCGGGCGAAGATTTTGCCCTCCTTCCTCAAGATGGTTGCCATCGCAACGGTGGCGGATGCGGTTCCGTTGCTCGATGAAAACCGCGTGATCGTGGCCATCGGGCTGGAGCAGCTGCAGCGTCCCGTACATCCAGGACTACGCGCCCTTATGGAGACAGCGCAGCTCGACCCGTCGCGCCGCAAGCTGAATCCTGTTGACGTGGCATTCCGGATCGCGCCGCGCATCAATGCTGCCGGACGCATGGATGTCGCGACGGATGTAATCGAGCTTTTTACAACAAAGCAAACCGCTCGCGCCCACGAGATCGCTGTCAGGCTCGACCGACTTAACCAGGAACGCCGCGACGCCGAAGCACAGATGCTCCGAGAGATTCTTACGCGTCTTGATGAGGACCGTTTCCGGGAGGCACGCTGCATCGTGATCGACGGCGATGGATGGCATCGCGGCATCATCGGCATTCTTGCGTCGCGCATTGTCGACAGGACTGGCAAGCCGGCCATCGTCATCGCTCACGACGGCGAGAACGGCAGCCGCGCGGCCCATGGCTCGGGGCGATCGATCCACGGGTTTCATCTGCTCGAGGCCATCGAGACATGCCGTGATTTATTTACTCGCTTCGGGGGTCATGCGCACGCGGTGGGCTTCTCACTGCCATCCGATCGCGTGGACGAGCTTCGGGCACGGCTGACCGGATACGCCGCTACTCATTTGAGCGATGACGATCTGGGTTCGCCACTTGAATGCGATGCCATGCTTGCGCTGGACCGCGTGACGCCCGCGGTCTTCTCATGGCTGAGGAGGCTAGAGCCAATGGGCATGGGGAATCCTGAGCCCGTCTTTCTTGCGCACAATGTGCGGGTTGCCTCAGCTCCCCGTTACATGAAGGAAAAGCATACGCGCCTGCAGGTTGCGCAGGGCCCTCGCGGAGGAATCCTGCCGGCATTGGGATGGCACTGGGCGGAGCGCGTACAGCAAATGGGGCTTGAGGAAGGCAGCATCATCCATCTGGCCTACAAGCTACGCGAGAACGACCATCCTGAGTTTGGGGGACTGGAACTGGAGATTGCTGGGATCTTTCCCGCGGGTTAGGCTCTCCCCCTTGGCGGCGGCGGAACTGTGCTCTGGGTCATGGGCTTCAGAATCTGGTCGAGGCGGTCGGGGGTACTCGGGACGCGTTCGAGGTGCGGAAAGCGCAGGCCCCCGCGATAGTCGAGCTGGACAATTTTGTAGTAGCCCGTGTTGACCACAATGAGCTCTATAGGGTTCTTCGCGTCTTTGGCCGCTACCACAGCGTCGCTTAGCAGCGATGCCGTGTACTGCCGCCGGTTGACAGCAACGATCTGCATGCCGGGGCCAAGTCCAGCCTTGTCGGAGACCGATCCAACCAGCACATCATTGATGCGGCCGTCGCTAGCTATGGTCAAACCCAGCGTCCACCAGGCCTGCGCATCGCCAGTTGCAGCTTCGCGCGCATCGAGAAATTCGCCGGGCCGGTCGGTGTAGACCATGTGATATCCGCCGTTCTCGATGCCACCGAAAGGCGCATGCGGAGATTTCGATGTCAGACGCTCCCTGAAAAAGGCGGCCCAGTCATACGGGACAATTGCGTTGAGAGCGGCGACCACATCGTCGAAGTTGTAGGGAACAACTTTGGGCGGAGTATTGCCACCGACTCCCTCAAACTTCGCGCAGAAGTCGTTCAGGCTCTTCTTATCGTTAGTAAGCTTACGGATGGTTGTGTCGACTTCGAGCCAGATCAGCTCGCCCTCCTGGTAATAGTCGACGCTGCGACGCCAGTTGTCCCACTGGTCGCTGGCATCGTAAAGAGTCTGGGCGGCAACGGCTGTGTCTTCGAGATCACGCCATGTGCGCCCGGGACGGTAATCGAGTGTCGCGGCACTTGCGGCAAGAGCCTCGCGGAACTCGTCAGGGGTCTCGAGGCCGCTGCGTGCAGCCAGCACATCACCGAGATACTGCGTAAGTCCCTCATAGACCCACAGCAGATCGCCCTTCATCGGATCTTCGTAATTGCCGGTAGCAAGGCCGATCGGACGCCGATACTTGCCATTCCATGAATGCGTGAACTCGTGCGGAAGCAGATCGGCTGTAAGCAGGCTGAGATTGTCATCGATGTAGGTTCTCTCTGAGACGCGGTCGTCACTCGACTGATGGTGCTCCAGCCCGAAGTGGGCCACCTGATCGCTTAACGTAACGAGAAAGTGATAGCTGGTGTAATGGCGGGATTGGAACAGCGCTCCCGTCTCGCGGACAAGATTGCCATAGGCCGCGATTGCGTCCTGCCGGATGCGCAGATCTTCAGGCCCGTCGGCGGCCAAATCAAGATAATGCTTCGGCGTAATTTCGGGCGCGAGGGGGATTTCCTTGAAGTATTTGCCCGCGAGCACGGGTGAGTCGATGAGCTGTTCGAGTGAGACGGTATCGAACTCGATGCTGCCGTTCGACTCACCACTCTTTGTGAGTGCCGTGCCGTATTGCCAGCCCTCGGGAAGCCTCACCGCGGCTTTGACGGGGATGTCCGCCGGTGAAGGCCCAGCGGGATATAGCAGCACTTCATTCCAACTGACAATGGCAAGGTTTGCGCTTGTCGAAGCGCCAGCGGAAAATCCGCTCGCCGCAGCCGTCGCGAGAAAATCCACCTTAACGTCGAGACTCGAGACCCCATCAGGCACTGTCAGGTGGAAGGCAAACATATTCACGTCGTCGCGACGCCACGCCAGCTCTTTACCGTTAGCCTTTATCACGATACCGGCAAGATTATCGATTGGTCCGGTAGGGCCGTGCTCCCCGGGAATCCACTTCGGATAGATCAGCGTGACCGGCCCGGGCTGTACCGGAATCGAAAGGACCGCATGCAGCATTTTGCGCGGTGCGTCCGTAACATCCACGGTTACGTTAATTGGAGAGGTCTGCGCGAAGGTGATGGTGCAGGCTGCAAAAAAGAGCAAGGGCAGAAGGCGCACTTTCAAGAGAACATCCTCGACACTAAACATTCAACAGCTGTCAGACAGTCCGACCGTCAGAGGCTCGCCGCGCGGAGTCAGCAACGTTGCAAGACTAGGTAGATGCTACACTCCGGCCATGCACCCGGGCATCTCTCGCGGCTTCTTTCTGACCTTTGAAGGACTGGACGGATCGGGTAAATCGACGCAGTTGAGGAAGCTGGCCGAATGGCTTGAAGCCGACCAAGGCGAAGAGATTGTTATAACCCGACAGCCTGGAGGTACGAAAATCGGGGATCAGATTCGCAAGCTGCTCCTCGACTCGCGCACGCAGATCGCGCCCCGGGCTGAGTTGGGGCTGATGTTTTCCGACCGCGCCCAATGCATCGCTGAGGTGATAATGCCGGCTCTGAAACAAGGCAAAATTGTGCTCTGCGACCGATTCACTGATTCCACCGAAGCCTACCAGGGCGGTGGGCGCGAGTTGGGCAGTAAGGTTGTGCTTGAGCTGCACAAGGCGATTTGCGCCGGGCTAGAGCCTGATTTGACGCTGCTGCTGCTGCCCGATTTTGATCGATCGCTCAAGCGAGCCCGACGGCGGAATGACAGGAAAACCGGGCGCGCGCCTGACGAAAATCGATTTGAGCGCGAAGATGAGAGCTTCTATCGCCGCGTCTTCGATAAATATTGTGAAATCGCGCGCCGGGAGCCTTTGCGTGTCGTCGTAATCGATGGCGACCAGGGGATTCAAAAGGTCCACGAGCGCATCGTAGAAATAGTCAAGGCGCGGCTGAAGGATCGCCGCTGAACTCACGTGTCCACCGTATCCGAAACTTCCGACTGGGTCGTTGAAGCGCGCGGCGAATACCGCTTTCCTCCGGGATTGGCGCTCAACCTGCCGATGTACCTGACGCGACGATTCTTTCGCGTCGGCAATCCAATCCTGCTCTTTGAACATCTGCGTAACACTTACGGAAAGATGGCGCGCTACCGCGTGGGCCGGGGCGAGATCGTGCTGGTGAGCGAGCCGGACTTTATCCGGGAGGTCCTTGTCACGCAGGCGCAGAACTTCGTCAAGGAGCGCACGCAGAAACGGATGAAGATTCTGCTCGGGGAAGGACTCATCACCAGCGGCGGGGAAAGCCACAAACGGCAGCGCCGCATCGCGGCTCCGGCGTTTCATCGCCAGCGTATCCAGGCGTACGGTTCGATCATGGTGGAACGTGCCGCGGCGATGCGCGATACATGGGGTGAAGGCAAAGAGATCGATGTCTCGGCCGAAATGATGCGTCTCTCCCTTGAAGTTGTGGCGCGTACGCTCTTCGCGCAGGAGGTGACGCCGGATATTCTCAGCATCAACCACGAGGTGAATGCGATCATGAAGCTCTATAACCTGCTCATCGCATTGCCTCGCCTCGAGGAGTATCTCCACCTGCCCCTTCCAGGCCTGATGCGTTTCCGCCGCGCACGCAGGCGGCTCGATGAAGTCGTTTATCGCATGATCGCCGAGCACCGCGCTGGCGGTGTCGACCGTGGCGATCTGCTCTCGATGCTGATCCGCTCAAAGGACGAGGAGGAGGACCACTCCGGCATGACGGATGAGCAGCTGCGCGACCAGGTGCTCACCATCTTCCTCGCAGGCTATGAAACGGTCGCCAACGCGCTTTCATGGACATGGATGCTGCTCGCGCAGAATCCTGCTGCGGAAGCGAAGCTGCACGATGAACTGGATGAAGTGCTCCAAGGACGGCTTCCTACCATCGACGATCTACCGCAGCTGAGATATACGGAGATGGTGCTGGCTGAGTCCATGCGGCTTTATCCCCCGGTGTGGGCCATGGGACGGCAGGCTGTGCGCGACGTGGCGCTCGGGCCGTTTCTCTTTCCCGCGGGCACCTTTTTCTTCTTCAGCCAGTACATCATCCAGCGCAGCGCTGAGCATTTTCGCGATCCGCTACGGTTTGAACCGGAACGCTTCACTGCAGAGCAGCGAGCGGGACGCTCGAAGTTCGTCTACTTCCCTTTCGGCGCCGGCGGCAGACAGTGCATCGGAGAATCGTTCGCCTGGATGGAGGCAACTCTCGTGCTGGCAACAATTGCCCAGAGCTGGCGCTTGCGGCTTGTGCCGAATCAGCGGCTCGAGATCCAGCCGAAGATCACGCTGCGCCCCAAATATGGTATTCGTATGGTGCCGGAACTTCGTCCGGGTGCTGTGTCTGCCTCGTCGGCAGAGCTCAGGCCGGAAAACCCTCAAATCTGAGTACGCATCTTCCTCGCAATGCAGACGATTCCCCATCTTCAGCACCTGAGGCACGACTGGATACTCGCTGTTTTTCTCGTTTCGGGCGCAATCCTACTGGCAAACGTTGTTCACGCGATCGCGTTTGCGCTCATCCGCCTGCGGAAAAAGGACGCGGCGCTGCGTAAGACCAGCAACCGGCCGAGCATTTACAGGCACCTGAACCAACCGGCGCGATGGGTGTTCCTGACTATTTGTGTGCTCAGCGTCTTCCCGTGGCTGCCGCTTCCCGGGCAAATAGCGCAACCGTTAAGAATCGCATTGCACATTTTGCTGGTGGTGCTGTGCGGATGGTTTGCAATCGGCTGTGTTTATGTATTTCAGGATGCGCTCACACGGCGCTTTGATATCCACGCGGAGAATAATATTCGCGCGCGCCGCATTCACACACAGGCACAGGTGCTGCGGCGTATTTTAATCGGCTTCATCGTCATCATCGACATCGGCTGCATTCTCTGGACATTTCCCGATCCTCAGCTTTGGCACTACGGCAGCGGCCTGATTGCATCGGCGGGTCTGGCGACGATAGTGCTGGCAGCAGCAGCAAAGCCGACCGTCGGCAACCTCCTTGCTGGACTGCAGATTGCATTTACTGAGCCGATTCGCATCGACGATGTGGTGATCGTCCAAGGCGAATGGGGCAGGATCGAAGAGATTACGACCTCCTACGTGGTGGTCCGCATCTGGGACCTGCGGCGATTGATCGTGCCGTTAAGCTACTTCATCGAAAATCCCTTCCAAAACTGGACCAGAGAACACGCGGACCTGCTGGGCACAGCCTTCATCTATACGGATTACTCAGTCCCGGTACAGGCTCTCCGCGAGCATTTTGCGAAGGTGCTTGAGGAGTCTCCGCTGTGGGACCGCAAGGTCTGCTCAACCCAGGTAACGAACCTCAGCGAGCGCACTATGGAGATTCGCTGCCTGATGAGCGCTCGCAATGCAAGCGAACAATTTGACCTGCGGTGTGTTGTGCGTGAAGAGATGGTGAGGTTCATTCAGGAGAGCTATCCCGACGCTTTCCCGCGCACTCGTTTCAGCTCACTACCGACCTCGGGCAACTCCGATTCAACGCGCGCGAAGGAATTTTCCGAAATGGTCTAAAGTGTCGAAGATGCCTTAGTCTGAAGCGTGAGCTTCCACGAATTTCTCGGCAATGAAACGACAGTAACGCGGCTTCGCGAGGCAATTGGCGCAGGCCGCCTGCCTCCAGCGCTGATCCTCGCAGGACCTCGCGGCGCGGGGAAATATACGCTGGCGGTAAAGCTCGCGCAGACGGCAAACTGCCTCGATCCGAAAGAGACCGAGGGCCTTCCCGATTACTGCGGCGTCTGTTCAAACTGCGTGCGCATCGGCGAAGTCGTCAATCTGGACGCGCTCGTTGACCAGGCGGTTGCCGCACGCGAGGAATTGCGCGAGGTAGACAAGAAGGACACCCGAATCCTTATCCAGACGCACCCCGATGTACTGGTGATTCCCCCCGATCCTCCGCAGCTGCTGATCAAGCTGGGCCAGGTGCGAACGGTCATTCGGGAAATCTACCGCATGCCAGCCGAAGCGCGGCGCGCTTTCTACATCTTCACAAACGCGGCATTTATGAAGGAGGCGGCCAATTCCCTGCTCAAGGTGCTCGAAGAGCCGCCGCCGCACGCCAGCCTTATTCTCCTGGCTGAGAATCTCGGCGACCTGCTCCCGACAATCCGGTCGCGAAGCTGCATCTTCCGGCTTGCTGCTGTTCCGCTCGAGCTGATCGAAAAGCTACTTCTGGTGCGTCGGCCAGAACTGCGTCCGGAGCAGCGCTCGCTCGTGGCGCGGCTGGCGCAAGGGGCGGTCGGGGAAGCGCTCAGCTTTGATCTGGAGGCTTATCTCGCAAGCCGCACCGATGCGCTGCTCATTCTGCGCAACGCCGTGGGAGAACCGGACTATTCGGCTCTGTTCCGCATGACGGAGACATATCGCGCGGGAGCCGATGGGCAGGAGAAGACTGCGGACCTGCTTCGAGCATTTCTGAGCCAGCTCGAGGACCTTCTGCTGCTAAAGTCGAACACGCCACAGTTTATTCGTAACGTCGACATCCAGAAAGAACTCGCCAATTTATCGCAGCAGGTAAGTTTCGACTGGATAGAAGCTGCCGAGCGCGGCGTCCATGAAGTCAGATCGGGGATGCGGCGTAACCTGCTGCGGTCCCTTTCGCTCGATGCATTTGCGACTGAGCTGGCCGGTTAGCGAGACTCTTCAGTCCTCAAGCATGCCGGCGCGATAGAACATCCTCAAATTCGGCTCGATTCCCTGCTCAAGTTCATTTTGTGGCATGTCAGGAAATTCCACCCTCAGAGCAGCGAAAAGGGCTGCGCGATCGCAGGTGCCATCGAGAAGAAGCAGGAGACCGCGCACCACCGGGTCGTCGAGAAGGACAGTCGTGTGGAGAAGGCTGGTGACGTGTGTCCCAATGCGCGCGTCGTGGAGAACGCTCGCGCTGGCCCTGGGCAGCGCAGACAGCTTCGCGGCGACCGGCGCTCTCCAAGCGTGCACGTCGATCATCTTTGAAATCGCGAGCCGGGTAAGTATGGCAACGCCGTTGTCGTCGAGCGAGAAATCCTCTGAAACCATCGGTTCGATCTGCGCCCAGCTCAGCACGTGAGGCCACGCCGCAGTGAGTTGATCCATGAGGGCGACGGTGCCGGCGTGAGACGTTTCCATCTTGATACCTCCAGGAAGCACAAATGATTTCGAAGTGCCTGCCTCACAAGGCGCAGGTTCGGCCGGAGAGGCAAAGAGTAATCGGCTGAAGGCATCGCCCGAAAAGTTCCGCCGGACCTCGCGTTCGCTGTGACAAAGGAGAGTCTCGCGGTACTTCCGCATGCGCATGAAATCGAGCACCTGTTCCTGGGCGATGACACCACTTTCTCCAACGCCTTCGATCGCAGGTCTGAGATCAGCGCGATAGCACGGGTCGGGCGGCGGCGGCAACACTACTTCGCTGAGGTATTGCAGGTTGTGGGTGCACGCGTGCTCGATAAAGCCGGAGAACAGCACGGGGTCGTTGACCTCGCTGAGTTCATCGTGAAAAACCGCTTCCCGGCGCCGGTTCTTCATCGAATTAACGTGCTCTTCAAGCAGAGACCGAAACGGGTCGTTCTGGAGTCTCGTCTCGAGGACATCGTGCAAGAACCGGATACCGGCTCCTACCTTCTCGCCGAGGTCCTCGACGCTCCCCGCGCCTGCGAGCATCATTTCGCGGGCTATCTGACGTACATATCCGCCAGGCAACGCGTTGTAGCTGACGACAGCGATACCCTCAGGCGCGAGCAGTTCGCGGCACAGCCCGAGCAGGCGGTCACGAACCGGTGCGGGAACCCATGAGTAAAGCCCATGCGCAATGAGGTAATCAAACATGCCCAGCTCTTTGCCGACTTCAAGAAGATTGCCCTGAAAGAGGCGGATGTTCGTCAGCCCGAGTCGGCGGATCCGCGCCTGGCCGCGCTCAATTGGCTGCCCAGCCATATCGAAGCCAATGAACTCGCTGCCTGGAATGGCATAGGCCATCGGAATAAGATTCGCGCCGTCACCACAGGCGACCTCGAGCACCCGGCAATGCTCAACCGGCGCGGGAAAAAGACCATGCAGGATAGCCATAGCGGCAAGGCTATCCGGATGCATGTTTGGATAAGCGAAGCCGGGATAAGGTACGGCATCGTAGGAATTCGTTGCGCTGATCAACTGAGTGTCCTTCGAGGTCTTCGGGTTCGGAGCGGCACTTTCATGTCGTGAAATCCGGCTGAAGCAATCACGCTGAGGGGGAGGATCCCACTGGCGGATCAACAATAATCTCGGCTACTATACGGATACTAAACTCCAGACAGAGGGTAAGCCTGCGCGGGCGACGGCGGCCAAATCTGCCGCATCTCAAGTGTGCAGTTTTGCCCTGAGGGTTATGGCGAATACATCGAGCCTCCCAGGCAGGGATATGCACGAATTGCGGGCGGAAATCTCCAAGACGCCGCAAGCCGGAAGTTCAAGGACAGTCGCGCCTGATCGCGAGGGCAGCTATTCTGGCCCCCGTAAGCTTGTGAGGCCAACGCTGTCCGGACGCGCATTGAAAGACGGCAACCATGGATTGCGCGTCGAGTCGCCGCTGCTCGCTCACCAGGCCGGGATGTCAACGGCTCTCATGGACGAAGCCTCGCATGCCGAAGCATTCTATTTTCAGAAGCAAATGCAGATGCAGACGCTCATGGCGTTTGTCCTTGAGGACGGCGAGGTAATCGAGGGCTACATCGAGTGGTACGACCGCTACGCCATCAAGGTGCGGAACGGAAGCCGCACGCTCATTTACAAATCCGGCATCAAGTACCTTTACAAGGTCGGGGAAGCCTGAGGCCGATGGGGCGGCCGGCTACTTCGTTCGCGCAGCTTTCTGGAGCCGGTCGCGGATAGCCACTCCTAGACCCTCCGCGGGCGGCATGGGGCAGAGTATGACTGCAGCGCCTGAGGCATCGAGCCAGCGAAGACCGGCAAAGAGCCTCTGGGCCAATTCTTCGCAATTGTCCCAGCGCCCCCACCGGAAAACCAGCGCATCGTGCCCGAGCGCGTTACTGTCAAACACGTCCGGGAGCATCAAGCCAAGCCTTCTTCCTGGTCTTTGCTGTGCCAGTACGGCCTTGGCAAAGGCCTTCCTCTGGTCATCTCCTTTTCCGTCGATAAGGAGCAGTTCGGCGCGAGGTGCATAATGCCGCAACGCAACACCCGGTGATGGGAGGGACTGCGGCGTCTCCGCAGGTGCTTGCGGGTCGGGTTGCTGGTAGACGGTCGCCTCCGGGCAGACTTCGCGGATGTGCTCCAGCGTGATCACTCCCGGGCGATAAACTACGCACTTGTTCACGCCCGCCTCGACAACCGTCGATTCAAGCCCGTGGGTCGTCTCGCCTGAATCGAGAATCGCGTCAATTCGTCCTTCGAGGTCCTCGGCAACATGCCGCGCCTGCGTGGGGCTGGTGCGGCCAAAGATATTGGCACTGGGTGCGGCGATCGGCACTCCCGCGGCCGCGATCAGAGCGTACGCCACCGGATGCCTCGGCATGCGCACACCGACGAGCGGACGCCCCGCGGTAACTGCGTCCGGAACCTCGGGCCGGCGAGGCAACAAAAGGGTTAGCGGGCCGGGCCAGAATCGTTCGATAAGCCGCGCGGCGGCGGGCGGGATTTCGGCGGCCACCCGCTCCAGCAATTGCCGGTCGGAGACGTGGACAATAAGCGGGTCCCATGAAGGGCGTTGCTTGGCAGCAAATATTTTTGCTACTGCTTCGGGATTGAGCGCGTTCGCGCCGAGCCCATAGACGGTTTCGGTGGGAAAGGCGACGGTACCGCCGCCACGAACTATCGCCGCAGCCCGGGCAATCGCCGCACGGGACGCTTCGGACTGAAGGTGAGTGGGGTCGACGGCAAGCCGCAGCGTATCCATCGAGACTTCCCGGCTCAACCCTGCCCGATGCACTCGTTCCAGAGGGCCGGATTCGCCCGCTGGAATTCGCCGAGCATCTCGATGCATTCCGGCGAGGCGAGGTCGACAATATCGAATCCCTTTTCGCGCAGGAATTCCAGACCGCCCTGTGCATTGACGCTGTCGCCCACGATCAGCCGCCTAAATCCGAACTGATAGATCAAGCCTGTGCAGTACCAGCAGGGCGCAAGTGTGGTCACAAGGATCAGGTCGCGGTAATTGGGGTGACGTCCAGCGGCGCGAAACGCGTCGGTTTCGCCGTGCATGGACGGATCACCGTTTTGTACAAGGCGGTTGCGTCCGGCCCCCAGTAATGTGCCGTCGCTGCGAAAGATGGCTCCGCCGACGGGAATGCCTCCTTCAGCCAGCCCGAGTCGGGCCTGTTCCAGAGCGACGGCCAACATACCGTGCGCGTCGAGCGTGGATTTCATTCGAGGAGTCTAGCATGCTGCGGTTACGCCTCAAATGCGCCACTGGCCCACACCAACGCTATACTCGATGCATGAGCGCGGTTGAGATCGAGGTCAAATTTCGCGTTGGCGATCCAGCAGCTCTTGCCAAACGGCTTCGCGCGATCGGCTTTCGCTGTGTGACGCCGCGGACGTTCGAGAGGAATGTGCTCTACGACACGCCTGATCGGCGCCTGCGTGCCCAGCAATCTATTCTTCGCATCCGCAAATACGGAGACCGCTGGCTGCTGACCCACAAATGCCTCACCCCGGACAACGATCCCGACGCGCGCCATAAACATCGCATCGAGACCGAGACCGAAGTCGTCGACGGGGAGGCCCTCGGAACCGTCTTCACGAATCTCGGATACGCCCCCGCATTCACGTACGAGAAATGGCGCACCGAATACGCTGACGCTACCGGCCATTGCGTCCTCGACGAGACCCCGATTGGTGTGTTCGCTGAACTCGAAGGCCCTGACGAGTGGATCGACGCAGTAAGCGCCCGCCTCGGCCTCGACCAGTCGCAGCTCATCACGCTGAGCTATGGCCGCCTCTTCGATCTCTGGCGCGAAGAGACAGGAAGTTCCGCCACCGATCTCACCTTCTCTGCCATCGATGGGGCCGGTAAAGACGGCAGACGCGGCTACTAACCCCGTATTTCTCTCCTCAGCACAGCCTTCTCAAGTTCGAGCGCCATCTGGCCGATAGGCATCTTGTCTGGACCCCAAACTCCACCAGTGTGACTTTCCACTTGTCTCGAGGTTTGCTTGATGCCCTTCGTTACCGCGGAAAAAGCCAAACGGAAGGGCTATCGGACCTTTGGTCTGGCGTTGATAGCCTTCCTGTCCCTCAGTCTCGGGTTGTGGGCGGAGGAGCGCAAAATACAGAAGCGCGTACCTCCGGTTTATCCCGAGCTTGCCAGGCGCATGCACATCGGCGGAATCGTCCGGATTTCGGCCACCGTGGCTCCGGACGGCACAGTCAAAGACGTAAAGACCATCACCGGCAACCGCCTCCTCTCGCGTGCTGCCGAGGACGCGGTGAAGCAGTGGAGGTTCGTTGCCGAAGCTTCCGAGTCGACGGTCACCATCGACGTCAGCTTCGATCTTGACAACTGACGGTGGCCAAGACCACAACGAGGACCCGATGGCACTGATGAAATCCCGACTCTCCAACAAGCTGCGCCTCAGCACGTTTGTGATGCTTGCATTCGTCCTGCTGGGCTCCCTCGTTGCCTATCTGAAGATGCGGCAAGTCAGCCTTCTCTCCGAGTCTGTCGCTGAAGCCCGCATTCCCGCATTGAGCGCTGTACGAGATCTTCGAATTTTTGAGCTCGCCGAGCTTTCGTCATTGCAATCGTATGTTCTGTTTGGGGCAGACCCCGCGATGGCGAGGCGGTACAGCGCGGAGTTTGAGGATTATCGCGCGAAAGCGCAGAGCGCCCTGGATACAATCGCGCACCTTCGTACAACCTACGACAGCATAGTGGGAGCACAAAAGCTCGATCTGCTGCTTAACCAGTACCGTGACCTCGATGACACGCAGCGTACCGTGGCCGAGCTTGCTGTTGGTCATGGCAGCGACGGCACGGGCCGGGCGTTCGACCTGTTGCAGGGGCCCGTGGCTACCTCGAACGCGGCCTTTCTCAACAACGTGACTGAAATCGTCGACAAGCTGGTGCAGGCGACCAATCACGATCTGAATTCAGTGGTCGCAATCAACCGTCTCGAGGCCATTCATCTCTGGTTGTTCATCTTTCTGGGCGGTCTGCTGGGCGCCGCCATGGCGGAAGCCACTCTTCGACGCATTATTCGGTCGATCGAATTGGTGGTTAATCGCGCGCAGGCAATCGCCGAGGGCGATCTGACGGGCGAGTCTCTCCACATGGAGTCGAATGACGAGATCACCAGCCTGGCGGGCTCGATCAATTGCATGCAGGACAACCTCCGCGAGATGATCCGGACGATGATGGAAATCTCAACTCTGGTGAGCGAGGACTCGCAAAAACTGAGCCGCTCTGCGAACGAGACGTTCCGCCGCACCAAAGAACAGAGCCTGCAGACGCAGCAGGCAGCAGCTGCCATGCAGGAGATGTCGATTTCGATCGCCGAGGTCTCGAGGCATGCGCAGAGCGCAGCGGATACCTCCAAGCGGGCGGCAAGCACGGCGCGCGAGGGCGGCTCAATTGTCGAGCAGATGCTTACGAGCATGCAGTCCATCGCCGAGTCGGTGCGCAACACGGCCGACACTGTGCAGCGCCTGGGGCGGGAGAGCGAGCAGATCATCCGGATCGTCAACGTCATCGAGGAGATCGCGCAGAAGACCAACCTGCTCGCGCTGAATGCGGCCATCGAAGCCGCGCGCGCGGGGGAACAGGGCCGAGGCTTTGCCGTTGTCGCGGGAGAAGTCCGCAGGCTTGCAGAATCGACGCGGAACGCTACGAGCGAGATCGGCAAGATGGTGGAGGACTTCCAGGTGCACACCCGCGGCGCCGTCGAGGCCATGAATGCGGGCACGCAGACGGTAGGCCAGGGCGTAGAGACAACGAGCCGCGCCGGCGCAGCGCTCGACCGCATCATCCAGATGGCCGATCAGGTTGATTCGATGATCGCGCAAATTGCCGCCGCCTCGATGCAGCAGGCGGCCGCCGCGCAGCAATCGAGCGAAAGCGTAGATGCCATCAATCAGCTCGGCGAGGAAAGCGCCGCGTCGATTCCCGCAACCAACGGCATCGTCGAGTCGGTGGAACACGGATCGAAGCGGCTGCAGGAGCACATCGGGAAGTTCCGGCTCGAGGAGACTCAAACGGCCGCACAATGGACACCTGCATCGGGCCTCGCAGTAAAGACGGCGGCAGCTTACGGCGATTAAAGAGCCTCCCGCTATTGCGGCAGAGCGCCCGGAGGAACACGCTCCTCAAGGTAGCGCGCGATCAAGCTGAAGACGTGATAGCTGGTTCCCGGTCCTTCGCAGATACAGTGAGTACGGTTGGGGTAGTCCATCATGTCGAAGGGCTTACCCAGTTCGACAAGACGATTGATGAGCAGCTCAGTTCCCTGGAAGTGCACATTGTCATCGCCCGAGCCGTGGACGACGAGGAGATGTCCAGTGAGGTTCTGCGCGAAGTTAATCGGCGAACCGTCGTGATAGCCCTTGGCGTTGTCCTGCGGCAAACCCATGTAGCGTTCCTGGTAGATGGTGTCATAGTGGCTCTCATCCCCGACTGGCGCGACCGCGATTCCCGCTTTATAAAGTCCGGGCGAGCGGAACATGAGGTTAAGAGTGTTCGATCCGCCTCCGCTCCATCCCCAGATGGCCATACGCGATGTGTCGATGTAGCTGCGCTCTTTGGCGAGGGCGCGAATGGCGTCGGCCTGCTGTGCGGCAGAGAGCACGCCGACGCTGCCGTAGATGACTTTGCGCCATTCCCTGCCCTTAGGCGCTGGCGTGCCCTGGTTATCGAAGCTGACGACAATGTATCCCTCGCGGGCAATGAGCGCATGGAAGAGGCGGCCGCTGCCTCCCCACGCGTCGCGCACTGTCTGTGCTGCCGGTTCACCGTAGACATTGACGAGGACAGGATATTTCCTCGCCGGGTCGAAGTCCGGCGGCCGGATCATGTAACCATCGAGCGTAACTCCGCCAGAGATCGGCACCTTAAAGAACTCGGTGGGGGACACAACGAGGTCGTGGGCCTTCTGCGCGAGGGCGTCGTTTGCCTGGAGTACGCGGACAGCTCTGTGATCGGGCAACTGGACGAGTTCGGTGACCGGCGGCGTATTGAATGTTGAATGGGTGTGGAAGGCCCATTGTCCGTCAGGCGAAATATCGTAGAAATGGGTGCCCGGGTGATCGGCTGGGGTAACACGTTCCGGCGATCCACTGCCATCGAGGTGCGCCCGGTAGAGATATGTCTGAGTGGCGTTGTCGGGAGACGCCTCGAAGTAGAACCATCCGTTCTTTTCGTCGACGGAGACTTCGTTGATCACATCGGCGGCGAAGTTGGTGATGAGCCGCGGCTGTCCGGTTGAACGCGAGAAGACATAGGCGTGGCGCCACCCGTCCCGCTCGCTAAGCCACAGAAGAGACTTGTTGTCATCGACCCAATTAAAGGAATCAACAACGTCCACCCAGGCCTTGTCGGTATCTTCGAAGAACTCGCGCACTTCACCCGTTTGCGAATCGGCAATGTAAACCGTGTTTTTGTTTTGCAGACGATTCAGATACTGAAGAACGACGTCGTTTGAGCCGGGAACCCAGTCGAGGCGCGCGATGTAATGCTGGCGAGGATCCCCGGGAAGTTTGATCCACGTCACCGGGCCTCCTTGCGCCGAGACGACGCCGGCGCGCACGGCGGAGTTGGTGGTGCCGGGCTGCGGATAGAGATATTTCGTAGTAAGGGGATATTCCTCTGCGGTGTCGTTGATCAGGGTGTATTCGCCAACTCCGGTTGTATCAAATTGCCAAAAGGCGATCGACTTGCTGTCCGGACTCCACCGGAAGCCATCGCGGATCTTCAGCTCTTCTTCGTTGACCCAGTCGGAGGTTCCGTTTATAAGCGTGGCCGAGCCATCGATGGTCAGAGCCTTCACCGCATTCGTGGAGAGGTCCTGCACATAGATGTTATTGGCACGCACGAAGGCGACACTCCGCGAGTCGGGCGAGAACTTCGCGAACATCAGCGACGATTCGGGCGCGTCCTCGCCCAGCTTCACGAGCTTCCCAGAAGCGAGCTCGAGCACCCAGTAATCGCCGCGCGTGTTGAGACGCCAGACCTTCTTCGAATTGGTGAAGATCAGCAGCAGGCGATTGTCCGGGGACCAGGCATAATCTTCGATGCTGAGGGGCTTCGCACCGGGTGCCGGTATGAGCTTCGTCGCGGGAACGAGCACACTTCTCTTGCCGGATGCAGTGTCGTATTCGACTATATCCTGACTACGGGCGGCGCTATCCTTACTGCCCTTCGGTCCTTCGGAGGATGGTTCGACCGTGGTGTACTGTGTTCCGTTGTGCAGCCACCGGGCGGGCCCAAAGGGAGCGGGCGCAAACTCGTGCTTGTTGAAGATGCGGTCGAGCGCGGTGGTGAGTTGAGGAGACTGCGCCAAGGCGGCCTGCACCGCGAAGAAGACGAGGAAAGCGGTGCTGAGAAGGCGGGATTTTTTCACTGAGGTCTAGCGATCCTTTCCGGTTTTGCTGCTGTTTTTTCCGGGGATGATTTAAACCGATGCTGTTACCGGCCGCTGAGCATGGATCCGATGATGCCACCTACAACACCGCCTTCGGCGCGTTCCTGGCCGGGAGAAGGCAAGTATGGCATGAGGGCATGTGCGAGGCGAGAGATAGGCAGAGTCTGAAGCCACACCTTGCCGGGGCCCTGAAGCTGAGCGAGGAAGATGCCGTCTCCTCCGAAAATCATGTTGCGAATGCCGGGGACTGTGGTGATCTGAAAACCGACTGTGGCTTCGAACGCTCCTACATGGCCGGGATGAACACGGATGATCTCGCCCGGTCGAAGATCCTTGGAGATGACTTCGCCGGAAAGCTCCATCCAGGCGATCCCAACTCCACCGACACGCTGGAGACGGAAACCGTCTCCGCCAAAGATGCCGGCGCCGAGCGACTGCTGGAATCCGAGACCAAGGGTGATTTCGGGAGTAGCGCAAAGAAAGCCGTGGCGGTGGAGCATCAACTCGCGGCCATTCCCGACTTCGACGGGAACGATGTGGCCGGGGACGCGAGTAGCGAAGGCGACTTCACCGGGGCCCCCATAGGGGCGGTACTCGGTCATGAAGAGACTGCCCCCACCGGCGACGCGGCGGATCGCTCCAAAGAAGCCTCCACCGCCGCCCATTTGAGTGTGGGTCGTCATCTGGACATTGCCGGACATCCAGGAGAGTTCTCCAGCTTCGGAAATGACGGCCTCATTGGCTTCGAGGATGAATTCGAGCACCGGCATGGTGGTACCGACGATGCGGCTCTGCATGATGGACTCCTGGGGGTGAAGGAAGACTGGCGGGGGCTTACGTGGGAATTCTATCGCGGGGCTGGACAACGCAGAACCATTGTTCCTGGGAATGGCCTGATGATCCGTAACCTACAACAGCGGTAAATCCTAATGCACCGTCGCGCCGGAGGCATTCAATAGCCAAGCCTCCATCTGCTGGTGGCCGACCACGCCGGCCTGCTGGGTGACGAGCTTGCCTCCGGCGAAGACGATGAAGTTGGGGATGCCGCGGATGTTGTAGCGGATGGAGAGCTCGGGATATTTCTCGGTATCGACCTTGAGGACGATAGCGCGGCCAGCCATCTCGGCAGCGGTGCGGGCGACAGCCGGGGCGGCCATGTGACAGGGTCCGCACCAGTCAGCCCAGAAATCAACAAGGACGGGGACGCGGGCGTTCTGGATGATGTCGTCAAAAAGGGCGGTATCGGCGTGGACGGGCTCATCGACGGGCGGCAACGGAGTTTTGCAGGAACCGCAACGTCCGGTATCCGCAAGATGGGCGGAAGGGATGCGATTTTTGGTGCCGCAGTTTTTACAGGCCCGGATGAGTGCCATGGGCTTCTCCACTGACGGATTGATTTTAAGGCATCCCCCTGGAGTTCGGCGATCACCTCGCCTCAGCTCCGCGAGATGACAGCCCCGGGGTCGTTCTTGCTAACCCACCTTCCCGAATCCGGACCGGTACGCGCGCATTTGTTTATTGAGCGTAGCTGCGGACCCATTCAATGATGCTGCGAACGGCGACTCCCGTTGGGCCCTTGGCGGACCATGGCTTCTCCGCATCCTGCCAGGCCAGACCGGCGATATCGAGGTGAAGCCAAGGAGTATCGCCGACGAATTCCTTGAGGAACATGGCGCCGTTGATGGCTCCGCCATAGCGAGTGAGGCCTGTGTTCTGGATGTCGGCGATGGAGGAGCGGATCTGGTCGCGATACTCGTCTTCGACGGGCAGACGCCAGAATTTCTCGCCGGAGACGTCGAGGGCTTTGTTGAAGCGCTGAAAGGCCTCTTCGTCATTGGCGAAGACGCCCGCATTAATCTGCCCGAGGGCGATCGCGACGGCTCCGGTGAGGGTAGCTGCGTCGATAAGGCGGGTGGCACCAAGCTCGCGGGCATAGTGGAGACCGTCGGCAAGCACCATGCGCCCCTCAGCATCGGTATTGAGGACCTCGATGGATTTGCCGGACATGCCGAAGACGATATCTCCGGGCTTGACGGCTTTGCCGGAGGGCATGTTCTCGGCGGCACAAATGACTGCGATGACCTTGATGGCGGGCTTGAGCTGGGCGATGGCGCGCATGGCCCCGATCATGGCTGCGCCCCCGGCCATGTCGTACTTCATCTTCTCCATGCTGTCGGCAGGCTTGATGGAGATGCCACCGGTGTCGAAGGTGATGCCCTTCCCAACCAGTCCCATGACGGGGGTATCAGGGTTGGCGGACTCGGGCTCGTACTGAATGACTATGAGCGCCGGCGGCTCGTCGGATCCCTGGGCAACCGCGAGGAAGGCTCCCATCTTGAGTTCGCGGAGCTTATCGGTGCCGTAGAGATCACACTTGAGTCCGTTTTCGGCAGCCATTTCCGCTGCGCGCTGGCCGAGAATGGTCGGTGTCATATGATTACCCGGCTCGTTGATTAGCGTGCGGGCAAAGTTCTGTGACTCGGCGATAATGACGCCTTCGAGGTGCGCGGCTTCCGCGGCAGATCTGTCGGTGGCTGCTGGGGCAAGAATAGTCAGCGCCTCAATGTCGCGGTCCTTGCGGTCTGTGCGATAGGTATCGGAGTCGAAGTCGGCGAGGATTGCGCCTTCGGCGATGGCGCGAACAGACTGGGAGGCATCGAGACTGCCTTCAGGGACGAGGATCGAGAGCGAACGGATGCCGCGAGGCTTGGCGAAGCGGACGGCGGTTCCGGCGGCCTTGCGGACGGCGTGCGGGTCGGCTTTAGCAGCTTTGCCGAGGCCGATAATGAGCAGGCGGGCTGCGGCAAGACCCTCCGGCGCGTGCAGAAGCAGAGTCTCATTGGCCTCGGCCTTGAATTCGCCACTGAGGAGGACATAGCTAGCGGCCTTCTTAACCGCCTCATCGGAGGTGAGGAGAGCTATTTCGGGCTTAGCGTCCTTGTCCTTGCTTGCTGATTGATCGACGGCGAAGACAGCGAGGAGTTCGGTCTTAATTGAAGGAACAGGACTAAAGAGGAGTTCAGTTTTCATACGTAGTTCCAACATTTTCTCGTAATTTTGGTGGACATCCTCACCGCGCGTACTTTTCCTTGTTGCGGACAATGGCGGCGCGGGCTTCGCGGTCGGCTTCGCGGCGGCGCTCGGTTTCGCGCTTGTCCCAGTCCTGTTTACCTTTGGCAACGGCCAGTTCGCATTTGACTCGTCCGTTGCGGAAATAAAGTCGGGTTGGGATGAGCGTATGGCCCTTGAGCTGCGTCTGTCCGATGAGTTTGCGTATCTCCTCCTGGTGCAGGAGGAGTTTTCGCGTCCGGAGCGAATCGTGGTTGCTAAGATTGCCGTGGGAATAGGGCCCAATATGGGCATTCAGCAGGAAAGCCTCGCCATCTTTGACGATTCCATAAGCGTCTTTCAGGTTAGCCTTACCTTGACGAATGGATTTGACTTCGGTGCCGCGGAGCGCCACTCCGCACTCGTATCTGTCAAGGAGGAAATAGTTATGGCTGGCCGCACGATTGACGGCGGCGTCGCGCTCCCCCGCAGCAACCGGATCACGGGGCTTCTTCTTCGCGGAAGGCTGACTGACAGAATGAGAGGATTGCCGGGCCATGGGAAGGGGTCTGAATTTTCATGCTAGCACGCGGCAAAGGCCCTATCGGGGTGGCAGAGGGGCCGGAGCGCGATGCTATACTCGACCAGCACCCTCTCTATGAGAAGAAAGAAGTTAAGGTGCGCAAACGCGTGGGCGCAGCACCATGCGAGAAAGATCAAAACCGTCTGCAAGCGAGCTCCTGGAGTTTGATGAATCGGCGTATTTTCAGATGGGGAACGCTCATTGTCTTCGGCCTGCTGATTTTTCTCCGGTTGGGGATTTTCGCGTTAGGCGTGGAAGCCCAGTCGGATGAGAAGCTGGTCAAGGAATCAGCCTCCAAGCTTTACAAGCAGGGCCAGTCAGCCGAAGCCGCCGGGGATATCGAGAGGGCCTACGAGCTTTATGCGATGGCCTACCATAAGATTCCCAAGGATTCGCGCTACAAGACCAGCTACGAGCGACTGCGATTTGACGCAGCTTCGCTGCATGTAAAGCAAGGCGAGAAGCTGCGCGACCAGGGAGATGAGACGGGCGCGCTGACCGAGTTCATGCGCGCGCTCGAGATCGATCCCAGCAATGAACTGGCAGCGCAGGAAATCAAGGCCATGCGAGATAAGGCCGGCTCCGCGGCCAACCAGGGGAGTTCCCTGACGCCGGAGGAGGCGGAACTAAACGGCATTGGGGCCCCTGTGGATCTGAAGCCGTTATCAAACGAGCCACTCACCCTGCACTCGGTGGAAGACAGCAAGGTGATTTACCAGACTGTCGGCCGGTTGGCGGGAATCAATGTTCTCTTTGATCCCGACTACACATCGAAGCGGATTCAGGTGGACCTGACGAACGTTGATTTGTACGATGCGCTGCGCATCATCGGAACCATCTCGGGGACATTCTGGCGGCCGATAACGTCGAACACGATTTTTGTCGCTCAGAATAATCGCGCCAAGCGGACGGAGCTGGAAGAAGAGGCCGTCCAGACGTTTTATCTGACCAACGTTGCGCAGCAGAACGACTTTACGGACCTGCAAACTGCCCTACGCAACATGTTCCAGACAGCGAAGATCTATGGAGTGGCCAGCCAGAACGCGATCATTATGCGCGGCACTCCTGATGAGCTGCTACTGGCACAAAAACTGATCAATGATCTAGACAAGGCGAAGCCAGAAGTCGTGGTGGACGTGGCGGTTCTCGAGGTGAGCAGGAATTATGAACGCACCATCGGGATCCAGTTGCCACAAACGGCCACGGTGGCTTTCCAAGCGTCGAACTACAACAATACGACCAATTCTTCGTCATCCTCCTCGTCGTCGTCCAGCGGCTCCACCGGCACGACTACCAACACCAACACCAGCAATGGCCTTACGCTGAACAGCCTGGCGCACCTGAACGCAACCAATTTCGCCGTCACCATCGGCAATGCCACGGCTAATCTGCTGCTCACCGACAGCTCGACGAGAATCCTGCAGAACCCGCGCATTCGGGCCTCAGACGGCCAGGAAGCGACGCTGAAGATCGGTGAAAAGCTGCCAGTCGCTACCGGGTCATATCAGACAGGCGCCGCGACCGCCATCGTCAGCTCTCTGGTCAACACGCAGTTCCAGTACCTCGATATTGGCGTGAATATTACGGTGAAGCCGATCGTTCATTACGATCGCGATGTGACATTGAAGCTCAAAATCGAGGTGTCTTCTCAGAACGGTGTCTCAAACCTTGGAGGCATCAACGAGCCCATTATCACGCAGCGCACCGTCGACCAGACGATCCGGCTAAAGGAAGGCGAAGCGAACATCCTGGGCGGAATATTGCAGCGGCAGACCTCGAACTCATTGAGCGGTACGCCAGGGCTGGCATCGGTACCAATACTCAAGTACATCTTCAGCAGCAATGACAAAACTACGCAGGACGACGAGATCGTATTTCTTCTGATCCCACACGTAGTGCGAGCCGAGATGCTGAATCCGCTGAATCTGCGGGAGGTAGACACGGGCACCGGCAACAATATCGAGCTGCGGCACATCAGCCAGGATACTGCTCTCCCGCAAGCGGCCCCCAAACCCGGGGTCCTCACCTCTCCGCAAACAGGTCAGGCGGGAGCGGCTGTTACACCTCCGCCAACTGCCGTGGGCGCAGCGGCGGCGGCGGTAGCCAAAATGCAGCAGGAGCCCGCGGGAAATGTTCCGCTGAAGCTGGACCTGAATCCACAAATTACTCAACAGAAGGTCGGATCCACCTTCCAGATGACAGTAAACCTTGCCGGCGGTGTGGACGTCTTCTCGGTGCCGATGCAGTTGCAGTACGACCAGACCAAGCTCAATCTCATCAACGTTGACCTGGGCGACACACCGGGCAAAGGCATGAACTTCCTAGGGCAGGACGGTCAGCCGGTAGCGCTGGTGCATCGTGACGATGGAACTGGCAACGTCGCCATTGCTGCTTCAAGGCCTCCTGGCGCTAAAGGGGTGAGTGGAGGTGGAACGATTTGCATCATGACGTTCCAGGCTAAGGCTCCCGGAGATGCGGCTGTTGTAATCACGCGGCCGTTGGTCCGCAACAGTGCGCAACAGCCTCTGCCTGCCTCAGGATCACGGGCGATTGTCCAGATACAGCCCTGACGGGCGTGCTTGTGGGTGTATGGGAATCTCGCGGAATCGGAGATCGTGCGGCAGAAGCGAAGCCGGCCTGACCCTCATTGAACTGATCGTGACGGTAGCCATTCTGGCGCTGTTGGCTGGCGCAGCAGTGCCCGTCGCGCGCTTTCAGGTGAAGCGAGAGAAAGAGCGCGAACTGCGTTATGACCTGTGGCAGATGCGCGAGGCAATTGACCACTACAAGGACGCGGCCGACAAGAATGCGTTCATTACCAAGGTCGATTCGCAGGGGTACCCGCCCGATCTGCAGACGCTAGTGGATGGAGTCGATGTGCAAGGCAAGAAGGTGCGATTCCTGAGGCGGATTCCGGTGGATCCGATGACGGGTAAAGCAGAGTGGGGTTTGCGGTCGATGCAGGACGATCCGACCAGCGATTCCTTCGGTGGTCAGAACGTCTTCGACGTGTACTCGAAGTCCGATGGCATCGCCCTCGACGGGACCAAGTACAAAGATTGGTAGTGATGGAACGCTCAATGCGCACTCGGACAGGACAGAGCGGCTTTACGCTGGTGGAGCTTATGGTCGTGATGTTGATCATCGGCGTGCTGGCGGCTATCGCCATCCCAAGCTACGTGGCCTCTATCAAGGCGGCCAGGGAAGCCGTGCTGAAGGAGGACTTGCACGTGATGCGGAACGCCATTGACTCCTACACAATGGACAAGCAGAAGGCGCCGCAATCGTTGGACGACCTGGTCCAGGCTGGCTACCTGAAGGAGATCCCCAAGGACCCGATGACGCACTCCAGCGAGACGTGGGCAACCGCGACGGACGACACGCTTCAGAGCATCGATCAGACCGATCCTGGGATAACCGACGTTCACAGCGGGTCGCAGGAAGTGGGCACCGACGGGCAGATGTATTCAACCTGGTAAAGATGACGACCGAAAAGGTTGTTTCCCAGGATTTCCCCGACATCGCAGATATCTACGCGTGCTTCGCCGCGCTGACGTCAGATTCGCCAGAGCTGGGCGGTGAGCTGATCGTGTATGCGGGACTCGCTTCGGGTGGGATTGAACTGGCGATGGCGGCGAATATCGCCGGCACCGCATCGCTCGGGCTCGAGGCTGATGCAGGACGCGCCAAAGCGGCAATCCGCAATGGGGCATGCGACTTCCTGGTGAATACGCTCGACGAGGCTCTGCGAATCCTGAAGAACGAGATTCGGAAGAAGAGGCGGGTGGCGGTGGTGCTGGTGGGGGAGCCTCGGGGTGCGGTCGCGGAGATGGTGGAGCGGGGGGTGCAGCCGGAGATCGTCTGGGGCGACCCTGCTGGGCCGTCGTGGAGGGGAGGCTCTATGGAGCTCCTGGTCCAGCGCGGGGCGATGCGGCTTGGCGCCGGATCGGCGCCCGGGGACTGGGTTTCCTGGAGGGTCGAGCGGGAGCCGATGCGGTGGCTTCCGGTGCTGGACAGGCTGGCGGCGGAGGCGCTGGACGCGGCGGATAAGACTACTCCTGCGCGGCGGCGCTGGCTGGAGGCTGCGCCACGGTACCTGGGACGAGCGCTCGCCCACGAGCGGTCCGTGCGGATGAGCGCGGTGGAGTTCGATGCCTTTGCCGAGGCCACGCGGAAGGCCGGAGTCGACGTGGTGGTCAAGCTCTCACGGCGGTGATCGCGGACCAGAGTTCCTTGAGTCCCGAGCCGGTTTTGGCGGAGCAGAGGAGCAGATTGTCGGTCTCAAGGCCTTTGGCCAGGGCGGAGCGGGCTTTGGCTCGGCCGTTTCCGGAGAGCTTGTCGGCCTTAGTGGCAACGACGAGGAAGTCACGGCCGATGGACCGGAGGAAATGGAGAAGCTGGGCGTCGGATTCCTGCGGAGGGATGTTGCTATCGACCAAGCACAGGCACAGGGCAAGCGTGGGACGTTCGGCGAGGTAGGGCTCGATGAACTTCGGCCACTCAGTGGAGATGGATTTCGAGATTTTCGCGTAGCCGTAGCCGGGAAGGTCGGCGAAGAGGACCTGGGGCTGCTCCCGCTCGTTGCGGATGGAGAAGAAGTTGATAGCGCGGGTCCGGCCAGGGGTCGATGAGACCTTGGCCTGCTTTGAGCCGAGGAGCGCGTTCAGGAGGCTTGACTTCCCTACATTAGAGCGGCCGAGGAAAGCGATTTCGGGGACAGCCGGCTCGGGGAATTGCGCGGGCGAGTGCGCCGACAGCAGGAATTTCGGGTAGACACGCATGTTACTTCAGGCTTACCCCCTCCCCTACCTCGTTTTGACAAGTCTATGATTTTGAGCGAGTTATCAAGGTAATAATATACTTGACTAATGATTGATTTTTCGCTATTCTGTTCTTGCTATGGCGGACGAACTCAAAACCCTTGCTGATGCAATAAGATACTTCTCCGATGAGCAAATCTGCATTGATACCGTAGCATCTCTTCGCTGGCCAGATGGCCCTTCCTGCCCCGCCTGCGAGTCCAAGGCGGATCGCCAACACTGGCTCAAGAATCAGAGGCGTTGGCAGTGCCGGGAATGCGGTAAGCAGTATTCGGTCAAGGTGAATACCATCTTTGAGGATTCGGCCATCAAGCTTGACAAATGGCTCACTGCTATGTGGCTGCTGGCGAATTGCAAGAACGGCGTTTCGAGCTATGAGATCGCTCGCAGCATCGGCGTAACTCAAAAGAGCGCATGGTTCATGCTTCACCGTATCCGCGAAGCCATGAAGAACAAATCCCTCAAGAAGCTAGGGCAGTCGGGCCGTCCTGTTGAGGTAGATGAAACCTTCGTTGGCGGCAAGCCTAAGAACATGCATAAAAGCAAACGGAGGGAACTTCGGGCAGATTGGTACGGAGACAAAGCCATTGTGATGGGAATGCTGGATAGGTATTCCCGCGAAGTCCGCACCAAGGTTATTCCCGACGTGAAACGGTCAACCCTACAGGCCGAAATTCTCAAACAGATTGTACCCGTGGGAACCGTCTACACCGATCAGCATATAGGCTATGACGGCCTGAAGGCGCAACAGTTCATTCATGAAACCGTAAATCATCTTGAGGAGTACGTTCGCAAAGACGTTCATACTCAGGGCATCGAGAACTTTTGGAGTCTTCTCAAGCGGACTCTGAATGGAACCTACGTGGCCGTGGAACCTTTTCACCTTGAGCGGTATGCAGACGAACAGGCGTTTCGGTTTAATAATCGTAAGGTCAGGGATGCGGATCGATTCGCGCAGGTCGTGTCGCAGGTAACCGGAAGGCGCGTCACCTATGCAGAACTGACTGGCAAGGTGGGAGAAACGCCGTTCTAGGCTTGGCTGGATGAAGCGTCAGAAGCGCGGGAAGCGGATTTAGGCGTTCGCTTTTCGCGCTTTGTTTCTTCTAGGCGCTTGTTCAATTCTGCTTTCGACACACTAAGAACTTTGCCCAGTAAATCCTCGAATGCCCTGTATTCTGGCGTCTGTGGCTTGTTGTTCATGCGAAGATTATATGCGCAGCAAGAGTGAGGTTACCTATGGCTTTAATGTCGGCCAATTGCATCATCTGCGAACGCGCAATTCAAGAGAAAGATGACGTTCTTAGCGCTTTCCGAATGGTGGATCTTTTCTATGCAAGATCACATCCAGGATTGCCATTGGAACAGCAAGCGATTCCTGTAACTATCGTGGGCATTGTGAGAATAACGGCAGACGATGTCGCACCGCATTCGGCGTCTATAGTGATTCGTGGGCCTGACCGGGAACCCAAATATATCCCGCTCACGGACAATCAAGTCGTGCCTACGGCGAAGAAATTCCACGGTCTCCCCAAAATGCTCGCGTTTCTTGGGCAAATGGGAGTCACTCCTCATCTGGGGTTATACGAAGTGTCCATAACTTTTGATGGGCAGGAGGTCGCGAAGAATCAATTCATAATTGTAGAGCAACCCGCCGAACAATCCCCGACAATTCAGGATACTTCGGTCGCCGTCCAACCGAGACCTCAATGACTTGTGGTGCTGATAGAAGTATTGCTCTCAACTCAGCCACCAATTGCGCCTCGGTGATGTGCCCACTCGAATACTCGGCAAGAGATTCCTCAACGGCAAATACAAGGCTCTCCGCGTTCGGATCGTTTGCCAAATGGATGTTCCAGCTGTTTATAACAAACCAATCCTCGAATGAATCGAGGTCAGTTCTCCCGTTGAGATACCGAGCCAATTGCTCCGAGATTTGAGAGTAACTGACCATGAGCTCTCCTCCACAGGAACCAATCCGCGTCAACGTGTGGCAGTTGCGCTGGATTTTCAAGCGAAACAAAATTCTTAAACGAGTCGATAGTGGTGAACTCGTCGAAATCGTTGGCCGAAGTTCTCACCCAAGCAGAACCGAAGCTAACGAACCATTTTGCACAAAAACACAAGAACTGTCATATCGGGATGCTGCCACTCAAGAAGAAGTCGCTCGCGCCCATAGATATCTGAGAAAGGACGATACCATTGGCGCGTCCGGAATGCCAGACCCCAAAAGGGTCAAAATTGGTGGCCATTGGTACAGAATACACAAAGGAAAGCACGATCCCCCGCCCAGTGAGCGACTCCTTGCATTCGTACTCAGAACTTCCCTTTGGCTCTGGTACAAGATTGATCCCCGATAGAGATTGTCCTGTCACGGCGCTCACAGTTTCGCCCTTCTTTCGTCGTTAGTCAAGTATGTTATTGCCGTTATCAAGCTTAAGCTTAACAAGAGCGTGAAAACATTGGGGTTATTTGACTCGGTCTGATTCTAAAAGGCTTACGACCATTCGATGCGTCGTTTTCTTCCCGTTTCGGAAAAGGAAAGGCCCGACGGTGAATGACTGTCGGGCCTTCTTATCCCCTATTCTTATTATCGCAGAATCGGGGAAATTCTCGGCCACTTTAGAGACAGCGTTCAGCGATCAGCGGTCAGCGTGCAGGGCGTCTCTCGAAACCGGATCGGCGGCGGAGCAAGGGAGCGTTGAGCAGTAACCCGATCAAAAAGCTGGAGACGGCGAGGACGTCTGCGTGGCGGTCTTTCAACGTGGTTACGAAGACCAGCATCGTGATAACGATTCCCCACTTTACGGCTTCCCTCCGGAAGGCGTGGCCCCAGGCCGGCATAGCCGCGGGCGATGGCTGGCGGGGTTCGCGGCGGGCGAGGCGAAACAGACGAAGGGATTCCCCGACAACGAGGATGAGGAATCCGGGAATGGGCAGGAGGGAGCCGAATCCAATGGCGTACACGAGCTCGCCGAGATAATGCGGCCGGTGAAAGGCGCGGGCCCGGGTGCAAAGGATGGCTCCGATAGTGATCAGGATGGTCGCGACGATAAAGAGCGTGCGCTCCCAGAAGCGAGGTGCAGAGGAGTCGCGAACGAAGCGCCATACGATGTCATCGGGATCTACAAGGTAAGTGAGAACACCGGCGAGGATGAGGAGATTGTGAATTTGTGTCTGGTGACGATATTCGAAGTCGGTCGCCTTCATTCGGTGTGACCCCTCTCACGTCAACCCTCCCGTATACCGGTTTTACCCGTCCAGAACCACGAGTTCTTTAGCGTCTCGGCGAGGGATTGGCGATTTTGCGAACTGAGATTGCAACCAGTTTGCCGAGCATCTGGGAGTTAGGTGACGAGAAGAGCGTTTGAACTAACTCGCTGTCGCGAGGGACGCTGCGGCATGGGCTGTTCCTGAACATTGTTGGCCGTGTAAGGGTTGGGTCACAGGAGGTTACCGTGACCCATCTTCGGCAGCGGATGCTGGATGAACTCCAGCGCCGCAACTATTCTCAGAGCACTGCTCGTTGCTACATTCACGCGGTGGAGGACTTCGCGAAGCACTTCCATCGTTCGCCAGAGCGGCTTGGCCCGGAGCATATCCGCCAGTACCAGGCGTATCTGTTTCGCGAGCGTAAGCTTTCTGCAGGAACCATCGAAGGCCGCACGGCGGCGCTGCGTTTTCTGTTCGTCAAGACGCTGCGCCGGCCCTATCTTCACGATCACATTCCTTTCCCCAAGCGTCAGCGGCGGCTGCCGACCATACTGGATCAGCAGGAAGTAGCGCGGCTCATTGATTCGGCCGGGAACCTGATGCATCGCACCATGCTGATGATGCTGTATGCAACGGGCCTGCGCCGCGCGGAGATGTGTCATCTCAAGGTCTCCGATATCGACAGCAAGCGAATGGTCATTCATGTGCGCCAGGGCAAGGGCGGCCGTGACCGCGACGTGCTGTTGACGCCGAAGTTGCTGGAGACTCTGCGTGAGTACTGGCGCTGGATGAAGCCCAAGACCTATCTGTTCCCAGGTACGGTGAAGGGCTGGCGGGCCGATGTCCCCATTACAGAGAAGATTGTCTGGCAGGCTGTGAACGAGGCCGCCAAGCGTGCCGGCTTCACCAAGCATGTATCTCCGCATACCTTGAGGCACTGCTTCGCAACGCACATGCTCGAAGCGGGCGCCGATCTGCGCACCATCCAGGTGCTTCTCGGCCACGCCAAGCTCGCTCACACCACTGTTTACCTGCATCTGTCGCGGCGCCACCTGCAAGCGATACCCAGTCCGCTCGAAGCCATCGATGTATCCAGTCCCGATGAGGTGAAGCGTTCCAGGAGGAAGATCAGGCGATGAGCCGGCCCACCCTCGAGGTGGCCGACATCGTCCGTCGCACGGGCAACAGCTTTTTAGAACGGCAGCAGGCGCATCTTGCATGGCCGCATCGCAAGGTGCTCGATGCCATCGTCCGCTGCCGCACCGCGGCACTGGGCGGTCATCGCGATCAGTGCGTCAGTTGCGGCCATCAGGCCATCTCATTCAACTCCTGCCGCAACCGGCACTGTCCCAAGTGCCAGGGGAACGCGCGCGCCAAGTGGCTGGCCGCGCGCTCGGCTGAAGTGTTGCCCGTTCCGTACTTCCACGTCGTCTTTACTCTGCCGCACGAACTTTCCGCCCTTGCACTGCAGAACAAGCGGCTGCTGTACGATCTGCTCTTTAGCACCAGCGCAGCGACGATGCTCGAAATGGCTCGCGATCCGAAGCACCTCGGAGCGGACATCGGGTTCCTCGGCGTGCTCCATACGTGGGGACAGAACCTGCAACATCATCCCCACATCCACTACATCGTTCCTGCAGGAGGTCTTGCTCTCGATGGCGCCAGATGGATCGATTCCTCGCCACGCTTCTTTTTGCCTGTCATCGCACTCAGCGAAGTCTACCGCGACAAGTTCTGCGAACAACTCCGGGAACTGTTCCAACAGGACAGACTCCAGTTCCACAACTCACTCGAGCAACTTGCCTCGCCTGGCGCATTCAGTGACTTGCTCCGGGAACTCGGCCAGAAGGACTGGGTCGTCTACGCCAAGCCTCCCTTCTGCGGCGCCGAACACGTTCTCAACTATCTGGCCCGCTACACCCATCGCATCGCCATCTCCAACCATCGGCTCGTGGCCTTCGAGAACGACCGCGTCTCTTTCCGTTGGCGAGACTATGCTCATGGCGGCAAAAAGAAGATCATGACCGTTTCCGCCCATGAGTTCCTGCGCCGATTCCTTCTTCACGTTCTGCCCAAAGGCCTGGTTCGTATCCGCCACTTCGGCATCTTCGCCAACCGTAGACGCAGTGCTGCGCTCCAACGCTGCCGCGCTCTGCTCGACATAGCTCCCTCCGTCGATCCACCAGAGATACCGAGACTGCACTGTCCTGCCTGCTCCGGCATCATGCTGGTCGTCGAACGACTCACCTGCAGCCAGCTGTATTTTCGTCCCAACCTCACCTGGTCCGCACCACGGAGACCTGGCGATGACAGCTCCTGAGAGACTCATGACTTACCGTAGCCCTATCGATCGCCTCCGCTACCGCGTCCCTGCGCGCAATGCGAGTCTGCGCTCAAGAACGAGTTCCAACACCCGCACGATCGCTTCAAAGCTGAAAATCAGACATGCATTTCATCTCGATGTGAGCTGTTCTCTGCTCCATCCATCGCATCTGATCCTCGCACTACCTTCGCTCAGATCTTCTGCGCCGATTGAAATCCCATAGGTGGATCACCGCGTCCCTCGCGACAGCGACTTACTTCAAACGCCCCTATCGAAACTGCCCCAGCAATGAATCGGGACTGTCCTGACCTCTCACGTTGGGGCAGTCCCGATAGGGCTCTAACGTTTACCGGGACTTATGTCTTGGCTTTAACACAGTGAGTTCCTATCACATCACCCTTGTGGGCCGGTGTGTTTCGCGCCAATCGCTGGGTGGCACGCCTTCCCAGGTCCGAAAGGCACGTCCGAATGAGTTGGGATCCTCAAAACCTAAAAGATAGGCAGCCTCGTTCAGTTCCAAGGCTGAGTTGCTGAGATAGTAACGCGCCATCTGATGACGCGCTTCATCCATCACGCGCTGAAAACTTGATCCAGATTCTTGGAGTCTCCGTTGCAAAGTTCGAGGACCCATGTGTAGAGCTTTTGAAATTGCATCGATTGAAGGACGATGGCCTGTAAGTCTGTCCTGGATCGTGCGGCGTACAAGCTCCAGGAAACTATCTTCCTCCTTGTACTGCCGCAGCTGTTCTTCGAACTGTGGCGCGAGTAGATCGAGGAGCTCTGCATTTCGCGTGACGAAGGGCTTTGTCGCTTCTGAGGCACGAAAGACGATTACGTTTCGTGGAGCGCCAGTGACAACATCGCAGCCAAGGCTGCGCTCGATCTAACGCAGGTTCGAGCGCTGCTGGACATACTCGGCTCTGAGCGGGTTTACCGCCGTGCCGCTTCCATGCTGAGCAAGAGAGCGCATCCAGGAGAAGCAGTAGTCGGTGAGGCTCGATGGCTCATCATCAATGGCGAGCAGCCAACGGAAGCCGACGGTGAATTCTTCTTCGTCCAGTTCAACAAGAATCTCTTCTGGCGCGGTCAGCTTCTTGTATCGAGCCATGTGTTCTGAAGCTGCTACGAGGTTTTCCGTCGAGAGTGCGGCAATCGCCATGGGGTGAAAGCGTTCGGTCTTTGTCTCTACCCCAAGCTTTACACCGATGAGCGGGTCAGAGCTCACGTGATCGATTGCGCGCCAAAGTGCAAAAAGCTCTGCTGTGGAGACAAGCACTCGGGTTTGCTGGAACAGGTCGCGCGGAAGACCCGCTTTGCGGAGCACTGCGGGAACAGATACCCCCAATTCCTCCAGCCTGACGGCGAGACGTCCCGGAACCCGGAAATGCTTAAGCATCCCTCACTCTCCTCTTCCAACGGTATCCGAGTGTCTGAGGCCATGCCATGCAAGAGGCGTCAAGGTAGCTGCGAAAGGCGTCAAACCCCACGACTTTAGATTGTCGTGATTTGCAGGAATGTTGTCGTGTCCCGCAGGGCCGACCTGTGGCATTGCGCCTTAGTTTTAAAGCAGCAGTAGAGGTAGAGGACGTGCAAGCCAACCAGACATATTGAGGGAGAGCCATGAAAATATTAATGTTAGGTCTACTTCTTTCAACGCCGATCGCGCAGTCGTCTTACGCGCAGCAATCGCCGACTCCCCCAACGGAAACAATCAAGACTGCTGCGACCCATACATCCGAACAACAAGAAGTCATCAACCTCTCGAACATGAAGTGGGATTGGATGGCTGACAAGAAGGTCGATTCCTTAGAGTCACTATTTGATGACAAAGCCATGTTCACTCACATGGGAGGGACTTGGGGAAAAGCACAGGAACTAGCCACCATCAAGAGCGGTGGCATCTTGTACAAGAAGGCTTTCGTTTACGAAGTGGACGTTCGCATCTTTGGTAAGACGGCAGTCGTGCTAGAGGACATGGACTTGCAGGCAGTAGTCGGTGCGCGTGAAGTCACGAATCCTTTTATGGTGACTGAGGTTTATAGCAACGAAAACGGCAAGTGGAAGCTTGTTCAACTCACGTTCTCGCACCTGCTTAGGCCGGTCAAAGTGGACAGCAGTAAGAATTAGCCGCGAGCCTCTGAAAAGTGCGGAAGAGTTTGAGGATGACGCGACGAAAAGGTGTCTTGCCGCCGATTGAGAAAACTGGCTAAGAGCGGTCGGGATGTCCAAGTGAAGCGCTGTATAGGTGCAGTAGGAAGGTAAACGATCATGAAGAAAAGAACATTAGGAAACAGCGGTCTCGAAGTCTCGGCCCTGGGACTCGGCTGCATGAGTATGACCTCGGCTTACGGCCCTGCTGCCGATAAGGGCGAGATGATTCAGCTGATGCGGTCAGCGCACGATAAAGGCGTTACCTTCTTCGACACGGCCGAAGCCTACGGGCCTTTCGCAAATGAGGAACTGGTGGGTGAGGCGTTACAGCCGATCCGCGAACAGGTTGTGATCGCAACGAAGTTCGGTTTCGACATCGATCCGGAAACCGGGAAGCGCGGTCCTGGCACAAACAGCCGTCCCGAGCACATCAAGGCCGTGGCTGAGGCCTGCCTGAAGCGCCTCCGGACCGACCACATCGATCTCTTCTATCAGCATCGCGTCGATCCAGACGTGCCGATCGAGGAAGTCGCCGGCGCTGTGAAGAAACTGATCGCCGAAGGTAAGGTGAAGCACTTTGGCTTGTCGGAGGCGGGTGTAGATACGATCCGCAAAGCTCACGCCGTGCAGCCAGTCACCGCCCTGCAAAGCGAGTACTCGCTCTTCTGGCGCGGTCCGGAAGACGATGTACTGCCCGCGATCGAAGAGCTTGGAATCGGCTTCGTTCCATTCAGCCCACTCGGTGCCGGCTTCCTGACGGGGCAGATCGACGAAAATACCAAGTTCGACCCGAGCGACTTCCGCAATCATGTGCCCCGTTTCTCTCCCGAGGCCCGCAAGGCCAACATGGTGCTTGTTCATGCGGTGCAAGCAGCGGCGGAGCGTAAGGGCGTCACTTCAGCGCAAATTGCCCTCGCCTGGCTGTTAGCGCAGAGGCCGTGGATAGTCCCGATCCCTGGCACTACCAAAATGATTCGGATGGAAGAGAACATTGGGGCTGCAGATGTAGAACTCACGGCAGAGGACCTCAAGCAGATCGAAGACGCAACCTCGAAACTTTCGCTTGAGGGCGCACGTCTGCCAGAGGCCATGCTGAAGATGACTGGGCGGTAAGGACGAGTCGGAGTCTCCAAGATCGGCACTGTCCGCAAAAAGTGCCGATCAATCCTCATAAGTCTTAGTGCTGTATCTGGAGCGCCCGTCACGCAACAGTGCGCAGTTGCATGCTCAGAGGAGGGCGCTTCTGAT
Source organism: uncultured Acidobacteriaceae bacterium (assembly GCA_963724375.1). Classification (GTDB taxonomy): domain Bacteria; phylum Acidobacteriota; class Terriglobia; order Terriglobales; family Acidobacteriaceae; genus Silvibacterium. The sequence goes on from CAVRUM010000017.1 coordinate 96,947, forward strand.
ACAGCGACTTGAAGGAAGCCGCCCCCATGGAAGCCTATGTATTTTGAATCGGTCTGCGCTGGTGCAGAGGGATCAGGAAGAGGCGGAGTTGGGTAGGATGCGTTTGCGTGAAGGCCGGGTGGAGGGGCGCAGTGGCTGGATGAGGGCTGATCTGGAGGCTGGAGAGACCGGCATCCGAGGGGTCTTGGCCGATTGGGACAACGAATCTGTGTGCGCGCCGAAGCACGGGCAAGGGCCGAGGATATAGATAGAACTTCATGCTGCGCACCGGCCTGGTTGAGGTGGTGAGCGAATCAGGAGTTGCGCAGCGGAGAGCCGTTCGACGACGCGCATGGTCCCGCCGCAGACTGGGCAGTTCCAGAATGAGTGGGTCTGATCGGTGGACGGTGACGCTGCCGAGGCAGTCATCTGCTCTGAGCCGTTGAGTAGCTGGAAGCATAGCGGCAGGAGCGAAGCGCGGTTGCGGTTGGCGAGGAATCCGAAGTTGCGAATGCGCACGAAGCCGGGCGGTAGCAGGTGGAGCAGGAAGCGACGCAGGAACTCATCGAGGGCCAGAGTCATGAGCCGCTTCTTGTTGCCGTGGGCTGAGTCGCGCCAGCGGAAAGTGACGTTGCCATCGGAGAGAGCAACCAGCCTGGAGTTGGAGATGGCAACGCGATGGGTGTAGGCGCCGAGATAGCGCAGCACATGTTCCGGGCCACCGAAGGGTCGCTTGGAGTAAACGACCCAGTCATGGCGGAACAGTACCCTCAGCCATGCGGCGAACGCACGCGGTTCGGCGAGTGGCAAGAGGCTGCCATGGAACTGAAGCTCATCTCGATGAAATGCGTTGCGGAGTCCAGCGACGAACTTGCCGCGGAAGACGCGGCTGAGCACCCCGATGGGAAGGAAGAAGGAGCGCCGGGCCGAGATCCAGCTTGAGTGATCCGGAGCAAGGCCGCCGGCAGCCAGTACGCAGTGGACGTGCGGATGAAACTGCAGGCGCTGATTCCAGCTATGCAGCACGCTGAAGAAACCGATCTCGGCGCCGAGATGTCGTGGATCACGAGCGACTTCAAGCAGGGTCTCAGCACTGGTGTGAAAGAGCAGGTTATAGATGAGCCGCTTGTTCTGCAGTGCAAGCGGGGCCAGTTCCCGCGGCAGAGTGAACACCGCATGGACGTAGGGAGTGGGCAGCAGTTCCCGCTCGCGCGCCTTGAGCCAGCGTCGACGCGCGTTGCCCTGGCATCTTGGGCAATGTCGGTTTCGACACGAATTGTATGAGATGGTGGTCGTATGTCCGCAGCCGATGCAACGGTCGCGATGCCCGCCTAGTGCGGCGGTGCGGCAGCGCGCAATGGCCAGCAGCACCTTCCGGTGTTGCCAGTTGATCCACCTGCGACTGTGTTCCACAAACGCCTGTCCAGCACAGCGAACAATGTCGGCCATCTCCAGGAGAGGCCGGCTGTTCAACTCTGCTTCTGTCCTCCCCGTGAAGAAAACGTGAGCGCATCGAGCGGGCTGGCGGTCGCGCTCAGGTGCCGTTGGGAAAGATGCAGATAGATGGTCGTTACTTCGAGATCGCGATGGCCGAGCAGGATCTGAATGGTGCGCAGGTCGGCGCCGGCTTCGAGAAGGTGTGTAGCGAAACAATGCCTCAAGGTGTGGGGGTGGATGCGTCTGTTATCGAGGCCGGCGCGTTCGGCGGCGATCTGGCAGGCAGACCAGAGGACCTTGGTGGTGACAGGGTAACTTGCCGTGTGCCAGCGGTTGCCTGGGAATAGCCACTCCTTGGGCTTGCGACGTAGTCCGCGCCAGTAGGTGCGCAGCTCTTCGAGTAGCTTGGGGCTGAGCATGACATCGCGGTCCTTGCCGCCCTTGCCCTCGTGGATGTGAACCACCATCCGCTGGCTGTCGATATCGCTGACCTTGAGGCGGGCCGCTTCTGCGCGGCGTGCACCGGTGGCATAAAGCGTCATCAGCAGGATGCGATGAAAGGGTGTATCCGCAGCTTCAATCAGTAGCGCGACTTCTTCCTGACTGAGCACCCCGGGAAGGTGACGCACCTTCTTCGGATAGGGCGTCTCGGCGATACTCCAGCCACGCTTCAACACGTGAATGTAGAAGAAACGTAGCGACGCCAGCCGCAGGATGACCGTGTTCGGGCTGAACTTGAACTGAGTGAACAGAGCTGCCTGATACTTGCGTATGTCCTCCGGACCAAGCTGATCGGGCTGGCGCCGGAAATATCGGCTGAAGTGCTCAACACCGTGCAGGTATGTGCGGATGGTGGTATCGGCGAAGTTGCGGCGACGCAACTCCTCGATCATGAGCTGACGTAGTTGGTTCACAGAGAATCCTCCTTCTCTGTGACCAAAGCTAGTCGGCAGCCATCATGTCGGCTCAGGCACACCCGTAAGCGTCCGCCGCCGCAGCGGCTTCGTTCAAGTCGGCTTGTGGGAAGCGATTCTCGACTGGTGCTAACAAGGGCTTGGCATTATTGAGCTTGGGTTGACGCTAATTCAGAGGATCAGTACCGGACCTATATTGACGTGGGTCTGGCCCGGTTTATTTTGTTCTGTTGTTCAAGGGGCTCCAGCTGATGATGCTCAATTCGGGTTGGGGATCATCGGGCAGTATTGACAACGACTTGAGCTGGTTGCCATCAGGGTCGCGGAAAAACGGCGATGCAGCGGGCATCCATGCAAAGACCACCGGTTCGTCAGTTGACTTCCCATCAAAGTCGAGCGGAATAACATTAACGGCACGGAGGCGCGCCGGTGCGGTCAACAAGTCCTTAAGATCAGTCCGAAAGGCGAGGTGGGGCACCTGTGATCTTTCAAGAGGTTGTCCATTCGATCAGGACCGGAGAAGCTGTTTGTGACGAGCAAGCAGTAACTCAGGAGACCGAATGGACTATCACAAGAATGCCCCATGGACGGCGGTGAGTCGAGAGCGGCTGGCCCGCATGGTGATTGAAGATGGCATAAGGCTGGGGTCGGCAGCGTCCCGGTTCAGTGTCAGCGTCAAGACAGCAGCCAAATGGGCGGGCCGTTATCGGCAGTCTGGCCCAGCTGGCCTTGTCGATCGCAGCTCGCGTCCGCGCCGCAGCCCGCGGCAGATCAGTTCCTTATTAGTGGAAAAGGTACTTGCACTTCGTCGCCGGCACATGCCCGGCTACCAGATTGCTCGCCGCACCGGCCTGAGTCCGGCTTCGGTCAGCCGCATCCTGCGCCGGGCAAAACTGAGCCGGTGGCGCGATCTGAATCCCCCGCCTCCGGTGCAACGCTACGAGCATCCACGGCCCGGCGACCTGCTGCACCTGGACATCAAGGGCATGACACGCTTCGGCGAGGTCTCGCTGCGCGGCGATGGCAGGCTGCGCGGCAAAAAGGAACATCCAGGCTTCCTGGCTCTGCACGTGGCCGTCGACGACCACTCACGTATGGCCTTCACCCAAATGCTGCCCGATCAGAAGGCTGAAACCACCATCGCCTTCCTGAACTCGGCCGTCGAGTTCTTCGCCCGCCAGGGCATCGCCGTGCGCGCGCTGCTGACCGACAACGGCTCTAGCTATCGCTCCACTCGGTTCCGTCACGCTTGCCAGCAGATGGCAATCAAACACAGCCGCACCAGACCTTACACACCCAGAACCAACGGAAAGGCCGAGCGATTCATACAGACCGCGTTACGCGAATGGGCTTATGCCAAACACTGGTCCGACTCCCAGCAAAGAGATGCTCACTTGCTGCCTTGGACCGACTACTACAACCGAGAAAGACCCCATGGTAGCCTCAACTACAAGCCGCCCATCAGCCGCTCCGAAATCGGAACAACCTCTTGATCATCTACAGGCACCCTGG
>CAVRUM010000018.1:0-38457 GCA_963724375.1 uncultured Acidobacteriaceae bacterium
CGGAAGTTTCGAAGAACCGGGTCAATGTCTGTAATGCTGACAAATCACCCGAAACCGTGCGACCGTGTCGGAAGCGCTCGTGCTGGCTGTCCAAGGAGAGGAACGCGTGCTACGGACCGAAGCCGCGTCCAGTGAGCCAGTATTCCACCACGTTGCAGGTCAGCCGTAGGATTGGAAGTGTTTCCAAAGAGCAGGCCAGCCACCGCGTACATCGCGACAGACCCAGATCTCGGAAGGATTGCCGATAGTTATGTTCACAATGCCGTAAGGACGCGGGAGGCTCGCTGCCCAGGTGCAGGACGCAAAGATGCGGTCGAGTTCATCATGGGTGAAGCCGACTGCGATCACGGTCTGGGGTGGCGGATTGCCATAACCCCGCAGCCAGTTGGAGTTCATACCGCTGATGGCCCCCGGAAGGCCATAGGCGCGGCCAAAAAGGTTGACAGCACCGGCCTGACCTTCGTCGGCGGCAAGTACCCCTGTGGTGGCACGCTCTGTGATGGGAAGCGAGTCGCGCACGCGGGCGACAGTGGCGGCAAGTTCCGGCCATCCCATCTCCATGTTGAAGCTGTCGTTGGCCGCATCCGCGATACGCCACCATGTGGAATTTACCGGCGCGATGGGGACGACAAGAGCAGAATAGGCGAGGCCGCCGACAGCGAGGGACGTCCAGATAGTGCGGATTGAGACGGTCCGCGACCGCGGGCTGAGAGAGGCAAGGCGACCTTCGACCCAGACGGCGCCGGCTGCCAAAAGCATGGGGTAGGCGGGGCAGAGGTAGTAGTCGCGGCCGCGGCCTGCGAAAAAGAGGATGAGAGGTATTACGTACATCCAGCCGAGCATGCGGAACGGCTTTCCGGCGGGCGTTGCAAATAGAAACCAGAGGCCCGCCAACCACAGCGGGACGGTCACCGGATTTGTGGTTCGCCAAAACTGGCTGGGCAGGAAGTAGTCGGTGCTGCCTTCATAGAGGTCGCGGGCATGAATGCTCCGCATCCAGGCCAGGCCCACGAAATGGTGTTGGAACTGCCAGATGACTACAGGCAGAACGATGACTGCCGCGATGGCGACGCCGCACCAAAACCAAGGGGATCGCACGTAGCGGCGGCTGGAGGTGAGTAGCATCCCACCTAGCAGGCCGGCGACCAGGAAAGCCATGGTGTATTTGGAAAGCAAGCCTAGGCCAATAGCCGCACCTATTGCGAGCCACCAGCGGGGATTCTGCGAGCGCAGCATGCAGGCAACGCACCAGGCAACAGCGACCCACCAGAGCAGATCGAAAGACGTGTACGAGAGGAAAGAGCCGCAAAAGATAATGGGGCCTTGTATGGCTGCTGCGACTGCTGCGACAAGCATGGCAGTGCGACTGCCGCCAAGTGCGCGGGCGGTGAGGCCGGTGAGTACGATGAGGAGACCTATTGCGATCGCCGCGAAGAGCCGGAAACCAATGAGATTGGGGCCAAAAGCCGCCAACTCCAGGCGGGCAAGCCAGGCGGTGAGCGGCGGATAGACGACGTAGCACCAGTCGAGGTGGAGCGCGTTGGAGTAGGTGAGCAGTTCATCGCGCTGAAAACCATAGCGGCCGCTGCTGGCGATGTGCACAAGGGTGAATGCGAGCCCGGTAAGCCAGATCACGGGGGTGTCGCTCAGATGGAGCCGCAGCTGCGGTTGCGGTTTTTGCATAGCCTCCTCGGGAATGTGCCCCTTACCCCGCAACTCATCTTAGCTCGGCACACGGCTTTGTTTTATCGTAGCCGCGATCCATCGCCGCCACTCCCTGGCGGGATGAGTGGCGGATGATCAGAGCGGTCGGCTCTCTCTTCGACAAGTGCCTCGCCGACTCCGACCCGCCGGGTGCCCCAGTCAAGCCCGGTTTTGGCTTGAGTGGGCAGCCGTGACCTTCACACCACATCTGCCCAGATCGTGGTCACGAATGTCGCTGCTCGCTCGATCGGTTAACACGCCCCTACAGGCAAGAACCGCCCGGCGGCGCCCTCACTGCGCAGAGGAGTTAGGGCCCAGTAGCTTCTGCGTGGTTGCAAACTCGGCCTGCGCCTTCTCGAGTGCGCCAGCCTTCTTGTAGACCTGGCCGAGCTGGAAGTGCAGGGATGCTTTCCCCGGCTCGATGGCTACGGCCCTTTCCAGTGTGTCCCGTGCGGCGGCGAGGTTGCCTTGTTGTGCGTAGAGCCGTCCGAGTTGGGCCAGAATCTTCCAGTCATTGGGAGCAATCTCCGCCCCTTGTTTGAGCAGGGGCAAAGCTTCGTCAAGCTCGTTGAGGTTGATGAGAACAGTGGCAAGATTCAGAAAGGGCTGTTCGCTGGGGTGCGGCGATGCGGCCTGCATGGCGAGGGCCTTACGATACGCCCCGATAGCATCATCGGTGCGGTTCAGGCCCTCAAGGGCGAGCCCGAGATTGTTTTCGGCCTTCACCGAAGCCGGATCAAGCTGTAGTGACCGCTCAAACGCCGAGAGGGCTGGTCGGAAGTAGTTAAGCGTGTATTCGATGCGGCCCGCTTCGTACCACGCTTCCGGGTCATTCGGATCCATCGAGAGCGCAGAGCGGATCCAGTGTTCGGCGTCCGCGTAGTCATTGAGTAGTACGTAATCGAGTGCAACCGCCTTCAGGTCTGGTGCCTGCGGCGGACGATGACGCGCCGCCGCAGTGTACTCGTTGAGTGAGTCCGCGGGCTTGTTCTCTCTGAAAAGGGCGAAGGCGAGCAAGTATTGCGCATCCACATCGGAGGGATGTTCTGCGATGTAGCTGCGCAGTTCCTTGTCGGCATTCGTATACTCGCCATGGTCGATGTAAGTTCTGGCCTCCGTCAGGCCCTCTGCCTCGTTGTTGAGCTTAAGAGCCTGCGCACGCAATGTGCCATTGGTGATAAGCAGAAAAACGCACAGCAGCGGCGTCAATCCCGAAGATGCGAGAGACGCCAACCCCTCGCCCTTAGCGGAGCGATTCTTTGCCACCCTGTTCAACTGAAACCGGCCATGCTCTGTTAGCTGCAACGCGCCAGTTTATAACCGCAATCGCGGCCGGTTCTAGTTCAGCTGAACAATTCTCCTCGTTTCCCCCGTGCAGCTATACTGCGGATTCCGTTTCGACCGTCTCCGAGGAAAGCATTCTCATGCTTGTTACTTTCAGAGCAAAGCTCTGCGGATTGTTTGCTGCGCTGATTGCGCTCTGTCCTGTTGTTAACGGCCAGATTCAGGACCACACGCCTGACGCTGGAAAAAATCCTGAAGTGCACATCGTGATTCACGCCGACCGGCCGGCCGCCGCGGACATTCCGTCAACTATCTTCGGTAGCTTCCTCGAGCCGATCGGACGCTCTACGTATGGGGGCCTGTGGGCCGAACTGATTGAGAACGGCAGCCTGGAGAACGGACTGTGGAGTGCGTCGGAAGTGACGCGAATGGTGCGCGAGCAGCCGGAGCTGCTGCGCGGATCGCAGCTTGGACTGCCGCTGCCGTGGGAACCCCTGGTCTCAGACCAGGGCAACCGCTATGAGCCTCACCGTGGCGATGCCGCCAATTCGAACCAGTCGCTGGAAATCATGGCCCTCCCTACCGGTGAGACCGGTATTTCCCAGCGGATTTACCTGCCCGTGCAGCGCACGCTCGAGTACGACGGTAGCCTCTGGGTGAAACACCTCAGCGGGCCCACGGCGCTTTCCGTATCGATCAGAAAGCGCGACGGCGGCAATCGCATGCTCGCCGAAGCGAAGGTTGATGCCCCCGGCTCCGACTGGACTCGATATACCTTTCATCTGACGCTCAGGCCGGGAGATGTTAATCGCCTAGAACCCGTATCTTTCGTCGTCTCACTCTCAAACGACGCCCGGGCCCTTGTTGATGAGATCTCGCTGATGCCGGCCGACAATATCAACGGCATGGATCCCGACGTGATCAGGATGGCTCGCGATCTGAAGCCTTCGGTTGTCCGCTTCGGTGGCAACTTCACCTCGGGATATCACTGGCGCGATGGCATCGGTCCTCGCGATAAGCGCGTCAACATGCTCAATCTGGCGTGGGGCATTCCCGAGTACAACACCTTCGGCACGGATGAGTTTTTGCGCTTCTGCGAACTCGTGAATGCCCAGCCGCAGATTGCATTGAACCTCGGTTCCGGGACACCCGAAGAAGCAGCCGACTGGGTCAGATATGTGGACGAGCACTGGGGCGACAAGAAAGGCGGATTGTTATGGGAACTTGGCAACGAGCTGTGGGGTAACTGGAACACCGGTTATCCAACGCGCGACCAGATCGGCGACCGCACCCGCATTTTCAGCGACGCGGTTCGCAAGGTTGATCCCGCCTCGCGCCTCATCGCGACGGGTGCCGATCCTGACAAGTTCCAGGAGTGGAACGCGGTTCAGCTCAAAAATCCGCCAGGCACCTTCAACTATCTCTCAACGCACTTCGTTGTAGGTGTCGACAACGTCCAGCTCCACGATGCCTCGAATCAGTTCATCGCGCAGGCGGCCTTTGCGCTGCCCGTCGGTCTCGGCAAGCGTCTGGGAGAGATGACCCAGCAGATCCAGCAGTCCGGTCATCACGATACGAAGATTGCCTTCACGGAATGGCTTTTCATTGGGCATCAGTTTGGCAGCCGGGCGGCGCCGGATTTCAACAATATGGGCGGAGGCATCATTACCGGCGGCTTCCTGAACATGCTGCTCGACCATTCGGATACCGTACCCATCTCCGACATGACCGGTATCCTCGAATTTGCCGGCATCTGGAAACGGCGCGAGCAAGTCTATGCCGCGCCCGCATACTGGGTTTTGCGGACCTATGCGGAGGCTGCGCCGCGGCGGCTTCTAGCCGTGGACAGCGATGCGCCGACTTATTCGGTCGAGCATGGCGTCAGTCGCTTGCCTGAGATTCAGGATGTTCCCTGGCTCGACGTCCGGGCGGCGTTGCTTGCTGACGGAGACATTGCCCTCTTCTGCGTCAACCGCAGCCTCGACCGTGACTATCGCGCCTCTATCTCCGTGCAAGGATTTGAACCTTCCCACGAGGCGACTGCAGAAACCATCTCGGCTCCGAGCATCTACGACCGCAATAACGAGGACGATCCAGATACCGTCGGCGTTACCACCGATCATCCCCGGGCCGGTAAGTCCACCACCTACACCTTCCCTCACGCCAGCGTAGTAGTGCTGCGATTTCACAGGGCCGCCGCGCATTGAGGCGCACGCACCTGCCCCTTGCATCGTGCTATCCTCGTGAGGTTCAAACGCCTACGCGGGCAGGGATGAATTGCGCCTGATTAAGCTGGAGTTCGCGGGCATCTGTCTCCTCGGACTCGTAGCTGCAGTAGGGTGCCGCGGCGATAGAAAACCAATGGTCGCGGTTATTCCGCGGACCACTGCGCTGATCCTCTGGGAAGCCGAGCACGCCGGCGCCGAAAGAGCTGCTCGGCGTGAGGGGCTTACTGTCTATTGGAATGCTCCTACTCGCGAAGATGATGTTGAGCGGCAGATCATGTTAATCCAGCGCGCTGTTGACGCAGGCGCGCAGGGACTGGTGCTCGCACCCGACCAGGCCCTTGCGCTCATGGGGCCGGTGCGGAATGTGGTCGCGCGCGGCATCCCGACGGTCATCATCAGCTCGCCCCTGCCAATCCCTCCCGGAGGCAAGCTCACTTACATCCTGAACGACGAGCAGGCAACTGGCCGCCTCGCTGCTGACAGGATCGGATACATCCTTTCCGGCAAAGGATCGGTCGCCGTCCTCGGTGTGGATCCCGATGTCAGCGGCATCATCGAGCGAACGCACGCTTTCGAATCCAACCTTGAGTCAAAATATCCGGGCATTCATATCGTCGAGGAGCGGGCCGCCGGATTCAACATTGCCGAGGCGCAGGATATCGCCGAGAAGGTCTTGGAGCGCAATCCAAATCTGGATGCTTTCCTCGCCTTGAATTCCGCTACTACGCGCGGAGCCTACCTCGCTCTGCAGCACCGCGGCCTTCTGAAGAAGATCAAACTGGTCGCGTGCGAGCAGGAACTGGTGCCCCCGCTCGTTACCGGAGAGATTGACTCCATTGTCGTGGAGAACACCTATGAGATGGGCAGGCTGGCGATAGAACGGGTCGCCATGCAGATGCACGGACAAAATGGACCTCCGTTGATCAAGCTGAGTCCCACGCTGGTGACTCGCGACAACCTTAACTCCCCCCAGGTAGCCAGAATGCTGACCATGGATTGGAGGGGAGACGGCAGGAGCGGGCAGTGACGGGGAAATGGAAGTGGCTCACCATCCCGCTCGTGGTGTTGCTCACCGTTGCCGCCGCTTCCTGGCTGATTTACGAGCGCTCACCTGGCCGCGGCCTGCCGTACAAAGATTCCTTTCACAGTGGAAGCTCCGAGGAGTGGACCGCTTATGGCGGCACTTGGCGAGCGGCACAGGGAGCGATGCGAAACGAGTCCGACGAACGCGGCGCCAAGCTGATGACCGGATCGCCGTGGTGGAGGGACTACACCGTTACCACCGATGTCGAGTTGCTCGGCCAGCAGGGAGACGCGGGCGTCATTCTGCGCGGAAGCAACGAGGAACAAGGCGTGGACTCCTACACCGGCTACTATGCTGGTCTGAGGAGCAACGACGGCGACCTGATAGTTGGTCTCGCCGAACACGGATGGCTCCAACTCGCAGGCGCACCAGTCCCTGGAGGTGTGCATCCCTTTCATTGGTATCGGCTGCGCGCGACGGTTCGGGGCTGCCGGGTTTCCGCGGTAGCAGTCGACAGCGTCACAGGTCAGACCACTTCGATCAGCGTAGACGACCGGGCCAACTGCTTCCAGCGAGGCCGGGTCGGCATCAGGTCTCACTCCTCAGGCGGAGCATGGAAGAACTTCTCGGTTACCCGCGTGGATGCGGCCGATCTCTCTCTTGTGCCTGAAAAGCCCTCCACGGAGCACATCGCAACCATACCTTATGCCATCGATGAACCCGTGATGAACGGGTCTTCCGGAAGCGGCGGTGGAGGAGCGGCGTCACCCGGAGAAACGGCTCAACGGTTCGTTCCGGCGGAGACGATCGCGAGTCTGAAACTGGATCGCCGAGAGGCTCAAACGACAGTGTTGCGCGGCACGGTCGTCCTGACATCGCCGCGCCTGTACGTGCAGGACACGACAGGAGGGGCGGCTGTTGTGGGTCCATTGCTGCCCGACCTGAAGCTCGGCGACGAAGTGGAGGCGAGAGGAGAGGTCGATCTGCGGGGATACAGTCTGACCCTGCGCAATGCGCAGGTCAGGCTTTTATGGGCGCGAGCGCCATTGCCCCCCGTCGCGGTCACGGCCAGCCAGGCGGCGACAGGCAGTTACGACGCCATGTTTATCGAGGTCGATGGGCTGCTGGTCCACCACTCCATCGCCCCCGACGGATCGCTGCAGCTTGACATGGTGAGTGGCAACCAGTCGTTCCGAGCCGTTGTGGATCCGGGAAGAAGCAGCGCCTCGCTGCGAAATCTGGCCGCCCAGAGCAGGCTTCGCATTCGCGGAGTCTGCGTAGTGGACCCTCAGGTCACCGGCAATCTGCACCCGTTCTTTCTGCTCGTGCCCTCCGCAGACGACATCGAAGTGCTTGCCGGACCACCTTGGTGGAGCGCCCGTAGCCTGGCCCTCTTCGGACTCGGCGTCATCATCCTGTTTCTGCTCGGTCTGCTGCTCTATATCCGCGTAGACCATTGGAGACTGCAGGCGGTCCTCGATGAGCGAGAGCGGATCGCCCACGAGATGCACGATTCTCTCGCCCAGAGCTTCGTTGGCATTGGCTTTCAACTGCAGGCGATCGGCAACGGCCCCCTGCGCGATATACCGGAGGTAAATCACCAGCTTGAGTTGGCCTCTGAGCTTGTGCGGCACAGCCATGAAGAGGCTCGCCGGAGCCTGATGACCCTGCGCCGCGAATTTCTCGTCGCCGAGCCATTGCATACAGCGCTGGAAAGATTTGCGCGACGAATTGTCGAGTGCGGGACGGTGAAAGTGCATCTCAATGTCAGCGGAGAGGAGAACGGCTTGCCGCTGGCCCTGAAAGATGCGCTTTTCCGCATCGGCCTGGAGGCGATCGCCAATTCTCTTCGCCATGGGTCGCCCTCGCTGATCAGAATAACCATGGAGTATGGATCGACGGCGGCGTCGATGCTCATAGAGGACGACGGCACAGGATTCGAGCCGGCGGCGGCGGCGCGCGGCTTTGGGCTGCAGGGTATGCGCAAACGTGCTGAGGGAATATCGGCCACGCTGGAGCTGACCAGTTCTCCGGGGCACGGCACGCGTGTTCTGGTGACTGCCCCTGTACCATCACGCTTACCGCTGGCACGAGTAGCACGCTACATCAGAATCTTTCGCTTGCGAGGCCCCCGAGATGAGCAAAGAGACAAACGGCAAAATAAGTATTCTTATCGTTGACGATCATCCGGTCGTTCGTGCCGGCCTTGGCAGTATGCTGGGCACCCAGGAAAGTCTCAAAGTCGTCGGCGCTGCCTGGAACGGCCAGGAGGCGTTCGCGCTGATAGAACGTTTTCAGCCTCAGGTGATGCTTCTTGACCTGCGCATGCCGGGGATGAACGGGATCGAGACGCTTCAGAAACTGCGCTCGCTCCCAAACCCTCCGCGGGTCGTGGTGCTTACCAATTTCGAAACCGATGAAGATGTCTATCGCGCCGTGCGCGCCGGAGCGCAGGGATACCTGTTAAAAAGCACGAGCCAGCAGGAGATGGTTGAAGCGATCAAGGCGGTGGCTTCCGGCCGCCGCTATTTCCCGGCGCAAATCGCGGCACGCCTTGCGCAGAGGATGTCCCGCTCTAGCCTCACTACCCGCGAGCGCGAGATTCTCGAGATGATGTCGAAGGGTCTCACCAACAAGCAAATTGGGTCCGCCCTCGATATAAGCGCAAACACCGCCCGGAATCACGTTAATAACATCATCGAGAAGCTCGATGTTGCCGACAGGACCGAGGCGGTCACCACTGCGATCCAGCAAGGCCTGCTAGACGTACAGGCCTGATCAGTTTTTGGTTGCCCGCACTTTCTCAAATAACAAAAGTCGTCTGGTTCAACTGAACCACCGGGTGGTGGTTGCGCTGACTCATGCGTGAAGTTAGCCCACTACATTAGTCTCCCGTAGTTATCGGCGCAGACCCGCGCCGAGGACCGTAAATCAAAGTACGCAAATATGTAACTGTTTACAGCGACAAAGGTCGGCGAAATCTGAGGTCGCTCCGGACGAACATTTTTCGGGAGGTTATCAATGAGACATTCAAGGCTGGTAACAGGGTTGCTCTTGATCGTGTTGGCTGGCTTTTCGATTACTTTCAGAGCAGACGCGCAAACAGTTTTCGGCAGCATCGCCGGAACCATTACTGACTCTACCGGCGCCGTTATCGCCGGAGCCAAAGTGCTGGCCGTCGATGAAAAGGCCGGAACGACGGTCCAGACCGTCTCCACATCGGCCGGAAATTACAGGCTGCCACAGCTGGCCATCGGCACATTTGACATCACAGTAACGGCGGCCGGCTTCCGGCCCGAAAAACTCACCGGCATTCAGGTGAACCTCCAGGTTACGACGGCCGTGAACGTCATCATGAAAGTAGGCGCCGCGACTGAAAGCGTCACAATTCAGGCGAACGCTCCTCAGTTGCAGACCGAAAGCTCCGACATCTCCGGCACAATCACCGCCGAGCAGTATCAGAAGCTTCCGCTTGCGCTGGGCGGTGTGGGTGCCTTCCGCTCGCCGGAAGCCTTTATCTTCCTGCTGCCCGGCAATACCGGGCCCGGCACGGCAAACAGTCCGAACGGCATTTTCTTCAGCAAGATCGCAGGTGGACAGGATTACGGCGCGGAGGTGTTGATCGACGGCCTCAGCCAGCAACGCAGCGAGAACGGCTCATCCTTCGACGAGGAAGCGCCGTCCGTCGACGCGCTGCAGCAGTTGACGGTCACCGATTCCTTGCCTCCGGCCGAGTACAACCGCACCACCGGGGGATTTGAGAACTTTGTCACCAAGAGCGGCAGCAACAACTTCCACGGCTACGGATACGAAATCCTCCGCAATACGGCCCTCGATGCCAACCTCTGGTTTAACGGCGGCTACTATGATCAATGTATCGCTGCCGGGAACAGCGGCTGCGCGGCGACTTACGCTACACCGACCGATCATAAAAACGATTACGGTGTCACTTTCAGCGGCCCTGTCTGGATTCCCAAGGTCTACAACGGTCGAGACAAGCTGTTCTTCTTCTTTGCCTGGGAGCAGTTGAAGTACAGCCTTGGAGCGACCAACATCACAACCGTGCCCACTCCGGCCGAACTCTCGGGCGACTTCTCCAATCCGGCCCTGTTCAATACATCGAATGTAGTGGGCACAAATCCCTGTGACGGAACCCCTGTCTATCAGGGTCAGATCTTTGATCCTTCGACCACCAGAACCGTGAACGGCGTGGAGTGCCGGACGGCCTTCCCAGGTAACAAGATTCCCGGCGGCTTCTCTCCAGTAGCCTTGAATATCCTGAAGTATTTCCCGGGGCCCACGAACGGAAACGTATTCAACAATTTCTCCTATTCGAGCACGTCTCCCATCGAGAACACTACTCTGACAGTGCGTATTGACGCCAACATCACTCAGAAATTAAAACTCTGGAGCTCATACAGCTCGCGGGATAACAACCGAATTTCCGGGGCGCCTCCGGGTCAATACCTGCCCTACCCAATCGATTACCAGACCTGGAAGCAGGACTTCGAAACGCACTTCTGGCGCCTCGGCCTCGATTACTTCTTCACGCCGTCACTGCTGAACCATTTCATTATTGGATCCAACCGCTCCAACAGCATTAACTTCGCCGTGCCGGCTTTGGAGCACATGAACTGGTTCGGAATACTTGGGATCGGCAATGCAGTAAGCAACAACTTCCCAGTGGTAACCAACGGACTCACCGCCCAGGAGGGCATGCCGAACAACGGCGACAACATCGACAACGGCCTTCGTCTGGTGGACAGCCTCTCCTGGCAGAAGGGCCGCCACAGTTTGACATTCGGCACCGACATCCGCTATCAGCAGTATTCCCCGATCAACAACAATTCGCCGTCCATCAACTTTTGCGCGGCGCAGACTTCGGCCTATCAGGGATCGAGCAACAACGGAAATGGATTAGCCAGCGAACTGCTTGGCCTTGCCTGCAACGGAGCCCAGGCCGTTTATTCGCACCAATCGCGCTGGATATCCTGGTACTATTCCGGATTCGTTCAGGACGACTGGAAGATCACCAGGAACCTCACCCTCAATCTGGGTCTGAACTACAGCGTGGACGTGCCCCGGCACGAGGCGATCAACTACACATCGAACTTCAGCCCCACTGCTTTGGACCCCGAGTACGGCGTTCCGGGCGCCTTGGTCTTCGGCACCACATGCAACGGGTGCAACACAAAATGGGCGAATACCTATTTTAAGGACATCGCTCCGCGCATCGGCTTCGCGTATTCTCCGCCGTGGCTCAACGCAAAGACCGTGCTGCGCGGCGGCGCCGGAATCCTTTACGGTCCGCTCCAATATGACGACTTTGGCGGCAGCATGAACGCCGGGTACAAGTCCAATCCCGTATTTCCATCCAAGAATGGCTTCGATCCGTCGTTCGTGATCGATGCGGGATATCCAGCATTTCCTGCTCCGCCAAACCTCGATCCCGGACAGTTCAATGGCACTTATCTGCCCGGATCTTATATCGAGAAGTCAGCGGGACGTCCGGCAGAGGTCTTCGAATACAACATGCAGGTGCAGCAGCAGCTGGCATCGGACCTGATCTTGAGCATCGGGTATGTCGGGAGCGAGGCGCAGAACCTGCAGGCGAATAACCAGAACATCAACAACATTCCCTACAACGACCTCGCTCTGGGCAAAGAGCTGGGCCAACAGCTGATGAACAATCCGTACGGAGTGCCTGTTCCTTTCACCGGATATTTCGGATTGTGGGGCAACGGAGTGCAGATCCAGCAGGCGCTGCGCCCCTTCCCGCAATACGACTACATAGATTCGGGCTGCTGCCTGCAGGCCACGGGTCACTCGAGCTACAACGCGATGCTCGTATCGCTGTCGCGGCGGTTCCGGGATAACTTGAGCCTTCAGGTGTCCTATACGTGGTCCAAGAACATGAACGATACCGACAGCGCACTGCCCAATACCAATCCCGGCCAACCACAGGTCCAGAACCCGGATAATCTGCACGAGGAGAAAGCGCTCAGTATTCAGGACGTTACAAATACGTTTGTCGCCGCTCCGTTTTACGTGTTGCCGTTCGGCAAAGGGCAGAAGTTCCTGAACAGCGGACCAGCGGCTTATTTCGCAGGCGGCTGGCAGGTCGGGGCTATCCTGCGCTACCAGGACGGGCAGCCTCTCGCTTTCTGCTGCACGGCCGGAATACCTGGCTGGGAAAACGCAACTCGGTATGATCTTGTCCCCGATGTGCCGATCAAGAGCTCAATTTATCGGAGCGGCTGGAAGCACATCAACCCATTCAACACGGCCAACGGATCCGATCCTACCGTGAACAGCTTCTTCAACGGATCGGATACCAATTCCGCACCCGCCTACCACAATGGAATCGCACGGCCGGCCTTCATCGACCAGGTCGCCGCGGTAAATGCATCGTCTGCGAATTTACCTTACACGCTTGGCAACACACCGCGAGTTACCAACATCCGAATGCCTGCGTGGGAGAATGAGGATTTCAGCATACTCAAGGACACGCCCATCCACGAGAGCGTGATGTTTGAGCTGAAATTCGAATTCCTCAACGCATTTAACCGGCACCTTTTCTCATCGCCCGACATTAATCCGGCAGACTTCACCTTCGGGATACCGACCTCTCAGGCGAATTCTCCGCGTGCGATTCAGGTGACCGGAAGACTCAGCTTCTAGAGTTGTGGCCTCCCTCAGGGGGAGCATGGCTGTCAGTCCGTGCTCCCCGTCTTTTTGCCGCTTCTCTCAAACAACTCACGGATTTGACATGGCTGTTCTGCTCTTCTAGCGTTGGCCGTAGCCTATGCCGTTTGCGAGTCGTCAACTTTGCCGGTTATTGGCGGGCACATTGATGTTCACAGGCAGCCTGTGGTCCCAGCAGTCGACTAACCAATTGCAGGCGCTCTTTCGTGAGGGCGCTGCCCAGATGCATGCGGGAAACACTGCAGCGGCCGAAGCCGCCTTCCGCAAAGCCACTGAGCTGGATCCGTCTTTTGCGCCCGCCCAGCTCGATCTCGGACTGGCGCAGTTAAAAGAAGGCAAGCTTCTCGAAGCGATCGCATCGATCAGGAAATCACTCGAACTCGATCCTGTCTCGCCCGGAGCCAATCTTTTTCTAGGCATCGCCGAATATCAAAGCAGCGACACTGACGCTGCGCTCCGGGATCTGCACCTGGCGCTCCAGGAAGATCCGAAAAATGTGCAGGCACTCACCTGGCTCGGGATCGTCGAGCTCAACGCCGGTCAACCTGAGCTGGCAAGCGGACCGCTGGATCGCGCCGCAGAGCTCGCGCCGCGCGATGAGAACGTGCTTGACTATCGCGTTCAGGCGCATATGGCCGAAGCGAAGCAAAGCTACACTGCTCTTTATCAGCTCGATCCCGGGTCTTGGCGTCTGCACAGATTGAACGCAGTAATCGACTCGCAGGCAAACGACCACAACGGCGCTGTCGCGGAGTATCAATTGGCCATCAAGCTCGCTCCGAACGACGCGGAACTCTACGAGGGGATGGGCTGGGAGTACCGTAAGCTGGGTCAGGCCGATCAAGCCGCCAAGGCCTTCGCCGAGCAGTTGAAGCTTTCACCGGGGAATCCGATCGCTATGTACAACCTTGGGAGCGCAGAAGTCGACAGCGGTCGCGCTCAAGAAGCCGTCCCGCTGCTCGAGGAGGTGGTGAAGATTTATAACCATCCCACCGGGGCCGACTATTATCTCGGCCGAGCTCTGGCCTCGGAAGGGAAGGAAGAAGAGGCGGTACTGGCTTTCGAGCGCGCGACGACCCTGGATGGAGAGTTGCAGCGGCGAGCTTGGTATCAGCTCTCGCAGACTTATCGTCATCTGGGTAAGACTGCTCAGGCGCGTGAAGCAGCGCTCAAGTACGAGCAATTGAAAAAGGCAGCCGATGAGGCCACCACAAAGGAAGCTGAGGACTGGCAGAAATTGCGCGCCGCCGGCACAGCAGATCCGGGGAAATCGGGTCAGCAATAAGCCGTGCGCTTTCCTTTCATGTCGTTCCGCGGCCGCGATGTTTATCCAGTACAGCAACGCTGGGGCGCATTGCCAGGTCGGTTTTCTGCAGTTCGAAGGCTTTCTGCCGCTGTGCTTCCGCTCCTTTTTGGCGGCGTCGCAAGTGCCCAATCGGCTCCGATCACTCCGGGCAAGTTCGTGGACACGACGGCATCGAGCGGTATCCATTTCGAGCACAAGGCTTCGCACACCTCGAAAAAATATCTGCCGGAGACAATGGGCGCGGGCGTTGCGCTTTTCGACTACGACAATGATGGCCGCCTCGATGTCTTTTTGGTTAACGGCGCGCCGTTCAGCGACCCGACACCGGCCGGAACCATCCCGCAAAAGGCTGGCCCGGCCTATTGGAACCGACTTTACCACCAGAAAAAGGACGGCACCTTCGAAGACGTGACCGAAAAGGCTGGCTTACAGGGCACGAACTATGACATGGGCGTCGCAGTCGGCGATTACGATAACGACGGTTTTGAAGATCTCTACGTCACCGGCTACGGTGGCAACCATCTCTATCACAACAACGGCAACGGCACATTCACAGATGTCACAAAAGAATCCGGCACCGGTGGCTCCGGCTGGTCAACCAGCGCGGCATGGGTGGATCTCGATAACGACGGCTTACTCGACCTGGTGGTGTTGCGTTATATGAAATGGGATTTCGCAGACATCTGGTGCGGGGAAAAGCGCGGTCCGGAGTACCGCTCCTATTGCCATCCTGATGACTTTCCGGCGATCGCCCCTCTGGTCTATCACAACGACGGTAACGGCCACTTCACCGAAATATCCGCCAAACTCGGGATCGATAAGCCCGGCAAAGGGCTGGGCATCGCAGTGGCCGATTTCGACCGGGATGGGCGCATCGATCTGGCTGTCGCCAACGACTCAATGGTCGAGTTCCTCTATCACCAGAAGCCGAACGGAACATTTGAAGAGCAGGGTTTGATGGCGCAGATGGCAGTCGACGGAGACGGCCGCACCTACGCGGGAATGGGCATCGATGCGCAGGATTATGACGACGATGGACTTCCTGATCTGGTAATTACTGATCTTGCCAATCAGAAGTACGCCCTTTACCGCAATACCGGCGACGGTGGTTTTGATTACGCAACGCATATGTCCGGTGTCGGCGCCGTTACGATGCTGCATTCCGGGTGGGGTATCAAGTTTTTCGATTATGACAATGACGGGCTGAAAGACTTCGTCGTCGCCCAGGGCCACGATATCGATAACATTCAGCTCACTTATCCCCAGTTGCACTACAAGGAGCCGCTGCTGCTGATGCGAAATATCGGACGCGGCAAGTTTGTCGACGTATCCGCTGCTTCGGGCGATGTCTTCAAGGAGCCTTGGGCGGGCCGTGGGCTTGCGGTCGGAGATCTGGACAACGACGGCCTTGAGGATCTCGTTGTAGCAACCAACGATGGGTTGGCCCACGTAGTCCGCAACGAAACTGCAACTGCCAACCACTGGCTTACGCTGGATCTGGTAGGCCACAAGAGCAACCGGGATGCAATTGGCGCGGAAATCAAGGTGACTACGTCGAAGGGAGCGCAGTGGTGGACCGTATCGACCGCAGGCAGCTATCTTTCATCCAGCGACAAGCGCGCCCACTTCGGACTTGGCGCCGATGATCACGCAAAATCGGTTGAGATCCGGTGGCCGAGCGGGATACGCCAGCAACTGGCCGAGGTAAAAGGAGATCAGATCCTTCGAATCGAGGAGCCCGCCAAGTGAGAGCGCGGCCTCCAGCGCCACAATGGCGATGTCGTCTCTATACATCGGTGCTTGCTGCACTCGCTCTGATTGCGTCAGGCCTGGCCGCGCAGTCTTCTCCCCCCGCTGAATCCATCGAGCGCGCTCGAGCTCTCATCGCTGCGAATCAACTCGTGCAGGCCCAGGAGGCGCTCTCCGCGATGGTTTCGCGAAACCCCGATGATCTGGCGGCGTGGGATGAACTCGGCAGAGTGCAACTCGCTCAGTCGTTGAATGACGACGCTATGAAGTCGTTTGAAGCTGTGTTGAAGGCGAAGCCTCACGATCAACACGCCCGGGCTGGAGAAGTGCGCGCTGCTTTAGCGTCTGCGCTGGTCGACCGGGCGGCTGGCAACGCTGACCGCGCTCTCGCCACGCTGATGCACGCGAAAGGGTATGTTCCCGATTCTGCCGAGCTGCTGATCGCATTCGGCATCCAGGCCGACAGCATGCAGATATATAAGGACGCTGATGCCGCCCTGTCAGAGGCACACAGGCTGGAGCCGCAAAACGCGAGAGCGCTGTACGCGCTCGCCCACATCGAGCTCGACGAGCAGAAAATGGCGGACGCTGAGGCTCACCTGCGGGCATATCTCAAGATCAATCCCGATGACGCGAGCGGTCATTACGGTCTCGGCCACCTCCTCTACATGCTGTCAAGAGACGAGGAGGCAAAGCCCGAACTTGAGCGCTCGATAGCACTCCAACCGCGCCAGACCGAGTCCTATTACGAGCTGGGGCAAATTGCACTGGACGCCCATGATGACACCACGGCAAAAGCAGACTACGCAAAAGTGCTGGCTTCCACTCCGGCTCACGGGGGAGCGCTGACAGGTATGGGGGTGTTGGCCTATCGCGCAAAGGATTATGCTACGGCGGAGTCATATCTCAAGCAGGCGGTGATCTACGCACCGGATTATGTGACTGCGCATCGCTACTACGCCATGACGCTGGCCCGCCTGGGCATGCAGGAGCAATCCGACCGGGAAATGGTGCTGGCCCAGCAGCTCACCGACGAGCAGAATAAGCTCCGTCACGGTTACACTCTCAGGCCGAACCCCTGAAACGATACGAGTCAGAATTAACGGCTGAACTACGCGACCACGTCTGCCCAAATCGTGATCACGAACGTCGCCGTTCCCTCATTTCCCGGCAGAAATTGCGTGTAATCAAAATCCCGCGCTGCCACGTTCCCGCGAAACACCTGCTCACCTGCCGACACCACAATCTGGTCGCCAACCAGTGGAACCGGCTCTAGCGTCCCATCATCGAACGTGATCTCCTGGGTCGCGAGCACTTCGGTTCCGCGCGTGATCTTCAGCATCAGGGTTGTCGGTACAGCCATAGCTTCTCCTGGAGCGCCAATGCTACCACTGCTGCATTACGACTCGGATAAATGCGCCTACTGACCGTGCAACGACTGCGACAGGCTGATCAGATTCTGTGGAGCCACGCGAATCACGCCTCTACGCGGGCTGTCGATGTCCGCGATCAGGAAAAATGCGATCGACACCAGGAGAGGCATGACTGCGTACAACTTGGCGCCTCGATGGTGCGACCCGTAGCCGATTAACATGCTGCAGCAGATCGCAAGGGCGAACATCAGCGTCCATGCCCCGGTCGGAATTCGATTCCACCAGGCTGCCTGCGTGTAGCCCTGACGGTTCAGCACGTCGTTCATCCCCGCGACAGTCAGCGCCACAACGGGCGTCTGCTGTGTCTTCGCCACGCTTTGCACCGTCGACCACATCTCGTTCTGCAATCTTGTTGTTTCGTTATTAATTGTGTCCAGCCGTTGCTGGTTGCGAACGGTGTAGAACAGCAGTCGCTGATCTGTGTATTGCACCAGCAGTTGCTTCACCTTTGCGCCATCAGACGCCGGCAGCAAATCCGCCCGGACATATTCCGTCCCGATGGCATTCGCCTCTTCCTCTTCGTAATTCTTGCGCTGATCGTACCGGTTTACCGCCATCGAAAATGTGAATCCGATGATCAGCGCGAGCATCGTCAGGCTGGAGCTGATCACCAGATCCAGGTCCTGCCGCTCATCCTCCGTCAACGCACGCAGCTTGCGTCCGATGAGCGCACCAGCCTGCACAGATAGCCACAGGACCACCACCGAAACTACGAGAACCAAAAGAGGCATCTTGAATATCTCGCTCACAGTCGTCATCGTCCGGTATCGAGATTGGACCATCTGATGCTCGCATCGGACAAGGAAACCCCGCAAGGTCCGTACTGCAAGCGCGCTCATTCTACATGACGGACCTGCCTTCCGCTGCCTCTCAATCGTGGCTCGCCAAAGCTGCTAAAGTGCCGTTAGGACCAACGTCCATGGCCTCCCATCCCCATCGCCCGCGCTGGAAGACTCTCCTTGCCTTCTTCATCATTTACTTCGTCTGGGGGTCGACCTTCATCTTCATCCGCATCGGCGTGCAGGAGCTTCCGCCGCTTCTCTTTGCCGCGCTGCGCTTTCTGCCTGCAGGTCTGGTCCTCTACGGATGGATGATCGTCAGGGGCGAGCGCTCGCCCACACCGCGCCAGTGGCTTTCCGCCACCATCCTCGCCCTTCTTATCTTTGTCGGCGACTACGGACTCCTCTTCTGGGCTGAGCAGCATGTGCCTTCCGGCATCGCCGCGGTCATGATGGCCACCATCCCGGCTTTCATGGCCCTGTCGGAGATCATCCTCCTCGGCACGCAACGACTCACCCTTCGCCTCGCTTTCGCACTTCTCATCGGCCTCGGCGGAGTCCTCGTCCTCGTCAGCCGGTCCCTCAACCTCGGAGGAGCACCAATCGATCGTAAAGGAGCCATTGCCCTCATCCTTGCCTCTATGAGCTGGTCAGTCGCTTCCATCCTTTCGCGCCGCATGCATCTGCCCACTTCGAAAGTCATGAGCGCCGCCTCGCAGATGCTCGCCGGAGGCATCCTCCTCACCCTCATCTCCGGCTCGCTCGGAGAGTTCCAGACCGTCCATCTCGCCCAGGTCTCCCCGCGCACCTGGTTTGCCCTGGTCTACCTCATCGTCTTCGGCTCCCTCGTCGGATTCACCGCCTACGTCTGGCTGCTTCATCACGAATCGCCCACCAAAGTCGGGACCTATGCCTATGTCAACCCCGTCGTCGCCGTGCTAGTCGGCTATTTTCTTGGCGGAGAACCTCTCGGCGCTCGCACCATCCTCGGAACGCTCTTCGTTCTCGTCAGTGTGGTGGTGATTACCACCAGCCGGGCCAGAAAACCGGTGCCCGCGTTGGCTGTCGAAGACGCGACCTAGCTCCGATCAAAGAGGCACCCCTCAGAATTTCTGCTTTTCAATTCGGGATCAATCCCGTTAGTCTGTCTTCTATCAAAAGCAAAACAAGTGATTGAGTGCATTACCCTCCCCCGGCTCTCCCCAGCTGCCTGCAGTGAAACCATGTCGACGTAAGAGAAAGGACCTCATGAGATCGAAAGTCGCTGCCGCAAATCTAGTCGCCGCATTGGCGATTGCGGTTACGTCATCTGCACAAGCTCAACAGAATCACTCGCAGCAGCTGGTCGAGTTCGACCCTCCCGGCGCCATCACAGCGGATTCGCCCCTTTGCGATCCGTATTGCGGCAGCTTTGCCTATGCCAACAACGACCTCGGCGCGATCGTTGGCTTTTACACAGATTCTCAGGTCGTACCTCACGGCTTCCTGAGAACCCCTGGCGGCAGTTTCATCTCCTTCGACGCCCCCGGTGCCGGTCTCGGCGCGGGACTCAATCAAGGCACGGTGGCCAACGGCGTCAATAATCTCGGTGTCATTGTCGGTTACATCGAAGACTCCAGCTACGTCTACCACAGCTTCGTTCGCTATCCCAACGGCAAGTTTGCAATGTTCGATGCCGCGGGCGCGGGCACTGACGAATACCAGGGCACGGTCGCATGGTCCATTAATCTCGAAGGGGCAACCGCAGGCGCTTACTTCGACAGCAACTATACGCAGCACGGCTTCGTGCGCTCTCCCGACGGCAAGATCAAGACCTTCGATCCGCCGGGCTCAATATCCACCACGGTCTGTGAAGAAACCTGTCTGAATGATGCGGGTTTCGCCGCTGGCTCCTACGCGGACAACAACTACGCCTATCACGGATTCCTCCGTGAACGGAATGGAAAGATCACGGTCTTCGACGAGCCCGATGCCGATGGCCTGACCTTCGTCTCCAGCATCGATCAGGAAGGCTCAATCACGGGATACTTTCAGGACGCCGCGGGGGTATCGCACGGCTTTGTGCGCAGCATTTCCGGCCGATTCAGCACCTTTGATGTGCCAGCCGCGGGAAATGGGCCCGGGCAGGGAACTGCTGCCTCCTCAATTAGCCTGCTGGGAGCGATCACCGGGTTTTACATCGACTCGAATGATGCAGCTCACGGCTACTCGCGTTCATTCGACGGTGCCATCGACACGTTCGATGCTCCCGGCGCCGCGACTAATCTTCCCAACCAGGGAACGAGACCATCAACCAACAATCTCTGGGGAGAAGTCACAGGCTGGTGGACCGACCCTTCGGGGCTGAATCACGGGTTCATCCGGCTGCATGCTGGCAGGGGAGACGGGGGCCAAGGGCAATAGAGCACAATCCGGCCCAATCCGGCCCAATTTAGTGTCAGTGCAAAACCCAGTTACAACGCGGGCGCAGGCACATGTGTCTCTAAAGACGTCTAAGCAACCAGAAGGGAGGAAATATGCGGTGCCTGATTGCGCTCCTCGTCCTTGGCATCGCCGCACCCGCTGGTGGCCTTGTCACTAAGGAACTAGCCCCTCCTCCGCCGGGTGCGACCTTGCCTGTTCTCATTACTCGGACGCTGAAACCTTCCAATCTGCAACCTGGCCAACCGGTGAGCGGAGAGCTGATCCAGATCGTTCCCGTAAGCGAAAACATCGATCTCCCGAGAGGAACAAGGCTGGAGGGTCACATCGTCGACGTAAGTCACTCCTCCGTCAGCATCCTGTTTGACCGGCTGAGTTGGAAGGGGCATACCATTCCGGTCCACGTCCGGCTTATCGCCGCCGCCGGAATGATGAGCGTTAGCGATACCAAGGTGCCGTTGTCAGCACCTGATCGTGGCACGTCCAACCCCGGCGACTACACAACCCGCCAGGTAGGCGGTGACCAGATTTTCCTGCAAGGATGGTCCGGGACGGTATACGACCGATACAGCCAGCCTGTGGGTTACGCGAACTATACGGGCGTGTATGCCAATCCGTCCCAGCCGGGCGGGTTGCCCCGCGCGCTGGGTCCGTTTTCAACAACCGCAGCCGGGCTTCACGGGCTTCCAGAGCTGTCCATCGCCTCCGCCGGGGGCGCTGGTGTCCCAATCAAACTCGCCGCGAGCGAGCCCAGGTGGATAATTCGAAATGGAAGCGCCATGCTGCTGGAGGTGGTGCACTGAGAGTCTCGGAAGCTTGGCAATCGATCGCCTACTGGTGAAAAAGAGTGGGTGTTGTAGAGGGCCGAAAAGCGGACATACGTTCATAAAGCCTCGAGCGAAGTTCCTTCCTGCCTCGGTAAAGACGGGCCTTCGCTGTAGCAACCCCCACGTGTAATACCTCTGCAGCTTCGATATATGAATATCCCTCGATATAGCAGAGTTGAATCACACCTCGGTGGATGGGCTTGAGTTGTGCGATCTCGGAAAGAACCATCCAGCGCAGCTCCTCGCGCGCGTATGACTGTTCAGAGTCCAGGTATGGGATCCCTGTGTCACCGCACGCAAACTGCTCGCCATCTTCGATATCGTTGTCCAGAGATTCATTGCGGTGCCGGCCCTGTCTGCGCCGGTGGTCGATTGAAGTGTTCACAACGATGCTGTAGAACCAGGTGCCGAGCCGCGAATCGCCTCGGAAGTGAGGAAGTTTCAGCAGAGCTTTCAACGCAGAGTCCTGAACGATGTCCTCCGCTTCTTCTCGGCTTCCCGTGATGCGCTGAGCGACTCGCAGGAGTTTTTGGTGATTACGTTCGAAAAGCTGAACCAGACCGGGAAATCCATCATCGCAGTACGGCAGGTCCCGATTACCACTATCGCAACTGGTTTCAAGATGCATCTCGTTCTCCAAAACGGATCACGCTGCTTGCGCTCAGCCCAGCGCCCAGACGGAACGGGTCGTCTTTCAACACGTATAGTGGTGCCAACCCTCTCCTGTGAGGCCTGTTTGTGGTAGCTGAGGGGCACAAATCTGAGACGCCACATAAAACTGCGCTCTGATTTGCAGGGAGCCAGTTAAGTATCTCTGACAACTGGGCTGGCTTGATCGATACAGCTTGCGAGCCTGCAATTGCCGGAATCCGACGCCTGTCTCCAGACCGGCAGTCGATGACGACCAGGTCGTCCGATCGCCCTTTGAGCCGCTGAAGCTCTTCGGTCGTGATCCACTTCACTTCGCGTCCGATATTAAGAAGGAAGAAAGCGGCGCTCGCTGAAGGAAGGGAAGTTGAAGGCAAAGGGAACACACATTTGGGAAGCCTCTGCTTCTCGTCCTTCAAAACTCGAAAGGCAGCGTACAAGAGGGATATCAAAACAAATCCAAGCAGAATCCAGATGAAATACATGACAATTCTCCGCAGTTCCGGGTGAACTTAATGCCGGATGCCCGGACTCGCACCCCAATTGGGGCCACATGTAAGTTCAA
Organism: uncultured Acidobacteriaceae bacterium; assembly: GCA_963724375.1. Taxonomy (GTDB): domain Bacteria; phylum Acidobacteriota; class Terriglobia; order Terriglobales; family Acidobacteriaceae; genus Silvibacterium. Next base: position 22,674 of record CAVRUM010000018.1, read on the forward strand.
CGCATTACCGGCAAGGCGGTTCAGAGACTCTGCGGAGGCGAGCGAAGAACCCTGGAGAGGAAAGAGTGTGCGGGAGCGCCGGGCGAATCGCCGTTGAAGGGCACAAAATTCACAGGCACACAGGCGGCTGACTCAACATATCGGGGCTCTGGCGACGGGGTCGTCGCTGAGGGACGAGTGACCTTCGATCCGGCCGACGCAAGAGAGACTATCCACTGCGGGTCAACCCAGAGCTTTGCAACTCCACTTCGGGGCGCATTGGGGCCATCAAAATGATAGAGGGATGCTTTGTACCCAAACCCCCAAAAAACCACGGCAATTGCCAACACAATGAGACTTAGTGGCAGCGGCCTCGCCCAACACTGAACAGACGACAATGTGCCTGGAGCGATAATGCTCTGGGAGCGACATTGGTCACATGATGTCATCGTTATGTCGCGCTCTTATGAGCCCGCCTACCGTTGCAAGCCAATTTCGCCGCTGGCTACAGGGCGTTCGTCCTGTCGGTGCAGCCACTGCAGGCCAAACATAAAAGTATAGGACGAATCAGTCAGGCGGATTTACAAATGATTTGATCTTCCCCAAACTCAGCCAGCGGCTCGCCATTCTCCCGATGGTTATTAACCATAAATCCCCAAGCCACTGCGGCTTATGCGGCGCTAACTTCGCTGCGGTGACCCTTTCCCGTAACAAGTCAAGATGTAGCGCGTTTGGCGCTGGAAAAACGGCAATCTTTTTGGCTGATCCCGGGAAAAAGTTAGAATCCGATCATGGTCATCCACACCTTCGCCTTCCGCTGGAAGCCCGCCGTCACACCGGAACAGAAGCAGCGCGCCATCGCTGAAATCCGCAACCTCCAGGGGCGCATTCCCGGCTTGCTTGAAACCTGGGTCGGTGAAAACATCTCGCCGCGCTCCCAGGGATATGAACTCGGCGGCGTCATGAAGTTCGAGAGCCGCGCTGCTCTCGAAGCCTACAGCCCCCACCCCGTCCACCAGGAACTCCTCTCCTGGCTCATGCCTCTTATCGAACCACTCGAAGTCGACTTCGAAGCCTGACCCGCGCGGTTAATCGTCTCCACGCGGTCTGTTGATCAGTGCCTTCAGAAACGGCGCACCCCAGCCGGCTATAGCCAGCAGGCCGCCAAAGAGCAGCACCACGTCGATACTCTCGCGTCCCTCCGGCGAATCGTAGACATTCCGCAGATTAAGCCACAGCGCGAACTCATCCAGCGTGAGGGCCGCGCCTATGCCATACAGAATCGACACCAATCTGCTCGCGAAAATCGATGTAGGCGTCGTCTCCTCACCGACTTCAGCCAGAAATGCAAAGCCCACTACCAGCAGGATCAGGATTCCCCAGACCAGGTGATGAACATGCGTGCCGCCGATCACCACCCACCCGAATGGCCCAATATTGTGAAGAATCGCCAGCACCAGTAGCCGTGCGCCCAGAAATGTGAGAAAGAAGCTCACCGACGCAAGGAACATCCGCCTGCGCGGCCGGTCGCGGATGTGCTCGTGCATCAGGACGCCGAGCCGTGTCAGGTGCAGCAGAAGCAGCATCGTCGACGTGCCAATCGTTGCGCTAATCAGAAGGATCCAGGCGCCCGTCAGATGCATCGTTCTGGCCTGCGCATTTTCGGAATCGGTGTATCCCGAAACCACGGATCGAAAGTCGACGCGACCATCAGGAAGCGGCGTCCGGAGACGATTTAACGTGGCACAGAAATTCCGAAAATGCCATACGCTCCTCTTTCGTCGTCAGCCGCCAAGCGAGGGCAGGCGATCTGACGATCCGAGCAGAAAAATTATGCCAATCGCAAAGCTGTACACCGCGCCCGCCACGGCTACCCAGCGATAGAATGACGGCCGGTGCAGCCCGGCATAGAAGATTCCTCCGAGCGACGCCGTCATCAGCGTATTCATCAGAATTAGCCCTGCGGCAAAGGCGATCAGCCCCATGAATCCGCGCGCCGTTCCACCCAGGCTAGCCGCCAATAGAAACAGCACAAGTTGGCTCGGAGTCTCGGCGCCCAGCCCATGCAGAATTCCAATTCCGAATACCGATCCGCCGCTGTAATTCCACGAGAACGGTTCGGGTTGCGGCGCGTCCGGTTTGAACAGTCTTCGCAGCCGCCACCACGCATATTGGCAGCCGGAAATCAGAATCGCCCACCGGCTCTGCATCGCACCATGCGAGTGCGAGTGCCGGATCAGGTTCGCCACCACTCCGATCCCGAGAATGATCAGCGTGGCGCCGATCAGCCGCTCGGTCCAGTTATCGAGACGGGCCGGCAGGGGGATATGCAGCATGACCACCAGTGTGCCCAGCACAACCACCGTCAGCGCATGTCCCAGGGCGTACGTCATCCCAAGCCGCATGCCTTGCTTCCAATTCTTCTGAACCGCCGTTATATCCGAGATGGCCGCCAGGTGGTCGTAGTCGAACCCGTGCCGCAGCCCAAGCACAGCGCAGGAGAAAAGCGCGAGTTCCAGCTTCCAGTTCATGTGTTTACTTCGATGCCCGGCTCTTCAGTCCGGCGTCATGTCTGCAAACGCCAATTGTAGCGAAGTTTCTCAGAGGCCCGGCGCGTCTTCTTTCAGCCTGTCAGCCGCACCAACTGCTCGGCTTCCAGCCGCGGACCGAGAATCGAAATCTTAGGTACCTGTCCGCGTGCCATGGCGACTTCGTCGCAGCGGTAGAGGCGAGGACAGTTTTGGCAATCTTTGAAGATCTTGTCCGGAAGCGCCGCGCGGTCCTCGACCTCGCGAAATCCGTAGCGAAAGAAGAAGTCAGGAATGCGCGTGAACAGGCAGACGCACCCTATTCCGTGATCCTCGGCCTCATCGAGCAGCGCAAACAGAATTCGCCCGCCTACGCCCTGGCTCTTCGCTTCCGGCTTCACCACGATCGACCGCACCTCGGCCAGATGCGGACCATACAGGTGCAGAGCCCCGCATCCCAGAAAGACGCCCGCATCGCTCTCGGCAACCGTGAAGTCGCGAACGTTCTCACAGATCTCCGAGAAGACGCGCCGTAGCAGTGTCCCGTCCTGCGAGAGGCTGTTTACCAACTCGTAGATGTTGGTCGCGTCCTGCAGGCGGGCCTTACGCACCAGCATGGCTTACCTCTTTGCTTCCCATGCTCGCCGATTCCATACTTACCGCCCCGTAAGCCTCGGCCAGAGCCTGCACCCGCACTTGGGCTTCAGCCAGCGCCGTCTTCACGCGACTCCGCGCCGTTCCGCCGATCACGTCGTGGCAATCCAGTGTGGCTTCCAAAGTCACCGCCGCAAAAAAGTCCTGCTCAAACTCAGGCCCAAATTCCTTCAATTCATCCAACGTCAAATCGCCCAGCTCACACCCCTTATCCAGACAATAGCGCACCGCGTTGCCGATCTTCTCGTGCGCCTTGCGAAAGGGAACTCCCTTATAAACAAGATAAGTTGCCGCGGCCATTGCGTTCAAAAATCCGCTCTCGCACCCCACCCGCATCCGTTCCGTGCGAAACTTCAGCGCTCCGGTAAACTTCGCCAGCAAATACGTCATCAGGTGCGCCGTGCTCGTCGCTGCGAGCACCGGCTCCTGCGTCTCTTGCATGTCTTTGTTGTACGCGAGCGGCAGCCCCTTTAGCAGCAGCGTCACCGTCTCTGCCGCCCCGTGGATACGGCCCACTTTTGCCCGCACCAGCTCCGTAAAGTCCGGATTCTTCTTCTGCGGCATCGCGCTCGATCCCGTCGAAAACGCCTCCGGCAGCTCGACAAACCCGAACTCCGCCGTCGCGAAAAGTGTGATCTCCTCGGCGAACCGGCTCGCATGCAGCCCGACCATCGTCAGTGCTTGCAGATACTCGAGGACAAAGTCGCGATCGCTCGTCGCGTCCATGCTGTTCGCCGTCGGAGCCAGAAACCCCAGCTCCTGCGTAGCGATATTGCGATCCAGTGCCAGCGTCGCGCCCGCCACAGCCCCCGATCCCAGCGGGCAATAATTCAGCCGCCTCGCGCAATCTTCCAGCCGCGAAACATCCCGCAGGCTCATCTCGACGTAGGCCAGCAGCCAGTGCGCCACCAGCACCGGCTCTGCTCGCTGCAGATGCGTATAGGACGGCATCACCGCATCGCCGCTCGCCCTTGCCTGCTCGACCAGCGCACCCGCCCACGCCCCCAGATGTGCGATCAGCATGCCGACGCGCTCCCGCACATACAGCCGCAGATCGGTCGCAATTTGCTCGTTGCGGCTGCGCCCCGTATGCAGCTTCAGGCCCAGATCGCCGACCTGTTCAACCAGCCGCAGCTCTACGAAGTGATGAATATCCTCAGCGTCCGAACCCATTGGCTCGGGCCGATGCGGAGTTCCATCACTCCCATTGGGTTGCTGCTGAAAACGAAGAAGGATGGCCTCGAGGCCATCCACAATCTTCGTGTATTCCGCTTCGCTCAGAACTCCCGCAGCCAGCAGCGCGCGCGCATGCGCCTTGCTGGCCATGATCTCCTCGCTTAGAAGAGCTCGGTCGAACTTGATGGAGCGCTGCCAGTGATCGAAGAGCGGGTCCAGTGGCTCGCGAAAGCGGCCTGACCACATCTTGGCGGAATGCTCGCTCATGAATTCTCTCCACCTTTCGTGGCCGTGTTGCTCAGTCGCGGCATCTCCGACCCGTGGCTCAGGGTGATCAGGCCCGTCCGTGCGTAGGTGATCAGCTTGGCGCGGGTGTCGGTGATGTCGAGATTGCGCATGGTGAGCTGGCCGATGCGGTCGCGCGGCGAGAAGGCGGACTCCGTCTTCTCCATGCTGAGGCGCTCTGGGTGGAAGGTCAGGTTCGGCGACTCTGTATTCAGGATCGAATAATCGTTGCCTCTGCGCAGCTCCATCGTCACCTGGCCCGTGATGGCGCTTGCCACCCAGCGTTGCGCGGATTCGCGGAGCATGATGGCCTGGGGATCGAACCAGCGTCCCTGGTAAAGAAGACGGCCCAGTCTGCGGCCGCTCTCACGGTACTGCTCGATCGTGTCCTCATTGTGAATGCCCGTGATGAGCCGCTCATACGCGATGAAGAGCAGAGCCATGCCGGGGGCCTCGTAGATACCGCGGCTCTTGGCCTCAATGATCCGGTTCTCGATCTGGTCGCTCATGCCCAGGCCGTGACGGCCGCCAATCCGATTGGCTTCGAGCAGCAGCTCGACCGGGTTGGAATACTCTCTGCCGTTGAGCGCAACCGGAAAGCCCTCTTCGAAACGGACCGTCGCCTCTTCGGCCCGGATATCGACATCGTTACGCCAGAAGGCCGTTCCCATGATGGGAGCGACAATGCGGATATTGCTCGAAAGCTGCTCAAGGTCTTTGGCTTCGTGGGTCGCACCGAGAATGTTAGAGTCGGTGGAGTAAGCCTTCTCGGCGGACATCTTGTAGCCGAAGCCAGCCTTCTGTAGAAACTCCGACATCTCCGCACGACCGCCCAGCTCATCGATGAAGGTTGGATCGAGCCAGGGCTTATAGACCTGCAGCCGTGGATTGACCAGCAACCCATACCGATAGAAGCGCTCGATGTCGTTCCCCTTGAAGGTCGAGCCGTCGCCCCAGATGTCGACGCCGTCTTCCTTCATAGCCGTGACCAGCATCGTGCCGGTGACTGCGCGTCCAATGGGAGTCGTATTGAAGTAGGTGATGCCGGCGGTCGAGATGTGGAATGCGCCGGACTGCAGCGCGGCGATCCCTTCGCGCACCAGAGGCTCGCGGCAGTCGATCAGTCGCGCACGTTCCGCACCGTAGTCGAGCGCCTTGCGGGGGATCTCGTCATAGTCGCTTTCGTCCGGCTGCCCCAGGTTGGCCGTGTAGGCATACGGCAGGGCGCCTTTCTGCTTCATCCAGTGAAGCGCGGCGCTGGTATCGAGTCCCCCGGAAAAAGCAATGCCGACTTTTTCACCAACCGGCAGACTCTCAAGAATCACAGACATCTCTTTCAAAACCTCACAGTTCTTCCGTCTTGGAAAATTGATTGCTCGAATTGAGATACGCGCAGACGATTCGCTTGCGCTTTGTGTCTCGTCTTTCGTGGGCGCCAGACCGAAATCACGACTCTAAGCGTGGCGTTTTTTCTGTGCTTTGAGCCCTGCACTCCACCCAGCAGCATTAGCAACAGCGCTTTCTGCGCATGCATGCGGTTCTCTGCCTGCTCGAAGATGACCGACTGCGGACCGTCCATCACCGCATCCGTCACTTCCGCGTTCCGGTGCGCGGGCAGGCAATGCATGAACACCGCATGCGGAGCCGCCAGCGACATCAGCTGTTCGTTCACCTGGTAAGGCTTGAAGATTGGAGCCCGCTTCGTCACCTCGTGCTCGAACCCCATGCTGGTGCAGACGTCGGTGTACACCGCATCCGCTCCCGAAACCGCAGCCACCGGATCGCTCACCAGCTCGATGCTCCCGCCGGTCGCATTCGCGATCGCCCGCGCCTGCGCGACGATATCGGCTTTCGGGGCATAGTTCTTCGGCGATCCGATCGTGCAGTGTGCGCCGAGCTGTGCGCCCATCAGCATCAGCGAGTGGCATACGTTGTTCCCGTCGCCCACGTAGGTAAACTTCACTCCCTTCGCGGATCCGAAACGCTCCTCAACTGTCATGAAGTCCGCCAGCGCCTGGCAGGGATGCTCAAGATCGCTCAGCGCATTGATCACTGGGCACGTCGCAATCTCTGCCATTTCGGTAATCGTCTCGTGAGCATACGTCCGCAGCACGATCACCGATACCCAGCGCTCCACGTTCCGGGCTATATCCGATAGTGATTCGCGCTCACCCAGGGGCGATTGCGTCTGATCGACAAAGATCGCAGATCCGCCCAGCGTGTTGATTGCCGCCTCAAAGGTCAGCCGGGTGCGAAGTGATGCCTTCTCGAAGAACATCACCATCTGCTTCGCATCGAGCGCCCAGCGATAATCCTGTGGACGTGCCTTCACCGCGTGCGCCACCTCCAGCACCGCCGCAGTCTCAGCAGTCGAGAAATCCGCAATCGAGCAGAAGTCGCGCCCGGCAAGAGCCTCGGCAGGGGAGGGAAGTACCCCCACTGCTCCATCATTCAAAAAAGCTGTTTTAGCCATTTATTCGTCTCCCCGAATTTGTTTTCCTGGCGTGGACGCAGTGCCCGCCGTCGCCGGCGCATGCGCGGCAAGAATTGAGTCGAGGGCATCAATCGCCTGATCTACATCGGGCTTGCCCAGAATGAACGGTGGCAGGAATCGCAACACCGTCTCGCTCGTCCTGTTAATAAGGATGCGCCGTTCCAGCATCTCGGTCGCAACCTGCTTCGCCAGCTCCGTTGAATCAATTTCCGCCGCCAGCATCAGTCCTATCCCGCGCACATCCACAATCGCCGGATGCCGCTCGGCAAGCTCGTTTAGCTTCCCGTGAAAATAAGTGCCTACCTCAGTTACATGATCGAGCAGCCTTTCGCTTTCGATAGTGTCGATCACCGCAACCGCTACCGCGCATGCCAGCGGACCGCCCCCAAACGTTGTCCCGTGCATGCCCGGATGAATCGCGCGGGCCGCCTCCTCGGTGCACAGCATCGCGCCGAGTGGGAGCCCGCCAGCCAGAGGTTTCGCAACCGTCGCGACATCTGGCTGAACGTCATAATGTTGGTACGCAAACCACTTGCCCGTACGCCCCAGCCCTGCCTGAATCTCATCGCAAATCAAGAGCGCTCCCGTGGACTGTGTTAATTCGCGTGCCACAGCCATGAACTCGCGCGACACCGGACGAATCCCGCCTTCGCCCTGGATCGCCTCAATCAAAACAGCGCACACATCGGTAGAGAACTTCGCCTTGAGGTCTTCGACATCGTTGAACGTCACAAACTCCACGTCAGGCATCACCGGATCGAACGGCTCGCGATACTTCGCCTTGTGCGTTGTCGCGACTGAGCCCATCGTGCGCCCATGAAAGCTGTTCTCGAGCGCGAGAAGTTTAGTGCCCAAGGTCCTGCCTTCGCTGCGCAGCAGTCCGGCATGTGCCCGCGCTAGCTTCAGCGCCGCTTCCATTGCCTCGGTTCCGCTGTTGCAGAAGAAAGCGCGGTCGAGGCCGCTCATCTTCGTCAGCCGCAGCGCCAGTTCCGCCTGTCCCTCATGGAAAAACAGGTTCGAAATATGGATAAGCTTCTTACTCCGTTCGGCAATCGTCTTCTCAATCGCCGGATGCGCATATCCCAGCGCATTCACGCCAATGCCGCTCAGCAGATCGAGATACCGCTCGCCGTTGTCATCGATCAGATGCACGCCCTCGCCGCCCACAAACAGAATCGGATTCCGCTCGTACGTCGGCAGCAGCAGCTTCGCCTCTATCGCTTTGATTTCTTCCAGCGTCATCTTTACTCCCGAGAGCTCAGCGCTCAGAGCGCAGAGCTCAGATTTTCTTTTGCAAAGCCCAGAGCATCTTGCCTGTCTCTTCGGCCAGAAACTCCGCTGTCTGCCGTTGATCGGCCTTCCCAAAACCAAGTTCCTTTGCAATGACTAACTGCGTCTGAAGCTCTAATACTGATCCACGCGCCACACCGACAAACTGTCGAAACTCCCCTTTCGATCCCCGGCCGTATCCTTCTGCGATATTGCTGGCTACAGACACCGCAGCACGTCGCAGTTGTGAACTCAGGCCGTATAGTTCCTCTCTGGGAAATCTGGGAAATTCCACCGTTAATTTATAAATTGCCACCGATAGCTCAATCGCTCGCTGCCAAACTTTCAACTCTCGATACGATGCCAATCGTGAGCCTTTCTGAGCTCTGCGCTCTGTGCTCTGAGCGCTGTTTTTACGCCACTAACACTTCAGTTCCGTGAACAACCCGTGTGCTGCACAGATCCGGCAACACCGCCGCAACTTCCGCTGGAAGTATCCGCACTCGCTTGACGCCCTGCAGCAGAGCCTCGCGGCACGCGCTCAACTTCGGCAGCATTCCACCGCTGATCACGGAATCCCTTGTGAGAGACGCAATTTCACCCACGCTGAGCCAACGCATCACTTCGCCATCCGCGCCACGTACGCCCGGAACATCAGTCAGGAACACCAGCGCATCCGCTTTGCATGCAGCGGCGCAGGCTGCGGCCATCTCATCGGCATTTACGTTGTAGTATTCGCCATCAAAGCCCAGGGCGATGCTTGAAATCACCGGCACCGCAGACATCTTCCAGATCGCGTCCAGCCACCGTGGATCAGACGCCACAATCTCGCCCACATACCCAAGGTCCGGAGCCGTCCTCTTCTTGCGCGCGCGGAATACCAGCCCGTCGCCGCCCGACATTCCCATTGCCGCCTGCCCATGCGCACCCAGCGCGGCTACGAGCGCCTTGTTCACCTGACCGCCCAGCACCATCACCGCCGCATCGCGAGTCTCGGCATCGGTGACGCGGAGCCCGGCCACGAACTCGCTCTGCTTGCCCATCAGCTTCAGCGTGCGCGTCAACTGCACGCCCCCGCCATGCACCAGGGCTACTTGATTCCCGTCCTTTACGAGATCCGCAATCGCCTGCGCGCACTTGTGCAGTAATTCAGGATTCTCGAGGGTGGCTCCTCCGAGCTTGACCACAAATTTCATGCCAGTCCCTCCGCTTCTCCCCATCCGCACATCAGGTTCAGATTCTCAACCGCCTGCCCGGCCGCGCCCTTCAACAGATTGTCCAGGCACGACACAATCACGCAGCGCCGCCCATCCTTGTTCAGAGCAAATCCGACATCGCAATAATTCGTACGCACCGAGTACTGGATCTGCGGCAGTTGCCCGGCAGCAAACACCCGCACCAGCGGACTCTCTGCATAGAATTCGCGATACAGCTGCTCAACCTCCGCAGCTGTCTTCCGCTCCCGGAACGTCACATAAATCGTCGACAGAATCCCGCGAGGAATCGGAAGCAGGTGCGGTGTGAACACGATCTGCTCGTCTGCCAGGTCGAGCTGCTCCAGCAACTCTCCCACGTGCCGGTGCGCGAACACGCCGTACGCCGACAGGTTGTCCGCCGCATACATATAGTGCGTCTTCTCCGTCGGAGCCTTGCCCGCGCCCGACACACCCGACTTCGCATCGCACACAATCCCGCGCTCGAGGTCGACCCAGCCCGCAGCGATCAAAGGTTTGAGCCCCAGGATCGCCGACGTCGCATAGCATCCCGGATTCGCCACCAGCCCCGCGCCACGAATCTCATCCCGGTGCAGCTCCGGACTCCCGTACACCGCTTTCGCCTGCACCGCTACCGCGTGTCCGTGCCCGTCATCGTCAAATTTGTAGACCGCGCGATTCGTCGCCTTTTTCAATCGCCACGCACCGCTCAGATCGATCACGCGCAGACCGTGCTCCAGCGCCTTCGGAGCCCACTCCCGCGACTGCTCATGCGGAGTCGCCAGGAACAGCACCTCAACTCCTCGCGCCTTCAACAGCTCCCATGAAAAAGGCTCAATCTTTAGCGATGCCGCTCCGTTGTTATCCATCAACTGCGGATGCATCGCCGTGAGGGATACCTCGCCCGTAACTTCGGCGCGCCCAAGAAATACGGGAGGCATGACCTTCAGCCGCGGATGGTGCAGCAGCAGCCGCGCCAGCTCCATACCGGCATAGCCGCTCACCCCCATCACCGCGGTTTGTACTTGACCTTCCATCTTCGTCGCGTCTTTCTGTGCCCTGTGCTCTAGCCAATCATCTCTTCCAGCCGCGCCCTTAACTGCGCAGCCGCTTTCTGGTCCGGACAGATAATGAGCACTGTGTCATCGCCGGCGATCGTGCCGACGACCTCTTCCCAGTCTTCGTGGTCGATGGCCAGCGCGACCGGCTGCGCGCCGCCGCTGGTTGTGATCAGCACCAGCTGGTTCTGCGCCTGCTTCACCTTCATCCCGAAACTGCCCAGTACGTCATCTACCGACGGAGAATCGTCTTCCTCTTCGCCGGTTGCGCCGTTGGGCAGGGCATACCCATTTGGACCCTTATATAAACGCAGCTCGTGAATATCCCGCGAAACCGTCGCCTGCGTCACGTCGAAGCCACGGCGCACCAGCTTGCGGCGCATCTCCTCCTGGTTGCTGACATTGCTGCTCGCCACCAAGTCTCGAATCGCGTTGTGCCGGTCGTATTTCGTCAAAATAAAATTCGCGGCCTTCTCAAAAACGGCCGCGCCTCATGCATAAACATGCAATATAATGTATAAATATACAGAGAGCCGCTGTCAAGCCGCTTTACATAATTTCTCTTGATAGGTCAGATTGCAGTTTTTTATCGAGTGCGCGGCACCCGCGCCCGTACTGCAATCTTTTAATGTCACCAAAAGCAGGAGGTCGTATAGTAGCTCATGGGCTGCATAAATTTTAATAATTCTACCCAAACATCCGAGCGCCCACGCAGCTCTGCGGGCAGCCTGATCGATCCCCGTTTCGACTTCGAATCCTGCGGTGTTGGCTTCGTTGCCACTCTCACGAACATCCCCTCGCACGACATCCTCGAGAAGGCCCTCACCGCTCTCGCTCGTCTCGAGCATCGCGGAGCCGTCGCCGCCGACGGCAAGTCGAGCGACGGCATTGGCATTACCACTGCCATCCCGCGGGACTTCCTGCTAGCCTCTGCCGGCATTACTCTCGACCCGTCGCAGCCGCTCGCCGTTGGCGTCATGTTTTTTCCCTCCGGCGACGCAGAATCCCACACGGAAATCGAGCAGGCGCTCACCGCGCAGAACTTCACCGTCCTCGCCTGGCGCGACGTTCCAACCCGCCCCGAGATCCTCGGCGAAATCGCGCTCTCGACTCTGCCTATCATCCGCCACGTCCTTATCACCACCGACGACCCCGACCGCATCCCCCACCGTCTCTTTCTCGCTCGCAGGCAGTTCGAGCGGAGCAATGCTCAGGGATACGTCTGCTCACTCTCCGTCTCCAACATGGTTTACAAGGCCATGTGCGCCGGGCGTCTGCTCGCGGACTTCTACCCGGACCTCGCGAACCCCGATTTCAAGACGCCGTTCGCGCTCTTCCACCAGCGCTACGCCACCAACGTTGCTCCATCGTGGGACCGCGCCCAGCCCCTCCGCATGCTCGCTCATAATGGCGAGATCAACACCGTCTGGGGCAACCGCGCCCGCATGGATGCCCGTGCCGCGACCTTCCCGGCGGAATTCGAGCCCGTCATCAGCAAAGACGGTTCCGACTCCACTAGCTTGGACGAGACCGTCGAGCTTCTCGCCCGCAACGGACGCACCGTCGCCGAAGCTGTCCGCATGCTTATCCAGCCTGCCGGAAATCTCGACCGTTCCGCCTTCTTCTCTTATGTAAGAGACAGTGCCGAGCCGTGGGACGGGCCTGCCGCAGTCTCATTCACCGACGGCGGCCTCATCGGAGCCGTCCTCGACCGCAACGGCCTTCGTCCCTGTCGATACTTCGTGACCGAAGACCAGCTCGTCGTCCTCGGCTCGGAGGCTGGCCTCGTCGATCTTGATCCTGAGACCGTCACGCACAGCGGCCGCCTCGGCCCCGGTCAGATGATCGTCGCCGACCTCGACGACCACGTCCTGCTCGAAGACAAGGAGATTCAGGTCATCTTCGATGGCGCGGCTCCCGAATACGAAAAGCTCCTCGAGGAAAGTACCCTCATCGACCACGTCCCGGGACCGCCCCTCGAGCCTGCCGAGCTCCAGCGCCTGCAGCTCGCCTTTGGATACACCCGCGAAGACGTCAATATGATCCTCAAGCCCATGGCCGCGGATGGCAAGGATGCCGTCTGGTCAATGGGAGACGACACGCCGATCGCCCCGCTCGCTCGCGCGCCGCGCCCGGTCTACGCCTATTTCCGCCAACGCTTCTCGCAGGTCACCAATCCGCCGACCGACTCCATCCGCGAAGCCCGGGTCGTCCAGCTCCACACGCGCCTCGGTCCCTGGCCTCACTTGCTCGATAAACACGCCCCTTTGCCCGGCTTGTCGTTGTCATCGCCTTTTCTTTCGCTGGCGCAGATCCAGGATCTCCACGCCCGCCGTCACGCGCTTGCAGGTAACCTGCCTCTCGCCGTGCTCGAATGTGTTTTTAGTCCAGCTTCTACTCTTGCAGCAACCCTCGATGACCTGTGCGCCAAGGCCATCGACCTCGTCCGCGGAGGCGCAGCCGTTCTGCTTCTCACCGACCGCCTGCCGGTCGAAAGCAGCATCCCTATCCCGATGGCTCTCGCTACCGGAGCCGTCCACCACGCCCTCACCCGTGCCGGCGTCCGCACCTTCGCCGGCCTCGCCGTCGAAGCTGGAGACTGCCGCGACCTCCACCACGGCGCTGTTCTCCTCGGCATGGGCGCCGGAGCCGTCTGCCCCTGGCTCGCCCTTGAGACCGCGCGCAATCTCAACCCCGAAAAGGGCGAAGCCAATCTGCTCCACGCCTTCGATCTCGGACTGGCCAAGATCATGTCCAAGATGGGCATCTCTGTCGTCGACAGCTATCGCGGCGCCCATCTCTTCGACGCACTCGGTCTCGGCCTCGAAGTCATCGACCGCTGCTTCTTCGGGACTCCGTCGCCTCTCGGCGGCATCGGCTTCGCAGAACTCGAAGCCCAGATCCGCGAAGTCTGGTCGGCGACCCAAAACCCTCCTTCGGAGCCCGGCGAAGACGGCGCTCCCGCCCCCGTTGTGACCATCAGGAAAGACCTACCCGATTACGGCTGGGTCCGCTTCCGCAAGGCTGACAAGGCCGAGCCCCACGCCTGGCAGCCGCCGACCGTAAAGGCCCTCCAGACTGTCGTTGGCAGTGCGCGCGGAGTGGCCGCGGTTGCCGAACCCGCCGTCGCCTGGGCCGCCTTCTCCACCCAGGCCGTTGAGAAGGAGCCCGCCGTCCTGCGCGACTTGCTCGAGATCCGTCCCGCCGGCCATCCCCTCCCGCTGGAGCGCGTCGAAGCTCCGGCCCACATGTACAAGCGCTTTATCGCCAGCGCCATGTCGCTGGGCTCTCTCAGCCCTGAGGCGCACCAGACCATCACCGCGGCGATGAACATGATCGGCGCGCGCTCCAACACCGGAGAGGGCGGCGAAGATCCAGCCGTCTACCAGCCCCACGCCGAGATAGACCTGCTCGGCAAGCCTGTCCCCGCGCTCCTGCTCAATAACAAGGTTAAGCAGGTTGCCTCCGGACGATTCGGCGTCACCACCGAGTACCTCATGCATGCTGAGGAGATCGAGATCAAGATCGCCCAGGGCTCCAAGCCCGGCGAGGGGGGACAGCTCCCCGGTCACAAGGTCACCGAGCTCATCGCGCGCCTGCGCCACGCCCAGCCTGGCGTCCAGCTCATCTCGCCGCCGCCGCACCATGACATCTACTCCATCGAGGACCTCGCGCAGCTCATCTACGACCTCAAGCGCGTGAATCCCCGTGCCGCCATCGGCGTCAAGCTCGTTTCTGAGTGGGGAGTCGGCACCGTCGCCGCGGGAGTCGCCAAGGCCTACGCCGACTATATCGTCATCGCCGGCCACGCTGGCGGCACAGGCGCGTCACCGCTCTCGAGCATCAAGTACGCCGGAAATCCCTGGGAGCTCGGCCTCGCCGAAGCGCAACAGATACTGTTACGAAATGGCCTGCGCGGCCGCGTGCGCCTGCGTTGCGACGGAGGCCTCCGCACCGCCCGCGACATCCTCATCGCCGCCCTTCTTGGCGCAGACGAGTACGCCTTCGGCACCGCCGTCCTCGTCGCCCTTGGTTGCGACATGGCTCGCCAGTGCCATCTCAACACCTGCCCCACTGGGATCGCCACACAACGCCCCGACCTGCGCGCGAAATTCCGCGGCAAGCCCGAGCACATCGTTCGCTTCTTTGAGGAGCTCACTCGCGACCTTCAAGTCCTGCTCTCCGGCCTCGGACTCCCCTCGCTTGACGCCGCCATCGGCCGCACCGACCTGCTCGAGCAGGTTCGTTTCGATGGAAACCTGAACCTGGCGCCAGTCTTGGCGGCTCCGCCCAGCGGCCAGCTGGAGACCCGTTGGCAGGGCCGTCGCAACCTGCGCCCTGCGGATCATCCTCCCATCGACGACGCCTGGGTTGAGCCTGCGCTCACCGCATACAAGGCCAACGAGCCTTTCATGCACGAAGCCCTCATTGCGAACGAAGACCGCACCCTCGGCGCGCGCCTCGCGGGCGAGATTGCGCTGCTCAGGAACAGTGGCCTCAGCTCAGATCATCCGCTCACCTTCAAGATGACCGGCCCCGCTGGCCAGTCCTTTGGAGCCTTCGCCGTCCCCGGCATGCAGCTCATCCTCAAAGGAGTCGCCAACGACTTCGTCGGCAAGGGCCTCTCTGGGGGCGAAATCATCCTTCGCGGACAAGGCCGCGCCGCGCTCCAGTCCGAGCTGCACGTCATCCTCGGCAACGTGGCCCTCTACGGGGCTACCAGCGGAGCCCTCTTTGCCGCCGGTCGCGCCGGTGAGCGCTTCGCCGTCCGCAACTCTGGAGCCCTCGCTATCGTTGAAGGCGTCGGCGACCACGGCTGCGAATACATGACCGGAGGCCTCGCCGTCATCCTCGGCGCCACAGGCTTCAACTTCGGAGCCGGCATGACCGGCGGCCTCGCCTGGGTCTTCGACGAGGACGGCAGCTTCATGCGCGACATCCTCTATCACGAAGACTTTCTTAAGGCTGAGCAGTACGAAACCCTCGACGCCGAAGCCCGCGAAGCGATTCACGGTCTCGTCCAGCTCCACGCCGAGAAAACCTTCAGTACCCGTGCCTACTGGCTGCTATCAAAGTGGGACGAACTCGCCCCGCGCTTCATCCGCCTCACGCCCAAACCCCAGGCGT
>CAVRUM010000019.1:0-92469 GCA_963724375.1 uncultured Acidobacteriaceae bacterium
CCGTGTTCCGGGATTGTGACGGGCGACTCAGGATGAGCCCGCCATCACTGCGACGCCTATCATCCTAAGGTGTAACGAAATTTCTGGAGACTTCATGCCCAATCCGCCAGCGCTCGTTCCCGCCCAGAAGCTTGCCGCCACCAACAAGAGCCATTTCCCCAACGAGAGCGCGGAGTATCGCGCGGCCCGCAATTCGCTGCTTGCGGAAGAGATCGAGCTGCGCCGCCAAATCGAGCGAGTGGCAGCTCAGCGGCGCGCGCTGCCTCAAGGAGGGGAAATGCCGCAGGACTTTGAGTTCGTGTCCGAAACAGGCCCGGTCCGCTTCTCCAGCCTTTTTGGCGACAAGGATACGCTCCTGGTCTACAGCATGATGTACGGAGCGCAGCGCAAAGGGCCCTGCCCCATGTGCACGTCATTCCTGAACGCATGGAACGGAGCTGCAGTAAACCTTCGTGAACGAGTCGCCATCGTCGTCACGGCGCGCTCGCCGATCGAGCGACTGACGGAGTACAAGAAGCAACGTGGCTTCGCGAACCTCCCTTTTCTCTCCGACATGTCAGGTGACTACACCCGGAGTTACGTCAGCCGCGAAGACACCGATGTGCCGGGGTTCAGTGTCTTCACACGGCGCGACGGAACAGTTCGTCATTTCTATAGCGGTGAGATGAGCGGTGAGATGGCCGATCCCGGTCAAGACCCACGCGGCGCCCCAGATGCCGATCCTCTATGGATGATGCTCGACTGCACGCCGGAAGGACGCGGTGCTGACTGGTATCCGAAGCTGGATTACGGGCACAAGTAGGACAACAGTTTTCCCACTCAAGCCCAACAGAAGGGCTTGAATGGGGCACCCGCTACTGGGCCAGACGGGCCACGTTCACTTCGAGTTCAGAGGGTGGTGATCGAAGCTGATGACGCGGGTGATTAGCCACTTCCCGTCTTTCTGGTGCTGCCACAGCATGATGAACTTGGCCTCTCCCACGTTGGTTGGGTCGCCGGGATGATGGAAGGTGTGAACGCCTATCTCGACGGCTCCGTAGTCGGCGATGGGATAGACCTCAAGGGATCCGGGGACGAGCTCGCGGGTGACTTTGCCGCAGATGTTGTTCTTGATCGCGTCCACGAATGGCTGACGGCCAACGGCCAAGCCGGTCTTGTCGTGATAGAACTCGAGATCCTCGGAAACAAGCGAGCCCAGGGTCGTCAGATCGCAATGATTGTAGGCGTCGAAGAGCTGCGTATCGAGAGACTGCACGGTCTTGAAGAGCTGATCGGGAGGAGGCTGCGTCTGCGCGTGGGTCGCGGTGAGAGGCAAAACAAACAGGATGGCGAAGAGCAGCAGAAGGAAGGGTGCCTTATTCATAGGTGGTCACAACTCCGGAGCGGGGGATAACGTTGTTTACGCGTGCCTCAGGGACGTTGTTCCAAAATTGTGACGGGCGCGCTTACGTTTTCCGGAACGGGGAGGGGCCGACGAATTTCATTTCGTAGTTACTCATGAATTCGGCGGTGAGGGCTGCGGATGGGTTGGATTCGCCGTCGTGGAAGAACTGCTCCATTTTTCCGGCGGGCGTAAAAGCGATCATCATGCGGCTGGGGAGGGTGGGGCTCACAGAGGAGAATGCGTGGGGGATGAGGCGAGGCGCGAGAACAGACTCTCCGGCGCTGAGGTGCAGGCGCTGGTCGCCGACCTGGAAGGCGATTTCGCCGTCCATGACGTAAAACCATTCATCCTGATTGAAGTGCAGATGGAGCGGCGGTCCTCCGGGCATGAGGTGGGTGTGCTCGATGATGAAGACGCGGCCACCGGTCTCGCTGCCGGAAACTTTGAAGAGGATGGAGCTGAATCCCATGGTGTGAGGATGGCCGTTGAGGTCGCCTCCGGCGGAAACGACGTGGAGCTCGGGTGAAGTGGACGGAGCCTGCGATGACTGAGCGGCGAGGAAATCGTGCAGACCTGCGGGGACGGCCGCAGTGGCGGCTTTGAGGAAGGATCGGCGGTGCATTGCACCTCCTGGGATGTGCGGGGGATTCAGGGAAGGATAGCGGGGGACAGGGTGTGGAGCAAGGGCCTTTTTAGAGCACAGGGCTCAGAGCGCGGATCAGGTCAGAGCACAAACGCAAAGGACGCAGACCGAACGCGCACCTGGGAAGCCTATGGAACGCTCGCCGGCCGCAGCCCCTGTCGCTCGTACCAGCGGAGCACCCGCATCGCCCGGAGTGTGTTCCATCGGCTCGGCTGACCCACTGATTCGCCGACGGGCAGGGCGAGTGCCTCATCGTATGCGCGATCGAGGAGCCATCGGCCGTCGGGCTCTCGCCTGCTTTCGATGAAACGCACGGCATCGCCCATGCGGGGGTCGGGCTGCGCATCGGTGTCCCTGAAGTAGTCGAGCGAGCGGAGGACGTCGTAATGGTAGCGGGGCGGGAAAGCGAGTTCCAGGAAGGCCGGATTTGCGACGTCGCCGGTTGTGCGCCTCCGGAAGAGGCTGCGCTCGAGCAGGTATTCTTCGCCGCGCCGTCTGGCTGCCGTGACGTCGGGAGGGGAGCCGACCGCACGCTCGTACTCGAGCAGTCCCTCAAGCACGCAGACAGTGGTGTGGAACGAGGACCGGGTGCTCTTCGGGGCTTCGCAGTTCCATCCACCATCGTCGAGCTGTTCTCTGAGAAGACGGCGGGCGAGGCTGTCAGTTGGACGGCCGAAGTATGAGCCCACGGCGAGCGCACCTCCATTGATGCAGGGCTCCTCTTCGCCCTCGAAGAAGGTATTGCCTCCGGTTTCCGCCGGACGCAGATCCCATCCTTTGTCCAGGTCGTTCCATCGCACGCCGCCTTCCAGGCGCGCCATCGCGGCCTGGACCTGAGGATCGTCGGGATCGATACCGGTTGCGCGCAGGAGAAGTGATGTGAAGAGCGTCGAGAGCCATGCCGGCCGGCTTGACCGATGCCAAGTGCCGTCTGGCTGTTGGAGGGCAAGGATTCTTGCGCCGAGTCCTTCGAGCGAAACGCGTGCGCGTTCCGCAGCAATTGTTGTCGCGGAGGCATCGGTGAGATCGCGCATCGCCTGCCAGCGGATGGCGGGGTCGGAGTCGAGGAGCCAGTCGAGGGTGCGTATGTCCGGGGTATCGATGGCTGCGGTGTTCACGCCGCCAGTTTACCCGTTCCCTTCTGCGCTTCTCTGGCTGATGTGGATAGCAACACGACTGCCCAGATTTGGACGGTTGCGGTCAATTCCGCACATACCTGGCGCGGCCAGACGATTGGCCCGCTGATTTTGCAAGGGGTTTCGAGTGGATTGAAGCGGACCTAGAATTGCTGCAAGGGTGCTGATCCCCGTGTGTGTGGAGGCTCGCCTTGGCACTTTTTCAGGATCTCTCCTTCGCCCTCCGCCAGCTGATCCGGCATCGCGTTTACGCGCTGACGGCCGTCGCTTCGATGGCACTGGGCATCGGTGCTACGGCAGCCGTCTACAGTGTGCTCTATGGGGTGCTGATCGATCCGTATCCCTATCGCGACGCGAAACGGCTGGCCTTCGTCACCATTCACACGAAGCACGGCAACGGCGAAATTCCTTTCACTCTCGCGGAAGCGGACCAGCTGCGCCAGATGAAATCCATCGAAGATGTTCTGTCGCAGCACGATGAAAGCATGATTGCGACCGACGGCGAGATCCCGCAGTCGGTTAAAGTGCTCGACATTTCCGGCGGCGGTTTTCAGGTGCTGGAAGGTCCGGCGATGATGGGACGGCTCTTCACTGCCGCTGAAGCACCTGAAGGCGTCGCGCCGCCACCGGTAGCGGTTATCAGCTGGCTATTCTGGAAGTCGCACTTCGCCTCCGATCCGAACGTGATCGGCAAGGTGCTCGAGCTGAACCAGCACAGGTACACCGTGATCGGCGTGGTTGGTCCGCGGTTCACGTGGCACGATTCGGAGGTTTATCTGCCGATCGCCGGCGGCACCGATCCCAAACGCCGATATGAGACGCTGGTGCGGCTTAAGCCGGGAGTCTCGACCGGGGCCGCGACGGCTGAGTTGACCGGCCTGGTGAAGCAGATCGGCAAGGCAGAGCCGGGGCTCTTGCCGCACGACGGCTACAGCCTCGAGGTGCAGACACTGAACGATTGGCTCCTCGGCCAGTTCAAAGGGACATTGCTGGTGCTCTTTGCCGCCGTGGCTCTGCTGCTCCTGATCGGTTGCGGCAATGTGTCTATTCTGATGCTGGCCCGCGGCACGGCGCGGCTGCAGGAGCTGGCGACGCGTCTGGCTGTTGGCGCTTCGCGTGTGCGCATCGTTCGCCAGCTGCTGACGGAGTCTGTGATTATTGCCGTTACCGGCGGCTTCTTCGGAATGGTCTTCGCGTATGCGGCCATCCACATGATTGTCGGGCTGCTGCCGGAGTACTCGATTCCTCACGAGGTAGTCATACAGCTCAACGTACCCGTACTGCTTTTCAGCACGGCGGTCTCCGTGGCCATCGGCATTCTTGCCGGCCTCTCGCCGGCGCTGCAGCTATCCAGCCCGCGAATCAGCCAGATGGTTCAATCCTCGGGGACCCGCAGCGTCACCTCTCACGGGGCACGCACCCGCACGGCGCTGATTGCGGGACAGATTGCGCTCACCGTGCTAATGCTCGCAGGTGCGGGAGCGGCGATGCGCAACTTCGTTCAGGCATATGCGGCGTCGCTGGGGTTCGACCCCAGCAACGTGCTTATTCTCGAGATGAATTTCCCTGAGAAGGCCTTTACCACCTGGCAGGCGGGCGTGAACTATCAGGATGCCCTGATGGAGAAGATGAAGACGACGCCGGGGGCCTCTTTGGTAGCAAGTGCGCCGACGGGTCTGCCCCCAGACGACCGCTGGCTGCAGCCGGTTGAAGTGGTAGGTACTCCGATCGATCAGGGACGACAGAGCACCGTGGCCATGGCCAGCGCAGATTACTTTTCTCTTCTGCGCATCCCGGTTTTGGAGGGCCGCGTGCCGACTCGGGAGGAGATCAATCGCGGGGACAAAGTGGCAACCGTCAACAAGGCTTTCGTCGATCGCTATTTTGCCGGGACGAATCCCATCGGGCGACTGATTCGGCCGACGCGCCTCTCTGAGCTTCCGAGCAGATTGCTTGTGCCTCCGAACGTGAGTCAACCTTTTCAGATCATTGGCGTTGTCGGGGATGTTCGCAATGACGGATTGCACCGTCCCACGCTACCCGGCGTCTATCTTCCTTCCTCGACGGTTGTCGCCCAGGGGGAAACGTTCATGGTTCGAACCGTCGGCAATCCCGATGCGCTGGCGCACGCAATCAGCGTCAATGCTCGCGCCTTCAATCAAAATCAGGCCATCTACAGGGCGATCAGCTACGACGAGTTCATGTCGATGTTTGTCTGGTCGCACGAGCGCTTCATCGCAGCTCTTTTCGGCGTTTTTTCGTTTGTCGCGCTGGGTCTGGCCGCGATCGGGATCTCCAGCGTCGTCGCCTACTCGGTGGAGCAGCGCACCCGCGAGTTCGGCATTCGCATGGCGCTCGGCGCGCCGCAATGGAATGTTCTGTTGCTCACACTGGCTTCAACGGCGCGGACTACTGGAGTCGGGTTGGTGCTCGGGATACTGCTCAGCATCTTTCTGAGTGACTCCGTCCAAAAATGGACCGAGAGCAGCATGCGCAATGCTTCAGTCCTCGCGATCATCGCGGCTGTTTTTCTGCTTGCATCGGGTATCGCCTGTGTCCTGCCTGCACGCCGGGCCACGCGTATCGATCCAATGATCGCGTTGCGGGATAACTGACTGGCAGATACATCATCAAAGCGCAGACATATACTGGCCTGCGGGTGGAGGAAGCTCGCTTGCTGACGAAAAAACTTATCGCATTGACGGTCTTTGCGGGGTTGGGTGCGGCGGTCGTTTATGCGCAGTCAGCTTCGCCACAGGCCGATGTAGCGCGGCGGATCGAGGCCGTAGAGACGTGCTTACCTCCGCCGGTGATCGTCAAGGGTGAGCCCAAGACCTGCACCACTCTATTGAAACGAATGGAGGAGTTGCATATTCCCGGCGTGAGCATCGCTGTCGTCCACAATGGCGCGATCGAATGGGCCAAGGGATATGGGGTGAGGCAGACGGGCGGAGATGCGGTCAAGACGGACACGATTTTTCAGGCGGGTTCGATCAGCAAGTCGGTCGCCGCGATGGGCACGCTGCATCTAGTGCAGGAAGGAAAGCTCTCGCTCGATACGGACATCAACGCGAGCCTGATGAGCTGGAAGGTTCCGGCGAGTACGGCTGCGCCGGGCGCGGTGGTGACGCTGCGAGAGCTGCTGACACACACAGCGGGGCTGACGGTTCATGGCTTTCCGGGATATGCGGCGGGAGAACCGGTCCCGAGCCTTGTGCAGGTGCTGAATGGAGAGAAGCCGGCCAATACGGCGCCGATCCGCATGGACAGTCCGCCGGGCAAAGAGTGGAGATATTCCGGCGGCGGCTACACGGTGATGCAGCAACTGGTGATCGATACGGTGAAGGAGCCGTATCCGCAGTTTTTGCACGACACGGTGTTGGCTCCGATTGGAATTAGCCACAGCACGTATCAGCAGCCTTTGCCTGCGGCACTGCTGACGAATGCGGCATTGCCCTACAACGTGGATGGAACGCCGGTGAAGGGCGGGCCGCATACTTATCCAGAGATGGCAGCGGCGGGTTTGTGGACGACGGCGTCGGACCTTTGCCGGTACGTGATCGAAGTGCAGAATTCGCTGGCAGGAAAGGCGAATCATGTGCTGTCGCAATCGATGACACAACAGATGCTGACACCAGGAAAGGGAGACTGGGGACTGGGATTGTCACTTGGCGGGTCGACTGCGGACAAGTGGTTCTCGCACGGCGGCGTAAACGAGGGCTACGAAGCCCTGTTTGTTGGATACGACAGCAACGGCGATGGCGCAGCCGTGATGACGAATGCTCAGGGTGGGATCCGCCTCGCTTCGGAGGTGATGAGTGCGATTGCTGCGGCATATGACTGGCCGGATTGGAAACCTGTGGAGCGCACGGTGGTGAAGGTGGATCCCGCTGTACAGGCGCGCTACGTGGGCACCTATGAGCTTTCGCCAACATTCAGCGTGACCTTCACGCTAGAGGGCGATCAACTGATGACGCAGGCGACGAACCAGCCAAAGTTTCCGGTGTATCCGGAATCGCAGACGAAGTTCTTTCTCAAAGTGGTGGACGCCGAGGTCGAGTTCGTCACGGACGACAAGGGCCAGGTGAACGCGGTGATTCTGCACCAGGGTGGGCAGGATCACAAGGGCGTTCGGAAGTGAGGCGAGCGCAGGGGCTCAGATAGGAATGCGTGGGCGAGTTGCTCGCTGCAGACGATCAGCCAATATGAACTGCCTGTGTAGTACCACATAGATCTTCGTGTAGTGTCCTCTATTCTTCTCGACCAATCCTGGCCTGATACTCGCAGACACAGAGCATGAGTGCGCTGAGCATCGCGATCTCCCCTCAGGGGTCGGGCA
The DNA here is from genome assembly GCA_963724375.1 of uncultured Acidobacteriaceae bacterium. Classification (GTDB taxonomy): domain Bacteria; phylum Acidobacteriota; class Terriglobia; order Terriglobales; family Acidobacteriaceae; genus Silvibacterium. The sequence continues at coordinate 7,503 of CAVRUM010000019.1, forward strand.
GGCAATGGCGCGTTTCGTGTATCGAGTTGACCCACTTAGATCGAGAGTGCGAAATGTCGTCCTTAACACAAGCAATAAGGCCGTCCGTCTCGCTTGATGCGGCACATTCCAAGGTGAAAGACGAACGGCGATTAATCACAAAGAGGACACAGGTGGCTGTTCTCGATCGAGTAATAGATAAGTCGAATCAGCTCTCCTTCCGAGGCGTCTCATACAACCCCTATTGGCTGATGTCGGATATGGCGACGTTGCTTTCGCTTGCTTACGCGTTCGCCTTTTCAGCTCACTTCCCTTCAGTCTCGCGAGTTGGCCTCATTGTTGCGATAGTCAGCGCCCTACTGGCCTACAAACTGGTTCTGGAGGTGAAGAAAGCTTTGGGTCGGTCTGCTGCACGCTCGTTCCTGCAGGATTGCTTTCTCGTTATCATCCCGTCTTTTCTGCTTGTGAGCCTCTTGTTCAAGCAGCCAATCAATCTCGTCCTGGCATTTCTCGGGACGCTGCTACCGTTGTATGGGTGCCTTGCCCGCGTTGGGTGTTTCCTGGGAGGTTGCTGCTATGGGAGACTGTCACCTGTCGGAGTTCAATACCCCGATCGCATTTTTGATTCGCATAACGCGGGATGGAGGAGATATTCTCCCAGCCCCAATCCGCACGGTCGTGTATTTCCCATTCAGCTGCTCGAAGCAGCGGCGCAGGGCACGCTGTTTGTGGCTTTGACCAGCCTGATCTGGATGCGCCGCCCCATGGTGGACTACATCTTCTGGCTCTATCTTTCCTCATACGCCATCGTTCGCTTCCTGCTGGACTTTTTCCGCACTACAAGCGCACGACCACGACGTGGCCCCTTCTCTGAAGCGCAGTGCGTATGCATAGGTGTTTACGCCATTGGCGTCACGGTACTCATTGCGACGTTCGCTGGAGTTCTATAGCCGCCGGTTAGACGAATGCTCCCATTCAACGCCGGTGTGCTTGAATGAATGCCATACGTGGTGGAAGGGCAGACGTTCTGAAGATTTATCTGATCGACGGCACATACGAGTTATTTCGGCACTACTTTGCGGTTCCGCCGGCGCGCGATGCAGAGGGGCGTGAAGTGGGCGCTGTCCGCGGCGTAGTGGGATCCGTGCTGGGCATGCTCAAGGGCGGTGTGACGCACGTTGCAGTCGCGACTGATCAAGTGATCGAGTCGTTTCGTAATTCGCTGTGGCCCGGGTACAAAACCGGCGAGGGAGTCGAGCCCGATCTGCTCGCGCAGTTTCCGCTCCTCGAAGAGGCACTGGCTGCGGCGGGTATTGTCGTCTGGCCGATGGTGGAGTTCGAAGCGGACGATGCGCTGGCGGCGGGAGCCGCGCTGGCGGCGCGGGATGAGCGCGTCGCGCGGGTCATCATCTGCACGCCGGATAAGGACCTGGCACAGTGCGTGCGGGGAAATAGCGTTGTCCAGTTGAATCGGCGGACAGGCGTGACCTGCGATGAGGCCGGCGTGATTGCAAAATTCGGCGTTCCTCCAGCGTCGATACCGGACTACCTGGCACTGGTTGGGGACGCGGCGGATGGGTATCCGGGACTGCCGGGGTGGGGAGCAAAATCGTCGGCTGCTGTGCTGGCGAAATTCGGGCGGATCGAGGCGATTCCCGCCGACAGCCGTGACTGGGGCGTGAACGCCGCGAGCGCGAGCACGCTGGCGGCGACGCTTGTGCGGGAACGCGAGCGCGCGCTGCTGTTCCGAACGCTGGCGACTCTGCGGACCGATATCCCGCTCTTCGACGACGTTGACCAGCTGCAGTGGCGCGGCCCTACACCGGAGTTCGCGGCGATCGGGGAACGGCTGGACGCTGCGGTTACGGAGAAGAAGCGAAAGGCAGGGCGCAGGGATCAGGGATAAAGGAACCGGAAGTGCGCAAAGCGATTCACCACAAAGTGCACAGGGAACACAAAACTTCGCGCAGGCGGTAAATTTTGAGTTGAGCTTTCGGGTCGGGGTGGAGCGTGCGGCGCGGTTGGGCATCGATGCGAGCGGTCTGGTGGATGGCGCTGGCGGCTCCCCTGATGGCGTGGGGACAGAAGGCGGATGCTGCAGCGGGCGCGAACGAATGCTATGTGCACGAGGTGAAGACGCTGCCGGGGAGTCACGGGTTCGCGGCGGACTTCCTCGAGGTGATCGCGACGGACCCGAGTGCGAGCGCAAAGAACCGTAATGCAATATGGGCGCTCAATGCAGATCTGCACAGCGAGATTCCGAAGCAGGAACAGGCGATGTACATCTCGAAGTCGGCCGATGGCGGCGAGACGTGGACGGAGGTGGCACGGATCGACGCGAGGTATTACGACTCGGACATCGATGAGGGACTGCGCAACGGACTGGAGGTGCTTCCGGGCGGCAATGAGTTTGTGCTGACGACGCAGAAGGGGGCATTCCAGGTGCTGCCACAGGCGGATGGCGATCCGGTGGTGAGGTATGTGAATGGGCCGCGGGTTCCGCACGACAGGCCGTGGGTCAGCATCACGAAGAAGGAGGGGGATCCGGTAAGGGCGGCGGCGGTGAAGGTGACGGCAGATGGCAGACGGATGATCGTGGCGTATGGGTACTTCGACATGGATCCGAAGCTATTCAGTTATCACAAGGCGCGGGATGGCGAGTGGGTCGAGGATAGAGAGCTGCCGCAGATTCCGACGGACCTGCAGATTTTTTCGCTGCAGTGGGACAAGCCGGGGAGGGCTGGTCGCGAGCCGCGCCTGGGATCATTTCCGGGATCGCTGTATGTGGGCACCGGCGACCAGATCTATCGGCTGGACCTGCGCACGATGAAGTGGACGATGGTCAAGGGAGTGGGCGAGGATTCGGCGATCCATGGGATCAATACGGTGGGCGGCCTGCATATCGCGGCGTGCTGGGGGATCTACGAGCCGGTAAATGCCGATGAGGTATGGAAGGTGACGGACGACGTGTTCGTCTACCACAGGGATCAGGATGAGACGGGGTCGAATATCCGGGCGTATGGGATTGAGGTGGATCCGTCGCGGCCGAGCCGGCAGGTGGTGACGGCGCTTACGGGCGTCTACCTGACAAATGATGGCGGCCAAAGCTGGCGGAGGATGATCGGGCTTCCGGATGGGGAGTATCGGACAGCGCACTTCAATGCCGACGGCACGGTGATTGTGTCGGGGATTCCGGGGACGTTTCTGGCGAATCCGTTTTCGAGCGCGTGCGGACCGAGGTTGCAGAAGCGTGAGGAGTAGCCGGCGGTTAGGCCATCTCCAACGCCGGATCCCCCGAGATTTCAGGTGACAGGAATGAATTCTTCGAATTTCTGGCGCTTTGTTCTTGCCAATTTCTTATTTATTCGCTATTTCTGAATAAATGAGAGAGCATGCTTATCTCGGCGAGTTTGAACTCATGATTCTCCTCACCATTCTCCGCCTGGGAGATGAGGCGTATGGAGTTCCGCTGTCCAGAGAGCTGTCGAGGATCCGCGGCGGAGATGTCTCGGTCGGAAGCGTTTATGCAGCCCTGGACAGACTCGAGTTGAAAGGACTGATAGCTTCGAGCCTTGGCGACCCATCGCCAGAGCGCGGAGGCAGAGCGAAGCGCTATTTCCGCGTGACCGACCAAGGCCTTCAGTCGGTTCGCGAGACGCGCAGGATACTCACCAAATTATGGAAATCACTTCCTGCGACGGGAGGCGACTTCGCATGAAGCCAACCAAGTTGATGGTGCTGGCGGCCTGGATGATTGAACAATTGAGCTGCGGGCTGAAGAGCGAGGCGCTCTCCGGCGATTTACTGGAAGAACTCCACCTGGGGCGGTCAGCTGCGTGGTACTGGCGCCAGGTATGCTCTGCGGTCGCTGCCGGTGTGTTGAGCAAATTCCGCGAATACGCGCTGCCTTTGATCTTTTGCGCGGCATGGAGCTCGCTCTATCGTGGGTGGAATCTTCTCAGTAAGGCTGCGCTTGCTCACACAATGCCAAGTGATTGGGGCACCCCTGCGTGGCCCTCTTCAGCTCTTTTGCCACTCGGTTACGGTATGGTTCCCGCCCTTACATTCGTCTGGCTCGGATTTCTCGTTTACGTGCTGTCGCGTCCCAGGGTGTTCCATGAATTAACGGCACACCGTGTCCTTCGGGGCCTGTCGGCAAGTCTCAATGTTCTTCTCGTCTCGACAGTCGTGCTCCTGCAGCACTTCAGGCAGTCGCGTCCTGGCTTGCTCGCGCTGAAGCGCGAAGACTTCTATTCTGCTTTTCATCTCTTGTGGATCAGCGTGCCGATCGGACTGAGCCTTCTCGCAGCTCTTTCTTCCACCGTTACGCGAAGTCCGAGGCTGGTGCGGAGACAGCGACTCCCTCGTTTGCAGATCGCCGGAAGAATCCAGCGTACTGTGTCCGGCCCGCTCGGCTGATTTGGGTCGAAGAGCTTTTCAGGAGGTCGTACTTGAAAAGAATACTGCTTTGCCTCTTATCCGCAGTTGCACTTTCTGCATGCCTGCTCCGTGCGCAAGAAGGGGCAGTTCCTTCGCCACCCACCGTTCAGTTTGTCACGGTCGATAAAGACGTAAAGCTGGAGGTTATGGATTGGGGTGGGACGGGGCGGCCGCTGATATTTCTGGCCGGCCTGGGGAACGATGCGCACGTCTTCGACAGCTTTGCACCGAAGTTCACTCAGCATAATCACGTATACGGGATTACGCGCCGCGGCTTCGGGGCGTCAAGCAAACCGGCTCCGGACGGAAGTAATTATTCGGCCGATCGACTGGGCGACGACGTGTTGGCCGTTATGGCCGCTCTCCAACTGGTACACCCGGTACTGGTGGGGCATTCTCTTGCGGGGGAAGAACTGAGTTCCATTGGCAGCCGCTTTCCCGAGAAGGTAGCCGGCTTGATCTATCTGGACGCAGGGTACGGGTACGCGTTCTACGACAAGAAGCATGGCGAAACGATTTTCGACTTCTTCAAGCTAAAGAAGCAGCTGGACGAATTTACGTCGGGCCAAGTGCGCGATCCGAATCAATCGATGCAGGAGATGTTGGCGGATGCCTCGGTCTTCGAGGGTGATCTGCAAGAAGCAGTGAAGCGCGATCCTTCGGTACCGGAGCTACATCCTCCCCATTCCGCCATTCCACCTATTGTTCTGGCGATAAACCTTGGAGGACAGAAATACACGAACATTCCTGTTCCGATACTCGCCATCTTCGCATGCCCTCACAATTTCGATTTCGATCGGGCGCTGAGAGATAATCCGAGCCTCAAAGCCAAGGTTGAGGCAAATGATGCCTTTCTTACTTCGAGGCAAGCGGATGCTTTTGCAGCCGGAGTGCCGTCGGCCCATGTCGTTCGCCTGGCAAATGCCGATCACTATGTGTTCAGGTCGAACGAAACGGATGTTATCCGGGAAATGAATGCCTTCCTTTCCAACCTGAAGTAAGGGAGGATGGACCATTCAAGGGCTCGCTTTCGGGTATCTTTGTATCCGCTAAGACAGGACCCGCGATGAACAACTTTTGGTTTAGCTGGAGCAACTCGTCCGAAGGTTTTCAAACCTGGAGCTTTTTGGATAGCGGCAATTACTTCAGGCTGGCGCCCCACAGCAAACGAGTGGAAGAAAACCAGTATGACGTGGGCGACAGGATTAACATCCTCGTATCGAATAAGCTTCGGGCCATGCTGATTCTAACCGGGACGGGTTGGATACTCGAGCCGTCGTCCGATCACTTCGTACTCACGCAAGACCCCTGAAGAAGGCAGTGCAATTGGATTGCACAGCTACATTTTTGAATGAAAACTGATTTTCGGCGGACAAGAGCAGGATTCAGCTTCTCCTGATCCGCATAATCATGGCCGGAGGATAGGACGGTGCGCATTGCGAGTGTTGGTCATGCGGTTTTTGCGGCGGCCATGATCGGCCTCGGAATCCTGTGCCTGATCAAAGGCGACTTCTCCCCGATATGGACGCCGGTTCCAAACGGTGTGCCGGCACGCGAGGTATTGGTATATTTCTGCGGCCTCATCTCTGTGGCATGTGGTATCGGCCTGCTTTTGCAGCGCACAGCTGCCCTTGCTGCCCGCGTGCTGCTCGCGTGTCTCCTGCTTTGGCTGCTGGTGTTCAGAGTGCCGGGCATCTTCCTGTCATCCTCGGTGGACACTTTTTGGTCCGCAGCCGAGACTGGGGCGATACTGGCGGCGGCGTGGGCGCTCTATGCCTGGTTCGCCACTGACTGGGACAGGCAGCACCTCGGTTTCGCCGCCGGAGACAAGGGTCTGCGCGTTGCCAGAGTGCTCTACGGCCTGGCTCTGATCGAGTTCGGCATTGCTCATTTCATTTATCTCGAACACACCGCCGAGATGGTGCCTGGCTGGCTGCCGTGGCATGTGTTCTGGGCATATTTCACCGGCTGGGCCTTGATTGCGGCAGGGGTGGCGGTGCTCACCGGTGTGTATGCACGGCTGGCCGCCGCGCTCTCGGCGTTCGAGATCGGCATGTTCACACTGCTGGTGTGGGTACCGATCATGGTGGCGCCGGGCTCCAAAAGCGCCTTCCAATGGAGCGAGATCGCTGTCTCTACGGCGCTGACGGGCGGCGCCTGGGTGGTGGCGGATTCCTACCGCGGCATGCGGTGGATGGCGGTGAAGTTAGGAAACTAGTTTTCCCTAATCAAACTACGCTCAAGGCATGAAGAAGAAGGCTCTGCGTTCGTGGAGCAGCGGCAAGGATAGCGCGTGGACTCGGCATGTGCTGCGGCAGAACGGCGAGTATGAGATTGCCGGGCTGCTTACGACGATGAATGCGGTGTTCGATCGCGTGGCCATGCAACCCTGACGATGATTCTGCGCTGGGCGATGAACTGGCCAGTAGAATATGGCTGATGCAGCCCCGGCCCCCAGACGAAAGCGACGAACTCAGTCGCGCCACGTCCGTGTTTCTCAGCGTGCGTCCACGGCTCTTCGGCATCGCCTACCGAATGCTAGGCACTGCTGCCGAAGCAGAGGACATTGTGCAAGAGGTCTGGCTGCGCTGGCAATCCACAGATTGCAGCGTGGTACGGGATGAGACAGCATTTCTTGTAACGACGACGGTGCGGCTGGCGATCAGTCTTGCTCAGTCCGCGCGTTCTCAGCGCGAGACCTATATTGGCCCCTGGCTCCCAGAGCCCGTGGACACCTCTGCCGATCCTACCCTTGGAGCGGAACGTGGTGAAGCATTGGAGTTGGCGGTTCTTATCCTGCTCGAAAAACTCCCGCCCAATGAGCGTGCCGCCTACGTTCTTCGCGAGGCTTTTGACTATTCCTATCGCGATATCGCGGACATCCTTCAACTTAACGAGGCGAATACGCGCCAGTTGGTCACCCGCGCCCGCAAACACGTTGCCGATGAGCGGCGAGCACAAGTAAGCTCCTCCGAGCATCGCCGCTTTCTTGAGGCCTTCCTCTCCGCGGCGCAAAAGGGAGACTTCACCGCTCTCAAAGAGGTCCTTACCGAGGACGTCGTTTCCATCACCGATGGTGGCGGAATAGCGGGAGCTGCACGCATCCCTGTGCTCGGCCGCGAGCGCGTTGCGAAGTTCATCGCCGGCTTCGCGTCACACTTCTGGACGAATGTGACGCTTTCATGGATTCAGGTGAACGGCCAACCCTCCGTGCTCATCGCACGCGGTGATGTGATCATTGCGCTCTTCACCGTGGATGCCTCGCCGCAGGGTATCAGCCAGATCCTTTGGGTGATGAATCCGGCAAAGCTCGCAGCGATTGCACGATCGCTGCCGGCGTCCAGCCAGAACACGTAGTCACAGACATCGCGTCGCGCAAACCTGCGCACTGATCTCTGGAATTTCTGAGAGTCCTTGTCACAAAATGCTCCCCTGCCGGGTCCTTGCTGGTACATGGCCCTGCATCAGCACCTGCTTCGGGCGATGGAGAAGGGAGTCAAAAATTGAAAACAATCTTGGCACTGCTGTGCCTTATGTCCGGCACGCTTATGGCTCAGCAGGCAACGGTCACTCCGCTTATGTCGAAGGATTTGACGGACTTCCGCGGTAAAGAAGGCCTGATAATCACGGTCGAGTATCCGCCTGGCGCTTCGGACCCGATTCATCGGCACAATGCTTATGCATTTCTCTACGTGCTCGAGGGTCCCATCGTGATGCAGGTCAAGGGCGGAAAGGCTGTCACCCTGACACCTGGACAGACCTACTATGAAGGCCCAGACGACGTTCACATCGTTGGACGCAATGCAAGTAATACCAAACCGGCAAAGTTTCTCGTGTTCCTGGTCAAGGACAAGGATGCGCCCGTTCTGATTCCGGCGGCGAATTAGCTTCTGCACCTTGAGAACCTGGTCAAACCTCTCCAAATTATTGGATTTACAACGTGCTCATGCAGAGCATGGCGAAAGGACTGGTCATGAAAATCGTAGTTATCGGCGGTAGTGGGCTCATAGGATCAAAGCTCGTCAACAAGCTTCGTGAGCAGGGGCACGAAGCGATAGCGGCATCACCCAATTCCGGCGTCAACACGCTTACCGGCGAGGGACTGGCCGAAGCGCTGAAGGGTGCATCGGTGGTCGTGGACGTAACCAATGCTCCGTCATGGGAAGACGCAGCTGTGATGAATTTTTTGAGACGTCAACCCGCAATCTCCTCGCCTATGAAGCAGCTACGAACGTGGGACATCACGTTGCGTTGTCGGTCGTAGGAACGGAGCGTCTGCTCGAAAGCGGCTACTTCCGTGCAAAGATCGCTCAGGAAAACCTGATCAAAGCCTCATCTATCCCCTACACGATCGTCCGCGCGACGCAATTCTATGAATTCTTCAAGGGCATCTCGGATTTCTCCACCAAGGGCAGCGAGGTGCACCTGCCATCGGCACTTATCCAACCTATGGCCGCTGACGATGTCGCCAGCGAGGTAGGCCGCGTCGCGACGAGCTCGCCGTTGAATGGCACCGTAGAAATAGGGGGGCCGGAACAGTTCCGGCTCGATGAACTTATCCGGCGAGGTTTGGCCGCACGCAGGGATCCGCGAAAGGTTGTCGCTGACCCGCAGGCGACTTACTACGGCATAAATGTGACCGAACGCGCACTCGTTCCCGAAGATAATGCAAGGCTCGGAAAGATGCGATTCGACGAATGGCTTGCCCAACCTGCCTAGATTACAAACTCGCGAAATAGGGTCAATCGGGTTTTGAAGATGGGCTTCTCCACTCCTCAACCGAGTAGTAAGCCTTCCTACGTGTTGGCTCGCCGAAATGCCCGGCGGGCCACTGCGTAGAAGTACGGCGACAGGAATTCAACCCGAATGTGGCAGATGTAGGACTGCTCACAAGTAGACGAGCCCGTCTGAATGAAAATCTTGAAGCTCTCACTGGAGAGCTATGCGAAATGAGAGGCAAATCATGATAGAAGACTGCATTTCTATCGACCGCCTCGAGGAACTTAACGAGGCAAATACCAGGCTGCGGCTCCTCGTAGGTGAGTTACTGCTGAAGAATCAGGAACTGCGTATCCAACTTGAGGAAGAGGGGAGATGGTCTTCAAGAACTACATCGTCTCCATGGCTTTGGTTCTGAGACGATTTTCTCCACTGTCGCCAGCAGGCGATGCCCTCATCAAGGTTCCGGCCGGTTTGCCGGGTAACCGAAAGATAGACCAACCCTGCCCAATCAAGGGCCAGGCTGTGAGTGGGATGAAGGCGAAGGCTTTGATTTCTTGGAGCAGCGGCAAGGACAGCGCGTGGACCAGGGCGGTGACGAAACCGTAACAGAAGTGAAAGATCCCGGGAGCCGCAGAGGTGCTAAAGTAGCGGTCTCTGCAAGGTTTCGGCCTTGATCCGCTAATGGAAGTCGGGTGGGAAAATGGAAGCCCTTGAATGGATACGGTCGCATGGGCTGGCTCTGTCACCGTTGGCGAAATTTGCCCTGGCGATGGCGGTCATTCTTGGCGTCCCGCGGCTATCGAAACGGCTACGGCTTCCGGCGGTTGTGGGCCTGTTGCTCAGTGGAGTCGTGTTCGGACCCCATGTCCTCGGGGTTTTTTCTGTTCACTCGCCTATCGCCGACTTCTTCGCCGACCTGGGAAAATTGTTGCTCATGTTCTTCGCTGGGCTGGAGATCGATCTCAATCTGTTTCGGCGGGCACGCGGTCGGTCGGTGATATTCGGCCTTCTGACGACCAGCATCCCGCTGGCGCTCGGCACAGCGGTTGGGCTGCGCTTTGGATATTCGACGGTCGCGGCCGTCGTGCTGGGGTCGCTGCTTGCATCGCACACCCTTCTGGCGCTGCCGATCCTGACTGAACTCGGCGTGATCGGGCTTGAGCCGGTTACGGTCACGGTCGGAGCGACAGTCATGTCGGACACGCTGTCGCTGATCGTGTTTGCGATCTGTGCCGGAATTTATCAGAGCGGCTTTTCAGTGTTGAATCTCGGAGTCCAACTCATTGAAATCGCCATCTTCGTTCCGCTGGTCCTGTTCGGCCTGAGTCGTATGGGAGCGCACCTCTTACAGAAGTTTGAAAACGATGCGAACTCCTATTTCGTCCTCATGCTTGCCTTCATGGTTGTCGCCGGGCTGCTCGCACAAATCGTGAACCTGCCGGGGATCGTCGGCGCATTTCTTGCGGGTCTTGCACTCAACGCCGCCGTTCATGACAAGCCGGCCAAGAGCACGTTGAATCTGTTGGCAAATTCCCTTTTCATCCCAATTTTCTTTATCGTTACCGGCTTTTTAATCGACCCGATCGTCTTCGTTCACGATCTGATTGGCAACTTCGCGCTTGCAGCCGCTGTCGTACTCGCGCTGGTCGCTGGGAAATGGATAGCGGCGGAGGTCGCGGGCCGTGTCTTCCATTACAACTCAGCGGCGCGCCTGACGGTCTGGTCGCTCACGCTGCCTCAGGTGGCGGCGACACTCGCGGCCGCGCTGGTAGCTTATGACACCTTCAACCATGCAGGGCAACGCCTTATAGATGTTCGAATGATGAATGTGGTGCTCGTGCTGATGCTCACCACGGCAATCCTTGGGCCAGTTTTGACCGCGCGTTTCGCGCCGCGCATGCTGCAGGAACGAGCGCCGCAATAGTCGACTCGGTGCGCCTCTCCCTTCAGGCAGGTGGCCGTGCTCAAATGAGCAACATGAAGCGGGATGCGTGTCCGCCCGTGTCAATTCAAATTTCTTGACATCCGACAACCGGGGCGGCGTAGACTCGCATCGTTCATCCGGCCCATAGCTTCTACCCTCATTTCCCTTCCACGGATTCGGCTGAACTGACCCCCGGTTCCCAGGACAAAACAAGCGCACGTAATTTCTGAGATCCGAATCGAGGTTATAGCCTTGCTGGTTCGGATCTTCTGAGCCTCGCTCGCGACGAGGTCAACCTGCGAGCTCTCAAGCGCTCACAGAGCAGTCAAAGGAGAACGAGAACCCATGAAAAGGCTAGGCATTATCGCAATCGCAGCATTTGGATTTCTGGCCCTGGCGTATTTCGCTCCCGGCCAGGATTGGTCAAACAACCAGTTCTCACTGCGCAGCAGCACATTCCAGAACAACACTACGATGCCGTTAAGTGCGATTTTTAACTATGAATCCAATGGGACGAACATCTGCTCCCTTGATGGGAGCCCGGGTGGAGATGAGTCGCCGGAGCTATCGTGGTCGAACGTCCCGCGAGGTACGCGCAGTTTCGCGGTAACGGTGTTCGACACCACGGCAGGTGTTGTGCACTGGGGCATGTATGACATCTCTGCTACGACCACTGAGCTTCCCGAGAATGCCGGCGTTACCGGGAGCAGCTACGGAAAACAAGTCGTCAACACCTACGGTACTGACGGTATTATCCCGGGCCTCGATTACGGCGGGCCGTGCCCCCCGGCGGATTATCCTCCGAATGTGCACCATTACGTTTTCACGGTCTACGCTCTCGACAAGGACCTGAACTTGCCCTCCTCGGAAAATTTCCCGCCCACGGCTCTCACGCTGTATCGAGCGCTGGTCGAGGCGGGGAGCTCAGGCCATGTCCTGGCAAGCGCAAACATCACCGGCCTCTACTCGACTACCCCCGAGTAGGTGTGGGATATGTTGATCTCAGCAGATGAGAAAGGCCCTCGTTTCCTGGAGCAGCGGCAAGGATAGCGCATGGACTCTGCATGTGCTGCGGCAGAGCGGCGAGTATGAGATTGCCGGGCTGCTGACGACGATGAATGCGGAGTTCGATCGCGTGGCCATGCACGGCACGCGGCGGGAGCTGGTCGAGGCGCAGGCGGAGGCGGCGGGGCTTCCGCTGATTACGGTTCCTCTGCCGTGGCCGTGCTCGAATGAGCAGTACGAAGACGCGATGCGGGAGGCGTGTGCGCGGGCGGTGGCGGATGGCGTCGAGATAATGGCGTTCGGGGATCTGTTTCTCGAGGATGTGCGCAGGTATCGCGAGGAGAAGCTGGCGGGGTCAGGGCTGGAGCCGGTGTTTTCCGCTGTGGGGCAGGCCGACGCGGGAGCTCGTGCGGGAGATGCTTGCGGCGGGAGTGAAGGCGCGGATTGTCTGCCTTGATCCAAAGAAGCTGCCGAAGGAGTTTGCGGGGCGGGATCTGGATGAGGCACTGCTCCAGGCTATGCCGGAGGATGTCGATCCCTGTGCGGAGCGGGGAGAGTTTCACACGGTAGCATATGCGGGGCCGATGTTCCGGTGGGAGATTCCGGTGGAGAGCGGCGAGGTGGTGGAGCGGGACGGGTTCGTGTTTGCGGATGTGGGGATCGGGCTGCATCCGCAATACTTTAAGACCTGGCCCTGTTCCCTGCTTCCTGCTTTTCCCGGGCCTCTGCGATGTCGGCCTCATGGGCCAGCCGCAGGGTATGGCGGGTGGCGGACATGTGGGCTCCGGCGAGCAGGATAAGGCCGGTGAGGAACGCCCAAATCATCAGGCTCACCGATACGGAGAAGGGACCGTAGGCCGACTCGAGATCCAGCCAGGGCAGCACGAGGACGTAGATCTCCTTGGCTCCTTCCCACAGCAAGCCGGTAACGATTGCCGTCGGGAGTACGGCAGCGACGGGCAGCTTGCGGTTGGGCAGGATCCAATAGATAAGGAAGAAGATTCCAATACTGAAGATGGCAGCGGATATTCGGAGCACGATCTGCCCTAAAAAGCTGAAGATGAAGTTTTGCGTCCGGCCGAGGAAGATGATCGACAGAACGTGGTTCTGGGCGGTCGTGAAGGCGATGGAAAAGAGAGCCAGCAGGCCGACCGAAAAGGCCAGTCCCAGAGAAATGATCTGGTTCATCAGGTAGGGACGGTTTCTGGTCACTCCCCAGACGCGGTTCAGCGCGACCTCCAGCGGCATGAACACGCCCGTCGTCGAGATGAAAAGCGTAACGAACGAGATGATCTGCACCTTGCCGCGGGCGTGCGCGAGGATGCCCATGTTCTTGACTACGAAGTCCTGGTGCGCGGGCAGAAAGTAGCGGAGCATGTCGCCCAGAACTGTTTCCATTGCCGGCGAGTGGAAGACGCGGCGTTCGATCGTCCACATGACCAGGATGAATGGGAAAAGCGAGAGAATCGCGTTCGCCGCTACGCTAAAGGCATAGGTATGCACCTCGCTTTGGCTCAGATAGCGGGCAAGGGAGACTACATGGGGCCACCATCCTGCGTTGGGAGGCAGCCTCGCAGGCGGATCGGCGATTGTGTCGGGCGTCGCGGCCGGCTTGATGGTAAGCATTGCGCCTGATTCGATTCTAGCTTCCGGGAGCGCAACGCCTGAGGTCAGGACAATGCCAGAGACGCGTGGCATTCCCGGGCGATAACGGTCTTTTTCGAAGGGGATGGTCCAACCCGCCCGCGAAGCTCCTGCCTGCCCGAAGCTGCGACGGTCAAATCTTTTGAAAATACTCTTGTGCGCCGCGCGCCCCCTGTCAATAGTGCCAGTAGAATGAACCGTGCTCCCAGGGTTAGGTTTTGGGAGCACGCATAGCTGTGCATGTTCGCAGTGCGATCGAGGCTGCAGAAACGGCGCAGCGGGAGGATGTTATGCGGCCCGTTTTCGTCTGGTTAAGGAAAGCCCTTGCATATCCGCTGAGTGTTGCTCTAGTTGTGGCAACGGTTCCCGGGGAAGCCTTCCCACAGGCTTCAGGTTCGTCGCCCGGCCAGGCTGCACCCCTGACTCCGGCGGAGATAAATGCCCTGGTTGCGCCGATCGCTCTTTATCCTGATGCGCTGGTGGCGCAGGTGCTGGGAGCCGCGACTTTTCCGGACCAGGTGACCGCGGCGACGAATTGGCTCCAGTGGAATTCAAATCTGCAGGGGCAAGCGCTGATGCAGGCGGTAAATAATCAGCCGTGGGATCCCAGCGTGAAGGCGCTGACTCAGTTTCCGTCGGTGCTGAAGAACATGGCGAAGAACCTGAGCTGGACCTCGGCGCTAGGTGAGGCATACGCCTCACAGGCGGCCGCGGTAATGGCAGCGGTTCAGACGCTGCGTGGCCAGGCATATGCCTCGGGCAATCTGAAGTCGGGATCGCAGATTACGGTGGTCCAGGAGTCGGGGAACACCATTGTGATTCAGCCCACGAATCCGCAGGTAGTGTATGTGCCGACATATAACCCTACAGTTGTGTATGGAACTCCGTACGTGACGCCGGGCTATAGCACCGCCGCGGTGGTGACTACGGGACTGCTGGCCTTTGGAGCGGGCATAGCAGTGGGCGCAGCGATAAGCGGCGGCTGCTGCGGATGGGGCTACAGCTCCTGGAACTGCAACTGGCACGGCGGGGCTGTCTACTACGGTGGCGGCGCCTACTACGGGAACGCGGCATGGCACGGCGGCTATTACGGATCCAGCGCGAGCGCGTATGGCGCCTACGGGAGCGCGCATTACAGCCAGGGATATAACCCTTCCACGGGAACTTATGCGCGGGGAGGGTCGGTATCGACTCCTTATGGGACAACAGGAGCAGCGCAAGCCTACAACCCGAATACGGGAGCGTATGCCCAGACTCATCAGACGACGGACGCATACGGGAGCTACGGCAACTCGGAGGTTTCAAAGAACGGCAATACAGCGTATTCCCAGCATCAGACGACGGCAAATGGGACGACAGGAAGCGTGAAGACTTCGGATGGCGGTCAGGCGTATGGGGCGACTGGCAAGAACGGCAACAGCGGGGCCTATGGCGAATCGGCGAACGGCAACAAGTACGCGACTGCCAACGGTAATGAATACAAGAACACCGGGAGCGGCTGGGAAAAGAACAATGACGGAAGCTGGAGCAGTGTCCAAAAGCCGAGTTCCGGCAGCTACGCGAACTCGGCAGAATCGAAGGGATATGGACAGCAGGCGAAGAGCAGCGGATCGGCGTTCGGCGGTGGAGGCAGCGGCTGGGATTCGAGAGCCGATAGTTCCCGCGGTGCGTATAGTCGCGGTGGCGGCGGTGGTGGCTGGAGCCGCGGAGGCGGTGGCGGCGGTTGGGGTGGTCGCAGGTGAGCCGACGTAGATGAAGCGGTAAGTAGAAATCTGGAGGAATCAATGTCGGTAAAAGCAAGAAAAGTCGCGTTCGTCACCGGATTGCTGATGCTGGCGCTCGCCATCCCGATTGCCTGCAAGTCGAAGAAGCCTGAGATGACGGGTTACGCGACTCCGGACGATGCAGCCAATGCGGTGATCACGGCGGTAAAGGCAGGCGATCAAGAGGCGCTGCTGACGATTTTCGGCCCGGATTCGAATGACCTGCTGCACTCAGGCGATCCGGTGCAGGACAAGAATATGGCCGCGGCGTTTGTGAGCCGGTATGACGTGATGCATCGCTGGCGCAAGATGGAAGACGGATCGCAAACACTCATAGTGGGCGCGGACAATTTTCCCTTCCCGATCCCTTTGAAGAAGAACGCAGATGGCAGGTGGTTCTTCGACACGGCGGCTGGTAAGGAGGAGATTCTCAACCGGCGCGTGGGCCGGAATGAGCTGGCGGCGATCGGCCTTTGCGATGCGTTGATCGGCGCACAGGCGGAGTACTATGCGCAGAAGCATGGCGGCGTGAAGCAGTATGCGCAGAAGTTCCTCAGCGATCCGGGCGAGGAGAACGGTCTCTTCTGGCCCGAGGTTGCGGGGCAGCCCAAGAGCCCGCTGGGGCCGCTGGCCGCACAGGCCGCAGCGGATGGATACAAGGCCGATCCGTCGCATCATCAGCCGTTTCACGGGTACTACTTCTCGATGCTGACAAAGCAGGGTCCAAATGCGCCGGGCGGTGCGAAGGACTATATCGTCGACGGGAAGATGACGGGTGGATACGCGATGGTGGCGTATCCAGCGAAGTATGGCGACTCGGGTGTGATGACGTTTATGGTCGATAAGGACGGAGTGGTCCTACAAAAGGACCTGGGCAAGACGACCGAGCAGGTTGCGTCGGCGATTACGGAGTTTGATCCGGACAAGAGCTGGGTGGTGGTGGCGCAGTAAGAGCCTTCTGGTCCGGCAGTGCCCGTCATCCGGCGATTTCGAGATGCTCTGGGGCTGCAGGAGGCAACTTCGCCATGCTCCGGGAATAGAGGGCGATGCCACCCATTGCACTCAGTCCGTGAGCGAAGATGCTCAGCAGCACTGTGACCATTACGGCACTAGTGATAATTGGCTCGCCCGGCAGGTGCAATTCCTGCTCAAGGTAGACCAGCCCCAGCACGATGGAGGCGAGCCCGCGGGGTCCAAACCATCCCATGAAGACAACGCTTGCGGCGCTCAGTCGCGTGCCAATCAGCGAAAGCGCGACGGGGGCCATCCGAATCAGCGTCAGGCTGATAACCGCATAGATCCAGGCCGAAGCGCCAAACTGGCTCCAGTCGCGCGCAACGAGCATGCCGAAGAGGAAGAAGACGGACAGGTTGAGAAGCTGGCCCCATTCTTCGGCGAACTCGACACTGTGCCTGCCGGCCTCCTTGAATCTGATCTGGACCGCCAGTCCGGCAACAAAGGATGCGATGAACATGCTCGCATCGAACATCTCGGCGACCAGCATGCATAGCAGGGGCAGAGCAACGAGCCCGATCTGCTGAAAGGCGGGCGCAATCCACTGGCGCTTGTGAGCGAGGCCCAGCAGAGTTCCGCCGACGAAGCCAACAACTACTCCGATGAGGACACCGAACCCTAACTGCTCCACGATGAACTGCATCAGGCTGGTGAAACCGCCTTCGATCCGGGCGGCGGCGAGCGCCATAAAGAACAACAGGAAGGGTACGGAGATGCCGTCGTTGAGACCGGCCTCTACGTTGAGTGCCTGACGAATGCGAACCGGCACGAGCGGGCTCTGGACGATGACCTGCCCGAGACCGGCGTCGGTGGGCGCGAGAATGGCTCCGAGAATGCCCGCTTCCCAGAGCGAGAGTCGAGGAAAAATCAGGCGCCCCGCAAGAGCGCCCACCAGAACCGTGAGCAGCAGGCCGATGGTGAGTAATCGCGTGGGAAGGCTTTCGATGCTTCGGAGGAGCTTCAGGTCAGTCCGGCTGGCGTCGGTGAATAACAGCAGAACCAGACCAACCTCAGCAAGGCGGAGAAAGACCTGCGAATTGAAACCCAGCCGCATGAAGTGCGCCATCAGGGGAAGCATCAGCATTCCCGCAGCCGTAAAGACGATGGGAGCGGTAAGAACCGTGCTTTCCAGACGGCGCGATACCAGGCTGTAGAGCAGCAGGAGGGATACGAAAGTCGCGAGAGCGATCATTGCGTTGAAGGCTGCTGCATTCCTGTTCTAATTCTTCATCTTCGAGTTCTTATTGATCTGAATAACGATATCGTAGTCGTCCGGGACTTCGATCACGCCATTCTTCTTCACATATTCCGCGTAGGCAGCAGTCATGGTTTTGACCTGCTCCGGATCGGCACTCGCGAGATCTTTTGACTCGGCGGGATCATTGCGCAAATTGTAGAGGTGCCACTTGCGGTCTCCGAACGGCGGAATATTGCGCACCAGCTTGTAATCACCCTGGTAGACGGCTGAACCTCCGGAGAGTTCCTGCGAGATAGAGGCGTCTGCAGGATAGACCTGGGCCGAGGCGCCGGTGAGCAATGGAACCATGGTTCGTCCGGAGAGCGCAGGCGCAGCGGATGAGGGTTTTACATCCGCGAATTGCAGCAGAGTAGGCACTACGTCGACAACGCTTGCGAATGCGTCGGTACGCTGGCCCATCGGAATGCCTTTTGGATAAGAGATGATGAGCGGTCCACGAACGCCACCTTCCGAGGCCGAGGACTTGAAGCTGGAGAAGGGCGTCATCGAGACGTTTGCCCAGGCTGGTCCGTACTCGACAAAGCTGCCTTTCAGGCCCATGTTTTCGTAGGTCTGATTAAAGTTTTTGGCATAGTACTCGGGGAAAAAACCCATAAGCTCACGGGCTTCGCCACCGTTGTCGCTCATGAAGACGACGATAGTGTTGTCGAGCATGCCCTGTTGCTTGAGATGTTCGAGTACGCGGCCGATGCTCATATCCATGTACTCGAGCATTCCCGCGTAAACAGCCATACGCTTGGCGTCCATGCGGCGCTCGCTTTCGGGCAAGGAGTTCCAGTCGGGAATGACTTTCGGAGTAGTGAGTTGCAAGCCCGCAGGTGAGATTCCAAGCTCGACCTGTCGTTGATAGCGAATGTCTCTGGTTTTGGTCCAGCCGTCCTGGTAAGTCGAGAGATAGCGATTGGTGTACTCCTCAGGCGCCTGCAGGGGCATGTGTACTGCCTGGTACGAGAGATAGGCAAAGAAAGGCTTGCCATCGCTGCGGTTGGCGTCGATCCAACCGATGATCTTATCGGTGTAGAAACGGGTGGAGTAGGCGTCTTCCTCGCGCATTTGTTCTGGCACAAGGACGAATTCTCTACTTGAATCACGGCGGCCACACGAACTCTTCCAGCACCGACGTGGATTGTAACCAGAAGAAGAAATACCGCGCCAACAAAAACGATGAAACGAGGCAGTGCGAACGGCATTTGAATGCAGGATGGTATTGTGTCGAGCATGCAGGCAACGACGTGGAGAAGTTGGCTGACCGAGAGTCCCCGTCCGGCGCTTTATTATCGGGCGATTCCTTTCTGGCGGATGACGCTGCTCTTCCTTGCGGTCTTCTGCCTGTTCAGTACGATCGGACTGCTCAGCGACCTGATGAATCTGGGCACGATGCCGTATGCGATTGTGGCAATAAATGCGCTGGCGTGCGGAGGAGTTGCGCTGGTGTATGTGATTGCGGCGACCCGGTTTCCCTACTACTGGATGGTGGTCATCAGCCTGCTGCAGATTCCCTTCTGGATTGCATTCGGGCCTCTGATGAACCTCGTGGGCAACCACTATCACCTGCGGGAGGTGCCGTCGGCGGAGGGCACACGAGTAATGGGTATGGCAATTCTCGCTGCCGTCACTTTGTCTTACACCCTATTCATTACGTTCATCGGCAGGCAGGGGGCGGACGCGTATCGGATCCGGAATGAACTGGAGCTGGCGCACGGAATCCAGAAGACGCTGGTGCCTCCGGTGAGACTGCGGACGGCACGGTTTGAGGTTTATGGCTTCTCGAAGCCGAGCGAGAAGGTCGGCGGAGACCTGGTCGATGCAATCGCGCTCGATGACGGGGATGCAATCGCGTATCTGGCGGATATTGCGGGGCATGGGCTGCAGGCGGGAATACTGATGGGCATGCTGAAGACGGCGGCCCGAACGGCTCTGCTCGAGGCAGGGGAGCTTGGGCGTGAGCGGACGCTGCCGCTCCTGCTGGAGCGGCTGAACAGGGTGCTTCCCGGTGTGAAGGAGGCGCACATGTATGCTACGTTCACCGGGTTCCGGCTGGGGTCGGATGGCAGCGTGCATTACGCGCTGGCGGCTAGCCCACCGGTACTGCATTGGCATGCGGGCCAGGCGGCGGTGGCGCATCTCGAGGAGGAGCAGTTTCCACTTGGGCTGCTGCCAGTGTCAGGATTCGACGGGCGGCAACTGGAGACGGCTCCGGGCGATCTGCTAGTGGTGGCGACGGACGGGATACTCGAGGTGTGCAACAAAGGCGAAGAGGAATTCGGTTTGGAGCGCCTTAAGGATGTGATCGTGGCGAACGCCAAGGGTCCACCCGAGGAGCTGGCGGAGCGGATTCTGAGCGCGGCGGCGGCGTATGGAAAGCAGCCGGACGACCAGACGATCCTGGTGGTGCGAAGACTCTAGCTCAGGCCGTGGACTGCGGCCGGGGCTCTTTCGCTAGTAGCCTTGATCAGCTTGGCCGTGGTGACGATCTGTCCGGTATGACGCTGAGTGTGATCGGCGAGGTGAACGAGCAGGCCTCCGACGGCGGTGGGAAGCTGTTTCTTGCCGACTCCGCGCGGCTGTTCGAGATCGGCGGAGGCGAAGGCACGGACGCGCCCGGCTGCGCGGTCGAGTCCCTGGTGAAATTCGGCAAGAAGTTCCTCGCGCGAGATGCCGGGGTCGAGCTCGGTTTTGAGGGCGGTGAGTTGCTCTGAGTCGAGCTGGTTGCCCTCGGCGTAGGTAAGCAGGCGGTCAAGGCTGCGCGCAATGTGGCGCATGTGGAAAGAGATGGGCGTAAGGCCGAAGGGTGTGGCGTGAAGTTCGGACTCGGTAAGGTCGTCAGCCCAGCGCACTACATCTTCGCGCGCGAGATCGAAGGCGTGCAGGATGGCGCGAAGGACGGCGGGGAGTTCGGAGTATGTTCCGCGGAGCCAGGGTTCGGGTCGAGGGAGAGTTGCAGGCTGCGTGGTCATCTTAGAGTCCTTTCTTTTGACGAAATTCTCGCACGACCACGGCGGGGTCGCGATGTTCGCCGTCGACCTCTTCATTCATTGTGCGCATGTCCTCAGCTGTGATCTTTCCGGCGAGTGCGTCGAGTGCTGTTTTGATCTCGGGCCACCGGCGCAGGGCGTCGTCGCGCACAAGAGGAACAGCCTGGTATGGCGGGAAATAGTGCTTATCGTCTTCAAGCACGGTGAGTCCGAAGGCTTGAATGGGGCCGTCAGTGGAGTTGCCGGCAATCATGTCGACCTGATGAGCATTGAGAGCGCGGTAGAGCAGGCCGAGGTCCATGGTGCGGGGTGGGCCGTCGAATTTGAGTCCATAGGCCTTGCTCAGGCCGGGCAGACCGTCGGGGCGCTGCTCGAATTCGTATCCCACGCCGAGACGCCATTGGGGCGTGTACTGCGCGGCCTCGCTGAGGGTGCGCAGGTTGTAACGGCCGGCGTCTTCTCCGCGGATGACCATGGCGAAGGTGTTCTCAAAGCCGAGCGGAGGCGCGACGGTGACCTTGTATCTCTGGGCATAGAGGCGACGGACGGTGTCGAGGACGGCCTGGGGATTTCTATCCAAGGGCTGCTTGAGGATGGCAGTGAGTGCGGTTCCGGTGTATTCGACGTAGGCGTCGATGCGGCCTGCGACGAGGGCCTGCTGACAAATGTAACTGCCGGCGAGATAAAAGCGGCGATCGACGTGGAGATGGGATTTGGCTTCGATCTCTTGCGCGAGCAACTCGCCGAGAACGACCTGTTCGGTAAAGTTTTTGGTGCCGATGACGGGCTCGTTGGGGCGTGGTGGAGCGCAGGCGGCGATCGCAACCAACAGCAATGATGCTATGACTGCGCTCAATCGCGAAATCATGGCCGCTTCTCCGGCCGCAGGAGAGCAAAGTGGTCGAAAGTACGGACGCCCTCTTCCCGCCAAACCAGATCGAAGTTGAGTTTTTCCAAGATACGTATCGAGGCCCGGTTCTCAGCCTGCGCACTTGCGACAATTTTGCGCAGTCCCAACGTTGCAAATCCAAAATCGACAAAGGCGCGTGCGGATTCGGTTGCGAGCCCCTGCCCCCAGTATTGCCGGGCGAGGTAGAAGGCCAGGACAGCTTCCTCCGGCATCGGAATATCGCCCTGAATATGCGGATAGAGGCCGCAGCGCCCGATGTAGCAGCCGTTCGCTTTCAATACGGTCGCCCACATGCCCAGCCGGTCCTGCGGCGGTTTCAGGGCTGCCTGAAATTTGGCTTCCGCTGCCTCGCGGGTCTGCGGAGCGCCACCGACGTAGCGGCGCACATCTGCGTCCTGCTCCATGGCGCAGTATGTTTCGCGATCGCTCAACTCGTGCGGGCGAAAGAGCAGCCGTTGGGTTTCGAGGATGATCATGACGCGCGGTTCACTTCGCCGGCACCCGGAAGTGGCGCTCAAGGAGGCCGAGCAGGGCGTCAGCGATGAGAGCGAGAAGCGCGGCGGGGATGGCTCCGGCAAGTACGAGGCGGTTGTCGACGGACGCGACGCCGCGGAAGATGAGCTCGCCGAGACCTCCCGCGCCGACGGCTGCGGCAATCGTGGCGACGCCGACACAGGTGACGGTGGCGGTACGGAGTCCGGCAAAGATGAAGGACGCCGCGAGCGGAAGCTCGACGCGAAAGAGCCGCTGCATGCCGGTGAGTCCAAGAGCGTGCGCAACTTCGAGCACGGCGGGATCGATGCCGCGGATTCCGGCGTAGGTGTTGCGCAGGATGGGCAGGAGCGCGTAGGCGGTGAGGGCAACGATGGCGATGCGAGCGGCGCGCTCTCCGAGCCAGGGCAGCGGGAGCAGGAGTCCGAAGAGAGCGAGCGAAGGGATGGTCTGCAGAATGTTGGCGACGGCCATGACGGGGTTGGCGTAGCGCTGTGCGCGCGTGAGCCAGATTCCGACCGGGACGCTGATGGCAGTGGCGAAGAGCATGGCAGCTCCGGTAAGCCAGAGATGCTCGACGGTGAGTTCGAGGATCTGGCTGCCGTACTGGGAGAGGAAGCCGTTCATGACTGGTTTTCCTGCTCCGCTTCAGCTTTAGCTTCTTCTGCTTCTTTTTCGCCGCGGCGGAAGGCGCGCACATATTCTTCTACCTCGGGATTGTCAGAGGTGAGGAAGTCGGGCGTGTTGAGGTTTGCCACGAGCTTGCCCTTGTCGAGCAGGACGATGCGCGAGGCGAGATAGAGGGCTTCGTCGAGATTGTGGGTGATGAGCAGGACAGTCTTCTCGAAGCGCGCGAGAAGCTCTCGCAGCATGTCCTGCATCTCCGCGCGAGTGAGCGGATCGAGCGCGCCGAAGGCCTCATCCATAAGAAGGATGGGCGGCTCGGCGGCGAGAGCGCGAGCGAGGCCTACGCGCTGGCGCTGTCCACCGGAGAGCTGATGCGGATAACGGTGCGCAAAGTTCGAAGGATCGAGACCGACGCCAGAGAGAAGCTCATGGCAGCGCTCGCGGGAGTGAGAGCGCTTTACACCGGAGATCTCGGGCACGACGGATACGTTGCGCTCGACGGTGATGTGCGGGAAAAGGCCGGTTTCCTGGATGACGTATCCGATGCTGCGGCGGAGCTCGATGAGATCGTAGTCGCGCACGCTTTTGCCATTGACCAGCACGTCTCCGCTGGTGGGCTCAACCATGCGGTTTACGGTGCGGAGCAGCGTAGTTTTGCCGGAACCGCTACGACCCAGGAGGGCGGTGGTGGTTCCCTGGTCTACGCTAAACGAGATGTGGTCGAGCAGCCGGCGCCCCTGCGGCGTGCTGACGCTTACATCGCGGAATTCAATGGCTGCGGGCATGGTGTGAGGGAACAGCGCACATGCTTTTTATCGGATGCGCGGACGACGCGATCGGCACGCATTCCTGAGCCATCTTACGCGGAGCGAGGGACCAGAATCTGATTCGCACGTCCGCGACTCCGAGGTCGGAAAGACCCATAAGTCTTTACTGCGCGGCTTCAGCCGGAGGTTCGATACCCGGGTTCTTGACGCGGACCACGGTGATCTTCGAGAAACCTTCCTTGAAGTTCGGCGGGCGCAGGCGCTCAGCCAACTTGTGCATTATTTCGTCATTGACGGTGCGCTCGCGGCGGCGGTTGCGCTCGAGGCAGACCTCGAGCGGTACGTCGAAGAATACGGCCTGAACCTCGTAGCCGAAGCTGCGGGCCATCTTGATCCACTGGCGCCGCTCGTGCGGTGACAGGTTCGTGGCGTCGACATAGTTCCAGGGCATCTTGGCTATAAGGCGCGCGCGGAGAAGGGAGCGAAGCGTGGAGAAGACGAGGCCCTGGTAGCGCTGCTCAGTGATGTCGTCGAAGAGGATGCTGCGCAGCATGTCCGACGAGAGAGGCGTGACGCCGCGACGCTTGAACCATGTGGTCTTGCCGGATCCCGGGAGTCCGATGGCGAGCACCACGAAGCCCTTAGGTCCGTGCGGCTGCGCGGCCTGTTGCTCGGGCGGCGGAGTCGACTGCGACTCGGGCTGGGTTTCGACTTCGAGCTTGCCGGGCTCTTCGGGAGCTCCTACTGCTTCGGCGAGATCGGGCGGTAGTTCGGCGCCGGCGTCGTTATCGGGCTCGGTTTTCAAAGCGGCGGACGGCTGTGCAGGCTCCGGTGCGGATGCGGCTGCCGGGGGCTGCGAGGCCGTGGGTTCGTAGGAAGGGCGCAGCGGCGCAGGCTGATTTGCGGGCAGTTCCTGGCCGATCTTTCCCGTGGACTCCGAATCGTTGGGTCCACGCTTGGGGCGTCGTCTCATTTTTTCGCGCATCCATTCGCGCATAATTCAGGATGTAACACAGAGATGAGTTGGCGTAAACCCATCCACGCCAACAGCGAGTTTAAGAGCGCGCGATTACAACATCGCCGCCCGCTCATAGAAATTTCTTATGCAACCGTATTGACTGCAGTGCTAGCATCGGTAAATGGGGGTTGTGACCTTTTGCCACGCTCGCGGCTGACGCCCCGATGATACGGCGAGACTCCACAAAAAAATAGGAATTACGCAGGAACTACAAATTAAGGAGAACGTTTTCATGGCTGTGAAAGTGGGAATCAACGGCTTCGGCCGGATTGGGCGCAATGTGTTTCGCGCCGCGCTGGGCAACCCAGAGATTGACGTTGTTGCAGTGAATGACCTGACAAGTCCTGCGACGCTTGCGCACCTGCTGAAGTACGACTCGATTCTCGGCAATCTGAAGAATGCGATTTCGTCGACCGAGGATTCGATCACGGTGGACGGCAAGAAGATCAAGGTCTATGCGGAAAAGGATCCGGCCAAGCTGGACTGGAGCTCAAACGGGGCGCAGGTTGTGGTGGAATCGACCGGCCACTTCACCGACGCAACCAAGGCCAAGGCCCACCTGCAGGGCTCGGTAAAGAAGGTCATCATTTCGGCACCGGCGACGAACGAGGATATTACGGTGGTGCTCGGCGTGAATGAGTCGAAGTACGATCCGGCGAAGCACAACATCATCTCGAATGCGTCCTGCACGACGAACTGTCTCGCACCTGTAGTCAAGGTGCTGCATGAAAATTTCGGCATCGTCTCGGGCATCATGACGACGATTCACAGCTACACGAACGACCAGGTGATCCTCGACTTTCCGCACAAAGACCTTCGGCGCGCCCGGGCGGCGGCTATCAATATGATTCCGAGCTCGACCGGCGCGGCAAAGGCGCTGAAGCTGGTGATTCCGGAAATGGCGGGCAAGCTGGACGGATTCGCGATTCGTGTTCCAACGCCGAACGTGTCGGTGGTCGACCTGACGTTCATCGCGGAAAAGCCTGCGAGCGTTGAGTCGGTAAACGGAGCGCTGAAGAAGGCGGCCGATGGCGAACTCAAAGGCATTCTGGGCTACGAGACGGACCAGCTTGTGTCCAGCGACTTCAAGGGCGATGCGCGGTCGTCAATTGTGGATTCGCCGCTGACGAAGGTGGTCGGCAGCTCAGTGAAGGTAATCAGCTGGTACGACAACGAGTGGGGCTATTCAAATCGCGTGCGGGACCTGATTCTCTTCCTGGCAAAAAAAGGCCTGTAAGATAATTCACACCGGACCGGGCGGCAGTGGTCTCCCGGTCCGCATGCATTTTTCTCCTGGTTCATCTCATTCCCACGATGCGGAGCAACCCCCGGCTATGCGTCAGAACGTCTCCGGAACGTCGCCTTTTGAACCTGTGATCGGATTCTCGCGCGCGGTGCGCGTGGGAAACAGTGTGCACGTGTCGGGCACTGGGCCGGTAGGCGCCGATGATGCTGACGCGGCGACACAAACAAGGCATACACTGGAAATTATTCGCGCAGCACTGGAAAAGGCGGGCGCGAAGATGGAAGACGTGGTCCGGACACGAATGTATCTGACCCACGTGGATGACTGGGAAGCGGTCGGCAAGGCCCACGGAGAAGTTTTCGGAACGATTCGCCCGGCGGCGACCATGGTTGTCGTTGCCAAATTACTCAATCCAACATGGCGCGTGGAGGTCGAAGCCGATGCAGTCATCAGCGGTTCAAACTGAGCAGCAGGAAAGCCAGCGGAAGAGCATGAACAAGCTAACGATTCGTGATGTTGACCTTATGCACAAGCACGTCTTTATGCGGGTGGACTTCAACGTGCCGCTGAGCGATGACGGGCGCGAGATCATGGACGATACCCGGATGCGCGAGACGCTGCCGACTCTTGAATATGCGCTGCGGCATAAGGCGAAGCTGATCCTGGCGTCACATCTGGGAAGGCCGAAGGGCAAGCCGAATTCCAAGTACAGTCTCCGCCCACTTGTTGACCGGCTACGTATGCTGCTGGATCATCACCTCGGCGAACAGGTAAACGTGGCGTTCTCACCGGACTGCGTAGGCGAGCTGGCAACGGAGCTTTCGCGGCAGCTCGAATCGGGACAGGTGCTGCTGCTTGAGAATCTGCGGTTTCATGCCGAGGAGGAGGCAAACGATCCGAAGTTTGCCGAGCAGCTGGCTTCGCTGTGCGAGATCTACGTGAACGATGCCTTCGGCAGCGCACATCGCGCGCACGCTTCCACGGAGGGTATCACCCACTTCGTGAAGAAGTCGGTTGCGGGCCTGCTGATGGAAAAAGAGCTGAACTGGCTGGGCAAGGCACTTGAAGAGCCCGCAAAGCCGTTTGTGGCGATCCTCGGCGGGGCGAAAGTGTCGGACAAGATCGAGGTGATCGACAACCTACTGGCCAAGGTGGATGCGATTCTTATCGGAGGCGGGATGGCGTACACCTTCCTTAAGGCCAAAGGCCAGGAAGTCGGCAAGTCGCTGGTAGAGGCGGACAAGATCGATGTGGCCAAAGAAGCCCTGGCCAAGGCGGAAGAGAAAGGGGTGCAGTTTTTGCTGCCGGTCGATCACGTACTTGCGGACAAATTTGCGCCCGACGCGAAGACGCAGATATTCGAGGGCGACGGGCCATTTCCGGCGGAGTGGATGGGGCTGGACATCGGGCCGAAGACCGTGGCGCTGTTTGCCAAGGAGATCGCGGACGCGTTCACGATCGTGTGGAACGGGCCGATGGGCGTCTTTGAGATGCCTGCCTTCGCAGGGGGCACGAAGAAGATCGCCAGGGCTGTGGCGGCGAATCAGGATGCGGTCTCGATCGTGGGCGGCGGCGATTCGGTCTCGGCGGTGAAGCAGGCCGGCGTGGCGGAGAAGATCACCCACATCTCGACGGGCGGCGGGGCTTCGCTAGAGTTCCTTGAGGGCAAGAAGCTGCCGGGAGTCGAAGCGCTGACGGGTAAATAAGAGAGAGCCAAGCTCGCACTACCTGGGTTTGTTCTGCTCGGAAATCCTTTGGATTTCCTTTTCCAGCGCAGCTCGAAGAGATGGACGGCCATGTCTGCCGTGATTCTCGATGTCGTAGATGCGCCATCCTTCATTCTCTTTGCGGAGAACAAGCACGAGCGTTTCGGGCAGGCCATTCTGATCGATGAAGCTAACCGTAGCTCTGCAGGAGCTTTCGTCGACTGATTCTATTTGTAACTTGAAATGCTCAAATTTGACGTCCGCGTCCTGGCAGTTGCATACGGGATCGTAATCAATCAGGCCTGAGTTTCCTGGTCCCACTGCTCTCTCATCCTCGCGTGCAAGTGCGATCAGCGAAGACTGAAAAATAGATCCCGCGCTTTCCTCAAACAGGCTTGGAGGATCTCCATTCGGACCGTATCGGCTATATACGGCTTGCACGAACTGCCTGGCGCTTTCCTTGTCCTTCACAGTTTGATCACGTGGAGTCTGCGCAGCGCACAACTGGAGGCTTAAGACGAGGCTGAAAGCTGTTACCTTTGTAGGCAGAAGAGTCATATCGAAGAGCGAGCACACCTCGCCTTCGAAACATTTTACTTGCCTAAATCCTGAAGGAATCCATACCGAGAATGCCACGTAAGCCCGTTATTGCAGCCAATTGGAAGATGTACAAGATCCCGGCGCAAGCCAGGGAGTTCGTAGAGAAGTTTTTGCCCCTGGTGTCCGAGGAGACGCGCTCTCAGATCGTGCTGTGTCCATCGGCAACGTCGCTCGCGACAGTGGTCGCAGCGGTGAAGGATACAGAAATCGCGGTCGGTGGCCAGACCATGCACTACGCCGAGGAGGGCGCGTACACGGGCGAGACTTCTCCGCTGATGCTGCGCGCGGTAGGGGCGACGCATGTGATTATTGGCCATTCGGAGCGGCGGCAGTACTTCGGCGAGACCGACGAGATGGTTAACCAGAAGATTCAGGCCGCGGTGAAGCACAATCTCACACCAATTATCTGCGTGGGAGAGACTCTTGAAGAGCGCGAGGCGAACAAGACCGAAGAGGTGCTACTGCGGCAGTGCCAGATCGCGTTCAAGGGCGTGGTTCCTGAAGACGCGGAAGGCTTTGTAGTGGCATATGAGCCGGTGTGGGCGATCGGGACAGGGCGCACGGCGACTCCCGAGATGGCCGGGCTCGCGCATTTCTACATTCGCAGCCAGGTGGCGCGGCTGCTGGGGCGCAAGGCGGCCGATTCAATGCGCATCCTGTATGGAGGCAGCGTGAAGCCGGACAACGCGTCGGCGCTGGCGAATCAGCCGGAGATCGATGGATCGCTGGTGGGCGGGGCGAGCCTGGATCCGGTATCGTTTGCGAAGATTGTGAATTATTAGAGGGCTGCCGGCCACTCAAGCTGAAAGCGGGCTTGAATTGGGCACCGGTGGAGATTACCCGCGTCCGAGAGCCCGAACGCGGGGCACCCAGGAAAACAGGCGAGAGAGAGTATGTCCGAGTTTGTCCGCATTATGAGCAGGTCCGATCTGCCGCCGGAGGGTGAGGCGCGAGAGGTCGAGTGCGGCGAATACCAGTTGTGCATCGCAAAGCTGAACGGCGAGATCAGCGTGATGAACAATATTTGTCCCCATAACGGAGGACCGCTCGGCCAGGGCATCATCGAAAACGGGAAGATTGTGTGTCCGTGGCACGCGTGGGCTTTTGATCTAAAGACTGGTCAGGCGGAGCACGAGCCGAGAGCGCGGGTTCCCATGTATGAGTTCAAGGTTGAAGGCGATGATGTGCTGGTGAAGCTGGAGTAGCGGCTTCCCTTCACCGCCATTCGACTCACCTGCTACGCTCAGACAAGAATGTCCGAAGATGTTCCACAAACTACGAAGGCAAAGGCCGAAGCGGGGCTCTGGTGCCCTAACTGCGCGCGCGTAGTCGACGATCCGCTCGTGTGCGGGGACTGCTCTGCGGTGATCTGCCGCGTGTGCGGAACTCCGCTTGAATCTCCCGACGAGCTTGCTTTTGGCTAAGAAAGCTCCATCGAAAGGCAAGGGGAGAGCGCCAGTCTCCTCAGCGCGACCGGCTCCGAGACAGTCCGCGCGACCCGATTCGAGGCAGCGTGAGCCGCATCCGGTAGTCAGTGGGAGGTGGATGGCGGCGGCCCTTGGCGTCGCGCTGGTCGTGTCGGCGGTTTGCGTCTACGGAGCCCTATGCCTGCTGTTTTACCAAGGGCAGTGGCAGTTGGTGCTGCATCCGTCGCGGACGGTTACGGCAACGCCTGCATCGAAAGGCCTGAAGTTTGATGAGGTTAGGTTCGCTTATACCGAAACCGGTCAGGCGCAACTCGATGGCTGGTGGGTTCCGGCGCAGGACGGAGCGCGCTGGAGCGGGAGCACAGTGCTGTATCTGCATGGCGGATCAGGGTCGATGTCGGACTACCTCGATGACATGGCGGCGCTGCATTCGCTGGGGATCAATGTATTTGCGTTTGACTACAGGGGATTTGGACACAGCGCAGGGCCAGTTCCGCGAGAAAAGCGGATGGATCAGGATGGTGAGGCGGCGTGGACGCATCTGACGGAGACGCGGCATATCGCAGCGCAAGAAATTGTCGTTTATGGCGTCGGCGTGGGAGCGAGCGTGGCAGCAGAAGTAGCGGCGAAGCATGCTCCGGCGGGGTTGGTTCTGGATGCGCCGAGCGAGCCTGCGAGCAAGGTGATCGGAGCCGATGCGCGCGCGCGCATTGTGCCGGGATGGCTGGAGACGGAGCGATTCGATCCCGAGGAGGCGCTGAGGGCTCTGGCAGTGCCGAAGCTGTTTCTGGATCGCGACGGGGCGAAATCACGTACTGCGGAGCTTTACAAGGCCGCGGTAGACCCGAAGGAGTATTTTGAGTTGAGGCAGGGCGGGTATGAGCCGGCACTCGGGAGCTTTCTGGATGAAGTTCTGAAGTAAAAAAAGATCACGAAAAAGAAGAGGATCGCGGAATGTTCAGTGGAGTGGAGCGTATCAAGCCTCTAGCGGCACTCGTGGCACGGCTGGTACTGGGAGTCATTATGGTGGTGCATGGCTCGCAAAAGATCTTTCCCCGTGGAGCCTTGTACCAGTTCGTGCAATTCGTACAGCATCTAGGGCTGCCGGCATGGTCGGGATATCTGGCGGCGTTTACGGAGCTTTTCGGAGGGGCGATGATCATTCTGGGTCTGCTGGTGCACCTGGCGGCGTTTGGAATAGCCATCGATATGGCGGTCGCCATCATCAAGGTGCATCTGCACCATGGACTTACGGGGCAGGGGGGCTACGAATTTCCCCTGGCGTGCTTCGCGCTTGCGGTGGTGCTTATGGGGACGGGCCCGGGTTACATAGCGGCCGACCAATACGTATTCCGAGGGCGCACGGTGCGATGAGCAGTGAGTTATATGCATTCAGATAAATATGAGTGGCATTCACTCACTTTTTAAGATTTTAAGCCTCTGCCGGCCTTGACAATCGTCCCGCCAAACGACTAATTTAGCAATCGTAAGGCGTAAGTGCTAACAGGCCGCCTGGCCTGCGTACGGCAAACGTCTCAGGGACAGAGTAAGTCCAAGGAATTTTCTTCAACTACAAACCCGCGGGGGCCGACCCTCGCGCGAAGGAGAAGCAACGCAATGGCACCTGCAACTGCAACCGTAGCGACCACCTTCACTCCGCTGCACGACCGCATTCTCGTCCGGCGTATCGATGAGGGTGAGACCGTCCGTGGCGGCATCATTATCCCGGACAGCGCCAAGGAAAAGCCCCAGGAAGGCGAAGTGATTTCCGTGGGCAAGGGCAAGTCGAACGACGAGGGCAAGGTATTTCCTCTGGACGTAAAGTCTGGCGACCGCGTTCTGTTCGGCAAGTACTCCGGCACCGAGATCAAGATCGACGGCGAGGAGTTCCTGATCATGCGCGAAGAGGAAGTTCTGGGAATTCTGAAGTCGAAGTAGGACTCCGCGCCCAGCGAGGACTGGCTGTGAAGGCATACGCCTTCCGCATAAGGACTCAAACAAGATTCATAAAAACCGGGAGCAGCCGCTCCCCTCTCGTTAGGAGAAATCGCAAATGGCAAAGCAAATTCTGCATGGAGAAGATTCCCGCCAGGCAATTCTGCGCGGCGTGAACACTCTCGCCGAGGCAGTGAAGGTGACCCTGGGCCCCAAGGGGCGCAACGTGGTCATCGAGAAGAAGTTTGGATCGCCCACGATCACCAAGGACGGCGTGACCGTGGCCAAGGAGATCGAGCTCAAGGATGCGCTCGAGAACATGGGCGCGCAGATGGTGCGCGAGGTGGCCTCGAAGACATCCGATGTGGCCGGTGACGGCACAACGACCGCGACGGTTCTGGCACAGGCCATCTACCGTGAGGGCGTAAAGACGGTCGCGGCCGGCGCGAACCCGATGGCGCTGAAGCGCGGCATCGACCGGGCAGTTGAAGCGATCGTCGGCAAGCGCGATGAGAACGGCGTTGTGACCGGAGGCGCTCTATCGAGCTTTTCGAAGCCTGTGACCGGCGACATGATTGCCCAGGTCGGCACCATCTCCGCCAACAGCGACTCGACCATCGGCACCATCATTGCCGAGGCCATGAAGAAGGTCGGCAAGGACGGCGTGATCACGGTCGAAGAGTCGAAGACTCTGGAGACTCAGCTTGAGGTTGTCGAGGGCATGCAGTTCGACCGCGGCTACCTGAGCCCCTACTTCGTCACCGATCCGGACCGCATGGAAGTATCGCTGGAAGAGCCCTACATCCTGATCCACGAGAAGAAGATCAGCTCGATGAAGGATCTGCTTCCTCTGCTCGAGCAGGTTGCGCGCAGCGGCAAGCCCCTCGTCATCATCGCTGAGGACGTGGACGGTGAGGCCCTGGCGACCCTCGTTGTGAACAAGCTGCGCGGCACGCTGAACGTGGCTGCCGTCAAGGCTCCTGGCTTCGGTGACCGCCGCAAGGCAATGCTCGAAGACATCGCCAAGCTGACCGGCGGCAAGGCCATCACTGAGGATCTCGGCATCAAGCTCGAGAACGTCAAGATCGAGGACCTGGGCCGTGCGAAGCGCGTCACCATCGACAAGGACAACACGACCATCGTCGAAGGCCGCGGCGAGTCCAAGGCCATTGAGGGCCGTGTGAAGGAGATCCGCAACCAGATCGAGAAGACCACCTCGGACTACGACCGCGAGAAGCTGCAGGAACGGCTTGCGAAGCTGGTCGGCGGCGTGGCGGTCATCAAGGTGGGTGCGGCAACCGAGACCGAGATGAAGGAGAAGAAGGCTCGCGTCGAGGATGCCATGCACGCAACCCGTGCTGCGGTTGAGGAAGGCATCGTTCCGGGCGGCGGTGTTGCCCTGGTACGCTGCACTCCCGAAGTGGACGCTCTGATCAAGACCCTGCAGGGCGATGAGAAGACCGGCGCCCAGATCATCCGCCGCGCTCTCGAAGAGCCACTTCGCCAGATCGTCGGCAACGCCGGCGAAGAGGGTGCTGTGGTTGTCGGCAAGATCCACGAGCACAAGAACGCCAACTTCGGCTACAACGCTGCTACGGGCGAGTACGAGGACCTGGTGAAGTCGGGCGTCATCGACCCCACCAAGGTCACCCGCACTGCGCTGCAGAACGCCGCGTCGATCGCTGGCCTGATGCTGACGACCGAAGCAATGGTCTCGGAGATTCCCGAGCCCAAGGCTGCGGCGCCTGCTGGCGGCCACGGCGGCGGCATGGGCGATATGTACTAAGGACTGGCCGTCCAGCGAAACGTGGCTTACGCCGCAAATAAAAAGCCCCGCAGCGATGCGGGGCTTTTTGTTTACTGCTTATTTACTTTTAAGTAGTAATTACGTATGATACGTAAACATTGGAGGAACGTCATGCCTTCGTCGGTTGCGAGCGAGATCAAGGTAGCGGATGAGGTTTGGATTGCGACCGCGTTGCTTCATAAAGAACATCCTGACCAACTGGACTTCTCTGTAGAAGAAGTCGTTAACCGGGTTAGAAGTGAGGGCCTTACCGAATCCTTACGCCCCGGCGTATATCAGCACGCACAAATGCACTGCGTTGCTAATCGTTCCCCAAAACCAAACCGTTACCGAATGCTATTTGAGACTGCACCGGGGCGACGGAGGCTGTTTCGTCCCGGAGATCCTTACGACTCAGGACGAGAAAATTCCAAAGTACTGCCGCTAAAACGGGATATCCCCGAAAAATATTGGCCATTACTCAGATGGTATGAAGAGTGGAGCAAACCGCGCCAAGGCGTCAGAGGCCGTTTCGATGCCCTGCTGCAGTTGGTCGGTTCCGGTCGCAAGATTTGGGCCAACGAGCACGCCGATGAATATGTGAACCGGCTGCGCGAGGGATGGGAATGAGCCGTATCTTCTGGGATACCAATCTCTTCGTTTATCTCTTTGAAGATTACGGCAGCCATTCGAAGCAGGTAAAAGCACTACTGCAGAAGATGGATGAGCGCGGAGATGAGCTTTTCACCTCCGCGCTGACGATCGGCGAAGTTTTGGCGGGGCCGATGGAGCAAGGCGATCTGGATTGCTGTGATCGTTATGAAGATGCGATCCGGTCAAATGGAATTGTTGTTCCCTTCGATGTTCCCGCTGCCCGTAATTTCGCAAAGCTGCGGGCTCACCCGGGAAGAAATATTCGTCCTCCAGACGCGATTCAACTCGCTTGCGCTGCAACGGCCAAAGTCGATCTATTTCTCACAAACGACAAGCGCTTGCATAACTTGCGCGTCGACGGCATTCACTTCATCACATCTGTTGATCGCGCGCCTATTTAGACCGAATGGATTAGCTTGCCCGCTACTTTTTAGCCGGAAATGCGTCTAATTGGATACATACCTGCTGATCATTTGCTGATACCGGGCTGCTCCGCAGCCAATTCTGCCCCCACTGTTTGGCCAAAACGCAAAAGGATGACCTGGGATCGCGTGCAAACTTAGGCGCGCCGGTCTTCACCTTGCGGGCGATGTGCTGTCGAATGTCGCTTGAGTGATTCGAAGTACAGGCTATGAAAACAACATAATCGCAAGATCCGCAACCATGAGCCCTGGCTACGAGAACCAGGGCTCTTTTTTTGCCTGAAATGACTGCTCAGAGAGCTGAGTTGAGAGCTTCGAGGAGCTTTTCAGGGTCGGTGGTCGGGGGCTGGCAGGTTGTTCCCTTGCAGACGACGGCGAAGGCCGATCCTGAGCCAGGAAGGGGCAAGTGCGGGAGCGTCTCGGCAAGAACGGGAGGCAGGTTTTCCGGAACAACCTGCTCGGGGCGAAGTACGATCACCTGCTTGTTGATGGCGTAGCGGGCGGTGGCAACGGCGGCGAGCTTGCGAGCTTCGATCCCCTCTCCGATGACGACCACCTCGACGGGCGGGAGCAGGAGGAGTTCGAGGGCCAGGCCGTAGGTTCCGGCGAAGAGGCCGAAGTGCTCGACGACACCGGCGAAGCTCTCGAGCGTATCCTCGGCACTCTCGTGGAAATCGGAACGACCGCTGAGGGCTTCGAGGCGGAGCAGCGCGGCTGCCGCGGAAGGATTGCCCGCGGGCGTGGGGGTATCCTGCAGAGGCTTGCGGCGGGCGGAGAGCGCGCCGAGAGGGGTGTCGGTGCTGGTTTCGGTATCAAAGAACGCGCCCCCTGTTGAGTCGTAGAAGCGCGCGATCATCCTTTCAGCGATCTCCATCGCGTAGCGGTAGTACTGGTGGGATCCGGTGGCCTGCCAGGCGTCGATGAGGGCGTGGAGCAGGAAGGCGTAATCATCGAGGACGCCGGGGACATATCGAGGTTGGCTCGCAGTCTCGGAATAAGCGATGACGTGGGTGAGGCCGCGATTCGGGCTCCAGCCGTCCGCGAGGATGCGGTCAAGGGTCTTAAGCGCGAAGGCGCGCGGCCCGGGCAGATCGAGGACGCGGGCCGCTTCGAGATAGGCGGAGATTGCGAGGGCGTTCCAGGAGGTGTAGATGGTCTTGTCGATGTAAGGGGTGGGGCGCTCCGCCCGGGCAGCGAGAAGTTTCTGTTTTGCGGAGGTCAATTCCCTTTCGGCGTCCTCCACGCCGAGCCCAGCGAGTTTTGCCGCTTCCGCGAGAGTAAGACGGCGCTGGAGAACATTTTTCGCCGGGTTGTGGTGCATATCGCCAAGCTCGCCGATGTCGTAGTAAGAGCCCGCGATGGCCAGCTCTGAAGACGTTAGGACTGCGGCTGATTCCTCACGGGTCCACGTGAAATAGTCACCGTCGTCGTCGAGCGACAGGTCTGCGTCCTGCGAGGCGTAGAAGCCTCCCCGCTCGCGGTCAGTCATGACCTCGTCGAGCCACCGGATGATGTCGCGGGCGACACGCGCGGCGTCTGGATCGACGAAGGACTGGAATGCGTGCACGTAGTTCGCGAGCAGTCCAGCGTTGTCGTAAAGCATTTTTTCGAAGTGCGGCACGACCCAGCGCTCGTCGACAGAATAGCGATGGAAGCCTCCGGCAAGCTGATCGTAAACGCCGCCGCGGGCCATCTTTTCAAGCGTGACAACTACTGCCTGGCGAGCGGCTTCGCTGCCCGTGCGGCTGGCCACATCGATGAGCAGATCGACGGCTGCGGGATGCGGGAATTTGGGCTGACTACCGAAGCCGCCATTCCGCGAGTCGAATTGGCGGATCGCGCTCTCAATGAGCTTGTCAACGATCGAAAGGGATAAGGTTGCGCTTCGGCCCGCGAAGTTCTCTCCGTTTTCTATGGCGGCGAGGACGCTGGTGGCCGATTCGAGAGCCTCGGTGCGACGGTTCTTCCAGGCATCGGCCATGGCGAGCAGAACGCGCTCGAAGCCGGGACGCCCGTAGCGGTCGTCGCGGGGAAAGTAGGTTCCACCGAAGAAGGGCTTGCCGTCAGGAGTGAGCACCGCGGTGAGGGGCCAGCCGCCTTGGCCGCTGATTGCGGAAACGGCGGCCTGGTAGCGGCTGTCCACATCAGGTCGTTCGTCGCGGTCTACTTTGACCGGGACGAAATGCTCGTTGATGACACGGGCGAGAGCCGGATCTTCGTAACTCTCGCGGTCCATGACGTGGCACCAGTGGCACCAGACAGCTCCGATGTCGAGCAAGATGGGTTTGTCATCTTTGGCGGCGAGGTCGAAGGCCTCCGCGCCCCACTCGTTCCAATGCACGGGCTGGTGGACTGCAGAGCGGAGATACGAAGAAGCGGCGCGGTCGAGGCGGTTGCGGTTGTCAGACATTCAAGAGCAAGTTTATGGCATTTTCGGAACTACCGTGCCAGGTCGTCGGGGTAGAGAGAGCGTGTGATCACGATTGACGCGGTGATGAAAAATGCACCAGAAAATGACGCCCACATGAAGAAGTTGATGAGGCTGACGCCATCATGGTCGGCGGCTGTCCAGATGTGGAGGCGAACAGCCGCGAGCAGGACTCCGAAGACGCCAGCGGCAGCGATCGAAAGCGCGCGGTAACGCAATATGAGGCCGGGTGGGAAGATCCAGAGGATGGGAAGGACAAAGCAGCAGCAAAAATAAAGAGAGACGGCGAGCGAGAAAAGCGTCCAGAGCAGGATGGCGAGCGCCGTGGCCGGAGCGGTGCCCGATGCGCGGATAGCTTCGGTCACCTGAAAGGGCAGGCTTGCAGCGAAACCCGCAATCCAGCCGAGGGATGAAGCGAAGAATGCTTTGCGGATGAGCGTCCGCAGGGTCATGCCTGTCCGCTCAACAGGCGAAGCGCAACGTTTACGTAGAGATCGATGGCTTCAAAGAGCTCGCGCTTTGCCAGCCTTTCGTGCGGGGTGTGGGCTACATGGATTGAGCCTGGGCCGAGCAGCAGCGGTTCACCCCAGGCGCCGAGCCAGGGGATGTCAGTGGTAAAGGCGGCAACCATCGAAGGAATTCCTTCGATGTGGCGGAACTGCATGAAGGGGATCTCGAGACGATAGTCGACCGTGGCGAGACCAGCAACTGCGGCTTCGATGGCGGCCCGGGTCGCGTCGGAGGGGCCGACGAGCCGGATCATGAGCTGCGCGGCCGCATGATCGGCGATAACGTTGGGGGCGCGGCCACCCTCGATGAGTCCGATGTTGAGGGTGCTGGGGCCAATTTCTGGATTAACTGGAAGCTCGAGAGCGAGCAGGCGATGGAGGGCTTCGATGAGCTTGTGCGTGGCGCTCTCGCCAAGCTCGGGATAAGCCGAGTGGGCCATGCGCCCAGAGGCTCGAATCTCGGCCCGCAGCGTGCCTTTGGAGGCTAGTGCGATGCGGTTGTCGGTGGGCTCACCGTTGATGAGGAAGCGACTGCCGGGTGGATTGAGATTGGCGATTTTCGCGCCCGCCGAGTCGCGTTCTTCGCCAACGACGAAGAGCAGGGCGACTTTCGCGCCGGACTCGCGGAGATGCTCCGCGGCGGCAATCTGGGCGGCGATGATGCCTTTGGCATCGCAGGCTCCGCGCCCGTAGATATAGCTGGCGTCCTCACTGGAAGGAATGAAGGGAGGGACGGTGTCGGTGTGGGTAGAAAAGACGATGTCGGGCGTTTCGCCGGCAGTGTGCGCGTAGATGTTGAAGCGGTCGCCCCGGCATTGGCTCTCGGTGTCCTGAGCGACGGCCATGGTTTCAACTGCGAAGCCCCGGGACTGAAGGAATTCGACGAGAAACCGCCCGACGGCACACTCGTTGTAGGTAATGGATTCGATGTCAATGAGGCGGCGAGTGAGGTCGACCGCGTCAAAAGCCACGGTTGAGGTAGCGGGCTGGCTGGTCGGGTGAGCGCTCATCCGCATTCAGCATACCTGACGAGAGCGAGCGCAGAGATGAGCGAATGATCGAGTGGCTGCGCTTGCAACCAAGGCAATATGTTTAAAAGAGAGCATCCCGGTCTTATACTTCTCATCGGAGCGTAATGCGCATGAGTTTCTTATCCAAGCAGTTCATCGATGTCATTGACTGGACCGAAAGCGGGGATGGCACGTTGGCCTACCGCTATCCAATGGAAGACAGGGAAATCCAGAACGGCGGGAAACTCACCGTCCGCGATTCGCAGATGGCCGTCTTCGTCAACGAGGGCCGCATCGCCGATGTCTTCGGTCCCGGCTTGTATACGCTCAGCACAAACACTCTTCCCATCCTCACCTACCTGATGAACTGGGACAAGGCATTCAAGTCCCCCTTCAAATCCGATGTCTATTACTTCTCCACGCGTTTGCAGATTGACCAGAAGTGGGGCACGCCTACGCCCATCACCATCCGCGACAAGGAATTCGGAGCGGTGCGAATCCGCGCTTACGGCATCTATGCCTACCGCATCTCAGATCCGAAGGCTTTTTACCAGAACGTCAGCGGAACTCGCGGCGTTTATCGCGTAAACGATCTTGATGGGCAGCTGCGTGGGACCATCGTCGGGCGCATGACGACGGCATTTGCCGGAAGCACCCTGGATTTTCTGGACATGGCCGCGAATCAGACTCGCATGGCGGACTTGATGAAGACCGAGCTCGGCCCCGTCTTCGCCGCGCTGGGTCTGACTCTGGACAGCTTCGTGGTAGAGAGCGTTTCACTGCCCGAAGAGCTGCAGAAGATGCTCGACCAGAGGATCAGCATGAACATGCTCGGGGACATGAACCGCTACACGCAATTTCAAGCGGCGCAATCATTGCCCATCGCGGCCGCTAATGAAGGCGGCGTCGCGGGCATGGGAGTGGGCCTCGGAGCCGGGCTAGCCATGGGTCAACAGATGGCGAACGCGATGAGTTCCGCTGCGTCGGCCGCGCCCTCAGGCGGCCCCGCGGCTGCAAAGCCGGCGTCGGACACCAAGTTCTGCACAAATTGCGGACACTCAATTGCAAGAGCAGCGAAATTCTGCTCCGAGTGCGGCGGGGCTCAGCAGTAACATCGCAACCGCTGAATCTACCACCGCTGAATTGTCGCATTGGAGTAAGAAACCAGGTTTCCCCCTTCTTTCTCCACGCGTTCGAAGACCGATTGAATCGCCACGCGTCCTGGGCCGAACAGGCGCAGCCAAATGCACCGGTTTGTGTAGTAACCCCAGTTGAGGTAGCCCGAGTTTGGATGCTCAAGGTGCAGCTGCATCTGCACAGTCGGGTCTTTGAATACCAATGCGGTTGGTTTCACCAGAATGGTTTCCCCCGGTCCCAGTTGGCGCACAAGGACGCTGCCTCCCGCATGCAGCAGCAGCAACCCTGGAGCAGTGGGCGCCGAGAACCGGTCCATAAACATACCCACCGGGTAAATCGTCTCGGCGTCCTTACCCTCCTGCACCTGATACCAGATCTGGGGCTGAAACCAGTCATATTCGACTGCGGAAGTCGCTACCAAAAACATGTGCTCGCGCACGTCGACTGCCTGACCCGGGTGCAACGGCAACGCGATCAGTTCCCCCGGTTGGTCTTTCGAGAACGCAATGTGGCCGGGACCTCGCGCCTGAGCCATGATCAGCGGCAACCCCGCGAACACACGTTTCCAGCCACCTCTCATCGGCATCGTCGTCATCGTTACCTGCGGCTCCATCCACAGGAGCATGTGGTGGCTGAAGTAGACGCTGTCTTCGGCGGCCAGGTTCATGTCGGCCACCGGAACATAGAGTCCCTCAATCTGGCATGACGAGTTGCCGAACTGCAGCTTGGCCATGTCCTTACGCGGCGGCAGTTCCAGCCAGCCGGACAGCGAAGCCGTCGAGCGAACCTGAAGAACAGCCCCGCATCGCGGACAATTTGCCCCGGACGCTGCCTCGGTCGGCGCGCCGCACCACGGACATGCCTGCGGCAAAGCCACCGCCGGAGAGTTCACGCTGCCGCCTGGCGGCGGGGCGACCATCGACTGAGCGACCTGTTTCGACATCGGCACAGCTACCGGCGCAGGCGGAAGCACTGGCACGGGAGCGGGCGTCGACGCAGGCGCGGGTTGGGCAGGAACCGGCGGAGCAAAGGCTTTCGTCCCGCAGGAGGTGCAGAAGTTCGCGCCTTCCTGAATTCGCGATCCACATTGTGTGCAGAACATGTTTGCCCTACTCGGTCTTGTGATGCAGATACATCGATTGAATGCCGATGCGACCGGGGCCGGTCATCTTCGCCAGATTCATCCCGGTGGCTCCAAATAATCCACTCCCAAGCTTCTGAAATTCGACCTGCATGGTCACCGAGGCGTCTTTGTACAGGAAGGCTCCCGGCTCGAGCAGGATGCTTTCACCTGGCGCCAGCCTGCGTTCAAATACATTCCCGTAGCCATGCAGAATCACCAGGCCGGGCGTATTTGAGGTCACAAAGCGATCCATGTACATGCCCTGACCGCCAAACAGAATATT
Organism: uncultured Acidobacteriaceae bacterium; assembly: GCA_963724375.1. Classification (GTDB taxonomy): domain Bacteria; phylum Acidobacteriota; class Terriglobia; order Terriglobales; family Acidobacteriaceae; genus Silvibacterium. The sequence goes on from CAVRUM010000019.1 coordinate 48,307, forward strand.
GGCCAGTCCTTTCACGCGAACAAAGGAGTAGTTGACGTTATGCGAGCACAGCAGAAATGCATGCTCACGCACATCCAGTTCCATGCCAGGATGCAGCGGGAGCACGACCAGCTCTCCGCTTGCATCGCGTGAGAACGCAATGCGGCCCGGCCCGCTGGCTATGCTAATGATGAAAGGCATGCCGGCAAAAGCACGCTTCAATCCGCCTCCCAGCGACATCACGCTGAGAGGAACATATTCGTCCTTCCACAGCAGGACATGATGTTCGAAAAAGATTGCATCGCCTGCGCCGAGGTTGATTTCGGCGGTGGGAACGATCTCGCCTTCCACCTGGCAGGTACTGGCGTTGAAGTGGATCTCGGTCATGTCGCGTATCCGTGGCGCCTCACGCCAGCCGGATTCGCTTACGACATTACGGATATCGAGCGGCGCTCCACAGGCGGCGCAGGACCGCGCCGCTTTGTCGTTCATGCTTTGACACCACTGGCACTGGATTCGTTCAAAGGCTCCAGATGTTTGCGCGGGATTGACTTCGTTGCTCAAGGGCGGTCCTTGGGTTGCGCGGGTTTGATCTCTCATCACAACGTGCGGATGAATTATAACCGCGTCGATTCAACCTGGAGGGCGGCCAACGGTTGGCCAAATCCCCTCTCTTCGTTCCTGCCCGCCCCGAGTTTCCCTACAATATCGAGAGATGAATCCGCCCGGCCCTGCCTCATACTCAGTCAAAACCATCGAAGACCTGCGCGGGCCGGAGGGCAGGTTGGAAGCGCTGCTGAACACAGGCGCCGAGGATGCGAAGTATGGAGTGCTGGTGTGCCATCCGCACCCGCTCGGCGGCGGGACAATGCACAACAAGGTCGTATATCACGCGATGAAAGCGTTCCAGGGGCTGGGGCTGCCGGTGCTTCGGTTCAATTTTCGCGGGACGGGGCTCAGCGAAGGCAACCACGACCGCGGGCACGGCGAACAGGACGATGTGCGGGCAGCGCTCGACTGGCTGGAGCGGGAGTTCGGGCTGCCGCTGCTGTTTGCCGGGTTTTCCTTCGGGTCGTATGTGGGCATGCGGGTGTGCTGCGGTGATGCGCGGGTGAAGGGGCTGGTCGCGCTTGGGCTCCCGGTGCATGCGGAGGGACGCGATTATCATTACGGCTATCTCGCAAGTTGCGGCAAGCCGAAACTGTTCTGCAGCGGGACGCGGGACCAGTACGGTCCGAAGGCTAAAGTAGAAGCAGAGGTTGCGGCGGCGGCTCCGCCGAAGGAGTTGGTGTGGGTAGAAGGGGCGGACCACTTCTTCGTGGGTAAACTGGATCAGGTGCAGCGCGCCATCCAGGATTGGTGTGCTGGGAATTTTATGGACGCGGCGGTGAGATGACCACGCATCAGTCGACGCTCGACACACTGCATGCCGACGCCTACGCCATCTTCGATTACGCGCTGAAGGCCTGCGATATCCCCAAGGCTTTTGACAGGCACTTGCGCTTCGAAGGCAAGACACTCTATCTGCAATCCTCGCCACTGCTGAAGCCCACGGCGATCTCGCTCGAAGGGTATAAACGCGTCCTGGCGGTCTCGTTCGGCAAGGCGGGGCTGACGATGCTCAATGCGCTGCTGGACCGGCTACCGGAGAAACTTCATGTGCGCGGCGTGTGCTCTGCGCCGCAAGCCCCAAAGAAGCGGAGCTGGCGGATCAAATACTTCGAGGGAGGGCATCCGCTGCCGAATGAGGATTCGCTCGATGCGGCGCGCGAGGCTCTGAAGCTGTTGAAGCGTGCGCGCAAGGAGACGTTCGTTTTCTTCCTGATCAGCGGGGGTGGCTCCGCGATGCTGGAGCTGCCGCTGGATGAAAGGATCTCGCTCGACGACACGATCGCGTTTCACGAGACCCTGGTGTCGTCGGGAGCGACGATCACTGAGATCAACACGGTGCGGAAGTATTTTTCGGCTGTAAAGGGTGGGCGACTGGCAATGGCCGCGCCGGCAGCCGAGAAGCTCTCTTTACTGCTGGCCGATGTGCCGCTGAAGGACCTGGCTGCGGTGGCATCCTCTCCTACATTGCCGGACAAGTCGACTCCACAGGAGTGCGCGGAGATATTGAAGCGCTTCGAGCTGCTGGAGAAGTTTCCGCAAAGCGTGAGGGAGTATTTCGAGGAGCTGAAGCTTGAGTCGGCTCCGGCTCGGCCACAGGATGGGGTCGCGTTCGAGCATGCGCGCTTTGACACGCTGCTCTCGAACCACGATTTTGTGAACGCCGCCCGCGACCATGCGCAGTCGCTCGGCTACAAGGTCGTGATCGACAACTCGTGCGACGACTGGGATTATCGCGATGCGTCGCAGTATCTGCTGAAGCGGTTTCATGAGTTGCGGCGGGAGTTTCCACGGCTGTGCCTGCTATCGAGCGGCGAGGTAACAGTAAAGATTGACGGGCCGAAGGGGTGCGGTGGAAGAAACCAGCAGTTTTCGCTCTACTCGGCGTTTGACCTGGCGCAGCATGCAGATGAACCGATGGTGGTGATGAGCGCAGGGTCGGATGGAGCAGATGGGAACAGCCCGGCGGCAGGCGCGATTGCCGATCCAACGACAATTGAGCGGGCGCGGGCCTTTCGTTTCGATCCAGAAAAGACGCTGAAGGGCTTCGATACGTGTCCAATGTTCACCGCCCTGGGGGACACGGTCATGACCGGGCCGACGGGGAATAATCTACGCGATTTGCGGATCCTGCTGTCGGCAGGTTGAGATTCACCGACGGAATATCTGAACCGGCGAGGCCCGAGCTGCGTAGGCATCCGTAAAGAGATTAGGAGGCGCGATGATTGACTTCATCGAGCACTGGATCAGCTATGCGTGGCTGACGCTGCTTATTGTATGGCTCGTGGCCGCAGTGGGTTCAAAGCGAACGGTACAAAGGCAGAGGGGCGGCTCGCGGCTGCTACATGTCGGGCTGATATTCGTCGGCATCGCGCTGATTTTCAATCTCTATCACTGGTTCGACGGCGGCTGGCTCGCGACGCGCATCATTCCTCGCCAGGATGGGTACGTGCTCGGCGGCGCAATATTGACGATATCCGGGATGCTCTTCACTCTTTGGGCACGCCTGATCCTTGGGTCGAACTGGAGCGGCTCAGTCACAATCAAGGAAAATCATGAACTGGTGCGGCGGGGGCCGTATCAAATCGTGCGGCATCCGATTTACACCGGCCTGCTTCTGGGATTACTTGGAACTGCGTTCATCTACGGAGCAGTCCGCGGATTCGTTGGGCTGCTGGTCTGCGGCGTGGCTCTCTGGATCAAGTCGCAGACCGAAGAGCAGTTCATGGTGCAGCAGTTCGGGGAGCAATACGTGCAGTACCGGCGTGAAGTGCGTGCACTGATCCCGTACATTTTGTAATTATTACAGTTACTTTATTGCGGCCCTCGCGGCGTGAAGGTGCTGCAGCGGGTAGACATTCGTCTCGTGCTGCTGCAACGCCTCGATGCCCTCGGCTGCGGCGCGCGCGGCGGCGATTGTGGTGATGGTCGGGATTCGCTGCGTGACGGCAGCGCGGCGGATGGCCTTCTCGTCGAAAAAGGTGTCCTGCCCGTGCGGAGTATTGACGATGAGATGAATCCGCTCGCCCTTGATCAGGTCGACGACGTTGGGCCGCCCTTCCTTCACCTTGTAGACACGCTCAACGACGAGTCCGGCACGCTCCAGCACAGTCGCGGTGCCTTCTGTAGCGACGATATGGAAGCCAAGCTCGACGTACTGCTTTGCAAGGTCCACGAGCTGCGCCTTGTCACGATCGTTGACGCTAAAGAAGACGGTGCCCCTGAGCGGAAGGGACTGACCGGCAGAGAGTTGGGCCTTGGCGAAGGCTTCGCCGAAGTTGTCGGCGACGCCCATGACTTCGCCAGTCGATTTCATTTCCGGGCCCAGCACTGTGTCGACTCCCTGAAACTTGTTCCAGGGGAAGACGGGAGATTTGACGTAGAAGAAGGTTCCGGTATCCAGGTCCTGGCCCGATGCAAGCTGTTCAGGAAGCAGCTCGCGGAGGGTGCGGCCGGTCATGATACGCGAGGCGATCTTGGCGAGCGGGATTCCTGTTGCCTTCGAGACGTAGGGCACGGTACGCGAGGCGCGCGGGTTCACTTCAATGACGAAGACCTGGTCGGGCTGGCCCGGCTTGCGCTGGATGGCAAACTGCAGGTTCACGAGGCCGATGACGTTGAGAGCCAGCGCGAGCTTCCGTGTGTAGCTGCGGATGGTGTCGAGGGTCGCAGGTGCGATGTCGACGGCAGGCAGGACGCAGGACGAATCTCCAGAGTGGATTCCGGCCTCTTCAATGTGCTGCATGATGCCGGCGATGAGGACGTCCTTGCGGTCGCAGAGGGCGTCCACGTCGATCTCGATTGCGTCCTCAAGGAAGTGATCGATCAGGATGGGCCGGTCGTGCGAGTACTCGACTGCTTCCTTCATGTAGCGGGAGACAGCGGCGCTGTCGTAGGCGATGACCATAGCGCGTCCGCCGAGCACGTAGGAGGGGCGCACGAGCACGGGGTAGCCGATGCGGTCGGCTCCCGCGAGAGCCTCTTCGACGCTGGCGGCGGTCACACCCGGCGGTTGCGGAATATCCAGGTCTTCGAGGAGCTTGCCGAAGCGCTTACGGTCTTCGGCGAGGTCGATGGATTCGGGTGAGGTGCCGATGATCGGCACGCCTGCAGCCTTGAGGCGCAGGGCGAGATTGAGAGGTGTCTGTCCGCCGAACTGGACGATCATGCCGATATCGGCGCCGCTCGAAGCTTCATGCTCATAGACAGCGAGAACGTCTTCGAGAGTGAGGGGCTCGAAGTAAAGGCGATCGCTGGTGTCGTAGTCGGTGGAGACGGTCTCAGGGTTGCAGTTGACCATGATGGTCTCGTAGCCGTCTTCCTTGAGTGCGAAGGCTGCGTGGCAGCAGCAGTAATCGAACTCGATTCCCTGCCCGATACGGTTAGGACCGCTGCCCAGGATGATAACCTTGCGCTTCGATGTGGGCGGAGCCTCGTCCTCTTCGTCGTAGGTCGAGTAGAGATAAGGGGTTGAACTCTCGAACTCGGCGGCACAGGTGTCGACGAGCTTAAAGACGGGCTTGATGCCGTGTTCCGTACGGAACGCCCGGGCCGCGGCCACACCGTCGTGGGTGGGCACGCCGCAAACTTCAGCAACGCGCTCGTCGGAGACACCCATGCGTTTGGCTTTTCGTAACTGATCTGGTGACAAATCTTCGAGGGTGCGCTCGCCGATCGTGGCGATGGCGTCGGTGACTTCCTTCATGTGGTAAAGGAACCACGGATCGATGGATGTCATGCGGGCGACTTCGCGTACAGTCATTCCCTGTCGAAAAGCGTAGCGGATGTAGTTGAGGCGCTCCGGCTGAGGCGTGACGAGTCGCTGGGTGAGACGCCGGGGCTCGATTTCCTCCGAACCCACCTTCTTGCCGGTTTCAAGCGAACGCAGCGCCTTCATCAGCGATTCCTTGAAGGTGCGGCCGATGGCCATGACTTCACCGACGGATTTCATCTGGGGGCTGAGCGTTTCGTCAGCGCCGGGGAATTTTTCAAATTGCCATTTCGGGATCTTGGTGACGACGTAGTCGATGCTCGGCTCGAAACAGGCCGGAGTCATCCTGGTGATGTCGTTGGGGATCTCATCGAGTGTGTAGCCGACTGCAAGCTTGGCGGCGATCTTGGCGATGGGAAAGCCAGTGGCCTTCGACGCGAGCGCGGAGGAACGCGAGACGCGAGGGTTCATCTCGATGACGGTCATGCGGCCGGTGGTGGGATGCACCGCGAACTGCACGTTAGAGCCGCCAGTCTCGACGCCTATCTCACGGATGACAGCGATGGCCGCGGTGCGCATCGCCTGATACTCGCGGTCGGTGAGCGTCTGCGCGGGCGCGACCGTGATGGAGTCACCAGTGTGGACGCCCATCGGGTCGACGTTTTCGATAGAGCAGATGATGATGACGTTGTCGGCGAGGTCGCGCATCACCTCGAGCTCGTATTCCTTCCATCCGAGAACGGATTCCTCAATAAGGCACTCGTGAACAGGCGAGAGATCGAGGCCGCGGGAGAGAATTTCCATCATCTCTTCGCGGTTGTAGGCGATGCCGCCGCCAGAGCCGCCCAGCGTGAAGGACGGACGGATAATGACGGGGAAGCCGATCTTGTTGGCGAAGTCTGTGCCGTCGCGCAAGTTGTTCACGAGGGCGGAGCGGGGCACGTCCAGGCCGATGCGCGTCATCGCGTCCTTGAAGAGCAGACGGTCTTCGGCCTTCTTGATGGCTTCGAGCTTGGCTCCGATGAGTTCCACACCATATTTGTCGAGGATGCCGGCGTCGGAGAGGTCAACAGCGAGGTTGAGCGCGGTCTGTCCGCCGACGGTGGGCAGGAGGGCGAACTTGCCGGGGCGCCCTTCGCTGCGGAGCATCTCGGCTTCGATGCGGATGATTTCCTCGACGTACTGGGGCGTGAGCGGCTCGATGTAAGTGCGGTCGGCGAGCTCGGGATCGGTCATGATGGTGGCCGGGTTCGAGTTCACGAGCACGACTTCATAGCCCTCTGCCTTGAGCGCTTTGCAGGCCTGCGTTCCGGAGTAGTCGAACTCGGCGGACTGGCCGATGACGATCGGGCCGGAGCCGATCACGAGAATTTTGGAGATGTCATTGCGACGTGGCATTCAGTTCTTGTGCCCTCTATGAGAATCGATTTTGTGGCTTTCAAAAAAATGGCGGGGTTAACAACCCGCCGCCTCAAAACAACCGGATATCAAATTAGTAGAGCTTCTCATCCTTTCCACTCCTCCATCATTTTGCGGAAGTCGCGGAAAAGGTAATTCGAGTCGTGTGGGCCGGGGCTGGCTTCGGGGTGGTACTGCACGCTGAAGAGCGGCATCGTGCGGTGGCGGAGGCCCTCAAGCGTGTTGTCGTTGAGGTCGACGTGCGTGAGGTCGACGTCGCTGGTCTTGAGCGAGTCGGGATCGACGGCGAAGTTGTGATTATGGCAGGTGATCTCGACTTTTCCGGAGTCGACCTGCTGGACGGGGTGGTTTCCGCCGTGGTGTCCGAACTTGAGCTTGTAGGTCTTGCCGCCGAGGGCGAGGCCAATGAGCTGGTGGCCGAGGCAGATGCCGAAGATCGGAGCACGACCGGCAAGCTTGCGGATGTTCTCCTGCGCGTAGGTGACGGGCTCGGGATCGCCGGGGCCGTTCGAGAGGAAGATTCCGTCGGGGTTGAGCGCGAGAACGTCTTCGGCGGGAGTCTCGGCGGGGACGACGGTGACGCGAGCACCCTCCTTCGAGAGCATGCGGAGGATGTTCTTCTTAATGCCGAAGTCGTAGGCGACCACATGAAGGTGCGGGCGTGGTTCGGGCTCGATGTCCGCGTCCTGCCTGAGGGGATCGGGCCCGTCCTGCTCCCACTCATAGCGGGCTTTGGTGGAGACCACCTTGGCCAGATCGGTTCCGTCCATTTTACGAATGGAGCGCGCCTTTTCGACAAGGACGGCGGGGTTCGATTCGATCGACGAAATGACGCCGCGCATAACGCCATACGTGCGCAGATGGCGGACCAGGGCGCGGGTGTCGATTTCGGAGATGACAGGAACCTGGAAGCGCTCGAGATATTCGTCGGCTACCTGCTGCGAGCGCCAGCTCGATGAGATGGGTGAGAACTCGCGGGTGACCAGACCCTCGATGTAGGGCTTGTTGGCCTCATTGTCGCTGTTATTGGTTCCATAATTACCGATTTGGGGGTTGGTGAGGACGACTATCTGCCCTGCATAGGAGGGATCGGTGAAGATTTCCTGGTATCCGGTAAGAGATGTATTAAAAACGACTTCGCCGTAGCACTCGCCTTTAGCGCCGTAGCCTTCACCGCGAAAGATGCGCCCATCTTCGAGCGCAAGGATAGCTTCCATCTGCTCTCCCACACCCCGTCGCTGGGTGCGTTTGGGGGGAACCCTGTGCTCACACCCCACCGCAGCCGACAACGGGCACGGTGGAGACTCCTTTTCGTGGAGTGGATTCAATAGATTTTATCAGGTGAAAGGCGGTTCAGGAGAAGGCGCTTCGCGCAATTTTCACACTCGCTGATTGAGGAGTGGAACTGACCCCGGGGGTCGCGGCCTGCGCTTAAAATTCGGCGAAAAAAGTGCCCCGGTTTTGAGGCCGGGGCGAGTCGGTGAGATTGCGATTACTGTTGCGGCGGCGGAAGCGGCTGCTGCGGCATGGGCTGGGTTTGCGGAGCCGGGTTTTGCTCCTGCTCCTGCAGCTTTTGCTGCTGCCCTGGAACCGTCACTTCCGGTTCCTGTTTCGCCGGCACGAGTCCGGGGATTACGGGCGCCGATTTTACCTGACCGGTGGCGGCGTCAGCGATGGAGATACCGTAGAGGTCAAGCGTGTTGGCGAGGATCTGCGAAAGCGAAGCTCGGTCGATGGCGTATTTTGCAGTCGCCGAGATGAGGCTGCCCTCTGCGATCGCCAATGCACGCTCCTGTTGCAAGACAAGCGCGGTAGTTGAGGCGCCGAGGTGGAGCTTTTTGAGCTCTGCGTCGACACTCTGGCGGTCGTAGTCTCGCGTGGCCTGCGCTGACTGCACGGCAGCTCGATCGTTGGTGAGGGCGTACTGGGCGTTGACGACCTGCATGCGGGTCTGCACGTAAAGCTGCTGCAAGCGCATCTGGGCCTGGCGATATTCGAGCTCGGACCGGGCCTGCGCGGATTGCGCCTGCCTGTTGCGAATTGGAATGCTGAGGGTTACACCCGCACCTTTATTGGGGCTGCTGCTGTCGAACAGGTTGGAGAAGGCGGTTCCGTAGGTAACGGCCGGATATTGTCCCGGCGGGCATCCCTGGCCGGTTTCAAAATTTGTGCAGTATGGGCTTTGCATACCACCCAGCGCCGAGGCTCCGTAGAAAGCGTAGACATCGAGGGTTGGCAGGAGGCCGTTCCGTTCGCCCTTGAGCGTGATCTCGTCGTTTTTCAAGGTCATGACCGCCTGCTCGATGGAGGGGCTGTTGGCGTCGGCCTGTCGCACCAACTCGTCGGCAGACTCGTGTTCCTGAGGTGTTTCGAGCAGGCTGACGCGATCAGTGGGAATGACCGGGGCGTTGGCGAATGTGGGGTCCTCGAGGCTGCGAGCGATGGCCTGCTTCATGAGCAACTGCTGGTATTCAAGATTGCTCTGCGAGGCAATCACACCCTGCCTGTCGGACTCGACCTGGCTATTGGCACTGACGACATCGAGCGGCGCCATGGTGCCGATTTCGAGCGCCTTCTTGTCATCTTCGAGCAGGCGCGTCGATTGCGCGAGAGAACGCTGCTTGGCCTGGAGATCTTCATAGGCGCTGACAAGGCCCCAGTAGATCTGCTCCACCTGATTGATGGTATAGAGCAGCTGCTGGCGAAAAGCAGAATCGGCAATGCGGCGGTTGTTCTTAGCCTGGACAATGAAGCGGCCGTTTATGCCCCATCCAAAACCCTGCAGAAGATGTTGCGTAAGCTGCAAGTTGAAGGAGGTCTGGTAGGCCGGACTATAGGTGTTGAAGATATTGTTCGAAGTTGTGTAGCTGTTGTTGTATGCGAACTGCAACGCAGTGCCGGTGATGAATCCCTGGTTATACGCGAAGTTATAGGTATTCGTGTTCTGGTTGAGTTTCGAGGTACCGAAGAAAAGAGGGCTCAACTCCTGCGTCGACTGCCGCGCAAGCTGAATGGTGCCGGAAAGCACCGGGTCCATATTTTCGGGTAGCGGACCGCCGCCGTTGGTGGTGAGGGCCAACCCCCCGGCACCCGTTCCCGCGCCGCCTGAAGCGACGCTCGTGCCGCCGGGACCACCTCCGCTCTGGACAGTGGTTCCGGAGCCGCCGAGGGTGCCGGTGACCAGACCGCTGTTAATACCGAGAAAGAGCGCGCCGGAGCGGGTACGGAGGATATCGGTGTCGGCGATATTCAGATTGAATCGCTGGATAGCGATGTCGTAGTTGTCCTCGAGCGCGAGCAGAATGGCATCACTGAGGCTGAGATAAATCTTGCCGTCCTTGATCAAGTCCTCGATGTGCGGCGAGTTCAGAAAACTCGCGGGCGGCGCAGTCGTCGGCTTGTAAGGGGCGATCGGATTCGGCCAGTAACCGCGTTCTTTGCTGAAGTCGCGGGCCTGGGGGCGGAGATAAAGGGGCTGGGTGAAATTTGGGGGCGGCTCGGCAGGGAGCGCCTGAGTGTTCGGAGCTCCGGCAGGATTTTGTGCCTGCTGAGGAGTCTGTGGCTGCTGGGGTGTCTGCGCCGCCGACTGCGCGAAGCCAGAGGACGTACCGGCAAGCAGACAAGTGATGGCAGCTGCCGATTTCAATTTCAAAAACAGGTTCGAATTTCGGACCGGGGTACCTCCAACAGCCCTTGGGCTCTCACCAAACAAATGCATTCGTCGTCTCCAGAACTGCTTGACCAGTTTTCAGGCAAAGAATTGCATGACCGATCTGTGTGTAATCCTGTGTTTTTGCCAGCCCGATGAGCACGGCAATTCCGGCTCATTGCCGCCCGGTCGGGCGGCTGATTGCTATACGCTTACCGGTGTGGCTTCGTTCCCGGCATTGGATCTGGCTCCCCGTGTCAGCTTTTGTTCCGGGGGAGGTGGAAACAAGGCACGGCATAAAGCGCCGGGGAGCTATCCGGAAGAAAATCTGAGTATATCGTAGGCAATCTGATGATCGAGGGCCGTCAAAAGAACCAGCTCCGGTTGCTTTTTTGAGAGAATTCGCCCGAGGAGCAAGCGCAGAGGCGTGAACTGGAAACTGATACTCGCTTATGACGGGACAGATTTTCACGGTTGGCAGGTTCAGCCGGGGCACCCGACGGTACAGGGCGAGCTGGCCGATGCGGTCGAACGAATCACCGGAGAACGCGTGTTGCCCCAAGGCAGCGGGAGGACGGATGCAGGGGTCCACGCGCGCGCCCAGGTGGCGTCGTTTGCCCTGAGCGCGCCGATTCCCCCGGAGAATCTGCATCGGGCGCTGAACCGGACGCTGCCTGCGGCAATTCGGGTGCTGAAGGCGGAGCACGCGGACCCTGACTTTCATGCCCGGCATAGTGTCTCTGCGAAGACTTACGAGTATCGCATCTTTCGGGGCGAGATCTGTCCTCCATGGCTGGCGCGATATGTGTATGCGTTGAACTGGCCGCTCGATGTGGAACAAATGCAGGTGGCGGCGGAGATCGTGGTGGGTGAGCATGACTTTACGTCTTTCGCGGCTACCGACCTCGATCTGAGCAAGCGAGACGGTGAACAGGCTGGTCAAGATGAGCAGCCGGGGAATATACGGACGATCTACTCGTCCGCGTTCACACGTGAAGAAGGCGACTTGTTGATATACCGAGTCAAGGGAAACGGGTTTTTGCACCACATGGTGCGGAATCTGGTGGGGACGTTTATCGATGTGGGACGCGCGCGCATCGAGGCTGAAGAAGTGAGGCAGATACTCGAGGCATGCTCGCGGTCCGCGGCAGGTGCGACGGCGCCGGCGCGTGGGCTCTTCCTAGACGATGTCGAGTATTGAGCCGGCTGCGACTCAAGGCGCGGAAGAGTCCAAGAGGCTGTTCGTTTGTGAGACCAGTCCCTGCTAGGCTGATGGTTCATGGCTCTGACAGCACCGGCATCGGCCTTTGCACGCATTGCGCAGCTTGCGGCGGACCGCCGCGTGCACAGGGCTTTCAAGTGGCTGCATCTGCAGGAGCAACAGCTCCTGCGTTGGCAGGCGGAGCTAGTAGCCGTGCCGGCGCCTCCTTTTGGCGAGCGGCCACGGGCAGAGTGGCTGTGCGAACGCTTCCGCGAACTGGGGCTCGATGAGGCTCATCTGGATTCAATCGGCAATGCTGTCGCGGTGAAGAAGGGCGAGCAGCACTCGGACACTGATGGCCGGCGAGTGCTCCTCTCAGCGCATATCGATACGGTATTTCCGGAGGATACGCCCATCAAATGGACGTTGGACGGGACACGGCTTGAGGCTCCGGGCGCGTGCGACAACGGGGCAGGCGTGGTTTGCATGCTGGCGATGGCGGCCGCGCTTGGGCATGCGGGGATCGAGCATAGCTGCGACGTCGTTTTCGCGGGAAATGTCGGCGAGGAGGGCGAGGGCGATCTGCGGGGAATGCGGCACCTCTATGACGGTGCGGGATTCAAGCAGTCAATCGCCGGGCACATCGTTCTGGATGGGGCGGGGCACGAGGTTGCAATTACGCACGCGCTCGGGAGCCGCCGCTTTCTGGTCACAGTTCGCGGTCCGGGCGGGCACTCATGGACAGATGCGGGGCGTCCGAACCCGATTGTGGCGCTTAGCCGCGCGATTGCCCGAGTGAGCGAGGTGGAACTGGCTCCGGCACCTCGGACTACCGTAAATGTGGGGACGATTGAAGGCGGGACAGCGATCAATGCGATTCCGGAACAGGCGTCGGCGAGATTCGATTTCAGGTCGGTCGATCCTGAGCAACTGATCCGGCTGGAAGTGGAGCTGCACCGCGCGGTCGAGGATGCGGTGATGGCGGCGAACGTGGATGCCGGCCAGGTGTCAGGGAAGGGCGGCCTGAGGTTCTCAATCGATAACATTGGCTCACGGCCTGCCGGGCAGCTTGCGACGGACAGTCCGCTGTACGAGACACTGCGGGCAGTGGACCGGCACTTGAGTATCCGCACCGAGCCGCGTATCGCATCGACAGATGCGAATATTCCCCTGTCGCTCGGTGTACCGGCGGTAAGCCTTGGAGCAGGCGGCGAGGGCGGCGGAATCCACACACGCGCCGAGTGGTACGACGCACGGGGGCGAGAGCTGGGACTGCGGCGGGTTCTGCTTCTGCTGCTGGCGCTGACGGGGTGTTGATAGACTCTGCGTGTGAATCTCCGAGCCCTTTCTTGCCTGTTTTTTTCCTGCCTTTTAACCGCGCCGCTGTTCGCCCAGACTCCCGCCAAGGCCGATGCGATTTATTTCAACGGGAACATTCTGACGGGGGTGGACCTGACTGGCCCGCTTCCGCAGCGGGTGACGGCCATTGCGATTGCTAACGGCGTGATTGTAGGCGCGGGTGAGACGCGGCCGGTTGAGGCGCAGTTCAAGGGAGCAACGACGCAGATGATCGATCTGCACGGCGCATTCGTGATGCCGGGATTCAACGATGCGCATGCCCACCTTGGCGACGCAGGGCAGATCAAACTCTCGGTCGATCTCACGGGCTGCACTTCGCTTGCCGAGATGCAGACCCGGATCCGGAAGGCGGCGGAGAACGCTCAGCCTGGGGCGTGGCTGACAGGCGGCGGCTGGGACCACACCCTTTGGGCGTCGAAGACACTACCGACGAAGGGCGATATCGACGCAGTTACCGCGGGGCATCCGGCATTTTTCGTCAGGGTAGATGGGCATATCGCAGTCGCGAACTCGGCGGCGCTGGCGACCGCGGGAATTACGCGTGAAACCCCCAATCCGCAGGGGGGCAAGATCGACCGCGATGCGAGCGGCGAGGCCACGGGGATAATTCGCGAGACAGCGCAGGCGTTGATCGAGAAGAAGATCCCTCCGCCGAGCCCGGAGCGGCGGCGCGAGGGCGATGTGCTCGCCCTGGCGGATGCCGTATCGCACGGCGTGACTTCGGTGCAGGACAACTCCGACTGGGAGGACTTTCTCGTCTACGAGCAACTGGAGAAAGAGGGCAAGCTGCCAGCGCGGGTCAGCGAGTGGCTGCCGTTCACGGCTCCGGTCGATCAGTTGAAGCAGATGCGGGATCATCACCCGGCGAACGACCGAATGCTGCACACAACGATGCTCAAGGGCTTCATGGACGGGTCATTGGGATCACGGACCGCCGCCCTCAATGCACCGTATTCGGACGACCCGGGAAACTCGGGGATCCCGCGCTACGAGCAGAGCAAGCTGAATGCGATGGCAGTGGAGCGAGCCCAAGCGGGGTTTCAGATGGGCTTCCATGCAATCGGGGACCGCGCGGTGGAGATGGCGCTGGATGCGTTTGCCGTTGCGCAGCAGACGCAACCGGTCAACCTGCCCAAGCCAATTCCGCAGGGATCAGGGGCGAGCCAGAGCTATGTGCGGCCGGCTCTTCGCATTGGATACAGGCCGCCTCCGCGAAACAGGATCGAACACTCCCAGGTGGTCGATGCCGGGGATTTTGCGCGCTACGCCAAGCTTGGGGTGATTGCGTCGATGCAGCCGAATCACCTGCTCACGGACATGGCGTGGGCAGAGCAACGGCTGGGGCCGGAGCGGGCGAAGTACGCATACGCATGGAAGAGCTTTCTGGATGCGGGTGTGGTCCTGGCATTCGGGACAGATTATCCGGTCGAGCCCATCACGCCGTTTCGGGGTGTGTATGCGGCGGTAACGCGCATGAATGAAGCTGGCACGCAGACCTATTTTCCGGAGGAGAAGCTGACCATCTGGCAGACGCTCTACGCGTACACGCAGGGGTCGGCATACGCGGAGTTTGCAGAGACATGGAAGGGCAAGCTGGCTCCTGGTTACGTGGCAGACTTCGTAGTTCTGGACCGCGATCTGACCACCGTGGCGCCGCCTGAGATTCTGAAGACGCAGGTGCTGCGAACGGTGGTTGGCGGGAAGACGGTGTATACACCGGCTCCGCAAGCCCCGACCCGCTAAGCTCCTTCCCTTCTTGTAGCGACCATTGCCAACGGCAGCGCGGAGAGCAAGATTGCCGAGGCGAGCAGGAAGGGTGCGCCGGGCAGGTGCAGGTGATTGCCAGGACGAAGAGCAGCGGCATAGACCAGGGTAAAGAGCGAAGGGCCGATCAGAGCGGTGAGGCCGCGGATGCACTGGACCGATCCCTGGAGCTGGCCCTGTTCGTTGTGAGCGACGTGGCGGGTCATGAGGCCCTGTGCGGAAGGCCCGCAGAGTGACCAGGCAGCCATGATGGGAATTCCGACCAGGAAGATTTTGCCGGTTGGGGCGAGGCCGAAGATGGCGAAACCGATCCACCCGATGGCCAAGCCGATGAGGATCGCGTTCCGCTCGCCAATGCGGGCGACGATAGGTTTAACAAGGACTGCCCCAACGAAGGCTGAACAGATTCCGACGAGCGCCAGCGAGAGGCCGACAGCCAGATTGGTCCACCGGTAGCGATAGTCGAGGTAAAGAACCCAGGTGTTCTGGAGCGACTGCTGCGTCAGGTAGCTGAGGAACAGGACCGCGCCGAGACCGAGCAACTCGCGATGGCGGCGGAGGAGCGTGAGCGCACCGACAGGGTTGGCGCGCTTCCAATTGATGCGGCGGCTGCGGGATGCGGGCGCCAGAGACTCCGGCAGGACGAAGAGCCCGTACATGGCGTTGATGAGGCTCATTCCTCCAGCGGCCCAGAAGGGCAGCCGAGGATTGACGTTGCCGAGTATGCCTCCGAGGGCGGGACCGAGGACGAATCCCAAGCCAAAAGCCGCACCGACCATGCCGAAGGCTCCGGCGCGCTTCTCCTGCGGCGTGACGTCGGCAATGTAGGCCATTGCGGTTGGAATGCTGGCGGCGGTCACGCCGGAGATGACACGTCCAACGAAGAGCCAGCCCAGCGTCGGGGCAAGGGCCATGACAAGGTAGTCGAGGCCGAGGCCGAAGTTAGAGAGCAGGATCACCGGGCGGCGTCCAAAGCGGTCAGAGAGCGAACCGAGCATGGGAGAGAAGAAAAACTGCATGACTGCCCAAACGGTTCCGAAGACTCCCAGCATTTCGGCTGAACGGGATTCGTTGCCTCCCATGAAATACGTGATCAGGCGAGGCAGAACGGGCGCGATCATGCCCATGGCGAGCATGTCGAGCGCTATAGTGACGAAGATGAAAGCTACGGCGGCGCGCCTGGGACCGTGAGGCTTGGAGATTTCAACGGTGGGAACAGGCTCAAGCGGTTCCGTTACGGGCGGTGTTGTGGCCATCGATATCATTTTCTCCTGAATGCGACACCGCGTGCTTGTAGAAATCTGACCATCGGTCACAAGTTCCGGTCCCGACGCATGAATTTTCAGAACTGTTGATGTCACAAAGGCCTGTAACCTGCACGTATGTCCCGCTCGACGAAAGCCCATCTAATGCTGCTGGCGGTGGTGTTCGTTTGGGGATCAACCTTCGTGGTGGTGAAGGGGGCTCTTGCGGACATTTCTCCCCTGCTTTTCAACCTGTTGCGGATGTCACTGGCAACTCTTAGCCTGGCCCTGCTTTATTGGAGGCATATCGGTCAGATCGACCGCAAGACGCTGGGCGCCGGAGCCGTAACAGGGCTTTGGCTGGCGACCGGCTATCAGTTCCAGACCGCCGGGCTGCGGCTGACAACGCCTTCGAAGTCAGCGTTCATCACCGGGCTGGTGGTGGTGCTGGTTCCGCTGATGCTGATTGTGCCGCGACTGCGGCCCGCGGGAACGCATGCTCCGCGGTGGAATGCGTATCTGGGAGCATTGCTTGCGTTTGGGGGGATTCTATTGCTGACGACTCCCGCCCATGCAGGCTTCGATTTCAGCGCGTCGAACGCCGGAGATCTGCTGACGCTGGGGTGCGCGGTCGGTTTCTCGTTCCACATGCTTGCACTGGCGCATTTTTCGCCGCGCGTAAGGTTTGAGCAGCTTGCCGTGCTCCAGGTGGGGTTTGCGGCTGTTTTCATGGGTGCCAGTCTGAAGGTCTTCGAGCATCCCTTCGTTCACTGGACACCCCGAGTCGTGGTTGCCCTGTTGGTTGCGGCCCTGTTGGCAACGGCGGCTGCGTTCACGATCCAGAGCTGGGCCCAGCAATTCATTCCGGCGACGCACACGGCGCTGATTTTTACCCTGGAGCCAGTTTTTGCATGGCTTACATCGTTTGTAGTCCTACGCGAGCGCCTGGGGGGGCGGTCGACGCTGGGAGCGGTTCTAATCCTGGGGGGGATCGGCGTTACCGAGCTTCTGCCAGAGCGCATCCAACCTACAGCACATGAGACGGCTCCGTTCAGCGGACCCGCGACTGATTAACCATTGCACACGTCTAAGTCATAGAGGCATCGGGAGGAAGCGGCGGAAGGTCGAGGCCGTTTTATACTGGTGAATGGGAAGAGTCCGCGACTTCGGCCGCCGTAGCGCGCTATTCGATATTGCTTACCCAGAGATCACGAGGTTAGACCAGAAATGAAATCGCTTCTAGGACGGCTTCGCAACCGCCGTCTCGTTTCGACCTTTACCCTGCTGGCCACGCTTTCCGCCGGAATACTGATCGGCTCGTTCGTTACCCATGGAGTGCGCGGGCAGGAATCGAAGGTCGATACCTCTGACGCAACGCCATTGAAGGTTCCGCAGCCCAAGCAGTTGTCCACGGACTTTACCCGCATTGCAAAAGAAGTCGGGCCGGCCGTCGTCAACATCAATACCATTACGCTGCCCAAGGAAAAACAGCAGGGACGGCGGAATCCTCACTCGCGTCAGTTTCAGCAGCAGCAACCCCCGGATGACGACGACAACAACGACGATCAGGACGACCAGGGTGACTTTCAGGACTTTTTCAACCGCTTTTTCGGCGGGCAGGGACAGATGCCTGAGGATGGTCAGGAGCGGGAATCGCTGGGATCCGGGTTTATCGTCGACCCTCGCGGCTACATTCTGACCAACAATCACGTGGTCGAAAAGGCGGACCGCATCTTTGTGCGGCTCTCGACCGATCCGGACGGCGGGAATATCCAAGGCCGGCCTGCGAAGGTGGTCGGCGTGGATAAAGACACGGACCTGGCGGTGATCAAGATCGACACCAAGGAGCCTCTGCCGACGATCAAGATGGGCAATTCCGATGGCGCGGAGATCGGCGACTGGGTGATTGCGATCGGAAGCCCATTCAACCTGTCGCAAACAGTGACGGCGGGGATCGTCTCAGCGAGAAACCGGACCATCGATCCGACGCAGCGCGGGCAGTTCCAGCACTTTATCCAGACGGATGCGGCTATTAACCCAGGCAATTCGGGTGGCCCACTGCTCGACATGGCAGGAGAGGTCATTGGCATCAACACGGCGATCTACACGCAATCGGGAACCTACGCTGGCGTGGGTTTCGCAATGCCGTCGAACACGGTGATCAGCGTCTACAACCAGCTGATCAGCCCCGAGCACAAGGTCATCCGCGGGAGCATCGGCATTACTTTCCAGGGGAACCTGCCCAGCGCGGTGAGCCGTGTGTACGGCTTCAAGTCCGGCGTGCTGATCAGCAGCGTGCAACCAGGATTCTCGGCGGACAAGGCCGGTCTAAAGCCCGGAGACATCATCATCACAGTTGATGGACGCCCGATCAAGGACGGCGATGACCTGGTGGCGGATATTTCGGCGCGCACGCCGGGGACGACAGCCAAGATCGGGTACATGCGGAACGGACAGAAGCTCGAGACGACGGTGACGGTCGGCGACCGTGCCAAAATGATCGCCGCTTCGAACAATGCGCAGGACCAGGAGGAGGGTCCGAGCCCTGAGTCACCCGATGCGTCGCAGTCGAAGCTGGGACTGTCGGTATCGGATCTGCCGCAGAATGCGCCGGCGGGACTGCATGGCGTGGTTGTGCAGTCGGTGAAGCCGGGCTCGTTCGCCGACGAGATCAATCTTTCGAGCGCGCAAGGGATGGTGATTGTTTCTGTCAATCGGCATCCTGTGCGCAATGTCGCGGAGTTCCGCTCGATCGTGGCGGGGCTCAAACCCGGGGACGACGTGGTGTTTGAACTGGTGGATCCACAGCGTCCAAAGGCGGGCAGCAGCTATGTCGGAGGGACTCTCCGATAGGAATCCAGATCGATACCGGCTTCCGGATTGATACCGGGGGCCGGAATTTTTCTGTTGCTTTCTTGTGACTCCACCTTTAGGCTGCTCGCATTGCCACCCTGTGTCATTGTCAGCCTTGTTCCTGCCGATATACTTATTTTTGAGGTAGTTCATGCTTTCAGCTCGAGCCTGGCAATCTTTATTCGTGGCCGTTGCCCTATCGGCCGCGCCCGCTCTAGCAAACCGCACTCATCGTGCCCCCACCGCAGGACACTCGAAGTCCTCGTCGCATAAAGCCAAGAAAACGGCCCACGCAGTTCAGGGCCAGCGCGGAATAGACCCGGAGCGCGCAAGTGAGATTCAAACTGCGCTGATCGGCCAGCATTATCTGACCGGCACACCCAGCGGGCAGTGGGATGCCGATACCGAAGCGGCCATGCAGAAGTACCAATCTGACCACGGCTGGCAGACCAAGCTGACCCCGGATTCCCGAGCCATTATCATGCTCGGTCTGGGACCGGCCCACGATTCGGGTGGAATACAGGCCGGAGCAAAGCCGGCTGCTGCCCTTCCCAGCAATCCAACGGTCAGCGAGAGCAACACGCTGGATTCGACGCACTCAATTCAGAATTAGGACAAAACCATAAAGCTCGGAGCAGAGGGCTGCGCAAATGCGCCCGAAAGTTGCTCTGAGCTTTATTTCTTGGCGAATGACTTTATGAGGACGACCATGGTCCAGATCTCGTCTGGCTTCTGACGGTCACCTTCGCCGGGCATATTGTCTCCCTTGCCCTTTTGGATGATGTAGAAGATCTCGCCGTCGGTCAGGTCCTTGAGGGCCGCGGGATCCTGCCAGTCCTTCATGGCAAATTTCGACTCGATCGCCAGGTCTCCCTTACCGTCGCCGTTTGCGCCGTGGCACATGGAGCAGTCGTAGCCGTACATTTTTTTTGCCTTGGCCAGGGCTTCCGGGGTTGGCTTCACGGGATTAGTCTGGGCAGCAATGTCGGGCGGGACCTTGAACGCGGGAGCCGCGGCCTGCGGAGGCGGAGTCCCGATCAGGAATGGGACGGCTCCGAGCAGGAGACACGCAGGGACGATCGCAACACTCTTAAACACGACAGCCTCCTCACGGAAGTAAAAGGGTTTATCGCGCGCGATTCTACGCCTGAAAGGAAACGGCGTGGAAGGGATATTTCCATGCGGTGAATCAAAGGAGTATCGAAACAGGACTGTTGCTGGTACGAAACTTGAACCCTACCGCTTTATGGCCAGAACCCCCTGATCTCGTTGACAATACGGGTATGCAAGCTGGATCGGCATTTACGGACGTAGCCGGCGCTATCGAGGAGTTTCGCGCTGGACGAATGATCGTCGTGGTGGACGATGAAGACCGCGAGAACGAAGGCGACCTGACACTGGCGGCGGAGTTTGTCACGCCCGAAGCAATCAATTTCATGGCCAGGTACGGGAGGGGGCTCGTCTGTCTCACGCTTACCGAGGACCGCGCCGACCATCTACGCCTGGGACCAATGACACAACAGAACTCGTCGCGGTTCGGCACAGCGTTCACGGAAAGCATCGAGGCTCGCGAAGGAGTAACCACGGGGATTTCGGCGGCGGACCGCGCTCACACGATCAAAGTGGCCATCAATCCACAGTCGACGGCGCACGACCTGGCGCGGCCGGGACATGTGTTCCCCCTGCGCGCACGAAAGGGTGGCGTGCTGGTGCGAGCGGGGCAAACCGAGGCTTCGGTCGATCTCGCACGACTGGCGGGACTGATTCCTGCCGGAGTGATCTGCGAGATCATGAACGACGATGGGACGATGGCGCGGGTGCCGGACCTCGAGAAGTTCTGCGCGCAGCACGGGTTGAAGATGCTCACCGTGGCGGAACTGATCCGGTACCGACTGCAGAACGAGCGCTACATCTACCGCGTGGCGGAGAGCATGCTGCCAACACCCTACGGGGAGTTCCGAGTTATCGCATATGAGAGCGAGGTAAACGGAGGCGAGAGTCACCTGGCACTGGTGAAGGGAGATGTAGGCAGCAAAAAGCCGGGCTTAGACGAGCCTGTTCTGGTGCGTGTGCACTCGCATTGTCTTGCGGGAGACATTTTTGCGGCGTCGAGTTGCGATTGCCATCGCCTGGTGCAGGAGTCGCTCCGGCTGATTGCAGAGGCCGGTGGCGGCGCGCTCGTTTATCTGCACAACACCAGCCGCGGCTTTGATATTGACCGGACGGTCGAGCCTCACCGCATTCTCTTCCATCGCGACGTGCGTGTTCCCGAAGACGACAAGCACCAGCGCATCCTGCGGCAGGTGGGCCTCGGCGGCCAGATATTGGCAGACCTCGGGATCCATAAGATACGGCTGCTCTCTAATACGCCGACACATGTGCCGGCACTGCAGGGATTCAATATCGAGATTGTGGAGCAGGTTCCGATTCCGGGCGAGGCGGTTCCGGGCCGGCGATAAGGCGCGGGCACAGGGAACCTCTACCGCGGCAGTTGCGTATCGCAAGGGAGGAGCCACAGGGGTAGAATCGGGTCTGGCTTACCAACCGGGAGCAAAACTGGATGCGCCGTGCCTTGCCGATAATCTTCGCGCTGTTGTTCGTCGCTGCCATCGTGCCGCGCGCGTTTGCGGATGACAACCGCGTCTCCTTTTTCAACAGCATCAGCATCGAGGAAGGCGAAGAAGTGCAGAATGCGGTCTGCATCTTTTGCTCGATTCGCGTCGACGGGGCTCTCCAGGGGAACGCGGTGGCGATTCTGGGAAGTATCCGGTCGAACGGCTCGATCGAACAGAACGCAGTCAGCATCCTGGGCGGCGTCAGCCTGGGGCAGGACGCTCACGTGGGCCAGAACTGCGTCGCGATCCTCGGCAGCGTAAGACGCTATACGAGCGGACAGATCGGCCAAAATGTGGTGGAGATCCCCTTCGGCATTATTTTTATCCCCATCTTCTTCTTGATCGGCATTGTGTACCTGATCCGGACGCTGGTATGGCGCGCACGAATGCCCTTCCCGATGCCACCGCCCCCGCCACAGCTTTGAAGCAGGTGGATATACTGGGCTGGCTATGAATAAGTCAGCCATGCTTTGCGCCTCCCTGCTCGCGATTTGCGCGTCGCCAATCGTCTCCGCACAGAATCATCCGTATCTGCTGGTAGCGAACCAGAAGAGCCAAGACATGAGCATCATCGATGCCGCTGCCGGAAGGCAGGTGGCCGCAGTGCCTGTAGATGGAGTGACGGGCCATGAAGTCGCGGCCTCACCTGACGGGCGGATTGCATATGTGCCGATCTATGGCGATTCCGGCGTAGGCAAGCCGGGTACAAATGGACGCAACATGGTGGCCATCGATGTCGCGTCGCGCAAGATTCTCGGGAATGTGGATTTCGGGCACGGGGTGCGGCCCCACTGCGCGGTCTATGACAAAAATACAGGTCTGCTCTACGTGACGACGGAGCTCGATAAATCCGTAACGATTATCGATCCGAAGACGCTGAAAATTGTTGGGGCGGTTCCCACGGGGCAGGAAGAGTCGCACATGCTGGCGCTTTCCAGCGACGGCAGCCGCGGATACACGGCGAACGTAGGGCCGGGCACGGTTTCGGTGCTCGATATGAAGGCACGAAAGACGATCGCGGTGATTCCGATCTCGAAGACGACACAGCGCATCTCCATCTCGCGCGATGACAGCATGGTGTTCACGGCAGACCAGACGAAACCTCAGCTTGCGGTGATCGATACGGCAACGAATAAAGTCCGCACCTGGATATCTCTCCCCGCCGTCGCCTACGGTACCGCGTCTACCCTCGATGGTCGCTGGCTTCTAGTCTGCATGGAGCCGACGAATCAAGTGGCGGTTGTCGACCTGAAGACGCTGAAGGTAGTGCGCACCATCGATGTACCGCACGCTCCCAACGAGATCCTGCCCAGCCCTGACGGCAAGGTAGCTTACGTTTCCTGCCCAAACAGCAACCAGATAGCCGTGATCGATTTGTCGCAGTGGAAGGTGCAATCCCTTATTGACGCGGGAAAGTATTCGGATGGGATGGCGTGGGCGAAGTAAGAGGCGCTATTTGCCAATTGCGCAGTAGCAAAAAAGAATGACTTCCGCATTACTCCTTGCAGGGCGTACACTTTGGCGCCCCCAATACAAGGCGACGGAATGACCCGCCTGGGCAGATTTCCGTCATGCAAGGAGAAAGTACCTATGAAGAACGCGATTTTAGTCGCCAGCGCAGTCCTTTGTTTCTCACTCGCCGCCAATTCCATGGCTGCGGCGCAGGTCGCATACAACGAGGGCCCGGTGTCACGCGTGGTGCTGGTCAAGATATTGCCCGGCCACTTCAACGCATTCATGGATGACTTGAAAAAGAACATCGTGCCCATCTGGGAAGCTGAAAAGTCCGCCGGGCTGATTCAGAACTACGATATGTGGTTAAACCTGACCAGCTCCGGTCCCGACGACTGGGACTTCGGCTACTCGCTGACCTACAAAAACATGGCTGCGCTGGATGGTCTCCCGGACAAAGTCTATGACCTTCGAATGAAGCAGTATGGTGACAAAGGCGCCGAGCAAAAGGTTATCGACAAGCGCGTGGAGAATGTGCGCGTTGTCGGGAGTATGCTTACCCGGGGAATCACACTGCGGTAAACAACTCATGTCCCGTGTACATAGATGCCCAGGTCCAGAATCAGGACCTGGGCTTTGTTCTGCTCGCGATCTCATTGTCTGGAGGAGCATGAATGATAATCCGGCGCGCCGCACTGGCAGACGCGGCATCCATCGCTCGTGTTCATGTGACCAGCTGGCGCGCCGCCTATGATGGCATCGTGTCTCAAGCGCATCTTGATTCTCTGGACGAGGCGCAATTCACCGAACGATGGCAGAACTGGATCACCACCGAGACATCCGCCACATTTTATGTTGCTGAAGTCTACGGCGCTCCTTGTGGGTTCGCTTCCGCAGGCCCGATCCGTAAACCGATCGCCTTCTACGACGGCGAGCTTTATGCCATTTATCTTTTGCCGGAGATGCAGGGAAAGGGGATCGGGAGGGCGCTGTTCGCAAGCGTCGCGGCCGCATTGACGTCGCGAGAACTGAAGCACATGCTGGTGTGGACTCTGCGCGACAATCCCTCCACAGGGTTCTATGAGCGTCTGGGCGGCGACATCGTAGCCGAGGATGTTTACGAGATCGGCGGTGAAAAATTGGCAGGTGTCGCGTACGGATGGGCCGATATTGCCGCGAGGAACTGGAGCTGAACCGGCGAATCCCTGCCGGTGAAGTATTCTCAAAGAGATTCCAACTCATCCGAGGCCGCTTGATTCCAGCTCGTCCGTTTGTTTATCCAGAAAAGAATGCT
Organism: uncultured Acidobacteriaceae bacterium; assembly: GCA_963724375.1. Classification (GTDB taxonomy): domain Bacteria; phylum Acidobacteriota; class Terriglobia; order Terriglobales; family Acidobacteriaceae; genus Silvibacterium. Next base: position 72,456 of record CAVRUM010000019.1, read on the forward strand.
CCTTTGTCGTGTGGCGAGGTTTCGCTGGAGAGCCTCGCAAAAAAATACAGCACTCCCCTTTACGTCTATTCTGCGGATCATCTGCTGTACAGGTTGCAGCTTTTTACGGAAGCGTTTCTGAACCAGCCGACGCCCATCCCTCATCTGGTGTGCTACGCCGTGAAGGCGAACCCTGCTCTGGCGATATTGAAGCTGTTGCAGCAGGAGGGGGCGGGTTTCGATATTGTGTCTGGCGGTGAGCTGGAGCGGGTGCTCGCGATCGATAAGACTCCCACGCATCGGGTGGTGTTCTCGGGGGTGGGAAAGACGGCGGCTGAGATCGATTCAGCACTGAAGGCCGGGATTCTTCTCTTCAACGTGGAGAGCGAGGGCGAGCTGAAACTGCTGGCGGAGCGCGCCGCGAAGCTGAAGAAGAAGGCGCGCATCGCGCTGCGGGTTAATCCGGATGTTTTTGCGGAGACGCATCCGTATATTTCGACTGGGCTGCGCGAGCACAAGTTCGGGATTGATATCCGGCGGGCGCGCGCCGTATATCGTAATGCTGCCAGTTACAAATCGATCGAAGCTGCCGGCGTGAGCGTGCACATCGGCTCGCAGATTCGCAGCACGGAGCCGTTTGGCTCTGCAGTCGCGCGCGTGGCTGAGTTGGTCCACGATTTGAGAAAAGATGGGCTGCCTATCCGGTTTCTTGATGCGGGGGGAGGGCTGGGCGTCGAATATCACACGGCGCAGCCGTTTCATCCCGAGGAAAAGGTGCGGAACTATGCAGACCAGCTTGCGAGAGCGATCGCAGGGCTCGAAAGTATTACGCTACTGCTCGAGCCGGGCCGGTTTCTGGTGGCGCAGGCGGGAGCGCTCCTGACACGTGTGCTTTATTTGAAGAAGAACGGCGAGAAGAGATTTGTAATTACCGACGCCGGGATGAACGATCTGATCCGTCCGGCACTGTACCAGGCGCATCACGAGATTGTTCCGGTTCTCCGGCGGAAGGGCGCACACCGGGTCGCAGCGGACATCGTCGGGCCGGTATGTGAGACGGGCGACTTCTTCGCGCGAGACCGCGAGATGCCCGCCGTCAAACCCGGTGACCTGCTGGCTATTCTCGATGCGGGAGCGTACGGGATGTCCCTCGCGTCGAACTACAACTCGCGGCCGAGGCCTGCGGAAGTACTGGTGGAGGGCAAGCGGGCGAGGCTGATCCGGCGACGGGAAACGATGACAGACATGCTGGCGGCGGAACCTCATCACTAGGGCCTTTATTTCGGACCTCAGGGCTCCCTCTGTTGTTGACTCGAGCAAGCGCGCTTGATTTGAACGGTTCCTGGAACGCCAAGCAGTTCTTCAGGGCTGCGAGAATGCCCTGTTGCTGGTATTGTGTTTGCTGACATGATTCGCGCTACCGGAGTTCTTCTATCACTTGCCTTGTGCACAGGCACTTTCGCCAACGCTGCCAACCAACTTCAAATCAAGACTGACAAAGGGAAGGTCGAGGGGTCGCTGACCGATGACGGGAAGGTTCGCGCCTTCAAGGGCATTCCTTATGCTGCGCCGCCGGTAGGGAACCTGCGCTGGCAGCCACCACAGGCGGCGGAGAAATGGAAGGGAGTGCGTGCCGCGAAGGACTTCGGCAACCACTGCGTCCAGACGAATCCATTTCCCGACATGATCTTTCGCGACCCGGGACAGAGTGAAGACTGCCTGACGCTGAACGTGTGGACGCCGGCAGGTGCAAAACCGGGTTCCCTGCCCGTGATGGTGTGGATCTACGGCGGAGGGTTTACGAGCGGCAGCACCTCGGAGGCGCGCCAAGACGGGCAATTCCTCGCGCACAAGAACGTCGTGGTCGTGTCGATGAATTACCGGCTCGGCATCTTCGGATTCTTTGTTCATCCTGAGTTGACGGCGGAATCGCCGCATCATGCATCGGGCAACTACGGACTGCTGGACCAAGCGGCGGCGATCGCCTGGGTGAAGAAAAATATCAAGGCATTCGGCGGCGATCCGAAGAACGTCACGATTTTCGGCGAGTCGGCGGGATCATTTTCGGTGAGCGCCCAGATGGCTTCTCCACTGTCGAAGGACCTGATCAGTAAAGCTATCGGGGAAAGTGGCGCGGCCTTCTACAGCAGCGGTCTCTCGTTCGAGGGGCGCGAGGAGCGCGAACAGCGGGATGCCAAGTTTGCAGAGACTGATCTGCATGCGAGCACGCTGGCGGAGCTAAGGAAGCTGTCGGTCGACGACATTCTGAAGGCGGTCGAAGCGAAGACCACGCCTCCTCCTCCACGCTTCGGGCCGGATGTGGATGGGTGGTTCCTGCCGGACAGTGTGCCGAATATCTATGCGGCTGGAAAGCAGGCGCATGTTCCATTGCTCGCGGGCTGGAACAAGGACGAGGTTCGCGCGGCGGTGCTCATGGCGAATCCCAGGGTCACTGCCGATACTTTCAAAGCACAGGCCAAGACCGAGTTCGGCGAGAACGCCGACAAGTTCCTCGCTGTTTATCCGGCAACCAATGACGAGGAGGCGTTGGCTTCGGCCGGCGACTTCGTCAGCGACCGGTTCATCGCCTTCTCGACGTGGCGCTGGCTTGAAGCGCAGGTGAAGACTGGAGATGCTCCGGTTTACCGTTACCGCTTTGACCTTGGATCGCCCGGCGACAAGTTTCATCCGGCGGCGGCAGGGGCGTTTCATTCGGACGATATCGAGTACGTCTTCGGCACTCTCGATTCGCGCCAGCAAATCACGGTGCGGCCCGAGGACCGCAAGCTGTCGGATGAGATTCAGACATATTGGACAAACTTCGCGCGGACGGGCGATCCAAATGGCGGCGGCACAACTCCAGATCTGCCGAAGTGGCCTACGTATAACGCCTCGTCGGGATGGATGGTGATGCATCTTGATGCCACTTCCGCGGCGAAGCCCGATACGCAGCGCGACCGGTATCTGTTTCTCGACAGCGTGTGGGGAAAACCGAAGACAGCGAGTGTTAACGGCCAGTAAATTCCGCATAAGTTGCTGCCACTCGTTCACACCGTTATGCTTCGATTGAAGACGGAGTGAATGAAGATGACTGGAATCCCAAAGCACATGGTCGAGCAGCAGACTCACCATCGTCCGCTGCGCACGCGCCGTGTCGACGAATGCGACACACTCGACGAAATTTTTCGCGACTGCCTGCCCGCATTTGGCGGAGCCTTCCTGCGGCGCATTTACACAATACTCGATCGTGCCATCGGCGAGAGCTACCCGCTGACAATGTCGATCTCGGGACCGGTGACGGTCTCAGGGCAGCACATCACCTGGCTCATTCCCCTGCTCGAGACGGGATGGATTGCATACATCAGCACCACGGACGCGGTGTGCTATCACGATGGGCATCGCAGCCTTGATGCGCATGGGCGCAATCCATTTCACGAGGTGCCGATCTTCGGAGACGACGCGAAGCTGCGCGACGACCAGATCATTCGGGTGACGGACGTGGGGTTTCCCGAAGAGGTGCTGCTGGATCAGGACAAGTTTCTCTCCGCATGCCTGCGATTGCCGGAGTTTCAGAAGAAGATGACGGGAACGGAGATGCGCTACCGGCTTGGCGAGATGTATGCGGCGCAGGAGCGGAGGGCGCGCGCCCCGCATGGGCTGCTCGCGACGTGTCATCGCCTGGCGGTTCCTATCCTGGTAGGCGCGCCTGCGGACGGCAGCGTGTTTCTGAATTCAATGAAGCTCTGGGCCATGCGTGAGACGGGCCTGATTGACGACTATAAGTTCGAGCTCGATCTGCATGCGGAGGTATTTGAGGCGTGCGCGTATCACCGCTGGGGCCTTTTCGAGAGCGACGCGAAGGGACTGGCAACGTTCATTCTGGGTGGCGGCGTGCCGAAGAATTACAACCTGCAGCCGGAGCCAGCGCTTGGGCAGGTGCTGGGCCTGCCGGATATCCGCGGATATCAATTTGACGTGCAGATCACGACGGCTCCAGTGATGGATGGGTCACTGTCGTCTTGTCCTCCGGCGGAAGCGGTAACGTGGGGCAAGGTCGACAAGGATGTTTATTTGCAGACGACCGAAAGCATGTTCGGCGACTACTCGCAGGTGATTCCGTTTATCGTGAAGGCGCTGCTCGATAATCGCAAGCGCTTCGAGAAGCGGCTGGAAGAGGTCGGGGAGGAGCAACTCTTCCGCGAGGAGCCTCGCGCCAGGGGATATCTGCGGGCGAGGACAGGCTATCGGCTTTTCGAGCGGCGCGAAGACCTGACTGCAAAGCTACGGGAAGATGTGAAGAACAATGCGGAATGGCTGAAGAGCAGCGTCGAGTATCAGTCGGCGGCGGCCAAATAAGTCTGCCGCCGCTGGTTTCTCTGCTATTTGAAGAGCGTTTCCCCCGCGGTTGTTTCCGCATAGATTTCGTAGTAGCATCCTGCCCACCATGGCTTCCCCGGCCACGTACGCCCTTCCTCTTCTCACCGACTTCCCACAGAATTTGCGGGGTGAGTATCGCGCTGGCGGATTCTCCGAGAACGTTCGCAACTGGCACCTTGCTCGCATACCCAGGATGATCATCGCGGCGGGCACTTATATCACCTGTCCCTGGTGTGGCAGGGAGAGGGACATTCGCTCGATGCAGATCGACCACATCATTCCGATCCAACAGTACGGCAGGATGATGATGTTGGGCTATTGCAGGAGCAAGAAGCTCAACATTACAACCAAGCTCGACAAGGAACTTCGATTCCTGCTGAAAACGCTCTATAGCGACCAGGAAAACCTGCTCCTTAGTTGCATGAAGTGCAACGCGGGCGCGGGCAATACCATGCCCACTCCCGCTGGATTACTCGCAGCCGCCGGACGCGTCCAAGGCACGGTGCTCGAGACCAGGCTGAAAGCTTTGGTCAAGGTGGCGAATAAGATCCGCAATCTTTCCTCAAAAAATCTTCCCGGCTTAAAGATCAGCCTTCGTGAATTCATTCTCTCCGGCGCAAATTGGAATACCAGCCAGATGGAGACCCGGCACAAACCACAGATAGCGGTCAGGAAGCCCGCCGATCTGGAACAGTACAACCTGATTCACAATACGGTCGTCGGTCTGCTCGTGAAGGGCCGCCTGTGATCTTTCAAGAGGTTGTCCATTCGATCAGGACCGGAGAAGCTGTTTGTGACGAGCAAGCAGTAACTCAGGAGACCGAATGGACTATCACAAGAATGCCCCATGGACGGCGGTGAGTCGAGAGCGGCTGGCCCGCATGGTGATTGAAGATGGCATAAGGCTGGGGTCGGCAGCGTCCCGGTTCAGTGTCAGCGTCAAGACAGCAGCCAAATGGGCGGGCCGTTATCGGCAGTCTGGCCCAGCTGGCCTTGTCGATCGCAGCTCGCGTCCGCGCCGCAGCCCGCGGCAGATCAGTTCCTTATTAGTGGAAAAGGTACTTGCACTTCGTCGCCGGCACATGCCCGGCTACCAGATTGCTCGCCGCACCGGCCTGAGTCCGGCTTCGGTCAGCCGCATCCTGCGCCGGGCAAAACTGAGCCGGTGGCGCGATCTGAATCCCCCGCCTCCGGTGCAACGCTACGAGCATCCACGGCCCGGCGACCTGCTGCACCTGGACATCAAGGGCATGACACGCTTCGGCGAGGTCTCGCTGCGCGGCGATGGCAGGCTGCGCGGCAAAAAGGAACATCCAGGCTTCCTGGCTCTGCACGTGGCCGTCGACGACCACTCACGTATGGCCTTCACCCAAATGCTGCCCGATCAGAAGGCTGAAACCACCATCGCCTTCCTGAACTCGGCCGTCGAGTTCTTCGCCCGCCAGGGCATCGCCGTGCGCGCGCTGCTGACCGACAACGGCTCTAGCTATCGCTCCACTCGGTTCCGTCACGCTTGCCAGCAGATGGCAATCAAACACAGCCGCACCAGACCTTACACACCCAGAACCAACGGAAAGGCCGAGCGATTCATACAGACCGCGTTACGCGAATGGGCTTATGCCAAACACTGGTCCGACTCCCAGCAAAGAGATGCTCACTTGCTGCCTTGGACCGACTACTACAACCGAGAAAGACCCCATGGTAGCCTCAACTACAAGCCGCCCATCAGCCGCTCCGAAATCGGAACAACCTCTTGATCATCTACAGCCGCCCCGCATTCACTATCACAGCCGATATCCTAGTGCCCTTCCAACCCAGCCGGGCATTCCAGAACGAGGAGGGGCGGCTCTGCTTCTACTGCCTGGGCCTGTTCAGGAAGCAGGCATTTCAAGTCGATCACATCAATCCCGCATCACAGCGCGCCTCTGATCCGGCGGTCTATAGCGACCCCACCAACCTGATCCCGGTTTGCCGCACCTGCAACACCAGCAAGGGAATCAAGTCCCTTTCGACACAGTGGCTCGACGAACAGATCCAGGCACGGCAGAACCAGAACCTTCCGGGCGTTGAACACGCCGTTGGCGCCGTGACGCCACAGGGCCACGCCGACTTTATCAGCTATGTGCGGGCCGAACGTATTCGAGTACTGGGCTGCTGACACCCCGCCTCGATCACAGAACCGGCTGGCCGATGCAAGGATTACGGCATTCAAACAGTCAGCCTCAGATAATCCGGCCTGTCGGCGATGGTGTGATGGCGATAGAGATTCGCAATCGCACGATCCTTCAGGAAGAAAACGCCTGGCATCTGCTGGATGTCTTCTTTTAGCAACCCGATTCGATATTTGAAGATCGCACCGCGGATCCAGGCTATCCAGACCGTTGGCCGAAAGAGCTGAAAGACGCTCACACGCGCCAAGGCGAATACGGGATCGCGATACAGCGAGCCGTCGGGGTTGCTAACGCGTTCTACATCGGAGAGTTTGTAGTAATCAAAGTAGGGCTTTGCCCGCTCAGGAGAACCCAGGTGAACGAAGGCGACCTGCACGCCGCGACTCGTAAGCTCGGGACGGATTTTTGAGACGTCATCGATGGCCTGACGGCAGAATGCACATCCGAAATGTCGCAGGAAGACGAGCAGAACAGGCCGCTCGTCCACCAGCTCAAGCAGAGTCTTGCCCGATTCCGTACGAGTGGTTTCCAGAAGCGCGATCAGGGCCGCGGAATCGGGCTTGGCAGGCACGCTATTGCGGACCTTTCTCTCCCGCTGAAAACACCGTCCACGGTCCCGCTTTCATGTCTTTGAGGATCGGCGCCTGCCACGAATATTCGGGATGAGCGGCAAGGAAGGGCTTGGCGAGGAAGTCTTCGCCGCAAGGATGACCGGCGTGGGCGACCAAACTCATCTTTGCAGCCATATCACTGTCGGCGACCTTGCCCTGCACTGCTCCGCCGGGATAGTAGGCGGGCCACTCCCACTCTGGAATTCCTTCTTTGGCAACGTCGCCGTGGCCGCACAGAGAGCGCTGGTCGGCGCGCGTTTCCTTGAGGAAGGAATCTTCGTGGTCGGCAAGGAACTGTTCGGCCATGGGCACGTCGATCTTGCCCTTGTTGGCGGCCATCAGGTCTTCCCAGCGAACGCGGCGCGCGTTGGGTGAGGAGCTCAGGTCTTTAATATCGAATCCGTCGGTTTCGTCCTGTATGAGCTTTGGATCGCGGGCCCAGTTGGAACTGACGAAGTAGCCATCCTTCTTGCGCCAGACGGGCGTGTGCTTGAGGCCCAGCTCGAGGTAAGCGATCTCGCCGGTCTTGCGGTCGCCGATGAGCCAGTCATTGGCGTAGCCGCCGTTATCGTCTTTGATCATGGTGGCTACGTAGTCGTCGATGGAGTCGGCGTACTGTAGGGCCTTGCGCGAGCGTACGAACTCGGGTTTGCCCTTCGAGTCCCATCCGATGAATTGCGTGATGGTGGTCTCGGTGATCATGATTCCGGCGTCGTTGATACCGAAGTCGTCCTGGCTGGTAATTACTCCGGGAAGGCCATCCATGAGCATTCGGTGGCCGTGCTGGGGTTGGATGTCGAACATGATCACCCAGCGCGCGCCCTCCGCGTAGGACGACCAATTGTTATGGGCGATGACGATCTTGCCGTCTTTGGTATAGCTGCCCGTAGCAATGAATGCGCTGCAATTGCCCGGGGCCTTGATGACGGGGCCGTCGTCGGAGCGGAGTCCCTGAGCATGCTGCTGCTTGTCGAGCCACGGGATGTAATAGTCTTCGAGTTCGATCTTGCCGTTCATGGCGACGATATCCCAGACGTCGAGGTTGACTCCCTTGGCGGCTACACCGTCGGCGATGCCCTGCAGCTCCTTCTGGTATTCAGGGTCAATCCGCGGCCAGAGGATGGTGCGCCCGGCGTCGCGGAAGAAGGCCCAGTCGCGCTTTGAGACGTGTTCGGCTTCGGTTTTAAGGACCTGGTAGGTATCCTCGACCTCAGAGGAAAGAAGATAGCCGTGCTGATAGCCGATCTGGTCGGGCGATCCCTGCAGGTGAACGTATGTCCAGCCGCCGCTCTCGAAGCGGTAGGCGCCCTCGAGGCGGCCATCCTGTGATTTCGGCAACGCGTGTGCGAGAGCGGCAACAGTCAGGAGGGCGAACAACGAAAAGCGGCAGAACCGTGCGAACATTCAGGCTGTCTCCGATGAGATGTAGAGACAATACTACAAGTTCACCGGGATCAGTCCTTATCCCTGAATCCTCAACGCTTCTTCTTTACCGACTTAGCGACGCTCTTCTTCACAGGCTTCGCAGGCGGTTTTGATGCGGGCTTCCTCACCGGCTTCGGCGCCGGCCTGGGCACTTTTTTCGCCGCCTTGACCGGCGGCTTGTGAGCAGACTTCGCTGGCTGGGCAGGCGCCTTCTTCTGCGCCGGAGCTTTGGCAGACGGACCGTGAGACGCGGACTTCTTTTGGACCAGGACGGGCTCGGCGGCCCTGGCAGGCGGTTTCTTTTCGACTGTTGGCTTTTGGGCAGCCGACTTTGCGAGCTTGGCTTCAGAAGCTCGTGGTGCCGACTTTGCTGACACAGCCTGGACAGCTTTCCCGCGTGCCGCCGGCGCGGATTCTTCCTCTTCTTCCTCGTCAGCTTCGAGTTCGGCTTCTCCCAGACCGGCGGGCTCTTCGTCGAGAAGATTTGCGGGGACGGGCAGCTCGTCCTCATCTTCGGACGGCTCGGCTGCCTCGGCTTCTTCTTCCTCTTCTTCGCGCAGTTTGAAACGCGCCTCGCCACGCTTGCGAGACCGGCCGATCTTGACCGGGGGCGGCGGAGCGGGAGGAGAATGCGGTTCAAGGAATGCGCGCATTTCCTCCTCGGTCTGGAGCTTCTCGTCCATCAGCTGGTAGAAGATCTCCTGAACAAGCTCCTGATATCCGGGCATTTCTGGAACGATGCGCATCTCGAGCATCAGGGCGGTCGGGATCTTCTGACGCGCTTCCGGCCAGACTGTGAAGAAGTTCTTAAACCGGTTCTGGACCTGGGAGTTCTTGCTGGTATATGCCAGCCAGAGGATCGCCTCGGGCGCGTAGGTGGTCAACAGCTTCCAGGTTGCCGAGGGGGCTGCGTTCTTCTTGTCCAGCAGCTCCTTCTGGAACTCTTTTGCCGCATCGTCGAGTCTTTCCCAATATTTGACAAAGCCGGGGCGGGGAAAGCGCTTTTTAAGGGCTGCGAGATCCTTGGGCGGCATCTTCGCGGTCAGCAGCTCCATCTGCGCCGCCGAGATGTCGGGATGGATTCCCTGGATCAGAAACTGGATCAGGGTTTGATGCAAAGCTTCCAGACCCGGCACATCGGCCTTGGCTGCGGTCCATGATGGGAAAACGTGCTTCATCCAGCCCTCGGCTTCGAGCGCCCTGAGAGCTTTAAGGCCGTCCTCTTCGTGGCCAATCTCTTCGAGTTCGTATCCGGCAAGGTAGGGGGTGATAGCGTCGATAGAGCCTGATTCCTTGGCGTTCTGGTATCGAACCTTCGTGCGTTCCTCGAGGTCCCACCCAGTACGTGCTTGAAAACGAACGGCTCGCAGAAGGCGGGATGGGTCTTCGATGAATCCGTAGCTGCTGACTAGCCGGAGGAGCCGTGCCTCAACGTCGGCAATGCCGTTCAGCGGATCCAGGAGCAGGCCGTAGGACCCATCGTTCAGAGAGATGCCCATCGCATTGGCCGTGAAGTCGCGGCGGCGGAGGTCGTCGAGGATGGTGGCCCAATGGTAAACGGGCTTACCGGGCTTGGGGTACTCCTCAGTCCGGGTGCTCGAAACCTCAAACCGGACGCCGTTAAGCCAGAAGAAAAGGGTGCGGGTAGGCTCGTGCTCTCCCCAGAGAATCGCGCCCACTTTCTCTAATGATTTCTTTAGCTTGAGGGCATTTCCGTGAACCGCGAAATCAAGATCCCGAACGGGAAATCCGGTAGAGAGATCGCGGACCGCTCCACCGGTCAAAAAAACCGTCATGCCATGAGAGCGGGCGGCGGCGCGAACCTGTGTCAGCGCGTTTCGTTGAGCGGGAGACAGGCGGCTTTGGAGAAGATATACGTAGTCGGGCATGCCTTGACAATCGGGGGAAGAGAAATCACAGCCGCGTCCCGTAATTTTCGCTAAATATCGATTCAGCTATAGTTTACGGGGCATTAACGACCATTCACAAAGTTTCAATGTAACACATGGTTAATTGCTTGGCTACGGCTTTGCACAATTTTCGCTGCGGTTGAGTATCCGGCATGCAACAATCCTAAGTTTGGATGCGGAAACGCCGGTCCCAAGGGCGTGCGCACCTCTTTCTATGCCTTCCAGCCGAAAAAAAGCTATTGCACGCCGCTTCACCCGCGATTGGGTTGCGGGCTACGTAGTTTTTGACGGCGCTTCGCCGACGGGCTTTCTTCGTGAGGGGGCCCTGGAAATGCTGGCCCTGGACGGAAAGGTCCTGTCGCTGGACCTCAAGACCATTAAGTGGATGTGCTTCGTGCGGGACTTCAATTCCGGCGAGCCGGAAAATCCTGAGCGGCTGCTGCGCAAGACTTTTGCGGGCAGGCCGCGCACGGAGGGCCTCTATCTTCGCGCCACGCTGACTGATGGGGAGATGATTGAGGGGATCGCGTCGAACGATCTTAGCCTAGTGACCGGGGAGGGTCTTTTCCTCACCCCTCCCGACACGCGATCGAACACGCAGCGGTTGTGGATCCCAACGGGATCGCTGGCCGCTCTCGAGGTGGTGGCGGTAATCGGGGCGGCGAAAAAGAAGCAGGCCGAGGAGAGACAGGAGAGCCTGTTTTGACTTCCTGCCCCGTTCTCAGCTTTCGCGCAGCGCCTGCATAGGATCGACCGTGGCCGCGCGTTGCGCCGGGATGAGCGACGCCATGATGGCCAGCAACAGGACGCACAACGCAGCCAACGTCAGGACCAGGGGATCGAAGGCGCTGACTCCGAACAGCAATGAGCGCAACAGATGCGAGCAGGCTGCAGCTCCAGCCAGACCGATGGCGCAGCCGAGGAGAGCCAGCTTCGTTCCCGAGAGGAGAATGAGCCCTACGATGCCCGAACGCTGCGAGCCGAGGGCCATGCGGATCGCCATCTCCTGAACGCGAAGCGCAACCGAGAATGCGATGACGCTGTAGATGCCCAGCACGGCCAGCAGCACAGCTGCACCAGCGAAGGACGAGATGAGCGCGGTGTTAAACCGGCGTGGAGCCTCGCTGTCCGAGATGGCATGTTCCATGGTCTGTACCTGAGTCAGAGGCAGCCGAGGGTCGATTGATCGCACGGTCGCCCGCAGGGTGTTTTCCATCTGCTCGGGAGGCATCCCTGTGCGGATGGCGATGAATCCGCCATTGCCGTTCAGGTCGCCGGGATTGGCCAGCGATCCCAGAAGAGTTTCCACCTGTTCTACTGTCGCGTAGTACTGCTGCTTTGCGGGAGCGTCGGGCGAGCTCTCCTTCACATCCGCAACTTCGCCCACAACCGTCGCCCATGGCGTCTGCATCTTCTCCGTACCGAGCCGCATTCGCTTGCCGATCGGGTCCTGCCCTGGCCACGACTGCAGGGCCAACTTGTGATTTACGATCACTACAAGCTGTGATCCCTCTTTGTCGGCTGCGGTAAACACGCGTCCTCGCAGCAGAGGAATGCCCATGGCCTGGAAGTAATCACCCTCGACCGTAACCAATGTCGCCAGGTCCAGATCGCCCGCCTTGGGCGCAATATAACCTTCTGCGATAAATGTGCTGTTGTTGTTGCCACCCGAAGCCGGCAGAAACGACGTCACGCCGACGCTCTTCACTCCAGGCAGCTCCTGCACGCGCCTCAGCAGCTCATGGTTGAACCCGTTGACCGCCGGCTGCGCGGCATACTGCTTCTGAGGCAGGTTGTAGGACGCCACCAGCGTGTGATCCGGCCGGTATCCCAGATCGACCTCGCGCATCTTCTCGAAGCTCCGCAGCAGAAGACCCGAAGCTGCCAACAACACCAGTGCAATCGCAATCTCGGCAACCACCAGCGCCGATCGCAGGCGCGCATGTCCGCCGCCGGCCGTGCCGGTGCGGCCGCCCTCCCTCAGGGTGTCGTTTACGCTGGTGCGGATGGCGGCAAAGGCAGGCGCCAGGCCGCAAATTGCGCCCGTAAGGAGGGCTAGCGCCAGAGCGAAGGCAACGACCACCCAGTCGACGCCGATCTCATCGATGCGCGGCAGCGTTTCCGGCAGCAGGCTGACGCCTACTCGCAAGGCAATCGACGCGAGCGCCAGGCCGAGAATGCCGCCGGTCACGCTAAGGACAAGGCTTTCCAGCAGCGCCTGGCGGAGGAGTGCCGACGCTCTTGCGCCCAGCGCCAGCCGTACCGCAACTTCCCTGCGCCGCCGGATGGCCCGCACCAGTAGAAGCCCGGCTAGATTGGCGCAGGCAATCAGCAAAACGACTGCCACGGCGAGAAACAGCGTCCGGACCAAAGGACGAGCCTGCTCTACCGTCTCCTCGTGGAGCGGTCTGACCACCGGATGCATGCTGAACCCAGCCATAAATGCGGGATAATTGCGCACGGTCTCCGCCGCCACGCGTCCTGCATCGCTTACCGCCTGGGCCGGGGTTACACCCGGCTTCAGCCGCCCGACCATCTGATAGCTCCAGTTAGCAGCACTGCCAGGCGCCAGTTCCTGCTCGGTAAAGCTCATCGGAACCCACAACTCGCTACGGTTCAGGTGACCGGGCACCAGAGGGAATTCAAAGTTGCGCGGCATGACGCCGATGACGACGTAGGGCTTGCGATCGAGGAGAATCTTCTGCCCGATGATGTTGCGGTCGCCGTGGAAGCGGCTCTCCCACGTGGCGTAGCTGAGAACGGCAACCTGCTGCTTCTGGTCGTCTTCCTGCTGGGTGAAGACGCGGCCGAGCAACGGTTCGACGGCAAGCGCTGGGAAGACACCGCCGGTCATTCTTGTGGCGTTGACCGCCGCAGGCTCGCCGAGACCGGAGAGCTCAAACCCAGCGCCTTGATATCCTCCGAGGCTGGAGAAGCTGTGGGTGTCACGCGTGTAGTTACGAATGTCAGGTACTGTGACGCCTACCTCGCCCCCATTAACATCCACTCCCTGCAGCATGTCAGCCAGCACCATCAAGCGGCCGGGTTCGGGGAACGGCAGCGGGCGCAGCAACACGCTTTCGACTATGGAGAAAATCGCGGTGGTAGCTCCAATTCCAAGAGCCAGCATGAGCACCGCGGTAGCGGCGAACCCCGGCGACTTGAGCAGGTGGCGGATGGCGATCTTCAGGTCACGGGCGAGGGGCATCTTCAAACTCCTGGAAGAGAGCGTTTTGAAATCGAGAGCATTTTCCTCGCCATTGCTACGTATCGAGACAAGTGATTGTTCCACCGTGAATTGCGGGGCGAGCGGCGGGAGAAGTTGGCACATCTGGTTCGTCGTAAACGGACGCAGACTGTCCACATGCGGACGCCGCGGCGGGCACCTCGTATTCAATTCCGAGGTCCAACGGACCATCAGCGTTGAAGAGCGGCGCGAGATGAATCCCGTGGCGCGCAGCGATGGCCTCGATTTCGTGGACCTTCTCCGGAGTAACGAAACCTCGTCCCTGGGAAAAAGGCTCGAAGCGTCGCTCAAAGGCAAGCGCCATCCCTTCGAGCAGGCATCCGTGAACTACATCGGGAAAGGGATGCCGGTTAAGAATGCCGCGAAAATCCGGCGCAAACTTTAATCCGCCGGTGACCTGTCCCAAACCTCCAAAGAAGACTCTGACACCTGGCATGTGCGCAGCCGGCGAAAGATTCTTTGGATAACCCGCGTCGCAAACGATGGCGTCAGGCGCGATCCGGCCGAGCAACAACGAAGGAGACGGCAGACTTGCCGCGCAGATCACGAGATCAGCCCGCGCCGAGAACTGCTGGAGACCGGTCGCTATTTCGACTTCGGCGCCGCCCGCTTTTAGCTCGGTAGCGAGCCTGCGAAGCCGTTCCAGATTACGCGCGCCGAGCAGCACGCGTCTGACCACAGGCGCCAGGCAACGCGCGCAGCCGGAACCCACGTCTCCTGTGGCTCCCACGATGAGCAGCGTTGAATTTCGCAGGTTGCGGCCATCCAGTGCCCACATCTTCCTGACGCCCTGAACAATGAAAGCAACGGTCAGAGCGTTGCCGGTGGTAAAAACTGTGTTGTGCCTCTCCGGAAGCTGATCAAAATTCCCCTCGATCAGAATCGAACTGAATCCGCCGAGGCTCACGATCTTTGCTTCGGCCCTAATGGCGCAGGCTGCCGAGGCGCGTACACGGGCGAGATTGTCGCGCGTGTGGCAGGCTTCGAGCCGATCGGGAGGAATGAAGGAGTCGATGTAGACACCGCGCGCCATGCGGCCGGCAATCGATGTGATCTCGACGTGGCAAACCGCTCTGGGCGGGATCCACGGAAGTATCTCCCTGATCTCATCATCGGACAAAGGAGAGAGCTTCGGTCCGCGCAATACGGCGAGTACATCGGCGGCGGCTCGCCAACTCTCCTGGTGCCCGATAACGGCGAAGTCTAAACCGGCAACTGAGCCACCCATGCGAGCGTCACCTCTCCAGGCAGTCCCAGCGTGTCAAGGGTCTTGAGATACTGCTGCAGCGAGGCGCCGCGAAGCTCGGCTGCACTCAGGCTCACGTCAGGCAAGGACGGTTTGACGCAGTTGCCATGGCAGACCTCGCAATGCCCATCACTGCAATCCTTCGCCAGCATCCTGGCGAGGGTGGTCATCACGTCCAAATGAAGCCGGCGCACCTTAGCGTCGAAACGTTCGGGAACGCGAGCCCGCTCCGCGCCGAGAATCTCGAGGGCATGGCCTATGTGCTCTTCCTCCTCCGCCGCGATGCGGGCGAAAGTGGCGCCTAAGCTGCCGGGAGCAACCTTCCCCACTCGCGCGTAGCTTGCGACGGCGAAGGATTCCAGCATGATCTCCTGCACTATCAGGCAGCCGATAAAGTCGCGGCCAACGATGCAGCGCATGAATGCCTCGCGCAGCCGTTTCCAATGCCTGGCGTCGATGTTATTGCTTACTTCGACGCCAAGCTTGCGGCCCTCGGACGAGAACGAAGCCGCATGACCGCGTTCGCCAGCCGCATGCTCCAATGCATCAGCCACTTCTTCGGGATCGTCACACATCTCCGAAAAAGACGTGTAGTTCATCGCGGCGAGAAGTTCGCCGGTCACTGCCTGCGCCAGCACATCCTGCCAGATCGAAGCAGTGGGCGAAACACATTCGCTAGATGTTGAGCAGTTAAGACCGATTAAGGATCCCATGCGCCGCGCCTCCTGAAGATCGAGTCAGGCGATTCGAGTTCGACCTGCCGTTGAGAGTCTTGCTCTCTTCGGCTGCTTCGGAGTACGCAGGAACGACGGATCGGTTCCAAATATTTTGTGAAGCTGAGGATTCCGGCGAACCTGCGTCACTCGCTGCTCACTGGCCCTGTACAATCTCGAACATGAAGTTAGGCGAACTGGCGCTCGCCCTCGGAGCGGATGTTCACGGAGATGGCGACAGCGAGATTACGGGAGTCGCCGGGCTCGAGGAGGCCGGGCCAGGAGACGTCACATTCGTGGCCAATCCCCGGTACTCCGCGCTAGCGCGTACGACGAATGCAGGAGCGGTGTTGGTCACGCCGGATTTTCCGGAAATAGCCACGCCGACACTGCGCACATCGAACCCATATCTTGCCTTTGCCAAGGCGGTGCAGATTTTCTACCGCGAGCCCGCGTATGCGCCGGGATTGCATCCTACAGCGGCAATTCATCCGACCGCGAAGATCGGCAAAGATGCGCATATCGGCGCTTTTGTTGTGGTCAGCGAGGGAGTGACAATCGGCGACCATGCCACGTTGCTTCCGCATGTGGTGATTTATCCCCATGCCACGATCGGACATCACTTCTATGCACACGCACACTCGGTGGTGCGCGAGTATTGCCGTCTTGGCGACCACGTGGTGCTGCAGAACGGCGTCATCGTTGGCTGCGACGGGTTCGGGTTTGCCAAGGATGACGAGGGCATCTGGCACAAAATCGTGCAGTCGGGGCCAGCGATCGTGGAAGACAATGTGGAGATCCAGGCCAACTCGACCATCGACCGCGCGAGTGTAGGCGAGACGCGCATCGGTTCCGGGGTAAAGGTCGATAATCTGGTGCAGGTGGGCCACGGGTCGAAGGTGGGCACCAATTCCCTGCTCTGCGCGCAGGTTGGACTGGCGGGATCATCGGAGATCGGGAAAAATGCAATTCTGGCGGGACAGGTTGGTGTCGCTGGACATTGCAAACTTGGCGACGGGGTCATCATGACTGCGCAGTCCGGGGTCTCGCACGATGTGCCGGCAGGCAAAGTCATCAGCGGATCGCCGGCGTTCGATAACAAGCAGTGGCTGAAGGCCACGGCCATTTTCAACCGGCTGCCGGACATCATCCGGCAATTGCAGCGCAAGCAGAGGTCGGAGCAGACTTAGGCTGACCCTCTTCAACCTGAAGCGAACAATTTTCCTCTTATCGGCATCTAAGCAAATTTATGCCAAACGAAACAGAGAACGACGCGCGCACTGGATCATCGCAGGCAGTCGCTGACCCGATTCGCGTCCTGCTGCTCGACGATCAGGTGGATAATCTTCTGCTGCGGTCGACGATTCTTCGCAAGCACGGATATCTGACCGAAACGGCTTCGTCTATCGAAGAGGCGCAGAGCCTTCTGGATCAGATCGATATCGCGGTGCTCGATTATCACCTGGGCGCTGGGCAGTTCGGTACGGATGTAGCGGCCCAGCTGCGCGAGCGGCGTCCCGAGGTTCCCATCATTATTCTGTCAGCCACACTGGAACATCGCTTTGGCGGTGTCGAAGATATGCATCTACTAAAGGGCTACAGCTCGGTGGATGATCTGGTGAACGCTCTGCGCTCCTTTGAGGCGAAGCTGCGGGGCAAACCCGTGGTTGTTGACGCGCGGGATTTCTTCTACTCGCGAATCAATATGGCGATGGGGGAGGATGTGGTGGTGGAGATCCTGGACGCGGAAGGCAATTGGCAGTACGTGAACGAAGCCTGCGCCCGCCTGCTCGAACGGCCGCGGGACTGGTTTCCGGGAAGGAATATGTTCGAAGAGATGCCGGAGCTTGAATCCGACTGGCGGGAGATTCTGCACACAGTCGCGACTACGCGCGAAACCTATCTCGACCGCACCTACCGTGGGCTCCTCAACCTGCCGACCAAGGGCGAAGACTGGGTGTGGAATGTGCTGGCCTTCCCCATCACGCTGCATACGCGAGCGACAGGGGTGGTTCTGTCGGCGCGAATCCTAGAGCGAAAAACGGTGCTGTGAAAACTAGCAAGTGGACAGCGATTCTTGCCGCGGCGATCTGCCTTGGCGTGACATCATGCCGCTCGGCCTTTGTGGAAACTACGGTGGAGAATGACGCCCCGGTTCCGGTTCACCTGATCGAGGTGGATTACCCCAGCGCCAGCTTCGGAATGCAGACGCTGGATGCGCACTCGACCTACCACTACCATTTCAAGATCCAGGGATCCGGCCCGATCACGATTACTTTCATCGATAATGCGGGCAAGCCACACACGGCGACCGGCCCCACGCTTACTCAGGGGCAGCAAGGGGCGTTGAAGATCACCCTTGATCAGGGCAGCGGCGTGAGCTGGGGCACCAATCTTTCGGCCAGCGGGCACTGAAAGTTCGATGGCAACAAAACGGAGATAGGGTGCGCTGGTCAGAAATTGCCGTCGAGTGCTAGCATGCAAGCCAAAAGCGCGTGAATTTAGCGCGCGTCGATCCGACACGTTCCAATCAGGTCGTTCTTCTGCTCAAGCCTCTATTGAGCACTATTGTCATTGCAGTACATGAAGGAGGCCGACATGCGTATTTCCTACGGAACGATTCCAGCCCTGGCCGCAATGGCCCTTTTGAGTACCGCGCTTGCCGCGCAACAGGCGGCTCCGGGGGATAACGCAGCCCCGCAGGCGACAGCGCCTTTTCATGCCAATTCCAAGGTGCGGATTGTGCGCCTGAGCGAGGTAAAGGGCGAGGTGCAGCTGGACCGTAGTACCGGTCAGGGTTTCGAGCCGGCGATGGCGAATATTCCGATCATCGAGAACGCACAATTGCAGACGTCGACGGGCGCGGCGGAAGTGGAGTTTGAGGACAACAGCACGCTGCGACTGGGTCCGGACTCGCTGGTGAAGTTTCCCCAGCTCGAGATGCAGCCCTCTGGCGTCAAGGTGTCGACGATCGCGGTCGAGAAGGGCATGGTTTATCTAAGCCGGCTCAACACGAAGGACGAGTTCACGATTGCCTTTGGACAGGAGAAGGTTTATCTGGAGCCCGCGAGCCACATCCGTCTGGAGGTTGAGCCTACCGAGGCGAAGCTGGCTGTGTTCGAGGGGTCGGCGAAGGTCGAGGGGCCATCGGGCGGAGTAGAAGCCGCCAAGAAGAAGACGCTGGTGTTCAACCTGGCTGATCCGAATGCGCCAGTGGTTGCGAAGAACGTGTCGTCCGATCCGTTCGATAGCTGGGACCACGACTCGGCGGACTACCACAAGCGCTACGTGGCACAGAGCGCGCTTGCGAGCACGCCTTACAGCTATGGCGTGAGCGACATGATGTATTACGGCTCCTTTATAAACGGCGGCTCGTGCGGCATGATGTGGCAGCCTTATTTTGCGAGCGCGGGCTGGGATCCGTTCGCGAATGGGGCATGGGCATACTACCCGGGTGCCGGGTACTCGTGGGTGTCGCCGTATCCGTGGGGATGGACGCCGTACCACTACGGCAACTGGGTCTCCTGCCCGGGCATGGGCTGGGGATGGCAGCCCGGAGGATCGTGGTATGGGCTGGGCAATCAGCCAACCGCGCTCGGATCGGGCGGCCTGCCGGTGCATCCGGTTCAACCGCCATCGCGAGCGCCGATCGGGCGGGCGATCGTATTGGTCAACTCCCAGCCGCTGACACGGTCGACGTATGGATCGAGTGACACGTTCGTGTTCCGCAAGGATTCGGCGGGATTTGGCGTGCCGCGGGGGAGCCTTGGAAAGCTGGACGGACTTTCGCGGGACGCCGTGCATCACGGTTCGTCGTTTATTCCTGTTTATTCTCCATACTCCTCCTGGTACTCACAGCCAGGGAGCCGGGGAGCGCAGGCGACCATCGTGCAGGGGCCTCGTCCGGGCATGTCGCCGTACCACCCGGCGGGAGCGCAGGCGGCCACGCCGACGGGCACGATGGCCCCGTCTGGAATGCAGCCGGGCTACTCAAGCTCAGCGATGGGTCCGGCCAGTTCCGGCGCGCGGATGGGAACAGGGACGAGCGGAGCATCGTCAGGGGCGCGGGCCGGGACGGGCAGTCCGAAATAGACCCACCCCCTCCCCCCTTGTTTGCTCGGGCGATTCTGTAATCCATTGTTTCCACATCACTTACGCGGACAATTCCGTAACTCATTCATTTCATGGGAGAGGCTTGTAACCCATTCTTCCTGCGCGGCTTATCTGACAAAATTCTGTAACTCATTCATTTTATTGGAAGCGCTGTAATCCATTCTTTCTGCGTAACTTATGGGACGGCTTTGCCGGAGTTCTGTAACCCACTCATTTCATTGG
>CAVRUM010000020.1:0-405815 GCA_963724375.1 uncultured Acidobacteriaceae bacterium
CGATATCTTCCGACCAGTTTTCGAGGTACTTCTTGACCTCGGCCATGAATTTGCCGGCGTCGGCTCCGTCAATGATGCGGTGATCGAAGCCGAGGGTCAGGTGGATCATGTGGCGGATGGCGATAGAGTCTGTCCCGTCTTCGCCGGTGACGACGGCCGGCTCCTTGAAGAGTCCGCCGACACCGAGGATTCCGCTCTCGGGCTGGTTGATGATGGGCGTGCCGAACTGCTCTCCGAAGATGCCGGGGTTGGTGATGGTGAAGGTTCCGGAGCCGACTTCGTCAGGCTTCAGCTTCTTGGAGCGGGCGCGCTCGGCCAGATCGGCGATGGCGCGGGCGATGCCAAGGAAGCTTTTCTCCTCGGCCTGCTTGATGACGGGAACGATGAGTCCCCAGTCGAGCGCGACGGCGATGCCGATGTTGATGTTCTTGGGATAGCGGATGGCGTCGCCTTCCATCTGCGCGTTGATAATGGGCATCTTGCGCAGGGTGGCGATGATGGCGCGCGTGATGAACGGCATGTAGGTGAGCTTGACGCCGTTACGCTGCTCGTACTTGTTTTTTTCTTTTTCGCGGATCTTGACGATGCGCGTGAAGTCGATCTTGAAGACGGTGTGCACGTGCGCGGCGGTGCGCTTGGAGTCGACCATGCGCTGCGCGATGATGGTGCGCATCTTCGACATGGGCACGAGCTCGCCGGGCTGCGGGACGGCTGCGGCAGGCGCTGCTGGCTTGGCGGCGGCGGGGGCCGCTGATACCGGAGCGGGTGCGGTCTTCGCGGCAGCGGGCTTCTCCATGTAGGCGAGGACGTCTTCCTTGGTGATGCGTCCGCCGGCGCCAGTTCCGGGAACCTGGGCGAGATCGAGGTTGTTGTCCTTGGCGATCTTGCGGACTAGCGGCGAGGAGCGTACGTGCTCGGCTGAGGCCGCGACGGGTGCCGGCGCTGGTTCGGGGGTTTTGGTTGGAGCGGCGGGAGCTGGTGCGGCGGGAGCGGGGACGGCTGCAGCGGCGGCGGGAGCTCCGGCGGATCCACCGATGACGGCGACGACGGAGTTGATCTGGACGGTGGTGCCGGCTTCGGCCTTGATTTCGCTGAGGACGCCGGCGGCGGGTGACGGAATCTCGGCGTCGACCTTGTCGGTGGAGATCTCAAAGAGGGGCTCGTCGCGCTCGACCTTGTCTCCGACCTGCTTGAGCCACTTGGTGATGGTGCCTTCGAAGATGGACTCTCCCATCTGCGGCATGATGACGTCGGTGGCGGGGCCAGAAGCGGCGGGTGCGGGAGCTTCGGTTTTCGGAGCGGGAGCGGCGGCAGGAGGTGCAGCGGTAGCGGGTGCGGGAGCATGGCCGTCTCCGGATGCAGCACCGGCTTCGTCGATGACAGCGACGACGGTATTGATCTGCACGGTAGAGCCGTCGGCAGCCTTGATCTCCTTGAGGACGCCGGAGGCGGGCGACGGAATTTCGGCATCGACCTTGTCGGTGGAGATCTCGAAGAGGGGCTCGTCACGCTCCACCTTGTCGCCGGGCTTCTTAAGCCACTTGGTGATCGTGCCCTCGAAAATTGACTCGCCCATCTGGGGCATCACTACATCGGTCGGCATGCGTTTCCTTTCCGGAACAAAACAAAATCTGGCTTGATGAAGCCGGCGGACGCCCGTCTCAAGGCGCAACCGTCGATTATAAATGCGCTCGCCGCCGTGGCGCAGGGGCGGCAGGATAACGACAGGATCGGTAAGACAAACTGCCGGGGGCACCGGCTCTGCTCAATCCGCATAATGGTTGTTATGCGGTTCAAGGCCGCGGGGAGGGCTGGTGAGTTCAGCAATTCACGGCACCGAAGGCACGCTGCTGGCGCTGGTGGTTTTGGTAGCGCTCCTGGCAGCCTTCGCACAACGGCTGAAGACGCCGTACCCCATCGTGCTTGTTCTGGGCGGACTGGTACTTAGTTTTTTCCCGCGGGTTCCGCATGTATCGCTCAATCCGGCGTTCGTGTTTCTTGTAGTGCTGCCGCCGTTGCTCTTTGCGAGCTCGCTGAGCACGCCGTGGCGCGAATTCCGGCAAAACCTGGTCAGCATTTCGATGCTCGGCATCGGCCTGGTCGCGTTCACCGTCGCGGGCGTAGCTATAGTTTCCCACTTCTTCATCCCCGACTTTAACTGGCGCGTTGGCGCGGTGCTGGGGGCCGTTCTCTCGACAACGGACGCGATAGCCGTGAGTGCGATCGCGCGACGCGTGGGCCTGCCTCATCAGATGCTGTCGGTCATCGAGGGCGAGAGCCTGGCCAACGATGCAACGGGACTGCTGGCGCTACAGTTCACAACGGCGCTGGTGGTAACCGGGGAAAT
This sequence comes from uncultured Acidobacteriaceae bacterium, assembly GCA_963724375.1. Classification (GTDB taxonomy): domain Bacteria; phylum Acidobacteriota; class Terriglobia; order Terriglobales; family Acidobacteriaceae; genus Silvibacterium. The sequence goes on from CAVRUM010000020.1 coordinate 2,348, forward strand.
TCCGTCGGTGCACTACGGCATCGCCGAGTTCCTGTGGCTGATTCTCATCGGCATCGGGGCGGGGCTGCTGGTTGGGGCGGTAATCAACTGGTTCGACCGCTCCATCAAGGACACAGCGCTTCAGCTTATGGTCAGCGTAGCGACGCCCTACTTCGCCTATCTTCTGGGAGAATCGCTGCGCGCCTCCGGCGTGCTGGCAACGGTGGTCTGTGGTTTGTATCTCGGGCGGAAGCGATCTGATAGCTTCACGACCGAGGCGCGGCTCGACTCGCGCGCCGTATGGAACACGATCGACTTTGCGCTCAACAGCCTGATCTTCATCGTTGTCGGACTACAGCTGCCTACTGTGCTCGACGGTATGCGCCCTTTGCGCTGGCCTATTCTGATCGGCGGGGCGGCCTTCATCTGTGCAGTGGTGATCGGACTACGCATGTTGTGGATGTTTCCCGGAGCGCGTGTTTCTTATTTTGTGCGGCGCCGCATTCTTCATCAGGATTTCGAACTGCCCAGTTCACGGGAGCTTTTTGCAATGGGCTGGAGCGGGCTGCGCGGCGTGCTCACGCTCGCGGCAGCACTGTCGCTGCCCGAAACCACCGACAGCGGCGCGCCTTTCCCGCATCGCGCGGCGATCATCTTTCTCGCATACTCGGTGATTCTCGTCACCCTGGTCGGGCAGGGGCTTTCACTGCCGTGGTTGTTGCGGCGGCTTGGCATCTGCGAAGACTCTGACGAAGTGGAGCAACGCGCCGCCCGCCGGGTACTGCTCGAAGCAGCGCTGCAGGCGCTCAAGGCCATGCCCGCTCGCGAGGATGAGACAGAAGCGCAGGCGGCGGATCTGCTCAAGCGCTATTACCGCCAACGGCTGCAGGGTCTCACCGCGGGAGAAAGCAGCGGGAACACGGCGAACCTCGACCGCATCTATCAGGACCTTTACAGGCAACTGCGAGCGGTAGAGCGGCGCCAGATCGCGGTGCTGCGCGCGCAAGGCCGCTTCCGCGAAAGCGTCCTGCAGGAGCTTGAAAATGAACTCGACCTGACCGATCTGCGCTGGAGCCGGCAATCCCCTTGAGACAGGCTTGACTCTCAGCGGATACCTGTTTACTCTAGGCCTGTTGCTAATAGGCCTTATGACAAATAGTAAGCAGGAACCTCGCGATCTCTTTCCCGGCGCGCTCGAGATGATGATTCTCGAGTCGCTGCGGCGGCAGCCTGCGCACGGGTATGCGCTGGTGCAGCACATCCAACAACGGTCAAACAACCTGCTGCAGGTGGAGGAGGGCTCGCTTTATCCGGCGCTACAGCGGCTGCTTCGCGACAAGCTGGTCAAGGCCGAGTGGAGTATCTCGGCAACGAACCGCCGCGTGAGGATTTACCAGATCACGCCGGCCGGCATGAAGCACCTTGAGCGCGAGAAGTCGAGCTTCGAGCAAATGTTCGAGGGCATCGCGCTGGTGCTCAGCCCGGGCAAAGCAGTTTCCTGAGGAACGCCATGAGCTGGTTCACACGTCTTTTCCACCGCCGTGATCTTTACCGCGATCTCGCGGAAGAGATGCGCGAACACATCGAAGAGAAGACAGAGCAGCTGATGCGCGAGGGTATGAGCCGCGAGGAGGCAGAGCATGCAGCGCGGCGAGCCTTCGGCAACGCGGCTGTGATCGAGGAGCGCGGTCGCGAGATCTGGCAATGGCGGCGGCTGGAGTCGATCTGGGCGGATGTAAAGTTTGCCGTGCGGCAGTTATCGCATTCACCCGCATTTGCAGCGACAGCGGTGCTTACGCTCGCGCTGGGCATTGGAGCCAATACTGGAATCTTCACGCTCATGCATGCGCTTCTGCTGCAGAGCCTGCCGATTCCCGAGCCCAACCGACTAGTGCGCATCGCTCTCGACATCGACACACCTAACGGCATGGTAAGCGATCAGCCATTGAACGCTTTCCTTCTCCAATCCCTCCAGAGACACACCAAGACGTTGTCCGGTTTGTTTGGATGGGCACCTTTCGACTTCGTGCTGAAAGAAGATACCCAGTCGCGCATTTACTCCGGAGCAGTGGTCAGCGGCAATACGTTTCAGGTGCTGGGGATCAAACCCGCTGCCGGCAGATTGCTTACTCCCGCCGACGACCAGCGCGGCGGCGGACCCGACGGATGGGCGGCGGTAATCAGTCATCGTTTCTGGCAGCAGCATTATCATTCCGATCCCTCGATCATAGGGCGTCACCTCACGCTCACAGATCACAGCGTCACGATCGTCGGCGTCGCTCCGAAGGGCTTCGAAGGCGTTTTTGTGGCGATGCATCCGGATTTTTATTTGCCGCTTGAATATGAGCCGGTCATGCGCGGCGCGCGGTCGATGCTGCGGCAACCGGGAGGCCTGTGGATCATGGTATGGGCGCGGCTGATGCCCGGCGTAAGCCAGAAAATGGCGTCGGCGGAGATGCGGACGCTTTATCCGATCGCAATGTCGGAGACGCTGCCGCCGTCCGTCCGTCATCTTGCCGTGATCGAGCGATCGAATTTCGCGCTGCGGCCAGGCGGCAAGGGCTGGAGCCTTCTGCGTCCTCAATACGAAAAGCCCCTGCTTCTGCTGCAGATTCTCGTCGGGGTGGTGTTGCTGGTGTGCTGCGTGAATCTCGCCGGGCTCTGTCTGGCGCGGGCCTCGACGCGAGAGCATGAGTTCGCGATTCGAGGCGCACTGGGCGCCGCGCGCACGCGGATCATGCAGCAGCTTCTCGTCGAGTCGCTCCTGCTCGCGCTTTGTGGAGGCGCGCTGGCTATCCTGTTCGCATGGGCAACCGACCGCTACCTGCTGCAATTCCTCGCCGACCGCGAAGCCGCTGCATCTTTGCCTGTCCGGCCTGATCTTTTCACCCTGCTCACCACCGGAGGTTGCGCAGTTGTCTGCGCCCTGCTTTTTGGACTCGGTCCGGGTTGGCTGGCCAGCCATATTTCGATCGAGCCCGTACTGCGCCGTTCGGGGCGCAGCATTACCGCCGGAAAGAACGCCGTGGTTCAGCGAATCTTTCTTCCCATGCAGATTGCATTGACTCTTGGTCTGGTTGTCGTCGCCGCCATGCTGAGCAGCACCGTCAGCCATCTGCGCTCAACTCATCTCGGCTTTCGCATCGACAATGTCCTGCTGGCTCCTGCCGATTTCGAGAGGCTGCCTCAGAAAGGCCTCGATCTCGTTCACCTCTACCAGCGCATTATTTTGCGCATGCGACAGATGCCTGGCGTCGACAGTGCAAGCGTGGCGGAGAGCACGCCGCTGCACGGTGTAGGGAACACCGGCGTTTTCACCTCCGCCTCGTCATCGAAGCCGGCACTTGATTTCACCAATCGCTACTGGGTGAATGACGTGGGCGGCGGCTATTTCGCGACGCTGGGGACGAGGATGCTTGCGGGGCGTGATTTCTCGGGCGAAGACAGCGATGCGGGGACCTGCATCCTTAACCGCTCGGCGGCGAACAAGCTATTTCCCGGGTCGACCGTAATCGGGCAAAGCCTTCGCCAGACCGCGCGTGACATGAACGTCGGCCAAACAACAACGCGGGACTGCCAGGTGATCGGTGTGGTTGAGGATGCCAAGTACACCCACTTGCGGGAGCCTGCTCCGCCTACGGTGTATCTGCCGTTTGGAGTAAGTACCGAGCGCCTCGCCTCCATGCACTTTGTGATTCACGCCGCAAGCCTCGCCGAGGCCACAAATGCGTTGCAGAAAGCGCTACACGAACTCGCGCCCGGAAGTCCCGAAACCGACCCGATCTCGTTCGCTGTCCAGTTCGACGACTCCATTGCCCGCGAGCGGCTGTTGTCGGTGCTGTCTGGATTCTTCGCCGCGCTGGCGTTGCTGCTGAGCGGCATCGGAATTTATGGATTGATGGCTTCGTATGTCACGCGCCGCACGGCGGACATCGGCGTTCGTATGGCACTCGGCGCGACGCGCGCGCGCATCCTGACTCTCGTCATGCGGCAGGTTGCGGTATTGCTTCTGCTGGGGAGCATCGCCGGAGGGTGTCTCGCTGGTTTTGCGGCGCATTCCATCAAAGCCTTCCTGTTCGATGTGAATCCCGGAAGTCCGGTGATCTTTGCAGTAGCTGTTTTGATTTTGATTGCGACAGGGTTCGCCGCCGCTACGCTTCCCGCGGCGCGAGCTGTATCGATTGATCCCACGCAGGCCCTTCGTTCGGAGTAGGAGACAGCATGAGTTGGTTTACACGCTTCTTTCGTCGCAGTGATCTCTACAACGATCTCGCAGCAGAGATGCGCGAGCACATCGACGAAAAAACCGAGCAGTTTATCAGCGAAGGAATGAGCCGCGAAGAGGCGGCGCGTGCCGCGCGGCGGGCCTTCGGCAACGCAACGCTGATCGAGGAGCGTGGGCGTGAGGCGTGGCAGTGGCCGCGGCTGGAGACCTTTGTGGCCGATGCGAAGTTTGCGCTGCGGCAGCTGCGCAGGTCGCCTGGATTTGCGATTACAGCGATTCTGACACTGGCGCTGGGGATCGGCGCGAATACGGCAATCTTTACCCTGATCGATTCGATCATGCTGCAGCCGCTGCCGTATCCGCACCAGGAGCGGCTGGTAACGATTGATTCCATAGAGAATGGCCGGAGCACTGGCTATTTTCCAAAAGGGTGGATTCGCGCCTGGCAGGAACATTCGCAGTCGTTCGTTTCAATCTCGGGCTACGCGCCGAGTATGGAATTCAACGTCACCGGCAACGATCAATCGGAACGCGTATTTGGGTCGGCAGTAACGGTCAACACATTCGATACTCTTGGCATTCATCCGGCGATCGGGACCTTCTTCACGACAGAAAATGCCGTCAGCGGACAGGACCTGGTCGTCGTTCTGAGCTATGGATACTGGCGGCAGCGCTTTGCCGCGAATCCCGGAGTGATCGGCGAGACCGTGCGCATCGATGGGATCTCGCGCAGGATTATCGGCGTGATGCCTGCTGGGGTGAGATTTCCTTATACGGACACGCAGTTCGTGCTTCCGATTTCATTCAAGGGCGGCGACCCACTCGATCAGTGGAAGAACTTCTGGAAGGACTTCGATGGACGCGCGATTGGGCGACTGAAGGATGGAATTTCGCCCGCGGCCGCGCAGGCGGAACTCCGGCGACTGCATGCGCTGCTGCTCAAGCTGTTTCCGTGGACGATGCCCGATAGCTGGCAGGCCAACACGATTGTCGTTCCGCTTCTCGATTCCGTAGTGGGCGATACGCGTCCGAAGCTGTGGCTGCTCTTCGGCGCCGTGGGACTGATTCTGCTGATTGCGTGCGCGAATGTGGCCAACCTAATGCTCGCCCGCGCCACATCGCGCGAGAGGGAAATGGCGATTCGCGGCGCGCTTGGCGCGTCGGCAACACGCATCATCCGGCAACTGCTCGTGGAGAGCGTGATCCTGGGCGCACTGGCGGGCATCGTCGGCCTCGTGCTCGCGGCGGTGAGTCTGCGCGCGCTTACGGGGATGCTTCCAGCCGATACGCCGAGGCTCGCCGACATTGCGCTGCACTGGCCTGTCTTTCTCTTCGCGGCTGTTGCATCGGTAATGACGGGCATTTTCTTCGGACTCGTGCCCGCGATCCGGATGGCCTCGCCGAATTTCGAGCAAACGCTCCGCTCAGGCAGCAAGGGCATCGCCGGTAAGTCATCGCATGCGCGGATTTCGACTCTGCTGGTGATGGGACAGATCGGGCTTTCGGTGCTGGTGATTACCGCTGCGGGGCTGATGCTGCACAGCCTCTACAGCCTGTCGCGGGTCAATCCGGGCTTTCGCACAGATCGCATGGTCACCGCCGAAGTAGCGCTCGATGCGACGGCGTGCAGGCAGCAGGGGAGGTGCCAGTCGTTCTTCCGCGACCTGCTCGACAAGGCCAAGGGCATAGCGGGCGTTGAGAGCGTGGCCCTCACCGATTTGATGCCCATGTCAAACGGCTCGGACGTGAACTATCCTTTCGACGCCGAGGACCATCCCCGCCAGCCGAGACAGGAGGGACAGGACGGGACAGCACGCATAGTGTCGACGGGATATTTCGATACCGCGGGGCTCAGCCTGATTCGCGGCCGGCTCCTAACCGACTCCGACCAATCCGGCGGAAGCCGTGCCGTTGTGATCAATCAGCAGATGGCGCAGTCGCTCTGGCCGAATCAGAACCCCATCGGCATGCATGTCGAATATATGGCCGATGAACCGACTCCAGGGCTGCTTGATCCCAACGTGGCTTCGGTTGTCGTGGGCGTCGTCAGCAATACGCATCATGATGGGCTGGGCGCCGGCTTCGATAATGAACTTTACCTGCCGACGACCGAGAAGAACGAACGCCCGACGATGACGATTCTGTTGCGATCGCAGACGGGCACGGCCGAGACTGCGGCAAGCTTGCGTCGCGTGGTGGCGGAAATTGATCCGCTGGTTCCCGTCACACGGGTGCGCACGATGGACGAGGTAGTTGCGGCTTCAACCTCGAGTTCGCGGTCGCTGACGCTGCTGCTGCTCGGGTTCGCCTTCCTCGCGGTGAGCGTAGGCGCGGTCGGTGTCTACAGCCTGATTGCCTATACGGTGAGCTGGCGCACACGCGAGTTTGGTATCCGCATGGCGCTCGGCGCTCGTCGCCGCGATGTGGTGATGATGATCGTGCGGCAGAGCTTTCTACTGGCGGTCGGCGGATCAGTGGCAGGGCTCGTGGTGGCGGCGATCTCGGGACGGTTACTCAAGCAGTTTCTGTTTGAGGTCAGTCCGCTCGATCCGCTCACATTTGTGGGCGTGCCGGTGCTGATGCTTCTGATCGCGGTGCTCGCGGCGTGGGTTCCGGCGCGGCGGGCTGCGTCGATCGATCCGATGAAGGCGCTGAGAACGGAGTAAGGCTAAGGAACGGGGAGTAGGGCAAAAATCTCAGGGCGGTTTTCAGCAGTCAGGGGATGAAGCGGCCAGTCGTCAGGGACAGATTTTGTGTCGTCCCTACGGGACTCTGGTCGGCATCTGTTCCTTGTCCCGGCACTGCCGTGCCGGGCTAGAGGTTGTGTCGTCCTTCGGACTCGGTTGTAATCGGACACACTCGGTTGTAGTCGGGCACAGAGGATAGGGGACAGGGCGCGGGGGAAGACCCGCTCAAGCCAACGGAAGGCTTGAATGGAGCACCCTACGCCCCTGCGCCAGTGAAGCCTTTCAGATCACGTGAAGCAAAAGCAGGATGATAAGGATCAGCAGGATGAGGCTGATGGAGCCTCCGCCGTAGTAGCCGATCCCGGGTCCCATGCGATAACCACCAAATCCGAACAGCAACAGCAAAACGATCAGAATAATGAGAAGCATAATTCTCCCCTGTGGCAGCCATATTCACCTGGTGCTCAACGAGTGCCGATGAGTCTGCGCGGAACGTCTTGCGCGACAGAAGCATAGAGGGAAGGCAGAGAGAAATGGTTGTACCGCGGCTTCAGGAAGCAATGGCTTCCGGCAGCTGAAGTCCGGCACCATCGACGGTGGCCCTGACCATGGCGTCAAAGCCCATGCAGGAATTGATCATCATGTGATACAGCCTTCGATCTGTCCAGTCGTGGTTGTAGTAACGGCGGACGTAATCGGCGCGGCGCTTGTCGGTTGCGGCGAGTTCCTGCTCAGCTTGCCCGGCGTGCTCCGGAAAGTGCTCTTCGAACCACTTCACCTTGCGCCATTGCGAGGCGTAAACGAAGACGTGGAAGCAATGCGGCACCTTGGCGAGAACGCTTGCGGCTCCGCGGCCAACGACGACACACCGGCCCTGCTCGGCTGTTGCGATCAGATATTCGCGGACGAACTCGACCATCCGCTCGCTGTCGAAGATCTCCGATTCGGGAAGCGCCGGGAGGCGCTCAATGGAGCCATGCCAGAAGGCCTTGCCATACCGGTAGTACCAGGGGTCGAGACGCTCGTCGCAGCGCTCGGCCAGCTTTTTGCTCACACCGGCCTTGCGGGCGATCTCCTCGATAAGGCATTCATCGATGACCTTCCACCCAAGCTGGCGGGCAAGATGATGGGCAAACTCAGCGCCCCGGCTTCCGTACTCCCGCTCCACGGTGATCAGGTGAATCATGGCAAGGTGTTCCTTTCCGCCGGTATTGAACGGGTTCGGACTCGATTGGGTGCAGGCTAGCACTGTTTCGGGTCGAAAAGCCAGACCGACCGCTGCCAGGAATCATCAAGTTTGATAGCGTACTCGGGACGCCGGCCTGCGCGTCGGCACGTTATGACTTATCACGCATCTCCGCATATCGAGCTTCTCGTTGCCACATACGAACAGGAGCCGATTCTCGCCAATCTGCTGCAGCTTTATCTCTACGACTTCAGCGAGCTGCTCGGCCTGGATGTAGAGTCCGATGGAAGATTTCTCTACCCCCACCTCCCGCTTTACTGGAGCGAGCCCGGCCGGGATCCATTCCTGGTCACTGTCGATGGGAATCTGGCGGGTTTCGTCCTGGTCAAGACGGGATCGGAGTGGGACGTCCGGGATATGGCGGAATTTTTTATCATGCGACGGTACCGGAGATGCGGCGTGGGCACTCACATTGCGCATGAGGTCTGGAGAAGCTTGCCCGGGCGCTGGGAAGTGCGCGTGATGGAGGCCAATGTCCCAGCACAGCACTTCTGGGCGCATGCCATCGCGAGTTTTACCGGTTTTCCGGTCGCCGCTACCCGCATCCAGCGCGATGGTGAAATCTGGCAACTATTCTCGTTTGAGTCCACTAGCGGGAGATGAATACCGACCAAGAATTCTGTCGCCGTGAGTGAGATTGAAACGGTATCATGGCTACTCCCGACCACGAAGCAGTCGTTCAATCCGGTGTTTCGACAGCGCGAAATCCGGAGCCGGATACGCCTCTCCCTTTTTCCTGAGGCAATGCGAGCGATTGCGGTTCTGAGCGGTGGAAGTGAGGTTTAGCGGATGGCCCAGTCCTACGAAACACCCGACACAACAACGGGTACCAACCATGTTCTGACCCGGGAAGAGGTCATCAACCTTACCGAAGAAGGCGGCAAGCCGGCAGACACGCTGATGAACGTGGTCGCGCTGATTGCCACGCGGTTCCGGACGGACGTGTGCTCGGCGTATCTGCTGGAGCCCGACCGCTCGAACCTGGTGCTCGCGGCAACTCTGGGACTGCATCCAAAGTGCATCGGCACATTGCGCATGCCGTTGAGCGAGGGACTTGCGGGCTTAGTCGCAGAACAGGTGCTGCCGGTGGCGGTAGAAGACGTAAGCAACCATCCGCGCTACAAGTACTTCAAGGAGTCGGGCGAAGAGATCTATCATTCGTTCCTCGGCGTGCCGTTGATCGATCGCGGCATTCTGCAGGGCGTGCTGATCGTGCAGACCCGGGAACCGCGCGTCTTTCGCGAAGCCGAGATCCGCATGCTGGTTGATGCGGCGAATGAAGTTGCTCCCGTGGTCAGCGAAGCGCGGACGCTGGACCGCTTCATCGCTCCGGCGCAGGAAAAGCTGTGGTCGCTGGCGCGGAATCTTTGGTGGAGCTGGGACCGCGACTGTATCAGCCTCTTCCGCGACCTGAATCCCACTCGCTGGCGGCAGTTGAACCAGAACCCGATCGCCATGCTGAACGAGATTCCTCTCGAGGAGATTGAGCGGCGCTCGACGGAGCTGGTGCTGCACAGTCGCATCAACTACGTGTATCGGCGTCAGCAGGAGTATCTCAACGCAGATCGCACCTGGGGCGCGACCCATGCGGGAGTGCTTCGCCCGCGGCCAGTGGCCTATTTTTCGGCGGAATTCGGACTGCACGAGTCACTGCCCATCTATTCCGGGGGCCTTGGCGTTCTGGCGGGAGACCATATAAAGAGCGCCTCCGACCTCGACATCCCGCTGGTCGGCATCGGGTTGTTCTACGGTCAAGGATATTTTCTGCAGCGGCTCGATCAGACGGGATGGCAGCGAGAGGAGTATCTCGAAACGGACCTTAATCAACTGCCTATGCAGCCGGCGATCGGCGCAAACGGCGAGCCGGTTGTTGTGGAGATCGAGACGCGAGGCGGGCTCATTCGCGCCAAGGTTTGGCGCGTGGAGGTGGGGCGGTGTGATCTGCTGCTGCTCGACTCTAATGTGGCGGGAAATGCCCCCGAGGACCTCGAACTGACTTCGCGGCTTTACGGCGGCGACGGGCGCACGCGGGTCCGGCAGGAGCTACTTCTCGGAGTGGGCGGTTACCGCGCGCTGCGCGCGATGGGCATCACCCCGGGCGTGCTGCATCTGAACGAGGGCCACAGTGCCTTTGCTGTCTTCGAGGCCATTCGCACACGCATGGAAGAGGAAGGTATGGACTTCGATTCGGCGGCGAGCCAGGTCACGCGCGAAGTCGTCTTTACCACGCACACGCCTGTGCCTGCCGGTCATGACCGCTTCGATGCGGATCTGATCGAAGAGCACCTGGGACCCCTGCGCAAGCAACTGGGGCTTTCCGAAGAGAACCTGATGGGTTTCGGCCGGGAATATCCTACTGACCCTTCAGAAACCTTTTGCATGACCGTGCTTGGACTGAAGCTTTGTCGGCGCGCAAATGCGGTCTCTTCCCTGCATGGCGAGGTCACGCGTGCGATGTGGAAGAGACTTTATCCGCGCACTCCGGAAGACGCAGTGCCGATCGGGCACATCACAAATGGCGTTCATGTGCCTTCATGGCTTGCTCCGCAGATGTGCCGGCTGTATGACCGGCATCTGGGAGTGGGATGGCAACAGCGCAGCGGGATGTCCAAGACCTGGGAGGAGATCGAGAACGTCGACGATGGCGAACTGTGGGAGACGCACCTGAGCCTCAAGTCTCAGCTGCTCGAATTTGTGCGGCGGCGCGCGTCCGAGCAGGCCGAACGGCGAGGCGAACCAGCGGAGACGATGCACCGGTTGAGCAAAGTGCTTTCTTCGGATGCACTCACGATCGGATTCGCGCGGCGGTTTGCCACGTACAAGCGGGCAAACCTGATCCTGGCGGACATCGAGCGGCTGGCCTCGCTGGTTAACGACCCCAAGCGGCCTGTTCAGCTTCTGTTTGCAGGCAAGGCGCATCCGCATGATGAGCCGGGCAAGCGTGTGCTGCAGGAAATTGCGGAGAAGATGCGTGATCCGAAATTCGCGGAAAAGATCGTATTTATTGAGGACTACGACATCAATGTTGGCCGCCACCTGGTACAGGGTGTGGATGTGTGGTTGAACAATCCACGCCGGCCGCTGGAGGCGTCAGGCACGAGCGGGCAGAAGGTGGTCCTGAACGGGGGGTTGAATCTTTCCGTGCTCGATGGGTGGTGGGCGGAGGCTTACGATGGCCTGAACGGCTTTGCAATCGGCACGGGCCGGACGCACTCCAACATGCAGATGCATGACCGGCGCGACGGCGAGGACCTTTACCGCGTGCTGCACGAAGAGCTGATTCCGCTGTACTACCAGCGCGACCAGGATGGGCTGCCGCGGGGATGGATCAAGCGCATGAAGCGGACGATCCGGACCCTGGGCTGGCGCTTTAACGCCGATCGCATGGTGATGGACTATACCCTCAAGTGCTACGTTCCGGCGGCCGGTGGGACCTCAAGCGAAATGAAGACGCTTTCCTGAGCTGGGATCCGAGCCGAAAGAATCAGAAGGCCTAAAGTCGTAAACTGGCGGCATGAGAAAAGCCCTGCTCGCCACCCTCACGGCCGTCTCTGCGGCCCTCTTCGCTCAACAGGCCGGGCAGTCGATCGTGCCTCCGCCCGGAGCGCGGCTGGTGCTGGAGGCAAAAGGCGAAGGCGCACAGGTGTATGCCTGCGTCGACTCGCAGTGGAAGCTGAAAGCTCCAGACGCGAAGCTGCTCGACGCGAGCGGGCAGGTAATCGGCAGCCACTTCACCGGACCCACGTGGCGTCTGAATGACGGCAGCGAAGTGAAGGGCAAGATGATCGCCAGTCAGCCGGCGCCTGACGGCAAATCGGTCGCCTGGCTGCTGGTAGAAGCGGTGCCGGGGAGCGGAAGCGGCAAGTTCTCTCTCGTGAGCTATATCCAGCGGACAGAGACCAGCGGCGGCGCCGCTCCAAAGCAGCCGTGCACGAGCGGCGAGCTTCCGGTGCCGTATACGGCAATGTACAGCTTTTATGCGTCGAAGTAGTGGTGGCGGTAGTCGCCGTGCGGGCTGAACACAGCATTCAACGAGAGTGGTTCCTGTATCTGCTGGTCATGATGCTGTTTGCCGGGTTCGGTCGGTCAGCCCCGGCGCAGCAGGCAATAGATACAACTGACATTGAGGATCTGCCAGACGCGCCTCAGACACAAACAGCTCCCAGTAAGGCAGACCCGGCGCGCCCCACGACGCAGAAGATGTGTGCGCCCCCGTCGAAGAGTGGACAGGGTCTCGGAGGCGTCGCCGGAGGCGGCGAGCCGTCGAAGGCTGCCACGACGCCCTGCCGCCAGAAGTTTGACTTCGAGTATCCATTCGGGAAGCCGCCGGGCCATGGACAGCGTCTCTCCTCGATGGACAAGCTGCGGATTGCCGCCAGCGACGTAGTGGATCCCTTCAACCTGCTCACTATCGGGGCGACAGCGGCGATTTCTGTCGGGAGCAATCCGCAGTCGCATTATGGGCCGGGAATTCCAGGATTTGCGAAGAACGCCGGGACGCTGCTAACGGAGGATATGTCGGGAGCGTTTTTCTCCACATTTCTGATTCCGTCGATTATGAAGCAGGACCCCCGATATTACCGGATGCCGAAGGCCTCGATTCCACGGCGCATAGAAAACGTTCTGATCCAGCCGGTATGGTCTCGCGGTGACAACGGTGGCCACATGCCAAACTACGGAATGTTGATCGGGGTCCCGATCACAGTCGCCCTGGCCAATGTATATGTACCCGGACGCAAGCAGGGCGTCTGGCCGACGGTGCAGACCTCCGCAATCGCGATCGCAAGTGCTCCGATCGACAACATCATCGATGAATTCCTGCCCGATGTTTCGAAGCGCGTCAGCATTCACATCGTCCTTATCCAGAGGATCGTGAACCATCTCACGCTGACTGAAGGCAGCTCGTAAAGGCCACTTAGCCGCGGATTGCAGAGGCGCAGCCTTGTGTCGCGTGCAGATCGAGATCCATACTCTGCCGATATCAATGGCCGTCACTCAGATATTGGCAGTATGAGGGCATCATGGCCTACATTCTCTCTATGCAAGTCGAAACCGATTGCCAGAATGCGGATTGTTCGCGAATACCCGGACTCCCGGAAGATGTCTTTGCCAATCCGGTGTGGCACGCGCTCGGGACAACGCATAGCTCTTTCGCCATATCTGCCGGAAAGGCACGGCGTTACCCTGCCGACGTGGCTCCGTTTGTGGCCGTCGAAGAACCGGGCGTCGAGGCCCTCGAGGCGCTGCACTCGCTGCTCGTGCCCGGAGAGCAGGTCTGGGTCGCTGACGGGAAGTTTCCTGACTGGCCGGAGCTTGTCTGGGAGACATCGCTCGAGTGCCTGCAGATGGTGTTGCCCGACGACGTCACGCCGCCTGGGCCAGAGATGACTTTCGACACGCTCTCGTGCGCGGACGCTCCGGCGATGGTAACGCTGACAGATCTGGCGTTTCCGGGTTTCTTCCGCGTGAGGACCTGCGAGATGGGCCGCTACTACGGCGTTCACGCGGGAGGTGAGCTGGTGTCGATGAGCGGCGAGCGGATCATACTCGACGGTTACCCCGAAGTCAGCGGAGTCTGCACACATCCGGCGTATCGCGGCAAGGGATATGCGTCGGCGCTGATGTGGCAGGTAATACGGGATCACCGGCGGGACGGACTGATTTCGTGGCTCCACGTGAGTGCCGGAAATACTCATGCTATAGAGCTTTACCTGCGAATGGGCTTTGTAGAAGCACGGAGGATTCTGTGGCACCGGATCTCCCGGCGGGACTGAAGGGTCCCCAACACGGGCCTTGTAACTTTTAGCGACATCGAGACTCCAATTAGATTGGGAGAATTCGATGTTCAAGACGATTGTGTGTGGTCTTGCGCTGCTTGTTGCCGGGTTACCGCTATTGAGTTGTCAGGCGGCGACTAGTTCGCCGATTCCGGCGGCTACCAGCGATGTTCCTCTAGCCAAGGCTTCGGCGCGGGAGACGGCCGTGTTTGCCGGCGGGTGCTTCTGGGGTACTCAGGCTGTCTTCGAGCGGGTGAAGGGCGTGGTCGAGACAACAGCCGGATACTCGGGCGGGTCGGCATCTACGGCCCACTACGACGATGTGACAACGGAAACCACCGGTCACGCCGAGAGCGTGCGCGTGGTGTACGATCCGTCGAAGATTACGTACGGGCAACTGTTACGTATATTCTTCTCTGTCGCGCATGATCCTACGCAGTTGAACCGCCAGGGTAACGATGTGGGCTCGTCTTATCGCTCCGTAATCTTCTACGCGAACGACGAACAGAAGCGGATCGCAACAGCCTACATCGCACAGCTCGATGCGGCACATGCATTTGCAGGGCCGATCGTAACGCAGGTGGTTCCGCTGAAGGCTTTCTATGCGGCTGAAGATTACCACCAGGATTACGCGCTGAAGCATCCCGAGAATCCATACATTTACGTCTGCGATCGGCCCAAGATCGCGGCGCTCAAGCAGCAGTTCCCTGAGCTGTTCCAGAAATACAAGGGTGAATAGGCAGCACTATACTGAAGGACGATGCGCCCTCAACCACTCATCGCCGTCAACGACGTGGAAGCAAGCAGCCGATGGTATCAGCGTCTGCTGGGTGTGAAGAGCGACCATGGCGGCCGTGAGTACGAGCGGCTTGTATCCGATGGGCAGCTTGTGATGCAGCTGCATAGTTTCGCAGTCGAGCATCATCACGGCCTCATCGGCAACCGCGAGGACAGACCGTATGGGGACGGTGTGCTGCTGTGGTTCGAAGTAGAAGATTTCGATGCCGTCCTCGAACGGGCTGCTGCAATGGGCGTTGAGATGGTTAAGCCGCGCCACCGGAATCCTCCCGAGGGCGATGGCGGTCCGAATCATTGGGAGTGCTGGATGCGAGATCCGGACGGCTACACCGTGGTCGTGGCGAGCCCTGATGGATCCGCGACTGGCGCCTGGCAGCCAAACGCCGATACCCCGCGTTAATCTCGTACAGGAATTTCCCGCGCACGCGGCCCTGTGAAGGGCTCGCCAGCGCGCACGGTGAACTGCAGTCGCTTGCCGCGCCTCACGTTATAGACCAATGCGGGACGGAAGCAGACCAGACATCGGCCTGCCGCGCGGGTGCTGGGATAGAGAATGCCGTTCGACTGGCGGGCCATCAGGTCCTGGGCGAGAGCCTGCGGCTCAGCGTAGCACTCGGGAATCGGACCAGGGCGCAGATATTTGCGGAACTGCGGGCGCGCTCCGGTCAGATCGTGGGCCGGCATGGTGAAGTCAGCAAGGTAGTCGTCGTAGACGGCGATTTCGTCTTCGGGCCATTCGACTTCTTCGAGCTGCCGCTGCTTGTGGAATGCAACCTCGGCGAGCGAGGTCTCGCGCTCGAGCCCAGCGTACCAGGCGCCTCTACCCGCCGAATTGAATCGGCCACCATCGGGCGAGGCATGCGTGAAGGCTGCGTTGACGATGTGGGCGTAGTCGATGCCGTACACCAATTCGTGCACCCCAATGCCGGGCATCAGTCCCTCTTCGCCGAGCAGGCGGTCATTCGTCGCACTGTCGAGTTCGAGCAGATCGTCGAGAAACTGCTTATTCGTGTCCAGCCGCGACAGCACGGTGCCAGCCATGCTGTACTTTGCGGGAATGAGGCGGTGCGTGTCCTCTAACTCGACCCGAGTGACAGGGATACGGATGGCAGGGGAAGCCATGTTCGGGGCCTATTGCCCTCCGCGCCGCGCGTCGAGCAACTGGCGCACGCTGAGCATGCCGGGCTGGCCGCGCTGAATCATGTAAGCCGCCGGCGTGAGTCCCCGAAAAATGGGATTGCTGTTGGGCAGCGACACCCACGCGTCGGCAAGCTTCGGGCTGTAGAGGATGTTCAGCGCCTTGAAGATACCGATGAGCAGCGAAATGCGCATCAGGCGGTCGTAATCGAGCGTTCGGCCCGCCGGGTCCTTCTTGAGCGCGTAGAACGAGCCGGTGGACATGCCGCCCAGAAGCTGACGGGCTTCCGGGTCGCGGAGGCCCCACTTGTCCATGATGGCGAGGAAGCCTTTGACGGCCGCAGGACTCAGGCGGCGGCGGGTAGCAAGATCGGACAGGTCAGGGGAGGATTCAGATCTGTAGCCGGGAACGTTGGGCAATACTAACGAAGCGGCCATGAAGCATTCTCCATTTCTGAATACTATTTACATCATATTTGATGATCGGGAGCAAGAAGAATCCGCGGCTAGCGGGATTATTTTTTGGGGTTAAGAGAACGGCACCCGGATACACTGGCTTCTTCACCTTAGAAAAATTCAGCCCTGGAGCCGCCTTTGAACGCCGCACGGTCTTTGATTGTTATGTCTCTGGTGTTTGTCTGCCTCCTGCCAGCACGCGCGGACGGCATCGACGAATTGAGCATGAGCTTCTGGCAATGGCGCGCGCAGGAGCAGCCATTCACCGACGACGACATTCCGCGCATCGATCGGCCTGCCGGATTCACCGTGGACTGGTCAGCGAAGACGATCGAACAGCGGCTCGCTCAGCTCGCGGTCTTCGAGCAGCGCTGGAAGGCGCTTGCTCCTCCGACGACGGCGCCGGTTCATGATCAGGTCGACTACCGCCTGATGGGATCGGCAATCGCCCGCGTGCGGTGGGAGCTGGCCATTGAAAAGAACTGGCAGCGCAATCCCGACTTCTATGTGCAGCAAACGCTGGGGTCGGTATATGTGCTGCTGTTGCCACCGCCACCGTTTTCCGCAGAACGGCAGCAGGAGATTGTCGCGCGCATGAAGCAGATTCCGGTCACGATCGAGGCGGCGGAGCAGAATCTGACCGACATGCGGCAGCCATTTGTGCAGCTTGGGATCGATGGGCTGAATCAGATCTCGGAGCGTCTGGGACAGGTGCAGACGGCACTTCAGGCGGACTTCGATGAGGCGAACCGGAAGGCGCTCGCGCAAGCGGTTCCGGCTGCGGCGACGGCTCTGACGCAATATCGTGAGTGGCTCAAAACGAAGCTTCCGGAAGCGCGCAAGAACACGGCGATAGGGCGCGAGAACTACATCTGGTTTCTACGTAATGTGGCGCTGCTTCCGTACACGCCTGAGCAGTTGCTGGAGATGGCCGGCATCGAGTGGAGCCGATCGGTGGCGTTCGAGGCCTATCAGGAACAGCGAATCGCCGGATCGGCCCCGGCGCCGATTTTTCCAAACGCGGATGCGCAGATTGCCGCCGAGAAGGCGGATGAAGAGAAGGTTCGGGCCTTTCTCACCGACCAGAAGATTCTCACTGTGCCGGGCTGGATGAAGCATTACCGCAACCTGCTGCTGCCGGCGTACCTGGAACCGCTCGAGGACCTCGGAGTGACCGACGATCTGACCGGACCGTCGCGGCTGAATGAAAACGGCACCAGCTATATTCGCAAGCCGAGCACGAAGCTGGGCTACTTTGCTCTCTCGACGGCGCACGATCCGCGGCCGATTCTGGTGCATGAGGGAGTGCCGGGCCATTATTTTCAGCTTTGCCTGGGCTGGCATAATGAGGACCCAATCCGGCGTCACTATTACGACTCCAACGCAAACGAGGGCATCGGCTTTTATGCCGAGGAGATGATGCTGCAGGCGGGATTCTTCGATGACAATCCGCACACTCGGGCGACGATTTATAACTTCATGCGGCTGCGGGCGCTGCGGGTGGAGGTAGATGTGAAGCTGGCGCTCGGGGAGTTCACGCTGGAGCAGGCGGCGAACTATCTGGCAACTACGGTGCCGATGGATCGGCGGACGGCGCTCGGCGAAGCGGCCATGTTCTCGAGCACGCCAGGGCAGGCGATTTCTTATCAGATAGGCAAGCTGCAGATCATGCAGCTGCTCGCGGATGCGAAGCTCAAGCAGGGCGCGGGTTTCTCCATGCTGAAGTTCAACGACTTCGTGTGGAACAACGGCAATGTGCCTCTATCGTTGCAGCGTTGGGAGATGCTGGGGGATGAGGGCCAGGTGCCGAAGTAGAGCTCAGAGCGCAGGGCTCAGAGCACAGGATAAAATTCTCAACCGAAGTTCCGAGAATCGGGAGCCTTCGGCTGGCTCAGGCCAGGCTCTGGGACACCCTGAGTATGGGTCGGTCAGCAGGTGATTCCGGCTTTTTGTAGGGCGTCCTTCAGGCCTTTCATGCTGATACGCGTTGAGGCTTCGGGCGTTCCGGCGCCGCGCCAGTGGGTTTCCAGACTTACGGCGTAGTGGTAGCCCTGAGCTTTCAGCGCGCGGAACTGGCCGACCCAATCGATGATCCCTCCGCCGACCGGCTCCCACTCGTATTTGCCGCCTGGTTCGCGCTTCACGTCTTTGCAGTGGCAGTGGCCGATGCGGTTCTTGGGCAGAGCGTCGTAACCGTTGGGATACGGCGTGTTGCCGGGGAAGGTGCCGGCGTTGCCGGGATCCCAATTGAGCATGAAGTTTTTATTCGGGATGGCGGCGAGGACGGCGGCGGCTTCTTCTCCCGTGCCGGTGTTGCAGGCCATCTCGTTTTCGAGAAGGAGAATCACGCCGTGCTTGTTGCAGGTTTCGGCGGCTTCGGTCAGCTTTTTGTTCATGGCCTCACGGTAGGGCTTGGGATCTTCGAGACGCCAGAAGTCGAAACAGCGCAGGCGGTCGGTGTTGAAGGCCTTTGTCAGCTCGATGCAGTGATCGAGAAGGGCATCCTGCTGCTTGAAGTCGAAATCGGCGTGAAACTGGTCACGACGAGGGCTGAGTTTCGACAGCGGCGCGCCGGGCCAGTCGGTTTTGAAGAGCGGGCTTGCGATGTCGGTGACGCGCAGCTTGTACTTCTCGAGGATCTTTTTGGCATCGTCAATCTGTTTCGAATCGAGCTCGGTAATGTTCTTGTCCCACATTCCGCGCAGTTCGATCCATTCGAGGCCGAAGTCCTGCGCGGCGACCTGGCAGGAGTGCTCGAAGTCCTGGGAGATCTCGTCGTTGATGACGGCGAGACGGAACGGACAGGCTGATGAGGTCTCCGGCGAGGAAGCGTGAGCTGCGGACGGCAGTCCGGCCGCAACACCTGCGGCAGCCAGGCCAATCATAAAATCGCGACGGGATGAGGGCATCGATCCTCCAGAATAAGACCAACCAAACAGGATAGATGATATGAATGCCTGCGCCGAGCCATCGTGTTGGCGACGGCCCGGCGAAGGCCCGGGAGGCAAGTGATCAGCACATCAGGGCCCAGAGGTCCTGGGGAGGCCAATGGACCCCTGCAGACCGAAATTTCAGAAGCGCACCGTTCCTGAAAATTGCAGTGCGCGACCGCCGCCGATTCCGTTGACCCCTGTGCCGCTGCCCACGGTGCTGGTCACCTGTCCGAACGTTGTGCTGCCATACGTGCTGTTGGGACTGGCGAATTGCGGGGTGTTACTTAGCTGGAAGGCGTCCGCACGGAACTCGAAGCTAATGCTCTCCTTGATGGGAAAGGTCTTGAAGAGCGAGACGTTGTCCTGAATGTAGCCGGGGCCGTAGTAGGCGTTTCTGCCAACATTGCCCATGGTGACTCCATACACCAGCGGGCACGGACCGGTTTTCGGGCAGCCGGCAGGCTGGGCAAAGGCGCTGGGATCGAACCACTGTTGCCCGGTTCCGATGTGATGAAGCACGTGGTAGCCGCCCACGAGATTCGCCATCTGCTGCTGTCCCGACGTGTTGATGTTCGCGCCGCTCGCCTCGACGTTAAATGGCAGTCCCGAGTAGACGGAAATGATCGCACCCAGTTTCCATCCGCCGATCACATAGGACGCGGGACCGGAAGTGACCCAGCGCTTGCCCTTCCCGAAGGGCAGTTCGTAGGTAAGGCTCTCCTCGAAGTTGAGGCGGTGGTCGTAATCGTTGGGAGCGTAGTTGTGACGCTGATCAAGCCAGAAGAGCACGCCTGCGTCGTCTCCGGTCTGATAGCCGAGTCCCTTGCCCCAGGTGAATGAGGTGATCATTCCCAGGCTGTTGAGGAAGCGGCGATTCAACTGCAGCTGCAAAGACTGGTAGTTAGAGGAATAGCCGACGAAATACACATTGGTCGCAGCTGTGCGTCCAAAGGCGATGTTTTCCGGATAGCCGGCGGTGCCCAGGCCGAGCGCCGGCGCAAGGTTTACGTTTTGAGACGCCCCGATGTGAACGCCGTGATTGCCTACGTAGGCCACCTGAAAGCTGAACTGCGAAGGTAGTGCCTGCTGCACGGTGACGTTCCATGACTCCACATAGGGGTTGTAGTAGTTCTTCGGAATTTCGACATAGGACTGTTTGAGAAGGAACGAGCTTGTCGTTACGTCGAGAATGCCGTTGCTGGGGATGACGACCGGGACTGGCGCCGGAAATCCCGCCTGGAAGGTGGCGGGTGTAACTCCGTCGGCCAAAACTGCGGGCTCATAGCTGTTCGGCTGGAGATATTGGTTGTTGGCGCGCACGGGGTAGTTGTAAGCGTAGGTGTTGTCCTCGAATGGCGTATAGCTGATGCCGAACCCGCCGCGAACGACGGCCTGTTCTGTCGCGCGGTAGGCGAATCCGACACGCGGAGCGAAGTAGGTGTATCGCGTGTCGAGGCCAAGATTCGAGGGGTTTGATCCAATACCGGCGATAACCAGAGAATGGGTGGATGGGCTGTAGTTCGAGAAGCCTCCGGCGCTCTTAGGCGTCGCAGGAGGATAGAACTCCCAGCGGAGGCCGAGATCCAGGGTCAATTTGGGAGTGACCTGCCACTTGTCTCCGGCGAAGGCAAAGAACCACCACGCACGCAGGGCGGGAAAGAAAGTATTAATGTCACGGCCCACCCCAGAGGGATCGTCCAGCAGGAAGCTGGCCATCTGATTGGCGATGTTGGTTGCCACGCCCGGCTGGTTGACCGTCGTATTGGTTTCGGAGAAGGTGTAGAGTCCGCGGGGACTAAAGGTCTGATCCTGAAGCAGGTCGTCGTGGATGCGGCGAAGGTCAATGCCGAATTTGAAGGTGTGATTGCGGACGATCTTCGTCCAATGGTTGACCACGTCGATGTTCGTTTCGGTGCGGATCCAAGGGAGCGAGGCGGAATAGCCGATAAGCGGGTTACTTGTGCTGCCTCCTACGAAGTCGGACATGATGATGCCTACCTGGCCACTCGTGAACTGGCTGATATTCACGCCGGGAACGCCGATCTGGGTTGCGTAGTCGGTTCCGTAGCCTGTGGGAGTAGCGCTGTTGCCGTAATGGGCAACACCGACGCGAGCCTCAGTGAGAAGCGTGTTGGAAAAGGCCCGGTCATAGTTCAGGCCGGTGCTGTACGTGCCCTGCGTGCCGGTGCCGGCAAAGGCACTCTGTGCAGGGCCGCCACCGGCGGCGCCGAAGGCCGGAGCTTGAAAGACAGTGATGTTCTGCCGGTCATAGCGGCCGCTCAGATGGTCCTTCTGGGTGATCTGCCAGTCGATCTTAGCGTCGTATCGCTCGGTGGTCTTCTGGAAGGGGAGGTTGATGGAAAAATCATTTGCCGCCGTGGTCGTTGCGGTTCCAAGGTTTGCGTTGGGCGCCGGCAACAGCTTCATCAGATTGATCGATACGCTATTCACCCGGTTATAGGGAATCTGGTTATCAGGGAATGGCGTGCGGCCCGTGCCATCGGGATTGCCGGTTGCGGGGTCGTAGATCTGTCCTTTGCCATTGGCCTGGAGCGGTCCGCTCAGATCGATGTTGCCCGCTGCGTTGGGTGTGTACCACTGCGGGGGCGGGATGCTCAGGATGTTGGAGTTGGCCTCGTGGTCGGGCGAGCGGAAGTAGTCGCCGTAGAAAAACAGCCTGTCCTTGATGATAGGGCCGCCAAGGCTTCCGCCGAAATAGTTGTAGGCGAGGTGCCCGACGGTCTTATTGAAGTAGGCGCGCGCGTTAAAGACGCTGTTCTGCAGGTACTCGGTGACCATGCCGTGGAACTGGTTGGTTCCGGAGTTGATGATCACGTTGCTGACGGTGCCGATGGCGCGGCCGAGCTCGGCGTCATAGTTGCTGGTCGAGACGTCGACGGTCTGAATGGCCTGTATGGGCGGAATCAGAATCTGCAGGAGCCCGGTGCGCTCATCGTCGTCGATGCCTTCGATCTGATAGCTATTGCCCTCGCGAGGCTGGCCATTGACCTCGGTCTGAATGGAGCTGGCCGCGTTGAAGAATTGCGAGTGCTGGAAGACGGGAGGACCTACACCGGGGACCAGCGTAAGCAGCGTCTGGAAGTTCTGATTCACTGAAACCGGCATGGTCTGGAGAGTGTGAGATTCGAGGTTCGTGCTGACGTCGGCGCGATCGGTCTGCATGATGGCTGGTGCGCTGGTCACGGTAACGGTTTCGGTGGCGCTGCCGGGCTGGAGGGCCATATCGACTCGCGTTGTGGTGTTGACCACTACGTCGATACTTGGGCGTGTCAACTTTTTAAACCCCTGGGCTTGCACGGCAACGGAGTAAGAGCCGGGCGTCAGATCCGGAAAGGTATAGTTTCCGCTCTCATTCGATACCGTATTGCGGCTGATTCCGGTGGCAATCTCCGTGATCGCGATTTGGGCGTTTGGAACGCCGGCGCCCGTAGAGTCGGTGATCGTGCCCAGCATGGTTGCCGAAACCGCCTGAGCATGAGCTCGAAGTGTGCCCAGAGGACCGGCGAGCATCAACGGAAGAATCGCCAACACTGCGGCGACACCTTTCAGGCGCTCGAATATTGAGTGGGCGGACCTCCGGATCAGGTGAATTTTGCTTTCTGTCATCACTTCCTCCAAAGAATATGCAGCAGGTACAAACAAAATCGGCCAGTGGGCACAATAGTCATCCCAAAATAGATTTGTCAAGCTGTAAGACAGATATCTTGCCTGTTATGTGACCAGCGTAGTCATTTCGCCAAAGCAGCGCTAACGACTAATTGGCTTGTTTGCAATGATTACCAGGTTGGACTTGCCTGAGAGTTGCAGTTGACTCTGGCTTCAAAGCGGAGTAAACCTGTCATGCAGCTTGATGCCACCAGTTGTTCCCCACGGGCCAAGATTGCCTCTAGTTGAAGCACATGTGGGAATGGTGAAATGACTTACGATAGAGACGTAACCCCGCACGGGGATGGAATGGCGCTGGATCCCATCGTAAGCAGGCGCTTGTATCAGCAAGTGGCCGAGCGCATCAGGCAACAGATTCAAGGCGGCAGTATATCGGCCGGGGATCGCCTGCCAGCCGAAAAAGACCTCGCGCTGCAACTCGGGGTGAGCCGTCCTATAGTCCGCGAGGCCCTTATCGCTCTGGAGATTGCCGGGCTGGTCGAAATCCGCACCGGCTCAGGAACCTACGTGCGCGACCGCGCCCGACTGTCGATACCGGTCATGGATGCCGGGCCGGGTCCGTTTGAGCTTTTGCATGCCCGGCTGCTGATCGAAGGTGAGGTGGCTTCTGAAGCCGCGATCCGCGCCACCGATTCCGACCTGGCGGCGATTGAGGGGACCATCCACGATATGGAGAAAATCATGGCGGCCGGCGCTCACGCCCGCGAGGCCGACCAAGCCTTTCACGTAACCATTGCCAACGTTGCGGGCAACAGTGTGCTCGCCGACCTCGTCGCCCGCCTCTGGCAGGGGATGTTCTCGCCCATGTTTCACAAGTTGAGCGACCTCACTGGCCACATGGCCAACCAGGAGCGGACGCTGGCCGAGCACAAGGCCATCTTCGCGGCTCTGTCGACTCACGATCCCTTCGGCGCAAGAGCTGCCATGCGGCGCCACCTGAAGACCGTAGAAACGGTTCTTTCCCGGACCAATCTGCCAGAGCTGAATGCCCGGCCTGCGGCAAAACCCAGGTAAGACCGGCGCGGATTTCGAGTAAGCTTTCCCTGGAATCCGGGAGACTCAACGTTGCGAATCGCGACCGCCATGTTCCTGCTTGCCCTGGGCTTGGGCTCACTGCCAAGCACACGGGCCCAAAACGTTACAGATATGAAGCCAAGCCCTCAGCAACTGGATTGGCAGCAGCTTGAAATGGGCGCAATTATTCACTTTGGCACCAATACGTTTCTCGATCGCGAATGGGGTGACGGTACGGCGTCGCCGGAAGTCTTCAATCCCACGCACGTGGATACCGACCAGTGGATGGAAGCGGCAAGAAACGCTGGTATCCGTTACGTAGTGCTGGTGGCCAAGCATCATGACGGATTTACTCTCTGGCCCAGCGCGCAGACAGCTTATGGGGTGAAGAGCAGTCCATGGCTGGGCGGCAAGGGAGATCTGGTTCGAATGGCGGCCGACTCGGCGCGAAAATATGGCTTGCGATTCGGAGTTTACCTCTCACCCTGGGACCGCCACGAACCGCGCTATGCGAATCCAGCTGAGTACGACAAATATTATTTGGCACAGCTCGAGGAGCTATCGACCGGCTATGGGCCACTCGAGGAATTCTGGCTGGATGGGGCCGGCAGCGAAGGCCGGAAGTACGACTTCGACACCATCATCGAGCATCTGCGCACGTACCAGCCAAACACCATGGTCTTTGCCGATGTCGCGCTCTATAAGTATGCCGACCTGCGCTGGGTCGGGACCGAAAGCGGCAAGGTGGCTTTCGAGAATTGGAACGTGGTGGATCGAGCGGGATACTTGCGCTGGCGGACGGTGGAGGCTGATACGCCCCTCCATCGGGAGCAGTGGTTCTGGCATCCTAACGCAGACGCGACGCTGAAGAGCCTCGACGAGCTAATGGATACATACAACAGCACGGTAGGCCGCGGCGCGCAGCTGATGCTTGGACTGGCACCAGACCGGACCGGACGGATTCCGGCGGCCGATGTGGCGCGGCTGGCGGAATTCGGGGCGAAAGTAAAGGCGGTTTACGGGAATAACATTGCGCTCAATCACGAGCCCGTAGACACAGACCAGGAAAGGGCACTCGATGGGGATGTCAGTACCTTTTGGTCGCCGTCGGCAAACGGCAGCCTTCCCGTCCTGACGGTGACTTTTGCCCGCGCTCAGACATTCGATCGAGTGATGACCATGGAGAGGCTGAACGATGGCCAGCACGTCGAGGAGTACTCGGTCGAAGTGCTGGTGGACGGAGAATGGCGGGAGATGGTGCGCGCAAACGCCATCGGCCACAAGAAGATTGACATCTTCGGACCGGTAACCGCAAAGGCCGTACGGCTCAAGCTACTCGAGACTTCTGGGCAGGCAGGGATCTGCGAGTTCGCCGTGTTCAATGGCGGGGGCGCGCACTAAAGACCTCGATCCCCACTTACTGATTAAACAGACAAAGGCCGGAAATCGGCGCGGCGACTCAGCGCATGCAACCAAAGTTGCTGGCATCGCGACGGGAGAATCGCCAGAACGCAAAAGAGTAAGGGCCGGAAGAGGAACTGGTTTGTTCCTCTTCCGGCCCAAGGTTGTTGCGTCTGCCCTAGCTCAAGAAGCTCCACCTGATGATGTTCAGGACTGCACTCTCCAGTTGCAGCTTCGAGAAGCTATGTATGCTGTGTTACGGTGTGGTGTAAACAAACGAGCCAACATAGAGCGGATAACTTGATGTCAATCCCGTGGCTCCAGTCAAGCCCACCCATGCCGCATCGCCACCTACTGCTGAGGGGATGTTTACTCCTGTCCAGGTGTGGGTGAAGCAATTGGTCCCCGGACAAGAACCGCCTGCTGTAACGTCATACAGATTTAGGGTAAGGTTGCTTCCATCGTAAGCGACGGTGGCCGAATATGTATGGCCCGTAGTCGTATTCTGAGAACCGGTCGTAAGGTCTAATGGAGCGGTGCTGATCTTGGTTATGGCCGGATAGTCCTCAATGGTAGGCAAACAGGGTGATTGGGCAGCCTGATAAATCTGCACCGAACTGTTGGTAAACGAGCCTGACTGAGTGAGGGGGCTATAAGAGTCCAGCTCCAAAGCGAATAAGTTGTTTGGGGTCGGGGGATCATAGCCTTGGAAAAACCCGCCTTCGCACCCAGCGCCAGCACTAAACAATGCTCCATTAAACCCCCAGGGATTGTTAGTGGTGTTGTTCAGCACGAACGCGACGTTCTGTCCATTGGGGATGAACGTAAAACTAGCAGTAAAAGCCTGAACATTCACCTGTTTCTGATAATTAAGAGACAAGGCAGCATGCGTGGCTCCCGTTGGGATTAGAAGCGCCCGCGATCCGGACAAGGCTGGTGAGGAGCCACTTGTGGTTCCGTTGAGCTGAAATGATTGTCCACCCTCCAAAATCCCTAACCCGCAAGACCCCGAAGACGAGAAGCCGGAAGGGCAGTCGATGATCGTCTGGGTGCCAGGCGAGGAGGAGGGCGTGGTTATGGTGTAGGCAGCGACCCCCACCGGGCTATTGGTGTAGCCGGTCAAGACCGCGACGGCCTGCAGCGTCATTGTCGAGCTTACAGTAATGGCGCCGGTGTACTTGGTGGAGGAAGTCGTTGGTGTTGTTCCGTTGGTTGTGTAGTAGATAGTAGCGCCAGACGTGGCATCGGAGATGGAGACTGTCTGCGCGGATGTGTAGGTTCCCGCTGCGACACTAAAGGTCGGCGTTGGCAACGTCGACGTGATGGTGTAAGCCGCAGTGGCTACAGCGCTGTTCGTGTAGCCTGATGCAACCGCGATCGCTTTGAGGGTCTGAGTTGAAGCGACCGTGATGGCACCGGAGTACTTGGTTGAGGACGTTGTGGGCGTGGTTCCGTCGGTTGTGTAGTAGATGGTGGCGCCAGACGTGGCATCGGAGATGGTCACCGTCTGAGCTGAGCTATAGGTCCCAGCGGCAACGCTGAAGGAAGGTGTCGCCGCCACCGGGTCGATGGTGTAGGCCGCAGTGGCTACGGGACTGTTGGTGTAGCCAGTCTCGACAGCGATAGCCTCCAGGGTTTCAGTAGACGGCACCGTGATGGCTCCCGTGTATTTTGTCGAGGAGGCCGTAGGGGTAGTTCCGTTGGTTGTGTAGTAGATGGTTGCTCCGGACGTGGCATCGGAGATGGAGACCGTCTGTGCTGACGTGTAAGTTCCTGCTGCAAGGCTGAATGCCGGAGCAGACAGGGCCGGGGAAGAACCAGAAGCAGCGGTGTATGTCCAGCTTAAGACCTTCTGAATGGCGGTCAGGCCACCAGTCCCGCCCGTGAAGCCAACATACGCCGTGTCACCACCAACCGTCGACGGAATATTGATGGCCCAGCTGTTTGAGAATGAGGCCTTGGTCACGGTATCGGTAAGGGTCATCGCCAGGGTGGTGCCGTTATAGACGATGTTTGCCTCCATGGTGTCGCCGCTGTGAAGATTGACCCCCGACGGAGTCAGATCAACGGCGGGCATCGTAGGCTGGGCGCCGTTTATGTAAAGACCCGTTGAATTCGGACCCTCACCTGCATTGTTATAAAGGTCAAACTTGACAGCGACGCTACTGGGTATAGATGCGTAGCCAAGAGCGCCTCCAGTATCTCCTGAACTGCTGTCGCTATTATTGTGGATGGCGAAAGTCATTCCGTCGGCCGTGGCGCTGGTCAACTGGAAACTAAAGCTAGTAGCGAATGACTGCACGTTTACAGGTGAGGCAAACCAGGCGGCACCTGCCTCCCCTCCAGCAGCACCCGTCAACTGGACAGATGAACCACTTAACTGAGTACTGCCCAGCAGGGTGAGTTGACTTTGAGAGCTCGCAAAACCGCTGGGGAAGTTGATGACCGGCGTGGCACTGGGGTTGATGAGATAGGTCGCAGTGGCCGCCAGACTGTTGGTGTAGCCGGTCTCGACAGCGATCGCTTCCAGCGTTTCGTTTGAAGACACCGTAATCGGACCCGAGTACACCGCAGAAGAACTAGTGGGAGCACTGCCGTTCGTGGTGTAGTAAATTGTCGTTCCTGAAGTTGCATCAGAGACGGCCACCTGCTGCGCCGAGGGATAGCTGCCGCTCACTACGCTGAAGACCGGCGCGGGCAAGACCGGAACGGTACCGTAGGTCCAGGTTAGTATCTTCTGGTTCGCCGTCAACGCCCCAGTGCCGCCCGTGAATCCTACATAGGCGGTGTCGGCGCCAATAGTCGCTGGAATGTTGATCGTCCAGTTGGTTGAAAATGACGCCTTGGTCACTGTATCGGTAATAGTCATCGTCAGCGTCGTCCCGTTGTAGACGAGCTGAGCCGCCATGGTATCGCCGCTGTGGAGATTGATCCCCGATGGAGTCAGATCAGTAGCAGGTAACATGGGGGAAGCGCCGTTCGTATAAAGGCCGGTCGAATTCGGGCCTTCGCCGTCATTGTTATACAGGTCAAACTTGACAGCGATGCTGTTCGATATACCGGTGTATCCGAGCTGACCCCCTGATCCTCCTGTGACGCTGTCGTTATTATTTTGAATGGCGAAGGTGAACCCGTCTGCCGTAGCGTTGGTCAACTGGAAGGTGAAGTTGGTCGTGAACGACTGAATATTTACCGGAGTGACATACCATGCCGAACTTGCCATTCCCGTAGTGGCACCTGTCAGCTGGAGAGCTGATCCGTTCAACTGTGCGCCTGCATTCAGGTTGACCGTGCTACTGGAACCGGAAAAACCGCTGGGAAAGTTGATGGTGGGCGTTGTTGCGCCTATCGCTGCACATGGCGCAACGGAAAAGGCGAAAGTTAAAATAATGAGAAATAAAATGGCGTAATGCCGCTGTATATAGGACGACCACGAGCGCATGATTTAAAAAACCTCCGACGATCTTTCTGTGGTAAACGGACAAAAATGGAGAGAAAAAGAGCCCCAGTGTACTTTTAAGTACTTTTTAAAAATCGATTCTCTGAGGGAGACAGGTTTTGGGCGAGTATACAGAAGTCACCCAACATTGCTAGTTAACTTTTGCCACTTGGATCCTCTTTCCCTGCGCGAAATTAGCAAATTGTAATGTGAAGATCGGCAGGAAACGGCTCACAGATGAGCTAAAAGTAACTTGATGTCTGATTTTCTTATTACTTGTAAAGTATTACCAATCGATATGGCATTACAACCAAAAGATATTCGTATGACGTATTTTCTGAGCCGCTATCCGGCGGTCTCTCATACATTTTTTCTGAAAGAAATCCTGGGGTTGCGTCAGATGGGTTTCGAGATTGACGTTGCATCGGTCAACTCACCCGACCGGGCTAAATCCGATTTGCCGAAGCTGGAAGCGGAGGAAGCAGACAAGACCTACTATCTGAAAGGCACGACGATATGGGAAGTCCTTGTCGCTAATTGCTGACTGTCACAGTATTCCAGCCGATCACTGCTTTTCGCGGGCTAAAGGCTAGCCTGAGTCTTGGCGGCTGGGACATCTCCCGTAAAGTTTATGCGCTGTTGTACATGGCTGAGGCATTTCTTCTCGGTCGATGGATGAGAAAACGTGGGCTCCACCATCTCCATGTACATTTCGGCGGACCTGTTGCGACGGTCGCCATGGTAACGGCCGAAACGTGGGGACTCGACTACTCCCTCACAATTCATGGCCCGGAAGAGTTTTACGAGGTCGACAACACATACCTTCCCCGCAAGATTGAAGGGGCGAAATTCATTTTCTGTATCAGCGAGTTCTGCCGCAGCCAGCTGATGAAGTATTGCGATTCGGCCCACTGGGACAAGATGCACGTCGTCCGACTTGGCGTCGACCCGGAAGAGTTCAAGCCTGCGACGCGCGCCAAAGCTACGCATTTGCAGATCGTCTGTGTTGGGCGTCTGGTATCGGCAAAGGGGCAGCATATTCTGATTCGTGCCCTCTCGCGTTTGCACGCCAAGGGCCACGCTGTTCACTTGACCCTGGTAGGTGACGGTCCCGACCTTCCCAGCCTCAAACAGGAGGTCGTGAAGAGCAAGCTTGAGGCCAGCGTCACCTTTCGCGGGGCGCTAAACCATGACGAGACGCGGCTGCAGCTGGCCGACGCCGATATCTTTGCGCTGGCCAGTTTCGCAGAGGGGGTTCCGGTTGCGCTCATGGAGGCCATGGCCATGGCCATTCCGTGCGTCAGCACTTGTATCGCTGGCATTCCGGAACTCATCCGGGACAAGGAGGATGGCCTCCTCGTGCCTCCCTCTTCAGTCGAATGCCTGTCGTCGGCACTCGAGTCTCTCGTTGTCGACCGGGCGCTACGGGAGCGGCTTGGCGCCGCGGGCCGGGAACGGGTGCTGGAGAGATATAACCTTCCTGTTAACCTGAAGGTACTGGCGTCCAAATTCGCAACCTGCTTACAGTCTTAGCTGCCCGGAGTCCATGCCTATCATCGACTCGTCGGTCGACGTCTTTGATGTCTCGATCGTTATTGTTTCGTTCAACACACGCGACGTGTTGCGTGAGTGCCTAGAGTCAGTCGAACGTGAGTCGGCCGGGCTCCGGGTCGAAGTACTGATTGTCGATAACAACTCTTCTGACGGCTCACCGGAAATGATCGAGCGTGAGTTTCCGGCGGTGCGCCTCTTCCGCAGCCAGACAAATCTGGGATTTGCATCCGCTAACAACGTGGCGCTGGAAGTGGTGCGGGGCCGTTACCCTGTGCTGCTCAATTCGGATGCGTTTCTGCGTCCCGGCGCTATCTCGCTCGCTGTGCGACACATGGACGAGCATCCAAATGTGGGGCTTGCCGGCGGGCGGCTGGTGGGCCGCGACGACGCGTGGCAACCTTCAGCCCGCAAGTTCCCATCGCTGCTTGACGACTTTTTCGTCATGACCGGACTGGCGGCCAAGTTCCCGAACTCACGTTTTTTTGGGAGATTCGATCGCACCTGGGCCGATCCGATGGAGGCCTGTGAGTGCGACTGGGTGCCGGGTGCCTTCTCGATCATTCGAACTGAAGCCTTGAAGAAGGCCGGCCTTTTCGATCCCGATTTTTTTCTTTATTCCGAGGAGGTCGATCTATGCCGGCGCATCCGCAAGGCCGGCTACAAAATCATGTACTGGCCCGACGTTGTGGTCACGCACATTGGCGGGGAATCGTCGCGGCAGCTTAAGTCGCTCGAGATGTCCAAGAGTGGTGCTCAACTAGTGCTGTGGAGCATGCGCAGCAAGTTGCTCTACTACCGCAAGCATCACGGATGGATAGGAGCCTGGGGGGCCAGAATGCTCGAGACCGGCTTGTGCCGGCTCATCGTGGTGCGCAACGGCTTCAGCCGCGATCTCCGGCGACAGGCGCGTGGCCGCGAATATCGCAAGTTTATCGACTTGATGAAACAGGCCTGGCAGGACACCCAGGGCGGCCGCGTGTCGCCACCGAGGCCGTGGTGAGATGAAACGTGATCTGAAGCGTAACGCGAGCCCAGCGCTGGCCGTGTTCCTCCGGCTGGCTCGACGACTGCGCAGAAGTTTTACGCGCATCTACGCCCACGCGGTCCTGTCGGCCGACCTGGTCGAGCACGCTCCGGCATCACTTGTCATCGAAGGCAGCGCCTTCGTCGATGGCACGCGCAATGTCCATTTCGGCGAAAATGTGCTGTTGTATGCGGGGCTGCATCTCGAGACTCAGGGCGACGCCCGGATCGAGATCGGAGATGACGTCGTCATTTCACGCGGTGTTCACATTGTCGCTATGGCGGGGGTGAGCGTCGGCGCAGGATCGATGATCGGCGAGCACTCCAGTATTCGGGACGCCAACCATCAGCGCCGCACAGGTGAGACGATGCGGCACTCGGGACATGAGGCGAGGCCCATCGTGATCGGCAAGGAAGTCTGGATTGGCCGGGGCGTAGCCGTACTCGGCGGAGTGACGATCGGCGATGGTGCAACGGTAGGAGCCAACGCAGTGGTTACTCGCGACGTGCTTCCAGGATCGACGGTAGCCGGAGTGCCTGCGGTTGAGATCCGGCCGAGGGAGACCTCCGAGGTATAGGCGCGGCGCGCTTTCGCTGGGCTTTGTTTGGCCTCTCCGCTGTTCGAACTTACCCTGATTCCGAAAAGACCTGTTCAGTGGCAGTGCCAATTTACCGGCGATAGTGCGAAAGCTCCAAGACAATCAACTCCGCTGGCGCGTTTTCGCGAGGGCTACAATGTGGGCACTCGAGGTATCCAGGTGGGACGGAGATGGCCTCCTCAACGGTGTTCATCAGCTATCGCCGCGAAGACAGCGCCGGTCACGCCGGTCGTCTATTCGATCGTCTCGCGGGAAAGCTAGGCCGTGACCGCGTCTTTCGAGATGTCGATAATATCCGCCCCGGAGAAGATTTCACTGATGTTGTTCGCGAACGGATTCATTCGTCGGAAGTTCTCTTTGTCCTGATTGGCCCGCGCTGGCTTACGGCGACCGATGCTGATGGAGCGAGACGCCTCGACGACCCCAACGATACCGTCCGGTTGGAGATAGAGACCGGCCTGCAGGGGAAAATTCGTGTGATTCCGGTTCTCCTCCCCGGAGCGACCATGCCGAAGACCAAAGATCTGCCCGGTACGCTCGCGCCGCTGGTCAAGCTCAATGCTTACGAGGTTAGCGAAACGCACTTTGATCAGGACGTCCTCAAATTGCTGGGCGAAGTCAAAGCTCCCCTCTGGGTGACGATGTTTGCCGAGCTTAAGAGAAGGCCCATTTACGTTGTCGCGGCAGCAATACTTCTAGCTGGGGTAATCACAGTACCGGTGTTTCGTAGTCATCGTGAGGCGCTGGTACCTCAATCCGCAACTTCGACGAGCCCTGACCGCGACCCATCCGACCCTGCCGTGCTGAGGCCGGCAGTGTCTCCTACAATGACGCCTGATCAGGCGCGCGACCAACTGGGTCGTCTCGGGCTCTCGTACAACTCCGACGCCTTTATCGGCGCGGCAAGTAACGGCGATCTTACCGCTGTATCTCTGTTTCTACGCGCAGGCATGAGGCCGGACGCCGGATCTCCGGACGCGCCTTCCGCGCTGGAACAAGCCCTGGATGAGGGGCATCCAGATGTGGCCAGGGTACTCATCGAGGCGGGGGCGAATGTAGAACGCTCGCTGCGGGCAGTTGCGAGAGACGGAGATGAGCAGCTGTTCAACCTGCTGTTGAGTAAGAAGCCAGATCAACAAGCTCTAGCAGCGGCGTTGTACGAGGCGGCAGGTACCGGCCATATCAATCTGGTGAAAGAGCTGCTCGACAGGGGAATAGGTCCGAATGACCGATGGGGAGGCAATCTGCCTCTGGAAAGCGCAGCCTATGCAGGCCGAACCGAGGTTGTGAAATTATTGTTGGCTCGCGGAGCCGACGTGAATGCGGTGGACAAGGGAAGCGGAGGCGAGGGCGAGACGGCGCTCCACTACGCAGCCCGGAGCGGAGCGACCGATGTCGTGGGGCTTCTGCTAAGCGCCGGTGCATCTGTAAATGTTCAGGATAAAGAAGGGACCACTCCTTTGATGGACGGCGTTGCCCATCGCCAGATCACCATGATGTTGCTTGAGAACAAAGCCAACGTGAATCTGCGCGATGAAGCGGGCCGAACGGCGTTGATGCTCGCGGCCGGGCAACACCTTACCAGCATAATCAAGCTCATCGTCGACAAGGGTGCTGACATCAATGCCCAGGACAAACGCGGCTGGACTCCTCTCATGTTCACCTCGGGCGCGATCGACAGTGTCGATGATCCGGAGACTGTGCAGACGGTTCTTGACAACGGAGGCGACCCAAACAAGCAGGATGCCGGAGGCTACACTGCGCTCATGTATGCCGCGGGAAAGGGACTGAATGGCGCGGTTCGAGTTCTTCTGGCCGCAGGTGCCAATCGGGATAAGAAGAACAAGGAAGGTCAGACCGCATTGCAACTGGCCACGGCCAGCTCTGCCAAGCATGTCATGGAGATGTTGAAAAAATGAGACACATGAGAGTTCCCCTTCTAGAATTTCGATATCGGCAGCAGCGCGCTTCCAAAGGCTATGAGTGTCGCGCTGGAGCGCGCCCGATTCTGGCGTGATATTCTGCCTCGTTGCCCCAGGATCAAAGGATAGGTATTTATTTATGAAACGCCGGATATTGCTTGTCGATGACGAAGTGGCGGTTCTTCTCACTCTCCAGGCCGTGCTAGAGATTCATGGCTTCGAGGTGGAAACAGCGGCTTCCGCGCGCGAAGCAAAGTTAAAGCTCCGCGCCAATCAATATCACATGGTAATCACAGACATGCGGATGGAGAGCGAGAGTGCCGGACACGAAGTGGTGCACGCGGCCAAGAAGTCTGCCCACGAACCGGCAGTTGCCCTGTTGACAGCCTTTCCCGTGGTTGAATCCGACGGAGGTTTCGACGCCGACGAGGTGCTGGTCAAGCCGATGAACACCAACGATCTGCTGGTGCAGATTGAAGCCCTGCTGGTGACGCACGAAGACAAGAAGCGCCGCGAAAAAGAGCGCAGCCTGGAACTGGTGAGTGCCGGTTCGAAAAAAGCCGCATCGCGGCGTAAAGCACCGGCTGGCAAGCTGGCAAGGGCGCAGTAGAGCGCCGGTCCAAAGGCTAAAGATCCTTCAGCGTCAGAGCTAAAGAATTCAACTATGCGCTTCGGATCATCTGGCTGGGCGCCGCCGGCACGCTTCCCTTCTGCTGGAAGCATTGGCGGCACAACACAGGCCGGCCCTGAGTAGGCTTGAACGGGACAGTGGTCTCGGCCCCGCATTGCGAACAGACAGTCCGCGTCTCAGGCCGCGAACCTGCGGCACCTGAAGTTCTCTTTGATTTGCAATTCTTACAGCGCTTCGGATCGTTTTTGAATTGCTTGTCGTGGAAGAATAACTGCTCTCCCGCTGTAAAGACAAAATCGCTTCCACAGTCCACACACTTCAGAATCCTGTCTACGTAGTCCATCCCGCGTCCCTTGCCCCACCGCAACGTGCGTGGTGTATGGCTCCGACGAATTGCACGCCGGCACTGGAGAGATCAAAATGCTTGAAGACTTGGAAAGGGCCCCGGCCGCAAAGAAATGCGGCGAACCTTCGGCTCAGATGCAGAGCCAAAGCGTGCTTCATATGCGCTCGCGAGGCGATGGGAGAGAGGTTTTGAGTACGCTCCCGTTTGCGCGAAGCACGCCGGCCGGACGCGTGGGTCGTTCGGAAATCCGGCGTGTGAGTTTTTTTTCAACTACATCAGCTACAAACTACTGTTAATCCTGCTCTTTACGAGCCTTCTTGCGATTCCGCTTGCGCGCCAGCGCTTCCTTCACACGGCGCTTTTCGCCCGGCTTCAGGTAAAAGGAATGACGCTTTACTTCCTTGATGATGTCTTCCTGCTGAACCTTGCGCTTGAACCGGCGCAACGCATTTTCAAGCGGCTCGCCTTCCTGCACGCGAACCTCTGCCAACTCACTACACCCCCAAACCGACCCAACTGGGTTTCTATAGACTACTAGAGGGACCCCCGAATAGCTAGAGTGCTGTTCGGCGTCATTTTCAGCCTGTTGGGCTATCTTTCAGACAAAAATGGGAAAAAATCGCAGAAATCGACGATCCCTGACGTAAGCAGGACGACCAGATCAATGAACAGGCTGACTGCTGGATCAACCTGAGGTTTCGGGGCCGAAACTCCTCCGCCTTACTTGTGCTGAGAGCCGATCTTGTAAACCACGCCAACAGATCCGGCGAACTCGCTTTGGGTTTTGTAGCCGTAATGGGTGGGCTGATAGTCGGTGATCAAGCGAACCGCAAGTTTCGGAGACAGGTTGTAGTCCGCCCAGCCTCCTACTGCCGACCCGAACGCGAGCTTGTCGTTATACACGTCGATCTGGTTGGGCGAAATGTTCGAGGGGAAGTCCTTGCTGAAATTGCCATAGGCCGCGCCGATCGTGAAATGCAACCCGGCGGCGTACTTCTCGCGCCGCAAGAGGCGGAACGTCGGGCCGAATAGCCACAGATACTCCGACATTTTGGGGTTCTGAATGCCGTATTGATTGATCGGAGCGTCGATCGTTCCATACAGACCGCGAAAGCTGCCTTCAATTCCCCATACAGGCTTGAAATAGGCTGTCGCGGTGCCGTTGAACCCAAGCAGATTGTTTGCCGGAAAGACCTTCGCGGGACTGGGATTGAAGTGCGAATACTGGACACCGCCGTAGAAATCCCACCGGTTGGTGTACTGGGGCGGCTCGCCGACCGCCGCTGTCGCGGTCACCTGGGCGTTCGCGTGAGACATGGGGAGGAAAAGTGGGGAGACAAGAAGCGCAGCGAGCAGAATACGGAATACAAATTTCACGCGAGTCGCAAACCTCACTGAAGAGAGCATCGAAACGGTCCCGGTTCTGACACCGGGACCGCAAAACTTCACGATACACGATTGGCGGGCCCGGGTCAGCGCGGAAGGGGCAGATGCCTATTTTCCGGCAAGGTATTTTAAGCGGATTCGCATGATGTCGAGAAACGCCAGAAGAAAGTCGCCAGGCTTCACCTTCGACCCCGCGACATCCTCCCATCGCTCCAGCGGATACTCAAAAATGGAATCGCGCAGGACACTCGTGTCGCCGTGGTTCAAAGCGATGAAGCGTGCGATGATCTCAACGTCGAACACCCAGCGCGAAATAAACGGCTGGCTCAGTACTGAGGCAAGTTCGGGCGTGACGCGAAAAATCTTCGCTCCGCATTGCGTGTCGTAGACAGGCAGACGCAGCATCAGTGAAACCACCGTGGCGAAGACACGTCCCAGGTAGTGACGGGCGGCCTTGCGGTGTACATGACGTCCAAGCAACCGAATGCGCGAGCCAAAGACCATCTGTAGTTGCGGTTCGTCGATGAGCTCCTGGCGCAGTGAGGAGATCGCCGATAAGGGCGTCGCCAGGTCGGCGTCCCAAAATCCCACAAACCCGCTCCTGCCCGATTCGATCGCGCGCAACATACCGTCGCGGACAGCTTCGGCTTTTCCGCCGTTTTTCTTTTTGTCGAGGACATCAACGGCGGGTCCGCATACACGCTGCATTCGCTGGAGGACGTCGAGAGTATCGTCGGTACTGCCGTCGTTGACGAAGAGAAAATCGATGTCATTCCCCTCGTGGACAAACTCGACGAATTTCTCCGAAGGAAGGCGATGAGCTTCGTTGTAACACGGGACAACGATGGTGCATCGATGATTGACATTGATCGGCGCTTCTATTTCGCTCACTTTCGCTCACTCCTGCCGGAACCTCGTGAACATACAGTTACAGTCTCAGGGAGACTACAACATCCTCATGGTAATGGGCGCGAGCGGAGGTCCCGGGCAGGATTCTTAACTTGAGCGCCCGCCGCTGCCATCTAAGATGGACGTGTGTCTTTGCGGCCTTTCCGTGTGCCAAATGGCAGGCGCGTGGTATCGTACAGTTCCCCCCTGACTTGATCGCATTCCCCCGTGGTCTGAAATGAATGCACCCGTAGGGCTGTAGACCTGCGGCTACGGAGAAACAGCTCGATGCCTCCTCATATTCCTCCTTTGGCTGCACTGTTCGCGTGGATCCCGATCGGCCTGGTCTTCTTCTATCGCTTTCCAGCGCGCATCGCTGTGCTGGTCAACTTCATCGCTGGGTGGGCCGTCCTTCCGACGGCAAACTTCGTTCCCTCCGACAGCGTGTTTCCCTACTGGATTCTTGGTGTCTGCCTTCCCGCCGGGTACTTCATAACCAAAGCCACGATCACCGGCCTGACGGGGCTGCTCGGTGTTCTGCTTTTCGACGGGCAGAAGTTGCGGCGATTCCGCCCCGCCATCTGTGACATCCCGATGCTTGTGTGGTGCGCAGTGCCGTTTCTTTCGGGAGCCGCCAATCATGCCGCATATGAGAGCGCGTTGCGCGACGGATTGCGCGGAGCGATCTACCAAACTTTAGCGTGGGGCGTGCCCTATCTGCTAGGACGTCTCTACTTTAACGACCTCGAATCACTCGCACTCATGGCAAAGGCCTTTGCCGTCGCGGGGCTCTGTTATGTGCCGATCTGCCTCGTGGAGTTGTGCACGGGCCCGCAGTTCTACGCACACGTATATGGGTATCAGCCGTTTCGCTGGCTCGGAGCCGGGCGCTACTTCGGTTTCAGGCCGATTGGCTTTCTTGAAGACGGCAACCAGCTCGGCATATGGATGGCCGCGGCGACTCTGTGCGCCGCGGGGTTATGGAAACAAGGCAGGCCCGACCGCGTGCTAGGGCTTCCCGTCGGCTGGGCAACAGTTGTGCTCTTTTTGACGACAATGCTGTGCCAATCGGCGGGGAGCATCGCTCTCATGGTTTGTCTGCTTCCGTTTGTTCTTGCCGGCGGTGTGGCTTTTCGGCGCGGACTCGTCATTGCCTTTGCACTGATCGTGCTTTGCTTCGCCGGCCTGCGGCTGGCCAACATGATATCGCTGCGCCGACTGGTTGCGAGCAACGGCCCAGCGCGTGCCGCGGCGTCGCTTTTGGCGGAGATCGGCCGCCAATCCTTGGGCTGGCGCCTGCTGCAGGACGAGCGGCATGTAAAAACAGCTCTCGCCAGGCCTATCCTTGGCTGGGACCGATGGGACTGGTGGAATGACAGCAGGAACCGTCCCTGGGGTTTATGGCTGCTGGCTTTTGGGATGTATGGCGGAGTGGGCCTGGTGGCGCTGGAAACTATGCAGTTCCTGCCGGTGATAGCTACGGCGTGGCTCCCCGCTGCGAGAGACAGCTCAACGGATCCCGAAGCTCTCCCGGAAGGAGTTATGGGGTTGCGGAATGACGGGCCGCGGCTGGGCCTGGCGGCTGCCATTTTGCTCGCGGCCATCGACAACCTGCTGAATAGCGGGATGATTGTGCCGTTGGTGCTGGTAATTGGCGCAATAAGCGGCTGCAGCAAGCCGTTCGGGAGTCGAGCGAACCCATCGTGAGATAAAGCCCCGGCCAGGGCTCTTCATTCGAGTTTTCGAACCGGTGTGTTTTCGGGGATCTTCAATTCGAACTGATCGTCATTCAGCGTAAGGTTCACGTTGAGTTTCTGGGTCGTTATGAGGATCTGGTACTCCTCAAGCGGGCGCTTCACGGTGATGGTTCCGGGAAACATCTGCGGCCCAAATCGCTGCGAGGGTCCGTAAATCGCCGTAGTCTGGATCGCACCCTTCTGGTCGTAGATGTCCTCCTGAACGATGCGGAGGTCAGTTCGAGTGAAGTGAATGACGCGCTCCGGAATCAGATCACGGCTGCCCGGTTTGGGGCGCATCACGGTCAGGTCGTATTGGGGATCGAGCAGCATCTGCTTGGTCTTCGGGTCGACCTTCGTCTCCATATCGGTAGTGAGGGTCAGCAGATCATCGGGCTGAATGCATTTGATCAGCAGGGAGTCAAAAAATATGTTCGGGCGAAGATTTTCAAGCGGGTTCGAGGACTCCTTTGTGACGGCATTGGAGCCTTCGATCACGTGATCGTGCGGATAATAGATCAGTAGCTTGAACTGGCTTCCATCGCTCGCCATGTCGAATGCGCGCGTGTGCAGCACAGGAACAAGACCGATGACGCGAACCGCCTCCGGCTTGCGGAGCAGGATATACCCGCTGAACGACGTATAGGTCTTCTCCTTGCCCTTGCGGGGACCGCCTTCGCTGGCCTGGAACTCCACGGTCGCGCTGAGCGAGTGGATCTCCTGGCACTGCTTGTTGACGTTCTGCACCAGCTCGTCGGCCGTTGCGGTGAGCACCATGCTGGGCATTTTGGCCTGCTTGACTGTCTTCGTGTGAACGAAGCAGCCGCTCAGGAGCGGCAGAAGAAGCAGCAGCAGCGCCTTGTACTCGCGTCTCTGCATTAACTGAGTCGGGATATCCTGCGAAACCTGCTACAAAACTGCGAGTATATCGTTTCCGCGTGCTTCATTAGCGAGTCCCCGCCGCACGAATCGCCTTGCGGTATTGCTCAACGTTATGGGTGTGCTCCTCCAGGGTGGTGGAAAAGCGCGATTTGCCCGAAGGGTTGGCGGTAGCGGCTACAAAGTAGAGGTAATCGGTGTGCGCCGGGTACAACGCCGCCTTCAGCGATGCAGCGCCGGGATTGCAGATCGGTCCTGGCGGCAGGCCGGGATTGCGATAGGTGTTATAGGGCGAATCCGCCTGCAGGTCGGAGGCGTAGATTGTCCCGCGATACCGACCTTCGAGAAGCGCGGCGTAGATCACCGACGGGTCAGTCTCGAGCGGCATGTTCTTCGCCATCCGGTTCTCGAAGACACTGGCGATCAGCGGCCGCTCGGAATCGATGGGGGTCTCCCGCTCGACCAGCGAAGCGACTGTGACGACGCGATGATAGTCGCCCTTAAGGCCGATCGCCGCCGACTCCTGGCGAAACCGCTTCACCATCGCCGCCAGTATCTGCACCGGCGAGGCATGGCGCTCGAAACGGTATGT
This sequence comes from uncultured Acidobacteriaceae bacterium, assembly GCA_963724375.1. GTDB lineage: Bacteria > Acidobacteriota > Terriglobia > Terriglobales > Acidobacteriaceae > Silvibacterium. The sequence continues at coordinate 42,683 of CAVRUM010000020.1, forward strand.
GTCAGGAAAGAGATATCCCTCAAGGCTTGTGGCTGAAGGATCCAGATCAGCGATGAGGCTAGCCTCGGTGTTTGCCGCAGCCAGGAATTTCTCGCTTGTCCCGAGGTTCGCCTCCTGTAGGCGCTCCCCAATATCAAACAGATTCGATCCCTCGGGGATCGTCACCGCGATTGTGTAGACATCGCCGCGCTCGAGACGGTCATACACCTCGGACACAGTGGCCGGGTGGTCGAACCGGTACTCGCCGGCCTTGAGGATTCCGCCTTTGGCCAGGCGCTCAACCTCGAAGGCGTACTTGCTGCGGATCAGGCCATGCTGCTTCAACTGCGTTGCAATCTGCATTGTCGACGTGCCGGGGCTTATCTCCACGAAAGTCTCTCTCGTGGGGCCGGCTGGAGCCAGCACCACATACGCAATCCAGGCAACGGCGGCCAGGAACAGCAGGAAAATCAGACGTCTCACTGATGAGTCGAACCTTGAACCTTGGATTCTGTTTCCAATTCTATGATGCGGCCTTTTTCGGGACCCCGTCCGGTTGGGAAACCCTGGGGCACGCAAGCGGTAGTATCCCACTTATGGACGAGATCGCCCCTTTCGAAGGCGAAGCCGCAGGCGGCGTTTCCCGCCTCATGGGACTCGACATTGGAGACCGCCGGGTCGGCGTTGCTGTCTCCGACCCGCTGGGCCTGACGGCGCAGCCGGTCCTGACTCTCGTGCGGACCAACCGCCGCCAGGATCTGAAATCGCTCAAGCGCCTGGTACGGAAGTATGGGTGCGGGGAGATCGTGGTCGGGAATCCTTTGTACATGTCGGGGGACCAGAGCCCCCAGGCCGCAAAAGCGCAGTCCTTCGCCGAAATTCTGCGCGAGGAGACCGGCCTTGTCGTGCACCTGTGGGATGAGCGCCTCACCACGACAGAAGCCCATCGGCACCTGCACGCCGCTGGCCGGGCTGGCCCCGAGCATCGGGCAGTCGTCGATCAGGTGGCCGCGGTGCTTATTCTGCAGAGCTTTCTCGATGCGCGCCGGGCGCTCAAGAAACCGAAGGTTCACTGACTGCATCAGTTCCCGGTATAATCGAGTTTTGCGGTGATCCCGGCGCGGTCGTTATGAGAACGGCTCATGCCCATGAGCCGCTGGATTGTTGAATGCCCGAACATATCAAACAAAAGCTCCAGGAAGAAATACGCCAGCTTGAGCACGAACTGGCGCATGAGTTGCCAGCGGAGATCAAGAAGGCTGTCGCGATGGGCGACTTGAGCGAGAACGCCGAGTACCATATGGCCAAACAGCGCCAGGAGTTCGTCAACGCCCGTCTTGGCCAGCTCAAAAAGCGCATGGCCGAACTGGCTTTGGTGAATCTCTCCAACATACCCCGGGACCGCGTGGCCTTCGGGTCTACGGTGGTGGTGTATGACACCAACAAGGACGAAGAGGTCGAGTACAAGCTCGTGACCAGTGAGGAGTCGGACGTGAATCGCGGCCTGATCTCGACTACCTCTCCGATCGGACGCGGCCTTATCGGCAAGCAGGTAGGCGACATGGCGGTTGTCGTCACTCCGAACGGCAAGCGCGAGTTCGAAGTACTCAGACTCACGACTATTCACGACACAGCGGACTAGTAGTTTCATGACCAGATCATGGACAAGTGCCTTCGGCCGTGCCTGCGGCGTTCTTCTGCAGGCCATCGTTAACGGCCTGGCGCTCACACGCATCTCGCCCAACGCTCTGACCTTCATCGGGCTGATCATCAATACCGCGGCGGCCGTCCTCTTCGGATTCGGCAACGAGCACAATTATGTCCGCATGTTCCTCTATGCCGGACTGGTGATCATCGGCGCCGGCATCTTCGATATGGTCGACGGCCGGGTTGCCCGCCAGACAGATCAGGTCACCGTCTTCGGAGCATTTTTCGATTCGGTGATCGACCGCTACTCCGACGTGGTGCTTTTCTTCGGACTGCTCGTTTTCTACGCCCGCGGCAACCGGCTCTTCTACGTCTTCCTCACAGCTTTCGTCATGGTCACGTCGCTGATGGTCAGCTATACCCGCGCCCGCGCAGAAGCGCTAATCGACAAATGCAAGGTGGGCTTCATGGAGCGGCCGGAGCGGATCGTCCTGATCATTCTCGGCGCGCTCTTCAACCGCTGGGGCGTGATGGCTCCAGTGCTTTGGGTGCTGGCGGTGCTGTCGACCATTACCGTGATCCACCGCATCCGGTATACCTACGTAATGACGCGGGACATGGCACCCATTCGCGTGTCTGAGACGGTCAGGGTCGAGAGCTTCCCCGCCGTCCCGGATGTGCGCGAGCTGCCTCACGCGGCACGCGCTCCGCGGACATGAGCGCCAGCGTAACGAGCCCTTAGCCAGCCAGAATTCGTGCTTACAATGAACAGGGAGAAAGAGATCATGCCGCATACGGTGTTTTGCGCACGCTACAAGCAGGAGATGGAGGGCCTCGAAGAACCGCCCTTCGACAGCGACTTCGGCAACAAGATCTATCACAGCGTTTCGAAGAAGGCCTGGCTGGAGTGGCTGGAGCACCAGAAGATGCTGCTGAACGAATATCGCCTCCAGCCGTGGACGCCGCAGGCGCAGGAATTCCTCGTCGAGCAGATGACCCAGTACTTTTTCGGCGAGGGCTCGTCTTTGCCAAAGGAATATGTCCCTCCGGCTCACTGATTTTGCTGGGCGGCGCGCCCCGCATGGGCGTCCGCTCCTGTAAACTATCGGAGTAGACCCCTGCCGTGTCGGGACGTGGCTCAGCCTGGTAGAGCACTCGCTTGGGGTGCGAGGGGTCGGCAGTTCAAATCTGCCCGTCCCGACCATTTATAGAATCAATAACTTACAAGATTGCCTTCCTTGAGGAGCATGTTAAGGCGAGGGGTCTTTTTCTTGCAAGAATTTTCGCCTTTTGGAAAGTCCGTTGCTCCCGCACAGATTCCGCCTACTCGCTTCCCCCGTCCGATTCAAGCAAATTGCTTCCCCCGTCCGATTCAAGCAAATTGTGCCACGCTCAGCGTGTTGCCCGACCATCCGGGTGTGCGCAAATAAATACTCCCGGGCAGGTGCATGGACTTCCGGTCCCGCTGTCGAAGGATCAATCCTTTCCATCCGGGCCAAACCGGACATTCTCTAGCGCACGTACAGTGAGGTATTTCAATTGCGAATTGCCTTGAGCGCCCGAAGCTCGCGCAGAAGAGCGACCCATTTAAGAGCGTCTGGCGCGGCTCTTTGGCGTGTCCGGCGTGTAGTACCAACACGTGATCGAGCTGCTCGCGGTGAAAGCTCTCACACGGCAGGTCCTTCGCCGCCAAGTATAGCTGGAGGAAGCGGGCGATGGTGCGCCGATTAGAGATACCAAGCTGCTTCTTCTCTTCTTCCGTGAGCGCTATTTGGAGCGCCTCATTCGGCTTGAGGCCACGGTCAATATCGGCTTTCATCGCCTTCCAGTCTGGGCTTCGCTCGAAGCGGCTCTCTGATTTGCGCCCCCTGGTGGGCACATCGGCAGCCTTGATTTTTCCGTACACATTACCTCCGTATTAGGACTCATTAAGAGTATGAATTAAGGGGACGCATCACGTCAAGATGGTGCATTACCTGTGACTAAAGTACTAGATTAGTGGCGTGACAAAATGGACGAATATGTGGCAATGTGAATGTAAGCATTCTGGAGCAACATTGAGGATGCGAAAACGGAAACGGTAATGAGGATAAATTTCAGGACTCTGAGGGGAAGTAGTTAATCACTATGGCAAACAACAAAGTAACTATTTACGGAAACCCAGGGCTTATCGATGTCCGGAAGCACGATAGCCGTCTGGAGTGGGCGAAACGGCTCATCGACGAGGAGCACGACCGTCTCGATGGACAGCGCGCCACGTGGGACACTGGCCCGCCTTGACCAAATAGCTCGCGAATTGGAGGGAATCGAGAACAGCTTATGACTCACTCAATCGAAGACCTGAAGAAACAGCACCGTTGGGTTGTGTGGCGTCTTGAGACACGCGACGGCAAGGAAACCAAGGTCCCGTATCAGCCGAACGGACACAAGGCGTCGCAACTGACCCCGCGACTTGGAGCACGCACGCTAAGTCGTGCCGCCTTAGCACATCAGTTTTCCGGCGTGGGCTTATGCTTGGCGATGTTGACGGCATCCACCTTTCTGGCGTGGACATTGACAATTGCTGCGATGCGGCCTCAAAGAAATTCACTCCCGAGAGCCGCGAAGTAGTTATCGGGTTAGACAGCTACAGCGAGTTTTCGCCAAGCGGAACCGGCGTTCACATTCTTGTGGCCGGGGACCTTCGCGGGCGCGCGGGGCTGAAACTGCCCTTCGCCGGATGCAAGGCGGTTGAGGTCTACGACAGCGGGCGGTATCTCACGTTCACGGGTCGCCATCTCTCTAAGACGCCCCTGGCAATCCTGGAGCGTTCGGAGGCGTTGAACGCGCTGTATGACCGGGTAAGGGCGTCCAAGCCGCAGAGGGCGGGACTCACGGTGTCGGTGTCCCTCAGCGAAGAAGAACGCTTTCAAAAACTGTGGGCTGGCGACATCTCCATCTGCAAGGACGACCACAGCAAGGCAGATTTTGCGTTGTGCGTCCTCTTGGCAAAGAAGCACGCGTGTAAACCCTTCACAATTGACAGGGAGTTTGAAAAGTCCGGCTTATACCGCGAGAAATGGGAGCGGCCCGACTACAAAGAGCGGACTATCACCGAGGCAATTCTTACCGTGGCGAAGGACGTGATGACGTTTCCGGCTGACTCGGACGAAATGGAAGAGGACGGCGAGACGGAATGGCTCGTTGAAAGCCTGGACGGCCCGGACCGCGACGGGTGGTTTCCCAAGGGCGAGTTGTCGCTCATCGGTGCCTCTTCAGGTGTTGGTAAAACGTCATGGGCAATGCCGTTGCTTGAAAAGATCAGGCACGGTGAAGACGTGTGGGGCCACAAAACGAAACCCCGTGACTATCGCGTCCTGTTGCATGACCGTTCTAAAAAAGCCACACGGAGGACGGCGCGGGCATTGCACATGAGCGATGAGGCGATGAAACGCGTCATCCGCCTGAAACCCGAGCAACAGACGCGGCAGCCATCGGAGATCCTTCAGGCGGCTATTGAAGCAAGTCCCGGCGTGGACGTTTGGTTTATTGAGGGCCTGGACTTGTGGATACCCGACATGCACAAAGCTGGTGCCGTCGCCCCGGTCATCGACAGCATTCAGCGCGTTGCTACACGCTTTAACGTTGCCGTCATTGCCACGGTGGGCAGCCCAAAACAGCGGGGCAGGGACCGCTATCACGGACGCGATTCGCTGTTTGGCAGTCAAGCGCTTGCCCGCAAAGTTGAAACCGTGGTCCTTATGAGCCTTCACGATGAGAAGGACCTCAACAGCACGAGGGTGTGTTGGGTATTGCCGCGTGCCGGTCGCCCTGAGCAGATGTTTTTTGCCTGGAAGGACGGCGGTTTGGTGCAAGTCCCGGAACCGGACGATAAGACGGTCGCTGATACGAGCGCTCTTGTGAGGATGCACGTTGCCGTGCGGATGAAGTACGGTCCGGACGAGCCCATCAAGTACCTGCCCTCGCTTGGCGTTGAGAAGACGTTCTATCGTTGGCGGACATGGGCGGTTGAACGTGGCTCTGTGGTCGAGGCCGGGAAGAAATTTTACTTTTCGGTCGAGGAACTCACACGGGGCGTCAAGGTCGAGGCGGCCTGATTTTGGTCATCGGCTTGACAGTGATTGGTCGGAAAACATGACTGTTACTGTCAAGCTCGTGTCCAGGTTCTCGCGAGCTAAGTTATTCATCTCACGCTTATTATCTCTGTGCTCTAAATTAAATTCTATGACAGTGACAGACACGAAAAATTCCCTGTCACGGTCATGGTTTTCTCTCATTGGGTGGCCGATTCAGCGGGGGGGCGGGGTCAAAAGTTAAACACCTTTCGCCCTACGCCCTCCGCCGCTCAAAAACTCCGACAAACAGTAATAATTCCGAGTTTGGAATTTTGGCGTGGGCTGCTCCCGTGCAGAGCATGGCGCGGCGGCCCAAAAACAGGCTTCCTTACCTACCGAAGACTCGCGAAGGCGGCGGCGACAATCTTTCTCGCCTGGGGCATCCCGCACAGCACTCGCGGCCCTCGCCGCCCTCTGCGAGAATTGGACTTCATCCTTGATGAAGGAAGCTCATGCCGCTCTCACTTGCTGAGTTTGTCGAACGCTGGAAGGCCAGTCACGCTTACGGAGCGCGCCGCCGCGCAATCGCATTTCATTGACCTCTGCGAAGTCCTGGGCCAGCCGCATCCCGCCGCCGCCGATCAGACCGGCGAGAGCTTCACCTTTGAAAAGCACGTTTCAAAGCTCCACGGCGGCAAGGGATTTGCCGATGTGTGGAAGCGCGGTTTCTTCGCCTGGGAATACAAGGGCAAGCACAAGGACCTGTAGCGGCATATCACCAGCTCGCAGACTACCGGGACGACCTCGAAAACCCGCCGCTCCTGGTGGTCTGCGACATGGACATATTTCGAAGTCCATACCAATTTCACCGGCGACGCAGACCCGCAGTCTACAAGTTCACGCTGGACGATCTGCTCACCAGCGCGCCCGCCCCGAATTGCGCTCTTCCGCCGCTGGAAGTTCTCCGCGCTACTTTCACTGACCCGGAACAACTCCGCCCGGAGGCCGCCGCCGCCCGCGTCACGGAATCGGCGGCGGAGGAATTCTGCCAAGCTCGCTACCAGCCTTCGCCAGCGCGGGGTCGATCCCGAGCGCGCCGCCCACTTCCTCATGCGCTTGCTCTTTTGCCTCTTTGCCGACAGCATCGGCCTGTTGCCGGACCATCTCTTCCGCCAAATGATTGAACTCAACAGAGCCGCGCCCACCAAATTCACCAGCAAGCTCCGCCAGCTTTTCGCGGCCATGTCCACCAGCGGGAACAGCTTTGGCGTCCACGACATTCATTGGTTCAATGGCGGCCTATTTGCCGATGATTCCGTTTTCGATCTGACCTCCGCCGATATGGGCACTCTTGCGCGCCGCCGCCGCAACTGGATTGGTCCACCGTGGAACCTGCCATCTTCGGAACCCTCTTTGAGCGCAGCCTTGACCCCGGCAAGCGTTCCCAACTCGGAGCGCACTACACCAGCAAGGAAGACATTCTGCTCATTGTCGAACCCGTCGTAATGGCCCCTCTGGAGCGCCGCTGGCAGCAAGTGAAGGCAGAGGCTCAGGAACTCGCGGCGAAGGCGCAGAGCGGCCAAGGGCGGCGCGTATAACAAGCTCCGCGCGCAGCTTCAAGACAAGCTCTTCGCCTGGGTGGAGGAATTGTCCAAGGTCCGCATCCTTGACCCTGCGTGCGGGAGCGGAAATTTCCTTTACGTGGCGCTCCGCCGGATGCTTGGACCTCTGGAAAGAGGCTTACGTCTTCGCCGCCGCGCATGGCCTTCCCACGTTTCTTCCGTTCCAAGTTCACCCGCGCAGCTCTACGGCCTGGAAACCAACGTCTACGCGCACGAACTTGCCTCCGTGGTGGTCTGGATTGGCTATCTGCAATGGCTCAATGACAACGGCATTGGCTGGCCTACAGAGCCGATTCTCCGCAAGCTCGATAACATCCAACACCGGGACGCGATTCTCGCCCATGATGCGGACGGCAAGCCGATAGAACCCGCATGGCCGGAAGCGGATTTCATTATCGGCAATCCGCCGTTTCTCGGAGGCAAGCGGCTTCGCACACGAGCTAGGCGATCTGTACGTAGACGAACTCTTTGTCTTGTACGAGGGGCGCGTACCGGCCGGAAGCCGATCTGGTGACGTACTGGTTTGAGCGAGCACGATCCTTAGTCGAGCAAGGCAAGGCTAAGAGAGTCGGATTGCTTGCGACTCAGGCGATCCGTGCCGGAGCAAGCAGAGCTGTTTTGGAGGCAATTCTCAAGACTGGTTCAATTTTCTTTGCGTGGAGCAATCGCGAGTGGACCCTTGACGGCGCGGCAGTCCGGGTCTCAATGGTTGGATTTGATAATGGCGAAGAATCGTCATTCCAGTTGAATGGTGAGGTCGCCCAAAACATAAACTCCGATCTCACAACCGGAACGGATCTAACTAAAGCACTATCTCTGACAGAAAATAGTCTGCTGAGCTTTCAAGGACCTGTGAAAGTTGGTCATTTTGAGTTGGAGCCTGCTGAGGCTGAGAAAATGCTTGCCGCCCCACCCAATCCCAATGGTCTCAGGAACTCTGAGGTTGTAGTTCCTTGGATAATTGCGAAGGATTTGACTGACAGGCCGAACGGAATGTACATCGTAGACTTCCGAGGCCGGACTGAGTCCGAGTCTGCGCTTTTTGAGATGCCCTTTGAGTATGTTAAGAAACACGTCTACGCGAAGCGGCAAAAGAACAAACGCGCAAGAAGGCGAAAATTCTGGTGGCAACACGGCGAGCGGAACCTCGGAATGCGCAAGGCGCTCAAGCAGCTCCAACGGTTCATTGCGACCCCACGAGTAACTAAGCATCGATTTTTCAATTCGTGTCCGCTGGGACGCTGGCAGATAGCCGAGTTGTGGTGATTGCGCGTGATGACGAATATTTCATGGGGTGTCTTGGAATCCCGACCTCACTTAGTTTGGAGCTTGTCAACAAGCTCGCGTCACGGTGATGGGGGTGACGGGGGACGCATAACCTACAACATCGAAACATGCTTCGACCCCTTTCCTTTTCCTTGGCCGCCGAGCACCGAACCGAAAGATTCCCGATTGGCGGAAGCTATCGCTGAGGCCACACGCGAGTTGGTGGCAAAGCGGGATGCATGGCTCAATCCGCCGAATGCTAGCGCAGAAGAATTGAAGAAACGCACTCTCACGAATCTCTACAATGCCAACCCCGCATGGCTGGAAGACGCGCACCGCAAGCTGGATGATGCCGTCTTCGCCGCTTACGGCTGGCCCGCTACGCTCACCGATGCCGAAATTTTGGAGCGTTTGCTGGCTCTCAACGACGAGCGTGCGAAGCAACAAGGCGGGTAAGTCATCTCGACCTGCCGCCCGCCTGTGCACGGAAGCAAAACTGTGCGATAAGACCATATACGACGAACACAAGCGAAAGGATAAAGCGGAACGCAATGCCATGGGATTTCGAGAAACCGGAGGATGCCTTCGAAGCACGAATTGCTGACTGTAGAATGACTCCGACCGTAGCGTGAGAACCTATCGAGTTGATCTGAGCCTAGTCTGCTAATGGATATATCTAGTCTGCAATGGATCGAAATGGCGGCACTCTCTGACCTAAATATCAATGTGAAAGTGATGAATTGACGACATGCGTAATCAGAGGGTGCATATTAAGAACCTGAGATGTATGAAGTACACGTTATCATTTGGTGCCGTATAGGCCCTTGTTCGCCGATAATCGTGTTCCGGAAAATCCAGTCACTTGGCGCTGAGCATCTTCTTTCGCGAGGTGGAAAATGCACCCACGGACGTGACCTCATTGACAGTAGAAGATTTTCACCTGCAAGACACCACTAGACCGATTGAGGTAACGGTAACTTTCTCAGGCTTAAGCAAGGAGTTGCCGAGGAAACTTCAAAGACTATGTTCGCCAAGGCAAGTTGATTATCCTCGATGCCAGCCTTCACAAGTCATCTAACAGAGCCGAAGTAAGGCAGTTTGGGCAACGACTCGGCATACCCGCGTTTAAACCGTTTTTCAAAGCCTACGGAGATGGCGCCTCCGGACGAAGGTTGAAGGAGCTGTTCGAGGCTCTTGAGCAGGATGACCCAGAACTGGCTATTTTCAAAGGCAAAAAGACTAAAGAGGCAATGTACAAAACGCTCCGCGAATTCGAGTCAGAGCGCCCAGACCAGTGTGTTTTATTACCAAGCGAAGACCACTTTTACGGAATCAGCAAGGGAGCAAACAGGCTCCAAAAGTACGTGCAGTGGGTATTCGTGCCAGCGGTAAAGGATGCGGCTGAAGAGCAATCGGAGTCCAAGAACGGAGCACTAGGTAAGCTATTGGCACGACGGTTCGCGCAAAGGTGAACTTTGTCCCCACAGTCGAAGCGATTATTGCGGACATGCGCCGGAAGTACGAAGAGATGCTGAACACTCACGATTCAGCTTTGGCCGACATCTCTGAGTCACTAAAGAGTCGCCTGGCGGAGTGGGCACACCCAGAGGCAACTCTAAAGGTCGCATGGCAGCTTGATTCAACGAAGGCCGTCAAAGTCGATCCGCCATTGGCGGGCATCATCGCCGGAGAGTGTGGTTTTGAAGGCAATATCGTCCGGTTTGGCCATGGGTTTCAACGTTCCTATTTGCTGGCTCTCCTCCAGGAACTGGCAACTGGTTATGAGACTGCTGAGCGAACTTTAATACTCGGCTGTGAAGAGCCGGAGTTGTACCAACACCTACCGCAAGCGCGCCATCTATCCGGAGTGTTGGAGAAGCTATCCGAAGAAAACGCACAGATAATCGTCACCACGCACAGTCCATACTTTGTAACGGGCAAGAATTTCGAGAGCGTAAGGATCGTCCGGCGAAGTGCGGCGGGTAAGAGGACAGGTGTCCGTCAATACTCGTTTTCCAAACTTGCAGCAAAGTATTCAGAAGTCGTCGGCGAGCAAATGCGGAGTGAATCGGCGGCGCTTTCTAAAGTTCATCAGGCGTTGCAGCCGTCACTGAATGAGATATTTTTTGCTCAAAAATTAGTCCTGGTAGAGGGGCTTGAAGATGCTGCCTATATCCATTCGTGGCTTGTTCTCACAGATCGTTGGGAGGCATTTCGGCGCAGCGGATCTCATTGTCCCTACCAACGGCAAGAGTGAGATGACTCGCAGCAATTATCGCTTTACTTGGCGTCCCACCCTCGCAATCGATGCCGATTCGGACATGATAGTTAATCCACAATTCGCACCCGGCATCACCGCGAAATGCAGCCTTGTTGGACTTTTCGGCGGCGACTCTGAGAATGACTCCCAAGTGGATTGAATGGTTCGGTCGCTCGCCATGTGGCCTGCGGACTTCGAAGAGCAGGTGAAACGGGAGAGCGTGGTAGCGATTGGCGTACAGGGGCACGACCGCTTTGAGAGTTTAAGGAACGAAGCTAATGCCCAGTGCGGCAACGCCGGAGACCTAAAGAAGAACGCCATGTATATCGCAGCGCTGCTTGATCTTCAATTCGAGGCTGGAATCAAGGGCCGAAGTGGAAGATGCGGAATCGCTGTTGAATCCGGAGGATGTCCCCGCTGGCGACGAACCTATTAGCGGCTGAAGCGTTCCTGGTCGGCACGGGGTTCTTGTATGGACGCGATTATGGACTCCTTTGGCGATTGAAGTTAAGCCGAAGTAACAAGGTGGGACGTGAAGACGGCTCCCACCTTCTGCATCGCAGCAACGGCCATCTCATCCAAGTGCTGTCTCCGCCGGGCCGTCCCCTTCGCGTAATAGCGCTCCATTGTGGCATGGTGCCTGCTAATGCGGGCAGGGCATCCCAGAGCTTACCGCATCCAGAATGCCCCGTAATCGGGTTTAGACGCCCGCACAGACGTGGGACGAAGGACCGTCTCTATTTCGAGAGCAAACTCAGGCGCTCGTGCACGGCCTGGAGATCCGCTGTGGTCATGTGCGCGTATCGCTTCGTGGTGTCAAGGTCCGAGTGCCCCATGACCTTTTGCAACAGAAAGACGTTTCCGCCCCGGCGCAAATAGCCAGTTGCAAACGTGTGTCGAGTTGCATGGATCGTGCGCGCTGGCGGGTTGAATCCCAACGAAAGGCAAAGCCTTTTCACATACCGCAGCACGTTACGGCGGTGTAGCGCCGTTTCCGCCGATGTTGCGAACAGAAGAGACTCCGGCTTGCGGTTGAACTCCGCAATATAGCGATGAAGGGCCTTTCGCAACTCGAAGCTGATTGGAACCACGCGCTGCTTGCTGCCTTTGCCGTCCAGCGTCACAAGCAAATCGTCAAGGTTGATGTCAGAGACGTGCAACTTGAGGACTTCGCCAATGCGCGCGCCAGTATCGAACAGGAACAACAGAATCAGGTGGAGCCGCCGCTCGATTCTCCCCTTTGGCTTCCACTCCACCAGCGAGCGGATTTGCTTTTCAGTGAACGTAGGCAGTATATTTTGCGGCTCTTTCAATTGCGCGATTTTTGGATGCTTGCAGCCGGGACCACACTTCACATCCGGCCCGGAACCGGCCCAATGCACGTAAGCGTTGATGGCACGGATAGCCGAATTGCATCCTGTGGCTCGCAAACCTTTCGCGCGCATTTTCAGCACAGCAGCCTTCAAATCTTCCTGTGTGGGTGAATCCGTGTCCAGCCACTTGAAGCTGTGCTTGTACCATTCCAGCGTTGACGGCGAGACATTTGAGAGGAATTGGCGTTCGCGGATAAAGTCAGAAAATCCCATGTGGTTGTCTCCGAAGCGAGTGGTAAAATTCGGAACACAACCTTGCAACTGATTGAATCTTAAATGGTTAGGCTCAGCCTGGTAGAGCACTCGCTTGGGGTGCGAGGGGTCGGCAGTTCAAATCTGCCCGCCCCGACCATTATTCCGGACCCCAGTGGGTCAAGAACTGGCTGCGTTTTATCGGGTCCGGCCTGACAGGTCTACCCATTCCCGCCCATCCCCCTGACCCCGGACAAAACCCGCGCACGCGCAACGAAATGATAGGTTCAGGCCGACTCATTCGCGCCGCGGGGGTCGCCTGGTCCACTTCCATCGACAACAGAGCGAGTCTTGCGCGGTTACTGCTTGACTTCTACGACTGCGGCAGGCCCGCCGAGAGTGGCCACTCTTTAGAAATGGTCAACAGAATCGTATGCGAGCTAAGCGGAATAGCCCGACAAGTCCCGCGGCCTCGTCCGGGTGCGCATTCCGTGCGCTAGTGTGACTGCAATCACATCGGCAAACCTGCTGGTCTCTTCATGCTGGTAGATAACGGAAAGGAGACTGCCATGGATGCCGCGATCAGACATCTGGGAAGATCGCAGTTTGAGATCCGCGTGCGGCAGCACGTGATCCACAGCGATCAGCCCGCAGAGAATGGAGGCACCGACACCGGGATGACTCCTCCCGAGTTGCTTCTCGCCTCGCTCGGCTCGTGCGCTGCTTATTATGCCGCGCAGTTTTTGCTAATCAGAAAGCTGGCCGATCACGGGTTGGAGCTGTCGGTCACAGCGGAGAAGCTTGCGAGTCCGGCCCGGCTGGGAAATTTTGTCGTTCGAGTGAAGAGTCCGATTGCCCTTACCCCTGATCAAAGGATTGGGATGGAGCGCGCGGTTCACAAATGTCTGATTCATCAGACACTGATGAGCCTGCCCGCAATTGAGATCGAAATCGAAGGCAAATCCAACCCAATCGAAGAGCCGGCTCTCGTCTCCGGATCAGGGAGGACCTTATAGATGGATGCTCTGGTGATGCATCGTTTGCACTTCGCCTTTACTGTTACCTTTCATTATCTGTTTCCCATGCTGACCATGGGGCTGGCTCTTCTCATCGTTATTTTGAAGACCATTGCCGTCCGGCGCGACGACGAGCGCTATCACCAGGCCGCGCGATTCTGGGGCAAGATATTCGCGGTGAACTTCGTCATGGGAGTCGTCACCGGAATCCCGATGGAGTTTCAGTTCGGTACCAATTGGTCGCACTTCTCTGAGATTTCAGGCGGCGTGATCGGCCAGCCTCTGGCCATGGAAGGCGTCTTCTCCTTCTTTCTCGAGTCGGCTTTCGTCGGGCTCTTTCTCTTCGGCGAAAAGCGCCTGTCGAAATGGGCCCACTGGGCAACGGCCTTCGCCGTCTTTGCCGGGTCGTGGCTCTCGGGCTACTTCATCATCGTCACCGATGCGTGGATGCAGCATCCGGTTGGGTATCGCATTCTTCCGGACGGCCGGTTTGAGATCGCAAGCTTCTGGCAGGTCATCCTGAATCCCTGGGCGCTTCTGCAGTACGCCCACAACATGTGCGGATCGGTAGTGACCGCGTCGTTCGTGATGGCCGCGGTGGGCGCCTTCTACCTTCTCGAGCAGCGCCACCAAGAATACGGGCGGATCTTCGTCAAGCTGGGCGTGGTCGCCGGGCTCATCAGCTCGATTGCCATGATTTTCCCTACCGGCGACATGGCCGGCAAGTACGTGGCGCATCATCAACCGGCGGCCATCGCCGCGATGGAAGGGCTATTCAAGAGCGAGGCCGGCGCAGGCATCGTTTTGATCGGACAGCCCAATCCGGAGACGGGACAGATCGACAATCCGATCGTGATCAACGATCTGCTGAGCTTCCTGATCTACGGAACGACGAAAGCCGAGGTGAGAGGACTCGATCAGTTTCCTCGCGATCAGTGGCCTACCACACTGCCGCTGCTCTTCTACGCCTACCACATCATGGCGGGGCTGGGGACCTACTTCCTGGCTCTGACGGTCATCGCGGCCTTCCTGCTCTGGCGCGGCCGCCTCTATACGACGAAGTGGATTCTCTGGCCTCTGCTGCTCAGCTTCCCGCTGCCCTACATCGCCAACACCGCCGGCTGGATGACGGCCGAGATTGGTCGCCAGCCGTGGCTGATCTACGGCCTGATGCGCACGGCCGAGGGCTACTCGAAATTTGTCTCAGCGGGGAACAGCCTCTTCACGCTGCTGGGATTCATGGGACTCTACGCCCTGTTGAGCGTTCTGTTTGTCGTGCTGGTGTACAGGGAAATCAGCCACGGCCCGGCGCCGGAAGGACTCCCCGCCGGAGAAGCTGTTGCAACCGCCTACTGAGAACGGAGACGACTGAGTATGGGCTTCCTATGGTTCTGGATTGTCGCGGTTATGCTAGTCGGCTATGTTGTGCTCGACGGCTTCGATCTCGGCGTGGGCATTCTGTTTCCGTTCCTGACAAAAACTGAGGATGACAAGCGGGCGGTCCTGCGCTCGATAGGCCCGGTGTGGGATGGAAACGAAGTGTGGCTGCTCGCCGGGGGTGGAACGCTCTACTTCGCGTTTCCTCTGCTCTATGCTTCGTCGTTCAGCGGCTTCTACCTGCCGCTCATGATGGTGCTGTGGCTGCTCATCCTTCGGGGCATCAGCCTGGAACTGCGGAGCCGCATGGATATCGACGTGTGGCGTCAGTTGCTGGGGGGCGTCTTCGCTTTCGCCAGCACGCTGCTCGCGGTGTTCTATGGTGCTGCTCTGGCCAATGTGATCCGCGGTGTGCCGCTCAACGCCAGCGGTTATTTCTTTCTGCCACTCTGGACCAATTTCATGGTCGGGCCGACCCCCGGCATCCTCGACTGGTATACGGTGCTTGGAGGAGTACTGGCCCTGGTGGCGCTGGCTCTTCATGGAGCCTTCTGGCTGGCGCTGAAGGCTCCGGGCGAGCTCGAACTTCGCGCCCGAAACACGGCAGCGCGGATCTGGTGGGTACTGTTCGTGCTCACGATTGTAAGCCTGGCCGCGACGCTCAAGGTACAGCCCGGCAGCCTTAAGAATTACGTCGCGTTCCCGGCATCTTTTGTGATTCCGGCCGGGGTATTGCTTTGTCTGGCCGGCATGCATTACTACAACCGGCGGGAGCGCGCGCTGGCGGCCTTCCTCTCTTCCTGCTGCTACCTGTTCCTGATGATGGCGGGGGCGGCGTACGCGCTGTATCCCACGCTCCTGCCTTCGATCACCGACCGATCGCAGGACATCACCGTGGCTCGCGCCATCTCCGGACCGCATACGCTTCACGTGGGTCTGGTGTGGTGGTGTTTTGGGATGTTGCTGGCGTTCGGTTACTTCACCCTGGTCTATTGGATGTTCCGCGGCAAGGTCAACCTGGAGGAGCCAGGACACTAGCGAGTCTCGTCGGGCAGCCTCTCCTCACCCGGCCCTTGTCGTACTTCAGGCAAATTCACTCAAATTTCGATTGGCATCCTCTTGCAAATCGGCTATAAGGGTCGCTGGCTTTTGAGCGACGCCGGTTCCGTTCCCAGGCTGCCAGGCTGTGCGGCGACCCGCTGAAACGCCCGATCTTCGAATAACACAATACTTCGACGCCTGTGAGCGATTCGCCGCAGGAGCCGGTTCAATTTCCCGATCGCCTGGGTCCAGTGCAAGCACGGCCAGGCTGGAGAACCCCATGGCAGACCTGATTGTATGCACTCCGAAATACCTACCCATCGAGCAGTGGCCTGCGGCAGCTGAGAGGGCTATTGCGATCAATCCGGCAAACCGGCCCCAGGTCGAGTTGCTGGCGCGCGTCATTCCCAACTTCAAACCCACTCCCGAACACATCGCTGCAATGACCAGCAAATACTGGCGGAGCGGCAAGGTAGCGATGACGGTCAGCTTTGTGGACCTGACAGATTCGGCGCTGCAGGACAAAATTCTCTCGCACATGAACGCGTGGGCCCCCCGCGCGAACGTCGCCTTCACCAAGGTTGCGAGCGGCGGACAGGTAAGAATTGCGACGAAGGTGGGAGACGGACACTGGTCCTATATTGGCACCGACATCCTGACCATCGCAGCAAATCAGCCGACGATGAATCTCGACGGTTTCGCGGGATCGATGCCGGATTCGGAATACCACAGAGTCGTGCGGCACGAGACCGGGCACACCCTGGGCTTTATCCACGAGCACATGCGTCAGGCGCTGGTGCAGTTGATCGATCCGACGAAGGCGTATCCGTACTTTCTGAATACGCAGGGATGGAACAAGACACAGGTAGATCAGCAGGTGCTGACGCCGATCGAGGAGTCTTCTCTTACAGGCACGACCCCGCCCGATCCGAACTCGATCATGTGCTACCAGATTCCGGGGTCAATTACCAAGAACGGGCAGCCGATCCCCGGCGGTCTCGATATCGACGAGACTGACTACAATTTCGCCGCAAAGCTCTATCCTCCGTCGGGACAGCCCCCAACGCCTACTCCTACACCCACACCTACTCCTACACCCACACCTACTCCGACTCCAACACCAACGCCTACTCCTACGCCGACTCCGACTCCGACTCCGACCCCAACCCCTACACCGGGGACAGGAACTCCATCCCAGGACTTCGGCAGGATGCCCTCGCTCTATCCTTTGCCGCCAGCGGTGCCCGCCCCCGAACCCGCACCTCAGGTTCATGCTGCGGCTCCCGGAGACAACACAACCGCGATCGTTGGCGTGGTGGGACTTGCCGCCGTCATGGGCATGGTCGCAACCGCCGGAGTAGTTGCCGTTGTGGCCATCAGCAAGGATAAAAGTTGATCGTCTAGCCGGCTCTTGCGAGAAATGGAAAAGGGGAGAGCGCGAATTGCGTTCTCCCCTTTTTCTCGTTCAGGCGAGCGCCTTATCGTTGCGGGTGATGCTCCTCTTTCTGCGGCTGCGGATGCTCTTGAGGATGCTCTGGAGCGGGCCGGCTCTCCGGCCTTGCTTCAGGAGCCGGTCGAGGTTCAGCCGGTCTGGCCTCAGGGCGCTCCTCTGGCCGAGCAGCCTGGGGGTGCTCCTCGGGGCGTTGCTGTGGGGCTGGTCTGGACTCCGGCCGGGGCTGGGGCCTGCTCTCTGGTTGCGGACGCGGCTCAGGACGGTTCGCCGGTTGCTCGGGACGGGCCTCCGGACGATTCGGCTGGGGTGCTGGCCTTGCCTCGGGATGGGGCGCAGGCCGGTTCTCGGGTGCGGGCCGGGCTTCAGGGCGATTCGGCTCAGGCGCAGGGCGCGCTTCGGGGCGATTCATCGGTTGTGCGGGACGTGCTTCGGGGCGAGGCTCCGTTCCAGGACGGGCAACCGGACGGTTCTCGGCTACACGCATCTGCTCCTGGCGCACCTGGTTCTGCACCTGGGGAGGCATAGGTGCGGGAGCCCGGTGCGCGGTCTCCAGCGGACGGGGCGCGGTAAGGACTGCGGGACGTCCATGGTTGACCGAGGCCCACTGCTCGCGGTTGGTGCTGGCCTCGCGAGCATGCGCCACCTGCTCGGGAAGCGGGGCCATGTGCTGCTCACGCCATGCAACATTCTCCGCCGGCAGCGGCCGCACGTTGAGCCCATCCCGGCCTCCGTTGTAGCTGACGCGGGTATTGTTGATGATCGTGACGTTGTGGACGTACGTGTTGCGAATGATTGTGGTGTTCACCCGCGTCACCGCAGTGTTGTAGTAGAAGTTGTTATTCCGCCAGTAGCCGCCCACGTAACCGGTTCCAACATACCCGTATCCGTAGTTCACGCCACCGTAGAAGCCGATGTGCGGACCCCAATAGCCCGGATGCCACGCATAGCGGTTCTGCCAGAAGCCCCAGTAGCCGGGTGTCCAGAGGGCACTCACGTAAGGAGCGATGACCCAGACTCCGGGAACCCAGTAGTAGCCAGTGTTGGCGTAACCCCAGTAGCCGGGTGTCCAGATGTAGTTGTCGCCGGGGCAGGGTGGCTGCTCATACTCGGGCAGCGGAGGCGGAGGTGCCTGGGCATACTCGATAGGCTGCGCCGCGCTTTGATAGTCCGGAACCGGAGCGTCGTAGTTATAGCTTTGATCACTGGGCGCCGCGTAAGTCTCGCTGGGCGCTGGGGTTGTGTCGCTCGATGCAGCACTCTGGTCGGGAGGCGGCGGGGGCGGATTCTCCTGCGGGGTCTGCGGGGCTGATGTCTGAGCTGCAGATCCAGCCTGGGCCGACTGATCCGGCTGCGTATTCACCGCCGGCGCCAAATTGGCCTGCATGGCCGGATCCTGACTATCGTCGGCGGCCTGAGTTGCATTTTGCGACTGGTCAGCGTTCTTGTGGCACCCGCCAATCCCTGCCAGCAGCGCGAGCGCAAACAGCGGAACTATCTGAAAATGCGTCGTCTTTCTCATGGGTAATCTCTCTTCCTTCGAGACTAGGATGCAGGTTCGGCGGTTCGGCGTCTCCCTATCCTTTGGACATCATTATTTATCTGGAATTCCTTCAGGTTGTCCTTAACCCGGAATTCGACAGCAAGATTCGGAGTGTGATTCCTCCGTCAACGCCGGATCATCTATTCAGGGTCGCCGACGCTGGAGACATTTCCATGGCGCCGAGCCCCGGAGGGGTGAGTAGGATGATGACAGCAGCACTGGCTTTTCCATCGGCAGGCGAGCGGGTCGATTCCGAGCAGGTCAATTCGATGACATATAGCTCCAGGTCGCTGTCCGACAGTCTCGACGAAATGTGGCGTCTGGTCGCGCATCGGGACCCGAGCGCGGACGGGCACGTCTTTTACGGAGTGAAGACCACCGGGGTCTTTTGCCGGCCGTCCTGCTCGAGCCGTCGCCCACGGCGCGAGAACATAGAGTTCTTCACCGACCTGGTCTCGGCCTTTGCTGCCGGATACCGCCCCTGCAAGCGATGCAATCCCGCCGGACTTCGCGCTGAAGCCCAGCTGGTCGAGAATCTCGCGGCTCATCTGAACCAGGATCTTGACCGCTGCGTCAAGCTGGCTGACCTGGCGCGAATCGCCGGCATGAGCATCTTCACCGTGCAGCGAACCTTCCAGCGGGTGCTGGGCGTGAGCCCCAACCAGTACCGGGCCCACAAGCGGCGAGCGGCGCTGCGGGCGCGGCTCGAGGATCCCAAGGTCCGCATCACGGATGCGGTCTACGACGCTGGCTACTCGGGTACGGCGCGCGCCTACAGCAATGCCCGGCTCGGTATGCGGATGCAGGACTTCCGCAATCGGGGGCGAGATCTGGCGATCGGATACACGATCGGCTCGTCTGCGCTGGGACGCCTGCTGGTTGCAGCCACTCAACGTGGGCTGTGCGCGGTGATCATGGATTCAACGGACGAGGCGCTGCTGGCCCGGCTGCGACAGCAGTTCCCTGCCGCCGAGCTGGCTCCGCAGTCAGACCTGGCCGGAACGCTGGAGCAGGTGCTCTCCACCCTGACCGAGCATCCTGCGGCGCTCGACCTGCCGCTCGACCTGCGGGCGACGGCGTTTCAGATGCGGGTGTGGGAGGCACTGAAATGCATCCCGCGCGGCGAGACGCGGACCTATTCTGAAATCGCCTGCGCAATCGGCAATCCGAAGGCGGTGCGCGCCGTAGCTCGGGCCTGCGCATCGAACCCGGTGGCGGTGATAATCCCGTGCCATCGTGTGGTCGGCTCGGACGGCAAGCCCGCCGGTTACCGGTGGGGCGTGGAGCGGAAGCAGAGGCTGCTGGAACTGGAGAGAAGGTAGCGGTCCCTAGCGCAGCTTGCGCAGGTTATCGCAGGCTGGCTGCAATCCTTTATCACAAGCCTGGGTGTAAAGAGCGCGTGCTTGTTTGATGTCGCGGCGGACGCCAAGGCCATTCTGGTAGACCTGGCCGAGGTGATTGCAGCCGAGCGGGCCTCCGGCACTGCAGACTTTTTCGAAGAGAGCGCGCGCCTGGGCGTAGTTCTGAGGCACGCCCCGACCGGATTCGTAGAGCACGCCAAGATTGTCACAGCCGGGTATGTATCCGGTGTTACAGGCCTTCTCGAACAATGAACGCGCCTCGGGGTAGTTCTGAGGGACGCCGCGCCCGTTGAGGTAAAGGATGCCGAGATCGTTGCAGGCGTTCGCGTACCCGCCGTTGCAGGCCTTCTGGTGGAGAGCGACGGCCTGCTGGAAGTCCTGTGTGCCGCCCTGTTCGGTCTCGTAGAGCACACCAAGTGTTGTGCAACTGCGCAGGTTACCGCCGTCGCAGGCTTTCTGGAAGAGCAGCCGCGCCTGTGAGAAGTCGCGAGGCACGCCATGGCCGGCCTCGTAGAGGAGGGCGAGATTGTTGCAGCCATCGACGTTTCCGCCGTCACAGGCTTTTCGACTCAGCGTTACGGCCTGAGTGTCGTCCTGAGGGACGCCCTGGCCGTGCTCGTAGAGCCAGGCAAGGAGAGAGCAGCTCTCCATGCTTCCGCCGTTGCAGGCGTTTTGGAGTAGTGGCTGAGCCTGTGCGAATTGCTTCTGATCGAAGAGAGCCCGGCCCTGCTGCGCCTGAGCAGCGGCGTTCTTCTGCTGCTGTTCGCGCGCGGCTTTGTCGCGGGCATCCTGCTCGGATTTGAGGCGCGCGTCGCGCACAGGCTGGAGTTGGAGGCGCACGATCGTCTGCCCGGCGGTCTTGAGGTCGACTTCCTGTTCGACTTTGTCGAGGCCGTCGGTAGTCGTGGCGTCGACGAGGTGCTGGCCGAGGGAGACGGGGACTTTCTTCGATCCCCCAGCGTCGATGCTCCCTTTGGCTTCGCCGTCCAAGGTCCATTTGCAGGCGAGGTCGCACAGGACGAGGATCGTCGCGCTCGAAGATTTGGCGGGTGGCTTATTGGGCTTGAGGATAGGGCCGGTGTCCTGCTGGGCGAGGACGGCCGGGACTGCTGTGAGGACCGCGATCAGGGCAGAGGCGGCGATCAGGTTTCTGCGCATAGGCCTCACTGAGCACCGCGGAGCAGGGTGCAGCCCTCGGCCAATCCGCCATCGCAGGCCATCTTGAAGTATTTGCGGGCTTCGCTGTTGTTCCCAGAGTCCTGATAGAGCGAGCCTAGACTGGCGCAGCTCGAAAGGTTCCTCTGCTCGCAGGCGCGCTGGTAAATGGTGCGCGCCTGGGCCGCGTCGCGCGCGCCGCCGAGTCCCTGGGCATAGAGGTAGCCGAGATAGTTGCAGGCGCGCATTTCTCCCGCGTCACAGGACTGGGAGAAGAGCGTTCGCGCCTCATCATATTTTTTGTGGTCATAGGCGGATTTGGCCTGGTCGTATGGGCTCGGCTGGACTGGATTCTGCGCGGCGGCGGTTGCCTGTGCTGGAGCGGTGCTTTCCGGAGTCGCAGGCGGAGGATTGGTGGCTCCGGACCATATATAGACGCCGGTAATTCCGCGGCTGCGCGTATATCCCGGGGCCGTGGCTATCGCGCGGACCACAGTTCCGCTGGGCAGGTCGAGGGGTTGCGAGTAGACGGGCGACTGCTCGGTAGGCGGTGTGCCATCGATGGTGTAGTGGATGGCGACCTGAGGGGTGTCATCGGAAATTGCGACAGGTTGCGGCAGTGAATAAGTCCCGCCGGGCGGAATCAGCATCGGCACAGCGGCCGGGGGGGTCGAGCGTAGGGGCTTTGTGCCAAACCAGACTCCAATACCCAGAACGGCGATCAGAGCGGCCCACGCAGCCAGCTTTGGGATCGGTGAACGGCGAGCGGCGCGTGTAACAGGCTCGGCAATGGCGGGTGCTGAAGGTAGGAGCCTCGGCCTGGCGGTGTCAGGATCAGGCGGCAGGACGGGCGCGACTGACGAATGAGGCGTGAGACCGGGCTGTCCCCCAGACATCAGGACCGGTGTGGGCGCAGACCGCGCAGGCACCGCAGCTGGTGTAAGCACGGGCTGGACTGGTGTCACAACTGGCTGCGCGCCAGCCGCAATTACGGGCGTTGGCAAGAAGGGCGCCGGCGTGGCCGACGAGGGATGAGTCCCTGACGGCAGAGGCCCGGATGCCGCGGATGGCAACATGGGAGCGAGCGCTTCGATCAGTGCCGCGGCCGACGGGAAGCGCTGCTCCCTGTCGCGGGCTAAAAGGCGCATCACGAGTGCTTCGAGTTCGGGATACTCCCGGACGAGCTCGGGGCGGAGGCTGCTGAGCGGTTCTGGGACACCCTGAAGATGCTGGAACATCCAGCCTTCGGGGTTGACCGCGCTGAATGGCGTTCGTCCAGCGAGCATTTCATAGAGCATGCCGCCCAGCGCATACAGATCGGTGCGTCCATCGAGTTCGTTGCCGGGGGTGCCGCGCCACTGCTCAGGAGCGGCATATTCGGGCGTAAGAAGCAGGCCATGAGTGCGGCTCAGATTGGTAATGTTGTCGGTCATCACGGCGATGCCGAAATCGAGCACCTTGGCCTGCAGGCGGCCGTCGGGCTCCATTCTGACGAGGATATTTTCCGGCTTGATGTCGCGATGAACGGCACCACGGGCATGGGCGGCGGCCAGACCGGCGGCGATGTCACGGGTGATCTGAATAACCCGCCCTACGGGAAGAGGAGACCTGGACTCGCGAAGGACCGTACGCAGGCTGGGCCCGGATATGTACTCCATGGCAATGAAGAGCGTGCCGTCGTCATCCTGATCAAGGTCAGTGACCTCGACGATATTCGGATGGCGCAGCTGATATGCGGCGCGGGCCTCGTTTCGGAATCGCTTGACGAACTGCGGATTCCGGCTCAGCTCAGCGGCGAGGAATTTCAGGGCAACCTGTCCGCCGAGCAGGGAGTGCTCGGCCAAGTAGACGACGCCCATCCCGCCCTCTCCGAGCTTGCGGATGATGCGGTATTTGTTCCGGATGATACGGTCCGGCTCAAGCTCCTTTGTTTCGATGAGGACAGCCCCATCCGTGGGACAAGTGGCGCGCTGGTCCGGATAAGGTGTGTCGCAAACGGGACAGGTCTTCATCGCTCCTTCGCTTGGGGAATCCCTGCGGGAAAGTGCGTGGCAGAAGCATAGCACCAGGAGAGCGGCCGACGGCCGAAAATCCGGACGCCAGCACGTTGGTTGCGGGTGCCTCAGGCCTGGGCGACGTAGATGAAGCGGATGAGGAAGAGGACAGCAAGCAGGTAAAGCAGCCAGTCCTGGCGGCGGAATTTTCCGCCCAGAATGTGGACGACCGCGTAAGAGATGACTCCGAAGCCGAGGCCATTCGCGATCGACGCGCTTAGCGGAATCATCACGAGCGTAAGAAACGCCGGAATCGCGGAGAGCGGCTCGGTCCAGTTAATCTCCGTAACCGTGGCGAGCATGAGGCTGCCGACGATGATGAGCGCCGGAGCCGTTGCGGCGATGGGCACGATGCCGACCAGCGGCGCGGCGAAGAGGGCGAGAAAGAAGCCGAGTCCGGTAACGATGGCGGTGACTCCGGAGCGGCCTCCGACAGCCACCCCGGCGGTGGACTCAACATAGCTGGTGACGGTGGAGGTTCCGGCAAGCGATCCGATGACTGTGGCGGCGGCGTCGGCAAAGAGAATGCTGTTCAGCCGTGGGATCTGGTAGCCGTGCTCAATGAGACCGGCCTTTTTGGCAACTGCGACGAGGGTTCCGAGGTTATCGAAGAGGTCGACAAAGAAGAAGACAAAGATGATCTCGAGCAGGCCGATGTGGATGGCCGAGCGGATGTCGAGGCGAAACATCGTCTGCGTTACGTCGTGCAGATTATAGGAATAGCGCTGCCAGTGAACGAGATGGAAGGGGATCGCTGCCACCGTGATGGCGATGACTCCGATCAGAATGGCTCCGCGGACGCGCCAGACCTGCAGGGTTCCGATGATGAGCACGCCGATGAGGGCGAGCGCAGTCTGCGGCGCGCGGATATCGCCCAGGGTGATGAGGGTCTCGGGCTGGGAAACGATGATGCCCGCGTTGTGCAATCCGATGACGGCAATGAAGAGGCCGATGCCTCCGGCGACCGCCGCGTAGAGCTCGTGCGGAATGCTGCGCAGGATGAGCTGGCGTATGCCGAGCGTGGTGAGCAGCAGGAACGCGACGCCGGAGATGAAGACCGCGCCGAGGGCGGTCTGCCAGGGCACGCCCATCTTGAGGACGACGGTGTAGGTGAAGTAGGCGTTGAGTCCCATGCCCGGCGCGAGCGCAATGGGATAGCGCGCGATCACGCCCATGAGGATCGATCCGAAGGCGGCCGAGAGACAAGTGGCGGCGGTTACGGCTGGAAGGGGGATTCCGGCTTTGGCGAGAATGGCGGGGTTCACCAGGACGATGTATGCCATGGTGATAAACGTGGTGAGTCCGGCGAAGAATTCGGTTCGCCAGTTGGTGCCGAGGCGGGAGAACTCAAAATAGCGTTCGAGGGCGGAGCGCATGTTCCATAACAACACAGGTTTGGAGAAATCCAAACGAAGTTGTTAAGAGCAGCATCGTTCTATTTTTTCTTGCCGGATTGCCGCTGCGTTTGAGAGGCTACCCGCATGCGCCGTCGCGTCGGATTTCTGCTTCTTGCCGCTCCTCTTCTTTACGTCCATTCCGTCACAGCTCAGCCCAGCGGGAAGACCTGCGAGAGCCTTGCGCAAGGACTCGCGCTATCGGACGGAAAGATCACTTCGGCTGAGGTAGTCCCGGCGGGAGGGTTCGTACAGCCGAATCTCAAGCCGGATGAGAAGCCATCGCCAACGTTCAAAACAACGCCGGCGTTCTGCCGGGTGACGGCGACGCTGACGCCGACTCCCTCTTCGGATATCAAGGTTGAGGTCTGGATGCCGCTGACCGGCTGGAACGGCAAGTTTCGCGGGCAGGGCAATGGCGGTTTTGCCGGGTACATCGACTATCGGGCCCTGGCTGCTGCTGTGACAGACGGGTACGCGAGCGGCGCGACGGATACTGGCCATGCCACGACCAACGCGGATTGGGCTCTGGGGCAGCCGGAGAAGATTGTTGACTACGGATACCGCGGGATCCATGAGATGACGGTGGAGTCGCGAAGCATCGTGCAGGCCTTTTACGGCAGTGCGCCCAGCCGTTCGTACTTTGCCTCGTGCTCGAACGGCGGGCGGCAGGCGCTGATGGAGGCGCAACGGTATCCGGCGGACTATGACGGAATCCTCGCCGGAGCTCCGGCGAACAACTGGACGCCGATGCTGTCGGCAGGTGTCCATGTTCTTCAGGTGCTCGACGGGCCGGGCTATATACCGGGCGCGAAGGTTCCTGCGATTGCGAAGGCGGTTGTCGCAGCGTGCGATGCGAGTCAGGGTGTGCCTGACGGTGTGATCGACGACCCGCCGCAATGCCATTTCGATCCGGAGGTGCTGCTGTGCAAGGGTGCGGAGTCGGACTCATGCCTGACGGCGCCGCAGGTCGCGTCGCTGAAGGCGATCTACGCTGGGGCGAAGGATGCGTCCGGACACCTGATCTTCCCAGGGATCCCACCCGGAGCAGAAGAGGGCCGGGGTGGCTGGGCTACGTGGATCTTCGGCAAGGAAGAAGGCAAGAGTGCGGTGGATTTCTTCGTTAACGGCTATTTTTCGAATATGGTCTACGACTCGAAGAACTGGAACTTCAGAACTGCGAATGTGGACAGCGCGCTCAAGCTTGCCAATCAAAAGACCGGCGATGCCATGAACGCCACCGACCCCAATCTCAAGCCCTTCTTCGACCGGGGCGGGAAGCTGATCATGTATCACGGGTGGAACGATCCGGCGATCTCGGCTTATAACTCGATCAACTACTATCACAGCGTTTCGGAAACACTGGGGGCTAAAGAGACGGACCGCTCTCTGCGCCTATATATGGTGCCCGGCATGCAGCATTGCGCTGGCGGCCCCGGAGCGACCTCGTTTGGGCAGGGCCAGGCGCCGATTCCGCACGACCCGCGGCACGATATCTTTGCGGCGTTGGTGGATTGGGTGGAAAAGGGCAGTGCGCCCTCAACTCTGATTGCCTCACGTTTTAACGAAGAGAACGGTGACGATGGAGATGATGCTGCCAAGGCGGCGAGCAAGGCGCCAGAGATGACGCGCCCGCTCTGTCCGTATCCGCGGGAAGCTAAATACTCGGGCAAGGGCGACAGCAATTCGGCAACCTCGTTTGCGTGCGCGGCTCCGCGGAAATAGTTCCGGCGCGCCCGGAGACGTCCAGATATCGTCCAACTCTTGTTGATGCCTTGACTATCTACAATCGTTGATGTAGATAATCTAGGCATGGGCAAACCGAGCGATCTGGTGCAGGGCACTCTGGACCTGCTGATTCTAAAAACACTGTCGACAGAGGCGCGGCATGGCTGGGCCATTGCGAAGCGCATCCAGCAGCTTTCGGGCGAGGTGCTGCAGGTGCAGCAGGGCTCGCTTTATCCGGCGCTGCACAGGCTGGAGCAGCAGGGATGGATCAAGGCCAAATGGATGGAGAGCGAGACGGGACGACAGGCGAAGTTCTATTCGCTCACGTCGGCAGGCCGGGCACAGCTGGAGAAGGAGACGGCGAGCTGGGAAAGGCTGTCGGGCGCGATCAATTTGATTGTGCAGGAGGGGTGAGAGGCCATGCGTTGGCTGGATTGGCTTCGGATGAGGGTCGAGATGATGTTCCGGAGAAATCGCGCCGCCGCACGGCTCGACGATGAGCTGAGGTTTCATCTTGAGCAGCAGATTGCCGAGAATGTCGCGGCGGGCATGAGTCCCGAGGAGGCGCGGCACGCGGCGCTGCGGGCATTCGGGAATCCGGCGGCGTTGAGGGATCAGGCGCGGGAGACGTGGAATTGGAGCGGGGTGGAGTCGGTGCTGCGGGATCTGCGAATCGGGGGGCGGACGCTGCTGCGGACGCCGGCGTTCGCGCTGATTGCGATCGGTGTGATGGCGCTGTGCATCGGCGCGGCGACGTCGCTGTTCACGGTGATGCGGTCGGTGCTGCTCAGGCCGCTGCCTTTCAAGGATCCCGACAAGCTGGTGATGGTCTACGAGCATTTCCGCGACCCCGCAATCAATGCGCAGCGGTTCAATTACAACAGCGTTGCTCCGGGCGACTATTACGACTGGCGCGCGCAGACCCACGGCTTTGAAGACATGGCGGCATGGCGTTACTGGCAATTCAACTTGACCGGAGAGCAAGGGGAGCTGCCCGAGTTGGTGGAAGCAAGGGGCGGGACATGGAATTTGTTTCCGCTGCTTGGTGTTCGCGCTGCCATCGGACGCACCTTCACGCAGGGCGAAGACAGTACGGATGGAACTGCCGTAATGCTTACGTGGAGCATCTTCGAGCGGCGGTTTGGCGGGGATCCGTCGATTGTCGGAAGGCAGATCCATCTGGACGGCAAGCCATACACGGTGGTGGGCGTCCTTCCGAAGTCGTTTACCTATCCTGACGCGAAGGTTCAGGTCTGGGTTCCATTTGCGTCGGGATTGCCGCCGGGGATAATGCAGCGTCACGACTTTCACTGGAGCTGGGTGGTGGCTCGCATGAGGCCCGATGTCAGCCTGGCCAGCGCTCTGAGCCAGGTGGAGGCAGTGCAGTATCGGGAGCATTTGCAGAATCTGCATGCGCCGGTTGCAGAGGATGTAGCGCCGAGGGCAATTTCCGATGATCTTGCCCAAAATGTAAAGGAGCCGTTGATCATCCTGCTGTGCGCGGTGGGCTGCCTGCTGCTGATCGGCTGCCTGAATGTGGCCAACCTGCTGGTAGCACGTTCCGCGGCGCGGCAGAGGGAGATCGCCATCCGCAGCGCGCTGGGTGCGCGGAGGATGACGCTGGTTCGCGAGCAGCTGGTGGAAAGCCTGCTGATTGCGATTGCCGGAGGCGTGGCCGGAGTGCTGTTGTCGCTGGCGGCAACGAAATGGCTAGTTGGCGCATGGACGGACCTTCCGAGCGCGCAGGGTATCCATGCGGACGGAACTGTGCTGGGGTTTGCCTGTGCTCTGGTCATTGCGGCGGCCCTGCTGGCGGGGCTGCTCCCGGCGATTTCATCGACAGGCAAGGGCGCGATTGCGGCGCTGCAGGCTTCATCGCGAAGCGGGGCGGGCAGCCAGTCGCGCACGGCGATGCGCAAGACGCTGCTCACGGTGGAGATTGCGATGACGGTGGTGTTGCTGATTGCCGCGGGGCTTCTCCTCAAGAGCTTCTGGCGCCTGCGGACGACGGATGTGGGCTGTGTCACGGACAACGTCCTGACCATGCGCTACAGCCTTCCCACGAAGATATACGACAGTCCGGAGAAGGTGAATGCATTCAACGAGACGCTACTGGAGCGGGTGCGGAATATGCCGGGCGTGCGCGCCGCGGCGCTGGGCACTGTGCTGCCGGGCGCGGGCTATGGCGGCGATGACGACTTCACGATCCCGGAACATCCGCCGATCGCGGCTGGAGCGAGTCTGCCGGATGCAGAGTTTCGCAGGGCCGACCCGGGATATTTCTCAGCGTTGCAGATACCCCTGCTAAGCGGTCGTTATTTCACGAACGAGGACCGGGCTGGCCATCCGAATACGGTTATTATCAGCCGCCAGCTAGCACGGCAGTATTTCCCTGGCGAGGATCCGCTAGGCAAGCATCTCCATGTGGCCGGGATGAATGATGCCGATTACGAGATTGTTGGGGTGGTTGGCGATACGCTGCACCAGGTGGGACTGACAGCCTTGCCGACGATGTACTTCCCTGTTCTTGCAGGAGACAGCACGAGGGCGCTCGCGCTCGCGGTGCGGACGGCTTCCGATCCGCTGGCGTTTTCTATCCCGATACAGAGGCAGATCGCACAGCTCGATCCAGAGCTTCCGGTCTCCGAATGTGCTTACGATGCAGCAGATCATCGAGCGCTCACTGGGGAATGCGAGCCTGAGCGCAAGCCTGGTGCTGGCATTCGCTGTTTTGTCATTGCTGCTGGCGTCCGTCGGGCTGTACGGCGTCCTCTCTTACCTGACGACACAGCGCACGGGAGAGATTGGCGTTCGCATGGCGCTGGGCGCGCAACGTGAGCAGGTCATGCAGCTTATGCTCGGCGACGGTTTGCGGCCGGCGATTTACGGGTTGGCGCTTGGGCTGGCGGCAAGCGCTGGGGCGGTGCGACTGATTGAATCGATGCTCTATGGAACAACGCCACTCGATCCGGCGATCTTTGCGGCGGTGGCTGCGACGCTGCTGGTGGTGGCAGCAGTGGCCTGTGCGATTCCGGCATGGAGGGCATCACGGATCGATCCGATGCAGGCACTGAGGACGGAGTAGGCAGGAATAATGGAGATGCGGTGGCTTGAAAAGTTACGGATACGGTTACAGATGCTTCTGGGCCGACGGCGTGAAGGCCAGCGACTCGATGACGAGCTCAGGTTTCATCTTGAGCAGCAGGTCGCGAAGAACATTGCTGCGGGGATGAGTCCGGAGGAAGCGCGGCATGCGGCGCTGCGGGCGTTTGGGAATCCCACAGCCCTGCGGGACCAGGCCCGCGAGACCTGGAGCTGGAACGGTATCGAATCGCTGCTGCGCGATGTGCGTATCGCGGCGCGCACACTCACGCGCACGCCGGGATTCGCGCTGACATCGGTCGTGATTATCGCCCTCGGCATCGGGGCAACGGTGACCATGTTCACGGTGGTACATTCCGTGCTGCTCAGGCCGCTACCCTTTGAGGATCCTGCCCGGCTGGTGAGGGTTTACGAGGCCGACAGTCACGATCCGGGACACAATCACGTCTCAGTCTCCGGCGCGGATTTTCTTGACTGGCAGAAGCAGGCGCACAGCGTCGAGCAGATGTCGCTGATGAATAACTCGGGCAGCTATAACCTGTCCGGGGCGGGCGGGCAACTTCCCGAATATGTCGAGGCCCAGGTGGCCGACTGGAATCTCTTTCCAATGCTGGGCGTGCGGCCTGCCCTCGGCCGGCTGTTCACCGCCGACGATGACCGTGCGGACGCACAGGGCGCAGTTGTAATCACCTGGGGATTGTGGAAGCGCCGATACGGCGGGAGTCCGGCCGTTCTCGGTCAGAGTATTCTGCTTAACGCAAAGCCTTACACCGTCATCGGTGTGCTGCCCGCGTGGTTCACCTATCCCGATCCCAAGGTGCAGCTGTGGACAGCGACCCGCCACGAAATGGCATCGTGGCCTGGATTCACGACGTCGCACGGCGCGCACAACTTCAGGGTGCTGGCCCGCCTGAAGCCGGGCGTGACAATCGCCCAGGCGAAGGCCGAGCTGGACTCGATCCAGGCAAACATCCGAAAGCAATTCCCCGAGGGGCCGATCTTCGACGCGACAAACGTCATGCCGCTGCTCGAATCGGACGTGCGGCAAATCAAGACTCCGCTCTATGCGTTGTTTGCCGCCACAGGATGCCTGTTGCTGATCGCGTGCCTCAATATCGCCAACCTGCTCGTCGCCCGCTCGGCTGCTCGCCGCAGCGAAGCGGCAATCCGCACAGCCCTCGGCGGAAGCCGGGGACGGCTGATCCGCGAACAGGTCGTCGAAAGCGTCCTGCTCACACTTACCGGTGGCGGCCTCGGCCTGCTCTTCGCCTTGCTGACGGTTCGCTGGCTGGTGAATGTGCGCGCCGACCTTCCGCGCGTCGACGGCATACATCTCGACGGCGACGCCCTGCTCTTCGCCGTGGGCGTGATGCTGCTCTGCGGCCTGGTTGCGGGACTGATCGCCGCGCTCTCGGCAAACGACAGGCAGGTGCTGCGCGCGCTGCAGGCGTCTTCACGCGCACAAGCCGGCAGCCAGGGCAGGGCCCGTCTTCGCCGGGTCCTTCTCTCGCTCGAAGTCGGCCTAACGGTCGTGCTGCTGATCGCTGCGGGACTGCTGCTCAGAAGCTATCAGCGCCTGCGCTCGGTCGAGCTGGGCTGCGCCACGGACAACGTGCTCACCATGGGCATCGATCTTCCGGAGGCGCGCTACAAGACGCCGGGGCAGATGGCGGAGTTCTACGAGCGGCTCCTCGAGCGGGTGCGTGCGCTGCCCGGAGTTGCCGGCGCTGGTCTCAACACCGTGCTGCCCGGCACCGGAACTGGCCGCGATGACGCCTTCTCCATCACAGAAAATCCTCCGCAGCCGAAGGGCAAATATCTTGACGCCTCAATGCGGAGCGTCGACCCGGGCTATTTTGCCGCCATGCAGATCCCGCTTCTGCGCGGCCGCAACTTCCTGCCGAACGAACGACTGAACAATGCCAACGTCGCTATCGTTACACCTGCATTCGCGCGCGCGTTCTTCCCCAACAGCGACCCTATCGGCAAGCACATCGACGACGGTAACTTCGACGCTCCGCACCAGTTCGAAATCGTCGGCGTCGCCGCAGATACGCTGGAAGACGTTTCGCGGCCAGCCGAGCCTACCATGTACTTTCCGCTGTATCGCGGCAGCGACTCCTACGCGCAGCTCGCCGTCCGCACCCGGTCCGACGCCTCAAGCTTCGCGCTGCCGATCCAAAAGATCATTGCGCAGATGGACCGCGACCTGCCGGTCAGCGACATCCTGACGATGGACCAGATCGTCGGCAAATCGACGCTCGACGCCAGCTTCGATGCCCTATTGCTTACCGTACTCGCCACGTTGTCGCTCATCCTGGCTGCGGCCGGTCTTTTCGGAGTGCTCTCTTACCTCGTCGCCCAGCGGAGGGCCGAAATCGGCATCCGCATGGCGCTGGGTGAGCAGCGCAGCCAGGTACTGCGGCTGATGCTGCTCGATGGGCTTCGTCCCGCGATCTATGGGCTCGCGCTGGGGCTCATCGCCAGCGTGGGCGCGGTACGGCTGATCCGGTCGATGCTTTACGGAAGCAGTCCCGTCGACCGGCGGTGTTTTTCGCAGTGGCGGCGGCGTTGCTGCTGGTGGCGGCGCTGGCCTGTGCCATTCCCGCATGGCGTGCCTCGCGGCTGGATCCGATGCAGGCATTGAGAACGGAGTAAGCAGGCTCAGGGAACAGGAGGACAAATGCGCTGGCTGACACGGCTGCGGATGCGGATGGAGATGATATTCCGGCGTGGCCGTGCAGGGGCGCAGCTCGACGATGAGCTTCGGTTTCATCTCGAGCAGCAGATTGCTGAGTACGTCGCGCACGGGATGGACGAAGAAGAGGCACGGCATGCGGCGCTGCGGGCCTTCGGGAATCCGCCGGCGCTGCGGGACCAGGCGCGCGAGACATGGAGTTGGAGCGGGGTGGAGCTGGCTATGAGGGATTTGCGTATTGCGTTACGAACGTTGTTGCGCGCGCCGGGGTTTGCGCTGGCGGCAATTCTGGTGATGGGGCTCGGGATCGGAGCGAATATAGCGCTCTTTACGGTTGTCCATTCTGTGTTGCTCAAGCCGCTCCCCTTCAAAGATCCCGACCGTTTGATGCGGCTCTACGAGCACAGCACCGACGACAAATTCCCGTTTAACAGTAATGCGGCCGGGATATTCGCCGAATGGAAGAAGCAAAGCCGGAGCTTTTCCGACATGGCGCTCGCCGGCTATGCGGGATACAACCTGTCCGGAACCAATGGCCAGTTGCCGGAGAATGTGCGTGCCGGCGTTCTGTCGTGGAATATGCTTCCGATGCTGGGCATAGAGCCAGCTCTGGGACGGAACTTTACCGCGACCGAGGATCAGCCATCGGCGAACGGGACAGTGCTTTTGAGTTGGGGTTTGTGGAAGCGGCGTTTCGGCGGAAACCCCGGCGTCCTGAACCAGACGATACTGCTCGACGGCAAGCCCTACACCGTCATTGGAGTGATGCCGGACTGGTTTGGCTATCCGCAGCAGGCGATGCAGTTGTGGACGCCGATTTATCACGAGGTTCCAGCGAGCGAGATGCAGACGCTGGATAATCATGAATGGAAAGCCATCGGGCGTCTCAGACCCGGAGTAACAAGGGCTGAGGCCGTCGCCGAGCTTTCGCTGATTACGGAACGCATCCATAAGCAGCATCTCGACGATGCGTTTGTAAGCAAGGCAGCAAATATCCGGCCGCTGCTCGACTCAATTGTCGGCGATCTGAAGACGCCGCTCTATGTGCTGCTTGCCGCCACGGCCTGCGTGCTTCTGATTGCGTGTCTGAACGTAGCCAATCTTCTGGTGGCGCGAACCGCCGCGCGACGGAAGGAACTGGCCATCCGAACGGCGCTCGGCGGCAGCCGTATGCGGCTGCTCCGCGAGCATTTGATGGAGAGCCTGATCCTGTCCGCCGTCGGCGGCGCGGTGGGACTCATGCTGGCCTGGGTTGTCCTCGCGTGGCTGGTGAGCACGCGGCAGGAGATGGCGCGGGTTACGGCGATTCACTTCGACGGAGCGGTCGGCGGCTTCACGGTCACCCTGGTCGTGCTGTGCGCGGTGTTTGCCGGGCTGATCTCCGCGTTTTCTTCGAAAAGCGAGACCGTTCTCGGGGCGCTGCAGGAGTCGTCGCGCTCGTACAGCGCGGGACAGGGCCGTGCACGTCTGCGCAAACTGCTGCTTGTCATAGAGGTAGGGCTGACGGTGGTTCTGCTGGTTGGAGCCGGCCTGCTGCTGAAGAGTTACGACCGGCTGCGCTCTGCCGATCTAGGCTGCATGACCCGCGGCGTGCTGACCATGAGTTTCGATCTGCCGAAGACACGATATGCGAATCCCGCGCAGCGGGCGAACTTTTTCGATACGCTGCTCGGTCGCGTGCGCCAACTGCCGGGCGTGCAGGCGGCGGGACTGGTCTTTCCGGTCGTTCCCGGCGATGGCTATGGAGGAGACCACGGTTTCACGATTCCCGAGCACCCGCCTTTGCCGCTGGGGCAGGGGGACTATGCCATCGATCGGTGGATCGACCCCGGATACTTCTCTGCCATCGGCATCCCGCTGTTGCGCGGGCGGACATTCAGCGATAACCAGCGGCCCGGCCACGCCACGGAGATTGTCGTCAGCGAGTTATTTGCGCGGCAATACTTTCCCCATGAAGATCCCATCGGCAAGCACCTGAAAACGAATGGCTCGCATTTGTATGAGATCGTCGGGATCGTAGGCGATACGCGTTTTGAGGTCGGAGAGCCTCCGCGGCCGATGATGTACTTCGCCCTGGACGCAGACGACGACATGGACGGCGCTTCGCTGATCATCCGCTCGACCGGGGATGTGACGCGCTATGCCATTCCCGTGCAGCGAATTGTGCAGGAGCTGGATCGCGATCTTCCTGCCTCTGACATTCTGACTATGGACCAGGTGATCGGCAGGAACACCGCGGATGCAAACTTCGATGTAACGCTGCTGCTGGTCTTTGCTGCGTCGTCACTCCTGCTTGCGGCTGTGGGTCTCTTTGGGGTCCTGTCGTATGTTGTGGCCCAGCGCACCGGGGAGATCGGGATCCGCATGGCCCTGGGCGCGCAGCGCGGACAGGTGGCGGGATTGATGCTCGGAGACGGGCTGCGTCCGGCGCTGTACGGCTTGGTTCTGGGGTTGGCCGCGAGCGCGGCGGTGACGCGACTGATCGAGTCGATGCTCTACCAGACGCGGGCGCTTGATCCGGCGGTACTGGTTCTGGTAAGTCTGATTCTGCTGATCGTGGCGGCAGGGGCGTGCCTGCTACCGGCGTGGAGGGCGTCGCGGCTCAACCCGATGCAAGCCCTCCGGACCGAGTAGGCCACCGGAATTTGACCGTGTTTTCACGGCTGCCGGAGGTGGCTGAATTGACACTCCGCAATGGCAGCTCTATAGTTTAGAGGTAGGCCTGCGTGCGGGATCATCGCGCGGATCTACATTGCCGTTCCTCTCAGCCCTGCCTGCCGGATGCTCCCAAACGGAGCCGACTTTGTGTCAGGCCAGTAAACCTTGGCCTGGACCGAGTCCTCTTCGCCGCATTCGCGCTGTCTCGGGCGGCAGCGGAGCGGTGATTCCCGAATCTTCGCGTCTTTAGTATGTATCTAAGGGGGATAGCGAAGAAATCTGCAGCTCTGAAGCGGGTCGCACGTTTTGACCAGCCACTCCGATGGACTGCAGAGGCGGCGTATCGGGACCGTCGACCAAAATCCCGGAGCTGGCTGTTATGGCAGACGTCCTTAATCCTGAACAAGTCGAGAACAAACCTCTGAACACCGAACTGGAAACCCCTACGCTTGAAGCTGCGACGGATCACGCCGATTCGTCGATCGAGATCAACCACCACCCGGAAGCCACATCCGCCGAGCCGGCTGAAGCCGCCGCGGGAGTGCCGGAAACCAACACCGAGCCCGCTGCCCCCGAAGACATAGATTTCGGAAGCATGGAAGATTTTGCCGCTGCGCTCGAGTCATTCGACCGCGAACAGGCTGCCGAAGCCGCAGCGCAGGCCTTCGACGACACCATCGTGTCCGGCACCGTCATCAAGCTGACCGATAAGCATGTCGTAGTCGACGTGGGCCTAAAGTCCGAGGGGCTGATTCCTCTCGAGCAGGTCGTCGACCACACCGGCCAACCCAAGCTGAAGCCGGGCGACAGCGTCGAAGTCGTTGTCGAGCGCGAAGAGTCGGAGGGCGGATACCTGCTGAGCTACGACAAGGCACAGCGGCATCGCGTATGGGACACGATCGAGAAGGCGGCGACAGAGAAGACGCCAGTCACCGGCATCGTGCTGGGCAGGGTAAAAGGTGGACTGACCGTCGACATCGGCATCAAGGCGTTCCTGCCGGGCTCGCAGCTGGAAATCCGGCCGGTGCGGAACCTAGATGCATACATCGGCCAGCCGATCGACGTCCGGGTGATCAAGCTCAATAAGAAGCGCGGCAACGTGGTGGTCTCGCGCAAGGAGATCCTCGAAGAAGAGCAGAACAGCAAGCGCTCGTCGACCCTGGAGCACCTGGAAGAAGGCAGCGTGTTGACCGGCACGGTGAAGAATCTGACCGATTACGGCGCCTTCGTGGACCTGGGCGGTATCGACGGCCTGCTGCATATCACCGACATGTCATGGGGACGCCTGACGCATCCGCGCGACCTGGTGAATGTCGGCGACGAGATCCAGGTGAAGGTGCTGAAGTTCGATAAAGACAAGCAGCGCGTTTCGCTCGGATTCAAGCAGCTAACGCCCGACCCATGGCTGGATGCGGTTGAGCGGTATCCCATCGGAGCCCGGGTTCGCGGTCGCGTGCTGAGCGTGACCGATTACGGCTCCTTCGTCGAACTGGAGCAGGGTATCGAAGGCCTGGTGCACGTATCGGAGATGACCTGGTCGAAGCGGATGAAGCATCCGTCGAAGCTGGTCAAGCCGGGTGACGAGGTCGAGACGGTAGTGCTGAGCGTGAACCCCTCCGACCGCCGCATCTCGCTGGGGATGAAGCAGCTCCTCGAGAATCCGTGGGAGCACCTGACGGAGCGCTATCCGGCCGGAACGATCGTAGAGGGCCGTGTGCGCAACCTGACGGACTTCGGCGCGTTCATCGAGATCGAGGACGGCATCGACGGCCTCGTGCACGTGAGCAACCTGAGCTGGACCAAGCGCGTGAAACATCCCTCGGAAGTGCTGAAGAAGGGCGAGAAGGTCAAGGCTGTGGTTCTGGGCGTCGAGCCTGAGAACCGGAGGCTGTCGCTGGGCATCAAGCAGCTTCAACCCGATGTTTGGGACACCTTCTTTGCGCAGCATCGCGTTGGCGACGTGGTACACGGCAAGGTTCTGCGGACCGCCCAGTTCGGCGCGTTCGTCGAGATTGCCGAGGGCGTAGAGGGCCTCTGTCACGTATCGGAGGCCACCGATTCGCACGGTGCCCCGATCAAGCTTGAACAGGGACAGGAGCACGACTTCAAAATCATCAAGATGAACGCCGAGGAGAAGAAGGTCGGGCTGAGCCTGCGCGGAGTAGGCGAGGAAGCCAGCCGGGCGGACGTCGAAGCCTACAAGGCTCCGGTGTCGAGCTCAACGACCACCCTGGGCGAAATCATGAACTGGAAGAAGCAGTAAAGCAGGGCTCAGAAAGACAAGCGCCACCCGGATTGGGTGGCGCTTTTGTTTTGGGGAATGCGACCGGAGGGTTACGAAGCCTTACTGCTTCACCTGCGCGATTTCCTTCTTCAGGTCGGCGTATTCCGTGTCGGAAAACGCGCTGGAGCTTTTCCAGCGGATGTGCCCGTCGGGACCGAGAAGAAAGATATAAGCCTTGTCGTCGCCGGTGTAGCCGATGCGCTTCTTCCAGGCGTCCTCGTCCTGCTCCATTGCGATGCAGCGGTCCTGCGCCTGTTCGGACATGCCCTTCTTCGAGCTGGAGATGATCGTCCCACGCACGAATTTCGGAGCAGCCTCGATCATCATCAGCGTATACGGATGACCCATCGCCGGGAAGTCTTTCTCGATGTGCTCGCTCCAGAGCGAGCTGTCCTTACCTCCCGTCCGGCTGAAGGAGAACGAGACTACTGCGGGCTTGCCGGCCGCGGCCGCAGGCAGGGTCAGTTGTTTTCCGGAGAGCGTCTGGCCGGAGATCCCGGGAAGCGTATCGCCGACATGCAGCACTGTCTGGGCGATTGCGGCGGTCAAGACAGACGAAACGAACAGCACGACCACCAATCGAAAGCGCCGCAGCATAATCCTCCCAGTCCTGGCTCAGCTTACGCACTTGTCCTGACTTAAGTTCGTTCGGTTCATGAAATTGCCGTCATACAAAACCCTTGTTTCCCCGCTACTCGCCCAGCGTGCGCTTGTGAATGGTCGCCTGCACCTCAGGAACCGTCCCATCATTCACGAGTATCTCGACCGGCTCGCCCTGAATCAGCATGCGATGCGCTGTTTTCGTCTTGCCTGGCAGCCGGATCCGGTCCGTCAGGGTGCTATCGTGCGAGCGCACAGTGACCGGAACCTCGGCTTCGGCGAAGCCGTCATTGCTGATATCAACAGCAACAAGGAACTGGCCTTCATGCGCGGGACCTGAGTTAACGGGGCTTGCATTAACGCTGATGATCGAGAGATCGGGCAGGCCCCGGTCGCGATACACCCAGTCGTCAAAGAACCACTTCAGGTCTTTGCCACTGGTGCGCTCAACCAGCTTTTCGAAGTAATCAGGGCTCGTATCGGCAGCTGCATCGTAGGCCTGGAGCACTGCGGCAAGCTGTTTGTCGCCCACCATATCGCGCAGCATCCAGAGCACGTAAGCCGCCTTGGTGCGGTAATAGATGGGGTCGGAGGCGAGGAGCAGGTCTTCGCCCGGACTGGTGCCCGGAGTTGCAGGCTCGGCAAAGGCCAGCGCGCTGCGCGAGGCTTCGAGCTTCTCGAGAGCGAGCGTGCGGTCGTGGATATGCTCGATCCAGAGCGTGCCGACAAAGGCGGCCACACCCTCATTGAGCCACTCCCGCGGAGAGGCGAAATACGCGTGTGCCAGCGCGTGGCTCATAGGCTCAGCCAGCTTCTCCGGAGGGTCAGCAGCCAGCCCCATGAAGAGCACCGGGCCCTGCTCGTAAGCCGCATCCTGGGTCTCGGGAAGGTCGACGACGAAGGCCGGCTGCTTTGGCTTCGATCCGAGCCACTGCTCGACCAGTGGCCGCACCATGGTGACTGCCGTCATCACGCCCTGCGCGTTGGCCGCGTTCTCTTCGCGCGCATAAACGCGCACGACGCTGTCTTCCACGAGCGTCCTCGACGCGATGAAGAGCGTCGGCACAGCAAAGGCGAGCCTGGTCGGAGGCAGCGAGCAGGCAACAACGCCGGGATATTCGTCCGTCGGCATGGCGGTGGGCTTTTCCATCTCGACTACGCGGCCATCGAGCACGGCGAGGTTCGGCGCTACGCCGTAGAACTCCGCCGAGACGCGCATGGCGACGGTCGCCTCCGACTGGCGCAGCTTCTGAGCGCCGATCTCGGCGAAGACTTTGGCCTGATCGCCGAGCAGCGCGGGCACCGAGCTGACCGGGTACCAAACCGTGTAGCCAAATCCCCGCAAGCCGGTGAAACCTTCGGAGATGCGGTCCCAGTCCGATTGCTCAGCCAGGTCGTCGGGAGTGCCGAGTTCGAGCAGTCGTCTGGCATCGACTTCCACCGGACCGCTGTAGACCGCTTCCAGCCGCAGGGTGCCTTTCGGCGCAAGCGGAGTTGGGAGTTCGACGGCCGCCTCATTCAGTTGCCCGGTGTGATCCGCGTCGCTGTTCACTTTCTCCACGCTCATCGGCAGCCGCTTGCCGTCGAGACTCACGCCCTCCCAACGCAGCGACGACGAGAGCTGCAGCGCAACGACGGAGAGCGGCTGGTCTCCATCGTTGCGCAGCTCGAGAAGCACCCGGACCGCCAGCGTGTGTTCGCGCGGCGCAAGATGCACGTCGAAGTCGTACGCCGTGAAGGTGACGGCGGCGCGCTCCTGATCTGTAACCTTGACGGCGACTTTTGGCGCGGCAGCAGCCTGTGCCGTCGCCGGGGTTTCTTCCTCATCCGACCGCGAGAAGATCACCTTGGCGTTCGGGTTCGAGGGCTGCTGCTCATCTGCCGATGGTTTCCCGGGAGCCGCCGGAGAAGCTTGTTGTGTCTGCGGGATCGCGGTCCCGCTGCCTTGCTGCTGCTGGGCGCACGCCGCGCCGCACAATCCGCCGCCGACCACGATGGCGGCGATCCACTGCCAAATCTTCATGAACCCAAGCCTTTTCTCTCTCTGCGCGGCGCCGGCAAGGCCACGGCAGCATTTTGCCCAAGACGCCGCTGCCGCGCTGCCTCGAACATGACCACCGCGCCCGCCGCCGAGACGTTCAGCGAAGCCACCCGCCCAGCCATCGGAATCCGGAGCAGGTGGTCGCAGGTGCGGCGGACCAGATCGTGCAGCCCATCACCCTCGCGGCCCAGCACGATTACGGTGTTGGACGTGAAGTCGTACTCGTCGTAACTGGATGAGCCGCGCTCGTCGAGCCCCACGCACCAGATATTCTTCTCCTTGAGCTGTTCGAGCGCCCGGACCAGGTTGACCACGCGGGCGATGCGCACATGTTCGGCTGCTCCAGCTGATGCCTTGACGGCCACTGCGCTCAATGGAGCCGCCCGGCGTTCGGTAACGATGACGCCGTCCACACCGGAGGCGTCGGCGCTGCGGAGCAGCGCGCCGAGGTTTTGCGGATCTTCGATGCCGTCGAGCGCAAGCAGGAGCCGCGAGGCCGAACCGTCCTGAGGGCCTTCGAACAGGTCCTCGAGTTCGAGAAACTCGCGCCCGCGCACAATGGCGACGACGCCTTGATGGCCGGCGCCCTTGGCCAGCCGCGTCAGCTCGTCCCGGGACTCCGTCCGCACGCGAACGCCGTTCTCGCGGCACTGCTCGATCAGCCGCTGCAGCCGGGGGTCGTGCCTCTCGCGGGCCACGCAGACATGATCGAATTTCCTGGTTCCCGACCGCAGAGCCTCTTCGACCGGGTGCAGGCCGTACAGTATTTCCATTTCATTCAGTTTAAATTGCACTTGTGGCGCGAATCGCATACGGCGGAT
Organism: uncultured Acidobacteriaceae bacterium; assembly: GCA_963724375.1. Classification (GTDB taxonomy): domain Bacteria; phylum Acidobacteriota; class Terriglobia; order Terriglobales; family Acidobacteriaceae; genus Silvibacterium. Next base: position 83,400 of record CAVRUM010000020.1, read on the forward strand.
AATAGAAGAGTTAGCAGACTCGCTCTTCCCCCGCTCAGGTCTGCGAGCCCACTTTCTGCCTTGGGATGCGCGATGAGCTTTGTGCGCGAGCTTGAAAATCTGATCGAGAAGAGCGTCTTTCGCGGCCCTTGGTCCGTATCTGAGAGTGAGATGAGCACGGCCACGCTGACAATTGCGGAGCAATCGCGCGCGGAAAACGCACAGATCGCCCAGGGCCTCCGCCAGCACGACGCGGAGCTGCTCGACCGGCTGATCGTGCAGTATCAGCATCGCCTGCTCCGTTACCTGCTCTTCCTCACCGGCAACCGCGACCTCGCCGAAGATCTCTTTCAGGAAACGTGGATGCGCGTGCTGGTGCGCGGCGCACAATACAATGGCGCAGCCCGCTTCGATACGTGGCTGTTTACTATCGCCAGGAACCTGCTGATCGACCTGCGCCGGAAGCGCACCATGGCGAGCCTCGAAGAGATGTGCGAAGTGGACGGTGAAGACCGCGCATTCGAGATTCCCAGTGAGGACCCGACGCCCTTCGACCTTTACCGGATCCGCGAGAACAGTCAGTTCGTCACCGCGGCTCTGCTTGCGCTCGATCCCCTGCATCGCGAAGTAATCCTGCTGCGCTTCCACGAGGAGCTTTCTCTCGAGGAGATTTCGCAGGTAACGCGTGCGCCGCTTTCCACCGTCAAGTCGCGCCTGTATCGCGGAATGGCCTCGCTGAAGCCGCGCATCGAGAAATTGGACGGGGTACTGAGCGGCCATAAGGGGGTACGATGAGCGAGACGGCTCGTGATCTGAAGCTGATCGAAGCGCTATCCGGCCTCAATGCCGAGGCGGATCTGGTCCTCGTGCAGCGCACCCGCCGGGCCGTGATGGAGGCAGCGCACCAGATGCGCGCCACCGAGGCCCGCCGCCGCCGTCAGGCAGGGATTGCACTTCTGGCCTTCCTTGGACTCGTCCTGGTTCTTACGCCGGCCGTCTGGATGGTAGCCGACGATCTGTTCAGCGGAGAGCATTTCCAGGACCTGCCCACACTAACGATGTCGCTGGTCCTCACCGTGTTGTCCGCGATATTTGCCGCACTGATCGTTCACTTGCGCAGCCGGAGGGCGCGGGACGAAGAAGAATTCTGAGGCAGGTTTGTGCGCCAAACGGCTCCCTGAAAACGCGGGGGCAGCGAAGCGCATGAGGAAAGCCTGTAGAGCAGCCAGCGATGAGTAACCCGACCCTACGCAGTATCCAGACAGAGACACGCATCTCCGATGAATTGCGCCTTATCCCGCGCTGGGCTATCGCGGGTTCGCTCGTGGCTTTTGTCCTGACCCAGTACTACTTCTGGGTCGTTTTGCCGGCGCACCGGAACCATCCCAGCGGCCTTCCCTTCGCTTTCCGCTTCTATCTCATTCTTTCCTGGGGAGCTCTCGCGGCACTCTATGTGCTGATGATCGGGTACATCACCAATGACGCACCGCGCCGCGGCATGAGCACGCGCCTGTGGATGATCTGCGTTGTGATGCCGGGCGGCATCGGCGCCGTGCTTTACTTCTTACTTCGCCAGCCCATTCTTGCGACTTGCCCGGCCTGTGGAGCGCATGTCGAGAGCGACTATCATTATTGCCCGCAGTGCGCCTACCAGGTCACAGCCTGCTGCAAGAACTGCTACCGCAGCGCCCGGGTTACGGATATCTACTGCGTCCACTGCGGATATGACCTGACGGCGGACCATCCTCCGACGCGGCTTCACGCCTTCAGCCGCTAGTCACAGCCCTCAACCCGGTATACTCGAACGGACGGCATTTCGGAATTACTGCGCCCGACAGGAAGCGTGCCGGGTTGCCGCTCGCTGCGGCTCACGTCAACTTTGGAGCTGTGGTTTCCGGATACAGCTATTCCGAACATTGCTTAGGCCTCACCCATGCATACCTCCGCGCCTCCCATCACAGCGCTTATCGTCGATGACGAGCAGCTTGCTCGCGAAGAGTTGAAGTATCTTCTCGACTCGGCGGGAAGCGTCGAAGTTGTCGCGCAGGGCGCGAATGGCATTGAGGCCGTCGAGCTGATTCGCGAATACCAGCCCGACGTAGTTTTTCTTGATGTGCAGATGCCCGGCCTCGATGGCTTCGCCGTGCTTAAAAAGCTTATCGAGCATCACGACCCGCTGCCGCAGATCATCTTCGCAACGGCCTTCGACCAGTACGCGGTGCGCGCCTTCGACGTGAACGCGATCGACTATCTGCTCAAGCCCTTCGACAAGGCTCGCGTGCTGCAGGCCATCGAGCGTGCCCGCCAGCGTCTGCAGGAGACCGCGCAGGCCGAAGGCGAGCCGCTCAGTGGGAGCGGTGGGGGCGGAGGTCTGAAGCTCGACGCGCTGATCCGGCTAATCGAGCAACAGCAGTCGCCGCGCGTCCACAGTGGGAAGATCGTCCTCCAGGCTCAGAGCCGGCTGCTGCTCATCGACCAGAAGGACATCTGCTTCGCCTCAATCGACGAGGGAGTCATAACTGTGGCCACGCCAACTATCGAGGGCCATTCCAAATGCCGGACGCTTGAAGAACTTCTCGACCTGCTCGATCCGTCGACTTTCTGGAGAGCGCACCGCTCTTTTGTAGTGAACATCAATCACATAAAAGAAGTCGTGCCGTGGTTCAAATCGAGCTACCAGCTCCGCATGGACGACAAGAAACAGACGGAGATCCCGGTGAGCCGCGCCCAGACAAAGCGGCTGAGAGAGCTGTTCAAGCTCTAAGCAGATTTAAACTCCCCTCATGCCCCCGATCGCTTCGCTCGAATGCTCGCGCTGCCACCAGCAAGTTTCAGCCGACAAGCCCCAGACCGTGTGCCCTGCATGTGCGGGGTCGTTCTACGTCCGCTATGACCTGACCAAGGTCGATCGTCCCGGTCCCGGCGGAGTTCAGAGCATGTGGCGCTACGCTTCTGTCCTGCCGGAGGTTGAGGCCGTAACGCTCGGCGAAGGATGGACGCCGATGCTGCGCTCACGACGCCATGCAAACCTTTATTTGAAAGAAGAAGCGACCAATCCCACCGGCAGCTTCAAGGCGCGCGGCATGTCGATGGCCGTCTCCATGGCTCGCCACTACGGTCTGAAGAAGCTTGCTGCACCCTCGGCCGGCAATGCCGCCGGAGCCCTCACCGCCTATGCCGCCGCCGCGGGAATCGAAGCCCACATCTTCATGCCGCGAGACGTGCCCATGGCCAATTACCTCGAGGGGGTCGCCTACGGAGCTCAAGTCACCCTCGTCGACGGCCTCATCTCCGACTGCGCGCGCATGATTGCCGAGCGCATAAAAGAGCAGCGAGCCCAGCAGGCCGCAGGCCGGCTGGCCGCGGAAGACGTCTGGTTCGACATCTCGACCCTGAAAGAGCCGTTCCGCGTCGAAGGCAAGAAGACCATGGGGTATGAATTGGTCGAGCAGCTTGGCTGGGAATACCCCGACGCCGTCTTTTACCCCACAGGGGGAGGAGTCGGGCTCATCGGGATGTGGAAGGCTTTCGCAGAGATGGAAGCGCTCGGCTGGGTGCGCCCGGGCAGACGGCCCAAAATGATCGCCGTCCAGGCCTCGGGCTGTGCGCCGGTGGCGCGGGCCTATGAAGCCGGCAAGTCAGACAGCCGATTCTTCGAGAATGCCTCCACCTTTGCCGCGGGGCTTCGCGTACCGAAGCCGTATGGTGACTACATCATCCTCGAAATCGTCCGCGAGTCCGGCGGCACGGTCGTCGATCTCGACGACCCGACGATTCTTCAATCTCTGCTCGACTGGGCGCGACATGAAGGGCTCCTGCTCTCGCCCGAAGGTGCTGCGGCAACCGCGGCGTACGATCATCTGCTTGCGACCGGATTCCTCAGCCCCTCCGACCGCGTCGTCATCTTCAATACCGGCACCGGCCTCAAGTACGTCGACATGATCGCCGACGCTATAGGCCTGAAGCGACCGGCCGAGAAGAAGCTGCCGCAGCGGAGTCCGGTGGGGGGGATCATTACCCCTGTCTGAGTCAGTGGCCTACTGCGTCCTGTCCAGCCGGAACGCCGCCGCCTGAAAATCGCCCCTGAGGTCGAGATCGATTCCAGCGTTCATCCAATATTCTCCAGTTGCTGTTTCGGGCAGGTTGGCTGCTGCCTTTTCGTTGATCCAGTGCACCCGGTACTGCGCCTTCGGATCGAGTCCGCGCAGATAGACTCGAGGGTACGCGTATCCGAACTGGCTCGAATGCAGAAACGCGAACACCGCCGCCTGGCCGCGGTCCGGCGATACTGACTCCGTCACCGAATATTCGCTGCCATTGCGGGGCGAGGCGAGCCGATAGAGCGACCCGTGCTGGACCGTCTCGCGCACCTGCTTGTATTCGCCGATCAGCCGCTTGGCGGTGGCAAAGTCTGCGTCCTGCCAATGGTTCAGGTTGGCGCCCACTCCGAGGGAGCCCTCCATCGATGAGAGGAACCGGTATTCGAGCGAGGTGACCCGGCGATTCATGAAGTTCGGCGAGTCTGTTACCCACGCCATCATCACTCCCGGCGTGTATCCATAGGTAAATCCGTCCTGGATGGTCAGCCTGTCGAAGGGATCGGTGTTGTCTGAGGTCCAGACTTCGTCGGTGTAGCCCATGATGCCGAGGTCCACACGGCCGCCACCGCCCGAGCATGACTCAATCTCAAGCCCCGGATGCTTCGCGCGCAGTTCGCGCAAGATGCTGTAAAGGTTCTCGGTGAACTTCACGTAAACCTGTTTCTGCTCATCGGGAGCTACGGCCGGCCAGCCCGGCTCTGACCAGTTGCGGTTGTAGTCCCACTTGAGAAACGCGATCTGGTTTTCAGAGACGAGCTTGTCGAGGAAGTTGAATACGTAGTCGCGCACGTCGGGCCGCGCCAGGTTCAGCACAAGCTGGTTGCGCCCCTCGGTACGCGGCCTTCCGGTGAAATTCAGCACCCAGTCTGGATGCTTCCGGTAAAGATCGCTGTCGGGATTAACCATCTCCGGCTCGACCCAAAGCCCGAAGTCCATCCCCAGCGAGTGCACCTTGTCGATGAGCGGTTTGAGGCCATTTGGAAACTTCTGCTGATTCACGTACCAGTCGCCCAGCCCGGCATGGTCGTCCTTGCGCTGCCCGAACCAGCCATCGTCCATTACGAAACGCTCGACGCCGATCGATGCAGCCTTCTCGGCCAGGGCCATTTGTCCCGCCTCGTCGACATTGAACTCCGTCGCCTCCCACGAGTTGTAGAGCACGGGCCGCGGCTTCGGATTCGGCCGCTCGGGCAGAATTTTCGTCAGCTCGAAGCGGTGCAGGATGCGCGAGGCACCGCCAACGCCGTCGTGCGAGTAGCCCCCGTAAAATACCGGAGTCGCAAGTTTCTCGCCCGGATTGAGCTTGTACCCAAAGTCGAAAGGATTGTAGCCGCCGGTGATACGAATCTGCTGCGCCTGATCCTGCTCGACGGTGATGCGCCACGATCCGCTCCACGCCAGCGCGCCGAACCAGACTTCGCCCGCATCCTGATCGTTGGTGTGCGCCCGCTCGACGGCAAACCAGGGATTGTTCTGGTGGCCGGTCGATCCGCGCCGGCTCTCGAGTACCCGCGCGCCCGGCACAATCTTCTCCTGCTGCAGCTGATCTTCGCCGCCCCAGCGCCCAGTCAGATAGTCGAGCGTGTAATCCATTCCGTGGGGAAGAGTCCAGGTAGCCGCAGCGGCCTGCTCGATGATCAGGGACGTCTTGGTCTGGTTTTCGATCGTTGCCGAGCGGCCCAGAACGCCCGTCGCGGGATCCATCTCATATCGCAGGTTGACGAAGACATCGCGCTCGATGTCTTTGAGCCGGACAGTCAGAACATCGCCGTCAATCTGATGCGACACGTAATGAAGAACGAGGTCGCGATTGCCGTCAGGGAAGGTGATCTTTAGTGCAGGCTCTACGAACAGGCCCGCGCCCCATCCGGCGAACTCCTGCGGCGTGGTCGTAGTCGACATATCGAAGGATGCAACTTCCCGGGAAACATGAGTAGGCGGGAAGGTATCTCCGGCACCGAGCCGCGCACCCCAGTAGACCGCCTGCAGTTCATTCCGGTTGTTTATGCCGAACACGTAAGAGACATCCCCGCCGTCAATCCGGAAGACTTTGCTCGAGTCATCGAAACGGATCGAAGCTCCCGTTGGCTGTGCGTGCGCAAACATGGTGGCAAGAGAGATGCAGGCAGTGAGACAGATTGTATGACGGCTGCGCCGGAACAGAGCGTGCAACGGTCCTCCTTCTTTGATGCACTGCAACTCTAATGCATCTGGCACGATTCAGGCACGCCTCTGTAGTTGAAAACCGTGGCCCGGCCTTGGCAAAAACCATCGGATCAGGCGTAAATTGCTGTCATGAAACTTCGCTCCTCACGAACCGCCTTCGTCGCAGCGCTCCTGCTCACTGCGATCTTCGCAGCCACCACGGTTCTCGGTATTCCCAAGCCGCCGCGCGCCGCATTGCAGATTTATTTCATTGACGTCGAAGGCGGCCAGTCGACGCTCTTCGTCACGCCCGACAAACACTCCCTGCTCATCGATACCGGATGGCCGGGCTTCGAAGGCCGCGACGCCGACCGTATCGCCTCTGCCGTGAAGTCGGCTGGCCTCGATCACATCGACTACGTTCTCCTGACTCACTATCACGTAGACCACACTGGCGGAGTGCCGCAGCTGGTCGCAAAGATCCCGGTCAAAACCTTCATCGATCATGGACCGAACCGGGAGACAACCGACGCCGCCGACCGTCAAGGTCGCAGAGGCTTATCAGCAGGTAATCGGCAGCGGTAAGTACGAGCATATCGTCGCCCACCCCGGCGAGACGCTGCCAATCCCCGGGATTGACGTGACGGTAGTGAGCGCCGACGGCAACCTGATCTCGCAGCCTTTGCCGGGCGCCGGCGCTCCAAACCAGTACTGCGCGACATCGGAGAAGCGGCCCGCCGACCAGACCGAAAATGCCCGCTCGCTCGGCGTGATGATTACCTATGGCAAGCTGCACATCCTCGATCTCGGCGATCTGACGTGGGACAAGGAGATGGAGCTGATGTGTCCCATGAACAAGCTTGGGCACGTGGACCTGCTGGTCGTTTCGCATCACGGGTGGAATCAGAGCAGCAGCCCCGCGCTCGTGGACGCGATCACGCCCCGCGTAGCCATCATGGATAACGGAGAGAAGAAGGGCGGCTCTCTTTCGGTGATGGAGACGTTCGAGAAAGTTCCGGGCCTCGAAGACCTGTGGCAGCTGCACTACTCCGACGAGGGCGGTCCCGCGCATAACGTAGACGCGGCGCGGATTGCGAATCTCAAGGGCACCGACCCCGGCAACTACATCAAGGTGACGGCGTATCCGAACGGCGAACTCGAGGTCCTCAACAGCCGCACCGGAGAGACAAAGAATATCCGCCAAAGTAAGTCAGGCCTTCGCGACCATGTCGCGCAGCACGGCCATCGCCGCGTTGCGTCCATTGATGCCGATGACGGAGCCTCCCGGGTGCGTGGCGGCTCCGCAGAGATAGACACCAGGCATCGGCGTGCGCGCGGTCAGCCGTCGCGACCACATGAACTGAGGAAGGCACTCGCCCTGGAAGATGTGTCCGCCAGTCAGGCCGACCTTCTCCTCGATATCGGGCGGCCCAAGCACCTGCGCTTCGATCACCGCGCCGGAAACGTTGGAACAGAATCGGCCGAGCGATTCCAGCGCCAGCTCGCGCACCTCCTCGCGGCGGCTGTCCCACGAACCTTTCTTGAAGGCATAAGGCACGTACTGGGCGAAGACGCTCATGGTATGCTGCCCGGCCGGCACAACGCTCGAGTCGTGCACACTCTGGAAGTAGAGCTCGCACCAGAGTGCGTCGCCAAGCCCGCCGTTGCGCGCTGCAGCAAAACTATCTTTCCATTCGGATTTGGTGAGCGGCGCATTGATCTGTCCGTAGTGGTGCGGCTCGAGCGTGCCGGGGCGCGACTTGAAGTTGGGGAGTTCACTCAACAGCACATTGAGCTTCACCGTGCAGCCTTCAATCGGCACCGATTCAACCCGCGCCTTCCACGCCACATCAGCCGCGCCGTCGAGCATCGCAAGAGCCCGGCGTGGATCGGCATTCGAAATCACGACGGGCGCGGAGATCCTTTCTCCGCCTTCGAGCTCAACGCCCTCACCCGGCAGGATACGTGCAACAGCAACTCCTGCCGCGATCACAGCGCCCGCCTCGCGCGCCGCGTCGCACAGGTAGAAGGAAACCATCCCCATGCCGCCCCTCACGTATCCCCACATGCCGGGCATACCGCCAAGCCGGCCCGAGGAGTGATGAAAGCGGATCGATGCCGTCCCCGGATCGAAGGGGCTCGCGTTAGTTCCGATCACGCCTTGACCGAGCAGTGCAATCTGCAACCGCTCATCGGTCAAGTAGTGCTCGACGAACTCCGCCATCGACCAGTCGTAGAGCACATGGCGCGCTTCGACGTCCGCGCCAAGGCGTTCGTCTATCTGTTCCGGTGCCGGCGCATCGCCAATCCAAAAATCACTTTTGCCCTCAGGCCGCAGAGCGTTGCGCAGCCGGCGGACCACATCGGTCATGGCCCGCCAGCCCTCAATGTCCTTCGGGGAAAAGCTGCGAATTTCCGCATCGCACCGGTCATCATCGTCCCAGAGCTGCACGCTCGAGCCGTCGAGAAAAGGCACGAAGAGGCCGTTGACCGCGGGCGTCCAGTGGAAGCCACGCGCCGGGAGACCCAATTCCTCGACAACCAGCGGGTGCAGCAGCCCGGCAAGATAGGCACACGGCGACATGCGCACGCCCGGGAACGGCTCCTCGATGGTGCAGGCTCCCCCGACCCGCTCGCGCGCCTCGAGCACGAGAACTCGCTTGCCGGCGCGGCCGAGATAAGCAGCACACGCAAGCCCGTTGTGTCCAGCACCGACAATGATGGCATCCCAGGATTTTGCAGAGAGCTCGGCGATTGGGGCCGGTAGTCCGAGTTCACCAAGGACAGCGGCAGTAGGTGATGTTTCAACTGGCAAGTACTTTCTCCGAAGAGACAGTATCGCTCATTCCCGCCGCGGCCTGCGAACGCCCACCATGGCGACGCGTCAGTGTGCGGCGCTTGCGCCGCCTCCCATTCTGAAGGTTCTTGTCAGCAGCACCAGCGGGGCCGCGATCAGCGTGACCAGGCCAATGATGTGAAAGCAGTCCATGAAGGCGAGCAGATGTGCCTGGTTCTGGAGCTGCGTGTAGTAATGCGCATACGAGGCACTTTGCGCATCCGCCACGGAAAAGCCGTGCTCACGCAGATAGGCCGCGGTCTGACCCACCTGCTGCTGCAGGGCGGGCGACGACGGAGGCAGGTTAGCCCCGACCGTAGATTGATGGAAATTCAACCGGCGGTCTGAAACCGTGTTAATAAAGGCGATCCCGAAGCTGCCGCCCCAGTTGCGAAAGAAATTTGTGATGGATGAGGCCTTATTGTTCTCGCTCGGCTTGAGCTGCGAGTAAGCGATGACAGAAAGAGGAACAAAGAAGAACGCGTAGCCCAGGCCCTGCAAAGCGCGGGCCCACGCGTAGTGGCTGTAGTCGGTATCGAGATTGAAATGGCTGTAGTGCAAGAAGGAAATTCCCACGACGACCACCGCGCCGAAAAGTAGAACGCGCGGCTGAACGACGCGCCGCTGCACCAGCTGCGCTCCGAGAGGAGCGAGCAGCGTGATGACGAATGCTCCCGGGCCGAGCACGAGACCGGCATCAATGGCGCGATAGCCGTAGAGGGTTTGCAGGATCTGCGGAATCATCGTTGTCGATCCGAAAAGCCCGAAGCCGAAGATGAAGTAGAACGTGCAGGCAATGGCGAAGTTGCGCGACTTAAGCAGCCGGAACTCGATCACGGGATCCTTCTGATTCAGCTCCCAGAAGACCGCCGCTGTAAGGCACAGGACACCTATGACGAACATCCAGGTGATGAAGGTCGACCCGAACCAGTCGTCAATTTGTCCGCGGTCGAGCAGCACTTCGAGCGCTGCCGAGCCCAGGCCAATGAGCGCAATCCCGATTCCATCGACGCGCAGCCTGCCGCTCGCGTCGCGCACTGTCTTTCGTTCAGCCGCAAACGCCGGCGGATCGTGCACGAAGCGCGTGGTCAGGAAAATAGACAGCAGTCCGACGGGGATGTTGATGAAGAACACCCAGCGCCAGTTGTAATTGTCGGTAATCCAGCCGCCGAGCACCGGACCGATCGCCGGCGCCGTCACGATAGCCACGGTATAAAGTGCGAAAGCCATCGCACGCTTGTCGGGCGGGAACGTGTCGACCAGAATGGCCTGCTCCACGGGAGCCAGGCCGCCACCGCCAATACCCTGGAGCACCCGTGCCAGCAGCATGATGTTGAGGCTGGGCGCAATCCCGCAAAAGAACGAGGTAACGGTGAAGAGCCCAACGCACAGCAAGTAGTAGTTCTTGCGTCCCATCACACGCGACAGCCACGCCGACATGGGCAGAACGACGGCATTCGCAACCAGATATGTCGTCAGGATCCACGTAACCTCGTCGTAGGACCGGCCAAGGCCGCCGGCGATATACGGCAGTGACACGTTGGCGATCGAGGTATCGAGTAGCTCCATGAATGTGGCCAGCGTGACCGTAAGAGCGATGACCCACGGATTAACCGCCGGGCGTCGTGCGGAGAGGGTGGGCGCAGCGGGACTGGCGGTAGCAACGGCAGTGGCCAAAAAGTACCTCGAACAAGACCTATAAAATGAGACCGTTTAAGCTCGATCTCCAATTTGATTCACTGGATTTGAGACCGATGCGTCTCTTTTTAGGTTAAAATTGGAAAGGAGCTGGAAATTGGGTAAGGGCCAGGTAACCCGCGACAGGATCGTCGCGCTGGCGGCGCCGATCTTCAATCAAAAGGGATATGCCGGGACAGCCCTGTCTGACCTGATGGACGCCACTGGGCTCGAAAAGGGCGGAATCTACCGGCATTTCGCGAGCAAACAGGAGCTCGCCGGCGACGCCTTCGACCACGCCTGGCGCATCGCAATGGACACGCGGTTCGCCGGTATCGAAGAGATTCCGAATACCGTCGACCGCCTCAAGCAGATCATTGCGAATTTTCGCGACCGGCGCTCCGGGCTCGTCCCCGGGGGATGCCCGCTGCTGAATACCGCTGTTGACGCCGACGACAGCAATGCGCAATTGCGGGCGAAGGCCCACCGGGCTCTCGACTCATTCCTGGGTCGTCTCGAGTCGATCCTCGAGGAGGGACGGCAGCGCGGCGAGATTGCACATGAAGCTGACTCAGCGAAAGTGGCGGCGCTGATAGTCAGTACCCTGGAGGGCTCGCAAATGTTGAGCCGCTTGCAGAAAAGCCGAGAGCCAATCGATGCCGCATGCACCCACTTGAGCGAATATCTCGAAACCAAGGTACGGGCGAAGAAATCTCACACGAAGACGGGAATGTTGGCGACGCCCTCGAGGCCGAAGACGCGGCGGTAGCGCTCGATCTCCTCTGGCGGCCCGAGCGCCTTCTGAAAATTATCGGAGAGCTTCACGGCGGGCCGTCCATTCACATCTGTGAGCTTGCAAACCAGGCTGATGGGCTCGAACCCGTCTTCATTTTCGGTACCTGAGGTCTGTGGGTTGCAATTGCGAAAATCGTTGGTGAGGAGCGTGCCCCATCCCACGCTAAAGCGTATACGCCGCTCGGGCACCCACTTGCGCTCATCGAGAAAGTCGGGCGCGCCATGGAAGTCCGCGGACGTCGCCCCATTGCGCATCGTTCCAGCAAAGTACGCGTGAAGCCCGAGTATCTGGTCTATGTCGAGCGCGTCAGAGGCGATGAAGAGCTTCTGGCGAGGATCGCGCCCGCGCTCCTCGAGCCACGCTATGTATTCGTCCCCGGCAATGAACGGGTCCTTGCTGTCGGCGCGCTGACCTGTCCAGTCGGCAACCCAGTCGGGAGCGTTCCTCAGAAACTGCGTAGTGCCGAACGTATCGGGCAGCAGGATGAGGAGTTCATCATGGTACGTCTGCCGCCACAGATCGAGAAGGTGGTACTGCGACGCGACCAGTTCCTTGTCGTTGTCGGCCATCGCGGCAAGCGCCATCTGTAGCTCGTGCGCGTTGGTGCCGATCGCTTCGAGATCGTGCTTGTAAGCGAGATAGGTGTTCGACGTGCCGGTGAAGCCCGAGCCGAGCACGTCGCTCATAGCCTTGACGACATATTCCTGCCACAGAAAGCTGTGCCTGCGCCGCGTGCCAAAGTCGGTCACCCGTAGTCTCGGAATGCCGCGCAGGCGCTCCATCTTTTCCCAGAGCCGTGTCTTCGCGCGCGCATAGAGAATGTCCAGCTCGAACTCGCTAAGGTGCTTCAGCTCGGCGCGCGTTCGCAGCTCGCTGATGATCGAGAGCGCGTGAATCTCCCACATTGTCGTCTCGGTCCACAGGCCGTGAAAGTTAAGGCATATCTGTCCGTCCTCGACGTACAACTCATAGTCGGAGAGACGGAATCCGTTCTCCAGCCAGTCGAGGAACTCCGGCTCGAAGATGCCGCGCCGTCCATAGAACGTATTGCCGGCGAGCCATATCAGCTCCGACTTGTGGTAGCGGAGCTTCCGGGTGTGCTCCACATGTTCGCGCACTTCCTCGAGCCGTATCAGCTCAGCCAGGCGCACGTTCGTCGATCGATTCACCAGCGAGAACGTCGCCTCGACCTTCGGGAAGTTCTTCCAGATGAACTGCAGCATCAGAAGCTTGTAAAAGTCGGTGTCGAGCAGCGACCGCGTGATCGGGTCGAGTTCCCAGTTATGGTTGTGCGCGCGGCGCGCGAGGTTAATGATCACAATGAAACCACTTTACCCGAGTCCCGGCGACCCATTTGGCATCATGGAAGAAATGGACATCACAGCTGAAGACGTGCTGGTCGTCGTCGATGTGCAGAACGACTTCTGCCCCGGGGGCGCTCTCGCCGTGCCGCACGGCGACCGTGTGATCGCGCCCATCCAAAACGCCGCGCAAAGATTCGATCACATCGTCCTCACCCAGGACTGGCATCCGCCCGGGCATTTGTCATTTGCGAGCCGTCACCCGGGCAAGCAGGCCTTCGAGACCATCGCCACACCACACGGGCTTCAGGAACTTTGGCCGGATCACTGCGTCCAGGGCACTCGCGGAGCCGACTTTCATCCCTCATTGCAACTTCAGCAGGCCGAGCTGATTCTTCGCAAGGGGCACCGGATCGACATCGATTCCTACTCGGCATTCTTCGAGAACGACCGCACCACACCGACCGGGCTCGCCGGATATCTGCGCGAGCGTGGCCTGAAGAGGGTGTTTTTTGCCGGCCTGGCTTACGACTTCTGTGTGGCATACTCGGCGCTCGACGCGCGAAAGCTGGGCCTTCCGGCGGTCGTGATCCGCGAAGCGTGCCGAGGCGATTGATCTGAAGGGATCGGTGCAGAAGATGGAAGAGAAATTTCGTGAGGCGGGAGTAACCGTGATTGACGGCGTTGAGGCTTGATGGATCGCGGTCAGAGGGTAATGCTGCCTATATCGAAAACAAGGAGCACCGGCTCGCACCGGTGCTCTTGTAAGTAGACTGCAGTAGCTACGCCACCGGCGATTGCAGTATCTGGGCCAGCGAGTGCAAACGGCTTGCGTCGACCGGAGACTTCGCTGACGATGACGCTGTTTCGACCGACGGAGCCATGCTGGCGAGCTTCGCCACATCTTTCTTGCCGAGTTTTGACTTCTCAGCACGGGCGATCGCTTTATTGAGCGAGGCGATCTGCTTCGCCGGAAGCCCCTGCGACCGCTGCAGCTGATCGAGGTAAGCCTTCGCGACGACAAGCTGATTCGGCCAGGAAATTTTCTGCTGGTTCTGCACGTTCAGTTCTTTGACCTGAAGCAGGTTGGCAGCGTCGATTTCGTTCTGGGTGAGATATTTGCTCGGCACGAGCTTGAAGACGTCGAGCCCGCGCGCAATCTCCGACCCGTAGATGTAGCCGTTGTACCAGTACGCCGACCAGAATCCGCCAAGGATGAGGACCTTGGGATCGACGGGGCCGCGGTCGAAGTATGCGATCTCGTAGGGATGCGTGGGGTCGGTGAAGTCCATGACGGAGACGCCGCCCTGATACCAGGCCTGCACCTCTATATCGCGTCCCGGGACCGGTACGAGCGATCCGTTATGCGCGACGCAGTTCTCCGTGTCACCCTGCGCAGCCGGCATTTTGTAGTAGCTGGCGAACGAGAGCTTGTCGTCCTTCAGGTTGAAGATGGCGTCGGCGCCCCACTTGTTGGGATCGGTCGGACGGCAGCGCGGCATCATGCCTCCGCCCCACTCGTCGGTAAAGACCACCTTCGTTCCGTCATTCGAGAACGAGGCCGAGTGCCAGTACGAGTAGTTCGGATCGTTCACCGCGTCGACGCGTTTCGGATTCGCCGGATCCTTGATGTCGAGCAGGATGCCGTTACCCGAGCAGGCACCGGCAGCGAGGCCGATAGCCGAGTAGACCGTGATGTCATGGCATTGGTTGGTGTCGGCCGGCTTCTCGGCGCCCTTATCATGGCTGCCGCCGTTATTCAGTCCGTTGATCGCACCCGTTCGCGGATCGATGAAGACGCGCGGGCTGGAGACGATCTTCGCCTCCTGTGGCGCAGCGAGCGGAACCTTGATTACATCGATGCGGAAGAGCGATGTATTCGGGTTTTTATCCGGAGCTTCGCCGGAGCAGCCGGCCAGTTCCTCCGGCTGGCGCACAAACGACGTTCCTGAGACGTAGATGTAGACGTTGTCCTTGTCGTTCGGATCAACAACCAGCGTGTGCGTGTGTGATCCGCGGCAGGTCTGCACAGCGGCAACCTGCTTCGGATTGCGAATATCGGAAATATCGAAGATGCGCACGCCACGGAAGCGCTCTGGGCTCGCGGCAGGCAGACGGCGTTCGTGCTCATGGCCCGGCTCCGGCGGAGGAGGCGGCGGAAAGCCCTGCGTTCCGCAGTCGAGGCGGCCGTTTGGCATCTCAACTGACATGAACAACAGGTTGTTGTAGACGGAGACGTCGCCCTGGCCGCCGGGACAGACCAGCGACGTTACCAGCGAGACCTTCGCCGGGTCCGAGATGTCGTAGAAGTTCACTCCGTAGAAGTTGCCCTGGAAAAGATGGTTCCCCTGGAAGGCAAAGTCGGAGTTGGCAAAGGCAAGCTGCGCAATGACCAGCTGCATCGGCTTGGGAATCTTCGCCAGCATGGCGCCGATTCCGAGCTGGGCCAGCGTCTTCTGCACCGCCGGGTCGTCGGGATTGGTCGAGGACAGCTGGAAGGCTTCCGGCTTCTTCAGGAATGCGATGTGCTCCATGCCCATCGCCGTTTCTCCTGCGTCATAGAGGCCGGGCTTCAGCGTGTAGCGCGGGTCCGAGGTTGACGATCCCGTCATGCCAGGCGGCAACGGAGTGGGCGGCTGCGGCGCGAAGGGATCTTCTCCCGCGTCGGCTTTCTTCGCGTCAGCCGCTGACTTGCCGTCGGAAGCCGGCGGCCCGGACTGCGCCTGCGCAAACAGCTTCCCGGTTGTCGAACACATTACGGCCAGGGCAAAAACAGCAGCGGCCATACGAAGGGTGAGGCCCCGCGAAACGTTCATTGGATCTCCTTCAACATGTTTTCCATGATCTTGATCTCGGCCCGCTGCCCGTTATCGACATCGGTCGCAAAGTCGAAAAGTTCGCCGTCCTGGCCAGCTCCGGGCGAAGCGAAGAGGTCCTTGACCATAATCAGCGCGCCGCCGTGGTGTTGGATCATTCCGGTCAGGAACAGCCGGTCGAACTCGGCGCCATGAGCCCGGCGAAGGGCTTCCATCTGCGCGGGTGTCAGCATGCCCGGCATCATCATGGGCTTGCCGTTCTTGTCCATATCCGGCATGCCCGGCATACCCATCGAGGTCGACTGCCCGCGCTCGACAAGCCAGCGCTTCATGAACCGTATCTCATCGGCCTGCGAAAGCCCGATCCGCGCTCCAAGAGCGCGCACCTGCGGGTTCTCGGTGTGCGACGGGATAAGCGCCGTCATCTCCACTGCCTGCGCATGATGCATGATCATGCCCTGCATGAAATCGATATCGGCCTGCGAAACCTTTGGGGCGGCGCCGGTGGTGGACGGCGGCAGTTCCTTGCTCGGGCTTCCCGGAGGACCCGGCTGAACGACGACTGGAGGTTCGGAAGACTGCTGCGCGAGGGCCGCAGCGGGAAGGATACTAAGGATACTAAGGAGCGCGGCCAATGTGGGGGAAAGAGCGAGGGCGGAAAAGGTGCGTGGTCTACAGGCAGAGCTCTGAAGATCGAGCTGCTGCCTGCCTTTTTTCTCAGGCATATGCAGTCTTTTCAACCTATCACGATGCGGCGATTTACCAAAGCAGACAGTAGCATCTGTATCTCTTGGGCCAGAACCGCGCGCGCCACTTAGGAATGAGCATTCGCCCGCGATCGCGAGCCATCGGAAAAATGTGCGCTTTCCGACTCGAAACACAGTGGCGGGAAAGGCAGCACATGCTTGACATAGTGCCTACGGGCAGCCAACTTGAAAATTGACCTGAAGGTCACGCTGACACGCGCGCACAAATGATACGCGCACATGAAATTGCAACAGGGTAACCGCTGCCGCGTCCACAGCCATATCTTCGGACCGAACCGGCTGGTTGCCGGAGAGGCGGCAGCCATGGTTGATCCCATGACCTCCAATGGCGTCACCGCAGCCCTCCGACATGCCTCTGAAGCAGCTGCGATCACCATCAACTTTCGCCACCGCCACCGCAACCGCATTCCGTGGATCGCCGGCGCCTTGTACAGCCGCCGTGTACAGGATCTCGCCCGCTTCTTCACCGTCACCTGTTGTACTCAATCTCACCTGCCTGCGGCGGCCGACTAGCGATCGCCGCATTAGAAGGTCACGCAGTGACGACTGGGGCTGCCTGGCCTTGGCCAATAAAGTTGGGAACTGCAAATGTCGGATAATGGCCAACGGAGTGAGAATGTGCGGAGAACGGTGGCAGGAAGTGCCAGCTAAGTCCCAATGGTCCCAAGTTTCCGCAATTTGCTCTGACTTCGTGATCGCTGCAAGCTACTGATCTACTTGAGCTAACGAATGGTCGGGGAGAGAGGATTCGAACCTCCGACCCCCTGGTCCCGAAAACGAAAAGGTATTCAGGATCAGCAACTTACAATTCTCAACGGCGGCGCTTCAACCAAAAAACTGCTTTCTGATTCCTGCCGGGAGTTTTCAATCCGCACTCAATGGGTGCCCCATTGTGGGTGCCCCGCCGTTCTAATCGCAGCGCAGGGTTTCGAGATGAGAGTCGGAACCTTTCGGTGCGCACTTCGGCGATTACGCGCGCTTATCGAGGCTGCCCAGCAGCCAACTTCCGAGTTTCCGACTGTCGGAAGTTGCTTTCATGGGGGCTCTACCTGCGTTCATTGAATCGTGAGCGATGTTTGGAAACTTTGATTGTCACTCTTTGGAAGATTGGTTTCCGGGTGCCCCTTCGAGCGAAGCGAAGGGTGGGAAAACGGTCTGAAGAAGGGTTCGGCGTTTGAGTCCCCTTCCCCATGTAGCCATGTAGGAGCTCGCTCGTTGTTCTCAACGTTCACAACAAACTTCGCAGTGACACCGACGCGGTTTTGTTTTTCGTTGTGTTGTTCGAATTCTTCGGGTGATCGATGGCCCAGGGCAGAGTGAACACGCTGTCGATTTTTGCAGCGCAATTGTCGTTGAGCCAACCTGTCATAACCGGATTCATGCAAGCCTACTTCAGGAGCTCATCAAAGTAAGCAACCAAGACGGCGCGAACGTGCGGGAGCTTCTCTGGCTGGAAGGGCCAGCGAGAATTGCGGATTCGTTCCGCGAGAGTATCGATAAAGTCTGCAGCGGTTAGATGTGTGCGTAATTTGGTGACGGTAGCGGCACTCGAGAGCATGCGGCTGTCTTCTCCGGCGAGCGCAGCACCAGCAAACTCTGGGTCGTAATTGAACTTCTCCATATGTGGGTTGCCGGGATCGTAGAGCCGGTCTTCGTTGCCGGTATCCGTATATGTCGAGATCACCCGATAGAGGTCGAGAGCATCCTTGTCGGTTGTTTTTCGGTCTACCCACGCGAAGATCTTGAGCATCGCAAGGGCAGCCAGCGACACCACTGGTACCGTGAGGGTCCTACTGACCTGAACCTGAATGGATGCGGCCATCGCATCCTCAAATCCGGCAACTGTCATCACCGTATCCTTCGCAGGTGGCCATGCGATCGTATCGTCTTCGGCCACTCCCCCGAATGGAATCAGATCAATGGGGATGTCGGTCGCCTTGAAGAAAAGGCGGTGCCCCACTTTGCTTGAGACAAACTCATCTGTCGCGAGCAGGGCGTCGCGCGTCCTGTGGAACTTGTCCCAACTCTCGACGGCGATGGCGAAATCTACATCCCGGGTGGCGCGGCTCGCGGGAATCCCGAAGACGTGGAAGAGCATTAGGTCACGAGCTGTCGCTCCCACCACAACGTACGGACATTCCTGTTCGGTGGCGACGCGGTGCACCACGTCTAGGATGTGGAGTATTGGTTCCGGGACAGGGCGATCTTCAGATACGGTATAGGGGCTCGAGAAACCGCTCATAAAGGAGGCGTGCTGCCTCGAGATTACGTCCGTCCTGTGTCGCCATCAAATCTGCATATGCCAGCAAAGGGGGCACCAGGTCTGGATGAGCCGGGTTTTCAGGAAGATTCCAGAATGCCTGCAAAAGTTCGGTATTGCCGTTTAGATCCAGGCGCATTCTCGCCTGGGTAAGAAGAGGTTTGGCGTCACCGCGCAAGTAGAGGGTGAAATGCTCTGGCTTTAGATACCCGGTCAACCGCTGTGCGGCGACCTCTGCCCCCCAGAATGCCTGCTTTCCCCGCAGGTCTAGAGTCTCCAATCGGTCGATATCCGCCTGATAACGGTTCCGGAAGAGCTTCGTCCGGAGCGCGTCGGGATAACGGGTTACCCATGCTTCCATCAACTCCCGCGTGTTAACGAGAGTTTTCCTCCTTCCCCTCTGTACCAGGTGACCGCGGTTTTCCAGGTCTTTGATCACAGGTCCGATGGTTCCAAAGCCAACTTGTGCCGCTCGCGCAATCTCGCGGTAAGTTTCATCCGCCAGCTCCTGGTCGCACAGGAATACGAAGGTCACTTTCATCCCGACTTCGGTGTACGCCCGGTAATGCGGGTCGTCGCCCGTCAGAGTTGTCGGCCGTCGCTCTCCCGTGAGGTAAATGGTCAAGCCGGGGACATTGATGTAGGCATTTCCTGCCGTATCGATGAAATTCAGTTTCAGTTCGCGACAATGCTCCGCTAGCGTCCGAGTGATGTAAGGGGCGACGAGCAAAGGATAGACGTCGGGTGCCAAGTGGGCCAATTGTTCTTTGACCATCCCAATAGTCGCGAGGTGCCGTGCGGTCTTAATTTCAGCCCCGAATTGAACCCGCGCGGTCGGTGCATCGGCTTCCAGCAATGCATCGGCGGATCCCCTGGGTAGCCCATTCGGAACAACACGCATGTCTAGGCCAGTCATCCGCTTTATGGCGTCAAGTGCATCATTCAAAATGGCTTGTTCGCGAAATTGCTGATGGGGATCCACTGGGTTTCGGCTCCTGTTCGCATTTTATCACTGTTCGTGCTGCACGAACAATCTAATAATACGGACAATGTACTGGAACAGCTTCCGTTCGTGCTACACGAACACGATAAGAACCCGAACAACAGTGGTTCCGCAACCCGCCGAACTTGGTTTCGAAGGGATGTTTTCGCAGGAAATCACGCAACAACAGGACGAATCGCGCAACATAGAACCTGCGCGATTTTCGGAGTCTTGCGGGGAGAACAACCATACCTCATCCTTCGAATAATCCTCTCTCATGGCCACGCCTCGCGCGGGATGTTCGGAATCAAACGATTCGTTTGCGTGGGGACCGTGGGTTGTTGGAAAGCGTGTTAGCCTCTTTGCCGCTCGGATGCGCTCAGTGCTGGCACCAGATCTTCCCGGTGACATATTGCACCACCAGAGCAATGAGCCCGGGCTGTCGTCTATCACTCCCCATGAAATATCGATTCGCCCTCCCAATGATGTCGAAAATAAAAGCTGTCGCTTGTGGTGAAAAATCACCTGAGCTGGCACTACTCATATGGAGTCAAGTTTGGGGTCTAGTCCGATGTCGCAGCGCCAATGTGGAACATCGCAGTCGATGTCCTCTTTCCCCGAGAGCCGATGGAATACTAATGGACAATCTCCCCGAGAGCCGGCTTCCACGCTCCAAAGTCGCGCAATACGTGCGCATGTCCACTGAGCATCAGCAGTATTCGCCTGAAAATCAATCTGACGTCATTCGCCTTTATGCAGAGTCGCACAACATGGAGATCGTGCAGACGTACGCAGATCATGGCCGCAGCGGCTTAAATATCTCCGGTCGTGACGGTCTAAACAGACTCGTGACGGAGGTGGAAAGAGGAGAAGCCGGTTTTTCAGATCTCCTTGTATACGACGTGAGCCGCTGGGGACGCTTTCAGGATGTCGACGAGAGCGCTTATTACGAATATGTGCTGAAGCGAGCCGGAATTCGCGTCCACTATTGCGCAGAGCAGTTCGAAAATGATGGCAGCATGTCTTCATCGGTTCTCAAAACCTTGAAGCGCTCGATGGCGGCTGAATATAGCCGAGAGTTGTCAGTTAAAGTCTTTGCCGGTCAGTGCCGCCTTGTTGAACTAGGCTTTCGCCAGGGCGGGCCAGCGGGCTACGGCCTCCGTCGGCAACTTATTGACCGCGACAGAAATTCAAAAGGGCTGTTAGAGCGCGGCGAGCGCAAGAGTCTCCAGACAGATAGAGTGATCCTCATTCCAGGGCCCGCCCAAGAGATTCATACCGTTCGGAAAATCTATGAACTCTTCGTTATCCAAGGCAAGTGTGAGCGGGAGATCGTGGAGACTTTGAATGCCACAGGCATCCTTGGGGAAAATGGTCGACCATGGACACGGGCTACAGTTCATGAAGTGCTAATCAACCCCAAATACATTGGCGCCAACATTTTCAATCGCCGCTCTTTCAAGCTGAAACGAAAACGCATCAAGAACCCCGCCGAGATGTGGATCCGGCTCGATGGAGCATTTGAGCCGATTGTGTCTCGGCGGATTTGTTTTACCAGGCCAAGACCATCATCGAATCACGCCATCGCCACCTCACCGATCAAGAGCTGCTCGATCGATTGAAGTTGCTCCTAAAGAGCTACGGTCGACTGTCCGGCATCCTGATTAACGGGACAGAGGATATGCCTTCGAGCTCCTGCTACAGATCTCGTTTTGGCAGCTTGGCCAGCGCCTACGAACTGGTTGGATGGACGCCGGAACGAGATTATGCCTACATCGAGATCAATCGGCGGCTAAGGCGCAGGCACAGCGAGTTGGTCGAATCAGTTGTGAACCAAGTGCGGTCCATCGGAGCAACCGTCCAGATCGACCCTGATAGTGACTTGCTCACGATCCATCAGGAGTACACCGCTTCTCTAGTGCTCGCCAGATGTCGCACCACCTGTGCAGGGAATCAGCGGTGGCTCATCCGTTTCGATACCGGTTTGAATCCAGACTTGGTGATTGCAGTGCGTCTACAACCAGACAATGTCAACATTTTGGACTACTACCTTTTGCCAAGCGCAGATATTTTGGCGGAACGGCTTAACTTCCGACCCGAGAACGGTCTGGTATTGGATGTTTATCGTTTTAGCAACTTGAACTTCTTTGTGGAAATGGCGCGGCGTGTCCGCGTGGGAGAGATTGGATGAACGAACCAAAAATTGAACACATTCCGATTGCGCAAATCAATATCGCAAATCCACGCTCGCGTAGCCAGGGAAGATGGCAACTCATAGTCGCCAACATTCGAGAAGTTGGCCTCAAAAAGCCAATCACCGTGGTGCGTAATCCGCAACCAGCAGACGGAAAATGTTTTGATCTTGTGTGTGGCCAGGGAAGGCTGGAGGCATTTTTAGCGCTTGGCGAAACCACGATTCCCGCGATCATTGCTGAAGCTTCGCGCGAGGATCAGCATTTGATGAGTCTCGTAGAGAATATCGCGAGAAGACCCCCATCGAACCGGGACATCTTGCGGGAAGTTCGGAGTCTTCGTGAAAGAGGATATTCCGTGGCAGACATTTCGCGAAAGCTCGGGCAAGATCGGATATACATCTCAGGCATAGTACATCTGGTCGAGCATAAGGAAGTTACATTGATCGAGGCAGTGGAGGCAGGAAGGCTGCCGATCAGCGTCGCAGTTCAGATTGCAAGTGGAAGAGATCGCGAGATTTCAGAGGCTCTGTCTTAGGCGTATGAATCCGGACAACTAAGAGGATCCAAGCTCACTGCGGCGCGCCGGTTAATTGCAAAGCGAATTGCAAAGAGAGAGAAAGAGGGAAAAGCCACAGAACTCAAGCGAAAAGTTACTGGCAACATGCTTGTCCAGGTGTACAGGCAGCGAGTCCGCGAACAAAAAGCTCTTATCGCTAAAGCAGAACTCACAAAAGAGCGCCTTCTGTTAGTTACTTCGGTGATGCGCCAGCTTCTCCATGATGAACACTTCGTGACGCTGCTTCGCGCTGAAGGCGTCGCCGACATGCCAGCACAGCTAATGGCTCGTCTTGGCTAGAGGTTCTCACTATGTCCACGAAGTCGGTAAAGAGCGACTTCGAACAGCACATAGTCGTCCTGCCCCTTAACGTAATCGTGCCGCAGAAGGCAATTACCCCGGACCAGCGAAAGGGCGACTTTTACAAGCGTCTGGCCGCTTCTCTCAAACATATCGGTCTAATAGAACCTCTAATCGTCTACCCTCGAGGACCTGGCGACTACTTGCTCCTCGATGGCCACGTACGACTCGAGATTCTGAAAGCGATGGTCATGGCAGAAGCCAAATGCGTTCTTTCGACCGATGACGAAGCCTATACGTACAACAGGCACGTCAATTACATACCCCCAATCGCACAGCATTTTATGTTGATGGAGGCATTGAAAAATGGATTGACGGAGGATCGAATCGCTGCGGCTCTAAACATTGGTCTCGATTCAATTCGTGTTAAACGGGATCTATTAAACGGTATTTGTCCAAAGGTCGTTCAACTACTGCTTAACAAATCTGTTAGTCCGCAAGTGTTCGGTATTTTACGAAAGATGAAGGCAATTCGACAGATTGAATCCGCAGAGCATATGGTCGCGAGTGGAACATACACCATCCCGTTTGCAAAAGCCTTGTTGGCAGTTACCAAGCCGGAGCTGCTGGAAGAGCACGCTTCTTCATCCAAGAAGATGCAAGCGACGTCGAATGCGGCACGGTCGATGCTGGAACAGGAAAACGAATTTCTCCTGCGGGATTTGAAATCCGTTGAAGAATCCTACGGTACGGATGTTCTTACTTTGACGGTTTCGTGCGGATATTTCGAACGATTATTGCAGAATTCGCGGATCGAACGCTACCTTGCTCGATATCACGTTGATATTCTCCAAGCCTTGCAGAAGTTGCTGTCAGAGGTTAACGCGAAGGCAATAAGCACATCCGAGAACAGCAAAGCTTAGCCCAGGCCGTATCTCCAAATTGCCTGCGATGTTCGTTAAAGCACGGTCCAAGAGGTCAAGTAGGACCGACGCCCTACCTGAATTTACTCTCTAAGACGAATGAGCTTTGACATTTTAAACCTCAAAACTCTTCAATTCGTTGTCGTGAAAAAAGGAGGTCCTAAGCACTACATAAACGAACACTTTCCGGGGGCTGATGAGGGTCATGGACCGAGAGGAGGCATCCCGGCTGGTTACGATGCTCTTCGATCGCTGGTACTCATTTCTTGTCCGCTATGCAACACGGTCGACAGGCAGCTTTGAGCTCGCGGAGGATCTCGCGCAAGACACGTTCATGCAACTTTATAAGGCACTACGCGAAGGCAAGACCATTGAGCACCCCAAGGCATGGACACTCTGCGTACTACGAAGGTCTCTGAGCAGAGTAACGCGAATCATGAGCCGCGATCGCGAATTGATTGAACCTTTCAACGAAGCTGAGCTTTCAAGGAAAGTCGGTCCGGAAGCGCTTAGCGGAGACCAAATACGTCACTTTTTGGCAGTACTCACTCCTAGGGAGGAAGAAGTGCTTTTACTGCGGCTTGAGGCGCTCAAGTATCGGGAAATTGCTGATCAATTAGGAATCAGTATGAACTCTGTGAATACGCTCTTATCACGCGCGCTGCGAAAGCTTCAGCAAGCGATGTCTCGACGAACTAGAGAAAGGAGTCCAAAGCAACATGCCAGTCAAAATGCCTCTACGACACCACCATGATGACACCCTGCTTGCATACCTCGATGGCGAGTTGTCCAGGCTTCGAGCGCATTCTGTCTATTTACACCTGCAGATTTGTTGGAACTGTCGAGCGAAGCTCGCTGAACTGGAGGTATGCGCGGAAACAGTATCGCGCTTGCTGTCTCAGCCAACTCTTGCTGAACGCGACCGGGCCGTGAAAGCCAAGGGGAAATTCTTGTTTTGGCAAGAATCGTTTGAGAAACATCGGCCGACTAAGTTCCATTTGAGGGACCTCTTCGAGGTGAATAGCAATGACGTGCTGCAACCGTCTTGTCTCCGATAAGTAGTGCCCGCCTTCCACCTGAGCTGCTGTTAGCACTGAAAAACAAGCTGAAAATAGTTTAGAAAAGAGCCGAGGAGTGGCGAACAAAAGCTGAGGAGCGGATGCAACAAGAGAGACTGCGTTTGAGACGACGGGAGGAGGCACTGCAATGCTTCAAATCGGGAGATTTTGCTCGGGCCGAAGTTCTACTTCGTGGCTCGCTTGAGGAGGGCTTCAAGGTGGCGAGAGCCGGAGCCGGGAGCCGGCCGTTTTGGCGGCGGGCGTCAGGAGAAGAAAAAGAGTGTGCAGCTCAGCACGAAGGACAGAAGCGAGCGTTCATCGTGAGGGTATCGGTGCCGGATCCAATCTACCGGATCGAATAGGTGAAGGACCCTCTTTAAGGGGTGCTTCAGGCCTGGAAAGCTGGAGCCATTCGGCAGGGAAAATCACCGTTACGCAGGTGTATTCCTATAGGGTGGCTTGCACCATAACAAGTGCAGTTTTGTTAATGAAGTTACAAGACCAGGTTGGGAAAAGGCATTTCCCCGGTCTTTTCCTGCAGAATCTGCGACCACGATTTGGTCCTCTGAAATGGACTCCGAACCAAAAAGTTAACCCCCTCGCTTGCCGAGGGCTGGGAAAGGCAGCCGGGCTTCCTCGCGGCTGGTCCTCCGCGCCCGCGCGCGAGGGTTCTTGCTTCCGGAAGGACGGAGAGACCTGGTCTGGCCGGGAAGAAGGCGGCGATCGCGTTGACCTCGCTCACCACGGCGTTCACCTTGGCAGTGATCTCGGCCGACTTGGCCGAGTTCTTCACCTGGGCGTCCTGCAGCAGGCCGGTGAGGTTGGAGTTGATGGCGTTCAGCACGTTCAGCGCCGTCGGGGTAGTGCCCGACTGCTTCACGATGGACTGGAAGGTGCCGAGGTCGGTCTGTACCTCCGTGAAGGCGGCGGTGGCTACCGGGGCGGCCGCCGGGTCTTCGACCGTCAGGCCGGCTTCGATGAGCGGAGCCAGCGCGCCGACGGTGGCCAGCACCTTCTGGGCCGAGGTGGTCTTAGCGAAGAACTTGGTGAAGAAGTTGTCGATGTCCTTGATGAGAGAAAAAGCCATGTTTGTTTCTCCTCCTCCGGAGAGAGTTTTAGGGATGGGTTGGGCTTGTGACAGCCGGGTGTTGTGAGAGCTTGTGGATGGCGGACTTGGTCGCCGCGGTGGTGACGTTGATGGCCGGGCTGGCCGCGTAATAGTGGATCTGCGCGGCCGTGTTGACGAGGTGGCTTTGGTTCACCTTCGTGCTGAGTACATACTCAACGTGTAATTTCAATCTGGGCGCGCCGGTTTTGCTTGACGGAGCGCGCCTGTAAGGAGTATGAGTATTTGAGTATGCATTATTCAGCGTCTCACGCCCCATCCTCTGCCACACGCCGCGCCTGGTGTCAGATCTTCGGCAGCATGGTCCAGGACCGCCGCGAAGCTATCGCCCGGTCAGTTGAAGACGCCGCCCGGCTGTCCGGCATGGAGTCCTCGGAATGGGCCGCGATCGAAGCCGGTCATATACCGGCTGATCCGGCCCGGCTCCATTCCATGGCTGATGCGCTCGAAATCCGCTTCGATCACATGGCCCTGCTGGTCTACCTCTGCCAGGGAGCCTGGGCAGCCTGAAGCGGCGCCGGCTGGCCTTGTTACTCATAACCGTATAGCCTCATCTCCAGCAGAGAGGAGGTGAGCAAGATCGCGAAAGCACAACAGGAGCCCGAGCTAAAACGCATGAATCTGAACGTTCCCTTAGAGCTGCACAACAGCTTCAAATCACTGACCGCCGCCCAGGGCGAAAACATGACCGACGTGTTGCTGGAGTTCATCCAGCAATACGTCGACAAACACACCCCGAAGCCGAAAGAGCGGCGCAAGTGAAACGCGCCGCCCTCTACATGCGGGTCTCGACCGTCGATCAGCACCCCGAGACCCAGCTTCACGATCTGCGCCAGATGGCCGCCCAGCGCGGCTACGAGATCGTGGCCGAGTTTACCGACCGCATCAGCGGCGTGAAGGCTCGCCGGCCCGGTCTCGATCAGCTGATGAAAGAGGCTCGCCGCGCCCGCTTCGATGTCGTGCTGGTCTGGGCCTCAGACCGGATCGCCCGGTCGGTGAAACACTTCCTCGAGGTCTTAGACGAACTCAACAGGCTCAACATCGAGTTCGTCAGCTTCCGCGAGCAGATCGACACCGGAGGCCCGCTGGGCAGGGCTATTGTGGTCATCATCGGAGCTATCGCGGAACTGGAACGCAACCTGATCATCGAGCGGGTGCGCGCCGGCATGCGCCGCGCCCGTCTCGAAGGCCGTCCCATCGGACGCCGGCCGCTCGAGCTCGATCACATCGCCATCCTGCGGGACCGTCAGCGCGGCCAGAGTCTCGGTCAACTGGCGAAGAGCTATCGCGTCTCCCGCACCACCATCCACCGCGTGCTCCGCGAGCACGCCACCACTACCCTGGAGAAATCTGCGTGACAGAAAATACGGCTTCCATCCTGGTGTGGATGCTGATCGTCTTCAGCCTTGGCTTCATCATCGGCTGGACCGGCGGTGAACTGCGCAGCCGAAGCAGGTGCGCAGAAGAGAAGGTCGAAGATCTCCGCGATCAGCTGGAGGAAGCAGCAACGCTGGACTCTCAGCTCAGGGAAATGCGCAGCGTCCTGAACGACACCCACAGGCGCATCCTGACTGTTTCAAAAGGCCTCGAAAAACCCGCCCCCTAAACCCCACAAAATCAATGGCCGGATCTCTCGGTCCGGCCTGTTCCACAAGGTGTGGATTAAGAAACAGCTATCCCAAAACATGTATCACGCTACCCCTCGAAAAGATACCGGCGATTTTGGCGACAGTTCACATTTCACTGCGAGGAAAATCCCTCCACATTAGCTGACTTATAGGGAATAATTTCTTGGGGCCTGACGCCCTTGAATCTTTTCCGAGTCGAAAATCAAGTGGCACCCTCATCGCCGGTAGGAATTGTCGCCGAAACCCTGACCTTGTTTGACACTCCTCCCAATGCACTTTGAAACAAATTGAAGGAGCACAAGCAGATGTGGCTGATCAAGGAGCCCAGCAAAAGATTCGTAACTGAAAACGACAAGATCGGCATCGCGGCTACCATTCTTGCCGACGCTCGCCAAAATGGAAAGCTGACTCTGATTGTTGGAAATGGCCCCTCCCAGTCTTCTGCATGGCTGCACGGTCTTCGGCAAAACAAACACGGTGCTGCTTCGGCTGGCGGCGTGGCCGATGTCAGTTGGTCGGGCGTGGTTCGAAAAGCCGCAATCAAAAGTGGCGTTCCTGCGCACCTGATATCGCCCAGCCAAAATTTCCTCGCACTAGCGCAATCGGTCATTATTTCTGCAGAAACAAATCTGCTAAGTATGGCCCAGGCGCGCCACGATTTACTCTCTGACCTTGATAAGGCCTTCAGACAGGATATCGCTCCTACCGTTATTGATGAGATGCTGGTCAGGCTTGCACCGCACAATATCGTTACGACCAACTATGATTTTCAAATTGAACGCGCCTTTCAGAAGCTCTCTCCCCCAATTGGAAGGCCTTTGTGCGTCATGGCGAGGTCCGTCTGAAGGGTGATGAATCGATCTGGATTCACAAGATGCATGGATCATTCATCCCTGACGAATCCATGAGCAATAAGTACAGCTTTGCGGAGTCCATCCAAGATAAGGACGTAGGCGCCTCCGTTGTGATTACAGAGAGTGATTATGATGAATGCTATCAGGAAGTTGGACGGCTTAGCGCTGAACGCTCGGCTCTCATGCTGGCGTTACGCAATACTTGCCTTATATTCGGTAAGTCTCTCGATGCACAAGATCTCTCTTTTATGTACGCCCTGCGCAGAGCACGACAGACAAGAAGAGAGGCGCGGCAACATGCATTTATGCTCTATAATGACATACCCTCGCAGCAGGAATTTCTTCATCTCTATAATCTTGACATTACACCGCTAGTTGTGAACCTCCCGCGTTCTCGCGATAGCGGTCACTATTACTTCGGAACAGCTGCGGCGCTGGCCCGGCTCTTTCCCGACCTAAGTGATTTATTCGATAACGAAATGGAAAACCCAATAGCGGAGTTTTCTAAGCTTGTCTGTGGACCTAATGTGATCGCAATTGGCCTAGCGTCGAGAAATATTACTGGGAAAACCACTTATGGAAAAGAGCATATCCTTCCCCCGGCAGGAAGACGCAATCTGCGCTATTCCGATATAGAGGAGCACGTTGGTGGTTCAGCAATGACGCCCTTAATGATCCTCTCAGCGCTGGATGAGAAGGATCGCAAGTGTCGTCTTTCAATCGTGTCGGCAATAGGAAGACAGAAAGACACCTATAGCGCGGAGATTCTTAGTGACTGCAAGAATCTTCTTATTGATGCCGACGCTGTCAGCTGCAATCAAGATTCCACATGGCATTCCACAGTGCTTGTGCATACAAGTTATCTTAAAGATAGTTCCCCGTATCCTGGTCAGCGCATTTTCCTGGATCGCGGATATAACAAACGGGTCGTGCTCGATGCGCCAGAGGCCGCTCAATTGCGCGCTCAGCTTAGCCAAGATGATCTTCGCCTCGTGTATCTAGACAAATTTCTAGCCGCGCAACATCCACCCTTAACCAAAGATATCCCGCTGAGTCCAGAACAACTGGGGCCATTGCTGCAACCAAACAACCTGTTGGCTCTTAGTGACGCGCTAGCCAGCCGGCCAGCGGTTGACGTCGTATACGAAACCGGCGGAGGGGGAAGCCCATTTCAGCATGTGGAGAAATCATTGTGCGGCTATATAAACATCTTTACTTCCGGATTTCCCTTCTTTGCAAGCGTGGTCCTCTATTCTCTTGGCTGGGAGCTTCCCAGTTCCCTGAAGGTCTTTGACCCTTCCAGTAAATGGTGGGAAGCTGAATTTGATCAAGAGACGACAGCAATTGAGGAGATGCTGAGGCAACTCGTCGATGCTTCAAGCGCAACGTGCGCTGGACAGCGAGTGAAGCCACTGAAACTAACTTCTGAACTGCTTAACGAAACCCGTAAGTGGGCGGCCCGCACATCCGGAAAGAACAGGCGCTGGTTTATTACTACGCTTCATCACCTTGGCGCGCTCGGCATCGATCTAGTGAATAATGCGGGTTGGTACTGTGGCGCTCCCCAAAGTACAGTGCAGGAGATTCAAAACACATCAGGCGCTGGAGATTCCTTCCGGGCGGCCTTAATGTACTCGCTGCTATCGCAAACCGGCACCCATTCGGATGCACTGGCACGTGCGCTTTGGTTTTCTACGGATGTCGCCACGGAACGATGCCATCACTTTGCGATCAAAGACGCTTGCAAACGTATTACGGAGAAATACAGCGGAAAGTATTCCGATTACGAGAACAATCCCCTTCCGTAATCGTCTTGTTGAAGTAATTCGGAGTTTAAGAACTCTCGTCCCTTGCCTAGCAAATCATCACGTCGTCGAGCACACTCGGGCAGGTCCGGAGCAATCCAGTACTGGCCTATTTCGGTGGAATGCCACAAGTCTTATAGTTACCGTGGCATCCAACAACGGCCGGAGAAGTGTTTATGCTGACCGAAGACGAAATCGCAGCGCGGTATAAGACGGCGGTCGAAGTGGCAAGAAAGGCGGGCCAAAATGCGCTCTTCTCTTTCCGTGCGGGAACGGCCGTAGAGACCAAGGCGGGAGACGAGGTGGTGACCGACGTCGACCGGACAATCGAACTATTCATCCGCTCGGAGCTGCATGGGTGCTGGCCCGGGGACGGCCTTTTCGGCGAGGAGTTCCGCGGCTCGCTTTGCGCCAATGCCGCCTGGATTATCGACCCGATCGACGGAACCAGCAATTATGCGAGCGGAATCGCGCACTGGTGCGTTTCTATCGCTCTGGTCTGCAACGGAGAGCCCGCCCTCGGCGTCGTTTTCGACCCATGCCATGACGAGCTATTCGGCGCGATCGCCGGCAAGGGGGCTTGGCTCAACGGCAAGCGCCTGGCCTGCCGGTCCGCTACGACCCTGCGCGGCGCCGTAATCGGCTTCGGCCTCACGCAGAAGATCGAGCCTTCCTGGACATTCGCTGGGCTTGCGCGGCTGGCAGCTCTTGGAGCTACCTTCCGCGCTCAGGGCGCCGGTGCACTCACTATTTGCTATATCGCGGCAAATCGCATCGACGGCTTCTTCGAAGAACTGATTTTCATCTGGGATGTAGCGGCCGCCTTGACTATCCTCATCGAGAGCGGCGGTGCAGCAGACTTCCGGTGGGATCGTGAAAAGCCAGCCGATGGCTTCCCACTAGTTGCGACGTCCGCGACCCTACTTCCCAGACTAGTAGAGTCACTCCCTTCAAAACTCCGAGGCGATCGGAAATGAGAGTTTCTCAAAGTCGAGGGTTTTGACCCTCATCGCGAATATGCGAAACCCATGCAAGTACTTCTTTATTCCTCGTCGACGGCGGACCAACTCAGCCGGCGATTGTTCAGATTTCCATAAATGCGCTTCAGTCCCGAAATCTTTCAGTGAAATGTGAACTGTCGCCAAAATCGCCGGTATCTTTTCGAGGGGTAGCGTGATACATGTTTTGGGATAGCTGTTTCTTAATCCACACCTTGTGGAACAGGCCGGACCGAGAGATCCGGCCATTGATTTTGTGGGGTTTAGGGGGCGGGTTTTTCGAGGCCTTTTGAAACAGTCAGGATGCGCCTGTGGGTGTCGTTCAGGACGCTGCGCATTTCCCTGAGCTGAGAGTCCAGCGTTGCTGCTTCCTCCAGCTGATCGCGGAGATCTTCGACCTTCTCTTCTGCGCACCTGCTTCGGCTGCGCAGTTCACCGCCGGTCCAGCCGATGATGAAGCCAAGGCTGAAGACGATCAGCATCCACACCAGGATGGAAGCCGTATTTTCTGTCACGCAGATTTCTCCAGGGTAGTGGTGGCGTGCTCGCGGAGCACGCGGTGGATGGTGGTGCGGGAGACGCGATAGCTCTTCGCCAGTTGACCGAGACTCTGGCCGCGCTGACGGTCCCGCAGGATGGCGATGTGATCGAGCTCGAGCGGCCGGCGTCCGATGGGACGGCCTTCGAGACGGGCGCGGCGCATGCCGGCGCGCACCCGCTCGATGATCAGGTTGCGTTCCAGTTCCGCGATAGCTCCGATGATGACCACAATAGCCCTGCCCAGCGGGCCTCCGGTGTCGATCTGCTCGCGGAAGCTGACGAACTCGATGTTGAGCCTGTTGAGTTCGTCTAAGACCTCGAGGAAGTGTTTCACCGACCGGGCGATCCGGTCTGAGGCCCAGACCAGCACGACATCGAAGCGGGCGCGGCGAGCCTCTTTCATCAGCTGATCGAGACCGGGCCGGCGAGCCTTCACGCCGCTGATGCGGTCGGTAAACTCGGCCACGATCTCGTAGCCGCGCTGGGCGGCCATCTGGCGCAGATCGTGAAGCTGGGTCTCGGGGTGCTGATCGACGGTCGAGACCCGCATGTAGAGGGCGGCGCGTTTCACTTGCGCCGCTCTTTCGGCTTCGGGGTGTGTTTGTCGACGTATTGCTGGATGAACTCCAGCAACACGTCGGTCATGTTTTCGCCCTGGGCGGCGGTCAGTGATTTGAAGCTGTTGTGGAGCTCTAAGGGAACGTTCAGATTCATGCGTTTTAGCTCGGGCTCCTGTTGTGCTTTCGCGATCTTGCTCACCTCCTCTCTGCTGGAGATGAGGCTATACGGTTATGAGTAACAAGGCCAGCCGGCGCCGCTTCAGGCTGCCCAGGCTCCCTGGCAGAGGTAGACCAGCAGGGCCATGTGATCGAAGCGGATTTCGAGCGCATCAGCCATGGAATGGAGCCGGGCCGGATCAGCCGGTATATGACCGGCTTCGATCGCGGCCCATTCCGAGGACTCCATGCCGGACAGCCGGGCGGCGTCTTCAACTGACCGGGCGATAGCTTCGCGGCGGTCCTGGACCATGCTGCCGAAGATCTGACACCAGGCGCGGCGGTGGCAGAGGATGGGCGTGAGACGCTGAATAATGCATACTCAAATACTCATACTCCTTACAGGCGCGCTCCGTCAAGCAAAACCGGCGCGCCCAGATTGAAATTACACGTTGAGTACGTACTCAGCACGAAGGTGAACCAAAGCCACCTCGTCAACACGGCCGCGCAGATCCACTATTACGCGGCCAGCCCGGCCATCAACGTCACCACCGCGGCGACCAAGTCCGCCATCCCACAAGCTCTCACAACACCCGGCTGTCACAAGCCCAACCCATCCCTAAAACTCTCTCCGGAGGAGGAGAAACAAACATGGCTTTTTCTCTCATCAAGGACATCGACAACTTCTTCACCAAGTTCTTCGCTAAGACCGACTCGGCCCAGAAGGTGTGGCCACCGTCGGCGCGCTGGCTCGCTCATCGAAGCCGGCCTGACGGTCGAAGACCCGGCGGCCGCCCCGGTAGCCACCGCCGCCTTCACGGAGGTACAGACCGACCTCGGCACCTTCCAGTCCATCGTGGAGCAGTCGGGCACTCCCCGACGGCGCTGAACGTGCTGAACGCCATCAACTCCAACCTCACCGGCCTGCTGCAGGACGCCCAGGTGAAGAACTCGGCCAAGTCGGCCGAGATCACTGCCAAGGTGAACGCCGTGGTGAGCGAGGTCAACGCGATCGCCGCCTTCTTCCCGGCCAGACCAGGTCTCTCCGTCCTTCCGGAAGCAAGAACCCTCGCGCGCGGGCGCGGAGGACCGCCGCGAGGAAGCCCGGCTGCCTTTCCCAGCCCTCGGCAAGCGAGGGGGTTAACTTTTTGGTTCGAGTCGATCAGAGGACCAAATCGTGGTCGCAGATTCTGCAGGAAAAGACCGGGGAAATGCCTCTTCCCAACCTGGTCTTGTAACTTCATTAACAAAACTGCACTTGTTATGGTGCAAGCCACCCTATAGGAATACACCTGCGTAACGGTGATTTTCCCTGCCGAATGGCTCAGCTTTCCAGGCCTGAAGCACCCCTTAAAGAGGGTCCTTCACCTATTCGATCCGGTAGATTGGATCCGGCACCGATACCCTAACGATGAACGCTCGCTTCTGTCCTTCGTGCTGAGCTGCACACTCTTTTTCTTCTCCTGACGCCCGCCGCCAAAACGGCGGGCTCCCGGCTCACCGGCCACATAGGAAGGCGGCACTCTACCATCACTGCGCGCCGAAACACCACCATTACGCGCTCCCCGACTCCGCATTCCTTCGGTTACGCACCGAGCAGATTCCAGGTGCGTAACACTCCCGAGGCATTCCATGCCGTTACGCACTCCGAACCCCGTCCGGATGCGCAGCGCAACCTGCGTTCTATCGTGTCCCGGAGAAATCTTCCTTCCGAGGCAAGCTACCCCTCGCCACCGGATAGTCTCCAATCTTGACGAATTGCTGCTTCGTTGGCCCCATTCATTCAAAATCAGAACTCCTCAAACCCCTGGTTCTGAAACTTCAAAGTCCTGCAGTTTTCGGTAACGGTTCTGACGACTTTCTCCGGTACGCCTTCTTGAACGTCGGCGTGGACCTCCAGCGTTACCGTGACGTGGGAGCCCACCAATCCGGCCAAATGGGCGATCACTTCGTCTGCGACACGGCCAGCGTCACGTCCTACGCGAGTCGGGTCGAGAACGAGCTGCCATGGAACCGTCGCGGTCTTTGTGGAGGAGCGCCGGAGCTGGCGCAGCCCAGTTCTCCTGAGCCGTTGCGCTGCTCCCCGAACATTGACGGTTGCCTGACCAGTGATACCAGCACCAACAGGCGTTTAGGTTTCGGCGTCCTCCGCGGCCATCTGCTGGCGCGCGGCTTCGGGCCTAACGATCAGTCCTGTGCTTCCGTTGACGCTTACGTGGGCTCCAGCTCAAAGCCCGCGATAGCGTTTGACATGTGCCTCGTCGTAGCTGTCCGCATAGGCAAATGTGTCGCGTTCCCATGTGAGCAGAGAAAGTCCATCGGCGATGCCGTCCAGCAGTACCTGTGAGTCCACCAGTCGCGGCAGATACAGGTAGCGGGCGAAATCGTCAACCAACTGCTTGATCGCGACGTGCTCGCCCCGCCACAGCGGCACTTTGTCCAGCTCCATGCGGAGCACCGTTCCCGCCATCGCAGCAAGCAACAAATCCCGCTTCCGTAGTTCCTTACCCGCGCGGACCGCTAGCCCGTCTTGCCCCGACAGCCGAAATGCCTGCCACTCGACTTCTGCTTGCGGAGTGTTTTGGCCTGGAACAAGTAGCCATTGGTATGCCTCGGGCAGGCGCGCCGTGACAGCAGAGTCGGCGGATGCCCGCTCGGTCTCGGCCTGCTTCACCTGGTGCGGCGATAGGTCGAGCGTTTCCTTTTCCGCGACGATGGACTCCCACGCAAGATGCCGGCGCACGGCTTCATCGAGGTCTTGCAGGCGACTTTGGTCAACTGCGAGGAAAGTCAGCGTATTGCGAAACAGACGAGGCGTGTTGCCGCGCATCTCCAGAATCGACTTCGCCTGAGCAATCGCGGTGCAGTTCGGCTCCTTGCTGTACGGATGGGTGATGCCGAGCACGACCAAGCGGGCATCCGTCTCATCGGGCACGTCGCCGCTGGACATCGGGAACGGATGCACCCGCTTGAAGTCGCCCGTCTTACGCACGTCAGAGCGGACGCGCGTCTCTATCTCGTGAGCCACTTTGTCGGGTTCGCGGGTGAGTTGCTCCGCGCGATCTTCTGCGATCTTTCTGACTGTTGGTTGCGTTGAGTACCAGTAACGCGCTCCGTCCGGATACAGGTACGTCGTAGCGTTCACGAGCCGCCGCAGAGCATCGCCAAAGATGGCAGGCGACTCGCCGGGCATCACGCAGCCGAGCTTAATGCGGCGGTCCTCAATGCCGCGATGAGCAGCCGTCGCAGTAGGTGCCGAGCCGAGATAGATCGTTCGCGCAACGCGGCGGCACGCCGCGTACTTGCCCAAGTTGGTGGCCTCAGCATCAATTCGCAAGGGCGTTGCGTTAGGCCCATCCACATCTTTCTCGATCACCGGGACCCAGTTATCGGACAGATACCGCGTCAACTCGAACTGCACGCGCGGATCGTCAATTGGTATGAACCCCGGCAGAATCAGAGCATTGCGGTCGCCCTTCGCCCACAGGCTATGAATCACGGCTGCCATCAGGCGCAGCACACCTCGTGTGCGCTGAAATTTAACCAGTGTGGACCAATCGGTGTACAGGCGGTCGAAAATCTCGGGATGGATGGGATACGCGGCCTTGATCCGCTTCTCGTAATCCGGCTCGCGACACTCGGGCGGGAACTCCTGAGTCTGAGTTCGGTAGTGGTCATAGAACGCGCGCGCCACGCCGTCGCGGGCCACGAATTGCGCCTGGTCCACCAGCGGCTCGAATAGCCGCCGCCGCACAATCTCAAAGCTCTCCTCGGCGCTCGCCGGACGCCACGACGCTTCCACGCGCCCTACGGCATTCCGCAGGCGATCAAGTGCCGCACGGCCGCGCTCACCTCCGACTTCCACGTCTTCCGCAATCGCGTGGGGTGAACCGGTTGTGTCGGATGCGGGCAAGCTGATTACCAGAAGGCATTGCTTCGCGAGCTTCGCCG
Source organism: uncultured Acidobacteriaceae bacterium (assembly GCA_963724375.1). Taxonomy (GTDB): domain Bacteria; phylum Acidobacteriota; class Terriglobia; order Terriglobales; family Acidobacteriaceae; genus Silvibacterium. The sequence goes on from CAVRUM010000020.1 coordinate 119,709, forward strand.
ATTCGGTAAGCGCCTGGGCAAAAGTAAAATGCGTCTCGAAAGCTACCCGCGGGCAAGTCGCTGTTGTCGTGCAACTGCCGCGCATACGCAACCCACTCGTCAATCAGAATGAGCGACGGGCTATAGTCATTCAGCAGTTCACGAAGGGCATCACCGGGACTGGTTGCGTTCTCATCGTCTGCCTTGATGCGTTTGAACGCCTTCGCCGCTTCCTTCAGACCGCCCGCTGCGTATCCCAACTGCCAGGCCAGTTCGCCCCAGAGCGTTCGGACTACGGTGCCGTCCGCCTTGGTCACGGGATTTCCTGGCGAAATTCGATTGCCGACCAGGACAACGCGGTTGACCTTCGCCGGCCTGGTCACCTCTGCCGCTTTCAGGACCGCATCAATTCCAGCCAATTCGCCCGGAGCTACTCCCGAGAACAGGTGATACAGCGCCAACATCGAGTGGGTTTTGCCGCCGCCAAAGTTCGTTTGCAACTGCACCACGGGATCGCCGCCCACCCCGGCGAGCCGCTGAACGGCGCCCGTGAGGAGTCGCTGAAGGCTCTCGGTCAGGTAGGTACGGCGGAAGAACTCAGCCGGGTTCTTGTAATCGTCTGAGCCCTCTCCCAAGTGGACTTGCCAGAGGTCGGCTGCGAACTCGGCCTGTTGATAACGACCGCTGGCCACGTCTTTGTGCGGGCTCACTACTTCGCGCCAGGGCTTCAGCGCGCCAGTCACCTGGCTCTCGATGGCCGTACCTGCCGATTTGCGCTTCTCGGTGCGAAGCTGCTCATCGAAGCGGACGCGCAGCAATTCCATCTTGAGCTTTTCGATCTCCTCCGCTTGCGGCGCAGAGACGGCGGTTAGGAGCCGACCCGCGGAATCGAGCGCGCGATATGCGTCGTCAGTGGAAAAGGGCTTCTGGTGCGCCCAACGGTTGCGTACATCGCGCAGTTCGCTGACCAGCGTGCGCTCGGCTTGCCCAAGGGTCTTCCTGAAGACAAGGTTCCACTGGTTCCACATCACGGCCAGCAGCGAGGCCGAATCCCATTGCGGCTCGTTGCCGGTGAACATGTGCGTCTGGGTTTCCGCGACGGAGGTGCGGACCTGATCCAGCCACATTTGCGCGTGCTGGGCTTTCATCTCGCGCTCGACAAATGGGGCTAGTCCGTCTTTCAGCAGGTCTAGCGCCTTGCCGACTCGTTCGTGATTGGTGACAGCCATGAGTTAGGTCCTTAGGCGAACATACCTGCTTGCTGCGGGCTGGCTTGCTTCTCTTCACGAGCCAGCCGCGTAATTTCCGGCCAACTCTGCACCAGTGCGTTATACGACAGTGCCTCTTCCGACCGCTTCTTCCGCTCACAGATCGTGTACAAACGGTACGCAAGTTCGCGAGCTGTTTCGGCAACGCTACCAAGGACTGCTGCGAGTTCGGCCGCTCCTGCTTCGCCACTTTTCGAGTCTGCGAACAAGGTGGTGGACTGCCTCCCATACCGTGAGCCGCGAGTCTGTAAGGGGGTCCCAGTCGGCGGGCAGTTCATCTGGGCGTAGTAGGCGAACCTTGCCGGCCTTGGACTTCAAGATCTTCGCGCGTTCCAAGCCCGAAATGCTGGTATTTTTCGCTTTTGATAGAGTTTCCGCGACACCAAATTCGCCCTCATCAAACCCGGCTTGCTCAAACCATGCCAATGCCCAACGTGTATCGGCATCGAAGTCGCCCTCCTGTTCAGCGAGAACTTCGTCAAGAGTCTGATTGATCAAGGCCAGAGCTTCCCTTACGGACAGAGGCTTGCCTTCCGCATCTACCACTTTCGCGTACCTCGTAAAAACACCCATGCCGGGGCCGATGGCAGCCTGCGCGAGATCAACGGGGGCTATATTGCCGCGCTGAAGATTTCTTACTGCATCGGGCAGCTCGCTCTTGAGCGCAGAAAGAAATTCACGACGTGTGGCAGTCGGTGCATCCATCGTTTTGGGGCGGCAGATGATAACGACACTCGAAGCGAGAGCATTGGAATCCACTGCAGCATCGCCCGGAACCCTCGGTTCGCAATGGCCAAGTACCAGTGGTGACGAAGCCAGCGCGGATCAACGCTTCAAGAAATGTTTCCAATCCGGTGCTAGCCGTGCCTCCGATCTCATCGGTTTCGGCTTGTTTGAAGGCATAGTAAATTGATACCGGAAAAGCAGGGTGTGCCTGTTCGGCAAGACGGCGCATCGCCTGCGTCATGCCGTCAAGAAAGAATCTTTCGGCACCAGCCTTGCCACCGTGGCGGTATCCAAAAGCCCCCAGTTCCTCTTCCTTGGGCACAGCCAACGTGGCAAAAAGGTCGGGGAAGATGGGCTTCAGCGAGCGGCGCAGCCAGACGTAGAAGAAGTCAGAAAGATCGGCGTAAGGCACGTTGTCATAGTATGGTGGGTCCGTGCTGATTACGTATTTCCTGTTCCCTACTTCCAATCCTTGGGCCGCTCCTGCCTGCACGAAGGCGCTGGCGTGGGGCATTGTTGAATCAAGATAATTGCTTACTACGCTAGTGCATGTTCTCACGTCGCCGCTGGATTTACCGAACGGGTTACCTTCTGCGTACTCCCAAGACATCGCGAGTGCCTGACGTGGCATGGAATCGCGGAGTGCGTTGTCCTTTGGAAGCCATGTGGCCAAACTAGAACCGTAGTAAGCCATGCGATCAACTACGCAGGCCAGATACACTGCGATTGCATCCGCGTATGCCTGGACTCCCGCGCCTCCCTCGCGCAAAGGCTTGTCATCCTTGGAGAGGCCCGCAGCTTCTGCATCGCGTTTCACTTCTTCGCGGCATTGGCTTACCGATTCGGAGAAGGTCGTTAATGACACGAGTTGGCGTGGCGTAAAGAGATCACTCCACTTCGTAATTCCATATAATGTCGGCGTGAATGCCCGAGCATCTTCGACGAGAGTTCCCTCTGGCATCCAATCGGGCCTCGCATTACGCGCTACTGTCTCCATAGCCTCGGTGGCTGGCAGGTAAACCCGCCGTCCCTCTCCCTCGGCGACAACAGCCATCAGCCGAGCCCCCAAGGCTCTTTTCATAGCTTCGGCCTTGATGTAGCTGCCCGTTATAGGAGTCCCAGAAAGCAGGCATCGAAAATTCGCACCGCGCGAGAGCTTAGTTCCTTTCTTGGCGGTCTCGGGAGAGCCCAATTTTCCCATCTTTAGATCAAAGCTGTAGCCTGAGTTTTCAATCACTGGCTCCACATAGACCTCTCTACCGGGATTCGTGGAAAAGACGAAAGTGGAGGTAAGCGGTACTTCCACCTGCGCGAAAGCCGGGTTAGGGCTTTTGACTGTACGCGCCCATAGCCAAGCGATTACGGTGAACGACTTGCCGACAAAGGGCCTGAGATCAGGACGCCTCGTGGCCACTTCGGCAGTGATCTCGTAAAGGGGATAGAGTCCTCCGATGCGCTTTTCCGCCTCTAGCCGCATCCGTTCACCGTAGTAGCGTACGTCCTCGGCTAAACCTTGTGCGCCCCGCCACTCTCGTTTGAATAGGTTCTTATTTTGTCGAGCGACGGGATTCACTGGTGCCTGACCTGCAAATCTGGGCGGAATTTCAATCACTGCCTTGTTAATCAACACAGCAACGGGGTTCAGGTCGGTGGCACGGCTCTCAAGACCGAGCCACTGTGCGGAGAGCGGCAAACTACCGCTGCCCGCAAAAGGGTCAGCAAATGTTGGAAGGCATTGACGGTTGAACAGCTCGTTTGCTTGAGAATGGTCGGCGTTTTCCGTACAAGCCCGCATCCAAGATTGCCAGATCTCATTTTGCGCGGCCTTCCATACAAGTTCTTTGTCAGTGTTGTCCCACCTGACGAGATCTTCGATCAGGCGAAACAGGCGCTCGCGTTCTTTGTCCTGCGCCTCTTCGGTAGGAAACAGATCGGGATTGGAAGACGGATCATCGACCATTTGCGAAAAAATCACGGCTCTGGCGACAGAAAGGGGCTTTTGGGTCCACCACTTATGAAAAGAGGCGGGCCATCCTTTGGGAGCCTTCTGCTTGCGATGCAGCGCCTCTTTATTGATCGCGTCAAGCGGCAATGAGACTTCAATCAGCTTCTTACGAACCTTCATCCGACAACCTCGGTTGCGACTTCCACGGGAACCGGAACATTTGATCCCGTAACCCGTTGAATCTCCTTCCAGAGTTGCTCTGTCGCCACACCAGAAAAGTTTCGAAATCGTTGCTCAGTAGCGGAGAGGATGTACCAACCGGCAGGCAATGCGACGTTAGGACGTTATCGAACGGAAAGCCCGGCGTTTGCTGCATTTCATCCAGATAGTCGGACGGGGCACGATCGCTGATAAGCTGATTCGTTTGCCGGTCGATCAATGTCCGGTTCAAAATGCAATCCCGAAGCCTGGCGTCTTTCACACCTTTTTTCTTCTCCAGGTATGCCGCCGGAAAGATGTGATGGTCGTCTATTCCCTCCTCTTCGATCAATTTTCCCGTGATTACCGATTGTGTGTGGAAGTCCCGTGTTCCCCCCGCTGAGCCAAGAACCAGGCACATTGTTCCCCGATAAACTGCACGCTGCCGAGGCGTGGTGTCGCGCAGAACACTTGGGTCGAACTTGAAGGTGATACGTTTCCGGCTCAGAACCGCCATTCAACCACGCGATAAGATCCGAAAAATCCTTGGCGGATTGACTGTTCGGCGCGTTTTCGTACTGCTGCATGAAAACAGCGCACCAGAACCATCGTTTCAGTCGCTCGCGTTGGGCTCCAAAAAGGGGCGTCTTAGCAGGTCCGATTTGCGCAAGTACCGCCGACAGGGGCACGAGCATCGTCTGATACGGCATCCATTTTGCAGAAACTACCTTGCAGTCATCGCAAAGAATGTTCAGCCCAAGTTGCATCCCCTCGACGATGCGATCCCACCAGGCTTCTATCTGCGGGGCCGTCAAGTCAAGAACCTCGGCCCGTTTGCAAGAGGGAGTCGCGCGAGAGACAAGCGAGGTGGCCTGCAATAAGTAATACGGGTCAACGCCATATTTACGCAGGATCGGATAGTTCGCAGTTGCCGTCTCCCAAAGGCTCCGGAGATTGATGCCGCTGGGCCAGAAGCGAGCCGTAAGCAGCTCGAATGCGGTGAGCTTTACCCCTGTGCGATTGAGAGTCTCGAAGATGGTGCAAAGAGCGTCTGGCTTCACCTCGTCCGAAAGCGTCACAACCGGAAAGTGGTACTCATCAATATTCTTGAACCAATGATCACTAATCTTTTTTAGAGCCTTCTGCGTCGGAAGCTTCTGCTCATCCGGCAGTTCGTTACTGTATGCAAAAATCCAATCCAAGAATCCGCCCGCCCCCGATTTTAATAGAGATAGTGGGATGGTCAGGTCTTCTTCTGGGCCGCGAAGCAATCATGCTCGTTGGCCCATTTTGTGCCCGCGCGAGCATGGGAAATGGCTTCTTCGAAATCGTATCCTCCAACAGTTTCTTGAGATCGACAAAATACCGATGCTCACCAACCCCATAAAATGCTTGATACAGCGATGTGAATCGTTGCTGCCCATCGAGCACAAGAAATGTGTGCATGTGTCCATTCAACTTCGGTGCTCCCTCGAACTCACGGCAGCGAACGACTTGTTTTTATCATGAACTCGCAGAACGCTGCCCGCCGGGAAGTTGTTTGCCACCGAAACAATCAATTCCTGTGTGGCCGATGGGTCCCAGACAAAGTCGCGCTGAAAATCGGGTAAAACAGTCGTCCTGGAGTCGATCTGACCCAGCAGCTCTTTCAGCTTTCTCGGATTTGTATCTTCAAATAGAGTCATAGATTCCCCTTATAATTTGGTTATCGCAGAGGGGATAAATGGAATTGCAAGAAGAGATGTTCACCTGGCTCTTTCCGCGTCCAGTAATTCCGAAAGAGCGTAATTCACGCTCGTCACGCCGAAGTCTGGCTCGCGACGGAACGGCTGCCGAATGTAATGCACGCGATGTGATGTGGTCCTGGAACTCGACGATGGCCAAGATGAAATCCTCAGGCTTGTTAAGGGAGTAGAGGATTTCGTTCTTGCTAACCGTGACGGTATCCGCATCCGAGCCGCGGCCTTTAACTTCGATGAATCGCAGCTTCCCGGTGCCGGGCACGCGGCTCTCGACGTCATAACCTCTCTTCTCCCGCTCGCAGTCGCGTGGGTCGAAACCCAGCCTCCGCTCAATTTCCATGACGATTGCCCGCGCGTGCGCGCAACCGCCTGCTTGTCCACCATTGCCGCAGATCTGTTTCTGAAGGGGCTTGCCGGTCATCGCGGCAATCAGCCCAGCGGGCACAACCAGCACGCCCCCGAGCACCACCGGCGGCAATGGTGAAATCTGCCTTTCGAGTTTCAGCTCTTCCATGCGCTTTTCAAGCCGGGCTTGGAGGCCGTCAGCACGCTTACGGGCTTCGTCGGAGTTGAGCCGTGCATTCGGCTTGCCGGCCTGCTCCTGCAGCTTCAGGTCCTCTGCGCGGTGGTCCCAATAGCTGATCTCCTTCGTCAGCCGCTCTTTGACTGCCGCCTCAGTCTTCGCGATCAGCTCCAGTTTGCGGGACTTTACCTCTTCCAAATGTTCGGGAACGACGTTCGCGACAGCATACCCCTGCGCCGCTTGCTCCAGATCACGATGACCCAGGCAGACTCCGGTCGCCCAAGGAGCGCATCAATGTCAGGCTCATCCTCGCTCAAAGGCCGGTAGTCAAGATAGGGCGCGTACTGCAAGTGGCGAGCGTTGCCTTCCGCGTCGAGTTCGACATAAAGCATCCGCTGAGAGACGACCCGGCGCTCGCCAGCGCGCGTGATTGCAGCATCCTGAATCGAGTGCTCCAGATAAAACAGAACGCGGGGGCTGGTCCCGGGATCGCGTTCATCAACGAGGACGGCCCCACGCCGGAGCAGGTCGCGGTTGCGTTCCAGCGTAAGGTCAATTGTGGCGTCCAGAAGCGGATGGCCGGGGCAAACAAATGCCGCCAGTCGGTTGCCCTTGGGGAGCGATAAGGGCTTTTTCAAAGGCGATGCGCTCGTATCGGGGGAGCACCGGCTCGCCAATGCCGATCAGCCGGTCGCGGTTGCGAACAGTCGCGGGCACATGGGTGACTTCGTATCGCCGCGCCTCCCGCAGCTTCATCGAGCCACCTAGCTGTTGAAACGCTTCCAGGAAGAACGACTCGATATAGTGCGGCTGAAGCCGCCGAGCTTCGGCACGCTCCATCTCCTCGCGGATTTGTACACGCGGCTGGCATCCATCGCATCACGAGCAAGCGCGCGGTCTTCTAGTAGCTGTTCAAGTTGGCTGCGGTCAAATGCGTGCGAAACAACACTTGTAAGCCGCGACTGCACATCAGGACGCTCGCCGTAACGGATCAGCCTCGATCAGCAGCTCGCGGAGCGGCTTGCCTTCGAACTGCACTTTCCCAAGCACATCGAAGACCTGGCCGCCCAGCGTTTCTCGTGCTTCGGCGAGCTTGTCGAGCAGGACATGGTAAACGTCGCCCTCTCGGGTTTCTTGTGCCAGCAAATTCCAGAGGTGGCATACCTCCGTCTGGCCGATGCGGTGAATGCGTCCGAACCGCTGCTCGATCCGGTTCGGATTCCAGGGCAGGTCGTAATTGACCATCAGATGGGCACGCTGGAGATTGATGCCTTCGCCGGCAGCATCCGTTGCGACCAGAACCTGCACCTCGGGATCGTGCTTGAAGGATTCCTCTGCCTTCTTGCGCTCCTCGCGACCCATGCCGCCGTGGATGATAACCACGGCTTCTTTTCGGCCAAGGAGGGTTTCAATGCGGCTGTGAAGATAGTTGAGCGTGTCTCGATGCTCGCTGAAGATAACCAGCTTTTGGTGGGGAGAAGGGGCAGGCGGCTGAACTGCTCCGGTGACGAAGGGCACGGATGGCTGTGTAGAGCCGGACGGCGCAGTCGTGAAGATCGCACTCAGCAAACTGGCAAGCTCGCGCCATTTTGTATCCGACCCACCGCGCCGGACTGACAGGGCTAGGGCCTCCAGCCGTTTCAGTGTGTCGATCTCCGCCCTCAACTCGGCGATCGTTCGGGCAGCCGTTGCCTGGTCGAGTATCTCCTCCTGAGCGGCTTCAACCTCGTTGTCCGGAGCATCCTCCAAGTCCTCTACGTCTTCTGCATCGAGCACGGGATGCGCCGGAATTGCTTCGCAACCGCGGCTCCCCGCTGCAAGACCTCCAATTCACGAAGCCGGCTTTCCATTCGCTCCCGACGGCGGCGTAGGGACTGGTAGATCGCTTCTGGTGACGATGCCAACCGACGCTGCAGGATGGTCAACGCAAACCCAACTGTGCCGGCGCGCTTATCGTTCTCCAGAGCCTCGGCGCGGTTGAACTCGTCGCGCACATAGTCGGTAACAGCCTTGTAAAGCGCGGCTTCGGGGTCGGATAGCTTATAAGGGACGGTGTAAGCAATACGCTCGGGGAAAAGCGGCGTTGCGTCGAACTTGAGCAGATTCTCTTTCACCATGCGGCGCATCAGGTCGGAAACATCGACAACGTGCGTGCCGTCCCGAAATCTGCCCTCAAAGCGATCCCCGTCGAGAAGCGCCATGAAGAGCTGAAAATCTTCTTCCTTCCCGTTATGGGGGGTCGCGGTCAGGAGCAGGAAATGGCGGGTGAGGGTCGGAAAGTAGCTGACCCAGCCTGTAGCGCTTCGTGTACTTCACCTCCCCGCCGAAGAAAGTCGCCGACATCTTGTGTGCTTCGTCGCAGACGATCAGGTCCCAGCGGCAGTCAGGCGCTTGCAGTTTCAGTTGCACGTCTTCGTCACGAGAGAGCTTATCGAGCCGGGCGATAACAAAATTCGTTTCGAGAAACCAGTTCCCGGTACGTGCGGCCTCCAGCTTGTCGTTCGTCAGGATGTCGAAGTTCAGATGGAATCGTTGGAATAAGCTCATCCTGCCACTGCTCGGCAAGGCTGCCGGGGCACACCACAAGACAACGCTGCAGGTCCCCGCGAGCGACAAGTTCCTTCATCAGCAGGCCGGCCATGATCGTCTTGCCGGCACCTGGGTCATCAGCTAGCAGAAAGCGCAGCGGCTGCCGCGGCAGCATGGAATCGTAAACGGCCGTGATCTGGTGCGGGAAGGGCTCTACCAGAGAGGTATGAACCGCGAGAACCGGATCGAAGAGGTGGGCTAGGCGGATACGGTGGGCTTCCGAAACCAGGCGAAACTTTCGCGCCATCGCCATCAAAACTCCACGGTCGGCCATGTTCGACAACCTCGATACGCGGCTCGTCGTGGCGATAGAAGAGCTCGTTGGCGAGCTTACCGTCCGGGGTCTTATAGGTCAGCTCGACTGCGGTTGATCCGTACCACTGGATGTTGACAACCGTGACGAAGCGGTCTTGGAGAATGCCTTTGACCGTGGCGTTCGGCCGAAGATCCTCAAGTTTGTTCATTTGGAGTGCATTGTCAGTCTACGACGAAAAAGAACTTGATCTCTCGCAGGTTTTGGTGGGTCCAGCCGCCGAGGGACGATTTAGGATGGGGGCCCTTTGTCGGGATGAGGGCAGGGTGGAACGCTCGGTCCGGGAAAAATCATCGATTGGGCCGTGCGTGCCTATACTAGCCAGAGGTGAGGCTAACAACTCCCAAAGGAGCTTCACCTATGTTTACTCTTTCCACGGCCATCGCCGACCTTCAGGCCAAATGGCACACCCTCCCAGACTTTGAAAGGGCCCGGTCCGTTCGCCCGATCATTCGTGCCGGGGTGAGCCGGAGAAATCTGGCCAATGTCCTGTATACGTCTGAAGGTATGATCCGCAGCCTTCTGTCTGTCCTCGAAGCCGATCCGGCTGATCAAGACAGGTTCCGGCGGGGCGAGATTACCCGCAACGAACTCCTCCGTCGGCTCCGGGCAGGTGCGCCATCACGGAACATTCCTCAGCAAGCCCCTGAAGAGAAGACCAGGAAGAACGATTCGCCGAACGTTTGGAAACACGGCTCCGCAAGCGTCTGTAAGTTGATCCTTGGCTGGCTTCGCGAGGATCCTGCCCGCAGCTTCAATGCGCGCCACATTCTCGAACAGGCACGCAGGGAGGTGACCAAGGCAGCCGAACGCAACAAACTCCCCCGTGACCGCGCCCCGATTGATATGCCCGCGGAGGAAATCATCCGCCGCTGTCGTCCTGACCCTGACCTTTTCGACCTCGACGTGAACTGGTATGCCGCGTGGACTGGTCTCTGGGTGTTTTACCTGATTCCCGATCCCGATCTTTGCAGGAATGCTCTGAACGAGGCTCTTAACCGGGTTCTGATCTGCGAACGCAGCCCGGAGCTTTGGTAGATCCGGGGTGAAGCGCATTATCGAGTCACAATCTTCATCCGCTTAACGCTCAGAAAGGATCTTCAAGGTGTTCCAAAAGGCTCACAACGGCTTCTATGCAGACGGAGCAACTCACATGTTGTCCCCCGAACCCAACCTCACCCAGTTGGCCGCGCACGCAAGTGCGCGCTGCCTACGTGCGCCGGGAGAACCCGGCCTCCGCGTACGGCGAGGTAACGTTGACGCAAACACAGTGTGAAGCTGAGCAGCTCTCGCTCCCGCTTCTTGACTCCGTCCTCAACAAAACTGAAGTATCAAAACTCCTCTCCGTCCCGGGAACCTGGGTCGCGACCCATTCGACCATGATTCCCGGCGCGTTCCGCCTGGGACGGAATCTGCGCTTTCGCCGCGCCGTGATCGAGGAGTGGCTGGGCGGCACGTCTCCCATGCTCGTGCCGGAGCAGGTGGCCGAGATCCTGCGCGTCAACCGGAGCTGGATCTACGCGCATGCGGATCAGATTCCTGGGGTCATGCGCCTCGGCTATTACGTTCGCTTCAAGCCGTCGACGCTCCTGGCTTTCGTCAATGAGGGGGCTTGCCAGTGAGCAGCGGAGGTGATACTCCAGTAGCCAGGTTGAAGCGCCGCGGAAAGAAGAAGTCCACGGTGCAAGAACGCTACCAGCGGCCCGGGATCATGGATCTCGGGTCGAAATGGAAGATCGCGTATTGGGACTACAGCTCGGATCCACGCAAGAAGCGTTCCAAGGTTTGGGCCAAGAGCACGGTGCCCTCTCGCCGAGAGGCACAGCGGCTTGCGGACGAATTTATGGATCGCGTGAATGCACGGAACAACGATCCGGCCAACTTCCCAAATGACGGAGAAACCCTCTCAGCCCTGCTCGCGAGATGCAGGCAGATGACATGGCCATTCCTGAAGAACTCGACAAGGAAGCAGTACGGGTTCTTCTTCGACACCTACATTGAACCGCAGTGGGGACGAACGAAGTTGCGTAAGCTGACCACAATGGCTCTGCAGGACTGGTTCAACTCGTTCCACCCGCGCCTGTCGCAGAAGACGATCAAGTCGATGCACGGGGCACTGCGCAGCACGCTGAACCAGGCAATCGTCTGGAGCATGCTGGAGCGGAATCCGGCAATCGGAGTCAAGCTGCCACGCAAGAAGAGCCGCAAGCCTCCGGTTATTCTCACGCTTCCCCAAATCCGGGCAATGCTGGAGGAACTGCCGGAACCGACGAAGTCGATTGTCACTCTCATCGTTTTCGGATCCATGCGCGTGGGCGAAGTTCTTGCCCTGCGCTGGATGCGCACATCGGTAGATCGCATTCAGATCGTTGAGCGCGTCTACGACGGCGAGATCGACGATGTGAAGACAGAGGCCGGAGAACGGGAAGTTCCGTTCGACAGCTTCGGTGCGATTGCTGGAGCGCTGCGCCGCACCTGGGAGCGCTCGAAGTTCCACGGGCCCGATGACCTCGTGTTCGCGAATAAATCCGGCAAGCCGCTTGACACTCACAACCTGCTCCACCGGCATATCAAACCGGCAGCCATCAAGCTCGGCCTGTGTCGGACGATCGATTTCCGGAGCTTCCGCACGATGCATGCCAGCCTGATGCGGCGGACGGGAGCGCGCCCCGAAATCGCCCGCGACAACATGGGCCATTCGGAAACCAGCATGACTCTGGACGGATACTCCCAGACTTGGTGGGATGAACGGGTTGAGGCTGTTTCCCGTGCCGTCGCAGCGGTCTTTGCCGAGCCGGCAGCAAAGGCTCCGGTACGTCCTGCCGAAGAGCCAAAAAACGAAGAATCGGTGACTGAATGGGTGCCCTTCTGGGTGCCCCAGCCAGTTTCCGACCCTCAACCTCAAACCTAATTTATTGATTTGAATGGTCGGGGAGAGAGGATTCGAACCTCCGACCCCCTGGTCCCGAACCAGGTGCTCTACCAGGCTGAGCCACTCCCCGATCGTTGTGGATGGATGCCCGCCAAACGAAGTCCTGGCTGTCTTCGCGCACACAGCGAGCTATCCTGAATATATCAGAAAACATAGCTCATCTAATGGTGACGAACCCATGAGTAGCCTCTCCAGATCGGACCTTCGCTCCATTCGCGTGCTGGACGGCGGCATGGCAACTGAGTTGGAGCGGCGGGGTTGTGACATCTCTGGTCCGCTGTGGTCGGCGCACGTGCTCGACGCGAACCCGGAGAAGATCGCTGAGGTCCATCTCGAGTATCTTCGTGCGGGCGCAGACTGCATCTCGACGGCAAGCTATCAGGTTTCGGCGATGGGATATGCCGAACTGGGCCGTCCTGCTTCCTACGCCGCCACCGCGCTGCGAGAATCCGTCGCTATTGCAGAAGCTGCGCGCGAAATATACAGACGCGAATCTGACCGGAAGGCTTTCGTCGCAGCATCGCTTGGACCCTATGGCGCCGCGCTACACAACGGAGCAGAATTTCATGGCCGTTATGGGATTGGCTTTGACGAGCTGACCGCGTTTCATGCCGAGCGGATGGCGGTAATCTCCGATACATGTGCCGATCTTATTGCGGTCGAGACAGTTCCCTCGCTCGAAGAAGGGCGCGCGCTCGCCGCGGCGCTGCTCGAGTTTCCTGCGCTTTCCGCATGGGTTTCGTTCACTTGCAGGGATGCGGCCCATGTTGCGCATGGCGAGCGGCTAGCCGATTGCGCAGCGTTGCTTGATGGTCTGCCGCAAGTCATTGCCGTAGGAATCAACTGCACTGCTCCTCGCCTAATCGCATCGCTGATCAGGGAAGCACGAGCCGGCACGTCAAAGCCGATTTTCGTCTATCCCAACTCGGGGGAATTGTGGGACGCGGCAACGCGGCACTGGTACGGATCCTCAAATGTGGACGAGTTTGGCGCGATGGCTGCGGGCTGGTATGCAGCTGGGGCGCAGGCGGTGGGCGGCTGCTGCCGTACGACCCCGGCCCATATCAGGGCTGTCCGCAACGTTTTCCAATCCAATCTTGCGGCTGCAATTCAGAGCTAAGAGCCGCCCCCGAACCGTGCGACAATAAGGTTTCAACGCCATGAATCCAGAATCTGCTGTGGCCCCGCAGGCGGCCACCGTAACCTCCGAGCTTCTGGCTCAGCACGGAATCACAGCCGAGGAGTATTCACGTATCCTCGCAGCGCTCGGCCGCACCCCAAGCCTCACTGAACTGGGTATTTACAGCGTGATGTGGAGCGAGCACTGCTCCTATAAATCGTCGCGTGTGCACCTACGCCGGCTGCCAACGAAGAGCGATCGTGTGGTGCAGGGCCCGGGCGAGAACGCCGGCATCATTGACGTTGGCGACGGATGGGCTTGTGCTTTCAAGATCGAGTCTCATAATCACCCGTCCTATATTGAGCCTTTTCAGGGCGCGGCAACGGGAGTGGGCGGCATCCTCCGCGACATCTTCACGATGGGCGCGCGGCCGCTGGCCGTGATGGACTCGCTGCGCTTCGGACCCATCGAGAACAGCGCGGCTGACGCCGATCTGGTAAGAAAAAACCATTCCATCCTCGAAGGCGTTGTTCACGGCATTGCCGCCTATGGCAACTGCTTCGGAGTGCCGAACTTCGGAGGCGAAACCAAGTTCGAGCCGTGCTACTCCGGCAATCCGCTGGTCAACGCATTCGCGCTTGGTCTTGTGCGACGTGACGAGATTTTCTACGCCAAGGCTTCGGGCATCGGCAATCCAGTCATTTATGTAGGAGCCAAGACCGGGCGTGACGGCATTCACGGTGCGACTATGGCCAGCGAGGAATTCAAGGAAGGCTCGGAGCAGAAACGGCCTAATGTACAGGTGGGCGATCCGTTCATGGAAAAGCTGCTTCTCGAAGCCTGTCTCGAGGCCATGAAGACCGGAGCGATCGTCGGCATCCAGGACATGGGCGCCGCGGGACTCACGTCATCCGGCTGCGAAATGGGCGCGCGCGGCGGAGTCGGCCTCGAAATGAATCTCGATCACGTCCCGCAGCGGGAAACCCGCATGACCGCCTACGAGATGATGCTCAGCGAGTCGCAGGAGCGCATGCTCCTCGTAGCCGAAAAGGGCCGCGAGCAGGAGATATTCGACATTTTTACGAAGTGGGGACTCGACGCCACCGTCGTAGGCGCTGTCATCGGCGAGCCGCGCCTGCGTGTGCTCCATCATGGCGAACTCGAAGCCGACATTCCCAACGAGTCCCTCACCGGCGAAGCTCCTTGCTACTGCCGCCCCGTCGGTACATGGAAAGCGCCCGGTCCCGCTTGATCCTCCTGCCGAAGTGCTGGAAGAACTCAAGAAGCCGCGCGATTACACGGCCGATCTCAAAAAGTTGCTGGCGTCGCCGAATATCTGCAGCAAGCGCTGGGTCTACGAACAGTACGATTCGATGGTGCAGACCAATACGGTGCAGGGTCCGGGCGGCGAGGCTGGCGTGATGCGGATTAAGGGCACGAATCGGGCACTTGCAATGGCGCTCGCCGGCAATAGCCGCTGGTGCTATCTCGATCCCAAGCTGGGCGCGATGCACGCCGTCGCCGAAGCCGCGCGTAAAGTGGCATGTACAGGCGCGACGCCAGTTGCGGCGACGAATTGCCTGAATTTCGGCAATCCCGAGAAGCCGGAGATCATGGCGCAGTTCTCAGCGACAATCGACGGCATCGCCGAAGCCTGCAATGCGCTCGGAACGCCAATTACCGGCGGAAACGTCTCGCTCTACAACGAAACCAGGGGTGAAGGAATTTATCCGACGCCAGTGCTCGGGATGGTCGGGATTCTGGATGATGTGACGAAGGCGGTGCCGGCGGGGTTTGTGAGCGAAGACGAAGTAATCCTGCTCTGGCAGCCTTACGACGCGGACTGGGACGAGGAAGCAGATAGATATTCTTACGAGAAGACGTTTGGTTCCTCAGAGTATGCTCGGGTTATTTTCGGGAGACTGTGGGGAGTGCCGCCGGGTGTTTTCCTTGAGTATGACGCTCGAACGAATCAGACGCTGACCTCACTGATTGAAAAGGGACTTGTTTCGGCTGTCTTTGATGTCGACGATGGCGGTCTTGCAGTGGCGCTTGCACTCGCGACCTTTGCAAACGGAATTGGCGCGCGAATCGACGCGACCTCTACTAGGCACACGAGCTCTGACGTGATCAGCCTCTTCGGAGAATCCGCATGTACACTACTACTCACCTGCCCGAAGACTTCATTGCAGACTGTTAAAGACGTTGTGTCGTCCGCGGGACTCGGTGGCCTTACAAGCATTGGCCTCACGAGTGGCAGTGATCTTGAGGTTTCAGTCCAGGGTGCGAAGTTGATTTCCGCACCTATCGACGACCTAAAGCAAGCCTGGTCCTCATCCCTCGAATCCAACCTCCACGACAACTCCGCAAACGAGGTCTTCGCATGAGCGGACATCTGCTCATCGAAGGTATCCCCGGTGAAGAATCGCGAGTCGGCGTCGAAGCCGTGTATCCGCATACGGGCCGCACTGAAGAAGACCCCAAGCTTCGCGAAGAGTGCGGTGTCGTCGCCATCCACGGGCATCCCGACGCGGCCCGGCAGGTTTATCTCGGCCTCTACGCGCTGCAGCATCGCGGGCAGGAGTCTGCAGGCATCGCCGTCGCTAATGGCTCCAGCCTATCGAACATCAAGGGTATGGGCCTGGTCTCGGAGATCTTCACCGACGATGTTCTCGACAAGCTCAAGGGCGACATGGCAATCGGCCATACGCGCTATTCGACCACCGGCGATTCAGCTCTGCTCAACGCGCAGCCGATCCGGGTCGAATCCACCAAGGGCCTCATCGCCATCGCCCACAACGGCAACCTGGTGAACCTGGGCAACCTGCGCGCGCGGCTCGAGCGCGAGGGTGCCTTCTTCCAGACCACGAGCGATTCGGAGATTATCGTCCAGCTCATCGCCCATTCGCGCGCGGGCACGCTGGTCGACGCCATCGCCGACTCACTTAGTCAGGTCGACGGGGCGTTCTCCATCGTCATGATGACTCGCGACCGGGTTTTCGCGGCCCGCGATCCGCGTGGCTTCCGGCCGCTGTCGATGGGGCGAATCGAGAATCCTGACGGGCCGGACACCATCGTATTTGCCTCTGAGACCTGCGCCTTCGACCTGCTCCGGGCAAAATTCGAGCGCGACGTCGAGCCGGGTGAGTTGGTCATGGTCACCGCTGACGGCGTCACCTCGCGTCGATATTCAACCGGCATACCGCAGTCGAGCTGCATCTTTGAGCAGGTCTACTTCGCTCGGCCAGACAGTAAGATTTTCAACCGCTGGGTGCAGGAGAGCCGCGAGGAGATGGGCCGCCAGCTCGCCCGCGAATCCGGAGTGCCGGCGGACCTCGTGGTCCCCGTGCCAGACTCAGGCGTGACCGCTGCAATCGGATACGCCGCCGAAAGCGGTATTCCGTTTCGATTCGGCCTGATCCGCAATCACTACGTTGGCCGAACCTTCATTGAGCCCGAGCAGCGCGTGCGCGACTTTGGCGTGAAGCTCAAGCTGAACCCGGTGCGTAATCTGCTCGAGGGCAGGCGCATTATCCTCATCGACGACTCGATCATCCGCGGAACTACAAGCAGAAAGATCGTGCGCATGGTCCGCGCCGCGGGCGCGAAAGAGGTTCATCTTCGCATCAGCTGCCCGCCGACCATCTCACCCTGTTATTACGGGGTGGACACGCCCAGAAAGTCCGAGTTGATCGCAGCCAACAATTCCATCGAGGAGATACGGCGCTTCATCGAGGCTGACTCGCTGGCCTATCTCTCCCTCGAGGGGCTTGAAAAGGCCTGTGACGGAGGAGAAGGCAATCGCTTCTGTGTTGCCTGCTATACCGGTGACTATCCCACCCAGTGGGTGGATGTCGAAGACATCCTGCCGGCAACTGCGGCAGCCATGCGTTAGCTGGAGCCCGCCGCCTCTCCTCGCTTACCCTTTGTTTTTTGATCCGTTTTTCCGCTGTATCCGTCGAGCATGGGACCGCGGTAAAGTGATCGCGCGCAAAAGATTCCCGTAAGACCTTTCCCCACAGTCCCGGCAACGAAGCGGGTATTTCAAGAGGAAAAGCTGTGCGATATCGTCACTGCGGAACTTCGAAAGCCGGAGATCCGAAGAATAGCAGCTCGGGCAAACCATTTTGGGTGTGCGCCTTTTCCATGGTTGGATCTTGCGTGTAGGCCTTTATCGCGCTGGTAACGCGACAAATTTCATGCGCTGGCTGCCGTGAATCGCGCTAGTGTAGTGATTAGTATGCCGCGAAGGCGGCCAGCCCTCCAACAATAAATTGCGCTGCCAGCGGTGGGGAGGTCGATCATGGTCTGGGATGTAGCATTTACCTGCGATATCTGCGGAAAGAGAAAGGGCGAGGCCAATCACTGGTGGATGGCTCTGCTCGGAGATGTCCCGTGTTGGGACGAGGGACAGCCTGCGATGCGCTTCACGCTCTTTCCCTGGAACATGGCCGAAAGCCGGAACCGGGACATGTACCATCTTTGCGGCCAAGGCTGTGCAATGAAGGCCATGGAGCGCTTTATGACGACCGGATCGATCGAACCTGCGAGCGCCGCTGAGGAAGGGCTGCAAACCTCCTCTGTCCGATAGAACCTAAGGTCAGTAGAACCAGGATCGGCTAGAAGCTTATCAGCGGTCGAAGAGCCCAGGGCCGGGATCTGACGTTTCAGCTGGATCAGTTTTCTGCGTACTTCTCCGGCTTCCCTTGCCGGCCTGAACGGGTGCTGACAAAACTCCAAGAATCTCGCGAAGTTCGCCGCGCAGCTTTTTAAGGCGTGCTTCGATCCGGTCAGCCTGGGCACTGCGTTTAAGCGGGAGTTCCGGCTGGGTTTTCTTATAGGGTTCCCGAGCCTCGGAAGCAAACACCTGCCGCGCCCCGGCAATGGTATAGCCCTCGGAGTAGAGCAGCCGCTTGATTCTGAGCGCAAGCTCCACATCACGCTTGCGATAGAGGCGTTGTCCCGTACCGCTTTTGTTGGGCCTCAGCTGGGGAAATTCCGACTCCCAGAAGCGCAGCACGTAGGCTTCGACGCCGCACAGCTTTGCCACCTCGCCGATTCGAAAATAGAGCTTGTCGGGTATCGGCGACGCCTGCTCGTTCCTCTTCTGCGATGCGTGTTTCGACATTACACTCGGGAAAACTCTGTCACGGCTCACGCCATTGGCGCGGGGCGCGTTCCAACAAAGTATAGGCTAGCCCGGCGGCTGGCGAATAGCCCATGGAACATACCCGGGTATATTGGCGTATTCTCTCCCGTATCTGTTGAGGGAGAAAGCTATGAAGATGTTGCTGGCAGCGGCCACCTTGATCCTTACCCTGGCTGCCGGGTGCCGCATCCAGGTAGACAAGAGCAAAGACGGCCAGGATAAAAATGTGAAGATTGATACCCCGCTCGGCGGACTTCATGTCCGTGCCGGTGACACGTCGGCCGCGGATGTGGGTTTGCCCGCATACCCTGGGGCCCAGATCGTGCCGGACAAAGACGGCGACAAATCAGCCGACGTGCATTTCGGTTTCGGCGAGTGGCAGTTTCGCGTTAAAGCCGTTCACTACCAGACGAGCGAATCTCAGGATCAGGTCGTCGCCTTTTACCGCAAGGCTCTGGGACGCTACGGAGATGTGGTCGAGTGCCGCGGAGACCAACCCGTCGGTTCTCCAAGCGTTACTCGGGAAGGCCTCAGCTGCTCGGACGACAAGGGCAACAAGAATATCCAGATAAACGACGGCGACAGCTCAATCTCGCTTCGCGCTGGATCGCGGCACCACCAGCACATCTTCGCGCTCGACAGGAACCAAAACGCCGGGACGCGCTTCTCGCTGGTTGAGCTGCAACTGCCGGAGGCGATCGATAAAGATTCCCAGCAGAGCAACTGATCCGTCTGATAGCCGACCTTCGGACCAAGCCGAATCGGCCTCATCTGGATTGCGCTCCCGGTGCCGGTACGATAGGGTCAAATCATGGATCCTGTCTGCCACCGGTGCGGCACGACGCTCAATTCGCCGGAAGAATTGTTCTGTCCGCACTGCGGAGCGCCTCAGCTTCGCTGTGACCCAGCCGATGAGGCGGCCGCGCCTTCGGCAATGCCCCAGGTCGCAGGGCGCAACCCTGAGCTTTTTTCTTCAAAAGCAGCGATTCTGAGCGCACTGATTGTGGCGGTCCTGGTCGCCATACCCATGGGCCTGCTCTCGTCCATGTATGATTTCAGCTTTTTGTGGGTTGTGGGTGGAGGCATAGCCTCTGTAGTCCTCTACCGGCGGCGTGTCGGCTTCGCCCCAACTGGCCGGATAGGGTGGCGCATCGGGGGTCTGGCTGGACTTCTGGCGGCCTTCATTTCCCTTGCGTTTTATAGCCTGCGATCAGTGATACAGCGCTACGCTCTCCACAACGATGGGGCTGAGCGGGAGATACATTCCCTGGCCTTGCAGTTCGCAGCCGCTGTTACCCAGGCGAACCGTTCCAATCCTCAGACTGCCGATGCGGCCGCCCTGCTGACACGGTTCTGGCTGTCTCCGGACGGAGCCGCCGCGTTGGCTTTGTTGATGGCAGCAACATTCACGTTTTCCGTGGTGCTCTTTGCTGCCGCCGGTGGCGCGCTAGGAGCGCGCATTGCCTCGATCAGCAAGCGGCCCCAGCGCAGCTCGCAATAGCTGCAGCATGGACTTGCTCCATCGCTCCCATCCTCGTATCATCCGGCAAGAGCAACGAGCAATGTCGAAGACTACAACGCAACTGCGCCAGAAGGGCCGGATCATGTCGGCCTCTGAGATCGAACGGACGCTTGTTCGCCTGGCCCATGAAATCATCGAGAAAAACAACGGAGCCGATCACCTTGGCCTGGTCGGAATTAAGCGGCGCGGTGTGCCTATTGCGCAAAGACTGGCTGCACTGATCGGCGGGATTGAAAAACAACCCATCGATGCAGGCGTGCTCGACATCAGTTTTTACCGGGACGATCTCTCGACACACGACGTGCGCCCGATCGTCAACCCCGGCGACCTGGGGTTCGACGTCACCGACCGCAACGTCATCCTTGTCGATGATGTGCTGTACACCGGGCGGACCATCCGGGCAGCTCTCGACGCGCTGTTTAGTCACGGCAGGCCGCGAAGAGTGCAGCTGCTGGCACTGATTGACCGCGGTCATCGCGAGCTGCCGATCGAAGCCACCTTCGTCGGGCGCAAAGTGCAGACAACGAGCCGCGAGATCATCGAAGTCAAGCTTCGCGAAATCGACAATGACGAACAGGTGCTGCTGGTCGAGCAGGGCGATTGAGGCTCCAGAAAGAACACCACAAGATTCCAGCGGGAATGCCACCCAAGACTCAGCACCGCAAATCGCCAACCCCGGAAGTTCGACCCACAGCTGTCTACCCCGCAGATAGGCCTGCAGTTCATCCCGGGTCGCTTCTCTCCACTGGCGATCTCTCAATCGACGACCTTCGATCGATTCTCGACCTTGCCGATGTGCTCGAAAAAGAAGATCCGATCCGCCGCGACAGGCGGCTATTCAAGCGCCGCGTCTCCCTTCTCTTTTATGAATCGAGCACGCGCACGCGGACTTCCTTTGAGCTGGCGGCCAAGGCGCTAGGCGCCGACACCTCGCTGGTGAGCGCTCAATCTTCGAGCATTGAAAAAGGGGAATCCCTCAAGGACACCGGCATCACGCTGCGCGCGCTTGGCGCCGAATGCATCATCCTGCGAAGCCCTTACTCCGGCGCGCCGTATCTTCTGGCCGAGGCCACCGGATTACCTATTCTCAACGCGGGCGATGGCATGCATGAGCATCCGTCGCAGGCCTTACTCGACCTGCGCACAATTCTGGCGCACTTGAGAAAAGGATCGAAAGTCACGGACAAGACGCTTGCTGGTGTCACCGTCTCAATCTGCGGAGATATCTTTCACAGCCGCGTCGCCCGCTCAAATGCGCTGCTTCTGCCCCGCCTGGGGGCGCGGGTGATCCTGTGCGGACCTGCTCCGCTGCTGCCTGAAACGGCGGCGCGGCTTGCTCCGGGCATCGTGATCGAGCGGGATTTCGACCAGGCCCTAAGGCAATCACAGATCGTAATGATGCTCCGCATTCAGGCCGAACGTCTTGCTGGCCTGGCTCTCGATCTCGAGGAATACAAGGCGCGCTACCAGGCAAATGCCGAACGCATTGCCGCGTATGCGCCAAAGGCTCTGATCATGCACCCGGGGCCAATGATTCGCGGATTGGAGATCACCAGTGAAGTAGCGGACGGTCCGCAGTCGGCAATCGCAGATCAGGTGCGGCACGGTGTCGCGATCCGAATGGCGCTTATTCTCCGCGCGCTGACATCGGGCGGACACGCTGGAGCGAAACCGCGAAAGAGAGGCGACCGATGAATCCGATTATCATTCGCGGCGGACACCTGATCGATCCGGCAGCGAGCATCGATGCTGCACGCGATCTGCTTCTGGTCGACGGCAAGGTTGCCGCGGTCGATTCACCCGGAAAAATCAAGCACGCAGGCGCGGAGACCATTGACGCGAAAGGCCTGGTGGTCGCGCCAGGGCTGGTCGATATTCATGTGCATCTGCGAGAGCCGGGCCAGGGATACAAGGAGACGATCGCAACTGGTACAGCAGCCGCCGCTGCGGGCGGGTTCACTACAGTCTGCGCCATGCCGAATACAGTTCCCGTGAACGACTCGGCTGAGACGACTCGTTGGATGCAGGCGCCTGAGCGTGGCGCAGCCATTCGCGTCTTTCCCATTGGCGCGGCAACGCGAGGGTCGATGGGTGAAACTCTCACCGAATATGGCGCGCTGAAAGCGGCTGGCGCGGTCGCTGTGACCGATGACGGCAAGCCGATCCTGGGTGATGCGATCATGCGACAGGCGCTCGTCGCAGCAGCTCGACTGAATCTGCCTGTAATCCAACATGCTGAAGACACGCGCATGACCGGCGGATGCTCCATGAATGCGGGCGCTCTCGCCTTTAGGCTCGGCCTGCGCGGTATGCCGGTCGAGGCGGAATCAGGGCTGGTCGAGCGCGATATCCGCCTGGTCGCCGAATTGAAGGATAGCCGGCCGCATCTGCACGTCGCGCATCTCTCCACACGTGCCGCGCTCGATGCGGTTCGCCGGGCCAAGCGCAACGGCCTGCGTGTGAGCTGTGAGGTCACGCCACACCATTTCGTCCTCAGCGAGGAGGCTGTCGGCAATTACAACACCAACGCCAAAATGAATCCGCCGCTGCGAGCTGAGCTGGACCGCGAGGCGATGATCGAGGGCATCGTCGAAGGATCGATCGACTGCATCGCCACCGATCACGCTCCCCATGCCGCGCACGAGAAAGAGCAGGAGTTCGAGCGATCTCCCAATGGAATCACGGGGCTTGAATCCGCGCTTGGATTATCAATAGCCATCCTGCACGCGCGACACAAGCTGCCCCTCAACCGGGTGATCGCGCTGCTCAGCTCACAGCCCGCTGGTGTGCTGAATTTGAAAGGCCGCGGGACCCTTGCCGTCGGGTCGGCAGGCCGACGTAGTCATCTTCGACCCGACGAAGAAGTGGACCTTTAAGGCCTCGGAGTCAAAGTCGAAATCGAAGAACACACCGTTTGACGGATGGACTCTGCAGGGACGGGTCGCGGTGACCATCAGCGAAGGCCGCGTCGCCTATCGCGCGTGATTTCTAACGGGTCAGCGCCGGCTGCATCACCTGCTGTGAAAAGCGCTCCATCTCCTCAAGCTGCGGGCTCGATTGCAGCAGGACCAGGTCCACACCCACGGCTGAGAATTCTTCGAGCCGTGCGCTCACCTGCTCCGGCGTTCCTACCAGTCCGCTGCGCAGTCCGCGGTTCGAGACTGAATAATCCTCAAGCGAGATTTTCTGTTCGAGCTGTGATCCTGTGATCCATTGCTGATAGTTGGCGTACCCTCGCGCCGATTGCTTTACGTCGGTGACGCGCTCGACTTCCTTTTTCGCTTCAGCCTCTGAATCGCGCACGATCGCGTAGCCAGCGATGCCAAATGTGAGTGCCGGAAGACCCAGCGCTTCGCGCCGTCGCCGCATATCGCTGATTTTCCTGCCGACAGCCTCTGGGGCGTCCCCGTGCATCAGGTACGCATCGCATTTCTGCGCGATAAGACTCTTGGCAGCTTCCGATTCTCCGCCGGCATAGATCGTTGGACGAGGACGACGCACGGGCTTCGGTGACAGGATGTTGTCCTGCACCTGATAGTGTTTGCCGGAATAAGAAAAGCCCTGTTGCGACCAGCAACCGTTCACAACATCGAGCCATTCCGATGTCCGTGCGTAGCGGTCGTCATGTTTGTCGAAGGCGATTCCATATTTGGTCGCCTCGTCAGCCCACCAGCTCGATACGACATTCAGCGTGAGCCGCCCGTTGGAGATGTGATCGATGTTCGCAGCTTGTTTGGCGAGCAGAGCGGGATTATGAAACGTCGGCCGCACCGCAACCATCAGCTCAAGGCTCTTCGTGACAGCAGCGAGCCCCGCGGCGGTAGACCAGGCGTCCAGCGACGGCGCTTCGACGCCCTTGATGTCGTTCAGGTTGAGTTCGGCGATCAGCGTCAATGAGTAACCGAGATCTTCGGCCCGCAGTGTAAGCCGCCGCGCATAGTCCCAGGTCGGCTCCATCCCCTCGTCTTCAACATTGCGCAGCCACCCGCCGAAGACAGGAAGCCAGAAGCCATAGCGCATCAGCGCGCTCCCGCCAGCATCAAGTCCTGTTTCCGCGCATCGATCTCAGCGGCCTCGGCTTCAAGCCAATCGACGAGCTTCACAAACGGATCGAAGCCGACGACATTCACTCCATCTGCGACAAAATTCGACAGGGCGTTGATGTCGTAATAAAGGCGCTGACCGTCGCGGTCGTCGACAATGTATTCGATTCCGCCAAGCTCGATGCCCGCATGGCTCATCACGCGCTCCACATCGTCGATGACGTCAGGCGGAGGCTCATATCCCTCGACACTCAGGCCGGTCTTGGGTGCGTCAACAGGGCACGCCGCGCGATTGAGGTCGACACCCGAAGTAGTGCGGCAGATGTCCGCCGGGCACAGGTCGAACGTCTCGCCTGTAATGTGCACCTTAATAGCGTAGAGATACTTACCGTTCAGGACCTCCACGCGAACAATATGAGAACCGCGGGCCGGGATGAACTCCTGCACCAGCGCCGTGGAATCAAGACCGAGAGCAAGTTCACCCGCTTGCGCCGCAGCTTTGAGCGCCACCGGAGAATCGAATCGCTTTACGCCCGCGCCGGAGCCTCCGATATTCGGCTTGACGACGATAGGCCAACGCAGGCCCTGCGTGGCCGATAGTGCCTGCGATGCCCGATGAATTACGCGGGCTCTCGGATATAGCACGTCGAGCGAGTCGAGCAGTGAAAGCTGCGCCGCCTTTGATAACTCGGTACGGAATGCGCGAAGCCCGTTGATCACACGAACGCCGCGCCGCTCCAGATGATCGAGAAACCCCAGCGTATAGAAGATGCAGTCGCCATGCTCGCGGTTCCACGCCGACGGGCTCATTCGATTGAGCACCAGAGAGAAGTCGTTTTCGGGCTGCTCTTCGATGGCGAAGGAGTGCGACGTCGCGTCGATCTTCACGTACGGCGTGCCGCGGCGATCAAGTTCTGCAAAAAGCGGCTTGAACCAATGCTGCTGCTCGTAGTAAATCGCAATCGGCTTGAACATGACGGCTCGCCCCCCTCTATCTTTTTTAACTGAAGGTGAGAACTTCTGTCGCCTGTTCCCCAGTTATAGGGCAAGCCTGTGCGAACCTTATTTTCGTCGCACCAACTCGAGCACGAACTGCACAACGGTAAACAGTGCCCCGCTCGCCACTGCGAATCCCTTTGCTCGCTGCAGGCTCTGTTCGTGCTCGCTCACGTGCTGTTCGATAGCAGCAATGCGTCCGGAGGTCCCATCACCGAGCAACGTGCCCATTTGATTCTTCAGCACCGAAAGGTCCGCCAGAACCTGCGCTTCAAAATCTGTCATCGATCTTCCTCGCCCCTTTACGTCTCGCTCACAAAGCGACGTTGACGAACACGGCACTCGAAAACCTCGAATAGTTCGGCGGTGTTGAGCCGTCATACATCCGGACAAAATACTGTTCAGTCACGGCCTCGCGCGGAATTGTGAAGTTTGAGACAGGGCTGCGAAGCACCAGATCGGAATTGGTTCCCGGTCCGAAGGCCCAGTCTCGCCGTCGCACTTCGAACCCGCCACCAGCCGGCGGAGTAGCATTTGTGCTGATCTGAATGGCGCTGCCGCTGACGGCCGTTACGGACGTTGCCGCGAGATTAGCCAGCGGCGGCGTAGTTTCCGGTTGTTGCGGAAGCCACGCGTCCGCAGGCACGGTCTTTGAGGTCTTGATGGCGAGAGCATCTGCCCAGTCATTCGCAAATTCAACTATATATTTTGCCAGCCCGGGCCAGCCGCATAGTAATTCAATCTGAACTTTGCGCACGACCAGGTTCGCGTCCAATCCGGTCGAGGTCGAAGATACGGCCAATACATCTCCGGGCCAGATGTCGCTCTGCTGTTCCATATTCCAGGCGGTGTATTTGCCCTTCCATGCGGCGGCCCGGCTCGTAGCGAGGTCCAGCAATGCCGATGCAGCATTTTCACAATCCGTCGAGCTGCGCGGGGCGGGACTCGTGACGGTGCCGATCCATGCGGCCGTGCCCGGCAGCTGGCCGTTTACACTCTCCTGGGCGATGCTCTGTGCGTTGGCCAAGCGTGCGACTGCGCGGTGCGATGTCCGATACGAGATCGCAATCAACTCACCGGCCTGCGGGATGCTCGTCGAATAAAATCGCAGCCTGCCGGTGCGTTCGACCTTGCAGTCTGCGCCCTGAGCGGTGGTTCCCAGGCGTCGGACAACCGGCTCGTCTCCCGGCGGTGTGCTGACCACCCACACCGGCCCCTGCTGCGATATCTCAATGCTCGCAATGCTGCATTGCAGGTTCGCGCTGTTAATGAGGGCGAACGTCACCGCGGCGGGAAGGCTGGTGACAGAACCGGAGTAAAGAACCACAGGCGAGGCAGCGACTCCGTTTGTCGTGTCCTGAATCTCGAAGAGAAGGCTGCCGCCCGCGCTGAGATACATCCCGCCATAGGTGCGCGGACCACTGTCGTCGATTGAGTTGTAGGACTGCAGGACGCGCTGCGTTTCGTTGCAGTAGATACGTAACCGCAGCGTGTACATATGCCCCGCCACCGGAGTGAACGCGCTTCCAGCGGCGGTACCGTTCACGAGGGGAGCAATCGACGTCGTACCGCTGGTCTGGGTAACCTGAAAGCCCGCAAAGCAGTTTGGAATGGAGACATCGCCGTCGTATACGCCATTGAGAACGCCTTGGGTCGTCGAGCCGAACTGTACTCCGCCGGCTTCGAGCACGAGCGATCCGCCCATCTCCAATTGATTCACCGTTGAGAGCGCAGTATCGCCGTCGGTCCCATTGCCGCCAACGCAGGTAAGCCCACTTGAAGTCAGCGACAACTGGGATCCCGAGTCGCTCACCTCCCAGATCTGCGTGTTGATTGCGGGTTCCTGAAATAAATCGATCAGTGGCTTCTCTTTTGATGCCGGAGGAAAATAAGGCTCTTCGGTCAAATCAAAGAGCAAAGTCGCACCGTCGCCTTCAAAGTATTCTGTGACGTAGGCGCCTGGCTCCTTCTCTCCACAGACGGTGATGTCATTGGCCAGGGCCTTCACCATGGAAGCCTCGAGCGCCGATAGCTGCAAGGTACCGTTCGCTTCGCTGAGCGAGTGAACGACGCTGCCGACTGGCGTCATCATGACCTGGCCGTTGATTACGCGGTAGGCACTTCTTGCCATCGACGCGAGGGCTCCAGCATTGTTGGACCAGCTTTGCGCCGCATCGGCAAGGAATTCGCTGATCGTGCCGTTGTTGCCCGCGAGCGCGAAGGAGATGCCGGCTACTCCCAGCCGCGCATTCAATCCCTGCAGCAGTTGGTTCGCTTGCGCCGACACTCCCGCCTGGGATTGCGGCAGCGGCTGTCCGTCGAGCAGCACTTCGTCACTTACCGCCGAAACATATACCTGGACGGCGGCGCCGGCGCTGCTCTGGCCAACGACCACAAGCGCCGGCTCCTCGGCGACGTAGCCGGTGAACAGAATCACTCCGTTATCGTCGGCGACCACGACGCGGCCCCGACGAACGGGAGTGGCGAGATTCGCCGCCGCCGGCGCGACCGTGAGCCCGCAGAGAGACGGCTCATTGAGTTGCCGCTGAATCAGGAACTTCTCCGCCGCGACAACCGTCTGCGAGTAGTCCACAGCACCCTTGCCGTCAAGATTGTCGATGGTCAGTTTCAATGTGTCTCCTCACCGCTAAATCAGCGTCATGGCGCTGGGCAAAAAGCTGCGGAAACATACTGCCTGCTGCCCGTCATTTGCATCGGTCACTGGGAGCGCGCGAAACGTGGCGCTGAGCGCAATGCGCTCGATGGGACCCACCAGGGCCGTCGCTGTCTCTTCGGCCCCGCTGGTCGCCTGCAAGCGCGGATAGTAGTAGAGGATCCGCTCCCCTTGCTCGCCCTGCATTACGAATAGCCCCGACCACTCCTGGAAGAAGTCACCGCCTTCACGGTCGACAAATCCGAGTACCTGCTGCACCTTCATCGTGCTTGCGGCCGCGCCGGCAATCAGCGGCTGGGCCAACTGCAGGCCGGCGGACGTCACCTGCGATACGCGCGCAACATTGAAGGTCACGCGCCGGATATAGTCGGGGTCGCTGTTTACCGCTGATGCCGTTTGCACATAGGCCGCATATGCTCCGGAGCCGACGAAGCCGGTCTGGCCAGCATAATCGGCATCCACGGCAACCATGCAGCCGGCCGCAAATCCGGCTGAGGCTCCCGCACTGAGCGCAAGGAAGCTTGCCGTTGAGCCACTCGAGGCCAGGTTCACGGCCGGAGCCGCCTTGGCCCCTGATCCATTCGCAGCCGCACCAGTCGCGGGCGCAAGCAGGTTCATGTGCTGCGATCCCGCCGACAGCGCCATCGACAGCTTGCTCCACGTCTTGAATCGGAGGGAAACGGTGGCATCCACCGTCTGCTTCGCCTGAAACTGCGTCACCGCGGGTGAGCCTGTACTCACCGGAGCAATCTTGCTCAGCGACTTCCGGCTGAAATCTTCAATCCATCCGAGATCGATCCACGGCGCCGGTGGTGCAGATAACGAGAATTGCCCACTGATCGACGCATCGAATATCGTGGCTACGCGGTTCACGCGATCAACCGGCGCAAAATAAGCCCGCACGCGACGCGTGATGGGAGGCATCGGATTCAGAGCGGTCAAAGGCGCTGTGCTCATTTTTCTCCCTGCTCCTCAAAGGCGAAGACATTGACCGTTGCCACGCGCCCCAGTCGTTCACGGGTGATCGTCGTGGCAGCGAAGATGGCCTGCGACCAGAACACGCAGGTGCTCATCTGGGCTGCCGGAGTCTGCGTGTAGTTCATTTTGGGCGCAGCTGACGGGCAGAGGATCTGCAGCAACTCGTCGTCCATCTCTTCCAGTGCCCGACCGCGATCGAGGCCCGCATTGGCCTGCGTTCCCGCTGTCACGTAATGAATTTCGCAGGTTAATTGCGCGAGAATCGACGGTAGTTCCGTATCGGCTGCGAGCTTCGTCCATCGCAGCACGAACACATCGAGCGGCAGCGTAGCCGCCGGAGCTTCAGCCTCTTCTACGAGAATCCCCGGCCTGGTCACCGCTCGCATGACCATCGTTCGGTTCGGATTTACCGTCGCAAGGCGGTTGCGCAGCGTTATGTAAAAGGTGTCTTTCGCGTTTTCCATGGTCGTTTTTGCCTCGCCTATTGCGACGCCTGCTGCATCAACCAGCCGGAAGTTGAGTCTCGTAACAGTAATCGGTACATATAAACAGATCCAATGCTCTCCGACACTGCGAAGGACTCGATCAGAAAGTACTCGCCGCCTACAACGACGTTCGCCGCCGTCGCAAACAAGGCGTCCGCGGAACTGAGCTGTAGCTCGCTCACTGCTGCCTGGACAGCGACCGCCGAAATCAGAAGCTCATACTTTGCGGGCTCGCCTTCACTCATCGTTGGCCGCAGCTTGCGGAAGACAGCCGGCGAAAGGGGGAGCGATTGAAAATTCGGGGGATTCAACCCAAGCTGACCCGCATCCGTAGCATCTCCCGTCGCGGGAGGCATCTGCAGAAGGACAGTGGTCCCGCCGTTGGCCCGTATCAGGGCATTTGCCATGCGCAGGGCATGGTCATCGAAATTCTGCGTGCTTGTGTCCCAGGTCATGGTCTATCCCAGGCGGTTCGCGACCCACGGCGCCAGCAGCTGCTGCACCGTACCGTCGATCAGGCTGTTCGAGAAATATTGGATCTGCATCGTATCCAGCCGGCTTGATTTCACGTTGAGGCCCGGGGTCGCCTGTGCGTTCTTCACAATCAGCGCGCACGCGCTCAGCACGGCGTCGGGCATGGTCGCAAGACCAGCCGTATAAACCACCTCAACCTCGTTGTATGGCAGTCCCATGATGTTCAGCGGAAACACCAGCTCGCCCGTATCCGCAACGAAATCCACCGTTGTTGGATCTACCGTCGTCCACGAGCCCGGCAACGAGAAGGCCCAGAGCAGTTCTTCCTGCAGCGGATACACGAGCTGGCCCCGCCTCGGCTTCGCATATCGCGCCTGGATACTCACCAGCGGCGATGTGGCAGGGGCAATCGGCGTCAGAGGCAAATGGCTCAGACGAACAGTCTGTGAACCTTCCTGAAGGCGCAGCCGCTCCGTGTATTGCGTGGGATTCAGGCTCACGCGCCGGCAATGGGCGTCTATCATTGCGGACGCTACTGTGATCCAATCATCCGTCACATCCGGAGACAGCCCGTAGCTCTCGTATTGCGTTGGCTGCAAATATCCCATCAATCTCTCCCCGTGTCTTTTATCTCCAGCCCGTCAATGCAGGACAGACCGGGCCGGCCCTGGTTTGAGCCGGCCCGCAGCACATTTCTCCACCGTTATGCGGAGATGTGGTGTGGCCTAGCGGTCGACCAGCACCTGGTAATGGGCGTAGTTTGCGCCCTTGACCACCGGAGCGCCGAACTTCACGACCACATGCTGCGACGCCAGCGAGCCGGGGACACCGAGTTGGAAGACGCGGGGATTCGGATCGCTCAGCCAGTGATACTCGATCATGTCCTCGGTCACAATGTAGGCCGGGAGAACCGCCGAGCCCGAGCCAGGAGTACCGGTGTAGCTGAGCGCCCACTCCGGAATCAAGGGAAGGTTGCCGGCCTGAGTCGAAAGCGCCTTCACCCTAAAGCCGGTCGTGATCTCGACGGTATCAAGGACCACGTTGTAGTCGGTCTTCATCTCCCGGTCGATAAGGTCGAGCAGAACCGGGTTGGCATAGATCGCAGTGGGGCGAACAGCGAAACTTGAATTAGCAACCATCTGCGCGATTGTGGATTTGATTCCATCCACGATGCTCGCCGTCGTGCCGATCGTCGTGGTGTTCCCTCCGGCGGCGATCTGTGCGGCGACTCCGTAGTACTGAGCTGTAGTCGGAGTGGTCAGCGAGGTGTCGTTGCCGTTCCACAGCGACACATCGTGCGTAACCATCACGCCGTCGATGGTGTCCACCAGGTCTTTTGCCTGAAGGTAGGCAAACTGCTTCTGCTGCGTGCCCAGTTCCATATCGAAGAGGTTGTAGTTCAACTGAGCCACAATCGCTTTCAACGGAACACTGCGTTCGACCCGCGTGGGGCTCACCACCGGAGCGACGATATTGCGTGGATCGACAAAACCGGTCGTCCCTGGATTCGGGATCGCCGTCTCCTCAAAGAAGCGCGATGGATGACCGGTCGCCGGAACCTGCTTGATCCGCTGGCCAAATGCGCCGCGACGGCGAACAATATCGGTGATCTCCGTCTGATAAAACGGAACTTCAATGGCGCCCGGCCCAATGTAATCTGCGGCCGAATGAATATCGTAGAAATTAGCGTTCATCTTTTCCTTCTGCGCCCAGGGCGCGCGTTTGTTACGCCAAAAAGAAAAGCCCGCCGCGGCGGACTTGAGTTCATGCGGCTACCGCTGGCTCAGGCTATGGCTCCGGCGCGAATCAGCTGCGCCTTCACCGCAATTCTCTGTTCCAGGCTCAATCCGGTGAGGGCAGCATCGAGAGCACCGGCCTCGATCGACTCGAGTGAGGTAATTCCGCCCTTCGCCAGCAGCTGGGTCGTCGTGGCAGGCAACGTCTTGCGCACTGATTGCGCAGCCGTCGATCCCTGGGCGCGAAGCTCAGCGATCAGCTGTTCGGCGGCTGCCAGCTTTCGCTCCAACTCTAGCTCTCGCTGCGAAACTTCTGCGCCCTGCTCGACCGCGGCTACGATCTTCTGCACGTCGCCACTCATAAGCGCCTCGCGCTGTTCAAGCGATGCAGCCATCCTCTCCAGCAGACTTACAGCGGCGTTCAATTTGTCAAAGATATTGCTCGCGTCTATCTCCATCGTGCGTCCTTTCCTGTTTCCATTTGCCAGTTGCTGCGCCCGTACATCCGTCTAGGCCGCTCCGCTGGCTTTTCACCCTGCGTGGCGTTCGCGGCTAGTCCCTTGGTTCGGCAGCGCTTCGCAGCGAGCCGAAACGACGTGTCCCGGTATGCTGCTTTTTCACGGAGCAGGATTGCTGCTCCGGTAAAGGTGGCTCGCGTTAGCGACCATACCGCCGCATTCATGTCCTCCACATGAGCGTCCGACAGCTCGTACGACATGCCCATCGTGCCCGGACCGCTTCCCCGCACCTGCTCTTCGACCTCCGGAAAATC
This sequence comes from uncultured Acidobacteriaceae bacterium, assembly GCA_963724375.1. Taxonomy (GTDB): domain Bacteria; phylum Acidobacteriota; class Terriglobia; order Terriglobales; family Acidobacteriaceae; genus Silvibacterium. The sequence goes on from CAVRUM010000020.1 coordinate 151,873, forward strand.
TTTTCCGAACAGATAACCGCTGACCTCGATGCGATTGCCTGCGACATCCGCCTGGGTAATGATCCCGCACTTCCTCCGTGCGTCATGACCATCCCAGCTGGGCGTGTAATCTACGGCCATGCCCAGCAGAGAGGGCAAAGCTGCAACCGCTGCTGGCCTCGTCAAAATTACCCTGTGCCCCCTCGCTCCGGAAGGAGGACGACTGCTCGGCTCGTCCACCAGCGTCAGCACGCCTTCGAACGAAACTCGGTTCGGATGACCCGCAACCTCAGGCAGAATGACTGCCAATGCTTCCAGTCTCATTCCCGCTCCCTTGAATCTGTGTCTATTCATCCTGCTGTACCAGTGCCTGCTGAACGACCTCCTCTTCTGCCCGTGGATTCGGCTGCGACCGCGATCCATCCGGCAGTGGAGCCAGACCGCGCATCGCCCGCACCTCGTTGACCGTTAGTACTCCAGCAGCCAGCAACGCCGTTTGGATCTGAATCTCCTGCATTTCGTCGCGCGAATCGAGTTCGTTGAAGACAAACTCAAACTCGCGCCAGCCCAGCCTCTTCGCGATCAGGTCACGCGTCAGATGTTCGGCAAGCAGCCTTGCCAACGGCGTGATCGCGCTGTGGAACGCTTCGTCCATCAGCTCGCCCGCAGTCGAGCGGTTCACGTCTGCCACCAGCCCCAACATCAGCGGTGGCAAACCGAACGCATTCGCGATCATGCGAATGAGAAACTCCTGCCAGTTCAGGCGAAGATCGGCATCCGTGCCTTGCGCGAAGCGGAGGACCTCGGGCTTCTGCTCCGTGCTGAGAATCGGCACGCGTCCCGTGCCCTCGATCTCATCCTGCCACCAGCGGATGAGCCGTTCCTGCTGCGCGGGCGTGGTCTCGTTCAGCCACAGCGCGTACTGCACGACCGAGTTGCTGGCGAGTTTGCCGGCAAAGCGATGCGCGCTCAAGAATGTATTCACCGATTCGAATGCCACTTCCAGCGGCCCCAGGCCGAACGGCGTATGGGTGCGCGGGTTCATCCGGAGATAAATCAGCTCGTCATCGTTTAATGGAACCAAGGCGTCGTTGCCGGTCATACCCGTGGCCTGCGCGTAACGCGGCGAGCCGGGCCGGCCGTCCCACTTCGGATTAATTCGAATCGTCGCCCCGTCCACCGGCCACAGGTCGAAAGGCCTCTCCGAATCGCCTGTCAGATTCATCTCTATGGCGCCGAAGCCGCCGACCAGGGCATCCTCAAGCACCTGCTCAATCAGCGTGCGAAACGAATCAGAATCGTTCGGAGCCTCAAGCGTCCGGCGCAGGATCGCAGCCTTTCTCGCGGCATAACCCACCTTTTGCGGTGTATAGTCGCGCTTCAGCCGCACCTGCCAGTCAAGGCTCGCTACACGATCTTTGATCAGATTGATCGCCCGCCGCACCACCGGAGTCTCCGCGAATTTCCTTAAGTTGGCCGGAGTTGGCTTGGGAAGTGCCCGATGCGCCGACGGGTATGGGCTGAAAATCGACGGGAGCGCCACCGTCTTCCGCTGAACCGCAGGATCGCCTGCCATGCGTGCCTCCACGCCGCCGAGCCTCCGCCATGCACTCCGGATTGAATCCTTCACACTCACTCGTCTCTGCTCCTTCCGTTTCACTCCAGGGCAAAAAGAAAGGCATGGCTCGAAGCCATGCCCCTATGCCTCCATTCGCCTCCGATAGCTACACGCGCAACTCTCTCTGCGCTGTCTGCGCAACGCGCGTCAAGTCGCTGGTGGTCAGCACTCGAATCTTCTGCGTCTCCATTGTCTCGACAGCAAATCGATACTGCGCTATTCGGTCCTCGTCATCCTGCATGAGCTTGATGGGTTCCACAATCGCCGTCAGCTCTAGATCTGCGTTCTCAGCCCGCCGAACCCCTTCCGCCAGCGCAGGCGCGCTGAAGGTCAGCACCTTCGCCAGTTCTGAGTCACCCTCGAGCGAAACTGCATGAAACATGCGAATAACGCCATTCGGTCTGTAACCGCAGTCGATCCGCAACGGATCTCCAGACCTGGTATAAGTTGCCGCGCGAATCCGCTTGTTCATCAAATCCCAAACACCGACCCGCTCGAATTCCGTCCGCATCTGCGCGTGAATGGCTATGCGCCCGCTTCTCCGCGCTGCTGAGGGCCGCTTTTTCGTCTCGACGTAAATCTGCATCAACAGATCCATGTGCGCCGGCATGGACTCGGCTAGACAGCCTTGCGACGGCGTAATTTGTAACACCGACGAGAATGAATCCTCGATTGTTTTCATTACCGGCTGTCCATCCTCGAGCAGCCGGCGTCTCAGTTCGGATTCAAAAGCTTCCAATGCGGCGATATCCGCGTCTGGATCCACGCAGCGGACCCGTGACCAATCCGTCGTAAAGCGCACGATGGTGCTTTCCGGCCGCCCCGCTTCTCGCAGCAGAACGCCAACATTCACAAATTCGTTCCTTACCGGATCCGGCACATACCGCATCAGGAAGAACTCACATGGCTGCCGCTCATTCATCTTGTTCAGTGCCGCCTCCAGCTATAAAACGCCACGGAGTCCCGCATCACATCACAAACCCTTGGTTTAGATCATCGGCCCACGCATGGCCGCCGAACTCCTCATCGGGTGCATTTCTTTCCTTTTTCCCCCAATTCGGAAACGGATCTCGAGAGGATTCCCGAAAACTTGTGATTAACTCGCGCACTGTGCTGCGACGCTTCACCAGCTCTTCGACCAGCGCTTCCATCCCCGCCAGGTCGCCGTTGTACCACTCAGGCGGAACCGCCTCGGCCGCCCCCCAGATGGTCTGTGGATCCATCTCTTCGATGCGGGTCAACCATGGCTCGAGACTCTCCCATCCCGTCACGCTCTTGTACACAACATTGCGCGCAAAAACGCCCCGCAGAGGTGCATCCCGGAGAACCCACTCCCCTGCGTTAAAGCAGTAACCGAAGTCAATGAAGGTGGCGGTGTAGCGTTTCTCCCGTCCCTTCTTCGAATACACTGCCTGACGCCCGTTTACATTGCAGGTCCATTTGTCGAACGCAAGTATCCCCGCGAACTCTCGCAGGTTTTTCACCTCGGTCAGTTGCTCCTCGGGCAGATAATCGAAGAGATGCCCAGGCATCAGGCCGCCCACCAGCCGCGATCCGAAGCACAGGCCCGGCTGGCAGCGTTCGCGTCGCGGGCCAAAGTCCAGCTCGAGATCCTTTGTATTCTCAACCAGCCATTCCGTTACTTCGATCACGTCGCACGCCGGAGCGCTCAAATCCAGGGCTGCTGCCAGCTTTGTGGCCACCAACTCGTTGGCCAGCACCCGCACATGCTGCGGATTATTCTGGAACTTCACCACATAAGCATTCCCATCGGCGCCAAGCATCAGGTGCCCTTGCGCTCCTCCGCGCATCTTACGAATCTGCTGGACAGCCACAACAGCCAATGAATTTCTCCCACGGGTCTACCGGATTCTACCAATCCCCGACTGCAGCTCGTTTCGTATCATGATCGCCATGGCCATGGCCATCAGGCAATCGTCGTGCTCCCCGTGTTGCGCCGCCATTTGTCCATTGCGATGCCTCACAAAAGTCCGACACTCATTCAGCAGCCGTTCACTTGAGAAGATCTGCGGGGTCTCAACCAGAGCCGCTCCGAGCACCCCGATCATCTGCGGCCGCGACAACTGCGACGTTAGCCATCCGTCCTGCCCACCCTGCGCGTAGATCCGCGGGTACCGGCATACTCCCGTCAGATAAGCCAGGATGCCCGACCCGTGATTGTTACGCTCAACCGCGACCAGCCCGCTGTTATACTCTGCCGCAAGTTTTGCCACCTCTGCCGCAAGCTCGAAGCCCCCCATCCTGCTCTTCAATTCCGCGCATTGCAGGCACGTCTGCAGTTCGACCACCTGCACCGCAGAGTAGTCTCCGGCTGTCCCTCCGCCCGCCGGATCGACCGCTATCAGGTACTCCCGTCCGGCCACCGGCGGATACCAGACCCGGAGTTCCTCTCGAAGACGCGTTGCGATCGGCTGCGCACAAATCCCGTACTCGTCCGTCCACCGCTTCGCGATCGAAGACACAATCTCCGCTGCTAAGAAAGCATTCATTCGCATCTTCCGCATACTCCTGCTTGGCCAGCCCGCGAAAGTTCGCCTCGATATCGCGCCGGTAGCCGATCTGCGCATGCGTCAGTCCGTGCTCCTGCGTCAGCCTGCGTTCTACGTCAGTCAGCGTCGTTTCGCAGACTGCCATGCCCGTATAGGACGGCTCCCACCACCAGGGGAAGAAGTGCCTCACCATCCCCGTCGATTCCGCCTCTTTCCACTCCTGCCAGAAACACCCTCCAGCGCCCATGGGCGTCGACTCGAGCACGAGCTCCCCGCCCGGCGACATTCCAGCCCGCAGACCGCGCAGCGTCTCTGTCGCATCGCCGGTCCAGCGGGCCACCTCGGAGCAGTGCAGATTCGTAATCGTAAGCCCTCGTCCCGCATTCGGGTCCGCCGCAGTCTCTACCCGATACTCGCTGTCCAGTCTGGGAAAGACGATTTGCCTCTTGTTCCGCCGCGAGGTTCGCAGCACACCGCGCCGGATATGCCTTGGCAGATGATCCAGAAACCGGTGAACCATCCGGAAGATGGATTCCGCGGCCTCCTGCGTATGCGCCACCTGCACCGTCAATGTTCCCGGCGCGGTGAGCGTTTTCAGAAAGAGCCTTCCCGCGATCCAAGTGCTGATGCCCATCTGGCGGGCTTTCAGCACGATATTCCGTTTTCCTCGATTCCTTTCGTACTCCTGTTGCACCCGGTTCGGAACTAACGGGACATTTCTCCCCGATCTGTCCCGAACCCGAAGCCATCGCTCCGCCAGCGCCAGACTCGCCGGCTTGCCGTCAAGCATCGCACCCGGATCGTCCAGCATCGACCCCAGGCGTCTCAGCTGTTCCAGATCGCCATCTTCAGGCATCCTCCATCCCTGCGCTCAGAAGGCATACCAGTTGTAGTCCGGGCCGCATATCAGCGTGCGCTTGCCCGTGGCTGAAATCACAAGTGTCTGCCCTGTCGCTCCCTGGTAATTGATGTTCTGGGAGCTCACCGTCTGGAGCGTCACGCTATTCGAGGACGTATCCGACTTGATCAGAGTAAATTCCAGACCGGTCGGCGTCGCGCCATCTGCGAACGCCGTATAACAGCTCGGCAGAGTAAGCGTCTGTGCGCCCCCGGATGCATTGGCGATCACATTCTTGTTCGCGCTGGTCAGGGTCAGCGTGGATGCCGTATTCAGCACCGTGCTCAACGCGATTCCGCCCTTCGACTTGATCGTTCCCTGGTAGTTGATATTGAAAAACGGGGCCACGCCCGAGAAATGCCCCTGGAAGATATCGCCCTGGTATCCGGTGTAGAGCTGCGCTGCAAACGCGGGATAACTGGACGCGGCCCCGATCGGAGTCGACCATACTCTCGGCACCGCACCCGAGGGATCGTTGATATTCGCGCCGCCACTCGAAAACCCAGTCACCTGCGCCGGCTCCAGTGATTGGCTGTAATTGCCGCACCCCGTAAGGTGATGCACGCTGGTAAACGAAGGAGGGTTACCCGCAGTGCCTGCATACGTGATCCAGTTCACCCCCGAATTCATTCCCAGGCAGTCGACATCGCCGATCAGGAGGTTATTTGTCACTGAAGCTGATACATATGCCATGTTTGCCGCGGGAAAGCTCGTCAGATCGGGCCATTGGATATGGCCGCCGTGGATCGCCACTCCATCGGCGCCCACATAGAAGCCCGCAACCGCCGGACTGTCTGCGTAGGTGTCTGTCCAAACTGTGCCGCCACCGCCAATGTCGTAGATCACATAGCTGGTCGCATACGATGCATTCGCTGCCGAACCGTTCGTGGCGTTGTTTATGCATGGCGCTGTAGTGCACGTGTATGGATATCCAAACCCATGGATCAGATACCCTGTATTGCCGGTTCCCTCGTTGTAGACACCCGCGGTCAATGCGTTTCTTACGACAATGTCGTCGAGGTGACTGTCAATCGCCGTCTTCTGAACATGGATCCCATACGCCGGGCGGCTGGCTGGCGTGAACGTGGATGTGCTGTAGCTTACCGTCACATTCCTGAGCAGGAAATTGGCCTGATGCGTTCCGCTCTCCTCGCCCAGAAGAATGCCCTCGGCAGTCGTGTCATTCACCGTCACGTTGTCGATCAGCAGCCCTCGAAACCACTGCATCTCGAAGCCGTGGGTCGCGTTCGCAGCCGCGAGAATCACAAAATCCTTGAAAGTACATCCCTGCGCCTGCGCCGAGTTGCCCAGGTAGAACACGTCCCCGCTTAGGTTCTGCGTCACACTTAACGTGGTCGCAACCGCACTGTCGGCGTTCACCGTTGTGCCGCCCGACCCGAGCAGATTGACGCATGCCCCGTTGGTCGGTTCGCTCAGAGTCGCTGTCACTGGAAACGTCCCCGGTCCCAGCCGGACTGTTTGATTTTTGCCCGTCGAGCCGGCTGCCGCGTAAGCTGCGTTCCAGGCCGCTCCCAGAGTCGCATACGCCACGCCGTCTACGGTCACTTCACCATTGATCGACGAGGCCGTCAGCGCGCCTTGTACCTCAGTGGCTCCCGTTACCTGTAGGTTGGCGGTCGAGTTGTTCTGGCCGCTGATGCCGAAGGCATTCATCCATGAGCTTCCGCTCCAGATGTCGTACTCCCAGCCGGCATTCGCACCGGCATTGTTTGGGCCGCCCTTCATGCAGAAGCGATATGTCGAGTGGCTCTGCCCGGCAGCCGGTGTGTCATAACTGCAGGTCGAGCCTGCAAACTGGTGTCCCATTGCCCAGCCGCTGTTGGGATTCGCGCCCAGTACAGGATCGTTCAGCTTATCCACCGTCGAATCGTAAAACGGCCCGCCAATGTTGCTTGTCAAAGTTCCCTGCTGAGGATTGGAGTAGCTCACCCAGCCGGTCGACCCATCGCCATACTGAACCGCAACAACCGCCGGGGAGGTATTTGCCAGGTATTGCCCGGTCGTCACCTCCGAAGTTTCTCCGGCAGCTCCCGCTGCGCCGCCATTCGTAACCGTAATCCGGCTGTTTCCGAGCCCCTTCACGAAAAGCTGCCCCATAAGCTCATTGGCAGCTCCGCCGAAACCCCACCATTCGTCGTTCTCGAAAGCGATGGACGCGTCGCCCCCGCCCCCCGCCAGTTGGCCGTTGGTGAAAGTGGTATATCCGTTCGGTATGGGGCCCGCGATCGTGTTTGCACAGATTAGATAATTCGTGTCGTTACAATAGGCGGCCCAGCCGCCGGTCGCGGACGCCGGATCGATAGCGCTCAGATGGCTTGACTTCACCGTGAGCGTTCCGTAACTGCCTTGCGGTATCTCCGCAATGATCGATCCTGCAGGCCATGCGATGTTTGTCTGGCCCACTGTCCCGCCATAGTTGCGATTTGTAAAGTGTGCTTGCCCGTCTCCGGAAAATGCCGCGAAGGCGATCTCGTACTGGCCGCGTTGGACATCCGGTACATACGCCGACGGCGCTGTGCTGCCCACCAGCCAGTCTGGAGGCAGGATACGTACCTCCAACGCCGATCCTGTGTTGGCCACGTCGTTGGGGTTGTTTACATAGACAGGCGCCCAGGTGGTGCTGACCACAGGCGCGGCATTATTCGAGATCGGACCGGTGAGTGTTGTCGAGAATGGCAGACCTATCTCGGTAATATTTGCGTTCAGATGTGGCTGCCCATTTATGGGAAAGCCCTCACAATAGAAGCCCTCAATCAGTCCCGAGAATACAGATGTCGCCTGAAAGCACCCCGTGTACCACAGGGCCTTGATCGATCCTCCCAGAACATTGATCGCCGCGCCTTGCATATAAAACGCACTGTGATTCTCAGGAAGGATCGTCGGCTTGAACGAAGCATTTGTCACCGATGCAGTTCCATTTGCCGCGATGCTTGCCGTAACGGTGTACATCCCGCTGGACGGCGCGTTATTAGCGACACTGGCAACCTGCCAGGTACCGTTCAGCGCGGTCAGGTCTTGAATCCCGGAGATCGTAAACCAATGCCCTGCAACGATCGGCGAAATACCGTTGCTGCCCCCACTATTGCTGCCTCCCTGGATAACAAAGCTCGCCGTCGTGCCGTTTGCTGAAGCCGATACCAGCACCTGCTGGGTCCCGGCAGTCGCGCCAGACACGCCCGCCAATCCGGTTGCGCTCGCGCTGGCGGTTAATGTGTACTCTCCCGTGGCCGGGGTGTTCGGTTGAACGCTGCTCGAGGCGAAGGTTCCGTTGAGCCCCGTAACTCCTGTCACGCCCGATATCGTAAAGAACCCGCCCGCGGAGATAGTGGGGCTCCCGGAGATCACAAAGCTGGCAGTCGTTCCATTGCCCGAGGCTGAGACAACTGGCTGCGTTGCACCTGTCCAGTTGTAGCCGGGATAGACGCCGTTTACGCAGTTATTTGGCGCCATACAGTATCCGTTTGCATCGACGCCGGGCGAAGCGATCTGCGTATCCAGAAACTTGAGCTCATTGCCGGTTGCCACGATCGGCCAGCGGATCGTATCCCATTCCGTGTCGATCACCTTCAGGCGCTCCGTCGATCCGAGGAGCACGAGGCCGCGGCCGCCCCCATTACTCCCGCGGATTCTTGAGAGCGTGTATCCCACCGCGCTCTGCAACTCTATAAGGGTTGCCGTGTAAAGATGCCCACCTGTGGCGTGAACCGTGAAATTCTCCAGGGATCCGTTGCAGGTCCAAAGATTCGGCTGAACCGCGCCCGAAGCGGGATACACAGTAATCGCGTTCGCGCTGTTATTGGTTTGTTCAAGAATCGTCGCATCCGGCCCGTCGCCGACCAGGTGCATCTGGCAGGGAACATACAGCGCAGCGCTCATCAGATAAGTTCCCGCTGCCAGATAAACCGTGGGATAGGTTCGCCCCTGCGGGTTTGCCAGCGACCACGCGATCGCCGCTTCTATCGCGCAGGTTGAATCCTGCTGCCCCGTAGGGTCAGCCGCATTCGGACACGATGCTCCGAAATCCGGATGGCGCACATCGACCCTCGGCAGTTTGTTCACGCCGTTCGGAGTATTCAGCGTTCCGGTTAGGGTCCCGCCCGCCAGCGCCAGTTCCGCCGCAGCCAGGCGCATCCGCATAGTGCTTGGTCGCGGCCTGGTTCGCAGATACTGGATCCCCCTGAAGCGTGAGCGAACCAGTCATTGTGCCCCCGGTCAGCGGCAGATAATTCCCTGTTATCGCCGCAATCGAGCTGTCCACGTAGGATTTGTTCACCGGTTGTACCGCAACAGTAGCCGGAGCTAGCTGGGCCCTTACCGAAGAAATCGCCGCTGTCGTTGCTGCCGGCACTACCCAATATTCCTTGCTCACCGTTCCGTCACTCAGGTGATACACAACGGTGTAATAGCTGCCCGCAGGATAAGCACCCTGGTTAGGAGCCAGGTTCAGGCTTAGAAACCCATCCTGTCCAATCGTCGCTGTCGTGCTGCCGGCCGCGACGGCAAGATTTGTCGCCGTTGAGAACGCTGGCCAGCTCACAAGTACGGTCCCGGTCGCCGCTCCCCCGTCTGCACGGTACACCGTGCCCTGCACCGTCGTGGTTGTCACCTGCGCTGCCGCCAATCTCGGCAGCACCGCCAGTACTATCGCAAGAGCTGCAATACCTGAAAACCTCTTCCGTCGCTTTGCGCAAAAACCGTCCGTCATCCGTTCTTCCTTGAGTCTTGACGCCTGAGGATCTCCGGCCAAAGAAAAAGAGAGACGCCATTCGCGGCGTCTCTCTTCAGTGAATTTCTCTATCGTTAAGTTCAGGATATCAACTTACCGGATAATTCTCGGCCAACTATCTTCCGGCAATAACCTGCATGTTTCTTGATACTTGCAACGCTTCGATACTTATCCTCCTCTTGACAGCTTTGCGAAACATCCGGAATTAGCAGCCCCCGCTCGAGAAAGAGACCCGTGAGCCGGTCGAGAACCTCGGAATACTTTCTCGTTATTGTCCGCACTCCGTGGTTCATCAGCTCCGCGGTTTCCGCCTGCGTGTACTCTTGAAGAGCGATTCGCGCGATTAGTTCCTGCGAAAATCCATCCATGCACTTGAGACACTTCTCGACGTCCAGGACGAAAATGACCGCGTCCTCGAAGTTCCTTATTCGGTAACTGGAAGCGCGTCCTCGAAACTCGAGACTTCTCATTACCGATGGAACTCGCCCCATGTCCATCGATACGCTCATGTATCTGCGCAGGAGAATCTCCGTGCGCCGCCTGTAGAAGGCAAGACCTCCCAGCGAATCAGATCGCAAGCCTCTTTCTGCAGGCTTTCGGCTCACGGTCGCCCACACGTAGGGGAGAATCGCTGCGGCACTCATTGCGCACCTCCGGCTGTTGCCACCGCGCGCATGGCATTTTTACAGGGCCGGCCCCTGCGCCGCGTGGTCGGCCTCGGTAAGCTGCGGAATTTACCCTCGCAGGAAAAGCAATACACATCCGTCCTGCCATGAGTCCGGAGCCAAAGGCCACCGCACCCCTCGCAGACTTTTAGTTGTAAATGGAGATAAATCATTAATTCTCCCAAGGCGGATTTAGAACACCGGTTTCTTCAACATGAGCTCTGGTTGTCAGCACAAGGAGAGCCTCCCTGCTCGTCTGCACTCTTGGATGGCGCAGCTCTGTTGCATACGGCTCTTTCTGGCTGTAAGGCACTCGTGTATGGGCGCGCAGATCAATTCGGTTCTCTTCATCCGGACTTTCCAGCGATTCATGCCGCCACGCACTCGGATCCCTGGACCTCCGAAGCGCAATAGCCCCTTAAAGACGGCCGTTTGCTCCTCTCAGAGGCAGCGATTAAAGCCCGTTTTCGGCAAAAGTGTTCCGAATCTATAAGAGGGGTCCTGAATCGTCAACTTCCCCGCGTACCTGCTCAAGCTCTCCCGTAGCCCAACCCATTAGTTACCGCTGGACTTCAGTGGAATATCCCAAAGCTTTTTTCTATGAGCAAATGCACCTGTAGATATCTTTAGCTTCTAGATAAATATCCACAGATGAATGCCGCCCAGCTCCATGAGCGTCTCCGTATCGAGATCGCTCGCCGAATCGATCGTGGACTGATCACCGGCACTCTTCTCGCCAGGCAAACTGGGCTCAGACCCGCGCATATTTCCAACTTCCTTCATCGGAAGCGCAGGCTCTCGCTGGCCGCCTTTGATCGCATCCTCGCTTCACAGGCACTCAGCGTCGAGGATCTTCTCCCTCACTTTGATCGCTCGGGTCCGTCTTCACCCGCCATTCCGCAAGAGATGCAACAGGAGAGACTGGATTCAGTTCCTCTGGTCTCACAAGCGACTGCAATACACGCGCCGGGTATATCCGCCAAGGCGACCATCGAGCTGATTCGCCTGCCTGCCGGAATCCTCGACCAACTCCGGCCGCGCCGCGCTGTCGTCCGTCGACGATGGCAGCGTTTCGTTGCCGTGCGCGTTAGCGCACCACAAGCGGCTCCTATGAGTCCCGTCCTGACTCCAAATGCCATAGCTGTGCTCGATCGCGATTACAACTCACTTGCGCCCTATCTGCCGCCGCGGCCCAGCCTGTACGGAGTGAACATCGGCGGCGATCTGTCGTTCCGATACGTCAGCTTTGAGGCCGACCATCTGATCCTCCGTCCTCATTCCCTTGAGCATCCTGTCGAGTTGCTCAGTCTTGGAGCGGCCGAATCGCCCTCTACTTACATAGTCGGACGTGTCTGTTTGAGCATCTCCGAGCTGTAGATCGCGGACACGCCTGCGGCAATTTTGGTAGCATCGGCTCGGAGGATCTTCATGGAACCGGCAGTAAACTCCGCCCTAGGCCCACGCCGTGACGAGGACATCGCCCTCGACCTTTTCAAATTTGTCGCCACTACCGCTTCGGTCGGGCGTCCTGCTGCCTCGTCAACCGGTTTTGTCTCCTCAGGTGCCACCAAGCCTGAGGACCACGTGAATCAGCTTCTCGATCTTTATACCCGTTGCCTCAAAACGGTCACCGGCAAAGAGAGCTCGCGCTGATCGGTGGCGAATCCCCGAATCAACGTCGTTGTTGTCGGCGCGGGAGCCTTCGGACGTAATCATCTCCGCGTCTATCAGGATCTCCAGCAGCGCGGCTACCCCGTTCGGTTGGCCGCTATCGTGGAAGCTGATAAATCGCGCGCCGCTACGCTCTCCGAGGAATGGAACGCACCCGTCTTTGCGTCGCTCGATGTCTGTCTTGATGCCCGTCGCCTCGGTGAAATCGATGTAGACGCCGCATCAATCTGCGTGCCAACCTCCGCGCATTACGCTGTCGCCGCGCCGATGCTTGCCGCTGGGATCGACCTTCTGGTCGAGAAACCAGTCGCTGCAGATACGGCTCAGGCCGCCGAACTCCTGAGCCTGGCGGACGAGCACAATCGGATCCTCGCGGTTGGGCATCTCGAGCGCTTCAACCCCGCTGTAACTGCCATCCAGACTTGGCTCAATCGCCCCATGTTCTTCGAGGCGCACCGCCTTAGTGTGTTTACACCGCGTGCCCTCGATGTCGATGTCGTCCTCGACCTCATGATCCACGACCTTGACATCGTGCTTAGCTTCGTTCAGTCTCCGGTCCGGGATCTTCGTGCGGTTGGGTTGCCCATTCTCTCCTCAAAGGTCGACATCGCCAACGTGCGCATCGAATTCGAATCCGGCTGCGTCGCTAACTTCACTGCCAGCCGCCTGAGCACCGAGCGTGTCCGCAAGCTGCGCTTCTTCCAGCCGCATCAGTACATCTCGATCGATTACGCTCGTCAGGATCTCCTCGTGATCGACGTTGATCCCGCTGCCACGCCGGTCCCGGCGTTTCCCGGCCTGCCGCCCGGCCTTGCGATGCACAAGCCTCCGGTTCAGTCGGGTGAGCCTCTGATGCTTGAGATCGAGTCTTTTCTGGAATGCGTTCGTAGCCGGCAGGCTCCGCGGGTATCCGGAAAAGAAGGCCTCGCCGCCTTAGCTCTGGCTCTGGATATCAACGCTGCCATTGCCGAGCACGCCCGCAGGGCTGGCCTCGAGCGCTTCTAGCCTGGGCTCCTTCCGAATCGCCAAAATCTTCTTATGGCTCATAACGTGTAACTCGGCTTTGAACGAATCTTCAATGAAAATCGTGGGACCGCATTTCTAGGGCTCTATCTGAAAGCGGCGTTAGCCTGGTCGCCTTCACATGAACCACATCATCCTGGTTCTGAAGCGGCCCCTCCACCAGCAAAAACTTGCTCCGTGTTACCGTCAGCCGCTGCCGCTCATAAACGTCCGGTGTAACGATCACGTTCGCAATCCCGGTTTCATCCTCCATTGAGAGGAAAATAAATCCCTTTGCCGTCCCCGGACGTTGCCGGGCAATCACGCATCCCGCAGTACGCACGATACTCCCCATCACTCCTCGTCCGCAATTGTTGCGCCGACAATACCCCCTGGCGATTCAGCTCCGCGCGCCTGTAATGCATCGGATGCTTCCCGACCGTCAACCCCGTCCCGCCATAATCCGCCGCCAGCCGCTCGTCAGTCTTCATCTGTCTCAGCGGCTGAGCATCGGAACCCTCCTGCAGCCACTTACTTTTCTGCTTCAGGAACGGCCCTTCCGGCCTGCCTGCGCGCTCTACCTCCCATAGCGCATCTCTGCGATGGGCAATGCCGCCCAGGCGATTCAGCGCACCGATTTTGGCCAGCAGCGTCAGCTCTTTCCGATTTAACTCTGGAACACGCAGCGCCAGCTCCTCCGTCGACTGGAACAGTCCGTCTCTTAGCCGCGACTCAACCAGCGCTTCGCCCGATTGCTTCCGCAGCCCCTTCGCATATCTCAGCCCAAGACGCAGCGAACGTGTGGCCTCGCTCTCTTGCTCAATGGTGCATTCCCACTCCGACACCTGCACATCGATCGGCTTCACCCGCAGCCCATGCCGCTGCGCATCCTTCACCAGCACGGCGGGCATATAAAAACCCATCGGCTGGTTATTCAGAATGGCGCAGGTAAATGCGGCCAGATATTTCACCTTGAAATACGCCGAAGCATAGGCGATCAATGCGAAGCTCGCTGCGTGTGATTCGGGAAATCCATACAGAGCAAACGAGCTGATGTTCTGGACAATCTCCGCCTGGACCTTCTCATCGATTCCGTTGGCAGTCATGCCCGCCCTGAGCTTTCCCTCGAGATTCTTCATCCGCTCCCACGAACGCCGCATGCCCACAGCTCTGCGCAGCTCCTCCGCCTCCGCGCCGGAGAAATTCGCCACCGTCATCGCAATGCGTAACAACTGCTCCTGAAAAAGCGGCACGCCCAGCGTTCGCTTCAACACCGGCTCAAGTGAAGGATGCGGATAGGTGACCTCTTCCTTCTTCTGCCGCCGCCTCATGTACGGATGCATCATCTTGCCCACGATCGGCCCGGGCCGGATAATCGCCACCTGCACCACCAGGTCATAAAACTTCTCCGGCCGATTGCGTGGCAGCGATGCCATCTGTGCGCGGCTCTCGATCTGAAACATGCCCACCGTATCGGCTCGCCGCAGCGTCTCATACACCTCGTCATCTTCTGGCAGATGCGCCAGGTCGACTGCATCTCCGTAATGCCGGGGAATCAATTCCAGGCAATCCTTCAGGACGGCCATCATTCCCAGCCCCAGCAGATCGACCTTGATGATGCCCAGATCGGCGCAGTCTTCCTTGTCCCACTGCACCACCGTACGGCCCGGCATCGACGCTCGCTCCAGCGGAACCACACAGTTCAGTTGTCCCTGGCAGATCACCATGCCGCCTGAGTGCTGCCCAAGATGCCGCGGCAAATCCTGAATGCGCACACAAAGCTCGAGATACTTCGCGATTCGCGGATGCCTCACATCGAATCCTGCATGCTGAAATGAATGCGCCATCGTATCCGTCTTGCCGCGCCACTCCCACTGGCTCACCAGGCTCGACAGCCGCCCCAGCGCATCCTCATCAAACCCAAGCGCCTTGCCCACCTCACGCGCCGCCGATTTCCCCCGATACGTGATCACATTCGCCGTCATCGCCGCGCCCAGCTCGCCATACCGCTGATACACATACTGGATCGCCTTTTCGCGCATCTCTTCCGACGGCAGATCGAGATCGATATCTGGCCACTCACCGCGGTTCTCGCTCAAAAATCTCTCGAAGAGCAGCTCCATTCCCACCGGATCGACTGCCGTTATCTCCAGCGCATAGCACACCGCCGAATTCGCTGCGCTGCCCCGGCCCTGAATCAGAATCCCATTGCGCTTGCAGTACCGCACGATGTCCCAGACGATCAGGAAATACCCCGCAAACCCCAGCTTCGCGATCAGCGCCAGCTCGTGCTCCACCTGCTTTTGCGCCCGCCTAGCCAACTCGCCGTCAGTCCCATACCGCGCCACAACTCCGTCTGCCACACGCTTTCTAAGAAAGCTGTCCATCGTCTCCCCATCCGGCACCGGATAGCGTGGAAACTCATACCCCAGCTCGTGCAGTTTGAATTGCAGTCGCGAGGAAAGCTCGACCGTGTTCTCGATCGCGCCGCGGACATCCCGAAACAGCGCCGTCATCTCCCGTGCTGGCCGCAAATGCCGTTGGCTATTCAGCGCCAGAAGCCTGCCCGCCCGGTCGAGCTCCACATGGTTTCGAATCGCCGTGAACAGGTCGAGAACCTCGCGGTCGTAGGCCTTCGCATAACGCACGCCGTTAGTCGCAATCACCGGCAGATTCAGCGAACGCGCGATGCGGATCGCCGCCTGGTTTCGCCACTCCTCTTCGCGTTCGCGATGGCGTTGCAGTTCGACATACACATTCTCTCTGCCGAAGATCTGCGACCAGTTCCTCGACCGTCTCACGCCCCGCTTCCTCTCCATGATTCACCAACGCAGCGGCCAACAACCCCTCATCTCCGCCCGTCATGCATACCAGCCCCGACGAATATCGCCGCAGATCATCGAGCGTAGCTGCGCCTTCCCCCTTCGTTTTCTCCCGCATCTTGAACTGCGTTACAAGCTGGCAGAGATTCTGATAGCCAGTGCGCGACTCGCACAGCAGCGGCAGGCGTGCCGGCTCCTCTGCATGCTGATGTGGAAGCCAGTTCGGTGGCATCAGCCGAGGAGGCCCGAAATCCGATACCGCAATCTCGGCTCCGATATGCGCTCGTACCTTATTTCGCTTTCCGCTGGTGTGGAATCTCGCCGCGCCATACACGCCGTTGCGATCGAGCAGCGCCATTGCCGGCATCTCCAACTCCAGCGCGCGCTCGATCAGGTCATCCGGCTGTGACGCTCCCTCAAGAAAACTGAATGCACTAGCCGCATGCAGCTCCACATAGCCTTCAGTCATAAAGCGCCGTCATCCGCCAGCTGTTGTTCGCTGGATCGCGGCTGAGCACGCAGCACAGCAACGAGCCATCATCGGATCGCGCGACCAGGTCCCACTGTTCGCAGCTCCATAACTCGGGATTCCACCACTCCCCGCTTGCCAGCCACGGCCCGTACGCTCGCTCCACCGCGTAGCGCGCATTGCGAAAGAAAAATGACGCAGGCTGCCTGCCGCACAACGTGACCGACGCATTCTCCGCTGGACGAAGCTGTCGCATCGCCGCGCGTGGCTTCGACGCAGCAACAGCCTCAGAAGCAGCTCCCGAAGAAACGACGAACGGCTCCATACGGAACGCATCTCCCCTGTGCGTATCCGTGAGCACGGCACGCCCCACGCAGTCTTCCCCCACGATCTTGCGGATGCGTGCCAGCGTCACATCCAGCCGCATGGGCTCCGGCAATTGCGGAGAAAACAGTCCAAGCTGCACCTTGCTTGTCCTGCCCGGCTCGGCCGTCAGTGTCAGCGACAAGATGGCCGCCTGTGGAGGATGCGCCTCAAGGTCGAGATGGATCAGTTTGATCCATAATTGCCTGTCGATCGATGGCAGCGCCGACCGCACCGTCCGTGTATGCGATGCGCCTCCGTCAAGCGACAGCGTAATCGTCACCAACGCGAGCGCCAGCACTCGCGCACTCGCCCGCAGAATCAGCTGCTCGAGCATCACGCCAACGACAAAGAGCAGCGAATCCAGCATCTCGACCGGACTATCCAGCTCCATCCTCTCTTCGAGCACAAAGGCCGGTGTATGCGGCACAAAAAGATGCGGCATCTCGCCGCGCGCAAGCTGTCGCAGTCGTTTTCCTTCCTGCCCCAGCCGCGAGATCAACTCCTTTTCCGGCAGCTCCGAGAGCATTCCCAGCGTGCGAATGCCCCACAACGAAAAAATCTCCGCATGCCCGCGCGAAAGATCGAGCACACTCAGTGGCAACGCCGCCAGCGTAGAACTCTCTTCGCCATGAGGAATAATCTGCGGCGTCCTCGACCTCGTCCCGCGTGCCAGACAGATCGCCGCTTCAAAGTTGTGACTCACAGTGACCTGCGCGTCGATGCCCAGCGCCTGCACGCGCTCCAGCAATGTATTCGCCAGCATCCGCGGAGCCCCAAAGAGCTTCTCCGTCCCCGCAATATCGATCACGCAGATGAAGGCTCTCCCATCGCTCCGTTCTTCCACTCCCCGTTTTTCGACTCTCGGAGAAAACCCGCCCGCACACTCAAGCAGCACCAGCCCTGCTGCCTCTTCCTCCATCGCCGATCGCGACAGCACCCGCACTGCGGGAAAAGTATCCATCTCCACGTTCGTCATGCCTGGCTCGACTCCCAACGTACGTGCCTTTGCGTTCAACGAGCAGACAGTTTCCAGTGGAGGCTTGCCCTCCATCACCGCGCATGGCTGCTCGCGCAACTCGGGCCGCAGACGCAGCAGCGCCTGTGCCGGAAACTCCCGCACAAACAGGCACGCATATAACTCCGGCTTCGTCATCTGCGACCCATCCAGCAGGAGCGGCTCTCCCATCTCGTCCCCCGCTCGCTCTGCGGAGGCTTCCGTATCGGCACAATTGGCGCAGCAGCCGGAGTAAACCGCTCCCGTGCCACCTCCGCGCGGTACTCCATGCCGGAAAAGACCGTGCTCTCCTCCTCCAGAACATTGCCGCCATCAAGGCGCAGCACCAGCCCGGCGCTGCTCTTCGCACATGCATGCTGCGTCAGCAGCAGCAGCACAGCCTGGCTCCGTTCCACTGCCGCTCGGTAGCGAAACCATGTCGCCAGCGGCACGCGTGAAGCATACTCAGGCGCAATCCCGCCCATATCCACCACAATCGCGCTGAACCCGCCTGCCTGCAGCAGCAGGTCCGTCACCCGCAGCGCCTGCTCGATGCGACCCCACGGCTTGCCAGGACGAGGCCGGTTTCGCGCTCGCACTCTTCACCTGGGGCCGCACCACTTCAAAGTTTTCTTTTTCGCGCTTTTTCCTCGGCTGAGGCTCTGCGCATCGTGGCCCCGTCATCTCCGCCTGAAAAAATCCCGACACCGCCTCCGGCAGCCCCTTCACCTCACTCCGCGGATGCGGCCCGAACCCTCCACCATGCAACCCCTTCTTTACCGCCGGTGGAGCAAAATACTTTTCCGGCACACAAAAACCTCTGCTCACTCTTCTCTCCGCTTTCTCTGCTCCCAACCCCGCACCTCACCCATAAAAGCCGGCTCAGATTCACCCCGATCGCCGCCGCCGACTCCGGATGCATGGTGTCGGACACATCTACCCACGCGCACACCTTTCCCGCTTCCGTCATCTGCGCAACAAAGGAAAGCGCCAGCGAAGTCCGCCCCGAGCACTCCCTCCCCACAATCTCGCTGATCGCTCCCACCGGCAGCCCGCCGCACAGCAACTCATCGAGACAGCAGATACCCGTGGCCGCGGTTTCCCGAATAATCCTTGGCGCAGGCGTCAGCGCAGAAGGAATCCGATGAGCCAGACCAGCTTCCACTTGGAGGCGAATTGCAGCGACAGATGGCATCTACTTTATTCGCTTTATCTTCGCCTATCTATGCCCAGGGATGTCAATCTGCACATGCCCTATGCATAAGGCATAATGCGTATAAGTCATTGAAAATAAGACTGGATTAATTTTGACGGTCAGCTGTTCAAGCACACGCCAGTCGCGGAATTTCTTCTGCACCAATGCGTCTCCCAGCTCAATGCTCTTCAGAGCATTCTTTATCGTCACCACTGCCGAATTGGCCGGGCTCGCGTACGGATTCACCACGGATTGAAGCGAATCACGAAACTCCTCTGAAGCTGCTTCTCGGATAGCCTTCAGAATCTCTCCTCGCTCGCACACAACGTCAAGGACGCTTGCTGCCCTAATTCGCCCCGCCTGGCGATTACCGATATTCACCGTCGGCACTTTGAAAGAAGGCGCTTCAATAATTCCGCTGGACGAGTTTCCCACCACTGCAACTGCTCGCCGCAACACGCCGTGGTAGGCATCCGGGCCGAGATTCTCCACCATCTTGCCTTTACCAGGATGCAGCTCAACCCATTGCTGCATCTTGGCCCCAATGATGCGTCCCGCTGTATCTGCATTTGGCATGGTAAAGATCACCGGTAGTTGAGCCTCATCGAGCGCCGCCAATAACTCCTCCGCCTGACTCGCCGCCTGCTCGTACTCAAGCGTCACCGGATGAAATGTCACCAGCAGAAACGGCTGCTCCACATGAATGCCAAAACGTTGCTTCAACTCCTCGGGTGCAAGCTGCGGCGCGCTCAAAATCTCATCCAGTGCCGGCTCGCCTGAAACAAATACCCTCTCCGGATCTTCCCCCAGCTGAATCACTCTACTGGCATACGCCTCAGTCGAAACAAAATGCAGATGGCTCAGTTTCGTCATGCTGTGGCGCAGCGCATCGTCAATTGCGCCCTGCGTCACATCGCCTCCACCGATATGAGCAACCGGAATTTTGAAGGGCAGTGCAGCAAGAGCTGCGGCCAGCATCTCGATACCGGTCACCCAGCACGACAAGAATATCCGGCCGATTTCTCGCGAAAGCCTGGCTAAAACCTATTAGCCCAATTCCCATCGACTTCGCGATCCCTTCCGGAGAATCGGAGGAAAGCAAGTATCTCCACTCGCTCGGTTATCTCGAATCCGTCCTTCTCAATAAACCGGACAGTCGATCCGAACTCCGGCGAAAGATGCATGCCCGAGACATACAACTTCAAATCGATTTCCGGATCAGCCTGAAATGCCTTCAACACCGGACGATAGGCCGTATAGTCAGCGCGCGAGGTACTTACAACTCCGATCGATCTCAAGTGTTATGTCCGTCTGCTGGAGTTTTCACGCTGGCTCGGTATGGCCATGGAGGATTGGGTAGCTTGCAGATTTGATCGTACCGTTCCGCATCGGCGACGTATGTCAGATAGCCATAACGATACGACTGTCCGCCAAAGCTGCGCTTGAAATCTTCCAGCGAATCGCCCGGACGCAATCCGCCTCCGAGGTGCAGCAATTTGCATCCGCGCTCTCTGGCCCATTTCGCGCCCTCGATAACAAGTAATGTGGAAGCCTTGCATTTCCTCCCGATTTCATTTGCCGCCGCAAGATGATAATGAGCATAGTCCCGTCCTGCCAGAAAAATACTTGCGCCGGCAAGCTGATCGCCCATCCACGCTAGAGCGATGCCGAGATGGCTCCCTAATGACGCCAGCCGGGAGAAATAGGAAACCGGAAACCTGTAGAAATTGTCAGCGTGATGAGATTCCATTGCCTCGTTCATACAAAGCATGGAACCGATCGAGGGCCAGCTGCGCATCGGGGTCTTCACCGCTCGCCCAGGTCACCCGCAAACCGCGGCGTGCGGCATTCAGATCCGAGCGACGGTCTTTTCGCAGACTGAAAGGCCGATCGTGAGCGTCATCCCAATTGTTCTACATCGATTGCGGTTGTCGATCCGCGAAGCGGATGCTGTGAAGGTTTGGCCACTCTTCTGTCGGTAGGAACCATTCTTCCTGCTTCATGAGCGGATGCAAACGAAGTACACAGCAAACAACATCGCGCATCGAACACCACTCGTAAAGATCGTCAAAAAAGCAGCGCAGGTCGCGCGCATCAGTCGTTTGATCGCCTGAGAGGCGCAGCAGGCCACCATAACCATAAGGAGAGCAGGCATCTGTCCAATCGACTCTGGAGCCGTTCGCCACAGTGGACATGGAGCGAATAAGGAGGGGAGCCAGGAATCTGCAGGAGTCTCGGCCGCCAACGAAGGCCACCGGCTCCGAGTGCTCTATCTTCGAAGATGCCCACGCATAATTAGGCAGGTAGTAGACTTCGGGAGTTGGCGAATTGAAAACCAGCGCACTCCAGCGCTCAGCATCCGCAGGCTTGCCTGCAGCAAGGACCTCCGGGGCTGCCTTTTGCATATCCAGGTCCGTACCTCGCCATATCCGAAATCCAATACCGCATTCACTCATCGGGAAGAATGTTACGGAACGGGATGAAAGAAATAAAAAATGGGCCTTGTTCTTCCAGGCCTTTGCTTCTAAATTGGGCTGCGTTTGTGGAACCGCCTTCGAATGACAACTGGGATCCGGCTACAACCGCGTCCGCACCGGTTTGCTCAAGAATCCTTAATGCCTTTTGTTGTTGTTCGGGTCCAGACTCCCAGAAGTCGAGGGCTGGCTCAGCCTGGGTCAACGTTATATGGGCAGGAATCTCAGCGACTACATGCAGCCGCGCGAGATGTGCCCAATAGGTCTCAGTGCCATAACCAATGACCGCCACTGGGTCACCTGGATGTAAGCCGTTGTTAAGAAGGAAATCTGCAATTACGACGTTGCGGGGACTTCTTCCTGCTGCGTGGTCTGCCCCCAACGCCTCGTTGCTTGCTTGCGCTATTAAACTGACCCCGGCAGTAATGAGCGCTGCCAGTCCAACATAGCCGGCCGCACGGTGTGTGCTGTTGTCTGCTGGCATGACGCATGCACAGAGAACGCCAGCAAAAAGCATAGTGAGCGCGCTACCCAGAAAGCGCACTTCGATGTGGACAAGCGCGAACATCAGGAACATTGCCGCTCCAGGCAACCATATGAACCAGAAGTGCCGGACACCCTTGATCCATTGCTCCCGATGGCCAACAAACAGGACGAGAATAATTCCAGCGCAGATCATGGCCGGAGCTGAGTACGCAACAATTCGAAACATCAAAAAGAGATTTGAGACAAAGACCTTCCACTGAAGTTGCCAGTTGAAGTGCGGCGTGACTCCCTCATACCAGTAAGTAGGGTCGAACCATGGAGGATATGTACCCATAGTTCGATCGGCAAATTCGTAGATTTCAGGAAAATTATTCAGCTTGTGAGTCGGGTGGGCGGGCATTCCCGAGCCCGGTGGCCCTCCCTGCCAGTGCTGATAATGCTGCACGCCATCAATGTAAAAGGCATAGCTGAGCCGTGCCGCATCTCCAAAGGTTAAGCGGCCCTTGGCTCGCGAGAGAGCCGCAATCAATGGAGTGCTGACCATGAGGAAGGCAAGAAGAGCTGTCCCGCTGAGGAGAATGGTTCTCCGCGATATTGGCAAACCAAGGCAGGCGCACAAAATAAAGACGAATCCTATCGGGAAGAGCGGAGCTTTCGCATAATAGCCCAGGCCAAGCACAAGACCCAGCATCAAAGCGCTCTTGACCTGGGGAGCATGCCGGAAACGCAGTGCGCTCCATCCTCCCAGGTAGCAGAACACTGCCATGAGTTGGTCCGGCCCTGCTCGGGACACGGGTATAACATTCAGGTCTGCGATGGCAAATCCCGCATAGCCGAGCGCCCAAAATGCTGTTGCAGGGATTTCCGCGGAGTGTTCCTCAACATATCTTTTGTGCCACAGCTGTACTTCCTGCCAAAACAGTTGAAAGCTCGCCAGCGCTGCAACAAACACAAACACATTCACCAAATGTGCAAGTGGGCACTCCCAATAGGCGCTCGGACGAAATAGCCATAGAAATAACGAAAGTAGAGTCGGATATCCGGGCGACCAGTAGGAATTGATGAGAGCACCTGGGTGCCCCTCACTGATCGCACGGGCAATATCCAGATATGACACCGTATCCCCATCGAATTCATAGCGGGTGAACCAGGCTCTCACAAACGCAATGGCGATAAGGACGATCCAGCAACTGAGACGAAGTCTCCGTATATCAACGTCGGAGACCGAGTCAGGCCGTGCTTCTACGGATGAGGCGTCGACGCCTGTCACCAATACCTCCGGCGCAGCAGAATTGCGAGTTTAAGCCGAAGCTGATCTTGGAGCCATTGCAGCGGCGATCTGAACCAGACTCCCGAGCAGTCGAGGTGCCTGTTCAACCGCATATTGGCCGTTGTTATTCCCGTTCTTGCGAACGACTTCTCGCAGTCCTGTGTCGACGGCCCGCGCATATTTCCTTCCATGTAGGCCAGACCGGGGCAGCGCGTGCAGGTACCGGCATGACCGCACCCCGAACACACAGGCAGATCACCTAGCGTGATCGCTCGCACCTCATTAAGCTCATCTGAATACCGCCAGATGTCCGTGAATTTCTGGCGCCGCACATTGCCGCTGGGCAGCGGAAATTGCACGCAGGGAAATACATCACCGTATGGCGAGATGTAGCACGCGGTATGGCCCGCGCTGCACGGCAACTCCTGCATAACGTCATCGGTCACTTGCGGCGGAGGCGCGCAGAACTCCTCCACGTCGCCAATCAGATCCTGATTACGAAAAGCCGCCTGCAGTTGGGGCACGCCCAGCCCGAGCCGAAGCACCGCCCGGTCCCCATCCATCATCGGCGTGATCGTCGGATCGATGGTGTACTCCGCGCCAAGTTCTGTCGCAAGCTCCCTGACTCCGCCATGATCGTTCCGGTTTTGCATCATCAGCACATTCGCAATTACCACTTTCACGCCGTGGGCCCGCAGTAGCCGTATTCCCTTGACCGATCTTTTCAGCGACCCCGGAAGCAGCGTGATAGCGTCATGCACCGCCGCCCGGTGAGAATAGATGCTCACCTGCACATCCTGCACCGCCAGTTCGCTCAGTCTCTGCGCTTCTTTTTCTCGAATCATGAATGCATTCGTCTTGATCTTCACGCAGAACATCAACGACCGGGCATAGTCGACGATATCCAGGAAGTCCCGGCGCATGAAGACTTCGCCGCCACTCAGGGTCAAAAAGAAAACGCCGGCTTCGGCCAGCTCATCAAGTACTCGATAAATCTCATCGGTGGCCATCTCGCCGTGATCGTCGTGGTCAAGATAGCAGTGGACGCAGCGTTCGTTACACCGATACGTAACGTCAAGCTGCACGGCGATCGGCACTCCGCGATCCAGCGCGCGCTGCGACATTTCCTGCATCAGGCTCATCGCGCACCCTCTTGTGCAGCCGTCGCAGACCCGAACGGCGCGTCGGACGCCAGAAGAATCCCATGCGCCGCCAGATCGCTCACAAACTTCTCGGCATCCTCGAGAGCCTCATCCATAGCCACATCAAATTCCGCGCAGACCTTTTGCTCCACGATCTGTGCAAGCGGCGTGTGCCCGTCGGCCGACTGCCAGATGAGTGTTGCCACTGGATTCAGCGTGAACAACGTCGAGTCCTTGGCCGACATGATCATCATCTCGCCGTCCAGCGATCGTGCTGCCACCTGGGTCGCTCTGGCAATGTAAAGCGCGCTCATGCGATTAGCTCCCAGACCCGCTCATCGGGATAGAACGTCAGCCGGTACACCGGCACGCTTCGCGCCAGTTCACAGGCTGATTCGAAAACCAGTCCCACCAGCTCCGAATCACTCGCGAAGAACAATACATTCTCGAGCAGCCGGCGCACTGCCTCGCTCTGGCTCACCTGAGCAACCGTATTCTCAGGCCCTTTCTCCAGCAGATAGAGCGCCGCCAGAGGAGCTCTCATGTTCTCCCCCGGCTCCGCAAGCTCGCCGGCAAACGGCGTGCCGTACGCAACATAGCCAGCGCCATCGCGCCGCACATACGAAATCTCGTCCGTCAACAGCTTCGTATCCGGCGGAGCGAGCCGGGAGATCGTGGTCTTCCCCGCGCCGGAAACACCCGAAAAAAGAAACGCCCTGCCGTTCCGCACCGCGCTCGCCGCATGAACGAGCAGTCCTCCCTCTTGCGCCAGGATCAAGCTGTGAAGAATGCGTAGCGCAGTATCGATGGAATACGGATTGGCAGACTGCACGATCCTGGCCCGCCGCGTCTCCGCCTTCCACTCCGCCCGCAGATCACCGCGCTCGATAATCCACCGGCCGTGGACAAACCGCACCGCCACATCCTCTTCGTCAGTAATCTGTCCCGGCGGCACAAGGTCAACGTCAATTTCAAAATCAGCACGCCCTTCGGCGTTTACGAAACCGGAGTAGCGATCCATCAGCATCCGCAGAAACTCCGGGCTCTCACTTCGCACAAGCACCGGCATGTTTCCAATTTCGATGATCACTTGCTGATCCGCAGCTGTAACTACCTCGACCATGACAGTTCCTTGCTGCCGAATCTCCGGATACGGCGGCCTACTCGCAGCGTCATTCGCAGGCAGAAAGTCGATCGTCGCAGGATCGCCGAGCACATGCTCCACCACGGCGAGAGCTTGGGATTAATCAGGCGGCCATTTCGTTCAATCCGAACCACACGACCCAAAACATCAACTTGCTTTGCCGGCAAGTCCTCATCCGGTAACGAGTCTCCTTGCGTGATCACCGCGTCGCCATCGAGTCGAACGATTCGGTGCGCCACAATCGTCCCATTTCGCCGATAGAGTGCGATCATGCCCGGCTTTAACTCCGCTGAATCGCAGCGGCTTACGGTTACGACATCGCCCGGCCAGACCGCGGGCATCATGCTTGCGCCCGTGACCTTTAGACGCACCTCGCCAAAGTTGCTGGCTACGTCGGCAATCAGCTCACAGCCTGCTGATAATCGCTCCTGAACACCGGCATCCATGCCTTGAGGTCACGATGTCTTTCTGTTCGTGGCGCACTGTTGCTGGGTTACGTTCACTTTGCCGCAACTCAGTGCTCGTGTCTCGAAGACTCGTTCAAACCGAAATTCCGGCTTCTGGTAGGTCTTCTTTGCAGACCGACGGGGGTCCAGTTGATCTGATCGATCAATTTCCTCTGGTTCGTTCATGTCGCACCATTCTAGCGCCGATTTGTCTGGCTTGTGCGCTCGTTATTACGATGCTGAGAAACGGGAAACAGATTTTTGCGGGCCGATCAGCCCTGCCTTTTACTCATCTTCGCTTGATTCGGAGACCTGCATAAGCTAGCATTTGCGTGCTCGATGACGGGTGAGGCGTTGTGTCCCCAACAAGCCAACTCGCAAGCGGCCTTCTCTGGATGTACCCCTGTCTGCCATCCAAATAATGTGAGGTTGCATTTATGAGACAACGGCTCCTGCTTGTCGTTTGCGCTGGTCTCTTCTGCGGCATTATGCCTGGACAAGCGCAGGAGGTGAATCACAAACCCGTAAGCCTCGTTGAAGACTGGAGCACCCACAACGTGATATTCAGCGAGGACGCTTCACAGCCACAGTTGAGAACCGTCCTTGCCGACTCCCGTTTCTGGCAGCAGTATTATCGGCGCCACGCCAGCGACTTCTCGGTTTCGCTCTGCCCGCAGCCTATGACTGACAGAGCAGACTTCGGGTGCCATGACGGCCCTCGCCGCGGATTCGGGCGTGTGCTCCGCGCGTCCGCCACCCGCGACTGGAGTCAGTTCACTTGGAGGCGGCAGCGGAGGCCCAATCTCTCAGCCCGCGAAATTCGTTTATGACGTCACCGCAACACCCAGTTGCACCAGCGATTATGTCGTGACCGGAATCAACGTCGCTGGAGCTTCAGGCTCGCAGGCCAACATCATCGGCTTCAATAACCTGTACGTGAATTCTGGCGGAACGGGCCTCTGCTCTGGCACGAACTCAAATGTGATCTTTTCCTATTACGTCGGAACCGGAACAGTCCCCAGCTCGACCGTGGTGTCCCTGGACGGGAAGAAAGTCGCCTTCATCGAAAACATCTCGAATACCAGCAGCAAGTTGCACATATTGACGATCGGCACAACGGGCACTAACGGTGCCTCCGCAACCGCTCCTGTCACTCCCTGCACCGTGAACGGGACCCAGAATTGCACAACCAACAACGCCGTGGATACCCAGGTCACCTTGACTGCTGCATCCAGCACCGCGCCTTTCGTGGATTACGACGACGATGTGTGCTATATCACCACCAACATCCCGAACGGCGCCAGTGTCGTTCACAAAATCACCGGCGTCTTTCAGGGAACGCCTACAGAAGTGACAGCGGCGGGGACAGGCTGGCCTGCAACTATTACTTCAATGGTTAGTACAACTCCTTCGATTTCGACGCCGGTATTTGATTTCACATCCAAGCACGTCATTCTGGAGGATGCGACCGGATACCTCGATTACGTCGATGATTCCGTAGTACCCGCCGTATCGCATGCCGCCGTCCTGTCAGTTGGCACCGCAACAATTAACGCGACGCCTGTGGTGATCGATTCAAGCAGGAACCTCGTGTACGCCTTTGTGAATAATCCGAGTGGAACTCATGCTCTTGTCGCCCAGACGAACACCAGCCTCAGCAGCACCCTCGCAACTGTTAACCTCGGCTCAGGCATGAACGCCGTGATGCGCCAGGCGGATTTCAACAACGCCTATTACACGGGCGCAGCATACACCTCGGCCTTCATGTACGTAGTGGGAAATGACAGCACCGGCACCCAACATCCCGCACTCTACAACGTAGGATTCAAAAATTCCTCATTCGGGTTGAATGCAACGGCTGCAAACGGCCCATTAGCCCTCTCGACTGGGACCACAACTGGTGTCTTCGCGTCGCCCGTGACCGAGTTCTATGGCGGCAGCATGTCATACACTCCGAGTCAATTGACGCAGAGCGGAACAACAGTGACCGTGACTACTTCGGCGACCAACTTGTTCGTCAGCGGACAAGTGGTTACGATCGCCGGCGTAGCTGCGGGCAGCGGCGGCTGCAATGCTGCTGCGGTTGCTGGCATTAACGGGCAACAGACGGTTACGGTAACGGGCACAACGACGTTTACCTTCACCAGCACGGTATCCACAACGATCACCAGCGGTTCCTGTACCCTGACCAGCTCATCGGCCACTGGCCCTACTCAGGACTACCTGTTTATAGGGGTTTCCAACGCTTGCACGACCACGACAGGGCTTACCGGCGGATGTATGCGGTCCATCAACCTCAACAGCGGATTCCCAACGACAACGACGATCAACACCACGGTCATTGCCGAGACAGGCGGAACAGGCAGGGCCAGCGTAGACAACTACAGCACCAGCACCGGGGCATCAAGCATCTACTTTACCCCGCTGGGCGCAACGACGATCGTCAAGGTCACTCAATCCGGCTTGCAGTAATCGAACGCCGACCAACAGCTGGCCTGATTGGGCGTCAATTCAGTCCCGACTGTGACATTTGCACCGCATCATTTCCCTGCAGGTTTCCAAAATAAATCTGTGATGCCCCGGTTGCACCCGATACGTTGTCGATAACCATTCCGCTGGTCCCGGCAGCGCCAAGGCCCTGGGTCGTCACGGCATTGGCGCTCGAGGGGAAGGACGATGTGATCACGAAGCTCATGATGCAGGTATTGCCGTTACATCCTGCAGGGTTTCCATTGTCCTTGACGCCCACGAAGAGATAATCCGTGGTGCCGTTGTAGATCTCCGTAAGCGGCGTGCAATCATTAGCCGTGCCAGTATGCCCACTCTGCACCAACTGGAAAGAATTGCCGTCATTGGTGGTATCCATTGCGCCGCTGCTGGCGAACGCGACCCGCCAGAGCGTCGGAGTGGCAGCGGTGGTGAGGTTTCCACAAAAGTACATGTGCCCAGTGCCGACGCTGGTGAAATATGCATTGTCGAACATCCCGTTGTACAGATCAGTTCCCTTTACCCCCATGCTGGCCCTTCTTACGGTCCCCAATGCCGTCGTCGCCTGCATGAGATAAGAGTTCGTTGCGTTGCTGGCCTCTGCAAAGACTCGTTCATTCGTGCTGTCCACAATGGGCGCATCGAGAACGGCGCTGGGCGTTCCGGTGGTGACAGCTACGGATGAAGTCGAACAATGCGCACCCGCAGAAGTAACACAATAGAGGTTGCCATTGCTGCCGCCGACGAAAATGTTCCCGCTGGTTCCACCGTCGTAGACAGGAGCAGTAAGGATGACGCTTGCGACGACAGTGAACGGCCATCCGCCGGTAGTTACCTCAGCCGGCGTGCCGTTAAACACAGGTGTGAACTTGTGCAGCTTGCCCGAGTCGTCACCTACGTACGCAATGTCGTGGGTATAGTCAACAAAAGGCGACGAGCGTGTGACGCTTACTCCGCCGCTCATCACAATGTAGTTGTCCACCGCATTATTTGTTGAACACGAATTCGTCCCGTTCACGGTACACGGAGCCACCGGCGAATTAAAGGCACTCCCGTTGGTTCCGGTTGTGCCTATCGTTACCACATGAAACCTTGACCCGCCTGTGATGCTCTCGACAAAGGCCACTTTGGCGCCGTTTTCAGACAGGACTGGCGAGGTCTGAACCTTACCTGTGCCAACGAAATAATTGAACAGCCAACTTGGCGGGTTGCTCGAGCACGTACTGCTATACAAATTATTCAGCCCAACGATGTTGCCTTGTTGGCTGGCCTGGCCTGCCCCGCTTATGGGGAAGACAACAAAGTCGGTGCAACTCGGCGTACCTGTTACGGAGAAGGTAAACTTCGCGGGATACATGTCGATGGCGGTTGCGCTGTTCGAACCTCCCGCAATCTGCACGCTCCAATATCCGCTGTCGATTTTCCAGAGCGACGGCTCGCGCCGACGAGGTCCTCGCGGCAAGCGGAACCTGTCGCGTTCCGCTTCTTCGGACGACGCCCCGTACCGCTTGATCCACTGCATACGATATCTGGGGTCGGCGACGATGCTGCGCCATTTCTCGTAACTGCCATTGTTTATCGCATCCTCCATGGTCCCGGGATTCGAGAAGATGACGTGATGGTGCGTCCAGTCATCGACGACACCGCTGCTATCGGCGGCGACGCCACTGCTACTGAACATTTGCTTGTCCTGGAGGGCAAAAGGGCTCATCCCGCACGCCACTAGAAGAGGGGCCGCACAACTGAAAAGAAACTTTGCAGCGGATCGGGCGCAGTTCATCGGACACCTCCAACTTAGCGCATTCGGTCTCCAAAGCCTATTGAAATTTGACCGGGACTTAGCAGGCCGGCATCGTTTGTAAAGCGGCCCAGGACAGCTCTGCGAGCGTAGAATGAGCCTCATCCATGCGCGACGAGGCCACTCACCGCGAGACGAATCTCATTCTGCAGGCTCTCCGCGCATTTGTCTCCCCGGAACTCCATAGCCTTCCATCTGCAGTGGCTGAATGTCCCGACTGGGCGGCGGTCGAGCAAATGGCGACCTCGCATTCCGTGATACCCGTTGTCGCATACTCTGTCCTTCAGCACGGCGGAGATGCCATCCCCTCAGCAGTACAGCAGCGGCTCAGACGGAGGCTGCTGCTCGCATCTCACAACAACCTAACGCTAATCGGCGAGTGGTGTCGTCTGCTCGAGGCATTCGGCAATGCAAAAATCCCGGTCATTTCACTGAAAGGCCCGACGGTTGCTCTGCTCGTTTATCCGAATTTCGCCTTGAGAGAGTTCACCGACCTGGACCTGATGGTTCGCCCCGAGGATTTTGCAAGAGCGCGCGACCTGCTCGCTCACAATGGCTATCTTGCAGATTCCCCGTTCGTGACTCAGGCGGATCTGACGCTATCTCGCTGCAGAAACTCCCAACTGGACTTCGTCCACACGGAACGAAACATCCGCGTCGATTTGCATTGGGGTGCGTGGCACGCAATGTTTCCGTTTCAGCTGCCGGTTGATTTGTTGTTCGAGTCGGCGCGCCACGAGCATTACGAGAACATTCGTTTTCTGGCTCTCTCGCCGGAAACCCTGCTGCTCTATCTCTGCGCTCATGGAACAAAGCACTGCTGGCTCAGCCTGCGATGGCTCTGTGATGTGGCCTGCCATCTCCAGCGGTCGCGTGGCTTGAATTGGGAATCATGCCTTCATTTAGCCGAGTCCTCGAACTGTGCTCTCGTGCTCAAGCACAGCATGCTCCTGGCCCATCAGATTTTCGGAGTCGACCTTCCCTCCGCGGTCATGAACTACTGCAACTCCCAAAGGGCGCAGGCTCTCGCTCGAACGGCGAACGACCTGCTGCTCCGCCAGGACAGCCACATCAGCCGCCGTCAGGCACTCAGCTTCCATTTGGCGTTCGCGGAGGGGTGGCGCAATCGGACACGTCTGATCTTCGAGCGTCTCTTCATTCCAGACGAACCCGGTCCGGAGCAGCACCTGCCGGTACCCCTGCGATTCCTCGGTTACGCAATAAAACCCATGCGCCTCGCCTCACGCAGGTTCGCCGCGTGAGGAGATGCGAGGTCGGGACTTTCTAGGGCGTCGTCGGCGTCACCGAGGACTGGGACGAACTAAATGCGCCTGACGCAGCCAGGCCGATCAGAGACGCACCCACTGCCACTACGGTCACAGTGATTATGGTCTTTGTATTCCAGGCCGGCGCAGCCTCGCACACACGATTCAACTTCTTTATGGTGGAAACGACCAGGATCTCGGCACCAGAAGGAGAAGAAGTAGCGCCGGAAACCGTACCCGTTACCCGCACTTCTTTACCGACGAAACGCTGAAGGTCGCCGCCCTGCAGCCGATACGTAACATACCTGGAATGATCCGTGATCAGGTACTCTGGCGTCAGGTCGCCGCAGATATTCAGGTTCTCTACTTGAGTTCCAGCAGCGGTTTGCCCAATCGCAAAGCCAAGCGTATTTCCCGGTTCCACCTTCGCCACCAGCTCGCCCGAAGAGGCCCATACATCCGATTCGCCTTGCTGGGCCGCAACCTCCAAATAGGAGCCATCTCTCACGCCGACAAGGGCCACGGCATCAGCCGTCGTGCCAGAGACCTTCAATCCATCAGCGAGCAACGGATGCTTATCTATCCCGCGCTGCATGGTTATTCCGTGCTCCAGGACGGAATGTTCGCGATAGACCGTCATTTTTGCACCCGGCCTCATCACGGCGCCGGTGCCGTCTGAAAACTGCAGGTTAGCGCTTCTGTCTTTCGATTCAACGAGATTCCCGGCAAAAATAGCCGAGGTGTTGCGCACCTCCAGCCCATCAACCTGGACCGCTCCGGTTGTCATCACCAATCCGATACTCGACGAAGTCGGAGAAGCTGCACCGATGAGACAGCTGCAGATGAAAACGGCGATTGCAGACTGGAAACGCAGAATCATTCAGGTGCTCCGCGCCTGCGGCTAAAGAAAGCGCACGCGCACTTGCAGCGGTACAGAGCGAAACGTCGCGGCGCACGCGCAAAGCCGGATTTCGCGGTCAGCAAAAACTATATCTCTCGAGGGCGCCCATTGTCGAAACAAATCCTTGCCTGTCACTTTTGACAGGTGAAAAAATGAGGCGCGATCTTGTTAGACTGATCACGCTTCGAAATGGGGAAAGCCTGAGCCAGCATTTGAAACGAGACGAGAGAACGCACGGTTCTCCTCGTGCTGGCTGCTAGCGTGCGAGGGGGCGCTCGATTCCCGTAAGTTCTGCCTGTTGTCTGTATTGTGTGATTGATATCGCCTCGTAAGAAGCGTTGGGGTTCGAGTACTCTCTCGGATTTCAAAGCGCCGAAGCGAGGCTCACTGGGAGAATCGTGAGGCCCCCCAACGACTCGCAGTCTGGAGAGAACAGAGCGGATACACGGCAAGCGGAGCTGATTCCGCAATGGCTGTTGCACGGATACGTGCGCGTCATCCTCGACGCCCTCACCGCGGCCATCGCCATGATTGACGCCTATGCCCTGCGGTTCGATTTCCATATCGAACCTAAAATGCGCCACAGCATGTGGACGTGGTTGTGTGTGGTTGTGATTCTCCGGCCCTTGTCCCTGTATGTCACTCGGGACGGATACCAGCCGACATGGCGCTTCTTCGACGTCAGAGACGCTCTCGCGCTCGCAATGCGCTCACTGCCGGTTACGCTTTTTCTTTTGCTGATCCGCTGGTCAATCCCCGGAGCTCCGGTTGTGCCCTACAGCGTTCTCATCCTCGAGTACTCCAGCTTCATCACCCTGGCATCCGCCCTGCGTATCGCTCGCCGTCTCGCAAATGAGGCCGTATTTTGCCCCTCTGATCGCCCTCGCGCTCTCATCGTCGGATGCGAGAAAACGCTGGCTTCGGCAATTCACCATTTCCATACCTGCAAGGAAGCCCTCGTTGTCGGCCTGCTGAGTGAAGACCAACGGCTGATCGGCCTGCATATTGGCGGTCGGCCCGTGTTGGGCCCTCCCGAGTCATTGGCCGCCATCCTGGTAAGGCATCAGATTGAGGTAGTTGTGCTTTCCGGAGCCAATCTGAAGTGCGCCGCCCAGGTTATTCGCGATGCAAGCATCTTCGATATTCAGGTTCGCATATTGCCCTCTGGCAGCGAATTGATGGATGGCCGAGTCAAGGTGAACCGGTCCGTTTCCGTCGATCAACTTGCTCAAAGCAATGGATCGAGCGTCGAGGAAGTGCATCCGACTGTACTTCGCTGCTTCGATTCAAGGACTGTCCTGATTACCGGAGCCGGCGGCTCAATCGGATCTGAGATTTCCCGGCAAATCTCCGCCCTCGGCACCGACCGCATCATCCTGTTCGATCAAGATGAGAACTCACTCTTTGAGTTGATGAACGAGATCGGCGCCGTTGGTGACAAGGAACTCATCCCGATTGTCGGCAATATTCGTGACCGCCACGCTGTTCATCAGATCTTTGAACGCTACCGGCCCGAGATCGTGCTGCATGCCGCCGCCTACAAGCATGTGCCTGTGATGGAGACAAATTGTTGCGAAGCAGTTTTGAATAACATCTGTGGCACGCGCGAACTTGCCGATAATGCGATCGACTTCGGCTGTGAGCGCCTCGTCATGATCTCCACCGACAAGGCTGTCAACCCCTCAAGTGTCATGGGAGCTACCAAGCGCGCGGCCGAGCTGCTCATTCAGCAACGTGCCGAACAAAGCGGGATGAACCACAAAACCCACTTCGCCTGCGTGCGCTTTGGCAACGTGCTGGGCAGCCGCGGCAGCGTCGTCCCCATTTTTCTTCGCCAGATTGCTGCCGGGGGACCCGTCACCATCACGCACGAAGAGATGACGCGTTACTTCATGACCATACCCCAGGCCGTACGGCTGGTTCTCCAGGCCGCCACTCTCGCCTCGCACGGGGACGTCTACCTTCTCGACATGGGCGATCCGGTAAAAATCATCGACTTCGCAAAAGACATCATTCGCCTGGCGGGCCTCGCGCCCGGCAAAGACATCGACATCAAGATCGTAGGTACGCGCCCCGGAGAAAAGCTGCATGAGACTTTGTGGCGCGACGACGCCACCGTCACCGCAACAGCTTTCCCCGAAGTCTGCCAGGTAAAAGCTACCGCTGTTGCCCCTGAATTCGTTGAGCTTCTGGCCGAATTGGAGGCTGGGGCTCATGCCCGCGCGTCCGACGCCGCGATCCAGGAATTGCTGTGCAGGCTTCCTATCGATTATTTTCCGGAAAGGACACAGGAAAGCCCAATGGCCCTTATTCACTAAGCCATTTCTTTGCAATCTTTACGTGAGGTATGCTTCAGCACAGCACACATGGGTTCCCATCTTGTCATTGACGACATCTCCGAAGGCGACGAGCACGGTTCACACATTCTCGCGAGCCTCTGCAAAGTATCCCGATTCAATCTCTGGATGGGGCAAACCCTGGCGCCGTATATAGGCCAGCGGGTTCTTGAGATAGGAGCCGGCATCGGCACGCTGACCAGCGAGTTCATTCCCCGCGAGCACTATCTCGCCTCGGACATCAACCAGTCTTACCTCGCTTTTCTGGAGTCATACCGCGCAGGAAAACCCTACCTTAGCGTGCAACGTATCGATGCTGCTGTCTCGGCCGATTTTGCCGACCTCGAAGAACAGTTCGATACCGCCCTGATGATCAACGTGCTTGAGCATGTCCCCGATGAGCAGGTGGCCCTCGACAATATTCGTTACTCCCTCAGGCCAGGAGGCCGCGCCGTCATTCTCGTGCCGCAGCATCCCGCCCTCTACGGAAGCCTCGACCTGGCCCTGGAACATCGCGAGCGCTACACGAGATCCTCCTTGCGCGAAGGCCTCGAACGCGCCGGCTTTCGCGTGGAGCGAATTTTTGACTTTAACCGTTTTTCGGTCCCGGGCTGGTGGTTCAACGGCAAGGTGCTCCGGCGCAAGACACTCTCGCGTTTCCAGATGCATATCCTGCAGATCTCGATGCCCCTGCTGCACCGGCTCGATCCCTTGCTTCCCTGGGGCGGCCTCAGCCTGATTGCGATCGGCGTTAAGGATTGATAAAGCCGCGAGCCATGATGCGAGGTGTAGTTGATTCCGCGGCTCAGGTGTCCACACACCGCCAATCGCCCGCGCCGTGGCTCGGCTGCTCACCTCTGGTCGTCTGTGTGTACCTGGTATTCTGCGCTGCCCTCGCCTTCACTGCCTTCCATCGCCCCTTACCCACCTACGATCGCTTCCTTTACGCAGGAGCGGTCGCGTTCTTCCGCTACTCTGATCCGGCAACCCTTCACCGCATCGCCCGCGCCGAATTCGACGCCGAGCCCTCGCCCTTCAATTTCGACAGCGTTGCCTCCGAACCCTACTTCGCCGATATCTACAACAATCCCGCTCACTTCGTACAGCAGCTCGGTCTGTCTCGCGTCAAGCTGGGTTATGTAACCGCCGGATATTTGCTTTGGCGCGCAGGATTACCGATTCTCATCAGCCTTCGCCTCGTCTCCGCCTGCTGTCTTCTGGTCGTCGGTCTCGTCATCTTCCTTTGGACACGCGACGCTCTCCTCTCCGCCCTGCTGCTGCTCACACCCCCCGTGTTGAACATGGGACGCATGGTGACCGGCGACTCCTTCTCTTCCGCCGTAATCGTCATTGCCCTGTTCGTCTTCGCAAAGCGCAAAGATCTGCTGGGCTGTTGTCTGTTGATAGCCAGCGTCTTTGCAAGATCCGACAATTTTCTGCTGGTTCTCATCCTGCTCGCCGGGCTGGTCTGGAGTCGGCGGCTTCGCCCTTCTTTGGGAGCAGCCTGTGCGGCAGCTGCCGTGATTTCTGCGGTCCTGGTCAACCGCATCGCCGGCGTCTTCAGCTATCGCGTTTTGATGTATCACTCGTTCGTGAAGCCGGAGCTCGAGCCCATCACTCACCCGGTCACAATCAGCTTCGCGGAGTACCTGCACGCTCTCGCCGGACTGCGGGCAATCCCCTACACCTTCCTGACGATATGGACGCTGGTGGCCATTGCGGTCTGGAGACAGCTCCCTGAAAAGTCATTCTTTCGCGACCTTCTGCCCGTAACCGGTGTCTATGCCATTGTCCGCCTGGTCATATTTCCGAATTTCGACGACCGCTTCTTTGTCTGGGCCTATCTCCTCGTCGGCGTCGCCCTCATTCAGATGGCGCAATCTCGCTTTGCGAACCGGGAACCAGCTCGCCAATGACTCCCTCAACCGGGCGGACCGCCTCAGTGTCCCGCGCTCGCCGCGCATCTCCCCTGTCTTTCATTCTTAGAAAGAACTCCTCATACGTCGTCCGCGAGAAGTAAGCCACAGCGGTCGCGATCACAAGCACAACCGGCAATCGCAAAATGCACTTCGCGAGGCTCTGATCGGCGCGCAACACCGGCACAAATGCGACAGCCGCATCGTTATAAAGTCTGAAGAACAGCGGGTGGATCAGATAAAGGCCATAGCTGATAAAGCCATAGAACGCGAGCAGGCGCAGGTTCACGATCCTGCGATACCGCCCGGTCCCGACCCACAGAACAACGGCAACGACGCTCAGAGACGCATAATTCACGCACGTTGCCCGAAGACTTATCGATGCGGTTCGCTGAACCCCCACGCTCACCGCCATCATTCCAATCGCAAGCAGCCCGCTCACTCCTGCCAGCTTCAGCAGATTTGCCCTCGAAGCCCGCGACGACCTTGCAAAAATAGCCAGCAAAGCCCCCAAAGCGAGTCCATCGGCCGACAGCCATGTATAAGGCCCCCACCACAAACCTCCCCGGGACACGCAGAACGCTCTCAGCAAGGGCTCGCAAACGCAAACCACACCCGCCGTGATCGCGAGCTTGCTCCGCAATTGTCTTACAGCTGCCGGCCACACCAGGTAGAAGTGCTCCTCGACAGCCAGCGACCACAAGGGAGCATAATCCCTTGCCACGCCGAGCAGCGGCGTTATGTTGGAGAGATATATAAAGCTCAGCCCTGCAAATGCCCACGGCGTGCGATGGGTAACGAAGCTGATTTTGCTCACCAGTAGGAGAACCGCAATCAACAGGTAGTACGCTGGCAGAATTCGCAGCGCGCGCCGGAAGTAAAAGCGCGAGTAATATCGCGGCCTGTCTACACCGTCCAGAAGAATTCCTGTAATCAGGAATCCGGACAAGACAAAGAACAGGTTGACTCCGACCCACCCAAGGCTCGCCGCCGAAAGTAGCAGGCGCTCCCACAGCGGAGTGGTCGCACCCGCAGGCGCAAAATCCTCGAAAGCATGGAAGACAAAGACCATCAGGATGGCAACTCCGCGCACCGTGTCCAGTTCGGGCATTACCGGCCGCGCGATTCGGTCCTCACCTCGAGGCCCCTGAGCCTTGTCCACGAGCACCCTCATCCTTCGTTCAGGAATCATAACGCGCTCATCGTTTCGATTGGACACTCACGCATTCACCCCATAGGCTGAAGAAGCCACGAAGAGGTCCAGTCCCGAAATCGTATGAGAATCGCTTTACTGGTACCCACATTGGAGGTCGGCGGCGTCGAGCGGGTCTTCGCAAATCTCGCTGCCGGCCTGCATCGACAGGGAGCTGAAGTCGACTTGGTTGTCGGCCGCGCCGGCGGGGCAATGGCCGTCCCTTCCGTTGAGCAGATTCGGCTGTTTGATCTGCAATCCGATCGCATGATGCGCAGTGTGCCTCGGCTGGCTAGCTACATTCGGGCAGAGGATCCCGACGCAATCATTGCCGGCATGACACACTCGACCGCCGCCGCTCTGCTCGCTCGCTCGATCGCCCGTCGCAAGACCAGAATCATCGCCACCGAACACAACACCATGTCGCGCATCGTGGCCAACACAACCGGGCTCAAATATCGCTGGATGCCCCTTTGGAGCCGCTGGGCACTCACATCGGTCGACGCCATCGTGGCCGTCTCGGCTGGAGTCGCCGACGACATCTCAGGCCAGACGAAGATTCCACGCGACAGATTCCGCGTCATCTATAACCCCGTTATCAGCGATGCCTTGCATTCCGCCGCAGGCGAATCGGTCGACCATCCGTGGCTCCAGTCCGGCGAACCGCCAGTCATCCTTTCCGTCGGGAGGCTCGACAAGCAGAAGGACTACCCGATGCTGGTCCGCGCCTTTCACCGGGTGCGGCAGCGCCGGCCCGCACGCCTCATTATCCTCGGCGAGGGCCCGGACAGGGTCCGCATCGAACAAGCGATCACCGAACTTGGTCTCGCCGCCGACGTTTCGCTCCCTGGCTCCGAGTCCAATCCTTATCGGTTCATGAGCCGCGCTGCCGTGTTCGCATTCTCGTCGCAGTGGGAAGGATTTGGTGTCGCGCTCGTCGAAGCTCTGGCCTTGGGCATGCCTGTCGTCTCGACAGACTGCCCCCATGGGCCTGCCGAGATACTCTCCAATGGCAAATTCGGGACGCTCGTCCCAGTAGGCGACCATGAGGCAATGGCTCAGGCGCTGCTCACTGCTCTCGTTAACCCAGCCCGGGCAGATTGCTCTGCTCATCTGCAGCAGTTCACCGTCGAGAACGTTGCTTTAAACTATCTCTCTCTCGTCAATGCGCTCGGAGCCCCATCGCTCTCCCGGCTCCGGACGCTGAAGACAGAATGATCCGCGGCCGCCTGAAATCATGCGCCGCTACAAACAATGAGCACAGTTCCAAATCCCGGCGGGTTCGTCATCAGCCTCGACTTTGAGCTTCACTGGGGCGTAAGGGATCACCGCACCATCGCGGAATACCGTCACAACCTGCTCGGCGTTCGCCAGGCGATACCCGCAATGCTCGACCTCTTCAGCCGATATGGACTGCACGCCACATGGGCAACCGTTGGTTTTTTATTCTGCGAAACCATCGACGACCTCAAGGCAGCAATTCCCGGCGAACTGCCCCGCTATCGTGAATCCAGCCTGGATCCGTATGCAGCTCTATCCGAGGTGGGCCGGAACGAAGAAGAAGATCCCTTCCACTTCGCCCCGTCCCTCATCCGCACCATCCTCTCCCGCCCTGGCCAGGAAATCGGGACCCATACTCTTTCGCACTTCTACGCTCTTGCTTCCGGCCCCAGTCTCGAATCGTTCCGCGCCGACCTCAGAAGCGCCCAATCGTTAGCATGAACGCTATGGCATTGCTCTTAAGAGCATCGTCTTCCCTCGGAACCAAATATCCCCGCGGCATCTCCGCGTTTGCGCTGAAGAGGGTCTTATCGCGTATCGCAGTACCGAGGCCGACCCCTGGATCGAAAAACGTAGCAGGATCACCGCTCGCGCTCTTCGCCTCGCGGATTCTTACTTTCCGCTTAGCGGCAACGGATCTGCCACTCCCCGTTTCGAAAGCGATTATCCGATCGTTAGCATCTCGGGGTCGCGGTTCCTCCGTCCCTTCAGTCCCGCGCTCCAAGCCCTGGACAATCTTCGCTTCAACCGCATTCGCGCATCCATGGACGCAGCCGCCCGCGACGGCAGAATCTTTCATCTGTGGTGGCACCCTCACAATTTCGGAATCAATCTGGACCGCAACATGGACTTCCTCCGCCGCATCGCTGAGCACTATGCTGCTCTGAACCGCGCTACTGGCTGGCCTTCTCTCTCCATGGCTGAAGTCGCCGAAAACATCATGTCACGCGGAGAAGCCGCATTGCCTGGCATAGTCCTGCTCATCGACCGCAGCGACCTCTCACGCATCATTTACCACGCACTCGCTGCCGAGTTCGCCATCGATGCAATCATTCGCGAAGAAAAGCCGCCGCGTTCCGCTCTGGTGAGACGACGCTCAAAAAAACTCGGATGGCCCACTGTTCTTGGACAGATCGCCTTCGCATCCTGCATCGTCCCGCTGCTTCGCCGCCAGTCTTCTCCGCGCCGAGGCGAACTACTTCGGCAATACGGTATGGATGAATCGCCCATTCCGTCCGCGCTCCTCACTGACGTCCCGTCGGTAAACGATCAGCGGACCATTGCTCTTCTCGCGAAGTTGTCGCCGCAAGTGATAGTCGTAAATGGAACCCGCATTCTCGAGGGAGCAGTCCTCAACGCCACCCGTGCAATATTCTTGAATACCCACGTTGGTATTACTCCGCTGTATCGTGGAGTTCACGGCGGATACTGGGCTCTCGCTTCTGGCAACCCCGAGCAGTTCGGCGTTACCATTCACAAAATCGACAAGGGAATCGACACCGGAGAAATCGTCGCTCAGCAGCGGTTCAATCCCTCGCCGTCGGACAATTTCTGCACCTACCCGTTACTGCAAATCGCCGAAGCGATTCCTCTTCTGAAGCATGCTATCCGCGCCGCACTGAACGGGACCCTGCAAGCTCTGCCTCCACCCACCGGGCCATCAAAGCTCTGGACCCACCCCACCGCGATTCAATATCTAAGGTTCCGTAGTCGCCCGTGACGTCCGCTGATCAGCCGCTACCGCGACGCCTCAATCGGAGCCGCGCGCCGTCTGATGCTGCCTCGAATCGCCTGTATCGCCCACTCCGCGCCACCACCCGCGAGAAGGGCATACATCGGCATCACCGGAACCCTGAATCGCGAATACGCCTCCGCCCCAGCCGATACCGCGAAAAAATAGCCGACGGTAAGAACCAGCACATAGAACAGGTTTCGATCACGCCTGTACCAATACCAGCATCCGGCGACCGCCAACAACGCCTCCGGAAGCGTGATGAGCAGCACGATCCTTTCCGCCATCCCCGGATTCAGATTGCTGATCCTCGAAAGCGCCTCGGCCCCCCCACCAAAAATGATGTACGCCACGGACACCGCCATAGATCGCACGTAGCTCAAGGGATGGCTCAAAATGATCGAGACGCCTTTGCGGGTAGCATAGGCTGCTTGCTTCGCCTCGCTCACCGTGGAGCAATCCGCCTTATAGATCCGCTCCAGGTCCCCACAGGTCTGGGCGATCAGCTCCGTATTCATCAGTGCGTGCATTCTCGGAGATAACTGCCCGGCTGCTCGATAGCTAACGCTCCCGCAGCCCGGTAATACAAAATGTCTTCTGCGCCGATGGTGCTGATCCCGAGGTATTGGCCCTCGACATAATTCCGGGTAGCCCAGAGAACAGGCAGAAGCAGGAAGGATGCCGCAAAAATCAGTACAGGACGCATCGAGTGCCTCCTCCACGCCAGCACAAGACAGAGCGACAGGGGTACAAAATACAGGCTGCCCACAGGACGAACCAGTGTGCCGCATCCCCCCAGGATGCCGGCCAAAATGATCCACCGCGTCCTGCCCTCCAGGCGTGTCATCCCGCGATACATGCTCCATGCGGTCAAAGCCACGAGGGTCATTGCCATGACTTCCGTCATGAGTAGATTCGCGATTCGAATGGTCGCAAGATCCAGAGAAAATGCTGCCGCCGCACCGAATGCAACTACCCGGCTCCCGGACATCTTCCACCCCGCGAGCGCGACCGCTCCGGCTAGCAGGACGCACAGCAGATGCTGCGCGACAATCACATACTCAACCCGCAGTGGCCCGGTTCGGAACACAGCCAGAACAAGCGGATAACCCGGCGTTCTCCGCAATTCAG
This sequence comes from uncultured Acidobacteriaceae bacterium, assembly GCA_963724375.1. Classification (GTDB taxonomy): domain Bacteria; phylum Acidobacteriota; class Terriglobia; order Terriglobales; family Acidobacteriaceae; genus Silvibacterium. Next base: position 193,810 of record CAVRUM010000020.1, read on the forward strand.
GCTCATGCGTTGCATTCACAAACCCCAGCCCATGGGCCAGATTGTCTGCGGGTATCAGGTATGTCGCGGTATCGACCGCCTCGTGCTCGTGATCAAGCACCCAATAGCTTCCATGAGTCAACAGAGCCAGCGCGGCCGCAATCCAGAACACTGCCCATTCGGACAGTCTCCCGGCCGATACTGATTCGCCTTCCGGTAGTCCTTGGGTCTTCATGCGAAAGCTGGCACCGGCAGTCCTAGAGCGGTTGGAGAACGATGTCATCCACCCAGAATTTACCCTCGATGTGCGTCTCGCCCGGGTCGACGCAATATGGTCAGGATAAGAAGCTTCGTGTCTGGCCCGGTCACCACATCAGTCTCAACCCGATGCCATCCAGTAGTCCCGGCAGTTTCCTCCGTCGCGCCCAATACTTGGTTTCCATACCCGTCTGTAAGCGCCAGCGCTGGGCCATTTGCAGTTTCGAGACCGTCGCTCTTCACCCACGCCGAAAGCCGGTACTTCGTATTCGCCTTGACTGCAATGTACTGGCTGATCCCGGCGTCGCTGCCGCTGCCGTCATAGATCAGCCTTATGGAACGCCCACTGGTGTGGAATTCCGTTCGATCCAGTGCCGCAGAGATCTGTGGCCTTGGCGCAAAGCGCCATCCAAATGCCGAGTTCAATATCTCGTCCGTGAACGAAGCATCCATCACTAGGTTATCCGGCTGAAAATACGCCTTGACCGCCGCTGATCTCGCTGCGAGTTGCCGCCACGCATCGCTCGCCTGCGCAACGTCGCCTGCGTGCAGCAGCGCGTCGATATAGAAGAGACAGGCGTGATAATCAGGCACGTTGTCTAACTGCATAAAAGCCGACCACACCTGCTCGGCCGGCTCCAGCTCTCCGATCGATACAAGGAGCTTGATGAAAGCCAGGTAGACCGCCGGGTTTCGCGGCAGAATGCTTTCGATAAGGCCAACGTCGTGGAGGGACTGCCAGCAGACACTGAGGGCCGGATCCACTAGCGATGGCTCCTGCCTGAGCACGATCGCAAACTGCTTCAGGGCGTCAGCCGTATCACCCTCAATCAGAAAAAAGTTGGCGGCGCTCCACGCGGTGTCCGGCGTGGTCGGATCGACCGCCAGGGCCTTGCGAATCGCGATGTCGGTGAGTTCTCTCTTCCCGCTCGAATACTGGGCCTGCGCCAGGTCCAGCCAGATCGTCGAGCTGTATGGATTGAGTTCGGACGCCTTCGTGCACTCCTCCACTGCTCGCGCTTCCTGCGAAGAATACATCAGGCCTCGACAAAGCAGATCATGGTAGGTCGCGTCCTGCGGCGCCAATGCGACAGCCTTTTCGGTCGATTGCCGGTCAGATCGCTCGGCAAACCTTGCTGCCCTGTATGCAGTAACCGCAAACCAGGTATATGCCCCGAAACATCCGAGACAAACAGCGAACAGGATCAGCCGCTTTGCCCAGCTTTGATTCGCCCTCCTTGGCATCCCCGGGCACCCCTCCGGCAGCTACAGCGATTCGCGTGTGGTTTCGTTCTGCTTTTCGTCCGTAACTTCACTTACCTCATCGTCTCTTTTGAGGGTGTTCTTTGAGTCACCCTCTTCTACGCCCAGTGCATACCGATAACGCGGTCCGCGGTAGTAGTGGTAGTAGTCCGGGGATCCCAGATCAGCAGCATTCACCACAATGCCAAGCAGTCCGGCATTCACACTCTGCAACAGATTGCGCGTACGGCGAACATGCGCCGCAGTAGTTTGGCCGGACCGAATGATCAGCAGAACTGCGTCCGTTTGTACTGAGAGCACAACCGGGTCGGTTACAGAGATAACCGGCGGCGAATCCAGGATGACGTGATCGTATTCCTTACACCACTGTTTCAGCAGATCGCGCATCAGTGACGAGCTCAGTAACTCCGCTGGATGTGGCGGCACCGGTCCTGCAGGAATGACGAACAGGTTTGGTTGAACCGTCGTATGAATGGCTTCGCTCGCTTCCATTCCCCCCGTCAATATGTTGGATAAGCCAACACTCCCCTTGATTCCGAATGACCGGTGAAGGTTTGGGCGCCGCATGTCCGCATCGACTAGGAGCACTCGTTTTCCTTGTTGCGCCAGAACAATGCCGATATTGATGCACGTCATCGTCTTGCCGTCTTGCGCAACAGCGCTGGTCACCAGCAGAGACCGTGGCGGATGCGCGGCGCTCGACAGCAGAATGGATGTACGCAAAGCGCGGTAAGCCTCGGCAATCTCCGACTGCGGTTCCAGGTAGCTGATCAGCGGACGAGGGCGCAGACCGCTGCGCTGGCCCTTCTGCAGCAAACGGGATTTGCCCGCTCCTGCCGGCCGCTCGAATGCTGCTTGCAGAGGAATAACCCCCAACGTCGGAAGTCCCGAAATGGTTTCTGCCTGATCTGGAGTCCGCACTGTCGTGTCCAGCGCCTCCATGCCGAACGCAATGGCGATCCCGCCCGTCAGTCCGATCAGAAGAGCGAATTCCAGGTTTCGCATCAGGTCGGGCCGCGATGGATGCAGCGGCACACGCGCCTGGTCCACCACGCGAATATTGCTCGAGTTCAAACCTGCAGCCAGGCTGGCTTCCTTGAGTTGCTCGAGCAGCCCATCGTATAGCTGGCGATTTGAATCGGCCTCCTGCTTCAGAACCTTGTACTCGATGGCATTTTCGTTGAGTTTATCGGCGACGCCCGTTTGCTCCGCGAGAGCTTCCTGCAACATGCGCTCCCGATTCAAGGCTGTCTGATAATCGTTCTTGATCCGGCCGACGCTCGTTTGCACCTGCTCCTTGTAATTTTGCTCGATCTGGTCAAGCTCGTTCTTGATCTCCAGAACCTTGGGATACCTCGGCCCGAACTGGGTCGAAAGAATTGCATACTGGGATTCAAGATCTGTCTGTCTCTGTCGCAGCCCGGTTAGGATCGGATCCTGCAGAACAGCGCTCAGTGTCTCAGGATTGCCCGTACTGGCGATCTGATAAAGCGACTCTTTCTGGATTCGATCTGCCTGAGCACTCGTCAATTCCCGGTTCAGCTCATCAAGCTTCTCCGTCGTAAGGTTCTGCTTGTCGTCCGTACCCACGATGCCGCGGTCTTTCTGATACTGAACAAGCTTGGCCTGTGACGATTCCATTTTTATTTGAAGGTCGGCCAGTTGCTTCGACAGCCAGTCGGCAGCCTGCATTGTGCTGTCGTACCGGGACTTCACATTCTGTTCGATAAAAGTGGCCGCCACCGCATTTGCTGCCTCGGCAGCAAGAGAAGGGTTCGGATCGGAATACCTGATTTCAATGAGCGAAGTGTCCGGAACCTGCTGCACCTTGAGGCTTCCCTGAAATTTGCGGATCAGTTGTTCCCGCCGCGAGTCCTCTTGTGCCGGCGATTCCGCCACCACAATCCCTCCGCTGCTTTGCGTCTGCGATTTGCCAGCAAACTCCGAGTGCGCATCCAGACTGAGCCGGCGGATCACCAGCTCTGCCAATGTGTCCGATTCCAGGATCTTTACCTTGGTGTCGATATCTCTTTGCTGATCATCTTCCGCCTGCGAGACATTGTTCTCTTTCATGTTCAAGGGGCTTGGGATCTGCGGAGAGACCAGAATCTTCGTTGTTGCGTCATAAATCGGTGTCATTCGCAGAGTGGCCAGCGCCGCCATGATCACAACCACGACAACGACAACGACCACCGTCCATTTGCGCTTCAGCAGAACTCGCCCGTAGTCGCCAAGCGTATGCTCGCGGGCGCTGAATCCTTCCGTGTCTTGCAGGTTTGCGAGCCTGAGCAGTTCTTGACGCGCCGGCTCGGGAGGCCCATCGGTTAACTTCACTCCATCCATTTCTACCCCTTGCCCTCCCCACGACTCGTCATCGGACTTATTTTCGTGAAACGCCCGGTCACCAAAGCGGAAAGAGCAAAGAAAAACGCCGCATTCGCAGGTATCTGAAGATTGAAATCGAAAAGTCCATGCACCAGCAATCCCACACAACCCAGAAACGCCGCCAACGCCACCACGGAGCGAGGATCATCGCGCCAACCCTCCAGATTCCTGATCCCCGCGCGACATAGCAGAAGCAGGAAATAGCACCCAGCGGCAAATCCCGCGATTCCGGTCTCCACCACCGTCTGAACGAAATCGTTGTGCGCTTCGTTCACCCACAAGTTCGTAAAAAAGCTGCGGAACGAAGGATATACGGTTGAGAACGTACCTAATCCCCAACCAAGCAGTGGCCGTTGCCACAGCATCCTCAAGCTATCTCTTACGATGGCGATGCGCCCCGTCACGCCGGCATCGGCAATAGGGTTCAAAAGCCTCGCAAGCCTCTCCAGAAGCCCCAGGGGCCGCAGCCACGCCAGCCATGCGGCGAGAGCAACGCAAAGAGCGCCCAGCAACAGGATTTCGCGATAGGCCGGCCGGCGATTCCTCAACAGGATCAGCGAGAGTACGCCCAGTTCGGCCGCCAAGGCGATCATACCCCCCAGTGACTCGCACAGAAAGATCGTGCTGCTCATTACTAGAGCCACAAACAGGAAGAACACCCGGCCATGCTTCCCGCCGCGGTTCGAAATCACAAATACGATCGGAAAAGGAACAAGCATCTCCATCAGGCCGGCGTAATGCGCATGATTTACGTACGGCCCATAGATCCACCCGCCATGCCTGTTTGGCACCACCCAGTAGATCTTTCCGTTCGACGTAAACTGCTGGATCATTGCGAAAAGTGATAGCAGGAACCCATACGCCGTGCAGAAAAAGGCGAAGCCCGTCATCCGCCGCTGCCGCCTGAAAACCTGCGATACCAGAAAAAAGATTCCGGCATAGCTGGCCCACAACAGCCCCTTCAGCCACGTCGCATACCAGTACGCCGTCAGATGAAACGTGATCTGGATCAGCACGATCCCGGCAAATAGCAGGATCGGAACAAACAGGGGATTCGGAATCACATGGAAGCCGCCGTTTACTACTTCCCTTAACGCCCAGATCGCGACCAAAATTGAAACCGACGTCTCTAGGACACAGATACTCCACGGCTGCACGGCCCCGAATGCCAGCGGCCCAAATCCCAGCACACAGCACACCCCGACCGCCAGAACAACGCTCAGCAAATGCCCAAGCGGGTTCACCCTCTCCGGAAAAGTTATCGGATAGGTCTTCTTGATGACATGACTGGCCTCAACTATCGTCGGAAACTCTCCTCGACTAACGCGGGATTCTGAGGAAAAGGAGTTTACTGCCCGGTCTAAACAGTTGTCATTTCGTCTCGGGATTCCCGCTTGCGATAGCCGACCGCGCACCACTGCGGCATTTCACTGAATACAATCCGTTCGAGGCCGGCCGCTTCCATCATCGAACGAATCTGCTCGCGCGTGAAGCGCTTTTCCACTCGAGTGCCGAAGCGATCCAACGCGTCTGTGCGCATCGAATAAAAACTGCGGTTTCGGTATGCCGACAGCGGGATGGAATCCACCTCGGCGCCCAGCCTTTCCAGCAGCCTTGCAATTCGCGCGAGCGGCCAGTAGACGACCGCCGCAATCACATCGCAAAGCGGCGAACGCAATGCAAATGGTAGGGCGCTGATTGCTCGTCGCAGCCAATCCGACATTCTCCAGATTGCTCGAAACCACGCCGGCCGATTTTCAAATGCATAGTACAGATAGAGAAGAAGCGGCGCTCCCGCCTTCAATTTACGCGCGCACTCCCTGATCCCCAGCCCCGTATCCGGCACATGATGGAGCACCCCGAGCGAATACCCGAAATCGGCTGACCCGTCCTCCAGTGGCATCGCATCGACAGAAGCACAGTGAAAGCTGCAATTCGATAGCCCTTGCAGATTGCGCCGCGCGACCTCGATCGCTGCGGGACTTGCGTCAATGCAGTGCAGATGCCCTACCCTCCGGGCTACAAAACGGGCCCACCTGCCCGAACCGCAACCGAGATCGAATCCCTCCGCATCGGCTGGCAATTCAGCCCAGGGAAAAATTGAAAAATACAGCTCAAACAGATTGCGCAGATCCGGGCTTTCCTGCTCGGCATGATCGAACTTTGTCCACTCCTCGCCAAACGCCTCAACGACGTCCGGATGCGTGTTGCTCATCGCGCCCCCACCGCTTCCGCCGCGCTGGCCTCGAGGACCGATTCATACATCCGAATGCACCCGTCGACAGTCTTCTCAATACTGAACTGCCGGGCGCGCTCTCGGCTCGCTCTGCTCATTTCCCGCCTCAGCTCCGGCGACCCGATCAGTGTGGCAAGATGCCGTGCGAGCGCCTTGTCATCGCGTGCGGGAAACAAAACACCTGCCCCCCCGACCACCTCCGCCAAGTCCCGGGACGTCGCTCGCAATCACGGGCAATCCGGCTGCCATGGCCTCGCACGCTGCGATACCAAAGCCATCCGAGTGGGTCGAATGAACATAGATGTCCGCTGCCTTCAGCACCGCTGCAACATCTCGCCGCCATCCGAGAAAGGTGACTCGTTGCCTGATCCCGAGCGACTCCGCCATCCTCTCTAGCTCGCTTCGCAGTGGACCATCCCCCACCAGCAGCAGATGTGCCTCTGGGACCGCCGTTAAAGCTCGCAGAAGCGTCGCATGGTCTTTCTGGGCCGCAAATCTTCCCACAAAAACCACCCGAATACAGTCTTGCGGAACACCGGCCAGCACAGCTGGCTCTGCATTTTCAAATTCCTCTAGAGGCACTCCGTTCGCAATTACCGTGATCTTTTCCGCCGTATCAGGACACCACTCGACCAGGCTGCTTCGCAGCCGCCTCACTGATGCAAGCAATCCGCGTATACCGCAAATACATCCAGCGATCCACGGGCCGAAGCCACCAGACCCTCCGCGAATTCCATGTGTTGTGTTCGGTCGTCACCACCGGCCCCGCAAATCTGCACCGGGCCACCGCCAGCGCCGCCCAGAGTTGCGCCGGAAAAAGATGCACATGAACCAGGTCGTATCCATCAAGCAGTTGCGACAAAGCGAATATCTGACGCGGTGAGTACAGCTGCTTCACGCCGGTGTAGCGCAGAGAAACACCTTCTTTCAGCATCATTTCTTCAAGTGGACTGGGCCTCTGCACCAGTGCAATCACGTCGCACGTTACTCCTCGCTTCTTAAAACGAGGAGCCATCGCCGTCAGCATTACCTCGGCGCCGCCGCGATTCAGCGAATCAATGATGTGGAGGACGCGCATCGGCCTGCCTGTTCACCTCTGCAGATCGGGAGCCCTCGTCCGGACCGCATGAGACCCATGCTAGACTGGGTTGCAATTCGCCGCTACCAGAGCACGCTTGGTCGAAGGCAAATGGGGATTCCCGCCACCAAAATCGTCCACGACCGGCCTCTGGGCATCTCACCGCGAAATACGGCCCCAGGATATGCAGCCCGATACGCGCGGATTATCAGGCTGGTCGCCTTCGCGTCGATCATATCCTCTCCCCTCTGGCTCACAGCGCTTTTTTTCACCAGTCCGCAGGACTACTCACCCACCTCATCGTTAGTCTGTGTTCCCCTGCTGGCCATCTTTGCGGCTGCGGCTGTCATCCATTTCACCCAGCGGGACCCTTATCTGAGGCGTTTATTACTCGCCGGCCTGGTAGCGCACATGGCCGCTTCCAGCATCTTCCTCTGGGTTGGATTCAACGTCTATGGGGCCACTGTCGACGCATTCCATTACTGGACAACCGGACTGCAAATCGCCGCGCGGTTCCAGATTGTAGGCTGGGACGCATTCCGTGGGCCTTACTGGAGCACAAATCTCATCAGCAATCTTTGCGGGGTTGCCGCATTGCTGATCGGCGATGGCCTTCCCACGCTCTTCATCGCCTCTTCCTTCATATCTTTGGCAGGCGCGTATTTCTTCTATCGTGCTTTCACGATTGCCTTCCCTGACGGCGATCGCTGGCTCTTCGGACTCCTCGTTGTCTTGCTGCCTTCCCTTCTGTTCTGGTCGAGCTTCGTCGGCAAGGATTCACTGATTCAACTGTTCATTGCGTTGACGTGCTATGGATTCGCCCGAATCGCCCAGAAACCCAGCCCCGCCCCAGTTCTCTACTGCGCCGTGGGACTCATCGGCGCTCTGATGGTGCGCGCGCACGTTGCCGCCATGCTCGCCATGGCCATCACCTTTCCCTATGCGGTCGGGAAATCAAGGCCGGGAGCCGCGAGCAGGGTAGCAAAGTTTATCCTCATTCCTTCTTTGGCAGTCAGCACATACTTCCTTATAAGCAAGGCAAGTGACTTCATCGATTTGCAAAACGAGAACTCTACGGGGGTCTTTCAGCAAGCGGACATCATCACCAGAAACAGTCAGATCGGTGGCTCTGCGTTCAATGAGGGCACTCCTCTACCTCTCCGCATTGCTGCCTCGCCTTTCCTGCTCTTTCGGCCCTTTCCCTGGGAAATGCATAACGCCCTTGCCATCGGCCCCGCTCTTGAATCGATTGGTCTCATTTACTTGCTGCGCGTGCGACGCCGTGAAATCTTCTCCGTCCTCCGCCGCTGGCGGGATCCCTTCATAAGTTTTCTTCTTATGTACTCGACCATCTTCCTGGTGGCATTCGGCGGATCCATCAGTAACTTCGGAATCCTCTTGCGGCAGCGAATCATGGTGGTCCCCGCCGTCCTCATGCTGCTCTGCGCCAGCCAACGGTTTCCGGCGCGATCCGCCGCGCGAAAACTGAGCCGTGAGACGTGGACGCGGCCTGGACTCCGTGTCTCGCCTCCCGGCCGCATCCCCGCAGGTCCCTGAGTCAGCGGAGTCGAGGCGCTTATGTGCGGCATCAGCGGCTTTATTGATCCCAGCCTCGGCAACTCCGTCGAATCGTTGCGGAGTATCGCGATACGAATGGCCGACACCCTACGCCACCGCGGCCCCGACGATGGCGGCGCCTGGGCAGATTCCCGAGCCGGCATCGCGCTCGCCATGCGACGCCTCGCGATCCTCGATCTTTCTCCCACCGGCCGCCAGCCCATGGAGTCGGCCAGCGGCCGCTATGTCATCGTCTACAACGGAGAGATCTATAACTACCCGGACCTGCGTGCCGAGCTATCCGGAGACCAGCCCTACCCATTCCGCGGCAATTCCGATACCGAGGTGATGCTGGCGGCCTTCGAAAGGTGGGGGATCGAAGAATCCGTCGGGCGTTTCAATGGAATGTTCGCCTTCGCGGTATGGGATCGCAACGAGCGGACCCTCACTCTCGCGCGCGACCGTTTCGGCGAAAAGCCCCTCTACTATGCCAGCCTGGGCGGCAGCTTTATCTTTGGCTCCGAGCTGAAGGCCTTGCGCGCACACCCTGCTTTCTCGCCGGAGATAGACCTCGGCGCGGTCGCGCTTTTCCTGCGCTACAGCTGTATCCCCGCACCAAATTCGATCTACCGGAACGTCGCCAAACTGCCGCCTGCGACCCTCCTGAAGATCTCACCCGGCAACGTCCCCTCCGAACCCCAGCCTTACTGGTCGCTTCACCAGTTAGTAAGCGAGTCCCTCTCTGATCCTCTCCATTGTGGCGAGCAGGATGCCGTCGAACAACTCGACCAGCTGCTCCGCGAGGCCATACGAATCCGCATGCGCTCTGACGTTCCCCTCGGAGCCTTCCTCTCCGGCGGTATCGATTCCTCGACCGTGGTGTCGCTCATGCAGGCACAAAGTTCCGCCCGCGTCAGGACCTTCTCGATAGGAAATCACGACCGGGAATTCAACGAAGCCGGGGAGGCCTCAACCGTGGCTCACCACCTGGGAACAGACCACACCGAGCTTTACATCAACTCTAAACAGGCAATAGACATTATCCCTTCACTGCCCGGAATCTACGACGAGCCCTTCGCCGACTGCTCCCAGATTCCCACCATCCTCGTCTCTCAGCTTGCACGCCGCCACGTCACCGTGAGCCTCTCCGGCGACGCTGGCGACGAACTCTTCGGTGGATACACGCGCCACATCTGGGCCAGCTCTCTCCGTCGCGGACTGCAATCCTTTCCGCGCCCCCTCCGCGCCATCGTCGCAGGAGGTATCCGCACCGTGCCCCCAGATGCCTTGGATTCTCTCTTCCGTGCGTGGCATCCCCTCACTCCCGCACGCTGGCGACAGCGCATGCCCGGATATAAGCTTCACAAGCTCGCTTCCGTTCTCGAAAGCCGCGACGTTCATGCCCTCTACGAGAAGCTCGTATCTCACTGGGTCGACACATCCGGAATCCTTGGCGCGACAGTCACGCCTGCTGATCTCCAGTCTCTGAAAAGCCGGCCTTCCTTCCGCCATGCCGCCGAAGAAATGATGTACCTCGACACCATCGGCTATCTACCCGACGATATTCTCGTCAAGCTTGACAGGGCGACCATGTCAGTCGGCCTCGAAGGCCGTGTTCCGATGCTTGACCCTCGCGTTGCGCAATTTGCCTGGCGGCTGCCGTTGCAGATGCGTATTCGAGAGCGCCAGGGTAAGTGGATCCTGCGTCAGGTGCTCTATCGCTACGTGCCGCGTGAAATCGTGGACCGGCCCAAGTCCGGCTTCGGCGTTCCCATCGCCGCCTGGCTTCGCGGCCCGCTGCGAGACTGGGCAGAATCTCTCCTGGCCGAAACCCGCCTTCAACAAGATGGATACTTCAGCCCCGGGCCTGTCCGCAAAATGTGGCGCGAACACCTGTCCGGTAAGGCAAGTTGGGAATACCATCTGTGGGACATACTTATGTTCCAGACTTGGCTCGATGAAAGTCGCCGCCCTTCCGGTAATCGACCCGCCTCATTCGAGAATGCTCCAACGGCGATGGAGAGCGCGTGAAGACTGACCGCACCGTCGTCCTTCATGCCATCACTGACTCCATCAGCGTCGTCCTGATTCGCGGACAGCTGCGTTATCTGAAAACCCATGGTTTCCCCTGCGCTCTCTTGTGCAGTCCCGGACCGAACCTGGATCGCATCGCCGTCGACGAAAATATCCCCGTGTTCCCCGCAGCCATGATGAGGGAGATTTCTCCCCTCGCCGATCTGCGCTCACTCGCGAATATCTGCGCGATTCTCCGTCGCCTTCGGCCCGTTATTTGCAACGCCGGCACACCCAAAGCCGGACTGCTCGTAGGACTCGCCGCATGGCTCACGCGCGTCCCTTGCCGAATCTACACGCTGCGAGGCCTGCGTCTCGAAACTGCAACCGGGTTCAAACGCCGGCTGCTCACCCTCGCCGAAAGAATCTCCTGCCGCGCCGCCCACCGCGTCATCTGCGTAAGTGCCAGCCTCCGCGACCGTGCCGTCGCGCTCAACCTGGTTCCCCTGCACAAGACCGTGTTACTGGGAGCAGGAAGCAGCAACGGCGTCGACGCCCTTCGCTTCATGCCCTCTCCGGAAAAAGCCGCCTTCGCAGCTGACGTGCGGAAGAAACTCGGTATCGGCTCCGGCCAGCCCGTCATCGGTTTCGCGGGACGCTTCACCCGCGACAAGGGCCTCCCGGAATTGATGGCTGCCTGGAACTCTGTCCGCGAGTCCCCATCCAGCCCCGTGCTGCTCCTCGTCGGAGACGATGAAGCCGGCGATCCTGTCCCGGCTCATATAAAGAGCGCCATCGAGTCCGACCCACGTATTTATCACGTCCCATTTAACCCGCAGATCGAGCTCTACTACGCCGCGATGGACCTCTTCGTCCTGCCTACCCACCGCGAAGGACTCCCAAACACAGTCCTCGAGGCGCAGGCTTCCGCTTTGCCGGTAATTACAACCTTCGCAACCGGGGCTGTCGATTCGATTGAAGACGGCGTCACCGGAATCCTCGTCCCTGTCGGAGATTCCGTCACGCTCGCCGACGCAATCCTCTCTCTCCTATCCGATCCCGCACGTCTGCAGTCCATGGGCCGTCGCGGCAGGGAACGGGTCATCCAACATTTCAGCAGCGAAGCCGTCTGGCAGAACCTGGCTTCGCTCTACCGGACCATGCTTGAGGAACGCGGCTATCCCTCACCCGCTCCCCAGCTTCACCCGCAGCATTCCACGGAGACACCGCAATGCGCCCAGGTCCGGTAGGAGCAGCCTGCAAACGCCTTCTCGATATCGCCGGCGCAGTGTGCGGTCTTGTGATCCTGTCGCCCGTCATATGGCGCAGTGGCGATCGCAGTGCGTGCCTCCATGGGGCGGCCCATACTGTTCCGCCAGGTGCGTGCCGGGCTGAACGGCCGTCCCTTCACCCTTTATAAATTCCGAACCATGCTTGAATCTTCCTCCGCCGAGATCGATCCATCCACCGACGCCGCGCGCCTGACCAACACTCGGAGCCCTCCTGCGAAACCTCAGCCTCGACGAGTTGCCGCAACTATGGAATGTGCTCAAAGGAGAAATGAGCCTCATCGGTCCGCGCCCGCTGCTGATGGAATATCTGCCCCATTACTCTGCTGAGCAGTCCCGGCGGCATTGGATGAAGCCCGGCATCACCGGCCTAGCTCAAATCAAGGGACGAAACGCCGTCACCTGGGAGGAAAAGTTCGCCTGGGACGTGAGCTACGTCGATCACTGGAGCCTTGCCCTCGACCTGCGCATCCTCCTCGCCACCATAGCCAAGGTCATCAGGCGAGAGGGAATCAGCCGGGAAGGTCACGTAACAACGGAAAAATTTGGAGCTGAGCGTCGGTGAAATCGAATGAACAACCGAAGTCGGCGATTATCTACGGCGCCAGCGGACATGGAAAGGTCGTCGCCGACATCCTTCGCGCTTGTGGTATCGAAGTCGAAGGCTTCGTCGACGACGATCCTGCGCGATCCGCGCCAACGCTGCTTGGAGATGGGAAGTGGCTTGCCCTGGAGGCGGGCCGCCGGCCGATTGCCGTCGCCTTCGGGATCGGCGACAACTTCGACCGCCGGGCCGTCATGGAACGGGTTGCCGGCTACAACGTTCATTTATTAACCGCCGTGCATCCCTCGGCAGCCATCGCGCCCTCGGCAAAGATAGCTCCGGGCGTCACGATCATGCCGCATGCCGTAGTCAACGCTGATGCTGTCATTGGACGCGGCGCCATCATCAACAGCGGCGCTGTCGTCGAACACGATTGCATCGTCGGCCAGTACGCGCATCTCTCGCCCAGGACCGCAATCGGCGGCAACGTTGAGATCGGTGACTTTGCATGGCTTGGAATTGGGTCGTCAGTCATTCCCAATCTGAAGATCGGTAGGGGATCAATCATTGGAGCAGGTGCGACCGTCATCCATGACATCGACGAGTGGGTCGTCGCCGTCGGCACGCCCGCCCGAACGTTGAAGAAGCTTGTCCAGGTTCTCTAGCCGGCCGCGCTAGTGATAGAAGCCGTAAAAAGCCAGCCCTGACGCCAGCGCAACCGCGACGTCGACTGTTCTGGCCGCCGCAATCTTCCCCTTGCTCGAGGGCACAAAGAGAATATCGTTCGACTGCATCGGCACATCCTTGGCTTCTGACACAAGGATCTTATCGAGCGGAATCGAAATGGCCTGTTCTCCTCCCGGCTCTCGTCTCACGATCCTTGCCTTCGACGGCTTGGCGAACTTCGTCAGTCCATGCGCCATGGCTACGGCCTTCAACACCGTGTACTGCCCCTTTTCATCCATCAGGAATCCGTTGGGAGACAGCACTTCGCCGACCACGTAGATCACCCCCGCCTTGGAGACAATAATCGTGTCCCCCTGCCGCACCGGAACATTGGCTTCCATCGACCGCGCCGGGTCGTTCGTCAGGAATACCGTTTCAGGCTCCGTGCTTCCTTTGTGAGTGATCGCTACCAGTTGCCCGGCCGTCGCTGTTGTTCCGCCCGCCTCGGCGAGGATATCGAACAGCTTTCCTGATCCGACAATCGGGTAAATTCCCGGTCTGCCGACCTCACCCATCAAAACTACGCCGCTGGAGTAGCTCGTCACCGTGAGGGTCACATGCGGATCCTTCAGCACCCCATTCTTGAAATAAGCATGCTCCACCGCTCCCTGCGCTTCGTCTACATGCATGCCGCCCACATGCACGTAGTTGATGAGCGGCATATAGATATCCCCGGCGTTGTTCACGGACGTCTTCTGCGACAGGTCCGGAGCCCCAAATACCGTTACCTCGAGCACATCTCCCGGAGAGAGAATGTACTGCGACTGGTTGACCGCCGGAACCGGAGCCGGAAGGGTGCTGGGGTTGGTCGCAGTTGGCTCCGGAGAAGCCGGTGTCGTGCTTATGGGAGGCCGCGCCTGTTCTTGCGTTGTCTGCGCGATACATGCACTCGGAAGAGGGAAGAGAAGACTCCAGAGCACAACCATCAGCCCGGGGCGCAAACATCTCGTTCTATGCGTAGCCCCGGAGATCGCTTCGATCGAGGTTCGTTTTCCCCACACAGGCGGCCAGTGTACCACGCTGGATTCGCGTTAGATCATCCCCGGAGTCCGCGGCAACTCGCCTCTCTCGGACAGTTCATCGAAGAGTGCCTGCGAAGCCAAAGGCACCTTTGGATGCAGCGTGGAGGCCGCGCTCTCGACAAATAGTTCGATTCCCTCCGGGTCCAGCACCATCTCCTTGAAGATCCACACCGCCGTCTGCGCCGGTACCAGCCATTCGAGCCGCCGCGTCGTCAGGTGCGTTTCGCTCCGGGGCACGAATTCCCAGTCCGCACACTCCGGATAGCGCTCCCGGTCCTGGTAGAAATATTCCTGCCGGTTCAGATCTACGCCACACAGAACAATTCGTCTGTAGCCCATGCGTACACCCAGCGTAAGCATCGCAATCACCGATCCGCCGTACTTGAAGAGCCATCGCGTTCGCTGGTCCCGCGAAAACGCTCCGATGGATCGCATGAAATTTACTCCCTTGCGAAGTTCGCCTTCCGTCCGCGCAACCACCGGCATCGAGAAGCCCACATACATATTCCGCTTCATGACGTCGGAAAGCTCGAAGATCGTCGCCCTGCTGCCCGTCGAGTTCACCTCCATGGCGATCTTCAACGTGTTGGCATAAGCTTCCGCGCGCCTTCCGGCGACCTGCACGAATGCCTCGTGCATCTCCGGCTGCTCTGCAAATGAAAGGTCTTCAAACTGGAAGAAGGTCGGTACGAACGGATGTGCCAGCCAGAAGTTCATCCCTACGCTGTCACACCGTCCGATGACTTCCCATCGCTCCTCCGCGATGTCATTGATTGACGCTGCGCTGCCGAGGATGAAGAGCGTATCGCTGGTTCTCAAATGGGGCAGATCGACAGTTTCGAGCAGCGGCAATGCTGCAGCCGCAGCCGCGCGCGCGGCTCGTGCGGTCTCTTCCCGTAGCCGTGTGAAGTGGTACAACCGGAAAAGCAGCGGATGCGGCAGATGCTTGGCCACTGAGCGCAGCAATTTCATTTCAAGCCGCTCAGCGCATGGTCAGATCGAGTAGCTGCCAACCGAATACGCTCCCGGATTTCTCCCGATCCACTCGATAGTGCGCGCTAATCCATCCCGCAGCGGAACCTCCGGCCGCCATCCCGTGAGGTCCCTCAGCGTACGGCTGTCTGCGCACAAGCGCTCAACCTCGCTTGCCTCTGGACGCAACCGCTGCCCATCGACTTCCACCGCGCAACGGGAGCCCGTCAACTCAAAAATCGTCTTAGCCAGCTCACGGATCGAAATCTCCGTCCCGCTGCCGATATTCAGAATCTTCCCCACCGTCGCTGGAGACTCCGCCATCGCGATGAATCCTCCCACCACATCGGAGACAAAGTTGAAGTCGCGCGTCGCCTCCAGATTCCCCAGCTTTACCCCTGAGCCCGTGAGCGCCTGCGTGATAATCGTGGGAATCACCGCCCGCGAAGACTGGCGTGGTCCATAAGTATTGAAGGGGCGCGCAATCGAAATCGGCAGCCCAAACGACCGAGAATACGACTCCGCGAGCTTGTCTGCCCCGATCTTCGTCGCCGAGTACGGCGACTGCCCTTGCAGCGGATGATTCTCATCGATCGGCACGTATTGCGCCGACCCATATACCTCGCTCGTCGACGTACATACGACTCGCTCTACACCGCACCGCCGCGCGGCCTCCAGGACATTAAGCATGCCCTCGACATTGGTCTGCACATAGGATCGCGGTGAATGGTACGAATACGGAATTCCGATGAGCGCCGCAAGGTGAAAAACAACATCGGCATCTTTGACCGCCCGGAACACGCTCTCAGAGTCGCGAATGTCACCGTGCATCATCTCAAGGTCCGACCCCACCGGAGAATCCGACAACCAGCCGACGGATCCCTGCGAGTTATAACGCAAAAAGCATCGCGTCTTCGCGCCCAGCTCCGTCAGCCGCTCTGCGAGGTGGCTCCCGATAAATCCGCCGGCCCCTGTTACCAGCACTCGCCGGTTCTTCCACTGTGACGAATTATTCAAGCCGTCGTTCCCGATATTCCCGTGGCTCTCTCGACCGCTCCGCTCGCCATATCCGCGGATGCGCGATCGTATTGTTCCCTCTGTCCCACATCCAGCCAGTATTCGCGTATCGGGAAACAAATCACGCGCTTGTGTTCATCAATCAGCTTGGTAATCAGTTCCGGCATGTCGAAAGGCCTGTCTCCCGGAACCATCGCACAAACGCTCGGCTCGATTAGATATATGCCCGCGTTCACAAAATGCCGGATCGACGGCTTCTCAACAATGTTCACGGCATCGATCCCCTCTGTGCTGATTACGCCATACGGAATACTCACTTCGTACTGCTGCACTGCAACCGTCATTTCCGCTGCGTGCTCGCGATGGAACTCCAGCATCGCGCGAAAATCAACCGAAGTCAGAATATCCCCGTTAATCACCAGCAGTGGAACATCCCCCACCGCGGCCTTTGCCAGAGAACCGGCTGTCCCAGTTGGCTGGTCCTCATCCACATATTCAATGTGGACGCCAAAATCCTTCCCATCCTGAAAGTGCTCGACAATGCTCCTCGCCAGGTAGTGCGTCGAAATGCTCACATGATGAATCCCCGCCTCGCGCAGGTTGCACACGAGATGCTCGAGCAGCGGCTTACCGTTTACCGGCAACATGGGTTTGGGCAGCGTTTCCGTCAGCGGCATCAGCCTCTTGCCGAATCCGCCCGCCATGATGAAGCCGTCAAGCGCCAAAGGAGACGCGGCAAAATAATCCGAATCCATCGCGATGTCCGCGACGCGCCCCTCATCATCCAGTAGCGGAATCTGTCGAATTCGAAATTTCGCCATCATCCGCCGCAGCTCTTCCGCTGCCGTCCCGACCTGTGCCGTGATGGCGGCTGCATTCGGCGTGCGTTCTTTTCGCATCTCAACAAGCTTGCCGACAGGCTGATCCAGCTCAACGCCCAGCAGAATCGCGCGCCTCACATCGCCATCTGTGATCGTCGCTTCCAGTCGCCCGCTTTCATCCACGGCCAGGGCAATCCCCAGCGCGCAGCGGTCCATGAGGCTCATCAACTCGCGGACTGTCCTCGTCCTTGTTATGAGCGGTAATTCATGTGACCTGATGCCTGCCATAGACGGAGTTTTGTGCGGCGAGTATAGCACCGCTTTGCTCAGGATAGACTCGGTTCACGCCTGATGCACTCCCGTATCGGCGCGACGGTTCAGGCTCGACCGCATGTTTGTGATCGCCCGCCTGTTTATCATCAATTGATACGTCCCAAAATCTATCCCCCCCGGGAGTACGCCTTAGCTTGCCAAAGCGCGCCTTCTTCAAACTTCTTCTGTCTGTGTGCATTCTTGCAATCGCGATCTTCGCGTTTTTCCATGCGGGCAGCTACCTTGTCATCGATCATCCGGAGAAGTCCGATGCCATCGTGGCTCTCGGAGGAGACCACGACGACCTTGCGCTACTGGCGAGGCCTCCAATTGCTCCGCAACGGCTACGGCTCCCACATGTTGCTCGACGTTCCGGAACAACGGCTGTATGGGAAGACCTTGGCCCAGTACGCTACTGATTTCGTGGCCCAGTCTGCAGGGGCGCAGCAGTCACAAATTGTAATCTGTTCAGTTACAAATGACTCTACCGTCCAGGAAACCACTGATATCCAACGCTGCCTCGCCGGCATAAACCCCACGCCGCGGTCGATCCTGATCGTCACCGGTGACTTTCACACCCGCCGCGCTCTCTCCATCATGCGCACGCGTCTTCCCCAGTATCACTGGTCGAGTCACCGCAGTGCGCGACCCGTACATGTTCGGAGAGGCATGGTGGAAGCACCGCGAATGGGCAAAGATCTGCGTGTGGGAGTGGGAAAAATTTCTCTGGTGGAAACTCTTCGAGTCCTGGCACGCCCCAGGATCTTAGGAAATTCTGCGAGCACCCGTTTCCGGCGTGGCGCTATCCTTTGGCCTGCTCTGAAAGCCACGGAAACTCTATCAAACCATCCTCAAGCATCAGCTCGGCAAGGCGAAAATCCAGCGGGCTGTCGATATCGATCGCCCGGCTCTCCGGGACCTCCAGCATCCGATGCGGCGCCTCGAAATACTGCGGCGTGTCGGACTCTGCCACGTGGTCGCGCCGCCACAGATACAGCATCCCGTTGATCCGATAAGCCGGGGGAACATCCTGCCGCCGCACGTAGACCTTGCCGTCCGGAAAGCTCTGCCGCATGCATCCGTCCGCGCCAACTTCGATGCACACCCAGCGCGGATTAAATCGCGGCTCCGATGCAGCGACCACTCCCACCGCTCGGCTATCCTCCTCGAGTAGCTTCACTGCTCGCGAAACATCTTCGGGCTGTCGCGCCGGACTCGTCGGAGATAGCAACAGAACGCCGCCGTAGCGCTCTCGACCGAGCAACTCCATCTCATGCAGCGCGTGCTGCACCACCGGCCACATCGGCGTGTCATCTCTGGCCAGCTCCGCCGGTCGCAGAAACGGAACGTCGCCACCGTGCTCCCGCGCCATTGCCGCGATCTCCTCGCTGTCGGTGGACACCACGCACCGCACCACCTCCGGGCACAATTTCGCGAAGCGAATCGAATGTGCGATGAGCGGCAACCCTGCAAGAGGCCGGACATTCTTCCCCGGCGCTCCTTTCGAGCCGCCGCGCGCCGGAATCACAGCCAACACAGGTTGAACGCCCATCCTCCCCAACCCTTCCCAGAATGTCACCGAGGCTTGCGGCACGTAATCACGAGTTGCTCGATCAGGTGGCGCTCGCCGTTCAGCGTCCTCGAAACCCGCTCGACCTCGATCTCCGCAAAGCGGCGGAACACTTCCGGCACTCTTTCCCGCTTCAAAAAGAAACAGAAGTTGCCCAGGGCCAGCGGACCTTCCTCCAGCTTGATGAACCCGTCCGGCTCGACCATCTCTCCTGTGCCGTGGCCCCAGCTTTTGTCGCTGAAGAACGACGACAGAAATGGCGCTCCCGGCTTCAGCACACGATGCACCTCGCCCATGGCCCGCATGATCGCCTCCACCGGGTTCGCGTACAGGCTTGCATTCTCGACCACGCCGTCAAAGCTCTCGTCCGCCCAAGGCAGTTGCGTAAAATCCCCCACCCGCAGATCGGCTTTCAATCCTTCCTTGCCCAGGCGGTCCTCCGTCTGCCGAATCGCGGTAGGAGAGCCATCGATCCCGCTCACCGAAAACCCCTCGCGCGACATGAACCACACATTGGCGCCTGGCCCGCACCCAATCTCCAGCAGCCGGACCCCGCTCCTGTTTTCAATGTTTCCAAACTCGCGCGCGACAAACCGGACCAGGTGCTCCGGCGGATACTTACCCCAGCTCCGGCTCCGGAACGTCGCTTCCCATACCGGATCCCAGGTGTTTCCTTGGACAGAATCGCTCACTCCTGCCTTCCTGTTCACAGTACTCACTCAAGACCTGCACAGTGTAACCTCGGCATAGCAAATTGGCCCCATTGGTCGCAGAGCACAAATCTTGCGTCGGGGCTAGGCCTTCGATATGGCAACCAGATTCATCTCCATCGCAGACCGCAAAGTAGGACCGGGAAATCCCTGCTTGATCATCGGTGAAGCTGGAGTCAACCACAACGGAAGCCTCGAGCTCGCTCGCCAGTTGGTCGACATCGCCGTCAACGCCGGTTGCGATGCCGTTAAATTTCAGACCTTCAAATCTGAAAAAGTCTGCTCTCCGATGGCGTCAAAGGCCGCATACCAGGTTGAAACCACTGGCCCCGGCGAGTCGCAGCTCGAAATGGTTAGGAAGCTCGAGCTGCCATTCGCGGCCTTTCGTGAGCTCCACCGGCACTGCCGCGACAGAAACATCCTCTTCTTGTCCACGCCCTTCGATGACGAAAGCGCCGACTTCCTCACCGAATTACCTGTGCCCGCCATCAAGATCCCCTCCGGCGAAATCACCAACCTGCCATTTCTCCAAAACCTTGCAGGCAAGGGTCTTCCCCTCATCGTCTCCACCGGCATGGCCACGACGGAAGAAATCGCCGCCGCCCTCGACGTCATCCGTTCCGCCGGCAACCCGCCGCTGGCGTTGCTGCACTGCGTAAGCAACTACCCCGCCGCCCCATCCAGCATGAACCTGCGTGCCATCCGCACCCTCGAAGACACCTTCGACGTGCCCGCCGGCCTTTCCGACCATTCCGTCGGCATCGAGATCTCGCTCGCTGCCGTAGCCCTCGGCGCCTGCATCATAGAAAAGCACTTCACCCTCGATCACGATCTCCCCGGACCCGATCATCGCGCCTCGCTCGATCCGCAACAACTCACCTCGCTCGTAAACGGCATCCGCAACATCGAGGCTGCACTCGGAGATGGCGTCAAGCGCCCCGATGCCGGAAGAACTGGATACTGCGGCCGTTGCGCGACGCTCCCTGGTCGCCGCCCGCCAAATTCCGGCCGGCTCCGCTCTTACCCTCGACATGATCGACATTCTTCGTCCCGGCACCGGCCTCCCTCCTGCAATGCGCTCTGAAATTCTTGGCAGACGGACGCGCCGCAATATCGAGGCCGGCACCATCCTTAGCCTTGATATGCTTGCCTGACCGCCAAAGCCCCGCATGGCTGACCACTCAGCTCAAAACATGATTCCCGCAGATTCGGAACCTTCTCCTGTGGCACGCCACTCCATGGGCCGGACCTTTGCAAAATCCTTTGCCGTCTATGGAGTCGCTAACTTCGGCATCCGCGGGCTCAATTTCCTTCTCATCTTGCTCTACGCCCGCTATCTCCGCCCGTCAGATTACGGAATCGTGTATCTCGCCGAGATCGTCGCCTCATTCCTCGCCATCTTCGCCGGACTATCTCTCGATAGCGCTCTCCAGCGCCTTTACTTCCAACACAACAGCAGTTCACAGGAGCTCGACAGCTATCTCGGCAGTGCCATCCGCTTCGGCCTCGGCTGGATGGCCGCCTTTTTCGCCCTTCTCCTGGCTCTCGGCCGAGCCATTCAGGCTCACCTCCCGGCACACACATCCGTCCCTTTCTATCCCTACATTGCCACAGCAGCCGCCACCGCCCTCGCCATCCAGGGCATTCAGTTCCGTCTGGCCGTCTATCAGGCCGCGCGTCGTCCGCGATCTTACGCATGGTTGTCGCTCGCCCTGGCCATAATCACCGCGGCCTGCTGTGTCTACGAGGTGGTGTTTCACCGGGGCGGCGCCCAAGGCATGCTGCGCGGAAAACTCATCGCCGCCGCCGTCATCCTCGTCGCCGCGGTGTGGACCATGCGTCCGTTCCTTACCGCCCGTTTTCAGTGGAGCTGTGTCCGCGAATCCCTCGCCTTCGGCCTTCCTCTGGTTCCGCACCTGGTCATGGCAAGCGCTCTCGTTGTCGCCGATCGCTTCATCCTCGAGCACTATCGCAACCTCGCTGAAGTGGGAATCTATTCGCTCGCCTACACCTTTGGCATGGTTATGTTTCTCGTCACCCAGTCGCTCTCCCAGGCGTGGCTTCCGATGTTCTTCGACCTGGCCGGACAAGACACTGCCAAAAACCGCGCCCTGCTCGGCCGCGCCTGTTCAGGCCTGGCCGCCTTTCTTGCCTCTCTTGCCTGCGTCGGAATGCTGCTCTCGCCCGTATTCATTTACTTCTCCCTCGACCAGCGTTATCACGCCGCTGCGCCCATCGTGCCCCTCGTCGTTATGGGATACCTCTTCCATGGGCTCTTCTCTCTCTTTGACCTGTCCATCCTCCACGCCAGGCGTACGGCATCCGTCTTTGCCGTCAGCCTCATGGCATTCGCCGTCAATCTGGCGCTCAACATCGCATTGATCCCGCGCTGGGGCATGTATGGAGCCGCCTGGGCCACCACGCTCGCCTACGCCTTCGAGGCTCTCGGCGCATTCCTTCTCGCGCAGCGCTTCTTTTCCTTGCCCTACCGTATCCCCGAGATCCTCGCTGCTCTTGCCATCGCCGCCGGAACCCTATGGCTCACTCAAATGCACTCGATGCAGCAAACGCACAGCCTGCAACTCGCCCTTTTCACTATTCCGGCCCTGGGATTGCTCGCCCTGACGAGCAAGCGCGACCTTCGGACCGCCCTGACCGCCCTGCGCAGCCGCTCGAAATTCTGAGCACGTCGCGTCTCGGAACAATGAGCAGCGTCAAATTCCCGCCGGTGCCTGCCATCGCACCACCCTGAAGCAATTCCGTCATCCAGTCGATAACTCCACCATTCGCAGATTCAAGGCAGGTGGAGGCATAAATGAGGCCCTTAGCGTGGTTCGGACTGGCGATTGCCCTCGCTGGGTACTCCTGTGCCGCCCAGGACCTTCCCGCCGCGCCGGCGGTAATCTCTGCCATGCACGCCGCGGATGTCCCACGGAACGCGCCGTCCATGCCTCCCGATCCTTGGGAAGCGACTCCGGCACCAAGCCCTCACCTCACGACAGCATCGGCCGGAGCCTTCACTCCGCCTGCTTTGCCTCGCGCATCCCGTGTCGCATCTTCAAACTTCTTCCTGCTGAACATCGGCTTTCTCGGCGCAGCCGTCGCCGACGTCGAATTGACGCAGCGCTGCATCGCGGCTCATCACTGCAGCGAGCAGAATCCCCTGATGCCCACTTCCCAGGCTGGCCAGTTGAGCCTCAATCTTGGGCTTGTCGCCGGCGTCTCAGGCATGAGCTATTGGCTCAAAAGACACAGCTCGACTCTCTGGTGGCTGCCCCCTGCCACCGGTATCGGCGTCCATACGGCAGGTGTGGCAACAGGAATCGAACACCAATAGGCGCTGAGGCTCATTCCCCCCCTTTGCCCTCATCTGAAGACAAGCTCATTCGCAGCTCCAGCCTGTGGAAAAAATTGTGGAAGATCGAACCTCCGCTGCCTGAAATCTGCAGCTTGGCTTGGACAATCCGAGGCCGCTCAAACTTTGTAGTCCACAAGTTGTTGATTTCGCTTTGGATTACGCCACCCTCTCCCGCAGCTGTCCATGCGCCACTTTAGTAACTTTCGCAAACCTCAAAAAAGTGCTTTCCACAAATCACATTAAAGCCCGGTGACCGTCGATGGCATCGTGCCGGTCTCGGCGCGGGATCGTTCTCCTACGCGTAGTAGCATTTTTGCCGAGCTCAAATTCCTAAATGGGAGGGATCGGACAGTCGTGACCAGAAGCTTCTTATGGTTTGCTCTTGCCTTCGGTTGCACCGGGATGATCGCAGCCCAGGTTCCCTCCGGAACCAGTGCGGAACAGGAAGTGATGGCGGTCGAGCGAGCGCGCACGACGGCACTGGAGCGGTCCGATATCGCCGCCATCGACCGCATCATGGCTCCGGATGTCACTTATATCCACGCCAGCGGCAAGGTAGACACGAAACAGAGCTATCTCGACGCGATCCGTTCCGGCCAACTCCACTACATCTCGTGGCAGCCGAAGAGTCTCCACGTCCGCGTCGTGGGAGACAGCGCAGCGGTGATCGACGGCGAGTACGTGGTGCGGGTAAGGGACTCGCGCGTGCAGTCGACCCCGTTTGACATCAGCATCTTCATCCTTACCGTCTACGCAAGCCGCAGCGGACAGTGGCAGCAGATCGCCTGGCAGTCCACTCGCGACGTTGCAGCTTCGCCAACGAAATGACGCCGAGCGCCTTCAGATGAAGCCCCACCATCTTCCTGCCCTGCTGTTCGCCACTCTGTCGGTCTGCTGTTACGCCCAGGTCTCGTCCTCCGCGCCGCAGGCCATTTCGATGCCGCAATATTCCGTGATCATTTCCGCGAGCAATCAGCCTGAGGGGCCTCCGCAACTTACCCTCCAGCGCAACCGCGAAACCATCCTCATCGCGCCCATGGTCTCCGAACTCGCCTCGGAATCCGCAGAAGAGCGTCTCTCCGGCATTACTTACTCGCTCCGCAAATCCGGCGACTCATATGAACTCACTGCGACGGCCAAAAGCACCCTCTGGACCGGCCGCCGTTTCGAATGGCGCTTCTTCCCAGACCACATCGAGTTCCAGCAGTTTGCTACCGGATCTGGCAAACTCGGTCGCTGCTATTTCCTTTCGAACGGCGTCTCGGGCATGTGGGACAAAGGCGTCACCCAGGGTCCTGCCTGGAACACGACCATCTACGCCGACCGCTATTTCACGCCCGATCCCAACCACGCCAATCAGTTCGAATTCAACATAGCCATGCCACAGATTCTCGGCTTCAGCGTCGGCCGTGACGAAAGCTCAGCTCAGGACTTCCGTCCCGAGCGCATGACCGGCATCTTTGCTCCGCCGCCGTTATTTCTTGCCTTTCACCTCGACAAAACCTGGACTGGCATCGGCATCGGAGCCAAACCCGGAGACTACACCTTCCCCGCGCTCGAATATTCCGGCTCACGCTACGCCGGAGCGTCCTTCTACGTCGATTACATGGGCTATCGCAGCGCGGACAGCGGCTTCGCTTCACCTGTCCTCGCCATCAGCACCGCCTGGAGCCCGCTCGATGCGCTCCAAAGTTACACCGCGTGGATCAATGCAAGTGGCTTCGGAACAGATCCTCCCGCCAAAGATGTTTACTGGCACCACTTACCGGTCTTCTGCGGATGGGCCGAGCAAACCGTCGAGTCAGTCCCTGACGGCAAGCCGCCGAACAGGGAATCCACTCAGGCCAATTACGAGCGATGGCTCGCTACGCTCGATTCGCGAGGCCTGCCCATCGGAACCATCGTTATCGATGACAAGTGGCAACAGGCTTACGGCACCTTCGAAGTCGACCAGCAAAAATGGCCTGACCTTAAAGGCTTCATCGCCGCGCAGCACGCCAAAGGGCGTCACGTCCTTCTCTGGGTCCCTGTTTCCCACTCCGACGGGCTTCCGTCATCTCTGTGTGTGAATTATCAGGGAAAGTGCGTCATCGCCGATGTGGGCAAGCCTGAATACGAAGCCTGGCTGCGTCCGCGCATCCGCCATCTTGTGGAGGATCTTGGTGTCGACGGCTTTAAGGAAGACTGGGTGGATGCGCCCGCAGCCCCGGGTCTGCCGTTAACCGGCTCGGCGACGGGCATCGAATTTGTCCGTCGCTTCCAGTCCATCCTCTACAGTGAAACCCACCGGTGGAAGCCCGACGCGATGGTCGAAACCCAAACCACCAATGCACTCTTCCGCGAATCATCCGACGTCATCCGCCTGAACGACATCTGGTACGCGACCCGCAACGTCACGGAAATGATGCGCTTGAGGGCCAGCATCGCCGAGATCACAGGCTGGCCGCTCGTCGACACCGACAACGCGTCTTCGACCACTCTCAAAGAGTGGTGGAGCTACATGCAGGCGCAGCCCTCCATCGGAATCCCAGCCCTCTACTTTGTCACCCGTACCGAAACAACCCAGGAAAGCCCCACAGAGGCCGACTGGACCTATCTCGCAGCCATCTGGCGCCAGTACATCGATTCCCTGAAGGCAACGCCCCCCTCGCAGTGAGGGGCAGCCTAGCGCGACGCGTCCTCGCCGATCTTGAGCACTGCCAGGAACGCCTCCTGCGGAATATCCACCTTGCCGATGCGCTTCATCCGCTTCTTGCCTTCCTTCTGCTTCTCGAGCAGTTTGCGCTTCCGCGTAATGTCCCCGCCATAGCACTTGGCCAGAACATTCTTGCGTATCGCCGACACCGTCTCGCGCGCCACAATCTTCGACCCGATCGCCGCCTGGATGGCCACCTCGAACATCTGTCGTGGAATCAGCTCCCGCATCTTCGAAACCAGTGCCCGCCCGCGCTCATAGGCGAAATCCCTGTGCACGATGATCGATAGCGCATCCACAGGCTCGCCCGAAACCAGAATGTCCAGCTTCACCATCGGCGAGTCCCAGGTCCCCGACAGGTGATAATCCAGCGACGCATACCCTCGCGACACCGACTTGAGCCGGTCGTAAAAGTCGAGCACGATCTCGTTCAGCGGAAGCTCATAAGTCAGCATCACCCGCGTCGGTGACACGTACTCGAAGTTCTTCTGCCGCCCGCGCTTCTCCTCGACCAGCTTCAGAATGCCGCCAACATACTCCTCGTTGGTCATGATCATCGCCGTGATGATCGGCTCTTCGACCTTCTCGATCTCCACTGGATTCGGCCAGCGTGAAGGATTATCCACCTCGATCACGCTCCCATCCGTCATGGTGATCCGGTATCGCACGCCCGGGGCGGTCGTGATCAGGTCCAGATCGAACTCACGCTCCAGCCGTTCCTGGATGATCTCCATGTGCAGCAGCCCGAGGAATCCGCACCGGAACCCGAACCCGAGTGCCACCGAACTCTCCGGTTCAAAGAAGAAGGACGAGTCGTTCAGCCGCAGCTTTTCGAGCGCATCCCGCAGCAGCGTGTGCTCATGCGAGTCCACCGTGTAGAGCCCCGCGAACACCATCGACTTGATGTCCTGGAACCCCGGTAGTGCCGCTTCCGCTGGCCGGTCGTCATCCGTCACCGTGTCGCCGATCTTCGTATCGGAGACATTCTTGATATTCGCTACGAAGAACCCGACTTCACCCGCGGTCAGCTCTTCGATCTCCACCGGCTTGGGCGTCAGCACTCCCATCGACTCAACATCGAACGTCTTCCCGTTCGACATCAGCCGGATCTTCATGCCCTTACGCAGCTGCCCATGCACCACGCGCGCCAGCACGATCACTCCCCGGTACGCGTCGAACCACGAGTCGAAGATCAGTGCCTGCAGCGGAGCCTCCGCGTGGCCCGACGGAGGCGGCAGCCGGTTCACGATCGCTTCGAGGATGTCTGGCACACCTTGCCCGGTCTTAGCACTCACCGGGATCGCATCCGTCGCGTCGATGCCCACCGTCTGCTCGATCATCTCCTGCGTGCGAGCAACGTCGGCGCTCGGCAGATCGATCTTGTTGATGACCGGAATGACTTCGAGGCCGCCGTTGATCGCAAGGTAGGCATTGGCCAGCGTCTGCGCCTCAACCCCCTGCGACGCGTCGACCACCAGCAGCGCTCCCTCGCACGAAGCCAGCGATCGCGAAACCTCATACGAGAAATCCACGTGTCCAGGCGTATCGATCAGGTTTAGCTGATAGGTCTCACCATCCTTTGCCGGATACACCATGCGCACCGAGTGCGCCTTGATCGTGATACCCCGTTCGCGCTCCAGGTCCATCGCATCCAGCACCTGCGCCTGCATCTCGCGGGCCGTGAGCGAGCCTGTCAGCTCCAGCAGCCGGTCTGAAAGCGTGGATTTCCCGTGATCGATATGCGCGATAATCGCGAAATTGCGGATGTGCTTGATGTCCATGGAGAAATTGCGGTGGGGACGAGGTTACTTACGGCAGTACAAGGCGGAAGAAACTTTCCCAACAACTGAGTTTATCACCGCAAATTTGCCCTTCCAGCCACATACAATAGGGCCATACAGGCCGCTCGACATGCATTCAGGCCAGCGCAAGGTGGTTTTCGCCTTTGCCTGGGCACCTCCCTGTTCTGCTCGTAGACCGCCCCGTATCTTTGTTTATCGATGGCTGTTCAACGACTCTCCGCCGCGCTCGCCTCCGTTCTACTCGTCGGCACCAGCTTCCAACCTCAGCTTCAGGCCTCGGCGCCCCAGCAGGCTTCTACGCCTCAGGTTTCACCCGCCGAAAAGCAGCGCGAACGCCAAGTCATCCAGAACGTGGAGGCCGCCTACCAGAACGGCATCTCGAACTATCGTGACGGGCACCTCGCCGCCGCCAAGTCCAATTTCGACTACGCTGTCGACCTCATGCTTTCCAGCGGCATCGACCTCAACACCGAAGCCGACCTCAAAGAGGAATTCGACCGTATCGTCGACGCCGTTAACACCCTCGAAATGGACGCTCTCAAATCCGGCACAGGCCTCGCCGAGCCTTCCGAACCCACCCTGGTCGATCTCGCCAACGCGGCCACCTTCACCGTCGACCCCGCCATTCGGGCCCAGGCGGAAGCCGCCCTCAAAAATACTCAGTCCGACATCCCGCTGGTCATCAACGACTACGTCGCCAGCTATATCAACTTCTTCGTCAAGAGCCGCGCTGGCCGGGGCACTATTGTCGCCTCGCTCGATCGCGCTGGCCGCTACAAGGACATGATCGAGCGCATTCTCAAGGAGGAAGGCGTCCCGCAGGACCTGATCTATCAGGCCGTCGCCGAATCCGGCTTCCGTCCCCAGGCTGTAAATCCCAAATCTGGAGCCGGCGGGATGTGGCAATTCATGCCCTGGGGCGTCTACGGACTCGAGCGTACCGGCTGGTACGACGAGCGCTTCGACCCCGAGAAGGCCACCCGCGCCTATGCCAATGAGATGAAGAAGGCCTACAACCAGCTCGGGGATTGGTATCTGGCTATGGCTTCCTATGACTGGGGAACCGGAAACATCCAGCGCGCCGTCCAGCGCACGGGCTACGCAGATTTCTGGGAGCTCTACCGCCGGAACAACCTGCCCACCGAAACCAAGAATTACGTCCCCATCATCCTGGCCGTTACCATCATCGCCAAAAACCCGAAACAATACGGCCTCGATGAGCTCAATCCCGACCCGCCGCTCCTTACCGACACCATCCGGACCGACTATTCCGTCGACCTCCGACTCGTCGCCGACATCACCGGCGCACCGGTTCAGGAGATCGTTTCTCTCAATCCCAGCCTTCTCCGCGGCGCAACCCCTCCCGACGAACCCTACGACCTCCACCTCCCGGTCGGAACAAAGGACCTCTTCGAGAAGCGCATCGCTGAAATTCCCGAGGACAAGCGCCGCTACTGGCGCTTCCATAAGCTTGCCGAAGGCGAGTCTCTGGCCGACATCGCCCACACCTATCACGTCTCCGCCTCGGAAATCGCTTTCGTCAATCAGCTCAGCTCCACCGACGACCTCACCGGAGTCGACGCCCTCGTCATTCCCGTCGCCCCTGCCTCATCGCCCTCCTCTGGCCGCAATACCGTCTATCGGGCCCGCAAAGGAGACACCCTGGTCACCGTCGCCGATCGCTTCGGCGTAACTGTAGACCAACTCAAGCGCTGGAATCACCTGAAAACCAGCAGCATAGCCCCGGGTCACAGCCTTTACGTAGCCGAACCAGCCCGCATCCCCGAGGGCTCCCACAAGTCCCGCAAGGGCTCGCACGGCTCCTCTGGGCACCCCACCACGGCCCAGAACGGCCAGCATTCGGCCAAAACCAAATCGGCTGCCAAAGCGCCAGCCGCCTCAGCAGCCGGAAGCAAGACGGGCAAGCATACCTCGACTACCGAAAGTGCCCATCGATAACGGCTGCCTTTGGCCTGTGCCCTTGCGTTCCTTCGCAACCCGTTGCATGCTGTTGCTATAATTCGCGGCGTGGTCCTCGCCGGCGAATTCAGCATGTTTTATACCTAGCCTGGACCCAAGGCCGGAGGGCAATATCGATGCAGGAAGATCGCAAATTTTACGCGCTCAGCAACGGTGATTCGGAACCCGAGATAGATGAGTTTTCGGAAGAGATCGACGACGGCTTCGGCGAAGATGAAGAAGTAGAAGTCTCGATTTCTCTTTCCTCAGACGATGACGATATGGAAGACGACGAAGAAGAGCACTTGGGAGAGGTATATCCGGCTCCTCCGCCTCCTCCGCCAGCGCCTGCAACGAAACCCCCTGCAAAGAAAGCTGCGAAGAAAGCGCCTGCAAAAAAGGCAGCCAAAACCCCGGCTAAGAAAGTTGCGAAGAAAGCTCCAGCGAAGAAAGCTCCAGCGAAAAAAGCTCCAGCGAAAAAAGCTGCGAAGAAAGGCCCAGTGAAAAAAGCTACGAAGAAAGCCGCACCGAAGAAAGCCGCTAAGAAGGCTCCAGCTAAAAAGGCCGCCAAAAAGGCCCCAGCAAAGAAGGCAGCCAAGAAATCTCCGGCTAAGAAAGCAGCGAAGAAAGCTCCAGTTAAAAAAGCCGCCAAAAAGGCCCCGGCAAAGAAGGCAGCTAAGAAAGCTCCGGCTAAGAAAGCCGCCAAAAAGGCCGGGAAGAAAAAGAAGTAAACCAACCCACTAAATAAAAGAGCCCGGCTGCGGCCGGGCTCTTTGCGCTTACACGCTAAATCCTCAGTGCTTTTCCAATTCGTTGAGCGCGGTCAAAACCTCGCTGCTCGCCTGTGCGGGATCGACCCCCGTCCACACCTTCGCGATCTTGCCATTGGGATCAATGAGAAAAGTGTTGCGCTTCGCAATCTGCACAGGACCGAAATTGCCAAGCGAACCGTATTGAGAGACGACCTTCTTATCGGAATCGCTCAGCAGTGTGAAGTTCAGGCTGTCCTTGGCACAGAACTGCTTGTGGCTTTCGACAGAATCCACGCTCACACCAAGAATCACGGCATTTACCGCCTTGTATTTCTCAAGATCGTTCTGGAACTCGTGCGCCTCTCGCGTGCAACCAGACGTCATGTCCTTCGGATAGAAATACAGAACCACCCATTTGCCTTTATAGCTGTCCAGGCTCACGGGCGTACCTTCCTGCGAAGGTAGCGTGAAGGTTGGTGCGCTCTGCCCCACCTGCGGCATAGCCTCGTTGTCGGCCGCAAAGCTGCGAATGGCAAACACACCGGCAACGATCAACACGACGATGGCTGCTGAAGCAAGCAGGATCTTCGACATAAACGATCTCCTAAACGGAAAGTACGTGACCCAAACATTATGAGTTCTCGACCCCGACAATCGCAATTCTGCCTTCATTTGCCTGCTCAAGAACTTTGTCCAGATCAAAAATCAGCGTCCTGCTGCTTTCAACTGCGAGACACGTCGCCTGCGCTGCCCGCATCGTCTCAATCGTCTTTATTCCAATCACCGGAACATCAAAACGCAGATCCTGCTTCGGCTTCGCGACCTTGACCACGGTAAGTGACCGCTCCAAAGTGGACGCCTCGTCCTCAAGCGTCTTCATCAGTGCCCCGGCGCGTTCGATCGCCGCGTCGGTTCCTTCCATGGCCTCGATCGCCACACACGCCTGGCTCGCGACCACCACTGTCTGCCCAATGTCATAGCCCGCAATGGCCCTCGCAACCTCGCAACCGTATGCGATATCGAGTTGCTCCTTCTCATTCGGACCGCGCGCCGTCAGCACGCCCGCTTTCGCCAGCAGCGGCTCCAGATAGCTCGTCGACGAGATCAGCTCGATTCCCTCATCGCCCAGCACCTTCGCGACTGCGCCCAGCAACATGTCAGTATTTTTCGTCCGCAGTGACAGCAGCAGCTTCGCCAGCTTCCAGTCCGGACGGATGCTCGAAAAGATCTGCTTGTGTTTCACCTGCCCGGCCATCACTGCGCGCGAGACACCTTCCTTGTGAAACGTCTCGATCAGCCGCGACAACTCACCGAGCGAAAGCCAGTACACGCGCACGCCGGCATCGGCCTCTGCGCGTGCGTCCATCCCGGGATCAGTCTCTTCTTTGATTGCCGCGACAACAACTTCTGCCCCGTGAGCGCGCGCCGCGTCCAGCAGGAGAAAGGGGAAGCGCCCATTGCCGGCGATCAAGCCCAGCTTGCCTGAACCTGATTTCATCGCAGTCGCTTACTTCAGCACTCCACGCTCGGAGCTCTCAATGAACCGAACCAGATACGCAACATCATCCGTCGCAATGCCCTCGCTCTTCAGCTTCTCGAGCGCTTGGGCCGTATTCAGCTTTGACGCCAGCAACAGCCGGTACGCCTTCTGGAGCGCCCGCATCCGCGGCTCGTCAAATCCTTTGCGTTCCAGTCCCACCTTGTTCAGCCCATAAGCATGCGTCTCTCGTTTGGCCGACGTCAGCGAGAACGGCAATACATCCTGTGTCACCGTCGTTCCTCCGCCTGTATACGCATACTTGCCGATACGGCAATACTGATGGACCTGGTTGAGCGCGCCGACCGTGGCATAGTCCTCAATGACCACATGCCCTGCAATTGCCGCACCGTTGGCGATGATGCATCCGTCGCCGACAACCGAATCGTGCCCCACGTGCGCGTACGCCATGAACAGGCAATTGCTCCCTATCCGTGTCGTACCGCCTCCGCCGGCCGTACCTCGCGAGATCGTCACGCACTCGCGAATGATATTGTCATCGCCCAGCACCGCGCCCGTCGGCTCGCCCTTGTACTTCAGGTCCTGCGGAGCCACCCCTACGCACGCAAACGAAAAGAAACGATTCCGCGCACCCACAGTCAGATGCCCGTCGAGAACGACATGCGACACAAGTTCGCAGTCCTCGCCCAGCACCACATTCGCACCGATAGTCGAATAGGGACCCACTGAGCAGGATTCCGGGATCACCGCACCCGACGCAATAATCGCTGTCGGGTGGATCCTCACTCCTGGCTCACCGTTTCCAGGATTTCCTCGCCCGATGCAGATCCCGTTCCGGCAGGAACAGCCTCGGCCGGGACGTCCTTCTGCCTCGGCACAAGCTGGCACATGACGATGGCCTCGCACGCGAGCTTTCCATCGACCGTGCATTTGCCTTGCATTCTTACGGCGCGTGGCTTCCAGTTCAGCACGTCAATCTCAATGCGAAGCTGGTCTCCTGGCACCACCATCTTGCGAAACTTCGCTCGCTCGATGCCCGTGAACACCATCAGCTTCGAGTCGCGGTCGGGAATCTCCGTCAGCAGCAGCGCTCCGCCGGCCTGTGCAATTGACTCGACGATCAGCACGCCCGGCATGATTGGGTCATTCGGGAAATGCCCGGCGAAAAAAGGTTCGTTGATCGTTACATTCTTGATGGCCACGATGCGCTTCTTCCGCTCGAACTCCATCAGGCGGTCGATCAACAGGAACGGATAGCGATGCGGAAGAATGGACATAATGTCCTGAATCTCAAGCACTGTCCGCTCTTCCAGAATGTGTTTCTTGTTCTCCATGGCTGCATCAGGATTATAGCGGGTTGGCCGCCCGTTCGACGGCATTTCCTAACGCCAGCGACGGATCCGCCGTAAGAGTCGCAGCCGCAAAATCACTCCGTCAGCAGCTTCGGATAAGCCGCTGCTGCAATCATCGCCGCATTGTCTGTCGAGAGCGCCAGCGACGGAAACGCGATGGGCAGCCCGCGTTCCACCGCCTCGGCTGTAAAACGCACCCGCAGTTCGCGATTGGCAGCCACACCGCCTGAAACCAGCAGGCTCTCCGCTCCGAACTGTTCCGCCGCCCGAAATGTCTTCCGCCGCAGATCGTCTACCACCGCGCGCTGAAACGACGCAATCAGGTCCAGTGTCTGCCGGTCGCACAGCGCCAGCATATCCGCCGGCTTCGCACCCGGGTTATTGGCTAGTGCCGCCCGCCGCGCCTCGATGCCCGCTGCCATCTCATGCACCTGCGTATACCGGAGCACCGCAGTCTTGATTCCGCTGAAGGAAAAAAACGTCTCTGTCGCCGGATCCAGCGCTCCCGGCTCGCCACGCCGGTGTGCCTTGACCTTGATCTGCGAAAACGAGAACGGCACCGCTGCCGGATTCCCATGTGGAGCCAGCGCATCGATCCACGGCCCACCCGGATACCCCAGCCCGAGCAGCTTCGCGACCTTATCGAACGCCTCGCCGGCGGCGTCGTCGACTGTGCGCCCCACGTTCTTGTATCGCCAGCTCTCGCCGTGCTTTCGCACGAGGTAAAGATGGGTGTGGCCACCAGAAACCACCAGCGCCATCGCCGGCAATGGTAGCGGTTCCAGCTTCGACCTCCGCGCCAGCTCTGCCTGCTCCAGCAGCACCGCGTGGATATGCCCCTCGAGATGATTAACCGCGATGAGCGGCTTGCCCAATGCCCACGCCAGCGACTTGGCATAGCTGATGCCGACCAGCAGCGCTCCGGCGAGCCCGGGCCCGCTGGTCACCGCAATCGCATCCACATCCGTGAGCTCAATCCCCGCCTCCTGCACCGACGCCCGCACCACCGGCACAATATTGCGCAGGTGCTCCCTCGAAGCCAGCTCCGGCACCACGCCGCCATAAGGCGAATGCGTGGCGATCTGCGACGCCACCACATTCGATAACGTTTCGCTGCCGCCGCGGACCACCGCCGCGGCCGTCTCATCGCACGACGTCTCAATACCCAGAATCAAAGGTAAGTCCAGACCGCTCCGCGCCATGCCATCAGGCGAAATGCTCACGCTTCTATAGTAGTGAAAGAGCAGGCATCAACGTGCCCGAGTCCTCCGCACAACTCGCTGCCATCGCCATCGTCGAGCGCCTCCGCGCTGCCGGGTACGACGCCTATTTCGCCGGCGGATGTGTCCGCGACCTGCTCCTCGGCCACGAGCCCGCCGATTTCGATATCGCCACCAGTGCCCGCCCTGACACTGTCCTCGCAATGTTCCCCCGCACCTTCGCCGTCGGAGCCCACTTCGGCGTCGTCCTCGTCGCCGACACTTTAGACGGTCACGAAATCGTTACCGAAGTCGCTACATTTCGCAGCGACAATGCCTATTCCGACGGCCGCCGCCCCGATTCCGTCCGCTTCTCTGACTCCGCCGAAGAAGACGTCATCCGCCGCGACTTCACCATCAACGGCATGCTGCTTGACCCCCAGGTCTTCCGCGAAACAGGCGCTCTCGAACCCGCCATTCTCGACTACGTCGGCGGCCGTGCCGACCTCGCCGCCGGCCTAATCCGCGCCATCGGAGACCCCGCAAAGCGTTTTGCCGAAGACAAGCTGCGCATGCTGCGCGCCGTCCGCTTTGCCGCCCGTTTCGCCTTCGAGCTCGAAGCGGAAACCGAAGCCGCCATCCGCCGCTTCGCCTCTGACATCCGGCAGGTCAGTTGCGAGCGCATCCGCGATGAACTCACCCGGATGCTCACCGAGGGCCGCGCCCGCCGCGCCTTTGAGCTCCTCGACCGGACTGGCCTCCTCCGCGAAGTCCTGCCCGAAATCGACCGCATGCACGGCATCGAGCAGCCTCCCGAATACCACCCCGAGGGAGACGTCTTCACCCACACCATGATTTTGCTCGAGCAGCTAGCCGCCGGCGTCTCGCCCACACTCGCCTGGGGAGCCCTGCTTCACGACGTCGGCAAGCCCGCAACCTTCCAGCCCGGCCCGGGCCGCATCCGCTTTAACGGACATGTCGAGGTCGGTGTCCGAATTGCCGAAGACATCGCCCGCCGCCTCCGGTTCTCAAACGAGGAAACCTCCCAGATTATCTCCCTCGTCGAAAATCACATGCGCTTCGGCGATGTCGAAAAGATGAAGCCCTCCACCCTGAAGCGTTTTTTCCGCCTGCCCGACTTCCCCGAGCATCTGGCCCTCCATCGCATGGATTGCCTCGCCAGCCACCGCGATCTCTCGCTCTACGAATTCGCGAAATCCCGCTACGAGACCATCCCTGAGCACGAAGTCCGCCCCGACCCCGCTCATCACCGGACGCGATCTGATCGACGCCGGCTACCACCCCGGCCCGCGGTTCAAGGAGTTCCTCGCCCTCGCCGAAGACGCCCAGCTCGAAGGCAGTATCCACACCCGGGAAGAGGCTCTGGCTCTCATCCAGGCTCACAGCCCCGGCGACCCTTGATAGCTAATCGCTGATTCTCATCAGTCTGGGCTTGATCTCTTTCCGGGAAAGCTCCAGGAACCCCAACGACACCGGCAAGGAAAACCGCCGTGGACCCGCGCTTCCAGGATTGAAATAAAGTACGCCCTTCTTCCAGTCGATCCTCGGCTGGTGCGAGTGGCCGCTGATTACGACCGCGATACCGGCCGCCGCAGGATCAAGGTCAAGTGCGTTTCGATCATGAAGCATGTAGATATTGCAGCTCCTCTAATTCAACCAGTTCCACCTCCGGAAGCCGCCCGCAGCGCCCATCGCGATCGATGTTTCCCCGAATCGCCGAAACCCGTGCGATATCTCCAAGCCGGTCCAGAATCGTTGGATCGCCCACGTCTCCAGCGTGGAGAATGTGATCGACATCCCGCAGCGCCGCGACCGCCTCTGGCCTGAGCAGGCCATGCGTGTCCGAAATCACCCCCACCAGCATGGTTAGACGCCGATCGTCAGCCGGGTCCGCGGGTCCAGGTAGTCGCGCAGCGCATCGCCCAGAAAATTGAACGATAGAACGCACAGCATTACCGCGACGGCCGGAAAAATAACCAGGTGCGGTGCGTCAAAAAGATGAGACCTCGCGTCATTAAGCATCGAGCCCCAGCTGGCCGCCGGTGGCGGCACGCCGAGTCCAAGAAAACTCAAGGTCGCCTCAGCGAGAACAGCCCCCGCCATGCCAATCGCCGATTGCACAATCAACGGCTGCACGATGTTCGGCAGAATATGCCGCACGAAGATCCTCAGGTCGCTCGCCCCGAGCGCTCGCGCAGCCTCGACGAATTCCCGCTCCCGGACCGCCAGAACCTGGCCCCTGACCAGGCGCGCATATCCCACCCATCCGCCAATCGACAGAGCCAGGATGAGATTGATCGTGCCCGGACCCAGAAAAGCGACGAAGGCGATGGCCAGAAGAATGCCGGGAAGGGCCAGAAAAGCGTTCATGACGAAGATATTCAGTATCGTGTCCAGCACGCCGCCGTAGTATCCTGCAATTCCACCAAACAGAACGCCAAGGAATAACGAACACGCCACCACCGAAACCGCAACAAGCAGCGACACACGGGATCCATAGATGATGCGAGAGAGAATATCCCGGCCAAGTTCGTCGGCTCCGAGCCAATGTCCCGGCCCTGGCGGCGCAAGCCGGTGGTTCAGATTTATCGTGGCAGGATTGTCCGGGGAAATCACGGGAGCGAATATCGCCGCGACGGCAAAAAACGCCAGCAGCATTAGACCCGCCGCGGCAAGCGGTTGAGCAGTAACGTGCCTGAAGAAAGGAAGATCCATCGAAGTTAGATTCTCACCAAACGTAACACCGAAATCGACTATGCTGGAGTTGGTTCCTTGGTAACCCCCACGTAAGGTCCAGAGGTAACAGGACCCCGGAAAGGACCTACGATTTGCGCATTCTGCTGCTGGGACTGAATTACTCACCAGAGCTCACAGGCATCGGCAAATACTCCGGGGAGATGATGGAGTGGCTCGCCGCCCGCGGTCATGGAGTGCGCGTCATTACGACGCCCCCGTATTATCCGGCCTGGAAGGTTCATAAGGACTACAAGGCGTGGGCCTATAGCCGCGAGGTTTCACCCGCCGGAGCAGAGATCTTTCGCTGTCCACTGTGGGTTCCGGCGCGGCCAACCGGGTTGACCCGCCTCGCGCATTTGGGCTCGTTCGCAACAAGCAGCCTCCCCGTCATGCTGGCCTCCGTTCTCTGGCGCCCTGACCTGGTGCTTTCCGTCGAGCCCGCATTTTTTGGCGCTCCGTCGACAGTCCTGACAGCTTTTCTTTGCGGTGTCCCGTCTTGGCTTCACGTCCAGGATTTCGAGATCGATGCTGCCTTCGACCTCGAACTGCTACCGCCGGGAGGGTTGATTCATAGCTTTGCCCTTGCCTATGAACGCTTTGTGATGCGTGGCTTTACCCGTGTCTCGAGCATCTGCCCGAACATGATCAACCGCCTGACCGAAAAGGGGGTCGGCAGCCGCAAGGTCGTGCATTTCCCCAACTGGGTCGACATTGAGGCGGTCCGCCCACTCGACAGCCCCAATGCGTTTCGCCGGCAACTCGGTATTCAGGACCATCAGGTAGTGCTGCTTTACTCCGGTAACCTGGGCATGAAGCAGGGTTTGGACGTGCTGCCTCCTTTCGCGCAGCTTTTCCGGGACGATCCGCGTGTGCATTTCATCTTCTGTGGCGATGGCGCGTTCCGGCGCCAACTGGAGCGGATGACAGCTGGACTCCGCAACGTTTCCATGCTGCCTCTCCAGCCCGAGGAGCGGCTGAACGAACTGCTGAATGCCGCAGACGTTCACTTGCTGCCGCAAAAGGAAGATGCCGCCGACCTGGTCATGCCGTCCAAGCTGACGGGCATGCTTGCCAGTGGCCGCCCGGTCATATCAACCGCGGCACATGGAACCCAGGTGGCCTGTGTGGTTTCTGGAAGAGGCATCAATGTCGCTCCCGGAGATAGCGCAGCCTTCCACAATGCAGTTCTTACGCTTGTCGCCAACCAGGATATGCGGCATGAGATGGGCCGCGCCGCGCGCGCCTTCGCCGAGGAGCATTTGAGCCGCGAACAGGTTCTGAGGCGATTCGAAATGGAGATAATGCGCCTGCACGCGGAGTCTGCCGTGCAGGTCGCTGCACCAACCCCCGGATCGGAGCCGCACACACAGCGCCCGGAATAAGATTCCCGATTCGTTATGCGGTTCATTTGCACGCTCTGAGCTGCCTTTGTTAATGCGGTGCCTGCTGCCTATGGTCAGTGGCACCCTCTTTAAGCACTGGAGACCAGCGATTTGAAGACGGCACTGATTACAGGCATCACCGGACAGGACGGCGCGTACCTGGCCGAATTCCTGCTCAAGAAGGGCTATCAGGTTCACGGCATCAAGCGGCGCACCTCGATGTTCAATACCAATCGTATTGATCATCTTTATGAGGATCCCCACGTAGCCGCGCGGCACCTTATCCTGCATTATGGCGACCTGACCGATACCAGCGTTCTGGCCCACATCGTGCAACGCGTCCAGCCCGACGAAATCTACAACCTCGGCGCGCAGAGCCACGTTCAGGTTTCCTTCGAAGAGCCCGAATACACCGGGAACGTCGACGGCCTGGGTACGCTGCGACTTCTCGAAGCCATTCGTATACTCGGGCTCGAGAAGAAAACTCGCTTCTATCAGGCGTCAACGTCCGAGCTTTACGGCTTGGTGCAGCAGATTCCGCAGTCGGAAACGACCCCTTTCTATCCGCGTTCACCGTATGCGATCGCCAAGCTCTACGCCTACTGGATCACCGTGAATTATCGCGAGGCCTATGGGATCTACGCCTGCAACGGAATTCTCTTCAACCACGAGTCGCCCTTGCGGGGCGAAACCTTTGTCACCCGCAAAATTACCCGCGCCCTGGGCCGCATCAAAGTCGGCCTGCAGGACACGTTGTATCTCGGCAACCTGGACGCGCTGCGCGACTGGGGCCATGCGCGCGACTACATCGAGATGCAATGGCTGATGCTTCAGCAGGACGAGCCGCGCGACTACGTCATCTCCACCGGCGAGCAGCATAGCGTAAGGGAGTTCGTGAAGCTCGCCGCCGGGTTCCTGGATATGCCGCTCACCTGGGAGGGCGTCGGCGTGGAGGAAAAGGCTTACGGCCCGAATGGCAAAGTAGTCGTGGCCGTTGATCCCCGCTATTTCCGCCCGACCGAGGTAGAGACGCTGCTCGGTGATTCGAGCAGGGCGCGGCGAGAGCTGGGATGGAAGCCTGCCACCACCTTCGAGGAGCTGGTAAAAGAGATGGTCATCGAAGACCATGCGGCGGCCCAGCGTGATGCACTCGTTAAGAAACACGGCTTTACCACCTACAACTACCACGAGCTTTAAGCGCGTAGAAGAAATCGTCATGGAAAAGACAGACAGGATATTCGTCGCCGGGCATCGCGGCCTCGTGGGCAGCGCCATCCGTCGCGAGTTGGAGCGCAACGGCTACAGCAATCTGCTACTGAAGACCCATGCCGAACTCGATCTGATGGATCGATCGTCCGTCGAGCGATTCTTTGCCGGCGAGCAGCCCCGATATGTATTCCTGGCCGCCGCTAAAGTTGGCGGAATCCTCGCCAATAACGACTTTCCAGCGGACTTCATTCGCGACAATCTGGAGATCCAGACCAATGTGATCGATGCCGCATGGCGGGCGGGAGTCGAACGGCTGCTCTTTCTAGGTTCAAGCTGCATCTATCCGAAGCTTTGCCCGCAGCCGATCAAGGAAGAGTATCTGCTCACCGGCCCGCTCGAAGCTACCAACAGGCCGTATTCGATCGCCAAGATTGCCGGCATCGAGATGTGCTGGTCCTACAACCGGCAGCACGGAACGCGCTTCCTGGCGGCCATGCCGACAAACCTTTACGGCCCCGGCGATAACTTCGACCTCCACAAATCCCATGTCCTGCCGGCTCTGATCCGCAAGGCGGCTGAAGCGAAGGCGAACGGCGAGCGAAAGATCGTTGTTTGGGGCACAGGAACGCCACGCCGTGAGCTCCTTTACAGCGACGATCTCGCCGTAGCCTGTGTCTTCTTGATGAACCTCCCCGAAGCCAAGTTTCGGACCCTCCTTAATTCCGAAGAGCCGCCTCTGATCAACATCGGCACCGGTGAAGATCTGACGATTCGCGATCTCGGCGAACTCGTGTGCCGTGTCATTGGATTTGAGGGTCAGCTCGAATTCGACACGACAAAGCCCGACGGCACTCCTAGAAAGCTTCTCGATGTCTCGCGCATCCACGCCCTGGGATGGCGCGCCGGCACCAGTCTTGAAGAGGGCATCCGCCGCACCTACGAATGGGCGAAAGAAAGCCTCCTGCTGGCGCCCGCCTGAGTCCCCTGGTCAGAAATGGAAGTGGTAGCGCATCTGTCCGTAAATCTGCCGCGGATCGTTGTAGTGAAATCCACCGAAGGTGAGGCTGTTATCCAGCAACACTCGTGCGTTCGCTACATTTGTAACTGTCACTGAAAGAGTAAGCTTTTCGCCGAACGATTTTCCCGCCGAAAGGTCCACTGTTTCAAAGGGATTCAGTAATTGAACCTGTAGCGAAACTCCCCATAAATCTGCCGCGGCTCGTTCCAGTGAAATCCGCCGAACGTCAAACTGTTATCGAGCTGTACACGGACATCTGCCACATTCAGCGCGGTCACAGAGAACGTATATTTTTCGGCGAACGTTTTGCCGGCCGAGAGATCAAACGTAGTGTGGCTGGGCAGGTACATGCCCGGGTATTGCGCCTGAGGCGTTCCGTACAAACCGTTCGTGAAGCCAGAGCCGTAGTAGACATTCGTCGAGGCGTAAGTATGCCAGGGGAGAATGCCGTTGAAACCCACGTTTAAGGTGTTTCTCTGATCGTGGTCTACAGGCGAGAGTCCCGGCGGAATATCGAGCGGGCATGACGACGTGACCGGGGCGGGGCAGATCAGGCCTCCGGTGATCGGCGAGGTTGCCTGTGCGATCTGGTTCGCATAGGCAAGATGAAACTGGCCATGGTGAAAAACATCGGGAGAGCGCAAGGTGAGTTGCCATCCTTGAATCAGCGCATAAGACCAGGTGATCGGCCAAAAGATGTTCGATTCGCCGATATTGTTGTGGTCCAGCCAGTTCTTCGCCCTGGTTTCATAGTTATAAGCGGACAGTGTCCAGTTGTGGTATGGAATCGTGATGCCATATTGCCATTGGATGTCCCGCTCACCATAAAGGGGAGAAAAGGTAAGGCTCTGGCCGTTCGCCAGGTCAAGCAGTGGGCCGGTGGCGGTAACGAGTGGCGGGGCCTGGTAATAGTAGCCATAGAAGCCCTGCAAGACCCAGTTCAGCCGCGGGATCTTCAAAGCGCCGCCAAAGCGGGGATCGGTTGCGTTCTCTGA
This sequence comes from uncultured Acidobacteriaceae bacterium, assembly GCA_963724375.1. Lineage (GTDB taxonomy): Bacteria > Acidobacteriota > Terriglobia > Terriglobales > Acidobacteriaceae > Silvibacterium. The sequence goes on from CAVRUM010000020.1 coordinate 235,538, forward strand.
GATGGTTCCGTTGAACTGCGTCAGGCGAAGTCCGGTAATCAAGGTAAACCAAGGAGTCATCTTGAATTTGTCATTGATGAACTCGTCGACCACCCCACCATTCACTCCTATGGAAGAGGAGGGAACGTTTGGCGTACCGTCAGTGAAATAGTTATCGAAGTAGTTGTATTGGTGTTGAAAAAACCCGTACACGCCGGCTTGAAGATCATTCTTCCAGAAGTTGTAGTTCAGTGCTGTCTGCATACCCACGTAGTTGGCGTCCTGCTTGACGGTGGAGATGACAGGATAGTCGTTGAGCCCGCCGTTATAGTCGGCTCCGTTGTAGTGGTAGAACGGGGAAACCGTCAGCAGCGTGTCGGGGTTGAAGGTGTGGATCCAGGAGAAGGTGACGTAGCCATCGGGCTCGACTTCGGCGTCGTGCAGGCCGCTCGACGGATATACCTGGTTTCCGATTGAGTTGGGGTCGGGATCGATGGGGATCTGGTAATAGTCCCGACGAAGCGAAGTCACTAAGCGATATTGGTTCTTCGGGTCGGGATTGAAGATGAACGTGGCGAATCCACCAAAGCCGTTTACCGCATCGTTTACTACCTGAGGCACGGGGGTCTGAAGTCCGTAATTGCTGCGGTTCCCGTTCAAGCTGCCATACCAGGCGAACCGCTGGGTGTGCCCTCCGCAACTGATCTGATCATCGGTTTGGTAAAAATTCCCGGCGGTGAGAATGAGGTCGCATTCCCTATCGCGCTCAAAGCCACTTCGCGGCACCACATTGAAGATTCCGTAAATACGGTCGCCATAGTCGGCGTCGTAGCTGCCGCTATACACCTCGAGATTGTCGATATCGCGCGGCAAGATCTGCGGCCCGAGATTGGTAGCTATGTTGGTGTTGGGAATCGGGACGCCATCGATCAGCCAGTTGACCTGGTGGCCGCCCATCATGTGCAGCATATCGTGCGTCACATACGTGGCGGGAACATAATCGGTGATCATCCCCAGGCTGTTTGTAAGATCGGCTCCAGGAGTTAAATGAATGTCGGTGCGGTTCACCATCGTTGTCGGGGTAGCACTGTCCGTTGGCGCCGTCCCAACGATTTCTGGCACGACGACGTTTTCTTTCGCGCCCGCGACGGCCAATTGGAAATGGAGCACCGGACTGGTGTCAGACTCAACGATCACGTCCTGAGTCACTTGCTGAAAGCCCTTCGACGTTACAGTGACCGTGTAATTGCCGATGGGTACCGAAGTGAATAGAAACTCTCCGTTATCGTTGGATTGCTGAGATCGGGTCCAGTCGGAGTTTTGCGCTTTGAGCGTTAGCTCGGCACCCTGAATAGGCCGGTGCTGAGGATCGTGAACGACGCCGCGAACAGAACCGAAGATGGTGGCAAAGGCAAATGGCACCGGCAACAAAATCAAGAGTAGTGTGACGCACGCACTCTTTCGCATCGAAGGGTCTCCTCGCCGCAGGAAACGCGGCAAATCGTATCTGAATCCTGTGAATGGAACGAGGCCGCCAATTATTGGAAGGCGCAGTCGCTCTCGAGATACGCGATCAGGCGAGGAGAACAGGAGGACCGCGCTTTTGGCGCGAGCGGTCGAACGAGACGCGTAACTGCGCCTCCGTCTGCGGCGATATCGCGGGGTGGCGCGTTATGCCGGCGAAGATTGCCGCGGACGTACCGGGAACGAAAGAGCTATGAAGCAGGATTGCAGGCGAGGCTGGCGTACAAGGACATTTCTCCCCGACCGTGCTGATGTTCGACGTTGAGCCGTCGCTGGGCATCGAGCAATGGTGGCGGCCATCTCTTCGGCAGCACGCAGGCAGAGTCTGCTCCGCCGTCTGCATCCCGAGCACAGACGAAGCAAACGGCAGGCTGAAAACCACCGTCAGCCAGATTGCCAGTACGCGTCGCACAGAGCCATTGTAGCCTGTTTCAAAATTCCGGCTTCGGCGGCACTTTCAGTCGGCGTAATATCCTTCGCGCGTCTGGATGACAACGTCCTTCTTGTTCGAAGTCAATGCGATCTTGTGATACCCAGCTTCGCTGGCCTTGTCCGGCGTGTAGCCCAGCATGTACTGGCTGCGCATCTCTTCGGCAATCGTCGTATAAGCCTGGTCGGCCGTTTCTTTCTTTGAGACCTCAAACATCCGCCCGCCAGTCTGGCTGCAAATCTGCTCGAGAATCTTCTTGCCGTCTACGTGAGACTCCTGCGATTGGGGCCTCTGCCCGCCGCGACCGCCGCCCGGATATCCGCCCCCGGGATAGCCGCCTCCGCCACCCGGATAACCCCACCCGCCGTGGTGTCCACCGCTGCCGGGATATCCGCCTCCGGAGTTATGCCCCTCCTCGCCCTTGTAATAAAGCGCATAAACGACGGTATCGGCGCGCTGGGCGGCTTCGATGGCGCTGTTCAGCGTCTCCTTGCTGCCCCGATCCACGCCATCCGTGAGGATCACGATTGCCTTCCGGCCCTTCTGCTGCTTCATCACCTCGTTTGCGGCAAGAAAGATCGAGTCATATAGCATCGTCCCCCCGCCGCCGTAATGATGCTGGCCCTGCTGCTGGTCCGAATTATCGTCGCTGCTGGTTCGCTGAAATTGCGGTGCACCGAGCTGATCGATAGCGTTCCGCAGCTTGCCCTTGTCCGCGGTGAGGTCTTCAAGCAGATCAACCTCGCGGTCGAACTGGATGACAAAGGCGCGATCTTTCGTATTCGTGAGCATCTGATCGAGAAAGTGCTGACTGGCCGTGCGCTCATCGTCGAGAACGTTTCTCTGGCTCATGCTCGTATCCACCAGCAGGCCCAGATTCAGCGGCAGATTCGTGTCGTGATTGAAGTACTTGATGGTCTGCGGCTTGCCGTCTTCGGAGAGACTGAAGTCATCCTTCGTCAGGTTCGAAACGATCGCTCCGTGCTTGTCCCGTACCGTCACTGGCATGGTGACTACCTTCACATTCACCTGCACAGTGGCGGCCGGGCCATTCTGCGCCGGAGGCTGTGCCTCCTGCGCCAAAGCGGCCACTGGCAGGCAGGCAAACACAAGCGCCGAAATGTATGCGCGATGAAAACTGGGTTTTGTTTCAATCAAGGCGCACAGGCCTGTGCGCCGCAGAAAAATCTTGATCGTCATTCGATATACCAGAACGCGCCTGTGGGCGGGGCGTGTTGGTTAGACGAAAAATCCGCCGTTTGGGCCACATCGTGCCGCAAAAGCCTACTTTTCGTGCAGCCTGCTTGCTGCCTTCCATTTCACCAGCACGTAGGCAAGATACCCCAGATGAATGACCCAGGTCACCGAATAGGCCAGAATCAGATGCCGATGGAAAAGAGGGTTCATACGCTTTCCAGCGCCTCCTGTGCGGCCTGTCGCTCAACCTGCTGCTGGCGATACTCGGCGGCAAATCGCAACCCGCAAACAAAGATGCCCCACATGATCCATCCGGCCATGTTCCACCAAAGGGCTGGCAGCATGCTCGGGTCGACGCCGGTATTAGGCCCGCCGAAAAACACCGGCGCTGGATGCTGCGTCCGCCACCAGCGTGTCGACATGTACACAATCGGCACATCGAGATACCCGAAGATTGCCACCACCGCGGCCAGTGTCCGCATCTCCGGCCCGGTGATGAAGCGCCGGACCAGCAGATACGCCACATAAATCAGCCACAGAACCAGCGTCGTCGTCAGCCGAGCATCCCAGGTCCACCAGATCCCCCACGCCGCGCGGCCCCACAGTGACCCCGTCGTCATGCCGATCAGGCAATAAACGACCCCCATCTCCGCCGACGCAACCGCCAGGGCATCGGCCTTCAGTGCGCGCGCCTGATTCCGGTTCCGCAGAGCGAGATAAATGAGGGAGCAGATCAGGTTGAGGGCAAAAAACACACCCATGCCACACCACGACGGCACGTGGTAATAGAGAATCCGCGAAATCTCACCCTGATCACGGTCGATCGGCACCACATACATGGCGACGCGGAACCCGTTGGCGAGTATCGCAAGCGTGAGTGCCAGCCAAAGCCAGCGAACGGCTTTCATGAAAGATTCCTGAACGTACTACCCAGTCTAACGGATGAATCCGGCCGCCGCGCCCAATTCACCTGACCCCTTTCCAACTCTGTATTAGGTGGAGTAAAAAGGATAGCCATGGCGTTGGCGACAGTCATTATCGGAGGCATTATTCTCATCGTCGGCCTCCTCGGTCAAATATTCGGCATCCGCAAAGGCAGATCTACCCATCCTGAAGACCGCCGCATGGGCCGAATCGTCTTCACCGTAGGCTCCATCGTTGTCGCCCTCTGGATCATCACCTTCGTGACCGTGCGCCTGCTGCAACTTAAGACCACCGGCCACTGGTGAGGGCGCGGTCTGGAACCCCTTCCAATTCCTGCGCGAAGCGCGTACGCCTGGACGGCTAGCCCTCTTCGGCGTGCAGCACCAGCTCGAACAGCAGCATGCCCGCCGTCGTGAAAATCACATCGTATCCCACCAGCATCTCGATCCACCACGTTGGATCAGTCTCGCCGGATAGAATCGCCGACGTCGCCAGCGCCATGCCCAGCAGCGCCGGCATGAAGATCGGAAACAGGATCAGCGGAAGCAGCAGTTCGCGGCTCCGTGAACGGATCGACAGCGCCGCAAAAAACGTGCCATTTACCAGGATCGCCCACGTCCCGGCAGGCACCGCCAGCAACAGCAGCCACACGTTCCCCAGCGGATGCAGGTTATAGAAGATCGCAAACAACGGCGCCAGCAGCAGCTCCACCGCGCTCACGAAGATAAAGTTCGCGATCACCTTGCCGAGAAATAGCGACGCCGCAGGCGCAGGCGTCATCCGGTGCGCATCCAGAACGCTGTTCCGCAGCTCTCGCGCCCACGCCTGGTTCAGCGCGCTGACCGCTGCGAAAAGAATCGCCACGCACAGAATCGGCCCGGCAATCTGCCTTGAAACCGCCCGCGTAGGATCGAACGCCAGGCTGAAGATGACCACCACCAGCAGGGCGAAGAACAGCATCGAGTTGATCGCGTCTCGCGACCGCCACTCAAGCCGCAGGTCCTTCGCCAGATGCAGCAGAAAATAAGGACGCCTCACGGATGCGCGTCCTTGGTCAGAGATGCAATCGTCGCTCCGGCCTTTCTGGAATTAGCCGCCCGCAGATAGTCTGCGGGCGAGAGAACAATCTGCGTCCCGCGCGTCCCCGCCGAAACCGAAATCAGGTCGAAGAGTTCCAGCGTCTCGTCCACGTAAGCCGGGAAGTCCTTCTTCGCCCCGAACACCGTCACTCCTCCGCGAACATATCCGGTAAGCGGCTCGACCTCTTTGAGCGACACCATCTCTGCTTTACGCGCGCCCGCCGCCCGCGCTAGCTTTTTGAAGTCAAGCTCCTCGCTGCCCGGAACCACCGCAAACACATGCTCGCGGTCGCTGGTCACGCACAGCAGCGTCTTGAACACCTGCTCCGGAGGCATCCCGATCTTCTCCGCCACCACCAGCGCCGAAAATTCTTCCGGATCAACCGCATACTCGCGCAGCTCATACGCAATCCCCAGCGAGTCAAGATACCGTGCGGCGTTGGTCTTCATCGGCGCACCCCTCCCGAGGCCTCGACAACTGACGCCACGCTGCCTGCCTGCAATGTCAGCAGCAAATCCGCAAGCGGCTCGGCCAGCTCCCGCTGATGCGTCGTAAGAATGATCGTCTTGCCTTGGGCGCGCAGCCCAGCCAGCAGATCGAGCATCTGCTTCGCGCTCGCCGCGTCCATATTGGAAAAGGGCTCATCGAGCAGCAGCAGATCTGGCTTTGCCAGGAGCGCCCTCGCCAGCGAAGCCCTCTGCCGCATTCCCTGCGAGTACTGCCCCACAGGCCGCTTCAGCGAGGCATCGAGACCGACCGCCTCGAGCGCCGCCTCCGGAATCATGCAATCCCGCTCTCGATAGAGCGCGACAAAATAGCGCAGATTCTCCGCCCCGGAAAATTCCTCATACAGCATCGGCGCGTGGCTCATGTAGCCAATGCGTTCCCGCGCGTCGTGCGGCTTCTCTCCAAAAATGCGCACGCTGCCATGCGTCGGCCGGATCAGCCCCGCAATCAATCTCAGCAGCGTCGATTTACCCGCGCCGTTCTCGCCCAGCAGCACGCAGCATTGACCCGACTTGATCCTCAGTGACACCTTGCGCAACGCTACAAAAGTGCCGTACAGCTTCGAAACGGATTCAAGCTCGACTCCGGACGCCATGATGTTGGGAGTATAAACAGCTCGCAACAGGGAAGCGGGGCAGTGCACCATTCAAGCCCTGTGTGGCCTGAGTAGGTTCACGCAGGAAAGCTTCTTATTTTGCCGCTGCAGGAGCCATCGCAGCCGCCGTGCCCGTAGCTGCCGCTCCAGGTTGACCATTTGCCGGCGCATACTTCGACGCGCACTTTGCCTGCAACTGTGTGGCATGAAAGACGCCGTCGCGCCCGTACGTTCCCACAGCCAGCGCTTGGGAATTGTCCTTGAAGGTATCCGGTGGAGGCTCTTCGCCCTGGTAAGACACATGCAGCTGGTTCGCGTTCTCAACCAGAACGAACTCCGCATTTGTCCCTGTGCGGTGGATCGAGCCCGGCAGCACGTTCCCGGCGACGCGCAGGTTGCGCGTATACGCCTTCGAGCCCATCCCGTTCAGCTCTTGGATGGTCACGTAATAGCTCTTGTTGGCGCGCACCCCGCTGATCGCGAGAAAGGCAATCACTCCAAGAATGATCGCCGTCGCCACGCCAATCCGCACGCTCTGGCTTTTTCGCTCCATCGATCTACCTCAAGTCTAGTTCCGCCGCGGCAGCGGAAGCAAATTGCCGCAACAATACGCTGCTGCCACGCATCAATTTATAATCCGATTCAATCTGACTGTTCCTCGTCGAACGCAACCGCCTTCCAATCCGCCAGACCAACCCCAGGGGTGAATCATGACGACCAGCGGCCTTACACCGAACGCCACTCTTGAAATCCTCAAACCCCGCGCCGAATGGATCGTGAAACGCAAAGCCGAGGCTGCGCGCACCGGCGACACCAACATGTCGCAGATGCACTTCGCCCGCCAGGGAATGATCACCGAGGAAATGGCCTACGTCGCCAACCGTGAAAGCATCTCTCCCGAACTCGTGCGCGATGAAATCGCCTCCGGTCGCCTCATCATTCCTGCAAATATCAACCATCCTGAACTCGAACCGATGGGAATCGGCATCGCGAGCAGGTGCAAAGTTAACGCCAACATCGGCAACTCCGCTGTGACGTCGAACATTGACGAAGAGCTGCGAAAGCTGCATATGGCCATCCAGCACGGCGCCGACACCGTCATGGACCTCTCGACCGGGGGCAACATCCCCGAGATCCGCGAGGCCATCCTGCGCCATTCGCCGGTGCCCATCGGCACCGTGCCGATCTATGAAGCCCTCCAGCGTGTCAAAAAGCTCGAAGATCTCAACATCGACCTCTACCTTGAGGTCATCGAAGAGCAGGCGCAACAGGGAGTCGACTACTTCACCGTCCACGCCGGCGTTTTGATCCAGTACGTCCCCATGGTAGCGAAGCGCATCACCGGAATCGTTAGCCGCGGCGGCGCGATCCTCGCCCAGTGGATGACCCACCACCACAGGCAGAACTTCCTCTACGAGCACTTCGACCGCATCGTCAAGGTCATGGCCAAATACGACGTCAGCTTCTCCCTCGGAGACGGACTCCGCCCCGGCTCCATCGCCGACGCCAGCGACGAAGCCCAGTTCGCTGAGCTGAAGACCCTCGGCGAGCTCACCGCCAAGGCATGGGAGAGCGATGTACAGGTCATGATCGAAGGTCCCGGCCATGTTCCCCTCGACAAGATCAAGGAGCAGGTCGACAAGGAGATCGAGTATTGCTTCGGCGCGCCGTTCTACACGCTCGGCCCCCTCGTGACGGATATCGCTCCCGGCTACGACCACATCACCTCCGCCATCGGTGCAGCCATGATCGGCTGGCATGGAGCCTCCATGCTCTGCTACGTCACGCCCAAGGAACACCTCGGCCTGCCCAACGAGAAAGACGTGAAGGACGGAATGATCGCCTACAAGATCGCCGCCCACGCCGCAGACATCGCCCGTCGCCGCCCCGGCGCGCAGGATCGCGACGATGCCATCAGCTACGCCCGCTACACCTTCGACTGGGAGAAGCAGTTCGCGCTTTCACTTGATCCCGAAACCGCCCGCTCCATGCACGACGAAACTCTCCCCGACGACTACTACAAGGAAGCGGCCTTCTGCTCGATGTGCGGTCCCAAGTTCTGCTCAATGAACTGGTCGAGCAAGGTGGACGAGTTCAACAAGCAGGTCCACGGCCTCGAAAAGAAGGACCTCAGCGAACTCGTCACCCTGCAGGCGCAACAGCTCGCGGCAAAAGGTTAAGTTCACTCGCAGCCGCCGTACAACGGCACTTCAAGCGGGAATAGAATTCGTACGAGTCTTGAACAAAATTGGCCGAGTCGATATCCTTGGACCGCATCCGCAGAGGCACCCGTGCGCGTCCAGCTTCTCCTTGCCGCTTTGTTCTCGTGGACCCTCACCGCGGCAGCACAAACCACACCCGCCCCTCCCGCCCAGCTCACCGCCGAGCAGGACCATCAGCGCCTCATGGACGCGCTTCACATCACCTCGCTCCGCCACGGCGCCGACAGTGACCCCAAATCTCCCTACGCCGCCAACTATGACGAGTCGAAGGCTAACCCCTATCCTGATCTGCCCAACCCGCTAGTCCTGAACAACGGGAAGAAGGTCACCACCGCCAAAATGTGGTGGACCCAGCGCCGTCCCCAGATCGTCGAGTACTTCGACCGGGAGATCTACGGCCGCATGCCCGCGAAAACTCCCAAAGTCCGCTGGGAGGTTGTCAGCACCACCCATGAGACGAATGGCGACATACCGGTCATCACAAAAAAACTCGTCGGCCACGTCGATAACTCCAGCTACCCCCTCGTCAGCGTCGAGATCCAGCTCACGCTCACCACTCCTGCCAACGCCACCGGCCCCGTTCCAGTCATGATGGAGCTGTCCTTCGATCCCGCATTCATGGCCGCTCTCTTGAAGCGCCTTCCGCCGCAGCCCGTCTACCCCGGGCCCACCTGGGAGCAGCAGGTCCTCGCCAGGGGCTGGGGATACGCCGTCTACATCCCCACCAGCGTGCAGGCCGACAATGGAGCAGGCCTCACCCAGGGCATCATCGGCCTCTGCAACAAGGGCCAGCCGCGCAAGCCCGACGACTGGGGAGCCCTGCGCGCCTGGGCCTGGGGAGCCAGCCGCGCCCTCGATTACTTCGAAACCGACAAATCCGTCGACGCCCATCAGGTTGGCATCGAAGGGCACTCGCGCTACGGCAAGGCCGCGCTTGTCGCCATGGCCTACGATCAGCGCTTCGCCATCGGATACATCAGCTCCTCCGGTGAAGGCGGCGCCAAGCTTAACCGCCGCAACTTCGGCGAAATCGTAGAAAATGTCGCCGCTACCGGCGAGTATCACTGGATGGCCGGCAACTTCATCAAGTACGCCGGCCCGCTGCACTGGAACGACATCCCCGTCGATTCCCACGAACTAATCGCACTCTGCGCGCCACGCCCGGTATTCGTCGGGGCGGGCGCAATCAAGGGCGACGGATGGACCGACCCTCGCGGCATGTTCATGGCCGAGGTCGCCGCCGGTCCGGTCTATGAGCTGCTCGGCAAAAAAGGACTCGGCTCCTCGGAATACCCTCCCATCGAAACTGCGCTAATCGACGGCAGCCTCGGCTTCCGCCAGCACAGCTGGGGACACACTCCGGCTCCAAACTGGCCGACGTTCCTGACCTTTGCCAGCAACTTCATCAAAGCTCCAGCCGCGCCCGCAAATACCGCGGAGCGCTGACTTTTCTCCGCAATTCTCGATCTCACCTCAGGCGAGCCGATCTGCCCTCGGCAACCCCGCGCCGCACCCTGCAATCTCACTGCGGGTGTACCCTTGAAAATGAAAGGAACGCCATCATGAATAATGTCATTAAGTTCTGGGCCGTCTTCGCTGTGGGAGTCGCCGCCGGCGCGACCGTCGCTCTCATTTATGCGCCTCAGTCGGGAGAGAAGACCCGCCGCCAGCTTCGCCGTGGATTCGAGGACGCGACCGACTTCGTCAAGGATGCCGCCGACAACATCGGTGATCACGCTGAAAAATACATCCGGCGCGGCAAGGATGTCATGGGCGATGTCGTCGACTCGGCTTCCAATGCCGTGAACGCGGCGAAGAAAGTCGTCCAGATCTGACCGCGAAACGCTCCGAGACCAGACTGAGTGTCCTATTGCGGTACAAAGTGGATGCGGCAGTAACTATGCTGCCGCACATGGCCACAAAACGTTGGATTTTGACTTGCCAATTTCTCTGCCTTCGCTGGTAGCATAAGGCAAATCACCGTAATAACGTGTGAGTGTGAGAGGGATTGGAGTACAGGTCCTTGCAACGAGTGGAGAGAAGTCTTTCGTCCCTGGTGGCTTGTTATGCGTTGTTGGCTTCACTGGCCGCCCTGCTGTTGATCTACGTTCGCGTGGAATTGCAGGCGTCCCCCCCGAACTGGACAACCCCGATTGGCGGGCTCGTCCACGGCTCTGCTTCGATCCGCGCTCTAAGCGCCGAACAAATATTGGCCGGAACCCGGACCGCCCTCCTGGCGCTGCGCGACCGCATGCACACGACATGGCTCTTCTTTGGAGTCTTCGCTGCCGTCTTGCTCGCCTGCCTTCTCTGGATGGAGATTGAGCGCCGCCGACGCCGAATCAGTTTCTCCCGCCACGAAGCCTACTGGATGATCGCCTTCACCATTGCGGTCAGCGCCATCGCCGTGCTGTACGGGCTGGGAACCAACGGCATACTGGCCCGGCGCTTTCCCGGCGTGATACCGGTTTCCGATTTCGTCGCGGTAACCTTCGTGCTCGCCCTTCCCCTTGCGGTCTGGTTCCGCTTAGACCGTCTGCAGGAAGAGCAGGAGGACGCTGAGCTTGAAAGCGAAAGCTACATCTCCGACCGGCGCGGCTTCCTCGGACTGAGTAACGACATAACTGACGCCCGGCTGGTGGAAAGCCTGTCAAAACTGGAGGTTAAACCGGTGGATTTGCTCCCTGCAGTGCAGGCATTTCATCCTGAAGTCCCAAGTGAAGAAGCCAAAGCGGCAGCTAGCCATTTGATCAGGAGCGCCCAGGCCCCCGCGTCCCAGGCGCTCGTACCTGCTGCGCCGCCAGCCGAAATAGGGCCTCCTCAGGTCTCCGCCTTGGCGCCCGTATCCGATCTGACGGTAGGGCCTGCGCTGACCGGGGTAGACGGCTTCCGGAAGCACTTGGCAGTGATGACGGGGAGCTGGCAGCGGATCGAGACCGTTCGGGGTGAGATAGACGACTGGTTCGAGCGCCGGAGGCAGGAAGCGATCGCCCACCTCGATATGCATCCCGGCATACGCCCGACCGCGCTCGAGAAAGGTCTTTTTGAGAACTTCCCCGGCGAGAAGCTGGCTGCCGTGGACGCCGAGTGGGCCGAGATTCGCAAGGCCGTGTTTGAGATCAACCGATGGTTTGAACAGATTCCGGTACCAGACAAGAGCAAGTGACAGGACTCGATACGGACCCATCATCGTCGCGTAGGCGCCTGCGCGGAGGCCTGCGATTCAGGATCGCGGCCACGGCTGCGGTCGTTGCGCTCGCCGGCCTGTCTGCGGTCCGGCTCGCCTCGGCTGCCTTCGATGATACCGCCGTCCCCATCGGGCAGATCGCTTCGATCGACGGTGCTCCGCTCGACAGTATGGTTTCCGGAACCATACACCTCACCCGCGGGCAGCTCATCATCTACAACGGCGACCGCGTGGGATCGTACGAGAGCCGTCTGGCTATAAATTTCTCAAACGGTGGCGCGCTGATCCTTTGCCCCCACTCGCAGCTTCAGATCTTGGCCGCGAAAGAGCGCGACGGCAGAATGCTCGCCTTCGGAGAGGGAGGCTCACAGCAGCCCTTTCAGATACATCCCAACGATGTCGTGATGACACCCGATTGGCGTATTCAACTCGCTGGCGATCTGCCGTCTGACGCTGCCGGTACACTGCAGGTTTCCACGAACCGGCGTGGTGAGTTGTGCCTCTCATCCAATGCAAAAGCCGGACAGTCCTTTCGCGTCAGCCAGCTCACCGGTGATTCCGTCTACGACGTAACCGGGCAAAGCAGCATCCGGATCGCCGGTGGACGTATAAATAACGCGCCCGGCGGTTGCTCCTGCGAGGCCACACCGGCAGATGCTGGCGCTTCTCCGGCCCCCGCACCGCCCACGCCCTCCGCGCTGGCGGTGAACTCATCACCTGTCACAGCCCCTGCCGCGCAGCCCGCAGCCGCACCCCCGACGCCCAGGCCCCCCGCCCCGGCCCCGTCGGTCCCCGCTCCGGCTCCCGCCCCAGCCCCGGTGACACAGCCAGTCGCTGCGGCCGTCGCAATATCGCCCGCGCCTCGGCCGCCAAAGCAGCGCCCCGAGGACGTAGCCGGCTACGTCCGATCGTTCTTCCACCTCCTGTTTGGGCGCTGAAGCGAGCTCTAAACGGATAGTAACCAACAAATAACTGAGTTCTCGCCTCAAGGTAACTCCTAATTCTAGGTACACGAGTACCACCGAAGTAACATTTGGATCGGCTGGACCGGCTGCTAGCATTGGCGCGTTGTCATTGCTTGCAATTTTTTTTCGTAAGGTAGTGTCTCGTGGAGAGAATCGAGAGAGGTTTTTCGTCCTTGGCCGGTTGCTATGCGCTTCTTGCGACCCTCGCCTGCTCATTTTTGATGTACGCTCACTGGGATTTCACGGTGCATCCTCCGCTGTGGGCTGACCAGGCGCGGAGCTTCGTCTTCGGATCATCCCTCGCCCATGCGCCGCACCTGGCCAAAGCGCTGTCGGCCATCCGCCTTGCAGCGCTATACTTTCGCGACCGCATGCATACGACTCGGCTCTTCTTTGGTGTCTTCGCCGCCGTGTGGCTCGCCTGCCTTCTGTGGATGCAGATCGGGAGACGCAGCCGGTCCCTTCGCCGGCAGGCCCTGTGGATCCTGGGGATGACTCTGCTGGTCTCTGCCGCCTCTATCCTCTATGGACTGGGAACGCGCGGCGTCTACGCCGAGCGAATTCCCTCGTTGATGCCACTCTCGGACGGACTTGCCGCTGGATTCCTGCTTCTGATTCTTCCACTGATCACATCGGCCCGCATTCGTAAGCGCAACGAACAGGCCGATCTTGAGGCCAGTGACATATCCGCCGGCCGCCTCGCCAGTCTCAACCTGGGAGAAATATCGATTGTTCCACGTTCTGAAGCCGCCCCTTCGGCGGAAGCCACGGCGGACGCCAAGTCACCCAAGGCCGCACCGTCGATTCAGCCCCAGGCAAACGATCACACCATGATCGCCGTCAACCGGCTGATGGCGAGAGCCACCGCGCCGGTAATTGAGATGCCGCTCCCCACTGCTGACCCGGTCGCCGTTGCCAATCCGCGTCACGGTTTCAGAGCCGCCTTCTGTAGTACCGTCGACCGCCTTGGCTCTCGTTCATACTGACTCGGTCGCGGACCTCGACTCAGAGCCCATCACCGCTCAGGTTGCCGAACCGGTATCGACGACACTCGATGAGCCCCTCGCCGCACTCGTCGACGAACACGTCGACGCAGACGCCGTCGCCATTCTGATGTCCGACTCCGTCGTCGAGGCTCCCGAAGCAGTTTACGAGCCGCTGCCGGAATCAGTCTCTGAACTTCCGGTTGAGCACAGCGTCGTTGAGCCAATTGCGTTTCAGCTATCTGGTCTGATCGATGAGCCAGTTGCAGAAGAGGCAGTTGAAGAACCGGCGTCGACATTGGTTGAAGAACATCTCACTGCGCCGACTTCCGAACTCAATATCGAACCGCTCGCATTTCAGATCCACGAAGCCATCACCGATGGTTCCCCTGAACCAGTTACGGAAGCAATTACGGAGCCCATTGCACTCGTAGCTGAAGAGCCGGCCGCCGCGGAACCAGCATTGCACTTTGCTGCAGAGCATCTGGCAGTCGAAACGACAGAGCCCATTGCACTCGTAGCAGAGGAGCCCGCTGTTGCCGAACCAGCACTGCACTTTGCCGTAGAACCGGTTGCTGTTCACAATTCCGAACCAATCGCATTCGTCGCTGAAGAGCCCGTCGCGGCGATTCCCGAGTCGGTTTCGATCGTGGCTGATGAGCCGGCTCCGATTGCTCTTACCGAATCGGTCCCCGAAACATCCGCTCTCCTCTTTGCCGCGGAGCATCTTGCAGTTGAAACGACAGAGCCGATTACACTCGTCGCTGAAGAGCCCGCCGTCGCAGAACCGGCACTTCACTTTGCCGCAGAGCCGGTCGTGGTTCACCATTCCGAACCGATCGCGCTCGTCGCTGAAGAGCTTCACGAGTCGGCTTCGGTCGTGACTGATGCGCCGGCTCCAATTACTCTTACTGAATCGCTCCCCGAGACATCCGCTCTGCACTTCGCTGCAGATCATTCGATAGTCGAAACGCCGGAGCCGATTGCACTGGTGCTTGAGCAGCCCCACACGGCGGCGGTGCCTGAACCGGCTGCAGTCGAAGCCGACGAGCCCGTCATCGCGCTTTCATCTCTTGCCGCCGAGATTCACCACAACCCTGAAACCTTCCCGCAACTGGAGCCTCTGCCGGTCTCCGTCGCGACTCCGGAGCCAATCGTCATGTCTGCTGAACCCTTTGCGGTACTCCCGCTAGCATCTGTCGCCGCCGCGATACCGGCGGAGTCTGTAACCCCCGCGCAGCCGGAGTCGATCCCCACAGCGCCTCCCGTCTCCTCAATCTCGCTGGAGCCAATCGCCGCCGTGGCAGCGGATCCGATTGCGGCGCTCCCGCCAGCGCAGGCTGCTGTCGTTGTGCCGGCCGAGCCAATTACCGCCGCGCAACCCGAGCCAGTTTTGCTCTCCCCCAAGCCGGCCGAGCCAATCGAGTTCGTACCTCGAGAATCCCCTGGCGCGGTCCCGCCGGCGCCTGTCGCCGTGATGCCGCCGAAGCCCAAACCCGTAGCTGAGCCGGCACTTGCTACGCCGCCCGCTCCAGCTGCACCCGCTCGTGAAGTCTCCAATCAAGGTTCGCTCGATGCCGGTGACGAATTCCTCCACGGGCTGTCGACGTTGAATCGAAGCTGGCGGCGCATCGAGGCCATGCAGGAAGAGATGGACGAGTGGTTCAAACAGCGCCGTCGTCAGGCACTCGCCCAGGCCGCTACGCCTCCGGCGATGCGGAATTCCAGCCTTGGGAACAGCATCGTCCAGGACTTGAGCGAAAAGATGGCAGCGATCGACTCGCAATGGGCCGAGATCCGAAATGCCGCACTTGGTATTACCCGCGTAGTTGGCGACACTTCGGACCCCGACCAGAACAAGTAACCCTTCCCCTTTCGGAGCACGCCCGTCCGTCGTGCTCCGAAGCCCCGCCTCCAATTCAGTTCAAACAAGAAGCCCTGTCCAAAACGGACAGGGCTGCAGTTCAAGCAAAGATGGGGGAAACCTAGCTGAAGAGGAGAATTCCCTCTACTTTGTCCACGCCTTCCTTGCTGATTGGGCGGTAGTAAAGCTGATTGTTTTCGAGGTAGACCTCGAGAAATGCCGGGCGCTCTGTAATGCCGCCCGCGATTAGCGCTTCGGACAGCGGATCTTCAACATAACGCTGCAGCGCTCGGCGCAACGGGCGTGCCCCGTAGCTGCGGTCGACCAGCGTCTTCTCGAGGATCCACTTCTTCGCATCGTCGGTAACCGAAATCGTAATCGCCTTCTGCGCCAGGTTGTTGTTCAACTGGCCGAGCAGCAGCTCGACGATCTGGATCAGGTCGGCATCCGTCAGCGACTGGAAGAGGATGATCTCGTCGATGCGGTTGAGGAACTCGGGATTGAAGGTGCGCTTCACCTCGTTCTTCACTAGGTCTTCGATCTTGTCCATCACCATGTCTTCGCGGTCGCTCTGGAAGCCCAACCCCTGCCTGCGTTGTAGGTGCCGCGCTCCAATGTTCGAAGTCATGATGACAATCGTGTTCTTGAAGTCGACCGTGTTGCCGAGTCCATCGGTCAGCTGGCCGTCTTCAAAAACCTGCAGCAGGATGTTGAAGACATCCGGGTGCGCCTTCTCGATTTCGTCCATCAGCACCACGGAGTAAGGAGACCGCTTGACCCGCTCGGTCAGCTGGCCACCCTCCTCGTAGCCCACATATCCCGGAGGCGAGCCAATCAGCTTCGACACCGAGTGCTTCTCCATGAACTCCGACATGTCGAAGCGAATCAGCGCCTTCTCTGATCCGAAGAGGAACTGCGCCAGCGTGCGCGCCATCTCCGTCTTGCCGACGCCCGTCGGTCCCAGGAAGAGGAACGACCCGATCGGCCGGTGCGGCGACTTCAGTCCCGCACGCGAGCGCCGGATGGCCCTGGCCAGCGCCGAGATCGCCTTATCCTGCGAAATCACGCGCTTGTGCAGCTCTTCTTCCACCCGCAGAAGCTTCTGCGTCTCTTCTTCCTTGATGGAAGTGATCGGCACGCCGGTCCACCGGCTTACGACTTCCTCGATGTCCTCGCGGCCAACAATGCCTGCCGTCGAATCGTCGAGGTGATATTTATCGCGCAGGGCGCGCAGGTTCTCGCGCTCCTTGCGCTCTTCATCCGAGTAGAAACGTGCCTTCTCGAATTCGTGGTTCGCAATGGCGTTTTCCATGCGGTGCACGATGAACTTGATCCGCTTCTGAACTTCGGTGATCTCCTCGGGAAGCGAGGTCTGGCGCAGCTTCACGCGAGCGCCCGCCTCGTCGATCAGGTCGATCGCCTTGTCCGGAAGGAAGCGGTCGGGAATATAGCGGTTCGAATGGGATACAGCAAAGTTGATCGAGTCATCCGTGTAGCTGACCGCGTGAAACTTCTCATAGCGGTCCTTGATGCCCATGATGATCTTGATCGCGTCTTCTTCGTTCGGAGGAGGCACCTTCACCGCTTGGAAGCGCCGTTCGAGTGAGCGGTCCTTCTCGATCGACTTGCGATATTCAGCCGGCGTGGTTGCGCCAATGCACTGAATCTCGCCCCGCGACAACGCAGGCTTGAGGATATTCGCCGCGTCGAGTGATCCCTCCGCCGATCCCGCCCCCACCAGCGTGTGCAGCTCGTCGATGAAGACGATGGAGTTCTGGTTCTCCATCAGCTCCTTCATGATAGTTTTCAGCCGCTCTTCAAATTGACCGCGATACTTCGTTCCGGCCACGATGAGCGACAGGTCGAGCGCCAGCACCCTCTTTTCCGCGAGGAAGCTAGGCACTTCGCCGTCGGATATGCGCTGTGCGAGCCCCTCGACGATCGCCGTCTTGCCCACCCCCGGTTCGCCGATCAGCACCGGATTATTCTTGGTTCGGCGGCACAGAATCTGCACTACCCGCTCAAGTTCAGCGTCGCGGCCCACGAGAGGATCGAGCTGATTGTCCATGGCGGCCTGCGTCAGGTCGCGCGAAAACTCTGCCAGCAGACTTGATTCACGGTTGCGCTGCTGTTGCGGTGCCTTCTCCTGCGTCGTTCTGGCCAGTTCCTCGCGGATCGCGAGCAGCTTCAGTCCGCGTTCATGCAGAATCTCGGCTGCGAAGCACTTCTCTTCGCGTAGCAACCCGAGCAGCAGGTGTTCGGTTCCAATATGTTTGTGCGACAGACGCTCAGCTTCTTCTGCGGCGTAGGCGAGCACACGCTTGCACTCATTCGAGAGCGGCAGGTCGACCGAAGTCGAGACCTTCTCCCGAATCGTGGTGTGCCCTTCAATCTGTTTACGAATGGATTCGACGGATGCGTGCGAGCGAAGGAAGCGATTGGTCAGCGCTTTGTCTTCGCGCAGCAGACCCAGCAGCAGGTGCTCAGTCTCAATATAGGGCGACCCGAACTGGCTTGCCTCATACCGCGCGAAAAAGATAACGCGACGTGCTTTTTCCGTATAACGTTCGAACATGTTCCCCCTGGGAAAGTCCCGGTCCATCTTCCATCCCTGCCGTGCCGGCCGTGTATGTCAGACCTCCGGAGCCTTCGTCCCGTATCGCCGCTTCCCAGTGCGTCGTCCCCAAGATGGGTCGAAAAATATCCGCCTCTGAATACGGCTTCTAGGCTGGGTGCGCTAACGCATCCATCCCACCTCAAATCCGGGACCAGCTTGCGCATCGCCCGGCTCTTGCACTCCGCCAATTACACTCTTTGCGGAGAAACCTCTTCCATGCGTCCCCTCTCGAGGCGCAGAACCCTGGTACATCGGTCCGCCAACGCCATATTGTGCGTCACAATGACGGACGTAAGTCCATGAGATTCGTGAAGTCGTTCGATTAGATCAAACACTACGCCCGCCGTCCGGCTGTCCAAATCCCCCGTCGGCTCATCGGCCAGCAACACTTTTGGACCAGTCACGAGCGCTCGGGCCAGCGAAACCCGCTGTTGTTCACCGCCGGAGAGTTCTCCGGCCCGATGATCCGCCCGGTCAGCCAACTCCACCTCGCCCAGCCACTCCAGCGATCTCTTCAGCGCAGTGGCCTTCGATTCACCCCTGGCCAGCAACGGCATCGCCACATTTTCGGCGGCCGTAAACTCCGGCAGCAGATAGTGAAACTGCCACACGTATCCGACCTCGCGGTTACGAAAGGCCGCCGCCTGCCTGACCGATAACATTCTCAACTGAATTGAGGCGCAGTATACGTCACCGGAAGACGCCGTATCAAGAGCACCGAGAATGTGTAAAAGTGTGCTTTTGCCCGCGCCCGACTCGCCGACAATCGCCAGCAGCTCGCCCTCGGCTACCTCAAAACTCAATCCCTCAAAAAGCACCAGCCGCCCGCGACCGGTTGAATATTCCTTCTTCAGGTTTTGGACTTGTATTACCTTTGGACGCACCGGCTCGCAGGAAGGATTCAGGCGACCGGACTCAACCTTTTGATACGGAGGTCCGGCCGGGACACGCGGTTCCGGGGAAACAAGCTCCATATCTACCTCTATCATCCTTTGACACAAAATAGGAAAAAACGATGCTGGGCGGTTACTGACCGGTTTCAACGCGGACACCAGCCCGGGACCCCGTTTCAGCCTGGGAAGTCTCTTCCGGATCGAAGTCCCTGCGAATAACTGGCATCGTCTTTAACGTCACCAGTTGCTCCTGAACCCTCCCCCACGCATCTTTATTTCGCTTGGTCACAATTGGAGCCGCCGGGTCTGAATAATAGCTCAACAGGTCGCTCTTCAGCGTTACCGGCACCGGCGCCCCCAATGCCGTGATCTTGCCGAGCAGCTTCGCGTAAGTCTGGTCGGTCAACCGATACCCGCCCGGCCGCACCTTCGCCCCCGTATCGAGATCTCTGTTCTCCAGCTTCATCGTTACCCCAGGCTCGGCCGTGGGATTGCTCGTCAGATATCCCAGCAGTTGCTCGTACCGCTCCAGCGTGCGGTTGACGCTCTCGATATACTTCTCTTCCGCTTCCGCGTTTGGCCCGCGGATGGCAAGGTCCGAAAACACCCCGATTTTGGGCACGATTACGATCACGATGGCCAGCAGGCGAGTCCCCATACTGAAGTGTCCCTTGCGATACTGCTCCCATCCGTTGGCTGCGTCCGCCTCCTGCACTCGTTTGGCGTAGAGCTCGAACTCCGGTCCCTGCGCATCTTCGGGAAAGCCCTTCCTGTGCAGATAAACCTCGGCCCGCGCAATCGATGGGATAAAGTTACGGACCGACCTGCGATAACTGATCTCCGCCGCCCTCCGGTCGATATCCATATTCCGCAAATGCAACCCATAGGTCTCGAAGAAGGCCCGCTCGAGCAGGGGCATCGAGACTTCAAGACCAACATGGTCGAGATACGCCGAAGGCGCCAGCCGTCGCTTGCTTAATTGGTTGATGTCGAATGCGAACTCAGTCCGGATATGCCCGTGCGGGCTCTCGTCATAAGTGACCACCGGCCCATACTTTTCTTCGAGGCCGGGGAACTCCGCCGCCGTCGATGGATTCACCGCATCGTGATGGCCGATCGAATCGCCTGCGTAGTGCGACAGCGCACCCAGTGCAAACGCCAGTTCATTCACGTTGCGCGAATTCCGAATCAGGCTCGCAACAAAATCCCCGCTCCGCACATAGTGCGTAAGATTGCTGAAGAACATGTGGCCGAACGGGTAATACCCTGCATCCTGGATCGCCGATCCGCCATATGCGAACGCCCGCGCCCGTTCCAGTTCCGCCGGCGTCGTGTGCGGATACCGGCTGAGCAGCATCGGAACGATGGAATCCTTCCACGCCAGGTCGATAATCTGCTCATGCGTCAGCACCGAGTAACTGAAACCGGACTGCGTTGAAAACAAGAAAAACAGAACTACGATGACCGCCGAACACACTGCACGTGCTCTTGCCATGCATTGCTAAGATGCCGAGATCTACTCGTAGCGCAGCGCCTCGGCCGGCAATATTCGCGCCGCCGAACTGGACGGATAAATCGTCGCCAGCAGCGAGACTCCCAGCGACACCAGCGTCACGATCACCCCGTCGATCAATCGCGGCGCAAACGGCAGATAATCAATGGAATACACCTCTGCCGACAGCTGAATAAAGCGGTAATGACCGCCCACCCACGCCAGAACGTACCCGAGCGCCAGGCCCAGGGCCGTTCCGATCACACTGATCAGAAAACCCTGCATCAGGAAGATCCGTCGCACCTGTGCCGGCTCAACACCAAAAGACATCATCACCGCAATATCCTTGGTCTTTTCCATCACCATCATGGTGAGTGCGATCAGGATATTCAGCGCCGCCACGCACACGATCAGCCCGATCACGATGAACGTGACCACCTGCTCCAGCTTGAGCGCCCGAAAGATCTCGCGGTTCTCCTCCATCCAGTTGTTGGTCAGAAAACCCGGTCCCGCCGCGGACTCAATCTCTTTGCCGATCCGGTCCGCGTGATAGAGATCGTCCACCTTGAACGAAATGATCGAGACCACGTCGGGTTCGCTGAATAACGCCTGCGCGTCTTTCAACCGGATGAAACCGAAGCTCGAATCGTACTGGTAGAAGCCCGAGTGAAAAATCCCCACCACGCGAAAGCGTTGCAGCTTCGGCAGCAGCCCATACGGAGTCAGCTCTCCCTGCGGGCTGGTCGCCATCACCGTCGCTCCAACCTTCGCATCGAGCGTGTTCGCCAGGTCCGATCCAATCACTATCGGCGGAGTCGCCTCACCCGCGACATCGACCGCACTCCCTTCCTCCGACAGTGGCCCTGCGCTGCCCGCCGTCAGGTCCGACAACAGATCGCTCACCGTCCGCTCTTCAGTCGGAAGAATGCCCTTGAGCATCGCCCCGCCCGAAAGCGTGCCGCGCGACAGAAGTACCGGCTCATAAAGCCCCGGCGCGGCCGCGGTTACATGAGGAAGGTGCCGCAGCCTCTCCGTCAGCGCGCGCCAATCCTTGATCCCATCGTTCTGCACCCGCATCAGCTCCACGTGCGCCGTCGAGCTCAACAGCCGGTCCTGCAGATCGCGCCGCATTCCGTTGGTGATGGCCAGCGCAATGATCAGCGACGCCACGCCGACCGCCACTCCCGCAATCGAGATAACTGTGATTACACCGACCACGGCCTGCCTGCGCTTCGCCCGCAGATACCGCGCCGCGACAAAAAGCTCAAACCGCATGGTTTTTAAGAGGCACGGCTTCAGCCGCGTCGGGACAGCCGGGTTGAGTCAAGGGCCTTAGCCTCTGAGGGACGCTTTTCATTCGGACCTCTACCGCACCACCGCCTTCGCCGCCACAACATTGTCGTAGCGATCGTAGACGCGCACCGTAATCACGTGCTCGCCCGGATTCACCGGCGGAGCCGCGCCCGGCGTCGGCGGATTCAGCGGCGCATCAAAATCGAACCGTTCCGTCAGCGAGTCGGAAATCTGCCCCACGGGCTCGACATACTGCGACGGCCCTGCGTCCACCGAGTACTCCGCATGAGATATAGGTGTCGTGGCATCTGTAGCCGTCAGTGTTACGTGAATTTTTCCGTTTACCATCTTCGCCGCAAGATCGGCCACTACCGGCGGCGTGGTATCGATCATGAAACGATCGCTTGCCTTCTCACCCGTCAAAGCCTCTCCCGGATTGTGCGAAGGTGCATCGCTCGCCACGATCTTTAGCCGATAGGGACCATCCGGCAACAGCCCGCCATCAAAACTTAGATACCGGTCCGTGATTTTGTCCTTCAGCAGCTGCCAGTTCTGCTCGCCGTCTCCGCGATAGTAGACAGAGAAAATCAGATCGTCGCCATTCTCATCGTGCGCCAACCAGCGCACCGTCACCGCGGTCTTGTCCTTCTGCGCTGGCAGCGGTTCGCGCCCCGGCTCCTGCGTGAAGCTGATGACATTCGGATTCTGCTGCGCCGGAAAACTAATCACCGTCGCCTGCGGCTGTGGAAGCGCCATTCCCGCCGCATTCACCCGAGCCCCCGGAACCACAACGATTTCATCGACGACAGGCGCGACGTTGACTGGCAGATAGTTGATCCCCACCGACGCAATGTCCGCGCCTGCGCGCAGCTCCACTTTCCATTGCACAAAGCGCGCCGGCGTCAGTCCCAGGGGCGCCGTATTCGGCGTCACCTGCTTCCAGTCGCTCCATGCACGCAGCGGATTCTCCACATTGCCAGCCCGCGCGAAGAAGTCGAAATTTCGGGCATTCGCCGCCGCCCCGGTATCAACCTCTGCTCGCCCCCACTGCGCGAAGACACCCGCATCGAACACGTCGCTGGTATAAGTTCCTGACGCCGCCGTTCCGTGGCTCATCAGATACACTTTGCCCGTGTTCGCCGTGCCAATATAGAGCCCGCGCGGCGAATCGGCAAACCCCGTAGCCTGCGACGCCTCGAGGTGGGCGATATCGGCATACTCGCCGC
Organism: uncultured Acidobacteriaceae bacterium; assembly: GCA_963724375.1. Taxonomy (GTDB): domain Bacteria; phylum Acidobacteriota; class Terriglobia; order Terriglobales; family Acidobacteriaceae; genus Silvibacterium. The sequence goes on from CAVRUM010000020.1 coordinate 258,516, forward strand.
TCTCCTGGATGCGATAGACACGTCCGCGATTTCCCGTCGAGGCGAGCAATCCATCCGGCGTCCAGCGAAGCGCATAAACAATATCGTCTCGGTTGGTCCACAGCTTGTGCGGTGCCCCATTCGGAGCGATCTCGTAAATCTCCGACCCGTCCGGAACCAGCGTATTTCCGCTGAACGCCTGTACCGAGCCGGGCTGCACAATCGTAATCGTCGCCGTTACAGTTGCATTTCCCGTTACAGGCAGCGGTGGCAGGATGCTTCGCCCCTTCTCGCCAACGTCCGCCGCGTAGATAGCGCCACTTGGAGCCACCGCCACCGACGTAATCTCGCGCTTCGGTGCATCGAAGACCACGAAGCCCTTGCCCGCCTTGTCGATCCGGTAGACCAGCCCCGTGCCATCTGACCCCGCAATCAGGTTCCCCTGCGCATCAAACGCCATCGTCCGGATATGCTGTTCATCGCTCTTGAAAAACAGCTCCGGCTTGCCCCCCGGCGCCACCCGGTAGATTCCCGCCGGTCCGCCCGCCGCGATGTACAGTCGCCCTTCGCGATCGAACGCAAGATCCCACACGTACTTCGGCTTCTCCTCGGTCGTCGCCGGATCGAACACCAGAGTTGCATTGTCCTCGGTTCGGTCCGTCGTCTGAGCATCGAGCTTATACACCTTGCCCGAGGGCAGCACCGCCGCATAGACCGCGCCATCCGGGCCCACGCATACCGATTGGACCGTCAGGTCCTTGGTCGAAAACAACTTGGTCGACTTGCCGTCCGGAGTCACCTTGAGGACGGTCGCCGGCGTTCCCGTCGCCAGATAGGCATTGCCCTCGCGGTCCGACGCCACCGACCAGACATAAGTCGAAGGTGTCGTAAAAATCAGCTTGCTCTCGGGACCGGCGACCAGATGGCCGTCGCTGGTAATCGCGACACCTTCCGGCTTGCCCTTCTCCAGTTCTTCAAATTTCGACTGGGACCACAGTCGTGTTCCCTGGCCCTGGGCCATTGCGGAGAAAAAAAATATCACGCAAACGCTGAGAAGAGTTACAGCCGAACGGCGCATCATGCTGAAAACGAGTCTACTAGAAGCAGCTACTCGCCATTGGCTTCAGGCTCAAAACTCGCAAGCCCGTTGCACCACTACTCTGCTGGGAATTAAAAGCTCGTGGCTAATTGCTCAACACCGCCCGGTAGCGCACCTGGCTCTTCCTCACCCGTTTCACGGCGAGGTTCGCTTCCGACATCTTGAAGCGCTCCACCTTGGCCTTCACTCCGTGGCGCGCTGCCACGTCCAGCATCTCGACGATGCGCGACGGGCTGCCGACATTCGATCCGCAAACGCTGCGCATCGCCGCAATCAGCGGAAACGTCGGCAGGCTGACCGGCTTCGGCGCCACACCCACAAAGCACAGCGTTCCGTGCGGCCGCAGCGTGTTCACATAGCCGCCCCAGTCCTGATCCGCATTGGCTGTCGAGAGAATCAGGTCCAGGCTGCCCGCGAGTCCGTTCACTGCCTTCGATTCGCGCGAATTCACAAAATGATGCGCGCCCAGCTTCAGCGCCTCTTCTTCCTTGTTCGCCGTACTCGAGAACGCCGTCACCTCCGCCCCGAAGACACGCGCAAACTGGATCGCCAGGTGTCCCAGACCGCCGATGCCGATCACGCCTACTCGCGACGAAGGATTGATGCCGAAAGACCGCAGCGGCGAATAGACCGTGATTCCCGCGCACAGCAAGGGTGCCGTTGTCTCGCTCTCAAGCGCCGCTGGGATCTTCACTACGAAGCGCGCGTTCACCCGCACCGATTCGGCGTATCCGCCATGCCGGTGTATGCAGGTCGGCTGCGCCTGGGCGCACAGATTCTCCTCGCCCTTGCGGCACCATTCACACCGTCCGCAGGAGTCCGCCTGCCAACCGATCCCCACCCGGTCGCCAACGGAAAAGCCCTGTACCGCCGATCCCATCTCGGATATGGTCCCGACAATCTCATGCCCGGGAATGAACGGATACTGGCTCATCCCCCAGTCGTTGTCGATCAGGCTTGCGTCGGAATGGCAAACCCCGCAGTGCGTGATGCTGACTTCCACGTCGCCCGGTTTCAATTCTCCCGGATCGTACTTGAAGGGGAGCAGTTCCGCCCCGGCGGCATGCACAGCATAACCCTTGATGACTGCCATCGTGATATTCGAACCTGTCTTCCGAATTTCTGCTATGGAGCTGGGTCGTACCCAAAGGAACCATGAACGGGATCTGGGGGCCACCCGTCTCGGCTATTCTACCCGTAGTGTCACTACCTGCTGTCCACTGAGCACCGCATCCAGTGCAACTGACGCCAGCGGAACCGCCGACTCGCCGCTCAGGGTCATCCCGCGATTCTCCCGCACAGGCTCAAGTACATTCGCCATCGATAGCGGCAACGCCGTGAGCGTCCGCCCGTCAATCGCTGCCTGCGCGTCAGGAGCGAGCAGCGTTACATAGAGCCTGTCATTGGTATGCAGACTGTTTAGCTGCGCAATCGTCGCCGATACATCCAGATTGCTGCCACCGAACTGCTGAGGCTGCATCAATCGGTCCAGCGTTCCGCCATCGCTGACGAGCAGCCGCACCGGCCCTTCCGGCAGCGTCGCCGGAAGCGTTACCGGAATTCGAATGTTCTTCAGCTCGCCTCGCCATGGCCGCACCGTCGCCTCAATCGAAATGGTGTCGCCGGCGTGAACCAGCGTCCCGCCTGTCTGCACGCTCTCGATCTCCGCTGTATGGCGTCCCGGAATGGCATCCACATCCACATCCACGCTCTCGATCGGCGTCCGCCGCGCCGCATTCGCATACAAGCGGTTGAAGCGCTCTCCCAGCGCCAGCGCTGCCACAAGATTCGCGGGAGCGATATCCGTAGGAGCTACCAGGTTTTCAAACTTTACTTCCGGATACCCCGCGAGCTTCACTCGCCCCCGCACCCGGTAGGTCGTTTCCACTGCATAGCCATTCGTCTGCACCAGGCTCTGGAAGAGAGAGACCATCACCGCCAGCGGCGTAATCTGCTCCTGGTCGATCACTTCCAGATGCAGAGTACGCGGCTTCTCCGTCGCCCCATCCAGCGACAGCCTCATGGTCAGCGGAATCACTCGCGCCGGCTTTCCAAACTCGCCCAGGATCGCCGTCTCACGATCCTCCGTAAATGAACCGATCGTATCGGTCGTGTTGATGATCTTGAATGCATTCAGAGGCGATGGAACTGTTGCGATCACCTCCGCCTTCGCCATCGGCATCGACACCGGCCCGAACTGCGTGATCGGATGCCCGCAGGCCATCAGCCGCTTCGGATCGACGTAGGTCACCGTGCAGGTCGCCGAAATCTCCAGGTCGCCCCGAACCAGCACCGCACTGATCGCCGATCCTGGCTCCACCGATCCCGGACTCACCGGCGTCATCGTGCTCGACCCGCTCCCCCCGCCAATTCCTGCCACAGGGGTCATCCCGAGCCCGGCGGAATGCTCCTTCCAGAACTCGAGCGCCTGCGGACTGAACCCAGTGAACACCAGCGGAGTATCAATAGGCTTGATGACATCCGCCTCATCGCTCGCCGCCGCGCTGGGTGCCGCATTCAAGCCCTCGGTTGGCTTGAGTGGGTCGCCCTGCCGCCCGGCCACCAGTTCCGGGCCGCGGCTCTCATCCCGCACCTGCAGCATCTGCTCGATCGGAGTGATACCCGCAATCGGCTCCTTGCTGAACTCGCCGATACGGTATGCAATCGCTCCCAGCAGCTTCCCGTCCACATAGACAGGACTGCCGCTCATGCCCGCTACCACACCCGAGTACTCAGGCTTTGCCCCGTGCAGGCGCGCCAGGATCATGTCCTGGTGCGGGCCCAGGGCGTTGTGCAACAGCCCCAGAATCTCGACATCCATAGCCTCGGGCTGCGTCCCTTCATATACCGTATAAGCAGTGCCGTGGAGCCCGCGATGCACCTCGCTCAGCGGGAAGAAGCTCGTCGAAGGCGGCGGCACAACCGCTGCCGAAGCGACATCCAGGATCGATTGCGACCTCGCCCAGCTCCCCGCCAGCAAGACCGCGCAAAGCGGCACGAAAAGAAGAACGCCCTTGCGCATGTCCTTTCGACGGTTCAACACGTCTTTTAGAGTAGCCCTTGGCCACACTTGCCGCAAAGTACCCGGCAGTTTCAAAATTGAGGATGTCATGAAGAGTCTCGCCGCAGCGGCCATCAGCATCGTTGTACTCCTGGCCCAAGCCCCAGCAAACGCATTCGCGCAGCAAAGCACGCAACAGTCCAACCCGCAGCAGCCCTCCACCCAGCAGCAACCGGGACAGGACGATTCCGCTCCGGAAGCCGGTGGCCCGACCGGCGACAACGGTTCAATCGCCATCCCGAAAAAGAAGGAGGCGGAACCCGCTCCGCCCCCGCCCCCCGAGCCCAAGGTGAAAAACCCTCCCGGCCTGCAGAACTTCTCCCTGCACGTCGATGTCCCCGTCGTGACCGTTGACGTGGGGGTGCTGCTTGAAAAGACTCACCAGTTCGTTCCCAACCTCAAGCAGCAGAACTTCCGCGTCTTCGAGGACGGCAAGGAACAGCAGATCACCAGCTTCCAGCAGATCCAGGCTCCCATCACCGCGGTGCTCCTCGTCGAGTTCGCGTCGACCAGCTACTACTTCGTTTATGACATGCGCAATGCCGCCTATGCCTTCGCTGAGCAACTGCGCCCCGACGACTACATCGCCGTCGTTACCTATGACATGCACACCAACATCCTGACCGACTTTACCCAGGACAAACGTGTCGTCGACAATGCCCTGAACTCGCTCACCATCCCCACCTGGTCAGAAACCAACATGTTCGACGCCCTCTACACCACCCTCGACCGCCTGTCGCGGGTAGAGGGCCGCAAGTACATCATCCTGATCGGCTCCGGCCGCGATACATTTTCAAAAATCAACTTGGATAAGACCCTCGCCAAGATCAAGGCCACTCCTAACGTCACCATCTTCACCATGAGCACCGGCGGCTGGGTCCGGGCCATGACCGAGGGTCGAGGCGGCCTTGGCGCTCAGATGAGGGACATGGATTACCTGCAGGCTGACAACGAGATGACCACATTCGCCCGCATGACTGGTGGCATTCACTTCGAGCCGCGCTTCCAGGGCGAGTTGCCCGAGGACTTCGCTGCTATCAACCAGTCCATCCGCAACCAGTACGTCCTCAGCTACAGCCCTACCAACACCAAGCAGGACGGAACCTACCGGAAACTCCGGGTTGAGCTGGTTGATGACGAAGGCCACCCCTTGCGCATGCAGGATGAGAAGCACAAGCCCCTGAAGTACGACATCATCACCCGCGACGGGTACAAAGCAAAGCAGCAAGTCGAATAGTCTTCGAAAGAAAGTTCATATTGGGCAGCCTCCTTAACGGCTCGGCCATGGCCGTGTAAGAGGGCAGATTTCATAAACGACCGATTCATATTTTGGATTCCTGCGTGTTCCCACAATTTCGCCGTTAAGCTTTTCGGCAATGCGCCTGCTTGCGAGATTTTCTACTGCTACGGGATAAAGAAAACGATCCTTGGCGAGAGTTTTTGTTGCCCATTCGGCAACTGCACTAACGGCTTCTGTTCCGTAACCATGGCCGTAAGCCCCTTCCTTAAGCCAAACGCCAAGCTCCGGGATGGGTTGGTCCGCCGCATCCAGTCCGGCAACGCCTAAGCACTCCATGGTGTCACTGCGTCTTATCACAAAGGAATAGACCGACTGATCGTCAGCCCATAGCCTGGCTTCCCGATGTGCTTTGTACTCTTCAAGTGATTTGGGCGGTTCCCAACGCATGAAGCGAGCGGTTGCAGGGGTGATGCATTTGAATACGTCTTCGGCATCAGTCATTTGAAACGTACTGAGTTGCAATCTGGCAGATCGGATCAAAACCTGCGTCATGCTCGCTCTCCGATACATTCTTCCCTATGAGCCAAGCCAAAGCGTCGAAGAAATATGTGCTCCCCCAGCATAAGCAATCGGTACACCTGAAAACGGGAATGTCGGCCACATTCACGGCCCGCGACCCTGGAACCGCCCCCTGCAGTCATCGACCCCGGATTGGTGACAACAAGTCGGCTTATCGTCAGCCACAAATTCTGACATCGGAGCCGCGAGTGTCCTGCGTTTGCCTGCGAGCGCGCTTCCTGCCTCCGTCTAAGGCACCCTACGCGCCCCGGACATTACCGATTTCTTACATCAAAATTTCATACCTGTAATCTTGACAGCCAAATAAGACCAAATTAGTCTTCTTTTATCTCGGACAGATTTAGTCGCAATTGATGTGGCGTCTGTTCCGCTTCACCCAAGTCACGCAGTTTCTTTGATCTATCTTTCTGGAGGCAGAAGGTTGTACGAAACCTTGCGACGTTGCTTAGGGCATTCATGCGCCCGGATCATGACCCTCCTCCTCTGCTGGATAGCAGCGGGACGGGCGGAGGCTCAGCAGGAGCCTCCCTATTTTGTGACCTACTCATCGGTCATGGAGGAGCCGGGAAACCTCGAAATCGAAAACCAGAACGCGACTGCCGCCCCAAAGAATGCGCGGGCGTTCTTCAATCCGACGGTGGAATTTGAGTACGGTGTCACCGCCTGGTGGACCACCGAGCTTTACTTCCAGGGGCAGGCAACTCAATTCGATTCATCCATTTATACCGGCGTCCGCTGGGAAAACCGATTCCGCCCTCTGCCCCGCGAGTACTGGATCAACCCCGTGATTTATATCGAGTACGAGGACGTGAACGATGGAGACAAGAGCTTCCTCGAAGTTACGGGAAACACCAGTATCGCCACTCTGGCCGTGCCCAACGCCCTTCTCCGCAAGGAACAGGAGCACTCTCTCGAAGAGAAGTTGATTCTTTCCAGCAACGTAAAGGGCTGGAATATCTCCGAGAACTTCATCTCCGAGAAGGACCTCGGCGAAGCCGATCCCTGGGAGTTCGGATACGCGCTTGCGGTCTCGCGGCCCCTCAGTCTCAAGGGCAGCACCAGCGCATGCACATTCTGCCGCCAGAACTTCGCCGCCGGAGTGGAGATGTTCGGCGGCCTGGGCACAAGCGACAGCTTTGGAATTGGGCAGACCGAGCAGTACCTCGGTCCCACGGTGGCGCTCAACACCCCCAAGGGTTTCACCTACAAGTTCTCGCCCGAGTTCGGCATGAACGACAACTCCGTCGGCGTGCTGTGGAAGTTTGGGGTGTCATATGAAATCTCGCAGTTTCGCGATTGGTTCCGGAGGACGAAATGAGGGGCCGGATGTTGTTGGGAGCCGGTTTTCTGGGCCTGTCGGCGCTCTGTTTTGCCGCAGCCGACGGCTCCTGGTTGAAGAAAGTCCCGGAAGCTGACCGGGTCAAAGTCAATCCCTTTGCAGGCAAGGCAGACGCGGCGGCGGCAGGCGAAATCCTCTTTCGCAACAACTGCGCCAAGTGCCACGGGCAGAATGCCGAGGGCAAAGGATCCCGGCCAAGCCTCAAAAGCGAGCGGCTTGCTGCCGCCACGGATGGCGACATCGCATGGATCATCAAAAACGGACAAATGTACAAGGGAATGCCGAGTTGGGGTGGCCTTCCCGAACTGGCGCGCTGGCAGATCGTCACCTATCTGCGCAGCCTGAATCCTCCCATGGGAGCCGCGCCCGCCACACCGGCTGGTGCTGAAGGAGGGGAGAAGTAGTGCTCTCGCGCCGTATGTTCTACACCTGGTTTGCACTGACGGCGACTGCGCTCGTCGCCGTCGCAGTAGGTTGCGGAGTCTCGGGCAAAGCCCCCGATGCGCCTACCGAGTCCGACTCGACCCCTGCTGCCGACTCGATCGGTGAGGCTCTCTTCCTCGACACCCGTTTTGCCGAATTCTTCGCCGCAAACATGGTCGGCGTGAACCAGCCTCTGCCCAGCGGCGACCCCGTGGTGGCCGAAGTGCAAACTACCAGCACCCCGCTCCCGGGCCCCTTCGCTGGCCAGTCAATCAACTGCCGCTCCTGCCATTTCGTCACCGAGTTCGAGGGCGTGCAGGGTGGCGGCAACCGCACCTATTCCGATTTCACCACGCGCAGCCCGCTGCCGTTGAGCCAGCCGCAGCCCAATGGCTTCACGCATACGCCCCGCAACTCGATGCAGATGGTGGATTCGTTCACCAGCCGCTCCGGCCCGCTCTTCCTGCACTTCGACGGCGAGTTCGCATCGGGCGAAGACCTAGTCGTCGGCACTCTTACCGGACGCAACTTCGGATGGCTTCCGTCGCAATACAACCAGGCCATCGCCCACATTGCGAGAATCATCCGCGAAGACGACGGCAGCGGCCAGCTCGCCGCTGACCGGCTCGACGGCCTCAGCTACTCGGTCATCTTCAAGGGCACCGACCCGCGGATTACCCCCGATATCCTGCTCCCTCCCTCGCAGCGGCTCGATGTATCCACCGCGAGCGACACACAGGTCGTCAACGAAATCGCGATGTGCATCGCCCAGTACATGAAAGACCTGCTCTTTCAGCGCGATCAATTTGGCCGTTACATCGGTTCGCCGTATGACAATTTCATCCGTGTGAACCATCTGCCCCAGGCTCCCCTTGCGGGCGAAACAAAGGCTCACTACAACCTGCGCCTCTACCAGCAGATCTTGGCCATGAAGAACCCCATCTGGATCACCCCCGCCGATGGCTCCTTCAAGTACCACAACCAGCCATATCAATTCGGCCCGCTCGAGTTTCAGGGACTCAAGATCTTCCTCTCCGCTGCCAAGCCGGGAGCCGACTAACGCCCATGCCGGAAATTGCGTCGCCTGTCATCAGGCTCCCGACTTCTCCGACTTCGTCTTCCACAACTCAGGCGTAGCGCAGGAGGAGTACGACGGCATCAACGGCAGTGGCGCGTTCGTGAATCTCTACATTCCCGACAACACGACGCGAATCGCCAGCTTCGATCTCTATATGCCGGCTTCGGCCAACCACCCGAACGCCAGCGAGGCCTTCCGCCATCAGGCTGTAGCCGGCAGTCCGCAGTACGCCGACCTCGGTCTCTGGAACATCTACCTCAACCCCGACGTCCCGAATCCGCAGGCCAATCTGAAGAGTTTCGTCTGCGCCTCGGGCAAGGATTGTTCCGTCGATCAGGGTCTCGCCTCGACGATCGCCCAGTTCAAAACTCCGGTCTTCCGCGATCTCGAGGATTCGGCTCCTTATTTCCACAACGGAAGCGCGCCGAAATTCGATGACGTGATCAATCACTACGTCCGCATGTCCGCCCTCGCCCACTCGGGCGCGATGCGAAACGCCCCGCCCGAGTTCTCCAACATGTCACTCAGTTCCGACGATCTGGCGGCGTCTGGTGGCCTTCCTCCAATCCCTCACCGAGGACTACGACGACACCTAGAACGCAGCCGTGGCCGTGAGCTATAAGCAACCGCCGCCGCAAGCAAGGGCCGGATACCGGTAATCCGGCCTTTTGCTTTATCATGGATCTTGCTCCTTTCCCATTGGCGGAGTAGCTCAGATGGTTAGAGCGACGGACTCATAACCCGTAGGTCGGCAGTTCGATTCTGCCCTCCGCCACCAGCATGAAACAGCCTCCGGCACACGATTGCCCCGGACGACCCAGCCGCTGAGCAATGCCATCGCTCGACCGCAGATGCCTCCTGTGTATAAAGTAGCTGCTGTAAATTCAAGCGATGTAATCGGTGACATTCCTTTCGTCGCCCATCGCCGTCAGTTCAGGAGGGAATAGCCCCATGACGTCTCGTAGAGCTTGCAGTCTGGCAGCAATCGCGGTTTTCACCGCCTCTTTCGCGCTCCCCTATGCGAACCGCGCGGGCGCGCAGTCTCTCGCGGCAACTCCTCCCATGGGCTGGAACAGCTGGAACCACTTTCATCGCAACGTCGACGACAAGATCATTCGCGCGCAGGCCGACGCCATGGTGTCGAGCGGCATGCGCGACGCCGGCTACATTTACGTCAACATCGACGACACCTGGCAGGGAGAGCGCGACGCCCAGGGCAATATCCAGCCCAACAGCAAGTTTCCCGACATGAAGGCCCTCGCCGACTACGTCCACAGCAAAGGACTGAAAATCGGCATCTACTCTTCTCCCGGCGACAAGACCTGCGCCGGCTACGCGGGTAGCCTCGGACACGAAGAGCAAGACGCCGCAACCTACGCCGCGTGGGGCATGGACTACCTCAAGTACGATCTCTGCGGCCTTCGCACACAGCTCAAGGCCGCTCCTACACCGGAGGCCGCCCACAAGATCATGGTCGACGCCTATATCAAGATGCGTGATGCCCTGCGCAAAACCGGCCGGCCTATCGTCTACAGCCTCTGCCAGTACGGAGATGATGCCGTCTGGAGATGGGGCACCGACGTCGGCGGCAATCTCTGGCGCACGACCGGCGATATCAACGACCACTACGCGCGCATGGCCGAGATCGGATTCAGCCAGGCTGGCCTCGCTCGATTCGCCGGACCCGGCCACTGGAACGATCCCGACATGCTCGAAGTCGGGAACGGCGGCATGAATGAAGAGGAATATCGCCAGCACATGAGCCTGTGGGCGATTCTCGCCGCACCCTTGCTCGCCGGCAACGATCTGTCCACGATGACGCCCGAAACCACGGCGATGCTTACCAACCGCGAAGTCATTGCCATCGATCAGGACTCCCTCGGCAAGCAGGGAGATCGAGTCACCGCCGAAGGACCCCTCGAGATATGGGCCAAGCCCCTCGCCGATGGATCGAAAGCGGTCGGGGTCTTCAACCGCCAGCCAGGCGCGCTTTCCATGACCGTTGACTTCAGGCAGCTTGGCTTCAAGGGCACCGTTCATGTCCGCGACATCTGGCAGGCCAAAGATCTCGGAGCGATGAAGGACACTTACACCGTGACCGTACCACCCCACGGCGTTGTCCTCTTGCGCGTTAAGTAACCGTTATAGTTTCATATAGTCCCTGAGAAGGAATCGGGCAGGTCTAACGACACCTATTGCATCAAGCCGAGATAGACCTGCCGCGCTTTATCCAGCGTCTGCAAAACGAGGGCTCGTTCCGCATTAGTGTTCCAGTCCCGGTTGGCCTTTGCCGTTTGAGTCAGCCGATCAATCCAGGCCATGAAGAATGAAGCATCATCCCGCGGCCTGAGAACAGATCCCGCAACACTCACGTAAATCGGACTCGTAGTGGCATAAACATAGTCGTCCAGCACCGGATGCTCAGGCTTGTCGCTCGAAGCCCGCAGCAGACACCATCCACTCTGCGAAATCGATAGGGTGCCTTTAGCATCCGCCGATTGCCCGTCACCATTAAGCTTCAGATCGCGCACTACCTTGCCATTACAGACCAGCTCTAAGTGATCTACAGAAACAAAAGAACGCAGCCACGAGGTGAACTCCAACTTGTTTTCGCCCGCCGGAAGTTTCAACTCCTCCCCGACGGCTTTGCCGCCGAGCGTAAACCCCAGCAGCGGACCATTCGTCGCAAACGTGCGCCAATGCTTCAGTGAGTCGAGCCAAGTCCCCGTGCTGGTTGCTGCCTGCGGAATGCTCGCATAAACGCGCGTCAGCCCAACCGGACCTCGCGCTGAGGCATAGTTCGCCATGGTGTCAGAGCCCGCGCCCGCCGGTAGCCGGAACCCGCAATTGAGAAGCCGATACCAGACCGAGGCCGTCATGCGGTGATCGCTGAAGCCCAGCACCTCGATGTAATCGACCTTGCCCAATGCCACATCAACGGGGAGTTCGAGAGCTTCATCAAGAGGCTCACCATGCGTGAGAGTCGGGTCACTCAGCGGATCCACCACAATGTCGAACGGATGAACATAGCCCACGATGCCACGTTGCTGGTGCGCCAGGTCGGACACCGCAGCATTCGTCGGGAATAAACTCGCCGCTGCGGTATTCGCATAGGCAGCGTAGTCGGGTAGTAAAAAGTGGTCGGTCAGATTCAGCAATCCTAAGTGACCCCAGTAAGGCGTGTGAAATTCCTGCCCGTGGAGCAGCCAGTGACCCGGCGTGGAGGCGGGATCGGGCGTGGTCTGAAAATACGCGATGTCAGGAATGCGTTGTTCTTTGTTCACCACCAGGTCTTCGACCAGAAAGAGATTCTCCGCCATTTCCTGCGTCACAAGATGCGCCGGCGTGTTGCGGTACGCTCCTCCATAGTTCATGTGGACGTGCAGATCAGCACCAGCCCACCGTGAATGACCGTCTTGCGGAACCTCGAGCGGCTTCAGATGGACAACCAGCTGCGCATTGGCGCCGCAGGTCACCGTCTCCGTTACTAGCTGGTATTCGAAGCCTTTCATGACTTCAACCTGCACACGTCCTTGGGGTACTTCCAGCTCCGCCTTGCCTGGGCTGTGAAAATAGTGAGCTTCAAATGAGCGCTCTGAGCGGACGAAGTTATCTTCCGCATGCAGCCACGCATCGCCGGGAGCATAAGTCCTGGCATCTTCACCGGTAACTGAGATACGTGCCGGTGTGATGTTTCCCGAAGGATCCAGAACTGTAATGCTCAAATGCCCCATCGGCCTTAGGTAGTGCTTCTCTTTGGCAATCACCGGGCGCTGTGCTCCCCCAAGTGCTTCCTGCACCCATAGTGACGTGTTGCCATCCCGGTTGGAGATGAAAGCAATCAGTTTGCCGTCGCGCGACCAGCGAGGATTGATGTTGTCAAAGTCTCCATAGGAGAGGGGAAAAGGATCGCCGCCATCTGACGGCATTACCCAGAGCTGTTGCCATTGACCGCCGAGATATGAGGCGTACACGATGCGCCTGCCGTCAGGAGAGAATTCCGGCCTTGCCTTCCACGCGGTCTCTTCATAATGAATCTCGCGTGCTTCCGCGCCCGGTTCTGCCTTCATCCGCCAGAAGCCGCCTGTTCCATAAATGTGCCCACGGTTGCCAACGAAGATCAGCTCTTTTCCGTCCGGGGACCACGCGGGACTGATCTCGTGATCGAATTCGCTGTAGTAAAAGCGAGGCACGCTGCTGCGGGATTCGCCCGTAAGCCGCCGCACATTTGTCAGCTCACCATCCTTGAAGTCGCCGGCAAAGATATGAAAGTGCCCGTTGTATGACGTGGAGACGAAGGCGAGCCGCTTGCCATCCGGCGAAAAGCGCGGCTCGACATTCACGGCGCCGCCCAGGGTCAGTTGGTGTGACCGCTTTGTCTGGAGATCCAACACCCACAGTTCGATGGCGTCATGGTCATAGGTCGCATAAACAATCCAGCGGCCATCAGGAGAGCAGTCGGGTTGATAGTCGTATCCCGGCCCAGCAGTGAGCTGCTCGGCCGTACTTGAATTCAGAGCCTGCCGCCACAGCGTCCCGGCCATCGAATAAATGAGTGAGCGCGAATCGAATGACCACGCAGCCGAACTCGGCCCCGTGGTCAGTTGCGGCAGATACATCTCGCGATAGTAATAACGATGCGGCAGATCAATCTGCTTGAGCACCGGGTCTCGCTGTGCCATTGCAAGCGGAGAAATCAAGACCAGCGTGGCCAGCCAACTGACTCGACAGATCCGGCGATGGATAGACGAAGCTTGTCCCCTCAGAGCCGATAGCACTGCTCAATTCACCGCATTTTTAGAGGCCGATTCGCTGATATTGATCGTCGACTTGAGTGGTGTTTCCTCCGACGAATCTCCAACCAGTATGCCGAACTCGCCCGCATCCACATGCCAGCTCTTGCTCGCCGTGTCGTAGTACGCGAAAGAACGCGGATCGAGGGAAACGGTGACATGCTTCGTTTCTCCTGGATTGAGCGTGACGCGTTCGAAGCCCTTCAGCTCCTTCGGCGGACGCGGCACGCGCGGCTGCGTCTCGCCTACATAGACCTGCGCCACGGTTGCCCCCGCGCGGGAGCCCGTATTCGCCACATCGAAGCCCACCGTGTACTGCAGGCCCGAAGAGCCCGCAACAGGTGAGACCGTCAGGTTCGAATATTTGAACGTGGTGTACGACAGTCCATATCCGAACGGGAACAGCGGCTTGGTGCCGTTGTGCTCGTAGCCGCGGTAGCCGACGAACACCCCTTCCTTGTACACGACCTTGCGTGAGTCGCCCTCCGGATAGTAGTTCGCGAACGTGGGATTGTCCTCGGCCCTGCGTTCGAACGTCGCTGGCAGATGCCCGGACGGGTTCACAGTTCCAAACAGGATCTCGGCCAGCGCCGTGCCTCCCTGTTCGCCCGCATACCAGGTCTCCAGCCAGACCGGCACGCGATTGATCCAGTCGCTTGAATCCACGTTGCCGCCCGAGGTGACCACAAGAATCGTCTTGGGATTTGCCGCCGATATCTCGCGGATCAACGCGTCCTGCCCCACGGGAAGATCGAAGGTCCGGTCCCCGCCTTCCCCTTCACTTGCGTTGTCAAAGCCGGCTGCGAGAACGACAACGTCGGCTTTCGCAGCGAGTGCTTTCGCTTTCTCAGACACCACCGTCCGCTGGTCCGCGATACCTACGCGCAGTTTTCCTCCGATCGGGCCGGTCTGGTAGTCCTCGACCACGACCTTGTGCGGACCCGCTGACAACTGCACCGTGGCATGCGGCTGGAATGCGCGAACCAGCGTCCAGTTATCGAAAATCAGCTTGTCATCCAGGTAGAGGCGATTGCCCCCTCCCTCACCCGGCCCTTCCAGAACTATCTCGTAAGGCCCGGCTGAGGCGGCGCGGTAATATCCGGTCCATCGCCGCGACTTCTGCGTCTTCGCACCCGATGTGAAGAGCGCCATAGCTGTCGCCGGATCGTCGATCAACGTCTCCCAGCTCATACCGTTGTCGTTGATGACATGCACGCTCCCCGTGGATGCGGGCTTCCCGGACAAATCGGCATTTTCAAAGGTCTCGAGTTTCACGCCAGGCTTGCCGCCGTCTGCCGCCGTCTGCCACACGGTCGCACGCGCGATTTCGGTGACCGTCGGCAGGCCGCGCTCGTAATAGACGGTAAAGTTCGAGCCCAGGTAGTTCTGAATTCCCTCGAGGTCACTGACAAGATGGAATGGACGGACGCCCGCACTGCCTCCGCCAACCGCGACGCCCGGATACGCATCCGGTCCGACCACCAGAATCGATTTGAGCGCGCCCTTGTCGAGCGGCAGCAGATTTCCCTCGTTCTTTAGCAGCACCGCGCCCTCGCGCGCTGCCTCCAATGCGACCTCGTGGTTAGGCCCGCTGTAGAGCGACAGAGACAGGTCCGTCTGCTCGCGATCGAGCCATCCAAATCGCGCAGCCGTTTCAAGGATGTGCCGCACTTTCTCGTCAATCGTCGCTTCGCTGACCTTTCCTTCTTTGATCGCAGGAAGAAGAACCTTCTGGTTCATATAGGCGCCGGTCGGCATCTCGATATCGAGGCCGCCGTTCGCTGCAGCAACCCCGTCATACGTCGCGACCCAGTCCGACATCATCACGCCCGGGAAGCCCCACTCCTTGCGGGCAACATCGATATTGAAATATCCGTTCTGCGTCATGTGCTGGCCGTTAGTCAGGTTGTAGGAGTCCATGATCGCGCCCACATGCCCCCGCTTCACCGCCGCTTCAAATGCGGGCATATAGATCTCGCGCAGCGTGCGTTCATCGATGATCGAATCGGAATCGTGACGCAGAAATTCTGAATTGTTTCCAAGGAAGTGCTTCACCGTTGCGCTCACGCCCTGCGCCTGCATTCCCTCGATGTAGCCAACGTCGATAGCCCCCGAAAGAAACGGATCTTCGCCAAAGTATTCGAAGTTCCTGCCGTTCCGCGGAGAGCGGTAGATATTCACGCCCGGTCCAAGCATGTAGTGAATGCCGCGAGCCCTGGCATCGGTCCCGATTCCACCCCCAACACGCTTGGCCATTTCAGGATCCCATGACGCCGCCAGTCCGATGCCGGCAGCATAGGTCGTCGAAGGAAAGCCCAAATTGCTGCGGACCCCGTACGGACCATCGGACATCTCAAACGCAGGCAGGTGCAGATTCGGCATCGCCCTGATCGCAAATCCCGTGCCCCCGATGTAATCGATCTTCTCCTCGAGGGTCATCTTCGACACGATCGCATCGACCCGTGCACGAATGGCTGCATCATCGGCAGGAACTGACTGCTGAGCTACGAGCGTTGTGGCACTTAATAAGAGTCCGGCAAGAATAGACGTGAATTTCATAGACCTCCCTGATGGAGCCAACCAGAATGCGCAGATATCGATATCTTGAAAGGCGTGTATATCAATATCTTATTGGCGCTCCCGCAAGCAAGCGGGAGAGGTCCCAGTCGCGTGAGCCTGGAAGGTGGTCGCCCGATCAGACCAAGGTGTAATACCTGGCATAAAGCAGCAGCTGGCGCTCGCGGTTGCTGAGCCCGGCATCTTCGATCTCTCCGGCAATCAAAGTGAAACTGCTGCGTGCTTTCTCCGTGGAGATGAATGGAGCATCGTAGCGACACTACGGTGCGGGGCGCTTCAGACAACCTCAAGATCGAGGTGGCCGGACCGTTCATTTGTTTGCGAAGGTGATCTCCGCATGCGAGCGAGCGTAGCCTAACGGACTGGGGAGCGCGGAGGATCTTTGCATCGTGACCTCATAGGACGAGTCTGACAGCTGTCGGATAGTCGCGCCCTTGAGTGTGGCGATCTTCCACGGTGTTTGTATGAGGAAAGTAGCGTTTCCGCCGGAGTTCACATCGGCATCTATGGATAATGTTTGATTCCGCAGATCAAGACTCGTCACCTTCATGCCCGTGCTGGGATCACCGAGTTGTGGCTGGGGTTGTTTCAGGATCAGCGATACCCCTCCGGCGAATCGGATACGGCAATGGCTTGTTCCGGATGGAGCCTGGATCTCCACCTTCGCATGCTCGTCCTCGGGAAACAGATCGGGAGACACAGGAACCGCGTGGCCCGCAAAGTCGGCGCCGAGGATTCGCGCTCCCAATGGTATCTGGGGTTCAAACAAAATATCGGCAAGGCTACCACTGTTTTGAATGTCCAGATCGACCTCGTTGATGCTCTGACTCACCGAGAGGCCGAGCGTGGATTTGGGGAGATGTACATTCTCGACCGAGAATCGATTCCACTCAGCCGGAAGATGCGGAGCAAAGTGGACGCTGTTCCGGCCTCCGACGATATCGAGTCCAGCCAGGCCGCTGATTGCCGCATCCAGGAAGCCGGCTGAAGACCAGGTCTGCTCGGGAACAGACTCCTCCTCCTGGTGATAAAAATTGCCGGCGAGTACTTCATGGATATGGCCGAGCGAATCGAGAGAATTCCATGGGAGCATCGCGCTCCAGATTGCAAGCGCTATAGCGGGCCGATGCTCTGCCCAAAATGTAGCGGAGGTTTCGGCTGTACCCAGTGCCCATGTACTTCCCTTTCCGTAGGAATTGGGATCGTAGATTTCGGAACGGGTCGCCACCGAGCGCGTTCCCCAATCGGTCTGAAAATCGGCTGACGCGATCTCGTTCAGAAGCTCATCGTTTTGCTGCGGCGAGAAGATGTTCTGAGTAATCGCGTCTCCGGGGCCTTTCCTCCAGCCAAAAATCGCTTTCCCGGATTGAGTGTGACCTTCAAACCAGTAGTGATGGGCTGAGTCCCAGTAGCGCTCAGCAATCGCAGCCCTGGCCAGCTGATTCGCTTTGCCGGCTTCTTCAACCAACTGCGGGTGTCCTGTGATCGTCGCTAGCTGGGCAAAGCTGTTCGTCACCGCAACCCAACTTGATGACAGGCTAAGGTCATCCTCTGGCCTGTCCTGTTCGTCGCCTCCCTCCTTGTCTGACGGAATATGCGGAAGATGATCAGAAGGGTTGATGACGGACTGGCAGTATCGATAGGCTGCGGCAATCGATGGCCAATGATTGATCGCAAATGCCGTATCTCCACTGGCGGCAACATACCGCGCGACAGTGTTGAGATAGTCGAAGCTTATGTCCACATGCACAAACATGTAGGGATACTTTGACCAGTCGAGATATCCGGCGCTCTGTGAGAGCTCATGCCAGACCATCCCGGTTTGCTGGTCCTGATACTTGATGATGAATTCAAGTTCGTCGCGCGCGCGGGAATATTCGCCGGCGGCGACCAGCGCATCGGCTGCTACCAACCCGTCGCCACCGAAGAACCAGTCATACTGCGGACGGCGCGCGTCCCGCGAAGGACCATAGCCTGCCACATTGCCGCAGCCGATCCGAGGATTGCACACCCACGCCTGATCGAGAGCGATCTCTGCCCATGCCAGCGCGCGGTTTATGTCCTCATCCGGAGTGTGAAACCGAAGAGCGCTGCGCTCCAGTTCCGCGTAGTGCGCCGCAGCCTGGGCTTCCATCTCCGTCCGGTGGGTTGCCATCTCGCGGAGCGCAGAGGCAGCATTCTTCATGTCGCCCGTGCCGAGTGCTACATAGACGGTTGCAACCGCGGGGCCGTTGGCGGTCGCAACGGGTCGAATGGAAAATGACGTAGTGCTCGTCGTGCGCAGCGTAGCGTTTACGATTTCGTCGTGCGCCACAATCTCGCGCGAGGATATGATCGCGGACACGCTCCCCAGAGGCTCCGAAATAACGTAGCCCGACAGGTCCTGATTCCACCTCGTGAATTGCCCTCCAATGGCGGCAGGCCACATGAGATCGAGAACTGGCGTGAAATGAATCTGGATGTCGACGGGTTTGCCTTCAACTTCATAACTGAGGATCGCGCCGGGCTGGTCAAGAGGCACAAACAGCTTTTCGCGGACGATGTAATCGAGTCCGATATAAATGCGAATGATGGCGTCCGGCCGATAAATGATGCGCCTGAGCTGAAGGCGACCGTCGGATTCCGTCATCGCGCCCGGCGCCCGGAAGCCGATTTGGTAATTGCTGAAAATCTGGAACGGATACACCCAGCTCTCAAGTCCCGTCTCGGGATATCCCATGACGACAGCTTGTCGTCCGTGGACGGCGACGAACCGCGCCGGCTCGACGGAGTCTGTGCTCATTGCGAGCCGTTCGGAGAAAATCTGCCCATCCAGGCTGGGTTGCGCTTTCGAACTCGATTCCTGCGCACGCGAGAAGCCGGCAAGAACGCAAGCCAGGAACAAAAATTGAGTTAGAAAGCGGCGGATCGGCCGTACGTGAGTTCCTTCATGCCGGTTCCTGTGCGTGCCCTCGCTCTTTCCTCGATTCATATATCTGCTGACTCGGAACTGATTATCAGAAGAAGGATAAGCCTGTACGGAAGCACGCGGATTGGCGCCATGGGGTCTTAGGATGTGCGCAGAAGCGTGGGATGGCGAGCCTGTGGCTCGACATCCCCGTTTCTGAGATGAGGTCAGAACTGGAAGCGCGCAGCGAACTGCAAGCGGCGCATCGACGTTCCGTCCTGCTCGGAATAAGTTCCCTGAATGGTGCCGGCGTTTTGGACACCAGCGCTATTCAGGTCCTGGCAGTCAAGGCAATTATCCGGATTTGCTAGGTTCGTATGATTGAAGAGATTGAATGTTTGCACGATCAACTGCAAGCGCAGATTCTCATAGATGTTGAAGCTCTTCGCCAGCGAGGCGTCTACATTGACCAGCCCGGGGCCCCACAGAGCATCACGGCCGATGTCGCCCCATGTTGCTACCGCCGGCCGGGCGTAAGCGCCGAAACTATTGTTGGCGTGGCCTGGAGACTGCAGAATGTACGGTATGGGCTTGACGTATGGAACATACAAGCCGTCACTATGGAAAGAGCCCTTGTGAATGCCAAAGCTGCCGCCAGGAACTTTGTTCAGGAAGCACGCATTGTCATTGGCCCCTACGTCGTTATCCAGTGCGCAATTCGCGTAGGAGGTGTTGAACGGTATGCCGCTGTCCCAGCTGAACGTGCCGTTCAACTGCCATCCGCCGATGATCTGGTTCACCCATCCAGACACATCTGAGCCGAACATCTTGTCCCGGCCAAACGGCAGGTCGTAATTCCCGGCGAAGACGTATTGGTTGCGGCGGTTGTAATAGCCATTGCCGCGGCCGATTTTGGTATTGATCAGGTACTCATAGGATTCATGGCCGAGCGCATGTGACCAGGTGTAGTGAGTGAGGAACTGCAACCCCGAACTGAAGCGCTTGTTGAAGACCACCTGGAGGGCGTCATAGCTGTTGTCCGCCAGGTTGGCCATGTAGTCGACACGCTGCGTCCAGCCGTGGGGCACGCCATACTGCACGCCCAGTTGGCTTTGAGCCGTGCCGTCGTAATAGGGCTGACGTTCGGGCACCGTGTAGGGCATGCCGGTACTCGGGTTGATCTGGTTGAAGCCGGCAAGCGTCTGTTCGTTTGCGTTAAACGACGGCGAAGACTCGAACATGTTGTGGTAAGAATGGCTGCCGATATAGCCGACTTGAAGCGACATGGTCGGAGTCAGTTCCTGCTGGACCATCACATTCCAGCCGGCGACCGTTGGGAGCCGTACCTTGAAGGGACGCGCAATCTGGTAAATGCCATCCGGCAGGGGGTAATTGCCGTCCGCGGGAATCGGGGGGAAGGTATAGCCCGGAGGTCCTGCCGCCATGTTGAAGACCCCGCCATAGCTCGATAACGGGTTTACGCTTTGCTGGATCTGTGTCGGAAATGAGGAGGCAAGCACACCGCCAAAAGTGTCGCCTGCCCAACCTTGACCGTAGACGATTCCATAACCGCCACGGACCACAGTTTTGGGCAACATCTGATAGGCGATGCCCAGGCGCGGCGCAAATTCGTCGAAGTTGTTTTTGACATTCAGATTGAGGCCGTTCGATCCATAACCGGCGATATGAAGAATGCCAGTGTCGAGGTTGAGCAGCCCTCCTGCGCCCTTGGCCGTGAGGGACTCAGGCGTATAGAGCTCCCAGCGAAGGCCATAGTTGATGGTGAGCTTCGGTGTTGCGCGCCATTGATCCTGGCCGTAGGTAAAGAAGCGGTTTTGGCGGGTCTGCGCGTTGATATTCGCCGTTTGGGTGCGCCAGAAGGTGGTGGTATCGCCCAGCAGGAAGGTAGCGAAGCCGACGCCGGGAGAAGCGACGCCTGTATCGCTGACGCCCGAGGTGAGTGGTGCGTTGAAAAAGAAGGTGCCCGAGCGAAGCGCGTTGCTGGCAATTGAAACTGTATAGAGCTTTCCGTAGCGATAGTCGGCGCCAAACCTGATGTTGTGATTTCCGACCTGGTGCGACCAGTTGTTTACGAACTGATACTGTGCCTCCTTCTGCAGGTTCGGGATTGGCCGATGTCCCGTACTCGATGTTCTGGCCTCCGTTGGCTCCGTTGCTCGGAATTGAGATGTTGATCTGCGGTAATCCTCCGTAGAGCGACAGGGGCGTACCGTTGCAATTGGGAATGCCGAGCTGGGTATTGCACAGAGGCTGATCGTAATTGGGTCCCTCGGTATCGTTTCGAATCCGGTAGTAGCCGAAGCGGAAATCCGTAGTCCACTTCGCCGAAAAGACGTAGTCGCCGCCCCCGGCGATGCTCTGGTACCGGAATGAATCCGTTCCCGCAAATCCGCCCGCGCCAAAGCCCAGTCCGCCGGCGGCGCCGAAGAAGGGATCGCCTGAAAGATTTCCGCCAAAGTAGGTGTAGCGCCCAAAGACGTGGAGTTTGTCTCCAAACGTGCTGTCCCCGCGAATGTCCCACTGGTTTGTGTTGAAGATGCCGGAACCGGAGGCGGAGTAGTTGTTCGTAAGGCTGTTCCCGGGCACATTTGGAGCCGGCAGCAGCTTGAAGAAGTTCACAGCCTGCGGGGAAATGTCGGACGCCGGAATGATGTTGCCTGGATAAGGTGTGCGCCCGGCATTGGTAGTGTCGTTAAGAGAGTTCGGTTTATAAATCTGACCTATTGACAGGTAATCGCTGAGGTCGCACGGTCCACCAGAGGTGCAGCTGCTCAGCGCCGTTGCCGTAGGCACCGTCGTCAAAGTCGAGGTACCGGTCTTTTCGCGGAGTCCCTGGTAATCGGCAAAGAAAAACACCCTGTTCTTAATGACGGGTCCTCCGGCGGACCCTCCGAACTGGTTGTGAAGAGTCGGAGCCAGGTATTTTCCGGTTAGCGAGTTGGGGAACGCATTCGCGAAGGGATCGCGCGCCTGCTGCGCATCCGAACGACGATACCAGAACGCTGTTCCGTGCATGGAGTTGCTGCCGGATTTGGTTTGCGCCGTGACCAGCCCCGCGACAGCCTTGCCAAACTCAGCGTCATAATTCTGCGAGGTTACCTTCATTTCAGAAACTGAATCGAGGTTCGGATTGATGACGGCGACGCCGTTGGTCGGGTCCTGATTATCGGTACCATCCAGTTCGTACCCTGTAGCGAACGGCAGTTGCCCGTTCACCTCGATCGATTCGCTGCGCTGCGGGTTGCCGCTGCCCTCTCCGGGGCCCCAACCGATGTACGTGGTGCCCGGCGTTAACAGCTCAAAAGCGGTGAAGTTACGATTGAAGTTGGGCAGGTCCTCCACCGCTCGCGCATTCAGAATCGTGCTTACCTCAGCGCGGTCGGTTTCCAGAAGAGGAGCTGCTGAAGTTACGGTCACCGTGTTCGTGACCGCGCCAACCGTAAGCTGAAGGTCGACTTTTGGCGCAGTGTCGACATACACCACAACGTTGTCCACGGTGCTCTTGTTGAATCCGGACGCCTCGGCTGTCACTCGATAGGTGTCTACAATCAGGTGCTGCACCCTGTATTCGCCGCTGCCGTTGGTTTGCGTGGTGACGACAGTGCCCTTCGAGATGTCGGTCACGGTGATTGTCGCGTTTGGTACCACCGCGCCCGTGTTATCCGTAACCGTGCCAAAGATCGACCCATAAACCGCCTGAGCGCTTGCCGGAATGTTCACGGCTGCTAACCACAGCAGGAGAGTGCTTAACAACAGCAGAAGCCGCCGGAAGCCTGTGTTTTTTCCTGACGTGTCTTCTTTGTGGGGAATTGTGTTCATGGGGTGCCTCCTGAAGCTCCTGAAAAGTGACCTGCTCTAAACTTCTTCGGAGGAGAGGGTGGCGGGCGCATCTTCTCCAGGCAAATCGCGGAAGAGTCAATGAAGTATCAATTACGGTCAACTCGATCCAGAATTCAATGAACTGAATTTCAAGAGATTGAATAGCCGTCGTGTGTTTTAAAACGCGTTTGAGCACACCGGTGCGCCGGTTCCTCAAATGATCAGGAGCATCCTCGCTTTTACCGACAACTGGCAAGGCTTTCACGGTGATTTGACCCGTAAAATGTCGTGTGAAATACTCACAGCGAAGCTGATGACGGCCCCCCACTTAGCTCCCGAAATCAGTAGCAAGGTGACGGGAGACCCGCGATGGGCGTTGATCGAGCGCATTGCCGCTAGCCAACACCTGAAGGCGTCAGTCCGGCTGTGTGACTTCCTTTTTTACGTTGCCGACTGCGCCATCCGCGAAGTGCCTGAAGAGGCAACCGAGCAGCAGATTGGGATTCGCATCTTCCACCGGCATCCCGGGTACAACTCCAGCGAAGACAGCATCGTACGCACTCACGCCCGCTTGCTGCGGCAAAGGCTTGCCGCCTATTTCGCCGAGGAGGGTATCGGCGAAGAGATCGTCGTGGACATTCCGAAAGGGCACTATCTTCCGGTTTTCCACCCCAAATCGGAGCAGGTCCCAGCGGCGCCGATAGAAATCAATCGGGTACCTGCACCCGTTAGTGAGACCGCTAAATCCAACGCACGATCGGTTCCGTGGAAATGGATAGCGCTGTTTCTGCTTCTCCCGATTTCAATAGCCTGCGCGCTTCTTTTCTGGCATCCCTGGACCAGAGCGCTCGCGAAGCAATCGGCGGTGGACAGGTTTTGGGCCCCGTTTTTCATGGACGACCCCCCTCTGGTCATATTCAGCAACGCCGTGTTCGTCGGGGATTCCACAAACGGACTACGCTATGCCCACGTTCAGGAAAAAGAAGGCACGCTGGATACAAGCGGTTACGTGGATACCTATACGGGTATTGGTGAACTTGCGTCGGTCTATACGCTGACGACGCTGTTCGACGCGCACCAGGCGCATTTCATACTGAAGCGAAGTTTGCTGATGACCTGGGACGAAGCAAAGGGCAAGAACCTGATCTTTATTGGATCGACCGCGGAAAACCCGTCGCTGCGCGCATTGCAGTCAACAACGGATTTCACCCTGACGGCCGGCCCCGATTTCGCGGGCTTCATCAATCATCATCCGAAGTCCGGCGAACCTGCGCTCTATTCACGGCCCGAACGCCCGCTGACCAGAGACTACGCAGTCCTCGCCCTCCTTCCCGGAGTACAGCCGGGCAAGCGCATGCTCATCTTCAGCGGATTGACGACCTTCGGAACGCAAGCCGCCGTAGACTACGTCTGCCGCTCTGATACCGCGACGGACCTGCTCCGGCAGATTACCGGGCCGAAGGGAGAAATTCGCTCCTTCGAAGCACTGCTGGAGACCACGATTGTGGGCGGCGTTCCGCTGCAGACACACCTGGTAACCATCCGCATCCATTGAGCGTGGTCTTCTCAATCAGCGGGTTGCAGCTTCAGCTGGTCATCGGTATGAATCTTCGACGCTAGATCAGTTTCGCGTTTCGAGTCGTCTTCCTGTCCGACTTTGCGGTACGCCTGCGCAAGCAGCGTATGCGTGATGAAATTGCCCGGGTCCATTTTTTCCGCGTGTTTCAAGTACATGATCGCTGTAACCGGATCGTTCCGATGCAAAAGTACCTTCCCCATCAGAATGAATGGACCTGTGCTGGAGGTATCGAGCGAGATCGCTTTGGTCAGCGCCTCCTGTGCCTCCTGTAGTTTCCCGGTTCGCGTATAAACATCTCCCAGGCGGTCGTAGACAGGGGCGTAGCCCGGATTGATGCGTCGCTCCTGCTCAAATTCCTCCGTCGCGTGCGTCACGTCCGACTTGATCAGATAGACCTCCCCGACCAGAAAGTGCGCCAGCGGGAGATTTGGAGAAATCTCGAGCGCCTTGCGTGCCTGTTCAGCGGCCATCTCGGGAAGATTGGCGCGCATCAGCATCGTACCAGTAACAGGAGATATGCCGAAGCCGAGGCAGGATCGACGGCGAATTCTCTCGCAAAGGCCATCCTTGCATCGTCGTAGCGCTGGGAATTCATGTAGCACAGCCCGAGCACGTAGTTGGAATCGGCGTTGGCATTCGGCATCCACTGGCGAACGCGTTCGAGATAAGGGATGGCCTTCGCCGGTTGTCCGAGGCGGTAGAGCGTGAGCCCTTCCATCTGCACCGATTCAGTGTCGGAGGGATCTTCCTGGATCGCCGCAGCGAACGCCTGTTGCGCTTCCACAAGTTTGCCGGTTCGGTAATATGCAAGCCCGAACTCGTGCTGTAAGCCTTTTACTGGAGGGTGAATGGATGCCAACTCCTGGAGGATGGCCATCGCTTTGGCGACTTCGCCCTGTTGAAGCAATTCGTGTGCGCGAGAGAGTGATTGCTGAGGCGTTTCAACCGCGGCGGTTTGGCTCCAGCCGCCAGGGAGAGCGGCAAGCAGAAAGATGAAAAGCGCTAAGATACGCATTACGCATTTAGCATACTGCGAGCCGTCACCTCATGACTGTTGGAACCCGCTCACTGGGAAGCGTACTGACCCTGGCCTGTATCGCATGCTTCGCTCTCGCCGTGATGAGCATCGCGCAAACGCGCGGAAACCATTCAGACAAATTGCCGGCTCATCCTTACCCGCCGGGCAAAACCTATCCGGCCCCGGCCTGGTTTGTAAACGTAGCGCCAGAGGCTGGGCTGAACATGCAGAATGTCAATGGTGAACCAGCCATCAAAAAGTACATCATCGAAACTACCGGCAGCGGCGTGGCGATTATCGATTACGACCACGATGGCTGGCCGGACATACTTCTTCTCAATGGAACAACGCTGGATGGCGAACCTTCGATAGATCCGCATCCTACCAGTCATCTTTACCGCAACAATCACGACGGAACGTTCACCGATGTAACTTCCGCGGCCGGCCTGACTGCAACCGGCTGGGCGCAGGGAGCCTGCGTGGGAGATTATGACAACGATGGCTATGATGATGTCTATATCACTTACTACGGTAAGAACCGGCTCTATCATAACGAGCGCAATGGAACCTTTAAAGAGGTAGCGGGTCCCGCGGGAGTAGCCGGCAATGGCAGCGCATGGGGAACGGGCTGCGCTTTTGTAGACTATGACCGCGATGGCAAGCTTGACCTGATCGTCGCGAATTATGTCCAGCTGGATATAGCAGCCCTGCCGAAGCCGGGGGAGGGCATCACATGCATATGGAAGGGCACGCCAGTCATGTGTGGCCCGCGCGGGCTGCCCCATACGACCAACATCCTCTATCACAACCTGGGCGGTGGGAAGTTTGAAGATGTAAGCCAGGTAAGTGGCATTACCCAGACTAACGGACACTACTGCCTGGGCGTCTCCACGCTCGACTACAATCGCGACGGATGGCCGGATATCTATGTAGCCTGCGATGGCACGCCGAGCATTCTCTATCGCAATAACAAAAATGGAACTTTCACGGATGTAGCTCCTGACGCCAGCGTAGCCTACGACGAAGACGGTCGCGAACAGGCGGGCATGGGATCGACAATAGGAGACTACGACGGCGACGGTTGGCCCGATATATTCAAGACAAACTTCTCCGACGACATCTCTTCTCTTTACCGCAACAATAGAGACGCAACCTTTACTTCGACTATCTTCGATGCCGGTCTCGGCCTCAATACGCAATATCTTGGCTGGGGCACCATGTTCTTCGACGTGAATAACGACGGGTGGCCCAGCATTCTCATCGCTAACGGTCACGTTTATCCGCAGGTTGATGCGGCGCATCTTGGAGCCTCTTACAAAGAGCCGCGGCTGCTTTACCTGAACCTTGGAAACGGCAAGTTCAAGGACATCAGTAAAGATGCGGGACCCGGCTGCACCGAGCCCGCTTCCAGCAGAGGCTTGGCGATTGCCGATTTCTGGAACGAGGGGCGCATTTCAGCGGTGGTCAACAACATCGATGGGAAACCAATGCTTCTCGTGAACCTGGCGCCGAACGCCAACCATTGGCTGGGCGTCATCACACAAGGGACTCGTTCCAATCGGGACGGAATTGGCGCGCGCGTGACGTTAGCGGCTGGGGGGCGTAAATGGGTTCAGGAAGTGCGCAGCGGATCGAGTTACATATCGAGCAGCGATCTGCGCCTGCACTTCGGACTCGGCTCTGCGACTGTGGTCGACCGCATCGAGATATTGTGGCCCAGCGGCATCGAGGAGGCGTTCGTGCCGACCGGCATCGACCGATTCGTTACGCTCGTGGAGGGCACTGGCACTCCAATTCCGCCAACCGGATGACTCTATCGCCCGACGGCCTCGAAGAACACCAATTCCGAAGAATTTGGACCCGGCAGCAAAACCTCAATCCCCTTGTCCATTAAGTCTCTTCCGCTAGCAACGCGGTCCGGCGAGCTCTTATCCTGAAAAGTAAGCCGATACCGCGTCAACGGCTGCAAACCTTGCAGTACAAATGCATGCCGGGTCTCCTCCGGAGATGAGCCATGAAACGCAAACAGAACCCCCTTCAGACGCGCCGCATCAACATACTCCATCCCATCCCAGTGAACTCCGTCCGGTCGCGAGGAAACGTGATACAGGTCCGCTTCCCTGATGAGCGGCCGCAGGCGCGTTTTATAGAGCGCGATAGCCTGCTTTGCCACAGCATGCTGTTGAGGGGTCCATGCTGTGGTATCCAGCATCAACGTGAACCAGCCCATCATGCCGCTGCGCAGGACATACAGAAAATTCTCCATCTTCGGCGCCGGCCACTTCTCCACATAGGTTTCCAGCATCGCTGGCGGCAGCACATAGCTGCTGTCGTAGAAGGCTTCTCGATTTGAGACTGGATCGTAAGCATCCGAGATAGAGAAGTAATCTCCATGGGCCGCGCTTCCAAAATCAACCATACGGCCGCCGTCATTGCATATCTCCAGCAGGAGATTCGGGTGCTCCTTACGCAGGCCGGCATAAATGTCGTAGTACGAACGCGTCGCGTGGTAGCTGACATCGGTAGAGTTGGAGCTTTCGACCCACAGGAACCCGGAGTCTTCATAGTGCCGGGTGGCTTCCGGATCTGGTGGAGCATGCGGATGGTCGGTGCGGTCGCATCCCTGCGCGACAACATAGCCGTCATGCTCCAGCATGTCCAGGCGATAGTCTCGCACTACGCGCCTGACTTCCCCGGCCGCCCACTCGTGTACTACCGGCACTCCCAAGTCAATTGTGACGCCTTTGAAGGCGTCTACGGGCTTCCAGTCTGGCGGAGGATCTGTCGTCAACCAGTCGTGTATTTTCGGATCACGCACATAGAGGGAGCCGGGGCGCTGATCCAGGCCGGCCTGAGCCCAGTCCATCCATAGACCAAATCGCAAACCGAAGGAATGCACGTAATCGGCGATCGGCGCCAGCCCATTGGGAAACTTCTCCGGGTCGGGTTGCCAGTCACCCACGCCACGAAACCATCCCGCATCCAGGTGAAACATCTCGAATCCCAGCTCGGCAGAGTCGCGAATCATACTGCGGGCCTGCGATTCGTTGATCGCCATCCCGCTGCCCCAGCTGTTGTTCACAACCAGCGGATACTCCGGATCGCGAACCGTCGTTGGATTGTTCAACACATCGCGAACCCATCGGCGCAAAGTATTTCCCGCCGCGTCCGGTCCTCCCTGAAATGTGCCGAGGAATATCGCAGGCGTCTCAAAGCTTTCACCGGAATCAAGATGCGTTCTGAACGGTTTTGGTTCAGGATTCAGGCCGGCCACTCCCTGCAGCAGATCGCCATCGCGTTCAAGAGCAATGCGCGTTCGTCCGCTGAATTCAATTCCCGTATACCAGCCGGTTCCTCCAGCATCAGGGCGATCCACTAACACGTACGGAATCATCTCCCGCTGCTGACCCGCCGCCGGATGAGCATAGGTGCTCGACGTCCCGATCCATTTGTAACCGTTTGCGATCTCAATGCGATGCGTCCCGTCTGGGGATGGCCCCCCCGCGCCCTTCTCGACCCACAACTGTTCAAGATTGTCATCAGAGGAAATGTGCCAGGCGAACCGAAAGCTGTCCTGCAGCGGAAGCCATAGGCCCATTCCACTCAGGTTCTCGATTCGTATTGTGTGTTCGAGAGGTCCGTGCCCAGCCCTCGCACTCCACTCCCAGAAAAGCCGCAGGCGCGGAGCCTGCGTGTCATAGACCAGGCAAACGGTTCCAGCTTCGATTTGGCTGGCTGCGAGATTTAACCTCCAGTGCAATGGTCTGCTTCGTCCGCCGCTCTCGACATGGTCGATCAATGCCTCCGGGATCAAGCCATTCCACACGAGGCCGCCTTTCTGTTGTAACTTTGAGAGTCGTGGGGCTTCTGAACCCGCCTCCAACGTAAGCGCGGAGTCGGCGTTTGAAAGGTGGATGGTTGCGGTCTGGGAAGCCGCCAGGCTGATCGTGCCTAGCCAGCATGCGCTTGTTATCGCCACGAGCTTCCAGTTCATCCGCTTTCGCCCCTTGAGGATGGGGCGCCGGGACTACAGGCCCGCATACCAGTCGTAGCCGAGCTTTGTCCAGTAGTCATCGGGCATTGTGTCGGTGTACGCGATAACGCCGATACGCTTGATTTGCTTATACCCATACTTCGTCGGCGTATGTAGACGTAGTGGCGCGCCGTGAATCTGGGTGAGGGGTTGGCCGTCCATCTCGGTGACGAGCAGCGACTGGGGATGTCGGCAAACCTTCAGATCATAACCGACGTAGTAGTCGCCATTCGGCGTCTCCATGTAGACGTAGCGCGGAGGAGAGCCGTCGGATCTTCTGGCAGGCGGATAGGCATCGATGAAGTCGGCCATGCGAACGCCGCCCCAATGGATGATCTGGCTCCAGCCCTCAATACATTTGAACTGTGTGACCAGTTCATGCTTCGGCAGCCTGAGGATATCTGTCATCGAAAGCAGGAGGCCGGGTGTTCCGGCGGGGAGTGTCGATCGGCTTCGCCCTGCTTCCTCGAGACCCCGCAGAGGCTTGCCGGCACGCTCAAGGTGAGGCTCATCACCGGTAGGCATCGATCCTGCGTCCAGAGCGGAGTCTGGGTCATCGTTTCTCACTGGCCGCTTATACGCATATTCCCAAGCAGTCACGTCGGGAACGTACTGGGCGAAGCTCTTTTCATTCTCGACGCCGACCAATTGCAGTCGCCAGCTGTCCGCGAGCAGATCCTGCTTGAGTCCGATGCGGCCATTCACGCGGGGCGTTTCAGCACGGCCGATGGGATAGGTGGGCGCGAGCCCCCGCTCATCGAAAACTGCCCGCGACAACTCCGCATTCATCTGAAAAGCGCGTCGGCGCGGCAACGGCTGCATGCCATCGGAAGGGCTGTAGACAACCCAACGGTAGGCGCCATATCCGGCGGCTGCGGCTAACGCTGCGAACGCAAAGCTCCGGCGCGTGTGCTTCCGCGAGGCCGCCAGTACCCTGGCATTCTCGACGTCGACGTTTTCCTTAGCCGGTTTATCCCCGGAGTCGCTCATTGCCAGCTCTTCCTTTCCGCATCGAGCGACGGCTCATTCGCCGGCCTGATCTCGAAGCCGCTGACCATGCTGCGAAAGTTATTCCAGCCGGCAAGAACTACCTGTATGACGTGGACCAGGAAGAACGCACAGAACCCCATCGTCAGCCAGAAGTGTTCCCAGCGGGCCCATTCGTAACCGCCGAGAAGCGTCGTCAGGTAGTGTGCCTGCGTCGGTTTGTAGATGGCGAGTCCAGTGATGAGGCTGCCCGCGCCCATCGCGATGACGACTGTATAAGCGATTCTCTGCGCTCCGTTGTACTTCCGCTGGGTTGGGATCTTTCTGCGCAGATTGAAAAAGGCCAGGACTGCATAAACCGCCTCTTTCAGGCTTCCACGGTTCGGCACGATGAAGCGCCACTCGCCGGACAACGCCAGAAAGAGTACGTAGGCGGCGCCATTAATAGCGAAGATCCACATGAAGAAAAAGTGGTCGCCCAGTCCTTGTGTCACGTGCCAGGGAATGTCGAGCGTCTTCCAGACAGAAGCCGGGAAAAGGCGCACAAGCGTGAATGAGCCGATGCCGATGCGATAAACAGCGTGCGGGTGCAAGTGGGCATTATCTGTAGTGTTCCAGTAGATGCGTATGCCGCTCAGGATCATGATGAGCAGCACTGGGAAGTTAATCCAGTGCATCCAGCGAATGGCGAGCGGGTGCTTGCGTTCGAGCCGCAAACGCGTGATCGTGATTGAAGGATCGTCCTGTACTTCATTTGGACTCATGATGGTCCGCACAGAGATTAACTGGAAACAGGTTAGTCGCGCTGCCCAAGAGATACAAACAAGTTGCCACAATATTTGATCGACGGCTAACGGCACTTTAGAGCCCCGGTGGAGTTCTAGAATCTGATGGATGTTGAATTCAGAGGCGACGGTTCCCGCAGGATCGGGAGTAGCCACATCTCTATCGATACGTCATGCGCTCAAGGTCCGGAGGATACCGGTCGCCCTCGACGGTAATCTTCGCAGTCGCGCTATCCAGTTCCTGAAGATCGTTCGCTGTCAGTTCGACGAGAGTCGACCCAATGTTCTCTTTCAGTCGGTGCAGTTTTGTAGTGCCTGGGATGGGGACAATCCAAGGCTTCTGTGCAAGCAGCCACGCGAGAGCGATCTGAGCGGGGGTTGCATGTTTCTGCGCCGCGAACGTTTGAATAATATCAACCAAACCACGATTCGCCTTTAGAGCCTCCGGGGAGAACCGTGGGAATGTGCCGCGGTTGTCGCCCGGATCGAACTTCGTGTTCTCCGTAATTGTTCCGGCGAGATAGCCTTTTCCCAGAGGGCTGTAAGGAACGAGACCGATGCCCAGTTCCTCCAGCGTCAGGATGATCTCTTCCTCGGGGCGCTTCCACCACAGTGAATACTCGCTCTGCAGCGCGGTAACCGGCTGAACTGCATGTGCTCGCCGGATCGTCTGCGCGCCCGCTTCAGAGAGCCCGAAATGTTTGACCTTACCCTGCTGGATCAGATCACGCACCGCGCCAGCAACCTCTTCAATTGGTACATCCGGGTCAACGCGGTGTTGATAGAGCAAGTCGATCGCTTCGACGCGGAGTCTCTTGAGTGAACCTTCTACGGTAAGCCGGATGTACTCGGGGCGGCTACACAACCCCTGCGACTTGGAGTCTGCCTTCGGACCAAAGTCGAAGCCAAACTTGGTTGCGAGCACCACCTGGTTCCGCAACGGGGCAAGCGCTTCACCAACAAGTTCTTCGTTCACGAACGGACCGTAGACCTGAGCCGTATCGAAAAAGGTGATGCCAAGTTCGACGGCAGTTCGAAGGAGCGCAATCATCTCATCTTTGGTTGCCGCGACTTCGCCGTGGCCAGCGCTCATGCGCATGCACCCCAGCCCGATAGCCGAGACCTCCAGCCCACTACTTCCCAGCACTCTTGTTTGCATCGCGTTCTTCTCCCCGGGCTGGTCGTTACCGCCCGTCCTTCAGCTCTCGATAGGTTCGATCTTCACGGTTGCGGCTACGCTCGCCGAGCATTGTCGTTCGCCAAGAACTCATTCTTCTGACCTCCTTGTTCGATGCCGCTACTGTTCCTGTCGCTTTTCGAAGACAACCTTGACGACGGGCAGAGCGGAAAAGGCATTGGGCCAACCGGCATAGAAGGCAATGTGCGTCAGCACTTCAGAGGCTTGTCCCTGGGTCAGTCCGTTATCCATCGCTCGACCGAGGTGATAGGTGATCTGCGCGACCTGCCCGGAGGCAATCAAAGCGCTCACGGTAACCAGGCTTCGATCACGAGGCGCGAGAGCGGGGCGAAGCCAGAGATCGCGGAACAGAAGATCGGTCGTATTTTGCACGAGCCCCGGAGACGTGGCGCCAAAGTTGGTGCTCACTTGCGTTGCCCTCTGTCTCTCTGCTTCTTCATTCAGTGGAAGTAGTTTGTCTTTCGCCGGAGGCAACTGATCGATGCCGATTCCACGTTGATGAAAGATGTCCTTTGCTACGGCAACCGCAAACATGGCATTCGCCCAGCCGCAATAAAACGCCAGATGCGTGATGATCTCGGACAGTTCGCTGGGTTTCACACCGTTGTTCATAGCCAGCGCGAAGTGATACGGCATCTCGATGGTCTGTATGCGAGCAATCAAAGCCGCCACCGTGACGATACTGCGGTCACGCGGCGAAAGCCCGGGACGTTGCCAAAGACCATCGAGGAGTGCGCCCTTCGTATAGTGCTCCAACGCCGGCGAGACCGCTCGAACGTCGTCATACGTCAACGCGGAAGGCGGTGCATAGGATTTCGTT
Organism: uncultured Acidobacteriaceae bacterium; assembly: GCA_963724375.1. GTDB lineage: Bacteria > Acidobacteriota > Terriglobia > Terriglobales > Acidobacteriaceae > Silvibacterium. The sequence goes on from CAVRUM010000020.1 coordinate 291,831, forward strand.
GTAGTTGTCATTCTCTCCTCTTCGGCGTAAGCCGGGCTCCCTCCCCACAGCGCGGCAATCATGACTCCCATGGTTGCCTTCAACACGTCACGCCGTGTTGGTGTATTGATTCTTTGGGCGCTGCCCGGCCGGATGCTCATCACTTTCTCTAACGCATCACATAACCACCGTCGACCGAGATCGACTGGCCGGTGACGTAGCTGGCTGCAGAGCTGCACAGCCATAGAACGGCATCCGCTATCTCTTCGGGTTTGCCCATGCGTCCCATCGGCACCAGAGTCTTGAGCATCTTGTCGAGCTCCTCCCCCTGACCTTCCTCGACCATCTTGTCGAACATCGGGGTCCGAATCATGCCCGGACACACGTCGTTCACACGAATGCCGCGCGTTGCGTATTCAAGGGCGGCACTCTTGGTCAAGCCGATCACGCCGTGTTTGGCAGCGTGATACGTTGCACGCTGAGCTCCGCCAATGAGACCTCCCAGCGAGGAGCAGTTCACGATAGCGCCACTGCCCTGCTTGCGCATCTGCTGCAGCTCAAACTTCATGCAGCTCCACACGCCACGCAGATTGACCGCCATGACGCGATCATAATCATCGCGCGGATAGTCGGCTGTTTCGACGAGCACGTTTTGGATGCCCGCGTTGTTGTAGGCCGCATCGAGCTGACCGAAAGCCGCGACGGCCTGCTTCACCATAGCCTCCACTTGGGAGTCATCGGACACATCGCAGCGGATTGCCAGAGTCTTATGTCCCTTGTCGGCTAGTTCTTTGGCCGCGGTCTGCACTTCCTTTTCGTTCCAGTCTGCCAACACCACGGACGCACCGGATTCAGCAAACGCCTTGGCTGTAGCAAGTCCCAGTCCGGACGCGGCTCCTGTCACGAGTGCAACTTTGTTCTCAAACGAGATATTCATCTGTATTTCTCCAAGTTCTGGTCTTACCTGTTGAGTTGGTACTGCTCATTCGTGACCTGTTCAAGCCAGTTCACCGCGACACCGTTGAGGTTCTCCTGCACTGCGATATGAGTCATCGAAGTTGTAGGCGTGGCTCCATGCCAGTGCTTCACTCCGGGTGGAATCCAAACGACATCGCCCTTACGAATGACCTGAACAGGACCACCCCATTGCTGTATCCAGCCAACACCCTCAGTCACGATCAGGATCTGGCCCAGAGGATGGGTGTGCCATGCCGAGCGCGCGCCCGGCTGGAAAGTCACTACTCCACCGCTGGTGCGACTTGGCTCAGTTGGATCGAAGAGCGATTGCACCCGAACGGAACCTGTAAATCGCATGGAGGAGCCCGTAATAACGTTTTGCGAAGCGGCCGGCGTGATCGTGATCTGCTGAGCGCTCGTCTGGGCAGCAGTAACGTCATTCATCGCTACAGAAGCCAGCATGAGTACTGAAACGGTAATCGCGTTTCGCATTTCAAACCCTTCCCTTCTACCTATCCAAGGGTAGTGAGGTTAGCTATGTCGCCGCTTTCCCGATCCTGCCAATTCTTTGCACGATCCTGTCTGCTTCTTGGATTTCGTGCACATGTTTGGTTGCCTAGAGTTACGCTATTTTCGGAGGCAAAAGATGCTTAAGCCAAAAAGAGACGCGGGATCGCCAGATTTGGCCGTGGTGGAAATGAGGCGCTCCGTTGCGCAAAGAATTAGAGAGCTGGCACCGAAGCCTGGAGAGCTCCTGACACCAATTCCTGGACTGTCGCTCTATCACCGGACGAGTCCAACCCCTTGCTTCCGGGCATCGTATGAGCCGGGGCTGAGCATTTTTGTCCAAGGACGGAAGCGCATCCTGCTCGGCGGAACCGAGTACCTATGCGACAGCTCCTCGTTCCTGCTCTCGTCCATTGACGTACCCGCGCAGAGCCAGATCATCGAAGCCTCGGAGAAGATACCGCTGCTGTCCATCTTCCTACACCTCGACATGCCGACGGTCCGCGAGGTTCTGAGCCGGGATGACCTTCCAGAGGGGCCGCCCTCGACGCATCGTCAAGGACTCGTCGTTGGTGAGACCACCATCGGGTTGCTCGGCGCAGCAATGCGTATGCTTGAGCTTCTCGACACGCCGGAGGACATACCGTTTCTCGCTCCCTTGGCTCACCGCGAGATCCTGTATCGCATTCTGCGGACACCGCAGGCAAGCAGACTGCGCGCCATCGCAACGAGCGGCGATCTGGTTCAACGAACAGGACGAGCGATCTCGTGGCTGAGAGAAAACTATGCGAAGCCTCTACACATGGAAGCACTCGCTTCTACAGCGAGGATGGGCGTTTCAACCCTTCATCATCAATTCCGGGCTCTCACCGGGATGAGCCCGCTGCAGTATCAAAAGCAATTGCGGCTACAAACCGCGCGCCAGCGGATGTTGATGGACGGACTCGACGCTACGACTGCTGCATATGAAGTGGGTTACGAGAGCATTAGCCAGTTCAGCCGAGAGTACAGCAGATTCTTCGGACTGCCACCAATCCGAGATGTCAAGACGTTGAAGAACAGCAACACGATATTAGTCAGCGTCGCTTGAAGTATCTGGTGTTCCAAGCCGACAAGGCGAAGGAACTGGCAGAAGATAAGAGTTGAAGCTGCTACCAGGCAGCCGAGCGGCCGTCAGAAGGTGAGTATGAGAACGAAACAAATCTTAGTTCTTGGGCTACCGCTGATCGCCTCTTGTCTCTTCCCGGCGGTCAGGCGTGGATACACTGAACCGGTGGATAACCGCATTGTGAGACTCGCAGAGCTGGAAATCTATCCTGACCAATTGAACGCCTACAAAGCGGCGCTGAAGGAAGAAATCGCGGCTTCCATTCAAATGGAACCGGGCGTGTTGACCTTGTATGCCGTCTCGGTAAAAGGTCATCCCGAACAGATTCGGCTTTTCGAGACTTATCGCGATGCTGATTCATATCAAGCGCATCTACAGTCTCCCCATTTCAGGAAATACAAAGATCAGACAAAGCAAATGGTAAAGTCACTCACGCTTCTCGATACTGACCCGATTATGCTCGGCTCGAAGTTCAAATGAACCCAGAGCGGGCAGTTTAGCAGTAGCTGTGTTTGGAATCGGTAAGGCAAATGCCCAGTTGCCCGGAAAGATTCTCCTTTTACGCAAAATCGCCAATGCGTTCACTGGGTGGCCTCGATCACTTTCCCACTCGGAACGACAAAACCTGCACGGTGGATCGACTCACCTCGCGCGGGGTTTGAAAAGCAGGTTTTTATGCTGACAGGAACAATACGGGAACATCCCGACTCACATTTTTTCAATCACTTACAAGAAAGAAATAAGGACGGCCCCAGAGAATTACCGCTGGGATTTCTTGTAGGCTATTGATTCTAAATGGTGGCCAGAGACGGGATCGAACCGCCGACGCCGGCCTTTTCAGGGCCGCGCTCTACCACTGAGCTATCTGGCCGTTGCGCAACACCAGGTGCGGCCGCCGGGATTGGCCGCCAGAATACCTGGAAACGGCGCCGCCGCGAAACAACAATGCATCGGGCAGCCGCCTGTCAACGTGTAGCTCAGTATAACAAACCCCGAACGCCATCGCCTTCTCCTGCCGGGCCGAATCGGCCCACTCAATCTCTGTCTTCTCAAACCAATCCAATGCCATACACTGGGGAGCACTGCCTTTCAAGGACCCTGCAAAATGAATCGCATCCGGCATCGTTGGTCGATAACGCTGTTACTTATCTTTTCGCTTGCTGTCTTGTTCGGCCAAGCTCACGCGCAGAAACCCGCCGAGTCCCGGCCACCGGAACAAAAGCCCTCGGCCCCGAGAGCCACATCGCCAAAAGTCGTACCGATTGCCGCATCTTCCGCCGAGGCCCGTGCGTCGAGAGCCTTCGACGAAGCACGCAAGCAGGGTCCGCTCACTCTGCGCGCCTTTCTTTATCGCATGCCCAAAGGCGCCGACCTGCACATGCATCTCTCCGGAGCCATCTACGCCGAGTCCTGGATCCGCGCCGCTGGCGAGGACCATCTCTGTGTCGACACCAAGGCCCTCGCCTTTGTGCGGCCTGAGGCCGGTCAATTTCAAAGCAGTAACGACCCGGCAAAGAACTTTACTCCCATCTGCAAAGCCGGGCAGGTCCCTGCCAGTGAAGTCCCGCTGAATCAGCACCTCTACGACGACCTCATCGATTCATTCTCGATGCGCACCTTCGTGCCCGTCACGGCAGATTCCGGCCACGATCAGTTCTTCGCCACCTTTGACCGCTTCGGAGGCACCGACAAAAAGCACATGGGCGACTGGCTCGACGAGGTCGCCACCCGCGCCGCTGCGCAGAACGAGCAGTATCTCGAGGTGATGGACACGCCTGACTTCAGAAATGCCGCCGCTCTGGCCTCGCGCACCGGCTACGACCCCAACTTCGTCTCCTACCGCGAAAAACTTCTTGCCGCTGGAATCAAGGACAGCCTGCCCTCCATCACCGCCGCCCTCGATCAGGCTGAAGCCGCGCGCAGGCAGTTGGAGCATTGCGGCGATACCGATGCGCAGCCCGCCTGCAGAGTGAAGATCCGCTTCATCTATCAGGTGCTGCGCGCCATGCCCCCGGAGATCGTCTTCGCGCAGGTGCTCCTCGGCTTCGAGGCGGCGGCCGCTGACCCGCGCTGGGTAGGCATGAACTTCGTCCAGCCCGAGGACAACTACGTCGCCATGCGCGACTACCGCCTCCAGATGCAGATGCTCGACGCCGTGCGCGGCTTTTATCCGCAGGTGCACATGAGCCTGCATGCCGGAGAACTCGCGCCTGGCATGGTGCCTCCCGAAGGCCTCACCTTTCATATCCGGCTCGCCGTCGAACAAGGCCAGGCCGAGCGCATCGGCCACGGAGTCGACATCATGTACGAGGATCATCCCTACGAACTGCTGAAAGAGATGGCCTCCAAGCACGTCATGGTCGAGATCAACCTCACCAGCAACGACGTCATTCTCAATGTCAAGGGTGATGACCACCCCTTCGAGATTTACCGCCGCTACGGCGTGCCCGTCGCGCTCTCGACCGACGATGAAGGAGTCTCGCGCATCGACCTCACTCATGAATATGTGCGCGCTGCGGTTACATATCCGCTCAGCTATCGCGACTTCAAGAAGATGGTGCGCACCAGCCTCGAACACAGCTTCCTGCCCGGAGCCAGCGTCTGGCTACAGTCAACGCCGGAGACCCTCGACAAACCCGTCGCCGTTTGCGCCAATCAGCTCGGGCAGGACACGCCCGCCGGAGAATGCGCCGACCTCGTCTCCGGAAGCGAAAAAGCGCAGCAGCAATGGGAGCTTGAACGCAGGTTTCATGAATTTGAAGCAAGCTTCTGACAAACTGTCTGGATAGATGCGGATCGTCTTCTCGACCTTTGGAACCTTCGGCGACGTTAATCCGCTCATTGCCCTCGCGCTTGAGTTGAAGCGTCGTGGCCACGAGCCAGTCCTCGCCATTCCCGCCATGTTCCGCGGCAAGGTCGAGCCCCTCGGCATCGAATTTGCCGCTGTGCGCCCCGATCAGGATCCGCAAGACAAGCGCATGGTCGAAATGATCTGGGACATAAAGAAGGGAACGGAACGCGGCCTCCGCGAGTTTCTCTTTCCTGCCATCCGCGACAGCTACCACGACCTGCTCGACGCTGTATCGGCGAAGGGGGGCGCCGATTTGCTCGTCACCGGAGAGCTCGCCTATGCCGGACCGATCGTCGCCGAGAAAACCGGCATACCCTGGGCCTCCTACGTGCTCGCGCCATTGTCCTTCTTTTCCGGATACGACCCGCCCGTCCTTCCGCCTTACCCAACCTTGTCGAAGGTACCGTCCATAGTCCCGAGGATTGGGCGCCTCGTGCCGCGCTTTGCCCGCGTCGTCACCAGGAACTGGTCCGAGCCGCTCTACGCCCTGCGCCGCGAGCTGGGCCTTGAAGAGGGCCCAAATCCCATCTTCGACGCGAAGCACTCGCCTCGCCTCGTCCTCGCGCTTTTTTCCCGCGTACTCGGAGATCCTCAGCCGGACTGGCCGCCCAATACTCTCGTTACAGGCTTTGCTTTTTATGACGGCGATGCCGGCAACGCCGACCTCGCTCCCGAATTGGAGAGATTTCTTGCCGCTGGGCCGCCGCCGCTTGTGTTTACACTGGGTTCCGCGGCCGTAATGGCCGCCGGCGATTTCTACGAGCGGAGCGCCGAAGCAGCCGAATTACTCGGCGAGCGCGCTGTCCTTCTGATCGGAAATGACGCGCAGAATCGTCCACGCCGCACTCTGTCGGATAAGATTTGCGTCGCCGCCTATGCGCCATACTCGAAAATTTTTCCCCGCGCTGCCGCCATCATTCATCAGGGCGGAGTCGGCACCACTGCGCAGGCGCTCAGGGCTGGTCGCCCCATGCTGGTCATGCCCTACAGCCACGATCAGCCGGACAATGCCCGGCGCGTCCGCCATCTGGGCGTCGCGAGGGTTACACAGCGAAAGGCCTACACTGCGGAAGCAGCGGGACGGGAGATTCGCACCCTGACCAGCAAGGATTCCTACGCGGAGCGCGCAGCAGAAGTCGCGCGCATCGTTACGTCCGAAGACGGCGTCAAAATCGCATGCGACGCGCTGGAGAAAATGACGCAGGACGGCCCGGCAATGGCCCAAAAGCAAACAGGGACGGACTTTACCCCGCCCCTTTAACTTCATTCGCTAATGTTTTTTGACTCGGTGCGTCTATGTGTTACAGGGGCTGAACGTCGGATGCTTGCCAGCCCTTTGGCCCCTTAACGACGTTGAACTGAACCGCTTGGCCTTCTTGCAGACTCTTGAAACCGCTGGTGGCGATTGCCGAATAGTGCACGAAGACATCTTCCCCGTTCTGGCGAGAGATGAAACCGAAGCCCTTCGCGTCGTTAAACCATTTCACAGTACCTTGTTCCATTTTGATGCTTATTCCTGATTTGAATTGCGCTTGAAGTGAATCGGAGCCAAACTGGCAGATTCTTGCTGGACGGCAGGACTGCTATAACCCGGTTCGGTTCTAACGCCCCTTCAGTGTAGCAGAGTTTCCCCCGGGCACAGGAAAATATCCTCAAGTTTTGGACTAACTTAACCCACAGCCCGCACCCGGACGCTCGCCCCCGTCATTCCTCCATCGCACCATGTATGCTGTTCAGCGGATGAATCAAGATACCGCCGTCAGCCTGTTGGCCCGCGCCCTTGAGAGCCTGAAATCTGAATTTTCATCGCTCCCTCCCGCACGGAACGAGGGTGGAATTCGCTCCGAAGACACCAGCGCCATGGCCGCGGTCCTTGCCGAGACCGCCCACCACATGGGTGACAACTATCCCTACTTCCACCCTCTCTACGCCGGGCAGATGCTCAAGCCGCCGCATCCCGTCGCCCGCGCGGCCTACGCCCTGGCCTCATGGCTGAACCCGAATAATCATGCCCTCGATGGTGGCCGCGCCAGCTCCGCCATGGAAGTCGAGGCCGTCCGCGAAATCGCCGCTATTTTCGGTTGGGATCGCCACCTCGGCCATCTGACCAGTGGAGGCACCTTCGCCAATCTCGAAGCTTTGTGGGTTGCCGGCCAGCTCACCCCCGGCAAAACCATCGTTGCCTCCGATCAGTCCCATTACACCCACGCCCGCATTAGCGCCGTCCTCAAGCTGCCTTTTGATAGTGTTGCAACCGACCGTCGAGGACGCATGGACCTGGGCGCCCTCGAAAGCGCCCTCGCCGCGGGTGAAATCGGCACCGTCGTCGTGACGCTTGGCACCACTGCGCTCGGCGCTGTCGATCCGCTCGACCGGATTCTCGATCTGCGCGACCGGTACGGCTTTCGGGTCCACGTCGATGCTGCTTATGGCGGATATTTCAAACTCGCATCGGCTCTCGGCCCCGAAGCCGCCCGCGCCTTCGCCCGGATCGGTGACGCCGATTCCATCGTCGTCGATCCCCACAAGCACGGCCTCCAACCCTATGGCTGCGGATGCGTCCTCTTCCGCGACCCCGCCATTGGCCGCTTCTACAAGCACGACTCGCCCTATACCTACTTCAGCTCTACGGACTTACACCTCGGAGAGATCAGCCTCGAGTGCTCGCGTGCGGGAGCCTCGGCCGTCGCGCTTTGGGCCACGCAGCGCCTCCTGCCTCTCGTCCCCGGCGGAGATTTCGCCCAGGGGCTCGACCGCTCACTTCAGGCCGCCCGCTCTCTCTACCAGAAAATAGCCTCCGATCCTCGTTTCCTGCCCGGACCCGACCCTGAACTGGACATCCTCACCTGGGCCATTCGATCGCCGGCCCTGGACGAATCTTCCCGCCTCGCCCAGCAGGTCTTCGACCGCGCAGCCGAAGACGACCTCCATCTGGCACTGGTGCAGCTCCCCGTCGCCTTCTTGCGCCCCGCAGCAGACCAGACCATCTGGCCAGGCACCGCAGACAATTCCACCGTTACCTGCCTTCGTTCCGTTCTCATGAAGCCTGAGCATCTGGATTGGATCGACGAAATCTGGACGCGCCTTGATCGCGCCGCCGCAGGTGTCCGTACCCTATAGTCCTTTCGGCACTGGCGGCGCTTCACACTGACTGCTATACTGCGGGCGATTTTCTTCGAGGTAAGCTTGATCGCACCGGGGCTAGAGCGTCTCGAATTGAAAACGGATACATTTTCTGTTGAAGTGTTGCCCTCACTCGGCGGAAAAGTCGCCTCGATGCGCAAAAACGGCGTCGAACTACTACAACAGCCCATCCTGCCCTACGCTCCTCGCACGCTCACCACAGCCTTCGAAGAGAGTGACGCCAGCGGCTTCGACGAGTGTATGCCTTCGGTCGCGGCCTGCGACATTGATGCCCCAGAAGGCAAGCTCTCTATCCCCGATCACGGCGAGTTCTGGCGTCTGCCTTGGGCGGTAACTTCCGCCAATGAATCCGAACTTCAGCTGACCGCCACCGGCACCGTTCTTCCCTTGCGCTTTGAGCGTAAGCTGCGTCTTTCGAACGCACCCGGCCGTCATCAAGCCGAGACTCTCCACATCGACTACCGGCTCGAAAACATTGGCCATCACGAGACCCATTACCTCTGGTCCGCTCATCCCCTTTTCGCCGTCGATCCCGGCGACTCCATCCGCCTTCCGGCGCCTGTCGCCACCGTCACCGTCGAAAGCTCATCCCGCAACCGCCTTGGCCCCCGGGGCACCGTCCATCCATGGCCGTTCGCTCAACTTGCTTCGGGCGGCATGGCCCAGCTTGACCGCGTGGGCCATGAAAGCGATAACACAGGCGATAAGCTCTATGCCGGTGCGCCCGTCGATGATGGATGGTCCGCCATTGAGCGCAGGAAAGCCGGCCTCCGCGTTCAGGTCGAGTTCGACCCGAAGATTACTCCCTGGCTCGGACTATGGCTTTGCTATGGCGGATGGCCCGGAAACAACCCCCTGCGCCAGTTCTGCGTAGCCCTTGAACCCTGCACCAGTCCGGCAGATTCGCTCGCCACCGCCATCGCCGCCGGGCAGGCGCGAACACTGGGCCCCGGTCAATGCGACTTATGGTGGATGCGCGTTGTGACCACGGTTGTATCGTAACTTTTGCTGGTGACTGAAAACATTGCTTATACGAGGCCAAACATGCTGGATGTAACCGCTACCAGATCGCTCCACTCACAGCGGTTTGGCCAGAGCCCAGCTGTCTTTACTGCTCCCGGGCGGGTCAACATCATTGGCGAGCACACCGATTACGCTGACGGCTTTGTCATGCCCGCAGCTATTGACTTCGCCACGCTGGCCGCTATCAGCCCGCGGGACGACGGTGCCGTCGTCATTCGTTCCGTCAACTTCGATGAAGAGGTAACTTACCCGGTCAGCGACCTACCCACGAAGGGCTCTCATCAATGGCGTGACTATCCGCTCGGTGTCCTCTCCGTACTGCGCGAAGAGGGAATTCAAATCCCTCCCTTCAGTCTCACTCTCAACGGAGATGTACCCATCGGCGCCGGTCTCAGTTCCTCCGCCTCCATCGAAGTCGCCAGCATGGTGGCAGTGCTCAGCCTCACCCCGGCCGAGATTCCCATGACCCGTGTCGCACAGCTTTGCCAGCGCGCTGAAAACCACTTCGTCGGCGCCTCCACCGGCATCATGGATCAGTTCATCGCCTGCTGTGGCGAGAAGGATCACGCCTTGCTCCTCGATTGCCGGAGCCTCGAATACCGGCTCGCACCTATCCCCCCGGATATCAGCCTGGTCATCGCCAACTCCATGGTCAAGCACTCCCACGCTGGCGGCGAGTACAACACCCGCCGCGCGGAAGTCGAAGAGGGCACGGCTCTCCTCCGAAGCCATCGACCTGAAATCAAACTCCTTCGTGATGCCACGCCTGACGACCTCGCGCGCTGGGGTCAGGAGATGCGTCCCGAGGTCCTCAAGCGCTGCCGCCACATTGTTACTGAGAACATTCGCACTGTCGCCGCCGCCGACGCACTGGAGGCCGGCGATCTCAAAACCCTCGGCCGGCTCATGTATGAAGCCCACGCCAGCTATCGCAACGACTTCGAAGCCAGCTGCCCCGAGGTAGACATCCTCGTCGATCTCGCCAAAAAGGAGCCGGGCTGTATCGGGGCTCGCCTCACAGGCGGCGGATTCGGCGGCTGCACCATCAACCTCGTCGAAAACACGGCCGCGTCGGCGTTTTCCGAACACCTGCGCGCGGGTTATCTCGACGCCACCGGCATCGCAGCCGATATATATCTGTGCCACGCGTCGGCAGGGGCACACCAGATTTCCACCAGCAAAGGAGAAATACTGTTTGCAAAGTAGTAACCAATATATTCTCTATATTTCAATGACTTAAGCTGATTTTTCAGAACGAGCTGTGACGTTTTTCATTTTCGCGGTAGCGGGCCGCTTGCTAAACTACCGGCAGAGTTTCCGGGGTTTATGCCGCCAACCCGTTACCGGCCAGGAATAAAAGCAGTGCTTCCTGTCCGGGCTTGAGAAAGTCGAAACCGACGAGTGGCACCTTATCCCTTTTCGGCGCCGGATTACTGGGAGCCTGTAGTAGTTAGCGGGAGACCTTATTGCATGAGATTCGATACCATACCCCGTCTCGCAGCGTTCGATTGCGAGAATAACAACCGTCTGATCGCCTATTTTTCCATGGAGATCGCCGTTAGCCCGGCTTTCCCGACCTACAGTGGCGGCCTGGGCATACTCGCCGGCGACACGCTGCGAGCTGCGGCCGACATGGGCCTCCCATTAGCCGCCGTAACCCTCGCTCACCGCGAGGGCTACTTCAGGCAGATACTCGATGCCGAGGGCAACCAGACAGCCGAATCGCAGCCTTGGAGCCCCGAGAGCATCCTGGTTGGCGAAGAGCCGGTCGTCACCGTTACCATCGAAGACCGCCCGGTCGCCATCAAGGCGTGGCGCTACGATCTCGAGGGCGTTACCGGGCATACCATTCCCGTCTACCTCCTCGATACCAATCTGGAGCAGAACGATCCCCGCGATCGCATCCTCACCGACCAGCTCTACGGCGGCGACGGCGACTATCGCCTCCGCCAGGAAGCCGTTCTCGGTATGGGCGGCGCACGGATTCTCGCCGCGCTCAACTTTAAGCCGCTCGTCTATCACATGAACGAAGGCCATGCGGCGCTGCTTACCCTCGCATTGCTCGAACAGCAGCTAAAGGGCGCGAACCTTGAAAGCGCAACCGACAACGACCTTGAGGCCGTTCGCCGGCAGTGCGTCTTCACCACCCACACGCCTGTCCCGGCCGGCCACGACCGCTTCTCCAGCGAGCAGGCCTACCGCATCCTCGGTGAGGAACGCGCTCGTCTCCTTGAACGTGTCGGAGCTTTTCACGACAAGCTTCTGAACATGACGTACCTCGCGCTGCGTTTCTCCCGTTTCGTCAATGGAGTAGCCATGCAGCACGGCATCGTCTCGCGCGAGATGTTCCCCGAATATGACATCGAGGCCATCACCAACGGCGTGCATGCCACCACTTGGACATCGCCCGCCTTCCGGGCCGCCTTCGACAACCATCTGCCTCGCTGGCGTCAGGACAATCTCGCTCTCCGGTACGCCATCAACATCCCCGAAGCCGAGATCGAAGAGGCGCACATGGAATCCAAGCGCGCCCTGATCGCGTCCGTGAAGGAACACTCCGGCGTTGAGCTGCGCCCCGAAATTTTCACCCTCGGCTTCGCACGCCGCGCCGCAACCTACAAGCGCGCCGACCTGCTCTTCACCGAGCCGGAACGCTTGGTCGGCATCGCCAGGGAATGCGGCGGCCTTCAGATCCTCTATAGCGGCAAGGCCCACCCGGCGGACGAGCCCGGCAAGGCCAAGATCAAGCGTGTCATCGAGCTGGCCCATGAGCTCGACTCCGACCTGCTGAAGATCATCTATCTCGAAAATTACCAGTGGAGTCTCGCCGCGCTTCTCACCGGCGGCGTCGACCTCTGGCTCAACACCCCGAAACGCCCGTACGAGGCTTCAGGAACCAGCGGCATGAAAGCCGCTTTGAACGGTGTCCCCAGCCTCAGCATCCTCGACGGCTGGTGGATCGAAGGCTGGATCGAGGGCGTCACCGGATGGGCCATCGCCGACCACGACGAGGATGCCGCCGAAGCCCGCTCGCTCTACGAGCACCTCGAAACCATCCTCCCGCTCTTCTACAAGCAGCCCGACCAGTGGAGGCGGATCATGCGCTCCACCATCGCCCTGAACGGCTCCTACTTCAACACCCAGCGAATGCTCGAGCAGTATGTTCAGAACGCGTACTTCCCTGAGACCCCGGTACCGGCCCCGGAGAGCGCACTCGAGTCCGTGCTGGCTAAGTGATCCTCGCTGTCCCGGCACCGTTGGCGCTCTAGGCCGACGGTGCCGGAAGGCACCCCCATCCTGCTATACTTGGATGGAGTATCGCCGTAAGCACCCCTCTGGAATACTTGAACTGTCCACTGCTAGCCCCGGAACGCTGACCGCGATTCTCTCGCGGAGTTCTAAAGAAAGCGACAGGAGTAATCAACAGTGAGTCAGGCCATTATCGAAGAATCCATTCGTGTCGGCTCCCGGCGACCTCTCTGTGTCGATCTTGACGGCACACTCGTCAAGAGCGATACCCTGATCGATTCGCTCCTCCTGCTGGTTCGCACCTACCCCTTGCGCGCCCTGCGTGCGCCCCTCTGGCTGCGCGGAGGAAAGGCCGCGCTGAAAGCCCAGGTCTGCTCTCAGGTCCAGCTCGATGCGGCCCACCTGCCCTACAACCGGGCGCTGCTCAATTATCTTGGCGAACAGCACGCCGATGGCCGCAAGCTGTACCTCACCACTGGTGCCGACACGGCTCTCGCGCATCGCATCGCCGAACACCTGGGCATCTTCGAGGAAGTCCTGGCCAGTGACGGAACCACCAACCTTACAGGAAACAATAAGCTCGAAAGCCTCCGCCGCCGCTTCCCCGAAGAGGGGTTTGACTACATCGGCAATGCTTCCCCTGACGTACCGCTCCTCCAGCATGCCGGAGAGGCGATGCTCGCCAACCCCAGCCTCCCGCTTCAGGCGAAGCTCAAAGCGCGAAAGATTCCCGTCGCCCGTCAGTTCGACGACCGGGGTAAATCTCTCAAAATCTTTCTGAAGACCATCCGCCTTCACCAGTGGGCGAAAAACGTCCTCATCTTTGTGCCCATGATTCTGGCGCATGCTTTGCGCCTGCCCCTCATCCTGGATGCCCTCGTCGCCTTCTTCTGCTTCAGCCTCTGCGCCTCGGCGACTTACATCGTTAACGATCTGCTCGACATCGAAGCCGACCGCCGCCATCACAAGAAGCGCTATCGCCCCTTCGCCTCTGGAGACCTGCCCGTCACAGCCGGTATCGGCATCATTGCCGTCTTCATGGCGCTGGCTTTTACCGGTGCTGCCTTCTTACGGCGCGAATTTCTCGTATGGCTGCTCGCCTACCTGGTGACCACCCTGTCCTACTCCCTTTACCTCAAGCGGGTCGTCCTCATCGACGTCATTCTGCTTTCCGGCCTCTATACCCTTCGTCTCCTCGCCGGCGGAGCAGCAACGGACGTTGCTATATCGCCCTGGCTGGCGGCATTCTCCATCTTCCTGTTTTTATCCCTTGCCATGGTCAAGCGTTTCGCCGAATTGCAGAACATTCGCGCACGTGGCAATACACTCTCCAACGGACGCGGTTACTTGCTGGCCGACATCGAGCAGATTCGCAGCTTCGGAACCGCCAGCGCCTACGCCTCCGTCGTTGTCTTCGCGTTCTACATCTACGGCAGCGGAGCCACTGGCCTCTATCACCACCCCGGCCGCATGTGGCTCATGACGCCACTCATGATCCTCTGGCTCAGCCGCGTATGGCTCCTCGCATCCCGCGGAGAGCTCGACGAAGACCCAGTCATCTTTGCCGTGACCGACCGCATGAGCCTTCTCATCGGCCTCGGCATCGTACTCATCGCCGTTCTCGCCGCTGTATAAACCGGCAAGCGTTACAACGACAGGAGCGACACCACACGAATGGCGCGATCCACACCACGTCCTCGTTTCGAAAGCTGGGGACGCTATCCCACCTTGCAGGCCGATCTCAGGCCTCTCACCTGGGCTACCGACTTTCCACTGGCCGATCCTCCCGCCACCCGCCTTCTACCCGTCGGCGCGGGACGCAGCTATGGCGACGTCTGCCTTCTTGAAAATGGCACCCTGCTGCAGACACGCGGCATGGATCGCCTCCTTGCCTTCGATCCCGCAACCGGCATCCTGCGCTGTGAAGCCGGCGTCACTCTCGCCGAAATCCTCGATTTCGCCGTCCCCCGCGGATTCTTTCTGCCCGTCACGCCCGGCACGAAGTATGTCACCGTCGGCGGTGCCATCGCCAACGACATCCACGGCAAGAACCACCACGTCGCCGGAACCTTCGGCCATCATGTCCAGTGCTTCGAACTGGTACGCTCCGATGGAGCCCGCATCCTGTGCAGCCCAACGCAAAATACCGAGTGGTTCTCTGCCACCATCGGCGGCATGGGACTCACCGGTCTCATTACATCGGCCGAGGTCAGGCTTCGACCGATCGTCTCCCGCGTCATCGACTATCGCGGAGAAAAATTCGTTGGCATCGACGAATTCCTTGATCTCTCGCGGAAGGCGACCAACGAATACACCGTCGCCTGGATCGACTGTGTCGCGACGGGAAAGAACTTTGCCCGCGGCATCTTCATGCAGGGAGAGCACTCCAAAGAACCCGGCACGCTCCAGAAGAGCAAGGAACCCTGGCTCACCTTCCCCATCGATCTTCCTGCCTTCGCTCTTAACCACTTCAGCATGGCCGCATTCAACACCGCCTACTACCACAAGCAGCTCCCCAAGGTGAAAATCGCCAAGGTCGACTACGAGCCCTTCTTTTACCCCCTCGACTCCGTCCTCCACTGGAACCGGATGTACGGCAAAAAAGGCCTCCTTCAGTTTCAAAACGTCATCCCGCATGAGGGTGGCCGCGAGGGCATGGTCGAAATCCTCAAAGCCATCACCCGCTCCGGACTCGCCTCATTCCTGGCTGTCATCAAGTTCTTCGGCGACATTCCTTCGGTCGGCATGATGTCCTTCCCCAAGCCCGGAATCATGCTGGCACTCGATTTCCCCATCCGCCACGAGGTTAGCTTCGACCTTCTCGAGCGCCTCGGCGAAATCACCCTGGAATACGGCGGCCGCATGTATTCAGCCAAGGACGCGCGCATGACCGCGCAGCAATACCAGGCTTTCTATCCGCAGTGGCGCGAGTTCGAGCGCTACATCGATCCGGCTTTCGACTCCGCTTTCTGGCAACGCGTCACCGGCAGGAGGCCGCTCGATGAGTAAGGCCAATCTCCCATCGGGCATCCTCGCTCTCGGCGCCACCTCCGCTATCGCGGAGGCCACGCTTCGCCTCTTTGCCGCCCGGGAAGCGCGGTTCTATCTCGTCGCCCGCAACCCCGATAAGCTCGCCGCCGTGGCCGCGGACCTGAAGACTCGCGGCGCCTCTGCCGTCGCTACGCACGTCATGGATCTCGACGAGACCGCTGCTCACCCTGCCATGCTCGAAGCAGCTGCCGGGAGCCTCGGCACCATCGAGCTGGCGCTACTCGCCCACGGCGTTCTCGGAGACCAGCAGCAGGCCGAAAAGAGTTACTTCGCCGCCGAGGCTATCCTGGGCACAAACTTCCTGGCCCCCGTTTCGCTCATCACCTGGCTCGCCAACTACTTCGAAGCTTCGCATCAGGGCACGCTTGCCGTCATCTCGTCGGTCGCCGGCGACCGCGGCCGTAAGAGCAACTACGTCTATGGAGCCTCAAAGGGAGCCCTCAGCATCTTCGTTGACGGCGTCCGCAATCGCATCGACCGCGCCGGGGTACACGTCCTTACCATCAAGCCAGGATTCGTCGCCACGCCCATGACCGCGCACCTCCCGCAAGGGCCGCTCTTCGCCCAGCCATCAAAGGTCGCCGCCGGAATCGTGCGCGCCATCGAGAAACGCAAGGACGTCGTCTACGTACCAGCTTTCTGGGCCATCATCATGCTCATCATCCGCATGATCCCGCGCCGCATTTTCAAAAAGCTCAACGTCTGACCTCTGTTTGTCCCGATGTGAATCTCCCACTTTTGCGCCTTTGCCTGAATCCAGTGGCTGCAAGAGGCATCTGTAACTAAATGACGGGTCTAAATTGGTCTCTGGAACGTCTATTCCTTACGCTTTCACACCGCCTGATGTGACTGTAAACTTTAATTCTGTGGAGTGATTCCTGCAGGCATCTGTCTTGACGCGCGGGTGATTTGCAAACGCGCTTGTCCGCCTGTACCAGCACCTCCGCAAGTCTGGGATCCCTTTAGCCGCGCTGCATTCGCCGCTTCATGCTGCAGGATGTTGTCAGGAGAAGCTGAAAAGATATGTGGATAGTCCGCCTGGCGCTACGACGGCCTTACACCTTTGCCGTCCTTGCGCTCCTGCTGATGATTCTCGGCCCGCTCGCCATCGTCAACACTCCGACCGACATCTTTCCCAACATCAACATCCCTGTTGTCTCCATCATCTGGCAGTACACCGGCCTCTCGCCTAATCAGATGGCCAACCGCATCATCTACCAGAGCGAGCGCTCTCTCACCACCACAGTCAACGACATCGAGCACATCGAATCCAATTCGATGAATGGCATCGGCGTGATCAAGGTATTTTTCCAGCCGAAAGTCAGCATCGGCAACGCCGTCGCCCAGATCACCGCCGTCGCCCAGACCCAATTGCGCCAGCTGCCCCAGGGAACCACCCCACCGCTCATCATCCAGTATTCGGCCTCGAGCGTACCCATCATTCAGCTTGGCCTCTCTGGTCAGGGCATGACCGAACAGCAGCTCAACGACCTCGGCCTCAACTTCATTCGCACCCAGCTGGTCACGGTTCCTGGCGCTGGCATTCCCTATCCCTACGGTGGCAAGCAGCGCCAGGTTCAGGTGGACATCAACCTCCCCGCTCTTCAATCCAAGGGCCTCACCCCCGCCGATGTCGTCAATGCCATGTCAACGCAGAACATCATCCTGCCCTCCGGCACTGCGAAGATCGGCCCCTTCGAATATCAGGTTGAAACCAACAGCGCCCCTCCCGACGTGCGCGAGCTGAACAACCTGCCCATCCGCTCCGTCAACGGAGCCATGGTCTACATCCGCGATATCGGCCACGTCCGCGATGGATTCCCGCCGCAGACCAACATCGTCCGCGTCGACGGCCAGCGCGCCTCACTGCTCTCCGTCATCAAGACCGGCGACGCCTCGACCCTCGATATCATTAAAGGGCTTCGCTCCAAGCTCGATCAGATGAAGAGCCAGCTGCCTCCGAATCTGAAGATCACTCCGCTCGCCGATCAGTCCGTCTTCGTCCGCGCGTCCATCAGTGGAGTGGTCCGTGAAGCCATCATCGCCGCCTGCCTCACTGCGGTCATGATTCTCATTTTTCTCGGCAGCTGGCGCAGCACGCTCATCATTGCGGTCTCCATACCGCTCTCGATCCTATGTTCGCTGCTCGTCCTCAGTGCCCTCGGCGAAACCATCAACATCATGACTCTCGGCGGACTCGCGCTCGCCGTCGGCATCCTCGTCGATGACGCCACGGTGGAAATCGAGAACATCAATCGCAACCTTGAAATGGGCAAGGCCATCGAGCAGGCCATCCTCGACGGTGCCGCGCAGATCGCCGTCCCCGCATTTGTCGCCACTATCTCCATCTGCATCGTCTTCGTCCCCATGTTCTTCCTCGGCGGCGTGGCTCGTTATCTCTTTGTGCCGCTGGCCGAAGCCGTCGTCTTTGCCATGCTTGCGTCCTATTTGCTCTCCCGCACCGTCGTGCCCACTATGGCCCGCTATCTGCTGCAGGAGATCGGAGACGACGCGGAGGAAAGAAAACACTCAAGCCGCAACCCCCTGGTCCGTTTCCAGCTCGGCTTCGAGTATTATTTCGAGAAATTCCGTAGCGGTTACCGGCGTATTCTCGAGCTCTGCATCGCCCACTCAGGCGTTTTTCTCATCTTTTTCATCGTCTTCGCCGTTGTCTCCGCCGCCGCTCTCTTTCCCTTCCTCGGCGAGGACTTCTTTCCCTCCGTCGATGCCGGCCAGTTCAAGCTTCATATCCGCACCCACACCGGAACGCGCATTGAAGATGTTGCTGACTTGTGCGACCAGATCGACAACACGATCCGCGAAACCATCCCCCAGAACGAAATCGTCACCATCATCGACAACATCGGCCTGCCTTATAGCGGACTCAACACCTCTTACTCCAATTCCGCCGCCATAGGCCCTGCAGATGCCGACATACAAGTCTCTCTGACGCCCGAGCACCATTCCACCGACGCCTACGTGCAGAAATTGCGCTGGATTCTCAACCAACGCTACCCGGGCGTCATCTTCTACACCCTCCCCGTCGACATGGTCACGCAGATACTCAATTTCGGCCTGCCTGCGCCCATCGACATCCAGATCGTCGG
Source organism: uncultured Acidobacteriaceae bacterium (assembly GCA_963724375.1). Lineage (GTDB taxonomy): Bacteria > Acidobacteriota > Terriglobia > Terriglobales > Acidobacteriaceae > Silvibacterium. Next base: position 310,807 of record CAVRUM010000020.1, read on the forward strand.
CCGCGACATGTATGCTGACCGCGACGTCGCCGAGCAGCTGATGAACCGGATGAGGCAGGTTCCCGGAACCGCCGACCTCCGCATCCAGCAGCCGTTCGACGACCCCAGCCTCACCGTGGATGTCGACCGCACCAAGGCCAGCCAGCTCGGGCTTGCGCAGCGCGATGTCACCAACAGCCTGCTTACTGCCCTGAGCGGCAGCTTCCAGACCGCGCCGAACTACTGGCTCGATCCCGCGACCGGCGTTAGCTACTCCATCGCCGTTCAGTCGCCCCAGTACACCCTCGACACCATGCACGACTTCCAGAACATCCCGGTGACGGCATCGAATGTGCCCCCGGCCTCTCCCGCGCCTTCGGCCAACGGAATGATCACGCAAGCGAACTGGTCACCCACCACAGGGGCGGCCTCGCAGATCCTCGGCAATGTCGCCGCGGTCGTCCCAGGCCAGGAGCCCGGCACCATCACCCACTACAACATCGCCCCCGTAATCGATATTTATGGCAACGTTGTGAACACCGACCTCGCCAGCGTTGACAAGCAGGTAGAGAAGCTCGTCGCCGACGCCCGCCATCACCTGCCCCGTGGCTCCCAGATCGTCGTTCGCGGCCAGGTGCTTACCATGCGTACCTCCTTCGAGGGCCTGCTCGGTGGACTGATCTTCTCCGTCATCCTCGTTTACCTCCTCATCGTGGTTAACTTCCAGTCCTGGCTTGACCCGTTCATCATCATCTCGGCCCTCCCTGCGGCGATCTCCGGAATCATCTGGTTCCTCTTCATCACGCATACACGCATCAGCGTCCCGGCGCTCACCGGAGCCATCATGTGCATGGGTGTGGCTACCTCGAATTCCATCCTCGTCATCAGCTTCGCCCGCGAACAGCTCGAGGAGACCGTCGGTGACGCGCAGGCTGCCGCGCTGTCCGCTGGATACGTCCGCTTCCGCCCTGTTCTCATGACCGCTCTCGCCATGATCATCGGCATGGTCCCCATGGCCCTCGGACTGGGCGAAGGCGGCGAGCAGAATGCTCCCCTCGGACGCGCCGTCATCGGCGGCTTGCTCTTTGCCACCGTCTCCACACTCTTCTTCGTCCCAACGTTCTTTAGCGTCTTGCACGGTCGGCGTGAAAAACGGCGTCGTGAACGAGAGGCCCGTCAAGAGCAACAACAGGCCGCCCCGTCGGAGAAATAAAGACATGACTGACTCGACCCGTCCGCAAAATCAAGACAAGCCGCCAATCTCCGGAGGCAAGGGCCTGCTGCTGCTTTTGGTTGCTGTCGTTGCCGCCGTTATTCTCGCTGTCACCGGCATCATTCCGCGTCTGCGTGCGCGCACCACCCTGCAGCAGCAGACCGACGCGCTTGCCTCGCCCAGTGTTCTCGTCGCTACGCCTCAGCGCGGACAGCCCTCAGAGGACGTCGTCCTGCCTGGTAACATCCAGGCCTACACCGATTCGCCCATCTACGCCCGCACCAACGGCTATCTCAAGAAGTGGTACTTCGACATCGGCGCGCGCGTGAAGCAGGGCCAACTCCTTGCCGTCATTGAGAGCCCCGAAGTCGACCAGCAGCTCGCCCAGGCAAAGGCCGACCTCGCGACCGCGCAGGCCAATGCCGTGTACGCCAAGACCCAGTCGGTCCGCTATCAGGATCTCCTCAAGGGCAACGCCGTCACCCAGCAGGACACCGACAACTACATCACCCAGGAAGCCGCTACCAAGACTCAGGTCAAGTCCGCGCAGGCTAACGTTGACCGCCTCGAGCAGCTCGTCGGATTCGAAAACGTCTACGCCCCTTTCAGCGGCACCGTCACCGTCCGTAACGTTGACATCGGAACCCTCATCGACGCCGGAGCCGCCCGCGAGCTCTTCCACCTCGCCGACGAACATGTCCTCCGCGTCTACGTCAACGTGCCGCAGCCTTATTCGCTCGCTTGCGTTCCCGGCCTGCCCGCCACCCTCACTTTGGCGGAGTTCCCCGACCGCAGCTTCCCGGGCAAAGTCGTTCGCACTGCAAAAGCCATCGACCTGACCTCTCGCACCTTGCTCGTCGAAGTCGATGTGTCCAATCCCAAAGGCGAGTTGTATCCCGGCGCCTACGCTCAGGTTCACTTCAAAATCAGGAGTGAGCAGCCCACGCTCATCATCCCGGTCGGGGCGCTCATGTTCCGCTCCGAGGGCCTTCGTGTCGGCATCGTCGAGGGAGACAAGGCCAAACTCGTCCCCATCACCATCGGCCGTGACGACGGCCGCACCGTCGAAGTGGTCACCGGACTCAACCCCACCGACCAGGTCATTACCAGCCCTCCCGATTCCCTGATCACGGGTGAAACCGTCCGCATCGTCGAGCAGAAGAATAGCGGCCAGCCCGGCAGCTCTCCTGCTCCCGCTCCGCAGGAGGGAGGAAAGTAAGAATGGGCTCTTTCTCGCGCCGTCCAGAAGCGCTGCGCGCTCTGTCCTTCGCTACCCTGTGCGTAGTTCTCGCCGGCTGCACCGCCGGGCCCAACTACCAGCGGCCCTCCGCGCCGCCGGCGCCCGCCGCCTACAAAGAGTTGCCGCCTCCCAATCCGCCCAATGGAACCTGGAAGCAGGCTCAGCCCAGCGACGCGGCAATGAAAGGCAAGTGGTGGGAGGTTTACAACGATCCCGAATTAAGTTCGCTTGAGGAAAAGCTCACCGTTTCTAACCAGAACCTCAAGGCCGCCACCGACCAGTATTTCGAAGCTCGCGAGCAGGTCCGAGTCGCCCGGGCCAGTTACTATCCGACCCTCTCTGCCGGCCCCGCTATCTCTCGCCAGCAAACATCGGCCAATCTGCCTAGCGCAACCAAGGGCCTCACCTACAACTCTTTCGCGATCACCGGTCAGGTCTCATGGGAACCGGACCTCTGGGGCCAGATCCGCCGTACCGTCGAGCAGGCACGCGCCAATGCCCAGGCCAGCGCCGCTGACCTTGCCAACGTCGACCTTAGCCTCCGCTCTGAGCTCGCTCTCGACTACTTCGAGCTTCGCGGCCTCGACACCCAAAAGCAGCTCCTCGATACCACCGTCGCCTCCGATGCCGATTACCTCCAGCTCACGGAGCGCCGCTTCAAGGGCGGCGTCGCCACCGAGGTCGATGTAGCCCAGGCCCAGACCCAGTACGAGAGCGTCAAGGCGCAGGACATCGACGTTGGGGTCGCGCGCGCTCAGTATGAGCACGCCATCGCCACCCTCATCGGCGTATCCGCCTCATCGTTCTCGCTGCCCGCCATGCCGCTCACTCTCGCCCTCCCCGAAATTCCCGCCGGAGTGCCCTCCCAGCTCCTTGAACGCCGCCCCGATATATCCGCCGCCGAGCGCCGCACACAGGCCGCCAATGCGCAAATCGGCATCGATATCACCGCCTACTACCCCAACGTCAGCCTCAATGGCGCCGGTGGATTTGAAAGCCAGAGCGCCGGCACCTGGATTCAGGGCCCAAGCGCGCTCTGGTCTCTCGGCGGCTCCGCCGTGGAGCTCCTCTTCGACGCCGGCCGCCGCCACGCCCTCACCGCGCAGGCCCGCGATGCCTACGACGCCCAGACCGCCAATTATCGCCAGAGTGTGCTGAACGCCTTTCAGGAAGTCGAAGACAACCTCGCCGCGCTCCGCATCCTCAATGACGAGGCCGCCACGCAGAACGCCGCCGTTCAGGCCGCCGTCCGTTCGCTCAACATCAGCACCAACCGCTACAGGGGCGGCGTCACCACATATCTCGAGGTCCTCACCGCGCAGACCACGCAGCTCTCCAACCAGCGCACCCAGGCCGACATCACCACGCGACAGTTCGCCGCCAGCGTGCAGTTGATCAAAGCCCTCGGCGGCGGCTGGGATACGTCTCAGCTTCCGCACATGTAACCGCTATAGCTACGTTTACCAACCCGGTCCAAATGCCGCGCCCCCCACGTCCGGATTTTCGGACGTGGGAACTGAGGCCCGCTCCCTGTACCCTGTGCTCTGTGCCCTCTGCCCTGCGCTCTGCGCTCTCGCTCTCACTCCTTACCTGCGCCGTCCTTCTCGTCCACGGCTTCCATCCCTACGCCGACGATGCGGGAATCTACACTGCCGGAGTACTGAAGCTCGCCAACCCGGCGCTCTTTCAGCCTGACGCAGCCTTCGTTCTCGCCAACACTCGCCTGTCCGTATTCCCTTATTTGCTCGCTGCTCTCATGCGCGGCACCGGCATCTCACTTAACGCCCTCCTGCTTGCGGCCCACCTTCTGACCATCTTTGCCTTCCTGCTCGCATGCCTTGTATTGGTCCGCCGCGTCTTCAGTTCCCCCGCTGCCCGATGGTCGGCCGTAACCCTCGCTGCTGCCTGCTTCACTCTGCCCGCCGCAGGCAGTGCGCTGCTGATGATGGACCCCTACGTCACCCCGCGCTCCTTCTCGACACCGCTCGGCCTCCTCGCTCTCGCCGCCGCCATCGACCGCAAGATCCCTCCCCATCGCGCGCTGCTCCGGGCCGCTCTCCTGCTGATCCTCGCCGCGCTCATGCACCCGCTCATGGCCGCCTATGCGGCAGCCATCGTGCTTGTCGTATTTCTCATCGATCAGCACCACGCGCGCCTGGCGGTGGCCCTCAGTGCCATGGGCCCCTTGGCCGCGGCTGTTCTCTATCTCGCGAACCTGCACACATATGCCACGCCAGCCTACCGTCAGGCCATACTCCTGCCCGTTCACTCCTATCTATTCCCGCTTCACTGGGTGCACCGCGACTACATCGGAGTCGTCGCCCCCATCGCCTTCTTCGCTATCCTGGCTCGCCGCCTCGGCTCGCGAAGCCCCGCCGGCAGGCTCGCAATCGCCGCACTTCTCGTCGCCATTTCAAGCACGGTATCGGCGTTCCTCTTCATTCATCCCGGCGGACCCTTCCTGCTCGCCCGCCTCCAGCCGATGCGCAGCTTCCAGATGCTCTTCGTCATCGCTGTCCTCCTCACTGGAGGCTTCCTCGGCCGCTACCTCGCCGATCGCGCACGTACGCAAAGCCGAAACGCAAGCAGACTCGCCCCCCGCCTCGCACTGATCGCCCTGCCGCTTGCGACCGCTGCCGTCATGTTCTTCGTGCAGAGATACAACTACCCTTCCTCCGCTCATATCGAATGGCCCGGCGTAACGCCGCGCAATCCCTGGCAGCAGGCATTTCTCTGGATTCGCGACCGCACTCCCGCAAACGCCGTCTTCGCCGCCACACCCGATCTAATTTCTCTTGATGGCGAGGACTCGCAGGGATTCCGTCCCATCGCCCTCCGCAGCCTGCTTGCGAACGACAAGGACTCTGGCGTAGTCGTGGTCTTTCCTGGACTCGCCGGACAATGGGCAACCGAGCGCAACCCCCAGGAAGGAATCGACCAGCTCAGCGACGCTGAACGTACCGCCCGTCTGCGACCACTCGGCGCAACCTGGCTGCTGCTTTCGAGCACCGCCGCCACATCGCTGCATTGCCCCTTTCGCAATAGCGTCGCGCAGGTCTGCCAGCTTGTCTCTCCACCGCAATCGTGCGCGGCTGCCCGTCGATAGGTCTCCCGAAGCGCTGCCCGCGGGCCGCTGAAATCTCGTTGAATTGAAAGTTTTGGAGCTGGAAATTCATCGTATGCCGGTTGCTACCCGGATGCGCAGCCTTCTAGCATCAAGTCTCTCGGTATCGGAAGCGGCGGATCGCCGCCGGATCTGCTTCCAGCAAGAGGGAGGTGTCAGATGAACCCAGTGGAACCGCCGCAGGTCGAGATCGCCAAAACACAGATTGAAGACGACCGCACCGCCACCACCGTGGAAGCACTGAGGCGGGCAATACTTGACAACCTCTTCTACGTCGTTGGAACTACCCAGCATGCGGCCAGCGACGAAGAATTCTTCATCGCCGTGGCCTATACCATCCGCGATCGCATCCTTGCCCGCTGGCTCCAGACCCGCGAACGTTACCGCAATGAAGACGTGCGAATCGTCTGCTATCTCTCTGCGGAATTCCTGATGGGACCGCACCTGGCCAACAATCTGCTCAACCTGGAGCTTGAGGCCCCAATCCGTCAGGCCGTCGCAGAACTCGACCGTGACCTCGATCTCATCATGGAGCGCGAGCCCGAACCCGGCCTCGGCAACGGCGGCCTGGGACGCCTCGCCGCCTGCTATCTCGATTCCATGGCAACGCTCGGAGTGCCCGCCATCGGCTATGGCATCCGCTACGAGTTCGGCATCTTCCAGCAGCAAATCCGCGACGGCTGGCAGATCGAGCTCACCGATCACTGGCTCCTGCACGGAAATCCCTGGGAAATCCGCCGCCCCAACGAAGGCGTCGATGTTGGCTTCGGCGGAAAAACCGAAGGCTGGACCGACTCCACCGGAAGATACCGGGTACGCTGGGTCCCGGCATCCGTCGTCCGAGGCATTCCCTATGACACACCCATCCTCGGCTATCGCTCTGGCATTGCCAACGATCTGCGCCTCTGGCGGTCGGAATCCACCGAATCCTTTTACTTCGACCGCTTCAACAGCGGCGATTATCAGGGCGCCGTGGCCGGCAAAACCTTCGCCGAAAATATTTCCAAGGTCCTCTACCCGAACGACGAAGAAATCGCGGGCAAGGAGCTGCGCCTCCAGCAGCAGTACTTCTTTACCTCATGCGCCCTGCAGGACATGATCCGCCAGTACCTCCACTCCAATCGCTCCATCGATGCTTTCCATGAAAAATGGGCGATCCAGCTCAACGACACGCATCCATCCGTCGGCGTCGCCGAGCTGATGCGCCTCCTCATCGACGAGCACGGCCTGGAATGGGAAAAAGCATGGGAAATCACCTCGCACACCTTCAGCTACACCAACCACACGCTGCTTCCTGAGGCGCTCGAGCGTTGGCCCCTCTCGCTCTTCGCCTCGCTTCTGCCCCGCCACCTCGAAATTATCTACGAAATCAATACCCGCTTCCTCGACCTTGTCCGCAGGCATTTCAATGGTGACGACGCGCGGGTAGCGCGGATGTCGATCATCGACGAGCACGGCGATAAATTCGTCAGGATGGCCAATCTGGCCTGCGTTGGAAGCCATCAGATCAATGGCGTCGCTGCATTACACACGCAGCTTCTGGAAAGAGAGGTCCTCCGCGACTTCTACGAATTGTGGCCTGAAAAGTTTCTCAATGTAACGAACGGCGTAACGCCCCGCCGCTGGATCGCGGTGAGCAATCCCGAGCAATCGGCTCTCGTGACTCAGAAAATCGGTAACGGATGGATCGGAAACCTCGACGAGCTCAGCCGCCTGGAAGCCTTCGCCGACGACCCGGCCTTTCGTGCCGACTGGCGCAGCGCCCAGCACGAAGTCAAGGTTCGCCTGTCCCGCTACATCCTCGATCAGACCGGAACCGTCGTCGATCCAGCTTCCATCTTCGACGCTCAGGTCAAGCGAATCCATGAGTACAAGCGCCAGCATCTCAACGCCCTCCACATCATCACGCTCTATCTGCGCCTGAAGAACAAGCCTGGCCTCGAGATATCCCCGCGGACTTTCCTCTTCGGAGGCAAAGCGGCGCCTGGCTACATCATGGCCAAGCTGATCATCAAGCTCATCAACTCGGTCGCCGATATCGTCAATCACGACCCGGATATGAAGCACCGCCTCAAGGTGGTCTTCCTTCCCGACTACAACGTCACCCTTGGACAGAAGGTCTATCCCGCCGCCGATCTCAGCGAACAGATTTCGACCGCCGGCAAAGAGGCCTCTGGAACCGGCAATATGAAGTTCGCCATGAACGGCTCTCTCACCATCGGCACCCTCGATGGCGCCAACATTGAGATCCGCGACGCTGTAGGCCACGAAAACTTCTTCCTCTTCGGGCTCACGGCACAACAGGTTGAATCCAAACTATCCGAGGGCTATCGTCCGCGCTCCATCTACGAGTCCAACCCCTTCCTGCGCGAAGTCGTCGACGCTATCGCCTCGGGTCAGTTCTCTCACGGCGATAAGAATCTTTTCCGTCCCCTCGTGGACCAGTTGCTCAATCGCGACCCGTATCTCCTCCTCGCCGACTATCAGTCGTACATCGATTGCCAGGATCGCATCGGCGAAACCTGGCGCGACTATGAAAAGTGGTCCCGGATGGCGATCCTCAATGTCTCCCGCATAGGAAAGTTCTCCTCCGACCGCGCCATCCGCGAATATTGCCACAACATCTGGAAGGTGGACGGCCTCGCCCACTCTTGATCCGCGCGCGGACCCCACGCTTCCTTGCCGGCCTCGAACCGCGATATCCTTCCCTGAGAACGCTGCACTCACCATCTCTCTTGAGGAGCGTGCCATGGCGACCGAAACCACTACGCAGCCCCGAATCTCCCCCCTCGCAGGCAAACCGGCTCCCAAAGAAATGCTCATCAACGTCGATGAGCTCATCCGCAATTACCACGAGCGCCGCCCTGATCTCAGCGACCCCACCCAGATGGTCGCCTTTGGAACCAGCGGCCATCGCGGAACCCCCGGCAAGGGCACCTTCACCGAGGCGCACATCCTCGCCATCACTCAGGCCATCTGCGACTACCGCCGAATGCACGGCACCGACGGCCCGCTTCTCATGGGCAAAGATACACACGCTGTCTCCGCTCCAGCCCAGGTCACCGCCCTTGAAGTGCTGGCCGCCAACGGCATCGAGACCATGATCCAGCACAACGACGGCGTTACCGCTACGCCGGTCGTCTCTCACGCCATCCTCGTCTACAACCGCGGACGCAAGGACCATTTCGCCGACGGCATCGTCATCACTCCCTCGCACAACCCTCCCGAGGACGGCGGCTTCAAATACAACCCGCCAAACGGCGGCCCCGCCGATACCGACGTCACCAAATGGGTCCAGGACCGCGCCAACGATCTGCTCCGCGGAAACAATGCGGACGTAAAACGCATTCCCTACTCGAGAGCCATCAAGGCTTCGACCACCCACGAGACCGACTTCGCCACTCCTTACGTCAAGGACCTGAAACACACCGTCGACATGGATGCGATCAAGGCCGCCAATCTCAAGCTTGGAGTCGACCCGCTCGGCGGCGCATTCGCACCCTACTGGGACCTGGTCAACTCCATCTACGGCATCAACGTCGAGGTCGTGAATCCCGTCATCGATCCCACCTTCTCTTTTATGACCGTCGATCACGACGGCAAGATCCGCATGGACTGCTCCAGCCCATACGCCATGGCCAGCCTGCTGCGGCTCAAGGACAAGTTCCAGGTTGCCTTCGCCAACGACCCCGACTCTGACCGTCACGGCATCGTCACGCCCTCCGCCGGCCTTCTGAATCCCAATCACTACCTCGCCGTGGCCATCCAGTATCTTCTTACCCATCGCCCGCACTGGCCCGCCACCGCCGCCGTCGGCAAGACGGTCGTCTCCAGCAGCATGATCGACCGCGTCGTCGCTGATCTCGGCCGCAAACTTTCTGAAACACCCGTTGGCTTCAAGTGGTTTGTCGACGGCCTCTTCACCGGAACCTTCTGTTTCGGCGGAGAAGAGAGCGCTGGCGCGAGCCTGCTTCGTCTCGATGGAACCGTGTGGACCACTGACAAGGACGGCCCCATCATGGGCCTGCTCGCCGCCGAGATCACCGCCGTCACCGGCAAAGACCCCGGCCAGCATTTTGCTGAACTGGCGCAGAAATTTGGCACGCCGTACTACACCCGCATCGACGCGCCTGCGACCCCTGAGCAGAAGGCCAAACTCAGCAAGCTCTCGCCTGCGAACGTGAAGGAGTCACGTCTCGCCGGAGAGCAGATCACCGCCAAGCTCACCAACGCCCCCGGCAACAATGCTCCCATCGGAGGCCTCAAAGTCGTCGCCGAAACCGGCTGGTTCGCCGCCCGCCCCTCAGGCACCGAAAATCTCTACAAGATCTACGCAGAAAGCTTCAAAGACGAAGCCCACCTCGAAAGCATCATCGACGAAGCCCAACACATCGTCTCCAACGCCCTCGCCTGATCCCGCCGACCGCTCCTCGATATCTACCCACAACGCATCGCGGGTTAATAAACGCGGTGCCGGGTAGCCGATCCATTACCTTCGGCACCATTCCAGCTCCGCAGGAGCGACACAACCGCTAGCCCGGCACGGAAGTGCCGGGTACGATGGCATCTACATCCTGAGTCCCGTCAGGGACGACACAAAATGCCTCACGTCCGTCGAACCGTGATTACCTGCGACTGAATGACGCTGCACGCGAAGTAACCTTCCTGCCAGGCGAGGGCGTGTTTCGGAAGAAGAAGCTCAAATTCCCGGGTTGAATCGATGCGGCGATGGTGATCCTTTTGGTTGGCGACGTACCGGATCCGGGATGCCCATTCAAGCTGGAGCCAACGAACTACTTCGAAGCCGGCGCAGATGCCCCCGGAGTCGTCACGACCACCGACTTCGGATCGACCGTAATCTCCTTCAGCCGCGCCGTCACCTCCGGTGTGCCGCCCTCCTGATACCGTCCGCCCAGATGCTGCGCCAGAAACTTCTCCGCCTCCATGAACAGAGCCATGCTGTACTGGCCCTGATACTCAATCCGGTTCAGGCCTCCGATCGCTCGAGTGCCAGATTCATCAACGTCTGGTGGGTCCCGACGCCCTCCGGCCCGGATGCTCCCTCTTCCGGGCGCAGCTGCGTGTATCTCCCATCTGACCCGAGGACCCACGCCTCTCGCTGGTCCTTGAGATTGATATCGAGGATCTCCCACAGCCGCTGCCTTAGATGGGAATCGAGAACCGGCGTGACCACCTCAATCCGCTTCGACAGGTTCCGGTACATCCAGTCCGCCGAGCCTATTAAGAATTCCCCCTTGGCCGGATCGTGATGGCCGTTGGCGAAATAGAGAATCCGCGAGTGCTCGAGGAACCGACCGATAATCGAACGAATCCGGATATTCTCCGTGCGTCCCGGCACACCCGGCTTAAGGCAGCAGAATCCGCGAACGATAAGGTCAATCTCGACCCCTGCCTCCGACGCCTCGCACAGTGCCTCGATCATCTCCGGATCTTCGACCTGATTCATCTTGGCCACGATCCGCGCGTAACGCCCCTTACGCTTGTGCTCCGTTTCGCGATGGATCAGATCGAGCAGCTTCGGACGCATCGTCAGCGGAGCCACCAGCAGCGTTGTGCACTGCGGCCGGTCCGAATGTCCAGTCAGGTAATGGAACAGGTTGACCACATCGCCGGTAATCCGCGGATCGCACGTGAACAAGCCGCAATCGGCATAAAGCCGCGCCGTCTTCACGTGATAGTTCCCCGTGCCGATATGCACATAGCAGCGCAGCCCGCTGCCCTCTTTGCGGACCACCAGGGCCGTCTTGGCGTGCGTCTTCAGTCCGGAAATCCCGAACGTCACATGCGCGCCCACCCGCTCCAGTTCTGCCGCCCAGTGCAGGTTCCGCTCCTCATCGAAGCGCGCTTTTATTTCCATCACGCACGCAACCTGCTTGCCGCGCTCCGCCGCGCGGATCAGCGATTTGACGAACGGCGTGTCGTCTCCCACCCTGTAGGCCGTCATCTTGATCGACACCGTCTGCGGATCGTCCGCCGCCTCGCTGATGAAGCGTTCGACTGAGGCGTCGAAGCTGTCATACGGGTGATGAACCAGCAGATCGGCCGCATGGATCGCCGCGAAGATCGACCCCGGACTCTTCGGAATGAATGCCGGCACCAGGGGGGTCCATGGGGCATCGTGCAGTTTGGGCAACGACAGCGACAGTAGCTCGAACAGCGGGATGTAGTTCACTCTCTCCCGCACATCGAAAAGGTCGATCTCATCGAGCTTGAATCGCTCCCGCAGCAGATCCCGGATCGCCGGATCGGCTTCCGGCCCGAACTCCAGCCGCACCACCGGCTCATAGCGGCGCTTGCGCACCTCTTCCTTCACCAGTGCCCGGTAGTCCGTGGCATTTTCCTCGCTGAGTTCCACCTCGGCATCGCGGGTCAGACGCACCACCGTGATCCCGCTGATCTCCATACCGCTGTAAAGTTTGTCGAGATTCCCGTGGATCACCTCGTGAAGAGGCACGAGCAGCTTCTGCCCTGGCTCGATATCCGCCGTCAGGTTGACCCATTGTTTCAACACATCGGGGACCTTCACCCGGGCGAACATCGTCTCGCCTTTGGGAACATCCCGGAGCCGGAACACCAGCGACGTCGACAGGTTTGAGATGAACGGGAAGGGGTGGACAGGATCGATCACCAGTGGCATCAGCGCCGGCGACAGATTTGAATCGAAGTATTTGCCGGCCTCCGCCTGCTGCGCCTGGGTAAGCTCGTGCCAATAACGCAGAAGAACTCCATGCTCGGCAAGACCCGGCACGATCACGTTCCGGTAGCATTCCGCCTGCCGGTCGAGCATCGGAAGCAGCTTCTCGCGCAGCCCCTCCGACAAAGCCCGCCCCGCCTCACCCTCTGATCCGCGAAGCACCGCCCGGCGCTTCATGAAAAACTCATCGAGATTCGAGGTGAAAATGGCCAGGAATTTCGCTCGCTCCAGCAGGGGCACTCGTTCGTCGAGAGCCTCCGCGAGCACCCGCTCGTTGAAATCAAGCCAGCTGAGGTCCCTGTCGATCCAGACCTCCTGCAGACCGTCCGGCAGGGACATATTCAGTACGCCGAGTTCACCGATGGACGCCAACGTCGCTGTGGCCATAGACCCTCCCCGACACCACATGACCTGGCGTCGACCGCAGCGATTCTAAACTCCATTTGCGCAGACTATTGTGAAAGGGAGGCTTCAACGGCGCATTTTCCAGATCATTTCCGGATCCTGGCCATTCCAGCGGACGCTATTTGACGGTCAGCGTTACATTCAGCGAATGGCCTACGACGCTCGTTCCATTGAGGGCCGCGTAGCCGGAAACCACGATCGTATAGGTTCCCGCGTATACCCCCGGATTCCCCGACGGCGGATGGTTCAGGTATCCGTACCGCGACCCGCATCCGGAAATCCCCAACGCCAGCGTTAGAAGGACCACAAATCCCGCCATCCGGGAAATCCCCGAACGCCTGCGCAGCCCTGGCAGACCCATCAGCGCTAGCATCCCGGGAATAACGAGTGCAAACGCCACCGTCGATCCCGGACGCCCAACCAATGCCTGTGTACCCGACGCCCCTTGCGTCGTGATCTGTAGCGTGCTCGATATCGCCGACGCCGTCAGCGGAGTCAGCGTCGTCGGGCTGAAAATGCAGGCGGCCTGGGCCGGCAAGCCCGCGCAGGACAAGCTCACCATGTCGTTGAAGCCGTTTTCCGGCGTCACTGTAACTGTGACATTGCCAGACTGCCCCGGCGTCAGACTCAACGAGGTCGGGCTGGCCGTGAGAGAAAAATCCGGCAGGGTGCCACTGCTCGCCTCGGGACTCGCCCCAGCCGCTGCCGATGACGCTCCAAGTCCGCGACTGCCCGAGTACGCGGCCGTCACGCTGCGCGTCCCTTTCGGCAGCTTATCCACCGTCAGCTTCGCAATTCCATTCTCGACGAAGGCCGAACCAACCGACCCCTGCGCCGTGTCGAAGCTCACCGTGCCGCCATTGGCAGGATTCCCGGCCACATCGGCAACCGTCGCCGTGAGTGTCGCGCCATTTCCTGCCGACGCGACCGAAACCTGAGTACGCGTAGCCACCTGCGCCCCTGCTACGGCTGCCATCATCCAAACCGCAAGTAAAACGCACGCGGCCTTCGAGCCGATGCCATCCCTCACTAACTGCAAACTCATTCTTCGGTTTCTCTGCTCTCTCGGAAAAAACGTTGGGCACACAGCACTTCGCGCCAAACCCCATTGTATCCGAGCCGGGTACACCCCACCTCCATCATGCCTGTCCTCTGAGCTCTGTGCTCTGAGCTCTGTGCTCTGCCCTTTCGCTGCTACGATAATCGGTTATCCCAACCGCGAGGCGTCCCTCATGTCTACTGTTCTGTCGCAGCGACCCCAACTCCAGCACCTCACCGCCCAGCTCAACGAGCTCAAGGCCAGGGGAACCTACTTCCATCTCCGCGTCCTCGACGATATGCAGGCGCCCGTCTGCCACTACGACGGCAAGCAGGTCATCAACCTCGCCTCGAACAACTATCTCGGACTCACCGCCCATCCAAAGCTCGCCGAAGCCGCCATTCAGGCCATCAAGGACTACGGTGTAGGCTCCGGAGCCGTCCGCACCATCGCCGGAACCATGAAGATCCACATGGAGCTCGAAGAAAAGATCGCGGCCTTCAAGAACGTCGAGGCTTGCGTCGTCTTCCAGAGCGGATTCGCCGCCAACGCGGGAACCGTCTCCGCCATCCTCGGCAAGGAAGACTTCATCATCTCCGACGAGCTCAACCACGCCTCCATCATCGACGGAGCCCGCCTCTCCCGCGCAAAAATCAAGGTCTTCCGCCATAAGGACACCGCCCACGCCGAAGAGATCCTCAAGGAAATCGCCTCCGACCCCGGCCGCAAGCTCATCATCACCGACGGCGTCTTCTCCATGGACGGCGACATCGGCCCCGTCGACAAGCTCTGCGACCTCGCCGACAAGTACGGAGCCATCATGATGGTCGACGACGCCCATGCCTCCGGCGTCCTCGGACGCAACGGCCGCGGCTCAGTCGATCACTTTCATTGCCATGGACGCGTCGACGTCCAGGTCGGAACACTCTCCAAAGCCATCGGCGCTCTTGGCGGTTACGTCTGCGGCTCCCGTGACCTAATCGACTTCCTTTATCACCGCGCCCGCCCGTTCCTCTTCTCCACCTCGCATCCGCCGTCCGTCACTGCCACATGCATCGCCGCCTTCGACATCCTCGAACAGGAACCCGAACGCATCGACCGCCTCTGGGACAACACCCGCTACTTCAAGTCTGCCCTCGGCCGCCTCGGCTTCGACATTGGAGGCGTCACCACCCCGGCCAGCGAAACCCCCATCACGCCCATCATCATCGGCGACGGCAAAAAGACCATGGACTTCTCCCGGGCACTCTTCGACGCCGGAGTCATGGCCACAGGAATCGCCTTCCCGACCGTCCCCGAAGACAAGGCCCGCATCCGCACCATCATGACCAGCGAACATACCCGCGCCCAGATCGACCAGGCACTCGGCATTCTCGAAACCACCGCCCGCAAGCTGGCAATTCTGAATTAGTAGACTTCTGAATGACCACCCCTGTGCCGGGTGACGGTCTTCAGCCGCTTGGGAACGTCGCAGGGAGGTACCGCAGTGGAAACTCCCGGTCACCGAAAGCGCCGTTTCCCGCGAACCTCGCGATGGCCGCTGCGCTGGGCCAGGTTTCCGAGCCCGCAACTACATGGCAGATCTTTCGAAAAATGGAGTATGCTGCGGGCAAGCCGCAGAACATTGTTGTCAGGAGCCAGAGAGTAAGCCGAGCAATCGGACCCGCTGGCGCTGCAATGGGTTCCTCCTCACCCTGCCCTTCGCCTCGCAATCTTCCATCGGTGGCTCGTGTGGAGGCCGGCACGCTGAGTCACGAACGAATTGGAAGAACGAGGGTATATGTCATCACAAAATGGCGACAAAGCGAGATTCAACAGGTTAAGAAAACAAAAGTTCCGCCGCCGCGAACTCATGGCAAGGTTGGCGACCCAGTCGGCGGCCAGTGCGGCGCGGTTAGATAAAACCCCGCCTGCAAAGCTGGAGCAGCGGTAGCAGCAGAACACGCTCCTTTACCAATACCTTCGATGGCCAACGGCTCGTTTAGAGCATGCCCTCCCTGGTCGCTTGCGCCCATGCCTGCCCCTCGCGAGCTGTGACCTGCCACTTACTGCAAACTCCGTTTTTTCAGCCACTACGACACTGACCTGGGATCGTCGTTCGGCTACAGACTGCCGCGGAGAGACTCATGTTAGAGTCGAACGCAGAAAAGGAGAGGATCGCTCCTCTCGTGTGGAATTGACACCCGCTGATTGGCGACTGCTTTTCTCTGATGACGCTCCTGAATTCGCGTGTAATCCGCATCTCAACCGCCAGCATCCTCGCCGGAGTTTTTGTCGGATTAGTCGGCGGCGCGTTTCGTTACCTGCTGATCGCGGCCGATGACCGGCGTAATGCCCTCATCGTATGGGCTCACAGGTGGCCGCACATTGGCTGGCTGGCGCCGGTCGCGCTGGGACTCGTAGGCGCCGCTCTGGCGCGCATGCTGGTGGTTCGGTTTGCGCCAGCCGCAGAGGGCAGCGGTATCCAACGCGTGGAAGCCGTTTTCAGCGGCGAAGTGAAGCCCGCCCCCCCAGCCATCGTGTCCGTCAAATTCTTCGGCGGCCTGCTCGCCATCGGCTCCGGCCTTGCGCTCGGCCGCGAGGGCCCGACCGTGCAAATGGGCGCCTCGCTTAGCTGGTTAATCTCGCACTTTCTCATAAAAGACGACGAAGACGGGAAGATCATTGGAGCGGCTGGCGCGGGCGCAGGACTCGCTGTCGCCTTCAACGCTCCCATCGGTGGCTCCATCTTCGTCTTCGAGGAATTGACCAGCAGCTTTACGCCCTGGCTGATGGTGGCCACGTTGGCTGCCGCCGTGGTCGCCGTGTGGATCATGCGATGGATGCTGGGCAACGCCCTGGATTTCTCGTTAACGCAGGTCAGCCTGACCCAGGTCTGGAGGGTTGGGCCGTTTCTCGTCCTGGGCGCGTTGCTGGGCGCTTTCGGCGCTGTCTATAACATTTTCACCGTGGGCCTGCTTCGTTTTGGGGACCGCTTACGCAACCTCTCGTCGGTGAACCGCGCGGCCATCATAGGCGCCACGGTGGGACTCGCCGCATGGTTTGCACCGGCCTTGGTTGGCGGCGGCGATGTGCTAACGCAAACCATTCTCGTCGATCCGAATGCAGCAGGGGGGCTGCTGACGGTATTTCTCGTGCGCTTCCTCCTTGGCCCGTGGTCCTATGCCGCACGTGTGCCAGGCGGTATCTTTGCCCCGCTCTTAGTGCTGGGCGCTTCCTCCGGCGCGCTCTTCGCAGGAGTCCTGAATCACTTCGCGCCTGATCCTGGTATCTCACCCATCGCCTTTGCGGTGATTGGGATGGCGGCGCTGTTCTCGGCGAGCGTTCGCGCGCCGCTGACGGGAATCGTGCTTACTGTTGAAATGACCGGCCGCGGCGACCTGACCCTCGGCTTGCTGGGTGCTTCGCTGATGGCCATGGTGGTTGCGATGCTGCTCAAAAGCGAGCCTATTTACGAAACCCTGAAACGTCGCATGCTGGAGCAGCAAGCCGCGGCTGACGAATTACTCGCCGGCCCGACGAGGGTTGTTTCGGGTGCCGGAACCTAGGGCCTGTCATCACTGCGAAGATGGGGACGACGGGACCTATCGCCCGCGCTTCGCGTCGGGCAAAATTTCACAGCCGGCCTATCTGGCACTCTAAAGTCTTCGAGTTCAGGGAACCTGAAAGAGGAGGAGGTGTAGTAACCGGCTCATCTGTAAAGTTATCTGGAGTCGTGTGTGTCGTTCATACACCGAACCCCTCACATCGCCCGATTGCAATGCTGTTTGGAACGACCGGATCACCCGGCCCGAACTGAAATGCAATCGGCGACCCGCCCCCGCTGATCTGGATGTGAAACGTGCCCGATCCAACACCGCCCTGGAATCGCTTGCCCGGCCCCCTCGAATCGTCATAGTGCAGAATGTCGCTCGCGTCGTAGGCTTCGACTGAATATGTATCCTCCAAGATCTGGACCGGATCCGCGGCAACAACAAACACATGCCCCGTATCCTCGTTCGGAGGTGCCAGGGCCCACGCCGCCAGGTCGCCGGAACGCGCATGAGCCAGCGTCAGAATCTGTCGCCACCCGTTCGTTGTCTCCGTCGGAAGCGACGAGAAAAAGTTGTAGTAATCCTGAGCCAGCGGCCGCGTCTCGGGAGGGTCAAAAGAAATGAGGCTCAGATGATTCGGCGCGACGCGGTCCAGAATATAGCTGACAAAGCCCGAGCAGTCGACGAAATAGGTGCCCGTGGCTTCATCGATATAGATGTTGTGCTGGTATCTTGTCTGCTGCATGTTTCCGAGTATGCGGATAGTCTCGCCCGCGACCTGCTGGCGAAGAAGAATGTTGCCGTTCATTCAAACCTCCCGATGCCTGGACCCGGAACGTGAGTCCGCACGGCCCTGCCGTGACCAGAATTTAACCACGAGATCCGCCCTAACGCTCTCCCGGGCTGGCCGCCTGCTCCCAATGTTTCAATAGGACATGCATTGGCGCTCGAAGCTCATTCATCCCGGCACTCATGTCAGCAACGACTTCCACTCGCTCGCCTCCCCCACCTGGCGGGGCTCGACCGTCGCCTTCGACTCTATGTCGCAGGTCTCCGATAGCTGGGAGCAGACCCGCATCGGCTACACCTACGGCCTCTACGGAACACCCACCACGCTGGAACTCGCCGCCCGTATCGCCGACCTCGAAGGCGCTCACCACACCTTCATCACGCCCGGCGGCCAGGCCGCCATCGCCCTCATCTATTTCGCTTTCTGCAGCGCCGGCAGCCACGTCCTGCTGCCTACCACAGCCTACGGACCCAACCGCGAGCTGGCCCACGGCCTCTTGCGTCGCTGCGGCATCGAGGTTGAGCGTTACGACCCTCTGATCGGCGGCGGTATCTCGAGCCTTCTTCGCCCTGAAACCGCACTCGTCTGGTGCGAGAGTCCCGGCTCCATCACCATGGAGGTGCAAGACGTTCCGGCCATCGTCAAGGCTGCCCACGCGCGCCAGATCCCCGTCGCCCTCGACAACACCTACGCCGCCGGAGTCCTCTTCGATGCCTTTTCCTTCGGTGTTGACGTCAGTATGCAGGCCCTGACCAAGTACATCGGCGGCCACAGCGATCTGCTCCTTGGCTCCGTCTCCGTCCGAACCGAAGAAGCCTACTCTCGCGTCGGCGACACGCATCGAGAGCTGGGAATGAATGCCTCACCCGACGATTGCACCCTCGCCCTCCGCGGCTTGAAAACGCTGGGGGTCCGCCTCGACGCGCTCGAGAAATCCGCCCTCGCCGTCGCCTCCTGGCTCGCCCAGCGGCCTGAGATCGACCGCGTCCTTCATCCGGCTTTTCCATCCTGCCCCGGCCACGAAATCTGGAAGCGCGATTTCACCGGCTCGGCCAGCATCTTTTCCATCTTGTTCAGGCCCGAATACTCCGAGACTCAGGTCAACGCCTTCGTTAACACTCTCAAGCTCTTCAGGATCGGCTGGAGCTGGGGTGGAGTCACCAGCCTCGCCATGGCCTATCCCGAGTTAACGCGCCTCGGAGAAGCACACCGCGGCCGCCTCGTGCGCCTGAACATCGGCCTTGAGAGCCCACCCGACCTGATCGACGACCTCACAGCAGCATTTACTTCCATCCAGTGAACAGGAGCCCGGAGCAGGAGCGCTCATGCCTGCCTCCCGCCTGGCATGCATCTCATTTCATGCATCTCATTTATTGATGGGACTTGCACCAAATCCCGGCAAAGGTCCACGGTATCTGGCTGTCTTGGTTGCGCTTGCACTGGCGGCCATCTGTCCCGCCTTCACCCAGGACACGCCTCTCACCGCGCAGGAAATCGTCCAACGATCAGTTGAGGCCAACGCCAGGGATTGGAACGCCGCCCCTCAATACGACAACATGGAAACGGATCGCGAGCCCAACGGTGGAACCAGAACCGTCTCCACTCTCATGATCGAGGGCTCGCCTTACAACCGCCTGATGCAGATCAACGGTGAGCCCCTGCCGCCTCAGCAACAGGCTCAGGAGCAGCAGAAACTCGACGCCGTCATTGCCCGGAGACAACAAGAATCCGCACAGGAACGCGCCGCCCGTATCGCCAAATATCAAAAGGACCGCGCACGCGATCACGCGCTCATGGGCGAGCTCACGAAGGCCTTCAACTTCACGCTGACCGGAGAAGAGACGCTCGATGGACACGATGTTTATGCATTGAAAGCGACTCCCCGTCCCGGCTACCAGCCTCCGAGCATGGAGACTCAGGTGCTCACAGGTATGCAGGGCAAGCTCTGGATCGATAAGAAAACCTTCCAGTGGTTGAAAGTGACGGCCCAGGTCATCCACCCCGTATCGATCGAGGGCTTTCTCGCCCAGCGTCGAGCCGGGCACACGCTTCGAGCTGGAGAAGATGCCGGTCGGCGACGAGATCTGGCTGCCCAGCCACTTCTCCATGACAGCGCACGCCAGGGTCCTCTTCTTGTTCAGTCACAACGCGTCCGACAACGAGCGCTATTATGACTACCATAAGGCCGAGCCACTTCAGGCATCTGGCCTGTCAAAGTAAACGCGGAGTTATGCTGCGCGATCTGCATACCCTGAATGGTTCCTCTGTCACCGCGACCGACGGCAAAATCGGAGCAGTCCGCGACTTCCTGTTCGACGATGAATCATGGACAGTTCGTTACTTGGTGGTCGACGTGGGAAATCTGCTGAAACGAAGGGACGTCGTGCTGGCCACTGCCGCCGTTCAGCAGCTCGATTGGACCAGCAGAACACTCCGTGTGAATTTCACCAGGGAACAGGTGCGCCATAGTCCCGATGTCGATACCGAACAGCCTGTTTCACGTCAGCAGGAAATCGCGATGCGCGACTACTTTGGCTGGTTCGCCTACTGGGTCGATGAGCAGGTTTACGGAGCGCTGCGGTCGATGCCTGTAGGGGTGCAATATCCGACTCGCCGAAAAGCAGACTCCCATCTTCGCAGCGCTTGGTACCTGAGGGGCTACACAGTCTCGTCCGGCCGCAGCGAAATCGGACATCTCGAAAGCTACATCATGGACGAAGCATCCTGGCATGTCGGCTATCTCGACGTCAAAGCAGGGGACTGGCTGCAGAGCCGCTCCCTTCTCGTTCCCACTGATTGTGTGGAGTCGATCTCCTGGCCGCATCACCGCATCTCGCTGAGCCCTTCGCGGCGCATCTAGCAGCCTATTCGCTCGCGGCCTGTAGAGTCGCGTCCAGCCCGAGCCCGACATCAGCCGGATCGAGCCAAAGCACCTGGTGCTCGAAGACCAGTCCGAAGTGACGTGCAACCGAGTTAATGGCGTTTTCCATTGTGGCCGGAGTTGCACCCTCCGCAGCCTCGAGCTCAAGACTCGTTACTGCTCGGTCCGAGATGCCGCAGGGCACGATCAGCTCGAAGTCGCGCAAGTCCGTCGTGACATTGAGCGCGAAACCGTGCGAGGTGATGCCGCGCGAGATGTGCACGCCGATAGCGGCAATCTTCTTCTCCGGGATCGACCCGCCCGCGACGGTCCACACACCTGTTCGTCCGGCGATGCGTTGCGCGGGAACGGCAAAATCCCCGAGAGCGCGGATGAGCGACTCTTCGAGCAGGCGGACGTAATCCACCGCGCCAACCCGGCGGCCATTTACAGTAACGCTGCGCAGGTCGAGAATCGGATAGCCCACAAGCTGGCCCGGCCCGTGATACGTGACGTCTCCGCCGCGGTTGATCTCGTGAACCTCAACTCCGCGATAAGCAAGGAATTCATCGCTGGCAAGAATGTTGGCGCGCGACGAGTTGCGCCCCAGCGTCAGAACCGGTGGATGCTCAAGCAGCACCAGCGTATTCCCGATGCGGTTCTCATGCCGCGCCTCGACAAGCTGTTTCTGAATGTCGAGCGCCGCGGCGTAGTCGACACGTCCGAGATGGATGAGGTTGAGGATCATTGGCGGCCGCTCTCCGGAACAGACAGGCCTCGGCAGATTTTACGCGCCAGCAGATCAGTGATTTCAGAGTGACGAGGGACTGCTTCTACCTGGCCTGTCTGTGGATTTGTCCAAAGCGAATGAGCGCTACCCTCGCGCTTGAGATAGCAGCCGTATCGCCGGAGATGGCGCAGCAGAGATTCTCGCTTCAATGGAGAGTGACTACTTCACGGATAGCGTCACTCGGAACCCCACGCAGGCCATCTTCGCGTCGATCTTCAAGGATCAACTCAATTGCTGCTGCCAAATTTTCGCGGCATTCCTCAACGGTTCGTCCCTGACCGTTTGCGCCCGGAATCTCGGGAGACCAGCCGACGAACCAGTCGCCGTCCCTCTCGATGACCGCTGTGAATTCGTTGTGCATACGGAAATCATAGCCCAGGTCTGAAAATGCGGACCCCGGACATCGGTAGTTCGCTAACTCCTAGACGTTAATCGCCATCCCCTCGACGCTGCTGAAGCCGTCAAGCATCGCTTCTGCCAACGTCGGATGCGCGTGGATCGTCCACATCAGGTCTTCAACCGTGCCTTCGAGCTCCATCGCCGTGACAGCTTCGGCAATCAGCTCCGTCGCCTGCGGACCGATGATGTGTACGCCAAGAATCTCCCCATACTTCGCGTCCGCCACGACCTTCACAAAGCCATCGTGCGAGTCGACAATGGTGGCTTTCGAGTTGCCGACAAAGGGGAACTTGCCCACCTTGACCGTATGTCCCAGCTCTTTGGCCTTGGCTTCCGTCAGGCCAACGCTGCCGATCTGCGGCTCGGTATAGGTGCAGCCGGGGATGCGCTCGCGCTTGATGGGCCGGGCGTACTTGCCGGCGATCTTTGCGGTGGCGACCAGACCAGCCATGGAGCCCGAATGCGCGAGCTGCGGCATGCCGGCCACAATATCTCCAATCGCGTAGACGCCCGGCTCATCGGTCTGCATGTACTCGTTGACCTTGATGAAGCCGCGGTCGGGCTTGATCTTCGTCTTCTCGAGGCCAATGCCCTCAGTGCGCGGCCCGCGGCCCACGGCAACCAGAACCTTCTCGGCTTCCTTGGCAGCCTGTTTGCCGTCCAACCCCGTGTAGGTCACCTTCACGCCATCCTTGGTCTCTTCGACCTTCTCGACCTTCGCGCCGGTCGCGCTCTCAATGCCGCGCTTGCGGAACGAGCGCGCCAACTCTTTGCTGATGTCTTCGTCTTCGACGGGCACAAGGCGCGGCAGGTATTCGAGGATCGAGATCTCCGACCCGAAGCTGCGGAAGATCGACCCGAACTCCACACCCACAGCGCCCGCGCCGATAATCAACAGCGATTTCGGAATCCGATCGAGCGACAGTATCTCAATATTGGTCAACACCTTGTCGCTGGCTTTCACTCCCGGCAGCATGCGCGCATCAGACCCGGTGGCGAGAATGATGTTTTTTGCCTTCACGACGGAGGGTTTGGCCTTGGCGTCGCCCGAAGCGGTGACTTCGACCGAGTGGACGCCATCTTTCGCCGGTCCGGTAAGCCGCCCGAAGCCCGGAACAACCGTCACCTTGTTCTTGCGCATCAGGAACTCGAGTCCCTTGACGTGCTTGGCGACGATCCCATTCTTGCGGTCGAGAATCGCCTTCCAGTTGATGCTCGCTTCGCCCAACCCGTCGAGTCCGTACTCCTTCGCGTGCTTGAGATGGTCATAGATCTCAGCGTTGAAGAGCAGCGCCTTGGTCGGAATGCAACCCACCAGCAGACAGGTGCCGCCCAGGCGGCTGTCTTTTTCGATGAGGGCGACCTTCAGGCCGTACTGGCCGGCGCGGATGGCTGCGGTGTATCCGGCGGGTCCTCCGCCGATAACGGCTACGTCGTAAATGGTCTCTGCCAAGGGGAAAGCTCCGTTCAGGGTGTCGATGGCGTGAGGGATCATGCCCGGACCATCCGGGCCCAACCCAAACACTCTATTGTACGCAAGCGTTTCTGATGCGGCAGAGGTACGAAAGATGCAGGGCGCGAGAGGCACTCCAAGACCTCTCTTGGGGATCGGACAGTGGTTAGGCGATACTGAAGGCGTGAGTGCGATTCCACATCCCGTGAAAGTGTCGGTGGCCGAATACCTGGCGACGAGCTACCGCCCGGACTGCGACTACGTGGACGGAGTCGTTGAGGAGAGGAATCTGGGCGAGAAAGAGCACGCAATCCTGCAGAGGGCGTTGATTTTTCTTTTTGCGAGCAAGCGCAATGAATGGAAGGCTGAGGTTTATCCAGAGTTGCGCGTGCAGGTGAGCCCAACTCGCTTCCGCATCCCCGATATCACCGTGACGGCTGCGGGACTGGAATGGCAACGCATCCTGCGCACGCCCGCGCTGCTGTTTGTCGAGATTCTCTCACCGGAAGACACCATGGCTCGCGTTCGTCAGCGCGTGGACGATTACCTGAAATTTGGCACGGAACACGTTTGGGTCGTCGATCCCGAGTCGCGCAAGGCGTACGTCGCTACTTCGCGTGGGTTTGAAGAGCCCGCAGACGGCGTGCTTGCGATTCCGGGAACCGAGATTCGCGTGGTGCTAAGCGAGCTGTTCGCGGAACTGGATCGGGTTTAGCTCTCATCCCCTTCAGAACTATTCGTGACTGAATTTGCGCAGGCCGCAATGCTGACATTTTCGGGCGAGAAAGCCAAGGTTGTACCACCATGTACCTGCAAACCATTTAGCACAGCGGGGACAGTAGAAGCCACTGACTCGAATTCCGGCGACGATGACCAAAAGCATGTACCCGACAGCCAAAACGAAGGCCGGCGTAAACGAGTAAAATAGCCAGTTCGACAGGGTCGCTACCACAAACATCACGGGAAGATATCCGACAAAGACGATCCAGAAGTCTCTTCGGTATCTCCTATATTCCTTCCAGTCTTCCTCGTACATGTTTATCGGTTAGCTCAACAACTTCGCCGCTTCCTTCGCGAAATACGTCGCGATAAATCCCGCCCCGGCACGGCGAATCGAAATCAGCGACTCCATCATCGCGCGCTCGCGATCGAGCCAGCCCTTCGCGAACGCAGCCTGCAGCATCGAATACTCTCCCGACACCTGGTACGCCCCTATCGGCGCCTCGAATCGCTCCCGCGCCGCGCGGATGACATCAAGATACGGCAGCGCCGGCTTCATCAGGATCATGTCCGCGCCTTCGCCGAGGTCGAGATCAATCTCACGCATCGCCTCGCGCAGATTTGCGCCATCCATCTGGTAGCTCCGCCGGTCGCCGAACTGCGGCGCTGAATCTGCCGCCTCGCGAAAGGGCCCATAGAACGCCGAGGCAAACTTCGCCGCGTACGAGAGAATCGGCACCTGATCTAAGCCCTCGTCGTCGAGCTCGTCGCGGATAGCGGCAACCCGGCCGTCCATCATATCGCTCGGTGCAACAACGTCCGCGCCCGCCTTCGCCAGCGACACCGCTGTTTTCGACAGCAGGCTCAGGCTCGAATCATTCTCAATCTCGTAGTCTGTTTCTGAACCGCCCGCCGTCTTTCGAACAACCCCGCAGTGGCCATGCGAGGTGTATTCACACAGGCAGACATCGGCGATCAGCACCAGCTTCTTCGCCGCCGACAACGCCTTCAGCGTCCGCAGCCCACGCTGGACAATTCCGCCTTCATCCCATGCTCCGCTGGCCTGTTCGTCCTTCGACTCGGGAAGCCCAAAAAGCAGCAACCCTCCAATGCCAAGCGACGCAGCCTCTTCGGCTTCCTTTACCGCCTCGTCGACCGACAAATTGAAAACGCCCGGCATTGAGCCGATCTCCTTCCGCACCCCCTCGCCGGGGCAGAGAAACAGGGGATAGATCAGGGCTCCGGGCTCGAGATGTGTCTCGCGGACCAGGCTGCGCAGCGGCTCGCTGCGGCGCAGCCGGCGCAGCCGTGTGATGGGGAATTCCATGTGTCTATTCTAGCGGCCGGTAGGCAGGAGCCAGCGATCAGTGATGAGACGGCTAGGGTTGGGCGGCTAGCAGTCAGGGGTGAAGCGGCCAGCGGTCAGTGGGATGGCCGCTGTTACTGGCCGTTTTATCCCCAGCCGTTTCATACCTGACCGCTTTTATCCCGGCCGTCTTTTTCCTGACTGCTGACCGTTTCTGTACTAGATCCCCGCCATCTGCTCATATTCCTGCCCCGACGGCGAAGGCAGCAGCACCCACAGCGTGTAGATCGCGAGCACCGTGCCGCTGATGGGCTTGATGAGGGTCAGAAACGCCGCGACAATCGCTAGAATGCGCGCCCACGGCGCACGCCGGTTGAGCGCAATGCCGGTGGCAAAACACAGAACTGCGCGCCCGATGATGATCACCGTAATGAACGGCGCAAACCACGGAATTCCGGCAAAGGGAAATTCGCCGAAGGGGCCGTGATGCATGTGCCCGAAATACCCGCCAAACATGCCCGCAAAGAACGACATGGCCAGTGCCCACGTCAAAAGCGTCCACACGCCATAGGCAATCCACAGGATCGCCAGCGACTGGATATGGCGATGCACGCGCGTGTAAAACCAGGGCGTTGGCACTCCGGGAACTCCGGAGGCTATAGGTGCGACCTGGGGAATGGCTCTGCCACAACTGGGGCAGAACTGCTGGCTGGGCTCGACCGACTGTCCACATCCACTACAGAACATTGATTGGTCCCTCCTTCTGCTGCGAAAGACCTGCTTGGAAATACGCAACGCAGCCTGCACTTGTTCCGGGGCGGCTGCTCGGCTTCTCATATCCCGGTAGGATGAAGCTTAGGGCCCGCGATTTGGCCTCTTTATGCCACTAACCCGTCCCATCCCGCATGTCGTGAGCGATTGTAGCCCCGCGGCCCTTGAATGGGGCCGTTTTCTTGACCTGCTCGCCGGGTACGCGCATTCCTCCACCGGCCGCCAGTGGCTGCTCTCCCTGGAGCCGTCCACCGATCTCGATTGGATTCGCCGCGAGCATTCCCTCGCCGGTGAGATGCGCCGCCTGATCGACGCCGGCGCGCGCCCATCGCTCGGATCGCTCTTTGACCCTTCGGACCCTCTGGCCAGGTCGCGCATTCAAGGCGCCGCGCTCGAAGCCGACGAGATCCGCCGCATCCTCTCCCTCGCCGAGGACATCTCCGCATGGGCCGCGCTGATGACTGTGCCTCCCGCCGACCTTGCCGACTCACTGCCCGAGCTGCGCGCCATGGCCGCCGAGTTGCTCACGCTGCCCCTCAAGCCTCTGATTGAGTCGCTGCGCTCGCGCATTCTCCCCGATGGCTCCCTCGCCGACGACGCCTCGCCTGAGCTGCGCCGCATCCGCCGCGAGATGGAGCGCCAGCAGCGCGCAATCGAAGACAGCCTGCGCTCCGCCCTCCGGCGCTTCTCCGAAGGCGGCAGCACGCAGGACGACCTCATCACCATTCGCGGCGAGCGCTTCGTCATCCCCGTCAAGGCCGAATGGAAGCGGCGCGTGCAGGGCGTCGTCCACGGCGCCAGCTCCAGCGGCCAGACCGTCTACGTCGAGCCGCTGGAAACCATCGAGCTCAACAACGACCTCGTGCGCCTCCTCGAAGAGGAGCAGGCCGAGATCCATCGCATCTTCGCCGAGATGACCCGCCAGATCGGCCAGTACGCGCCCGACATCCTCAAAGGAGCCGAGGTACTCGCGGAAGTCGACACGCTGCAGGCCCGGGCCCGCTTCGGGCTCGAATTCCGTTGCATCGAGCCGCAATTCAAAGACACGCAATCTGCGGAGGCCGAACCTCCCGAACTGACATTGAACGCTGCGCGCCATCCGCTACTCGAAAAGCGCCTGCGCGGCCAGGGTGGCAGCGTAGTCCCCACGAGCCTGTCCCTCACCTCCGACGCGCGCCAGCTCATCATCAGCGGCCCCAACACCGGCGGCAAAACCGTCGCGCTCAAGACCGCGGGGCTTCTGGCCATCATGGCGCAAAGCGGAGTGCCGATTCCCGCCGAGGCTGCCGTGCTGCCTGTCTTCGACGCCATGCTGGCCGACATAGGAGACGCGCAATCGATCGAGCAGAACCTCTCGACCTTCTCCGCGCACATCGTCAACCTCAATCGCATCGCCGCCCGGGCCGACGCATCGTCTCTTGTGCTTTTGGACGAGATCGGCTCGGCCACCGACCCCGAAGAGGGCGCTGCGCTCGCCGTCGCCATCGCCGGGCACTTTCTGCGCGCGAAGTCGTGGACCATCATCTCCACCCACCACACATCGCTCAAGGTCTACGCCGCCAACACCCCCGGCGTCATCAACGCCGCCGTGGGATTCGACGAGCGCACCCTGGCTCCAACCTATGAGTTGCGCCAGGGAGTTCCCGGCGCATCGGCGGGAATAAACATTGCTGCCCGTCTCGGCCTCGACCCGAGCATGATCGACGCCGCCCGCTCCCGGCTCAGCACGCAAACCCAGGACATCGGCCGCTTCATCGATTCACTCCACGACCAGCTGCGCGCGGCCACAGCCGAACGCGAGCGCCTGGAACAACTCGAGAGGGAACTCCGTCGCGAGCGTGCACGGCTCGAAGTCGAAGGCATGAAAGAGCAGCGCGCCAAGGTGCGCGAACTCGAGCAGAAGCTCGAATCCTTGCTCAAGGATTTCGAATATCAGGCGCGCGAAACCGTCCGCGCCATCGACGACCGCGCCGCTCAGCAGAAGCTCTCGAAAGAAGCAGAGCGCCGAATCTCGCGGCTCAGAAGGGAATTCGCCGAAAGCTTCAACTCTGCCGTCGTCGCGCACCACACCGGAGCCGACAAAGGCGACCGCCACGCCGAGCCCCACATCGTCCGCCATATCGCCCCGGGTGACATGGTCAAGCTGCGCAACCTCGGCAAGACAGCCCGTGTCGAGCGCCAGGTCGACGATAAGACCTTCGAGGTCTCCATCGGCGCCATGAAGATGCGCGTTGCCCGCGACGAGATCGCCGAAGTTGTTCGTTCCGCCTCATCCGAAACCCCGCTGCAGGCGGCGCGCAGCCGGCGCGGCGTATCTGTATCCGTCGCCGATCCAGACGAGAACCTCGGCTGGGAGGTCAACGTCATCGGCCGCACCGCCGACGAAGCACGCGACGAAGTTGAGAAGTTCCTCGACCGCGCTTTCCTCGCCGGCCTGCCGCGCATCCGCGTCATCCACGGAACCGGCATGGGCATCCTGCGGCGCACGCTGCGCGAGTATCTGCGCCAGCATCCGCAGGTCGCATCCGTTACCGAGCCGCCACAGAACGAGGGCGGCGCAGGCGCAACGGTCGTCGAGTTCAAGCAGTAGCGTCTCTCACCTAAAATGGCCTCATGCCCCCGCGCTCCGCAAAGAAATCTTCTCCTTCAAAAACAGTTCAACCAGCCGTTCCTTACTTCAATCAGAAAGCCCTCGACTTCCTCCGCCAGCTCAAGTGCAACAACCGCCGGGAATGGTTTGAGGCGCGACGGCACATTTACGAAAACGAACTGAAAGCTCCCATGCTCGCACTGATCGAGAAGATCACCCAAGGCATGATGGACTACGCGCCGTCGCACGTGCGCCCTGCGCAGAAGTCGATGCTGCGCATCTACCGGGACACGCGTTTCTCTGCCGACAAGACGCCTTACAAAACTCATCTCGCCGCGTGGTGGTCGCGCAACGGAATGGAAAAGACTTCCGGCAGCGGCTATTACCTGCACATCAGTCCAACGGAGCTGGTAATCGCCGCCGGCGTTTACATGCCTCCGAAGGAGCAGTTACTCGCCATCCGCCGTCATTTGCTCGAGCACCACGAGGAATTCCGCCGCCTTATCGAAGCGAAAAAAGTGCGCGCAAAAATGCAGCCGCACGACCCCGCGGCACTCACCCGGCCGCCAAAAGGCTTTCCCGCAGAACATCCCGCGATCGAATGGATCAAGTGGCGTCAGTGGGGAGTGATCGCTACGCTTCCTGCCGATCCGGCGCTCGATCCGAAGCTGGCGGCGACGATCGGCGCATATTTCCGGCTTTCGCAGCCGCTGGTGGATTTCCTCAACCAGCCCCTTGTGCGCGGTATGGAAAAGCGCAAAAAACCGCTCTTCGGACTTTACTAGGCTGCACGGCGGGGCCTATAGTCGGGCATGTTGCTGTCGTGTCGCCATTGCTCCGGCCCGCTCTGGACAAGGCTTTCCGAGCACCTGCGCTCCGCCATGATTACCAAAGTGGCGCGAAAACTAGGCAAAATCACGTAAAACCCTATAAAAGCCCGCAAAAACCTGTGGAAACTACTCTTTTCCTGTTGACAAAGCCCTCCAAAAGACGCAAGGTTAACGGCGGTGGGGTTCTCTCCAGAGCCGCATAAATACTGGCGAAACCGGTCGTGCAGCTGACAACAGGCAATCGAAGTCGAGCCGATCACACTTGCGCAACCGGCCTCAAAAGTGAAGAGGAAATTAGGAGGAAATACGAATGGCAACAGCGCTTACCAAAACAGCTCTTGTGCGGCAGTTGGCCGAGAAGCTTGAACTGACTAACAAGCAGTCCGCAGCGTTTCTCGACCTGCTCGCGGAAACCGCCGTCAAGGAAACAAAAAAGAACGGCGTATTCATCATCCCCGGACTGGGCCGCCTCGTGAAGGCAGAGCGCAAGGCGCGCATGGGCCGCAATCCGCAGACCGGCGAGCAGATCAAGATCAAGGCAAAGACGGTCGTGAAGTTCCGCGTGGCCAAGGCCGCAAAGGACGCAATCGCACCGCCGAAGAAGTAACAGTGTTTCTGGCAGCCGCCGCCTGGAGAAAAGTAAAACAGCGGCGAAATTCTAATAGGGAGAGGGAGACGGTCTGAGATCCGTCTCCTTTTTTTCCTTGCGCTTCACTCCGCCTTCTCTGCCAGAAACGCCCTGACGATCAGCGAAAGACCGAAGCATATGATGACCGCCTTGATAAGCAGGTCAACGTTATATCTCCAGGCCAGAACGGCAAAGCTGAGCGCGATTCCAACGGGATAAATCTCTGCGGCCACCGCCCGCAGCCACCGCGGATTCGCAACCTGCGCCGGCACTCGCGGCGTGAGACTAAAAACGAACCGCGGCACCCGCGTCTTATACACAAGATATGTTTCGCCTTGCTGCTCGGTAAGGTAAGCCTCCTCGCCGAGTATCAGCCGCAGATAGTGCACGAACATCGCCACCAGAAAGAAGATCGCCCCGATCGGCCCCATCAGGATCGCGACCGCACAAGAAAGCGCAAGACTCCCCATGTAGAGAGGATTGCGGACATGGCGATACGGCCCGGCGGCCAGCACGCTCTGCGCGTGCATCTCGCCGGAGGTCATGATTCCCGTGCCGATATACGCGGTGCCCCACACGCGTAGTACGGCCCCAGTGGCAGCCAGCACGATCGTCAGGGAAGTGACTCCCACAACCGCCGACTGCACGCTGAGGGCTCCCGTTCTCGACAGCGCATCTGAAAGTGCCAGCCAGGTTGTCGTCTCATGCGGTCCCCCGGCCCGGTGGATCAGCCATGGCAAGGTAAAGCCCAATCCGTAGATGAGCACTACGATGGCGAGCCGAAACCGGAACTCGAAGCGCGTAGCCTTCACGATTGCCCACTCTGGTTCTTGTACACGACACCGGATTTCATCACGAATTTCACTTGCTGCAGGATGCGAACATCTTTCATCGGGTCACCGGAGACGGCGATGATGTCCGCCCATTTGCCGGCGTTAAGCGATCCGGTCTTGTCCGTCCAGCCCATCAGGTCAGCCGCGTTCAGCGTGGCCGCCTGCAGCGCTGCCAGCGGGCTCATGCCGAACTGATTCACGTAAACATCGAGTTCATGCGCATTCAACCCATGCGGATAGACGGCGGCATCCGTTCCCAATGCAATTTTCACGCCGGCAGCAATGGCCTTCTTCGCATTGGCTTTCTCGACGACGCTAACGTCCTTCATCTTCTGCGCGTAGAAAGCCGGCAGATGCCCGTTCTCCTGCATCCAGTCGACGAGATAGGCGGTGGGAACGAAGTAGTTGCCGTGCTGCTTCATCGCCGCGATGTCCTCGTCGTTCATGTAGGAACCGTGTTCGATCGAGTCCACACCGGCCTCTGTGGCCCATAGAATTCCCTGCGACCCGTGCGCATGCGCGGCGACCTTCCGGCCGAGGCGATGCGCGTCGGCAACAATGGCCTTCATCTCCTCGAGGGTGTATTGCGAGGCCTGCGGATCGTCACCCTTTGAGAGCACGCCACCGGTCGCGCAGATCTTGATGAGGTCGGCGCCGTATTTGATCGTCTCGCGGACCTTATGCTGTACAGCCTCAACGCCATCCGCAACCCCGTCAGCGGTCACGTGATATTCGTACGGCAGCAGATTTTCGTCACAGTGGCCGCCGGTAATTCCGAGCGGCGGCCCGCTTACCTGCATGTGCGGTCCCTCGATCAATCCTTCATTGATCGAATCACGCAGATCGACATCGGCATAACCGTCCGCTCCCACATTGCGCACTGTGGTGAATCCAGCTTCGAGCGTGACCTTCGCATTCCGCGCGCCGATCAGAGCGCTCTTGGCCACACTTGTCGAGAGCTCATGATACGGATCGAAGTTGGTGTCCATCGTCAGGTGAGTGTGCACGTCGATGAGTCCCGGCATGACAGTCAGTGAACGCAGATCGATCTCCGTGTCGCCCGGCTGCTTGGGAGTCGATGCGGTCGGCGCAATCGCAGTGATGCGGTCACCGGTGACGACGATCGTCTGATCGGCGCCTTCGTTTCCGGTGTGAACATCGAGGACGTGGCCGGCGCGGATGAGAGTTCGCTGCGGAGCCGCGTTTTGCGCTGTAGAGGATAGAGCGGCAATAAGTAACAATGATAGTGACGTAATAAGTTGGCGCGGTACGTGCATGACAGACCTCATCTGAATCTTCGAATCAAATATGGGAGAGATTTGGCTCCGGCAAGTGTAGCAGCATCGCTCTAGCGTCGCGGGCGGCCCTCGAGCGCTGCTCGCAATCGTCCCCGTGCCTCCTGCAGGCGCAACTCGGCTTCTTTCCTGCCCAGATTGAGCTTCTGCATCACCACAGCGGTCTTTACCGATCCGGCTTGCTCGAGCAGCGCGGCGGCCTCGAGGTAGCTCAATCCTGTGATGGTCCCGATGATGCGCGCCGCCCGGTCGCGCAACTTGGTATTTGTTGGCTGCACGTTCACCATGAGGTTGCCGTAGACATAACCGAGTCGAACCATGGTCCCCGTCGACAGCATATTCAGAACCAGCTTGGTCGCTGTACCGGCCTTCATCCGGGTCGATCCCGTCACAGCCTCGGGACCGGTCGCCGGTGTGATGGCTAGTTCAGATGCCCGAGCGACTTCGGATCCAGGCACGCAGCTCAGTCCGATAGTCAGCGCGCCGAGTTCCCGCGCATAGCGGATGCCGCCGAGCACATAAGCCGTGCGACCGCTGGCCGCGATCCCCACCAGCACGTCCTTAGAAGAGAATCCATGCTGTTCGAGGTCTCGCCGTCCTTGGGATTCGTCGTCCTCGGCCCGTTCCACCGAGCGGCGCAGGGCGACTTCGCCCCCGGCAATCAGCCCCTGAACCATCTGTGGAGGCGTGTTGTAAGTAGGC
Organism: uncultured Acidobacteriaceae bacterium; assembly: GCA_963724375.1. Classification (GTDB taxonomy): domain Bacteria; phylum Acidobacteriota; class Terriglobia; order Terriglobales; family Acidobacteriaceae; genus Silvibacterium. The sequence continues at coordinate 344,022 of CAVRUM010000020.1, forward strand.
GGGCACTCGGAGGCATCGAGTACCCCGAGACGTCCCGAGGTTCCTGCCCCGGCGTAGAAGAGGCGTCCGCCTGCATCGAGCCGCTCAGCGATCGACTCGATGGCTCGGGCAATCTGCGGCAGCTCTCGCTCAACCGCCGCCAGCGCTTCCCCGTCCGCCGCATGCATCGCCTGCGCCAGCTCAAGCGCAGATAGGCGGTCTAGATTTTCCGTAGCCGGATTTCGTGCTTCGGTAGGTAGACGTGCGAAGTCAGACATGGGGTTCGTCGATTACGCGCCCAGCCGCTCCATCAGCGCGTCGAAATCATCAAGCTTGGAGTACTCAATGATCACGCGCCCGCGGCCATTCTTGTCTTCGATCGTTACCTTCAGCCCAAGGGCCCGCTGCAGAAGGTCCCGGGCTTCACGAACGTTAGGGTCGAGCGGCTCTTTCGTCTTTTTTTCGCTTTCTTGCTTCTCCGGATGCAGCAGACCATGAACATAGCTCTCCGTTTGCCTCACGGACATGGAAAGCGCGCTGACTTTTTTCGCGGCTTCCATCAGCAACCCGGGATCTTCCAGAGCAAGAAGAGCGCGTGCATGGCCGAAGCTCAGCTCCCCGGCTTCGACCTTGCCTTGGATTTCAACGGGAAGGCGCAAAAGCCGGAGAAAGTTGGCGACGGACGCACGGTCCTTACCCGTCCGCTGCGCCATCTGCTCTTGCGTAAGCTTGAATTCGCGGCTGAGCCGATCGTACGCCCGCGCCTGTTCCATTGGGTTCAGGTCGGTGCGCTGCAGGTTCTCGACGATAGTCATTTCCATCGCCTGCTCATCGGAGACCTGGCGCAGGATGGCGGGAATGGTTTCCTTGCAGGCTATCTTTGAAGCCAGCCATCGGCGCTCCCCGGCAATCAGCTGAAAACGGCCGCCCGGCAGCGCTCGCAGCAGAACAGGCTGGATGACGCCTGTTGCCGCAATCGACGCGGCAAGCTCGGCCAGCTGTGCCTCATCAAATCGGCTGCGAGTCTGATATGGGTTGCGATCGATCTCGGTGAGCGCTATTTCACGCGGACTTCCTTCGACCGTCTTTTGCGGCGTGGCATCGACGCTCGCCCTCACGCTCGGCAGGAGGGATTCGAGTCCTTTGCCCAGGGCCTTTCGTCTTGGCAGCTCAGCGGTATTCATATGTTTGAGTCCTCACTGAAAGATACGCACATCGCCCATCTTAGGCGTAGGGCCAAAAGCGGACCGTCGGCTTTCCCCGGGCGGCGGCCTCGACCTTTCTTTCCCGCGCCCGCGGGCTTTCGACATCATTCCGCGTCAGCAGCTCCTCGGCCAGCTCGCGGTAACTCTCGGCGCCACGCGACCGCGGATCGTAAAGCTGGACGGGCTTCCCATAGCTGGGGGCCTCTGCAAGACGGACATTTCGGGGGATCGCCGTATTGAAGAGCTTGTCCTTGAAATAGTCGCGAAGGTTCTCCCGCACCTGCCGGGCGAGATTCGTCCGGTCATCGAACATTGTCAGGAGCACGCCCTCAATCTCGAGTTCAGGATTGAACGCCCCGCGCACTCGATCCAGAGTATGAACAAGCTCGCTCACACCTTCGAGGGCGAAATATTCGGCCTGCATCGGGACAAGCAAGCGGTCGGCCGCTACGAGAGCGTTCAGGGTTAATAGATCGAGGGCCGGAGGGCAGTCCAGGATGATGTAGTCGTATTTATCGCGTTCTGGAGCGATTGCTTCCCGAAGCTTATAAGAGCGCCGGTCGTGCTGGATAAGTTCGACATTGGCTCCAATCAGGTTTTTGCTCGACGGCACAATCGACAGGGTATCGATCTCGGTCGGAAGTACCGCTTCCGCGAGTGTGCTTTCACCCGTCAGGACGTCATACGTAGATTTCCTTGCCTCGTCTCGGGAAAGGCCATATCCGCCTGTGGAGTTGGCTTGGGGATCACAATCGATTAGAAGAGTTTTTAGGCCTTCAAGGGCGAGGGCGGCTGATAGGTTGATCGCGGTGGTGGTTTTCCCCACACCGCCCTTCTGATTCACTACTGCCAAGACCCTGCCCATGCAGAAAAAGACTATCGGGCGGCGGTGCGCTGCGCAACGTAAGTGCGCTGTGCAGAACGAGGCTTCAGTTGTGGAAAGATTTTATGCAACCGGCTAGAAATGGCATGTAAACAGCTTTGAATGTGTAGAATGCGATCAAACTTCAATTGCGAAAGGAGTGTTGCAAGCGTAAAGGGGAGCAGTGGAAATCTTCTTGTGTTCCACGTGGAACCTTGTTGCTTGCGGCGAGTGTTTCACGTGGAACAAATGCGCTGGCCAAGCAGCAACATGCCCTTCTCAAGGCCCACCAAACGAACCTGTCTGTCCCAATGAAGACCCGGAAGTGCGGCCTTGAGAGCCCCCTCCGTCTGGACCGTCGCGAACAGAATCATCCATCCAGCCGGCCTTACCTTTGTAAAACCGGTTCCGGCCGCCTCTCCCATCCGGTCAACGGCCCTCAGGGTCACCGCGTCAAAAGTCCTTCCGTCCGTCATTTTTTCGATACGCTGGTCGAATACCTCGGCGGTCAGCCCTAGCACCCGCGTCGCCTCTCGCAGAAAGGCTGCCTTCTTGCCTTGAGATTCCCCAAGCGTCACTGCAATCTCTGGCCTCGCAATCGCGATTGGAATCCCTGGCAGCCCGGCGCCCGACCCGAAGTCAAGCAGTGTTTCAACCTCTGGCAGCGCCTGGGCGCACTGAATGCACTCGATAAAATGCCGCTCGACAATCTGCATTGGCTCACGTACCGCCGTCAGGTTCAGCCGCGCATTCCATCGGAGGAGCAAGTCGAGATACCGGGCAAGCTGGTCGAGAGCTTCCCGCCGCAATGGGCTCAACCCCGCCGAAGCGACCGCTCTCTCGATCTCCGTCGCCGTCACCCGGCCACCGACTCCTGAATCGCTCGGGGCTCCCATTGAGCCGCTGCTTCGACAAAAGCTTCGAACAACGCTCTCGATGAGGGATCTGAATCGACTATCCTCTCCGGATGCCATTGGACCGCGAGGACAAATGGATCGCCCGCTCCTTCAACAGCCTCGACTACCCCATCTTCAACGCTGTGTGCGGTAACCACAAGACCGTCACCCGGCCGGTCGAGCCCCTGGTGATGGCTGCTGTTCACCGCCAGTTCGCTCAGTCCCGTGATCTGCGAGATCCGGGAACCTTTTGCCACCGAGACCCTATGCGCATCCCGAATCCCGCGCCCCGGCTTGTGATCCACCCCGGTCTTCAGGTCCTGAATCAGGCTGCCCCCTCGCCACACATTCCAGGACTGGAATCCGTAACAGATCCCGAAGAAAGGTTTGTGCAGGTTCGCTGCATCTTGCATGAGCACTTCATCGACCGCCTCGCGTGCCGGGTCAGCCGGAGCGCATTCAGGAATCGGAGCCTGTCCATACTTCTCCGGATTCACATCCGCGCCACTCCCCGGAAGAAGTACCCCGGCGCAGGAGCTGGCCAGCTGCGCTACCTGCTCTGGCGCTACCAACAGTGGAATCTTTACCGCCTCGCCGCCAGCTCCCTCCACCGCCTTGGCATACTGCTGCCATGACCGTTCGTTGTAAGCAATGTCATGCGATGTTGGTTCCGGAATGGCAATCCGTGGCCTTTTCATTCCTGCTCATCCTCCGCCGCAACCGTAATGGCCTCAAGCTCCGGCTTCTCCGGCTGCCTGAGATACGAATGGCCGTAATACAACCTGCAGATCTCATCGCTGATCCTGGCCGTCAGTTCATCGACCTGCTTCATGCTATACCCCTTCGTTTCAATAGGATCCCCGACCGCGAGCGTTACCGGCACAGGATGAAATTCCATCGAATGCATCGGCAGAAGCTCATAGGTTCCGATCAGTGCCATGGGAACTACGGGCAGCCCCGCCCGGATGGCCATGAATGCCGGGCCATTCAAGAAGCTCGCCGGATGCCCGCTCACCGACCGGCCGCCTTCCGGGAAAATAAACAGCGGCATCCCGGCCCGCAGCGTCTTCACCGCGCCTCCAAGGCTCGAAATCGACGCCCTCGGATTCGTCACATTAACCGGCACCTGCCCCGATCGCCGAAGATGCCATCCGATAAACGGCAGCTTGAACAAGTCGTGCCGCGCCACGATCCGGAACTGGAACGGCAGCGATGAAAAAATCACCGGCGTATCCATATAGGAGAGATGATTGGCGACATACACCGCTACCCGCCCGTCCAGATTGTGCGTATCGAGTTTGCTAAGCCTGGCGCCGCTGAGGCCAACTATCACCCGCCCCCAGCAGCGCGCGATTGCATGCTGCGCCTTCCCGCTCGCATCCCAAAGTGAGGCCGCAAGCGAAAGGCTGCCAAAAAAGGCGGTGCACAGAAAAAACAGCGGTGCCCGAAAACAGATGCTCACCAGGCGCTCGCTCCACGGCAGGGGCTCGGGTCTCGGACCAAGCCCGTTAGCGCTCACCGGCCGGTCTCCGCCAGCAGCGAACGCGCTGCGCCGACAAGATAAACCGAGCCCGTCACGACCACCACCCCGTCGCCAGGAGTAACAGCCCATGCGCCCTCGAGGGCACCTTTGATATCTGCGACTGTTTCGATGCGCACCCCGGTCGGCTCAGCTGCCGCGACCATCGTTGCCAACGGTGCCCGTCTGGGCGAATCAACCTCGGTCAGTACGACCGTGCCAAACAGGGGAAAGAGTATCTGCGCGATATCGGCAACGGGCTTGTCTGCAAGGCAGCCAAAGATCGCCGTCATCCCCCGCGGTTCCGGTTCGAGATGCGACAGTGCCGAGCGCAGGGCCCACGCTCCCGCCGGATTGTGCGCCACGTCAAGCAGCACGTCCGCGCGGCCCGATACGCGCAGCCGCTCCATCCGGCCCAGCCACCGGGTCTGCCTGATTCCGTCAGAAATCTGCGCAGGCGATATATTGTAACTGTAACAGTTACGTAACTCTATTGCGGCGGCAATCGCAAGCGCAATGTTTCGCTGCTGGTGCGCGCCTGCAAGCGGCGAACGAATTTCAACGCTCTCCCCGAGCACATTCAGCCAGTAGCTCCCTGTGGTGGTCTCGTCCCGTCCCGGCACATACGCCGCGGCATTTACTCCACGCACATTCAGCTCGGTCGCGACTTCTCCGATCGTCTGATTCGCCTCCGGATGCTGCGGTAGCGTAATCAGCACTCCGTCCGGCCTCAGAATTCCTGCCTTCTCGCGGGTGATCGCAGCGATCGTTGGCCCCAGCCACTCCGTGTGATCGAGCGATATGTCCGTAATGACCGATACCAGCGGATCGACGATATTTGTCGCGTCTAGCCGCCCGCCCATCCCGACCTCGAGCACGGCGATATCGACCTTCCCTTCGGCAAAGGCGAGGAAAGCCAGCGCCGTCATCACCTCGAAAAAGCTGGGATGCTCGCGCAGTGCGCCTTCACTTACCAGACGGCGCGCGCAGTCATCGACGCGGAAATACAGCGCAGCAAATTCGTCATCGGAGATCTCTTCGCGGTCGATGCGCACACGCTCGTTCACACGCGAAAGATGAGGCGAAGTATAGAGTCCCGTCCGGTAGCCCGCGCACGTAAGAATCGAAGCCAGTGTTGCCGAAGTCGATCCTTTGCCATTCGTACCGGCCACAAGCACCGATGGAAATCGCCGCTCCGGACTTCCCAGCGCGGAGGTCAGCACGCGCATTGCATTCAGATCGAATTTGCGCCTCGGCTGTCCCGGCGCTGTGTGCAACTCGCCCGCCAGCGAGAAAAGATCATCAATGGCTGCAGCGTACGACATAGTTCGATTTTAAGGGAACAGCGCCCGCTCCGAGTCAGCCTTGCGGAGACCTCTACTGCACCTGCATGAAGTCGAGCGCGCGGATCAGGTAGCTCTTCAGCTCCTTGCGCGGCACCACGGCATCCAGGAACCCGTGCTGCAGCAGAAACTCAGACCGCTGGAACCCTTCCGGCAGCTTCTGGCGAATGGTCTGCTCGATCACCCGCGGGCCGGCAAAGCCGATCAGGGCCTCCGGCTCGGCAATATTCAGATCGCCGAGCATGGCAAAGCTAGCCGTCACGCCACCTGTCGTTGGATCCGTCAGCACCGAGATGAACGGAATCTTCTCATCATCCAGCCGGGCCAGCGCCGTTGAGATCTTTGCCAGTTGCATCAGGCTGACGATGCCTTCCATCATGCGCGCTCCGCCCGACGAGGCGACGATGATCAATGGCTGCCTGCTGTCGCGCGCGCGATCGACCGCCCGGGCAATCGTTTCCCCCACGACGGCTCCCATGCTGCCGCCGATAAAGCTGTATTCCATCACGCTCAACACCACGCGATGGCTCCCGAGCAGACCAAGCGCGTTGATCACAGCATCGTTCAGTCCGGTCTCCGCCTGGGCTTTGCTCAATCGGCTGCGATACGGCTTCAGATCCGTGAACTCCAGCGGATCGGTCGATTTCAGCTCGAGGTCCACCAGCTCATAGCCCGGCTCCAGAAGCATATCGATGCGGGGACGCGCACTGAGCCGGAAGTGATGCCCGCATTTTGGGCAGACCATCAGGTTCGCTTCCAGGTCCGCGCGAAAAATCACTGACTCGCACGCGTCGCACTTGATCCAGAGCCCTTCAGTGCGGACCGTCTTCTCCCCGGTGTCCTCTATCTTGTTGTCTTCCCGCCGAAACCACGACATGCTGCTCTGCCTTCCCCTTCGCGCGGCTTAGTATTCGATGCCGCGCTGCGCCAGAATACCCCTCTGATACGCGTGCTTCACTTCGCGCATTTCCGTGACCGTATCGGCAATTTCCACCAGTGACGGATGCGCATTCCTCCCGGTGAGAATCACGTGAACCATCTCCGGCCGCGCCTTGAGTGTCTCAACCACCTTGGCCGGATCGAGCATTCCATAGCTGATCGCGTAGTTGATCTCGTCGAGGATCACCATATCCCATTCCCCCGAAAGAATTGCCCCGCGCGCCTCTTCCCATGCCTCCTCGACCATTCGGACATCTTCCGGATCCGTCTCCGCCCCGCCAATCTTCACAAACCCGCGGCCCATCTGCTTCATGACGAAGTTGCCGTTGAAAGCCTCCACCGCATCCAGTTCGCCGTAGTGCCACGAGCCCTTCAGGAACTGAAGCATCAGCACGCGCATCCCGTTGCCTACCGCGCGCAGTGCCGTGCCCATCGCCGCCGTCGTTTTGCCTTTGCCGGGTCCCGTGTTGATCAGCACCAGCCCGCGGCGCGATTCCGTCAATGTTCCACTCCTTCCGCCTCTGGCATCTCGCATTGCCGGGTCCGCAGAAGGCGTATTTCTCCCGGAGACAGCCCCACTTTGACCGTCACTCCTAATGGCCGGTGTGGTACGGATGCCCAGCAAGGATTGTAAATGCCCGGTACACCTGCTCGCAGAGCACCACCCGCGCCAGCTCATGGGGCAGAGTCATCGGCCCCATGGAGAGCACCAGGCTTGCGCCCGCCAGATCGTCCTTCTCCCAGCCGTTCGCCGGGCCAATAGCGAAAATGACGCGCTGCCGCCCTTCGTCGCGCTGCCGCCCTACCCAGCGCGCGAGATCCTCAGATGAAAACTGCTTCCCGCCTGAATCCAGCAGTACGACCGGCGCGGCAGCCCGGGCCCGCTGCTTCGCCAGCATCTCGAAAAATGCCTCGCTTGTGCGGAAGACCCCTGTCTCGACCGGCACATAAGCCGAGGTCCGCTTCACGTACTCTGCAACCAGAGCTTCGCAGTGTTCGCTGCGCCCCCGGCCGCCGATCGAGGCGATGGTGAGTCTCACGCAGCCAGCCTACACGAGCTGCCTTGTAAGCGATTGGGACAGGATGGCTCAGTGGCCGCCTCAGGGTTTCCCAAGGCGGCCACGGTGTGGATGGCCCTACTTCACGATCAGCGTAGCTGCAGTCGACTGGTTGTTAGCCGGATGCGAGTCCGGATTGTTGCTGGTGACCGACGCCGTATTCTTGATGATCGAGCCCGTCGTCCCCGTAGCGCGGACCGTAATCTCGATGTTCAAAAGGGCGACATTGCTCCAGGTGGTTGCACTCAGCGACGCCAGCGAGCACGTCACGGTATTTCCCGAAGCCGAGCACTGCGACCCTTCCGGCGTATATCCGCAGCCTTTCGGCCCGCAGCTGAAGAGCTGCGCGTTCACACCCGCGTAGCTCACTCCCGCCGGGAGAGAATCGGTTACAACCACGCCGCTCGCCGGATTCGCTCCCAGGTTCGCCACCGATAGGCTGTAAGCGAATACGCTATTCTGCTTCGCCAGAGGCGGAGCAAGCTTCAGCACGGCCAGATCGACCGGCGACGAAGCGACCACGGTGTAGGGGACAGATGCCGGCGTACCCACATTCCCCGCAGCATCCATCACGTTGACCGTAAATGACTGCATGCCGGTGCTCGACGTACTCACCGGGCTGGTGATATTTCCGGTATTCAGCGTTCCCGCCGGAAATGTCGACGTCCCGCATTTAACCACCCCGGACAAACCATCCGTGCAGCTGTAGGTCGCCGTTACCGGCGTGCCCTGAATGTAGGAGTTCGCCACGCCATAGTTCGTCGATGGAGCAGGATTCAGCGTCGGCCCTGATGCCACGACCGGCGCCTGCGTATCCACATTGATCGGCACCGTGTAGAACAAGGTCGACCAATTCCCGGAACCGTCCTGCGCAAACTTCAGCTCTTCGGTGCTGGCGCAGTCGCGAGCGAAGTAGTGCAGCAGATACATGCCGTCGCCGTCAGGGATCGAGATTGCCTGCTGGCTCGGCGTAAACGTTGTAGCTGCCGGTTGGGTAGGATTGCTCGATGTCGGACACGCAATGCTGTTTGTCAGCGTCACATCCCCCGGCACAGGATTCCCTGGGCTCGGCGGGTTCGAAGCGAGTGATATCCCATAGGTGATGCTGGCAATCGGCGAGGGCAGGAAGTTCTGCGCTCCCGGCGGCGGCGATACAACGCCGGCGAAGGTCGGCGGCTGGCTTGAAAACGTCACATTGGCCGTGTCGGAATTAATCCATCCGCCCGGCTGCTGCCCGGCAACCGTCACCGTCGTCAGGTCTTCGGGAACTGGCGCGATCGTGATGAATGACGAGTTCGGATGCGTCCCGTGGCTCGTGCTGGTGTACCCGCCGGGCCCGCTGAAGCTGACCAGAAGGTTCTGCGGGCAGAGCAGGGAAGCGAAGTCGGTCGACTGGTCAAACTGGCATTGACCCCCCGTCCAGCCTTCGCTGGCCATCAGGAATCCCACTCCCTGGTGGAAAGTGGGGCCGCCCACGTTGACGATATCCGGCAGCGTAAACGCCGGCCCGTCGAAGACCTCCTGGAATATTTCGTTCGGAACCTGCGAAACAGGACACTGGGCGCCGCTCTGACTCGTCCCCTGGCCTATGTTGCATTCCAGTGTGTAGAGCTTGCAGGCCGAAGCTCCGCTCGGCAGCAGTTCGCCCGTATGTGTCAGGCAGCTCGACGTCGCAAAGGACGTCCCCGGCACCCAGACGGGGATGAATGTCGCGGGATCTATGGGATTATCCGCCAGATTCGGAGTCGATCCGTTCGTGATCGAGAGGCCGCCCGCGGACTCGGAGACCGAGATATCGTAAACAAAATTGATCTGCTGGTTGTTCGAGGAGTCGAATGGGAAGCTTTGGGTCAGCTCTTGAGGCGTCGGGTTGCTGGAGGAGATCGGATTGCCGGTGATCGTTGCCGGCCCGGTGACCCCCGCCTGCGAGCAGCTCGTGCTCAGGTAAAGTGAGGAGCTGGCGAGGTATCCGCCCGTATCCACTAGGGCGAACGTCACCTGCTGTGAGCCCGGCACAAGAAAGCTGCTGACGTCGATAGGCGTTACGCCGCCGGTGCTCGTGAAATTGTCGGGGTCCTGGCCGGTCAACTGGCCGGCTGATGCGGGAGCCTGGTAGCCCGTCGTGAAGCAATCGTTATATCCCGATTCGCTTACGCCGCCTTGGCAGACGTTCGTCGGCCCCGAAGAGAAGTCGCCCGCACTGACGGTCAGATCTACATAATTATCAACAAGAACATTTCCGGTGCCATCTGCCGTCGAAGAGAGCGTCGCCGTGATCGGGGCGCCTGCCGGGCAGCTCAACTGCACCGTCGTGCTGCTGAACGTGACTTGGTTCGGAGGATTCCCCGTGCCGTTCGCCGAGAGCCGGACGTTCACCGGGCCTAACAGCTTGATTGAGTTCGTCTGTGCGAGAACAACCGATGCGGCTGAAATCGCGCACGTAAGAATGGCAACTTTACGCAGAAGGCGGGTACTTCTCATTTTGACGCAATCTCCTGACACGGCTACATGGATCACCGGGGTGGATCACGCCTCGAAGGATAACCACACGGCCAGGCTATGCACCGGGGGGAACCATTAGCTCCCGAAGAGGTCGCGACGGATGCGCGCGCTTCCGAAGGGGGAATTACAGAATGCCGGAAACCTTAGGATTGTCTAATCCGTTAACGCCCGTGTCAACGCTAAAAGTGCATTCGTCGGTAACAAAAAAAAACCGCATGCAGAGCATGCGGTGTCCGTAGTTTACCCTTCGTGAGGGTTTACCTGCGAAGGCTCCGTACAGCATCGGCCACAATCGGAGGCGTGACCGCGTGAACGAACTTTTTTAATACCGATGGTTTCTGTTCAACGTCTCCCGGGCGCTTCATGAACAGAGTCGAATGAGAGCCGTTCATTTCCTCTTCCGGCCGCCCGTTCGAATAGTAATACGTTGCAATCGATTTGCGAGACCTGTCCGGCGGGCAGGAGAGCGGCGTCGGATGTCCGTGATACGACCACGAAGTAGTGCTGAAGATGGCGCAGCGGTTGAACACCGGCAGAATCTTGAGCTCGCACGCCGTCATATCCCGGTTCCACAGTTCGAAATGGCCGCCATACTCTTCCTTCCAATCCTTGTTGAGATAGACGAGTACGTTGATTCGGCGTTCGAGATTCAGCTTGGCGTGATGGTTGAAGTCGGCGTGGACGTCGAGCTTTCCACCCGGCCGGATCTGGTGAAGGCCGCCGCCAACAAAGTAAGGATCGGGGATTACGCCCTTGATGCCGGTGAGCGTCTCGAGGAACTGCACCATAGGGCGGCTATTCAGAAAGTAGAGAACGTCGCGGTCTCCATCCGGCAGCTTTTCCACTGCATCAAAGGCCAGCTTCTTTTCAGTTGGACTGTCAAACTGCTGCCACTTCAGCTCTCTGGGCTCGGGAAAATCCCGCAGGGCAGCTTCAGCAGCTTCGATGGGCAGAAAGTTGTCGAAGTAGATATGTGGAAAGGGCTTGGCAGTGTAGTATTTTTCCGCATTCTCCTTCGCCAGCCTTTCGAGCTTCAAGGCAAATTCATCGCTGAGCAGTTCCTTCATGGGTTTTCCTTCTGGGTTTGGGGCGCGATCACAGCGCCAGTTCCGATATCGACGAATTCAAGCCAAGTGTAAGGAGCTGCCCGGCGCCGGGCAATAACACTTAAGTTGCGAAGGATTGGCATCGTTCCTATAGGTAACGTGAAAAGGTAATGACTTCGTGTGATTTCTACTAATCCGGCGTGCCCATTACCATTTGGGGATGATCGATTCAGGCGCGCCTGCTACCTTAAGCCTGTCGATTGATCGCCCTTTGCGGACCATCTCTCGAACTCTGGTCACGATTTCCACCAGAGAGCACGTAGTGATTGCGATTTTGCGTTGATTGTTTACTCGCCCCCGCGGTTCTCATAGTTAGTAAAGAAATAAGACCCGTTCCCAGCTTTTGAAATTCGCTCCATGTAAGCGAAATGGGCGAAGCCCGGTCAAAAGTAGCAATCACTACAAACTTTATTGATTCGTGAAAATACGAATCTTGTGACGAGTTGTCTGGCAATACTTCAGACATGCCGCACATCGCCTGCCTCCCTCCTGGCAACCGCGACCCCCATGCGATGGCACGTTGGACCCAGATCAGTTCTCTCAAAGACGAAAAAACAACAGAGTGGGGAATCAATTAAATGGGTGCAAATTTAGGAGTTACATCTGTCTTTGGTCAACAGGCCGCTAAAGCTGATTTGCGGCCGGCGATTCTAGGCGGACTTGGTTCCGCAAAGAGGCGTTCGGCAAGCCAGTCGCTGGTGAATGCGGTGCTGATGATGGCAACCGACGTGTGCGCGGTCGTTGTGGCCCTTTATCTGGCCCTGCATCTTCACTTCGGCCAGGCCGAGGCCCACTGGACAGTCCTGCATCGCGCCATCAGCGGCGGACCCGCAACGTGGGTCCAGCTCGCATATCTCTTGTGGTTCACAACCTTCCTTCTCGTGCTCGGCTGGCACGATGGCCTTTACGGAAAACTGCAGAGCAACTCCATCCTGCACGAGCAGCGTATGACGGTACAGGTTTGCCTGAATGCCGGACTGCTGCTCTGCGGCGCGATGTACATGACCCATGACGCGACCACTCCAAGAGCCGTGGTCATCTCACTGGTCTGTTTCACCGCACCCCTGCTCTGCCTCCTGCGTGCGTTGTGGCGGTATTCTTCGCACCGCGATTTCCAGAAGGGCGTGGGCACAAAAAACGTTCTCATCCTCGGCACCGGCCACGTGAGCGACGCAATGCGCCGGCAAATCCTCAAACATCGTCGCCGCCTCGGCCGCGTCTTCAAGGGCTTCGTCGGGCTTCCGGGAGAAACAGCGTCCCAGATCGATGCTGCCGATCTCCTTGGTAATGTCGATCAGCTCCGCCATCTCGTCCGCCAGCATTTCGTCGACGAAATCATCATCGCCGGCAGCTGCCGAACTTCAGAGGTTCTCGAGCTGGTCGAAATGGCCGCCGACATGGACGTTGAAGTGCTCGCCATCCCCGGCCTCTTCGAGGACATGGCTCCCGACTCCCAGATGTTCTACCTCGGCGACTTTCCCGTAACCACCATCCACCGCCGCGACGACAGGGCGGTCGGTCTCCTGCTCAAGAGGGTCGTTGACATCGTCCTCTCATCGGCTCTTCTGCTCATGCTCGCGCCGCTCTTTCTGGTCATCGGCGCACTCATCAAGATCACCTCGTCCGGTCCGGCCTTCTATGTCTCCGAGCGCATCGGCAGGAAGGGTCGGGTCTTCCGTCTCTGGAAGTTCAGAACCATGATGGTAGGCGCCGACGCAATGAAGGCTGCCCTGGCCTCGGCCAACGAGCGCAACGGCATCCTCTTCAAGATCAAGAATGACCCGCGCATCACCCCCATTGGCCGCTTCCTGCGCAAGTTCAGCCTCGACGAGCTTCCGCAGCTCTTTAACGTGCTCTGGGGAGACATGAGCCTCGTCGGCCCGCGGCCGCCGCTCGCCAATGAGGTGGCGCAGTACGAAGTAAAGCACTATCGCAGACTTGACGTTCTGCCCGGCCTCACCGGCCTGTGGCAGGTACGAGCAAGGCACGATCCCTCATTCGATCAATACGTGGCCCTCGACATCGCCTACGTCGAAAACTGGAACTTTTGGATGGACCTCAAAATCCTCGTCCGGACTGCCGAAGTGGTCTTGAGAGGTACCGGTTCCTAGCGCAAAACGTCCAACAGCAGGACAGGCGGGCTCATCTCCAGGTCTCCAAATTCCGCTGGAAGGCATTACGGGAAACCCCCAGTTATCACTCCCCCATTGAACTACCAATCATTACTCGGCCCGGAACATTACGGCGGGCCGCTGGGGCAGAAGGTCCATGCGTATTTTGTTGACTGGCTCAAACGGCCAATTGGGCTCAGAGTTCCGTACGCTCAACGGGAGCACGGCAGAAGTCATCTCCACGGGGAGCCGCGAACTCGATCTCACCGACGAACAGGAAATCCGCCGCTTTGTTCGCGACGCAAAGCCGTCGATCATCATTAACACCGCAGCATTCAGCGACATGGATGCAGCCGAGCGCAACTGGGACGCCTGCTTCGCTCTCAACGCCATGGCCCCCGTCGTGCTGGCTGAAGAAGCCCACCGCCTCGACGCGCTGCTCATCCATTACTCCACTGACCAGATCTTTGCAGGAACAAAGACCGAGCCCTATGTTGAGACCGACCACCCCGCGCCTCTCAACGTCTATGGCGCATCCAAGCTGGGCGGCGAGCAGGGCATCGCTGCGAGCTTTGCTCGCGCCCTCATTCTGAGACTGGGCTGGACCTACAGCGCGAAAGGCGAAAACTTCCTGCGCTCCATCCTGCGGCTTGCCGGGTACAGCAATGAGCTCCACGTTGCCGCCGATCAGGTCGGCGCCCCCACATCGACAAAGTCAGTTGCCCGCGCCACAGAGCGGCTTGTGCGCATGTACGCCGGCGCCCGCAAGGCCCAGTTTCCCACCGGCACCTTTCACCTGACTGCTGGAGGAGCAACCACCTGGCACGGCTTCGCCCAGACGATCCTCTCCACCATCCCATCGAACAAAAGGCCGATTGTCACACCCGCCGAAACAGCGGAAAACCCCTCCTTCGCCCGCAGGCCCCGTTACTGCCTGCTCTCCTGTCAGAAGTTCCTCACTACCTTCGGATTTCAGCTCTCTCCCTGGGAGCAGCAGCTTGACGAAGTAATGCAGGAGCTCCAGGACCTCGAAGAATCCTCCGACATCCCAAGAGTCAGAGCACTCATCAGCTGCGACGAAGCCGTTTGATGCCGCGCTCTTAGACACGCAGAGGAAGCTGCCGAGGCGTCTAGCGCCTTGATCTGCTCTTGCGTCTTCCTGCCCATCGCTCGACTCCTGGCTCAAATTATTGCGGAGCCTTCTGCTCGCAGCCGCGCAGTCTCCCGGCATGCCTCTCGGCATGCTGCCCCTCCTCTTCGGACCCTCCCGTCTTCTCGCGGGGCCGGGAGACGCGCAGCATCGCTCCATTCAAGATCTGTTTCCGGGGAGATGCTCTCGGGGGACTGTATCTCGATGTGCAGCGCGCTGGTCGCAGCCGTCCACGTGCTCATGCCTCCCATCACCAGCAAGAGCGGCAGAATCATCGAGCTGTTGAGCAGGTTGTCAATCGCCGTCATCAGCACGACCGCTACAAACGCATGCCGCAGGTTCAGGTCTTCGATATCCGACCGCGCCACCGGAAACCACACCACTCGCACAATGGGAATAATCTGCAGCGCCTCGAGAGCCAGCAGTCCGAATATCCCGTACATGCCGAAAGCCAAAAGCCAAAGCCCGGAAGGACGCAGCCCGCTGTTACGCCACCAGTCCCACTGGCTTGACCCGAGAATCGGTTGCTCCAGCGCCAGGTCCACTGTCCGCTCGTCCAGTTCCAGGCGCATCATCAGCGACCCGCGGCCGATGTTCTTCAGAAAACCTGCGCCGGACCGCACAACCGCGCTGCGCTTCAGTAGCGACCGCACCGAAACCGCATTCGTCAGCCGAAGCCCGGCAAACAGCACAATCCCGAACACCAGCAGAATCGCGCACACACGCGGAAAATAACGGCGGCTCACAAATACAAACGGGAGCAGGCCCAGCAGCAGCACAATGCTCTCGCCGGACTGGCAAAGCAGCGCCGTCACAAACAGAATCGCCGCTGCCCAGCCAGTCGGTATTCCCAACACGCGATCGACCGTCCGACGAAGCCACAGCCAGACCGCAATCAACGCGGCCGTCGACATCCAGATACCTAGCTGAGTGCCCGTCTCCAGCAGCCCGATCGGCCGGTAGCCGATATAGCGTTGTACCCTCACCCATCGGTAAGGCTGATACCCATAGAGGTGCGCGTAGATCTGCGGCCCCGCGGCGACCTCAATCAGGCAAATTGGCACGTACAGCAGCCCGGCGATCACAAATGCCTTCGCCGCCAGCTTCAATGACGCTGTGTCGGAGAAGTAGATCCTGCCCAGCACTCCCGGCACGCCCCACGCGAGAATCTGATACACCAGCCCTACTATGCCCTGGCCGGAAAACTCAGGATTGGCGATCGCCGAGAGCAGCGGAACAATGCACCACACTACGATCGGCAAGTCCCAGAACGTGAGTCGAAAACGGCGAAAGCTCCCACGGTCGAAAAGCAACACGCCGAGCAGCCCCGCAAAAGACGTTACCGTCGCCTTGGTGAGAAAGTAGCCCGAGTAGAGGCTGTTCCCCAGGACCCAGTACGGTGAAACCTCGCCGGAGAACCGCGCCACCGGCAGAACCGCCCAGCCGCCAATAAAGTTCAGCAAAATGGCCACACGAATCGGGTATCGCCGGAACAAAACAAGCGACAGAGGGATCCACGCGATGAAGGCCACCACCGGCGGGAGAATCAAAAAGCTCTCACTTTCGAGAGACTACTATAAGGGATGAATCAGATGATGCGAACGGCCGTCGCGTGGCTCACACCGGTGAAAGCAAGCGGCTTGGCGGCGTATCTCATGGCCTCGGCAGCCTGCGCCGCCACTGTGCTTCTCTCAGTCGACAGGCGCATCGTTCGGCTCGCCTCTATTCTTTGCGCCCTCGATCTGTTCCTCGTTTCCGATATCGCCTTCAACTGGCGCTGGAAGCTCCACGATCAGTTGAGCTGGAGCGCTATCACCCACCACTGGTATGCCTTCCGTACCGGCCCCCAGATCGCCGCGCTTGCCTTCCTTGCAATAATGCTGCTCCTTGCCGCGGTCTCGCTCGGCCGCCGGCTATCATCGATCCGGGGTGGCCGGCTGGCCCTCTGCGGCGCGCTGCTCTCCATTGGATCCTGGTTTACCGAGGTCATCTCCCTGCATGCAATTGACGCGATCCTCTACCGCAGCGTCGGCCCATTAATGGTCGTGTGTTTTATATGGATGCTCGCTGCCATCACGACAACGGCGGGGATATTGAGGGCGAAATAAAACAAGCAGAGGACTTTTGATACTTATATAGCTACACATTCATCCAACACGTCACCCTTACAGTTACGTATCTCCCCAGTCCCTCCAGACGACCTGCCACTCGCCCCCTTTTATCGCGAGCGCCGCGGCAAACCCCGGTCCCGGATCGAGAGAAAACAGCGACCACCGCTGTGCCTCTTCCGGATCCCACCCGCACTCGAGCAACGCTGGCCGCGCCTCCGCGGCCAGGCTCACCGCGAATGAATCCAGAGGAATCGACAGCCCTAGCCCCTGAGCCTTCAGAAAAGCCTCCTTCCGCGTCCAGCAGCGGAAGAACGCCCCTTGCTTCTCCTCGGGGTCGAGCGCGTCCAGCGCTGCAATCTCGCGCGGCGAAAAATGCGACTGCGCAACATCTTCCAGATCGCTCATCAAACGCACAGCCTCTACATCCACGCCCACATCCGCATCAAGGCAGACCGCCAGCAGCGTCATCCCTTTCGTGTGCGACAGATTGAACCGCAAACGCTCTGCGCCTCGATTTTCGAGCTCCGGCTTGCCGAACTTGTTCACCCTGAACACGAGATCTTCTGGTTCAAACCCGGCGTACCCGCCGAGAATCCGCCGCATCCGCCCATGATCCACGACATAACCATGCTTGAGCTGCGGAAGCAGGAAACGCGCCGCGCGTTCTCTCTCCTCGGAGCCAAGCTGCCGCGAATAATCGCCGAGATCTGCATCCGGCTCCGGTCTCAGTCTCCATATGTGGACTTCACCCTTCGCGAGCTTCTGGCGCGTGGCCTGGCTCTCCGCATCATTTATCGGGTTGCCTGTCGCGTTTCGATCTTCTCCCGACATTTGAGCGATTCCGCCTCGTTAACTCTGAAATTTGCAATCGCGTTCGGTGATACGCAACCCTTCGAAAAGCGCTGAATACCACTGCGGTAACCACATCTGTATCAGCCACAGTAACTAGGCAAATATAACTTTTGTGCAGGATTTCTAAAGATCGACGTAACCGTTACCAAAATGGGATGGCTACTTTTGGATGCGTCTGTATGATCAGAATCATATCGGGACGATCGATAGCCTCCGTATTAAAAGATATATTCTTGCCCGATCCGATAGCGAAGTCTTCATCATCTGCCAGTGCTTTGAGTGACCGGGGGGACATGTTCTCGCGGTCCTGTTGTCTGGAGAGCCCTTAGTTCTCTTGACCCAAGAGGTGTCTGCCGTTCTCTCGCATCCGTGCTTTTCCGACTTTGAGGCGTCCCCCCGCCAAGTAATCCCGAACATTCGGAGCCAATGGCGCCCGAAGAGGGATCGAAAATCCTTCACTAAGAAGAAAGGTGTCTCATGACTACTTCCGTGCTCTCCCCGCAAACCCAGAGCTACTCCATCGAAACCGAGGTCCAGCCGAAGATCGAGAGCATGATTGATGAGCTCATGGCTTCGCTGCCTGATCCCAAGAAACTAACCAGCGAAGAACGGCGCGCTCTTATCGCCAGATATTCTTCCGTGCTCGAAGGAAACTTTATTTACTGGATGACTGCTACCGATTTGGCCATCCATACCGAAGAGGCGCGTGAGGAAATCCTCGAAAATCTCCTGGAAGAGGTGAAAGAGAGCCATCCAGCGATGCTGCGCAGGTTCACGATCGCAGCCGGGGCATTTCCGACCGAAGCCGACGCGATGGCCGTGAACGACGATCTGACCAAAGTGCGTCTGTTTCTGGGCCGCCTTCAAGGGGTGCAGTCGCTTCTGACCATGGGCCTGTTCGAGGGCTTTATTCAGAAGTTCATGCCTTATCTGGCGGAGCTGGCTACGCTGCAGGGCTCGACGGACATGGAGTACACCGATGTGCACGGTGTCTGCGACATCGCTCACACGGAGGGACTCTTCACAGCGCTTAAGGCGGAGATCGCAGTCAATCCTCCTGCGCCGGGAGCCGATCTCTTCGAGGGTGTCTATCTTCTCCGTAACCTGGTTCAGTCGATTGTCTTCGGACGGGCTAACTAAGCGAAAGCTTGGGCCCGTCAGGTATCCGATCGTGCTGCAGACACAGCATCATCTGGGAAACACGTTGCCAGAACAAGCTGGCTATTTCAGCGTTCCGGGAGCACACCTCTACACGGTACTGCACGAAGTGGCAGATCCGGTGGCACGTGCTCTGCTTGTAGGCCCGTTTGCATCGGAGCGGCAAAATACCTATGGTCCGTGGGTCCGCTGGGCGCGATATCTCGCCGAAAGGCGAATCGAGGTCCTTCGGTTCGATTACCGCGGCATTGGGGAAAGTACGGGCTCTTTTCAAGACTTGACCTTCGATGACTGGTGCGAAGACGTTCGGCTCACCGCCGAATGGCTGAACCGCCGGTCGCCGAATGTGCCTTTGATACTGCATGGCCTTGAAATCGGCGCGCTTCTCGCCGGCAAGGCCTTTGAAATGGGAATCGGGGACATCCTGATGTTGTGGTCTCCGCCGGCGAACGCAAACCAGGCGCTTCGCACAACCCTCCGCCGCTGGATAGGCTTGGAGCAGTTGCTCAGGTTTTCAGATGACCGCAGAACTGCCGGCGACGCTATCCGGGAGCTGGAGCAAGGCCTTCCGATCGAGGTTGAGGGATATCAATGGCAGCCAAAATTATGGCGTGATTCCTTTGATTATCAACTGCCACCCGGATTGGAAGACGAAAACACCGCAACTTCGAATTACAAGAAGCCGGTCAAGGTTACGGTCCTCGGCCCAGATGCCGCTCAGCTTGCGAAGAAAGGCATCGTGGGCGGAGGCGATGAAATAAAGGATTTGAGCTGGCTTTATTCAGAGCATTTCAACTGGATCGCAAACACCTTGGCGGCCTCCCCAGCGACAGGGGCACAGGATGGATGAGTCAATCGAATCTCGCGAGTTGTTGGTACTTGATGGCCTCGCAGAACCTGTTCGAGGTACCTGCCATAAGCCTCCGCATGCATTGACGGGTCTGCGTCCGGGCGTTTCTGAGCCCAACCGCGTCGGCATCGTCTTTCTCAACTCACTGTTTCTTCCCAGAACTGCCACTGGAGACTCGTCCGTTTATTGGGCAGACGCCTACGCACAGGCTGGCTATCCGGCATTCCGGCTCGACCTTCCCGGGCTGGGAGACTCCTACGCTCCTCTCAATACCGAACTGCTGGACTTCATTAACGCGGGCGGATATGAATCCGCAGCCGCAACGATGATCGAGCAAGTCGTTCAGCGATTCAGCTTGCCTGGCGTCGTGATCGTGGGGCATTGCGCGGGGTCCGTATCTGCCCTCTTTGCAGCCGGAGCCAGCAAACACTGCAAGGGTCTCGTTCTCATGGATCCCTACTTCTTCCTGCCCCCGCAGATGAAGAAGTCCAAGGCATGGAAACGGCTGGTTCGCTGGGCGGCAAGCAGTAAGTTCGGGGGCGCTCTCAGCCGCCTCTACGACCGGATTAAGCAGGCGCGGCTGTCGGTCACCGGAAACGCGCTCCCCGGAAACGCAAACATCGCACTGCTGCGCCGATGGAAAGAAGTAACAAAACGGGGAGTGCCGGTGATCCTGTTCAAGGCCCCCGGCCGCAAGTCAGCCGGAACGAAGCCCCGAGTCGGAGAATTCGACTACCTCCAATACATCATGGACGTGGCCGACCGTAAGAGTGAAGTCGTCCTCCAGCTGATCGAAAACACGGATCACTCTTTCGCCAACCGTGCGGGACGGGCCGCGGTTCGTGACCACGTTGAGCGCTGGCTGGATAAACACTTTCCCTTGGCGAGACCGGAAATCAGACCGGAAAGTGGGATGGCGAAACTCGGAGCCGAAGCTGACCATAAGATCATTGAGCATCACGCCCCCTGCTGCTGAGGGGCGAAAAAACTCCCCTGGAGATTCCGTACCCAACGCTATGAATGTCCGTTCAGAAATCACTAACCAGTTCAAGCAGGTCGCCGGCGAGTATGACAAACGACTCGCTCCCCTCACCGATGACCTCTCGCTCCTTGACTCCGGGCTCGACTCCCTGTGTTTTGCCGTGATCGTTGCCCGGCTGGAAGGCCAGCTTGGGATAGATCCATTCAGCGCTTCAGAAGATGCGACCTTCCCCGTAACCTTTGGCGAATTTGTGCGGTTCTACGAAAATGCCACTACATAATCCAACATCGCTCTGGCAGACAATCGGCACCTCCGATCTGTCTACGCGTTATCTCTTTGCCGCAGAGGCTGACAGGCCGCTGAGTGACCTGGTAGATGGCACAGCGCTCTACGGTCATGCCGATCATCTTCGTGGCCGCTCTGTGGTTATTGCAACGAAGAATCAGCTCCCCGCCGCCTTGGCTCTCATCGAGCTCGATGGCGTCGCTCGCCGCGTGATCCTCTACCCTCCCGACATGCCGCTCGGCTATCTGCCCTTCGTCATCGACTCGGCGGATGTCGACGCCGTCGTATCCGACGGAACAACCTCCGAGTTGGGCAATCCCAAGGTCGAGCGCTTTGTTCCCTGCAATGGAAAAATCACTCCGGGGGCCAGCGACCGCACCGCCGAATTCCAGACGGAATGGATTCTCCTCACCTCCGGTACCACCGGCCTGCCGAAGCTGGTCGTTCACACCCTTGAAAGCCTTGCCGGAGCCATGAAGCGCCAGAGCGCTCCTGTGGATGGCATGGTCTGGAGCACCTTTTACGACATCCGCCGCTACGGCGGTCTCCAGATCTTCCTCCGTGCGATTCTTGGCGGAACATCGCTAGTGCTCTCGAGTGCCCAGGAAACTGCAGCGGAATTCCTTGAGCGGGCCGCCTCTCACAAAGTCTCCCACATCTCCGGAACGCCTTCGCATTGGCGCCGGGCGCTTATGAGCCCCGCGGCCAACGCCATCAATCCCGAATATGTCCGCCTCTCCGGCGAAATCGCTGACCAGGGAATCCTCAATAACCTCTGCATCACCTATCCGCAGGCGCGGGTCGGCCACGCATTTGCCACCACCGAAGCCGGTCTGGCCTTCGAAGTCAACGACGCTGTCGCAGGATTCCCGGCGACCGCCATCGATCAGACACCCGGCATCGAGATGAAGATCGTCGATCAGTCCCTGCGCGTTCGCTCCACCCGTACCGCGAGCCACTACCTCGGCGCCGAAGCAAAGATCCTCAGAGACTCTGAAGGCTTCGTAGACACAGGCGATCTGCTCGAGCTGCGCGATGGCCGCTACTACTTCGTGGGACGCCGCGACGGCATCATCAATGTCGGCGGCCTTAAGGTATGCCCCGAAGAGGTGGAATCGGTCATCAACCGTCACCCGGCAGTCCACATGTCGCTCGTGCACACGAAGAAGAATCCGATCACGGGCGCGCTGGTCGTAGCCAAGGTAGTGCTCAGGGAAAGCCAGCAACCTAACGGAAACGACACCGGCACTCTCCAGCGCGATATCTTGACCCTCTGCCGCGGCACGCTTTCGTCGCATAAGATTCCGGCCGCGATTTACTTCGTCCCGGCGCTCGCCGTCTCTGAATCCGGGAAGCTCCTCCGCCGCGATGCGTAACGTCATCGTGACCGGTGGGAGCCGGGGACTGGGCCTGGGGATTGTCCGGCGGTTGGCTGGCGCTGGATACAGCGTCATTGCCATCTCGCGTAAGGAAAGCAGCGAGCTGCAGACAGCCATCAAGGAAGCCGAGAATGACGGAACGGGATCCATTCATTTCGCTCCATTCGACCTCGGTGTCATCGAAGGCATACCGGATCTCGTCAAACAACTGCGCAAGCAGTTCGGACCGATCTATGGCCTCGTCAACAACGCGGGCATCAGCTTCGACGGCTCGCTCCCGCTCATGCACACGTCGCAGATCGAGCAGCTTGTGCGCGTCAACACGGTGTCGCCCATAGTTCTCACCAAATACGTCGTGCGCACCATGATGGCCGATGGCGGCGGACGCATCGTCAGCATCTCCTCGATCACAGCATTCACCGGATACAGCGGCCTGGCCGTTTACAGCGCCACCAAGGCGGCGCTCGTCGGCTTCACGCGCTCCCTTGCCCGCGAGGTCGGACGCATGAAGGTAAACGTCAATGCCGTCGCCCCGGGCTTTGTTGACACCGATCTGACTCACAGCATGAAAGACGAGCAGCGCCAGCAGATCGAGCGCCGGAGCGCTCTCAAGCGCCTTGCCGACGTCGACGACATCGCCAACTCCGTTGACTTTCTTCTGAGCGACAAAGCCAAAAACATCACGGGAACAGTTCTCACCGTCGACGCGGGAGCCACCGCATGACAAGCTCTCCGGTCGCGCCCCCGGCTCCGGCGAATGTTTCAGCCTCCAAAGCCTGGCTGCGTGCCCTCGAACTCACCGCTCCTATCCCGCAAAATCCAAAGCGCATTTTGTCCACTGTGATCGAGGAGATCGCAGCTCGCTCCGGCGATCAGCCCGCGCTGCTCTCCGATCGCGGATGCCTCACCTATGGCGAGCTCACCGCGCGCGCCAACCAGTACGCCCGCTGGGCCCTCGGCCAGGGACTCGCCAAAGGCGACGTGGTCTGCCTGCTGATGGCCAACCAGCCCGAATACTTCGCCATCTGGCTCGGCATCACCAGCGTCGGAGGCATCGTGGCGCTGCTCAACACCAACCTTACCGGCGTATCTCTGGCTCACTGCATCGATACCGTCGGGCCAAAGCATCTCATCGTTGGCGCCGAACTGCTCGATTCACTGTCTACCACTCAGCCGCACTTTGCCACGCGGCCCGCAGTCTGGACCCGCGGCGTCGAGCGCGCCCCGTTCCGCCAGATCGATGACCACGTCGACCATCAATCCGCTGCCGCTCTCTCTGCGGACGAGCGCCGCGAGGTCACCATCGCCGACCGCGCGCTTTATATCTTCACCTCCGGCACCACCGGCCTGCCCAAAGCCGCGAACATCAGCCACGCCCGCGTCATGCAATGGAGCCACTGGTTTGCCGGCATGATGGGCGTCGAGCCCTCCGATCGCATGTACAACTGCCTGCCGATGTATCACAGCGTCGGCGGAGTTCTCGTTCCCGGCGCAATCCTCGCTGGCGGCGGCAGCGTCGCCATCCGCGAAAAGTTTTCCGCCAGCCAGTTCTGGAGCGACATCGTCCGCTGGGATTGCACCATCTTCCAGTACATCGGCGAGCTGTGTCGCTACCTGCTGCACGCGGCCCCATCGCCGCACGAGTTCGATCACCGTATCCGGATGGCCTGTGGCAACGGGCTCGCACCCGACGTCTGGGATAGCTTCAAAGAGCGCTTCCGCATCCCCCAGATCTTTGAGTTCTATGCCGCAACCGAAGGCGGCGTCTCGCTCTTCAATATTCAGGGAAAGCGCGGCGCAATCGGCCATATACCGCCCTACCTGCTGCACCGCTTCTCACCCGCTTTGGTGAAATTCGACGTCGAGGCCGGTCAGCCGCTCCGTAATGCCGAGGGCTTCTGCATGCGATGCGAGCCGAACGAGCCCGGAGAAGCTCTGGGCAAAATCATCGACGACCCTTCAAACGTGGGCAGCCGCTTCGAAGGCTACACCGACAGCCGCGCCTCCGAGAAAAAGATCCTCCGCAACGTCTTCAAACCCGGAGACGCCTGGGTCCGCACCGGCGACCTCATGCGCAAGGACGAAAAAGGCTTCTTCTACTTCGTCGACCGCGTAGGCGACACCTTCCGCTGGAAAGGCGAGAACGTGGCCACCTCCGAGGTCTCCGACGCCATCAGCGCATTTCCCGGAGTAAAGCACGCCAACGTCTACGGCGTGGCCGTTCCGGCAACGGAGGGAAGGATCGGCATGGCGGCGATCGTCGCCGAAGAAGACCTCGATCTCGCCGCCCTGCGGCAGCACCTTGTTAACCGTCTGCCCGCCTATGCCCGCCCGGCCTTTCTGCGCATCCGCAACGACATTGAAGTAACGGGAACCTTCAAGTACTCGAAAGTCGATCTGGTGCGCCAGGGATACGACCCTGTCGCCACATCGGATCTCATCTATCTCAACGACCCGGAATCAGAAGCCTTTATTCAACTCGATAAAGCGCTGTACGACCGCATTCAAAACGGCCAGATTCGCTTGTAGTTAGGCCCGTTTCCAATTGATAAATGCAACTTCTGGGGAGTTCCTTTTTGGCCTCCGCAGGGGCGATCCTGATAGCAGTACGTCTTCTTTCCAATACTTCGGCGGCATCACACCTAACGAGGCATCACGAATGTTCATCGATGAATTCAGGGACGAATTCGAAAGACAGCTTGCAGAGATTGCCAGCGGTCCCATCGTCCCGAATGTGACGCCCGGCGAAATTCGCGACTATCTCGCCACACGCTACGACTTCACGCAGCCCAACACCCTTGAAGAAGTTGTTGCCGATGTCGAGCAGATGCTGAGCACCTGGCAGGTCCAGGTCACGCACCCTCGCTACTTCGGCCTCTTCAACCCCAGCGTAACTCTGGCTTCGGTGATCGCCGACACGCTCGTGGCCATGTACAACTCGCAGCTCGCGAACTGGCGCACCTCGCCGGCCGCCACTGAAATCGAGCGCCACACGCTGGCCTGGCTCACGGAAAAATTCGGCCTTCCTTCCGAGACACTGGCGACCTTCACCAGCGGCGGCACCGAGGCCAATCTTTCCGCCATTGTCGTTGCTCTTACCAATGCCTTCCCCGAGTACGGACAGCACGGCCTTCGCCACCTGGCTGCGCAGCCAACCATCTATCTCACCGAAGAAGCTCACAACGGCTACAACAAGCTTGCCCACATCGCCGGACTTGGCCGCAGCGCCCTTCGCATCGTCGCTACCGGCAGAGATCTCAAGCTCGACGTCGAAGACCTCACGCGCCGCGTAGCTGAGGACCGCAAAAACGGCTTCGCTCCCTTCATGGTGATTGGTACCGCCGGAACCACCGCCGCCGGCATCATCGATCCACTCCAGCAGATCGGCAGCTTCTGTCAGGCCGAGGGCCTCTGGTTCCACTGTGACGCAGCCTGGGGCGGCGCCGCCGCTATCTCGCCGCGGCTCAAGCCGCATCTCGCCGGAATCGAAATGTCCGACTCGATCACCTGCGATGCGCACAAGTGGTTCTCCGTCCCCATGGGCGCGGGTATGTTCTTCTGCCGCTATCCTGAACGCGTTGCCGAGGCCTTCCGGATCGATGTCACCTACCTGTCGAAGAAAACAGACCTGACGGTCTTCGATCCCCTCACGAGCTCAATCCAGTGGTCCCGCCGTTTTATCGGCCTCAAGCTTTTCATGGCGCTGGCCGAGCACGGCGAGTCCGGACAGATTGAAATGATCGAGCACCAGGCCCGCATGGGCGAGGTGCTCAGAGAAGCGCTCCGCGCCTCTGGATGGCGCATCGTCAACTCGACCCCGTTGCCGCTCGTCTGCTTCACGCGTGACGGCCTCATTCCGGCGGATTTTCTCGCCGGACTCCGCGAGCGTCAGATCGCGTGGATGTCCGAAGCGCCCGTCGCGGGAGTTCCTGCGATCCGCGCCTGCATCACCAGCTTCCGAACCACTGAATCAGATATTCACTGGGTGGTCGACGAAATGAATCGCCTCTTCCGGGAACTTTCCGGCCAGTCGCAATCGAATCCAGCAGAAATCGCACTTGCACAGTCCTAGGGCAGATAAAGCATGAAACGCGAAACCATTGCCGTCCACGGCGGTTACGAATACGACCCAACCACGAAAGCCGTGGCCGTACCCATCTATCAAACGGTGTCCTACGCCTTTGATAGCGCCGATCATGCGGCGGCACTGTTCAATCTCGAGGCCGAAGGATTTCGCTACACCCGCATCGCGAACCCGACCACGGCCGTGCTCGAGCGCCGGGTTGCAGCGCTTGAGGGTGGGCTCGAAGCGCTTTGCGTCAGCAGCGGACAGGCTGCTGTTTACTACGCCACCCTTAATGTAACCGAGTTAGGTACGAATATCATCTCGGTTCCTCAGCTCTACGGAACCACGCACAGCCTCTTCGGCCATTTGCTTCCGAGCCACGGCGTCACCGTTAAGTTCGGAGACACGGACCATCCCGATGCAATCGAAAAGTTGATCGACGACAAGACCCGCGCCATTTACTGCGAAAGCGTCGGAAATCCGGCCGGGAATATCTGCGACATCGAGAAGCTGGCGCGCGTAGCTCATCGTCACGGTTTGCCTCTGCTCGTCGACAACACCGTAGCTACACCTCTGTTGCTCCGCCCCATCGAATACGGCGCCGACATCGTCATTCACTCGCTCACCAAATTCCTTGGCGGCCACGGCACCACGCTCGGCGGCGCAATCATCGATAGTGGCAACTTCGACTGGAAACAGCATGCGGCGCGGTTTCCCATGTTCAACCAGCCTGACCCGTCCTATCACGGTCTGGTCTACACCGAGCACTTCGGAAAAACCGCATTCATGGGTCGCTGCCGCAGCGTTTACCAGCGCCATACCGGCGCGGTGCTGGCTCCGCTCAGTGCATTTTTGCTCCTGCAGGGTATCGAGACCGTCGCGTTGCGGATTGACCGCCACGTCGACAATGGCAAAAAGGTCGCGGAATTCCTGCGCGATGATCCCAGGATCGCCTGGATCAACTACGCCGGATTTCCTCAAAGCCCGTACCACTCACTGGCGCAGAAGTATTTCGGTGGTCGCGCCTGCTCCTTAATGACAGTTGGCCTCAAGGGAGGGTTCGAGGCCGCGGTGAAGTTTCACGATTCGCTCAAACTGGTCACACGCCTCGTCAACCTTGGAGATGCCAAGTCTCTGGCTTGCCATCCCGCATCCACAACCCATCGACAGATGTCGCACGAAGAACAAGTCCATGCTGGGGTCAAGCCGGAGATGATCCGGCTCAGCATAGGAATAGAACATAGCGAAGACATAATCGCAGACCTCGATCAGGCTCTTGGCGCCGTCTAGGTCAACCCATCTCCCCCGAGTGGTTAAGAAAAGTACTCCGGAGATTTTATGACTGTTTCCCTTAATCCCAATCTGCCAGACAATGCGAAGTCGTGTACGAAGTCGCTGTGTAAAAATCCATCCTCTGCATGCATGGAAAAGCACAGCAGGAGCCTTCACATTGGGCTGATCAACAACATGCCCGACGGCGCCCTTGATGCGACCGAGCGCCAGTTCCTTGCGCTGCTCGACTCCGCCTCCGAAGGTCTCTCGGTCTCCCTCTCGTTCTATTCCTTGCCGGGAGTCCCTCGCAGCGAAGCGGCCGAGCAGCATATGCGGAGCTGCTATACAAGCGCTGAGAATCTCTTCGGAACCACTCTCGACGGACTCATTGTGACCGGAAGAGAGCCCATGACACCCAACCTCGAGGACGAGCCGTATTGGAATACCTTCACACAGGTTCTGGAGTGGGCAAGGAACAACACTCTCTCGACTGTCTGGTCCTGCCTCGCCGCCCACGCAGCCGTTCTGCACATGGACGGGATAAAAAGAATCAAGAGCGATCACAAACAATGCGGCATCTTCGATTGCGAGCAACTAGCCGGTCACGCGCTGACCGCCGGCATGCCGTCATCCTTCAACCTTCCCCATTCGCGGTGGAATGGCCTCCCCGAAGAAGCCCTCACTGCCAGTGGCTACGAGGTTCTCACACGCTCCGCTGACGCAGGTGTGGACACATTCGTTAAGCAGCAGAACAGCCTCTTCGTCTTCTTTCAGGGACACCCCGAGTACGAGTCGCATACGTTGCTCCTCGAATATCGCAGAGATGTCGGGCGATATCTCAGGGGTGAAACGAACACCTATCCTCTGCTTCCACGCAATTACTTCCCTTGGCAGACCGCCGCGGCCTTGGCAGGCTTGCAGCAGCAGGCGATGTCCTGCCGCCGCGAAGAGCTGATGGCAGAGGTCTCGAACGTGCTCTCTGAAACTCGCATCGAGACTTCGTGGCATCCGACTGCGGCCGGCGTCTATAAAAACTGGCTGGAGTACATTGCCGCGCAGAAGAAACAGCAATTACTTAGCCGGGTCTTAAATTTGCCCGCGATGGCCGCACCTGCGGCCGTCCTGGAAACAGCGGCGAATTCCTTGCTCACGGTCGAGGGCTTGACGCAATAGCCTCCCGACCCGCGAGATCAGGAAGCTCACGCCCTCGCCAACAGCGTCCGTAAGGGCACGAAATCGCCGCCGTCAATCTGGTTAAGGCATTCAACTGGGGGCGGCGGCTTTATTTCGTAGCCGGCTGATGCTCGTTCTCGAGCGCCATCACAGCGTATGCAGTGGCAGCGTCACTCATGAACGGGGCGATATCGCTCTTTGGATCGCGCTTCTCATTGATCGACTCGGCGTGCCAGGCGCCGTCAGTTCCCTGATGCTTCTCAAGCCACTCTAGCCCCCGCGTCACCATCGGATCCTGAGAACTTGCGCCCGATTCCTTGAGCGCCATCACAGCCAGAGCAGTTGCATAGGCATCACTGTCGATAGGAGTCGCCATTTCAACAACTCGATCCTTGAGCCGTTTCCATTCCTCACCATCGCGCTGGCTTCTTGGATCGAGCGAAAAGAGGCTCCAGCCGCCGTCCGCCTGCTGATGGCTCTGGATAGCCTCGATCAGAGTCTTTCGCTCATCCGCGGTCAGCAATCCCGGCACTCTCGGAGAAAGCCAGAGGACATACAGCTGGTTCATCAGAGGCTGCGCCGCGTAGTGCCTGCGCAAATATCCCTTGAGCTGTTGCAGATTCTCCTGGATCGCAGGTTCCTTTGCATAGGCGTCTGGCGCGTTCTCCACCATGAGCATCAATAGTGCCGCGCCCTGATAGCCGGATTCCCCGGACTCCCACGGCGAAAGATGGAAGTTCTGCCATTTCCATCCGCCAGCGTCATCGCCTGCTTTCTCCTGCAATGCCCATACCTCATCCAAGGCCGTCCGCGTGATCGGTCGCAGGTGGCCATTCTGAGTATCGTAGCTTGTCAGGATCACGGCGTTCAGAACCGCCTCGGTGGCATGAGACTCAGCAGCCTTGCCCTTCCCGTAGACTTCGTCGGTGTAGAAAGGCGTCATCTCCTGCCAGTTGCCGACCCGCTTTTCCACGCTGTCCAGCATCACCTTTTCCGGATCAGGCATCTCCGACTCGTGCAACTGCTGGCGCAGCTCCGGACGGATCATCGCGTACGGCACGACCGTATGGCATGAAATGCACACCGTTCCGTGGTCCATTTTTGCGGGCGGCCAATACTGCCACCAGGCCTCGCGGCTATCCAGATATTTCGCCGCCGCCTGTGGGCTCCAGCTTTGCAGATAGGTGACCGGAATATTCGCGCTTGCCCGCGCTCTGGTAGCCGACCACAAGCCGGCCCCCGCGACGCACGCAACCAGCACCAGGACGATAAAGAGGGCTCTGCGTTTCATCTGCAAGCCTCTCCCCCTTCCTTCGTTGCAGCCCCGATTCCGTGGGCAAAGCACCGGTAGCTCACCGGACGGAATCTTCGACCGGGGCCGTTATCCATGCCATGCAGCATCACGGCTTCATGACCGGCGGCTAGGCCTCTCGTCCAGCCGCGACCTCTTCAGCGTCAATTGGATCTTTGGCGTGAAAAGCCGCGAACGGATTTGCCTCGGAGCGATCGTATTTCGGCTGCCAGCGCAAATTCATCTTGCTGACGCGCGCCTCAAACTCGCTGATATCGTGCTTGAGCGTCTCTTCGGCGCGGAGCAGGCCGACCTTGTTGATGATCACAGCGACTCCGTTCACGTTCAGCCGCTCGAGCAGCCGCGCCGCGCGCTTCAAATCTGCTTTCTTGGTACGCGCGGACTCACTCACGAGGATCGTCACGTCGGCAAATCGAGCCAGATACTCGGTCTCTGCGGAGGCCAGAACAGGCGCAGCGTCGATGAGCACAATATCGTACTCATTGGCTAGCTCCTGGAAAGCCTTCGCCATGAAGCTCGTTGCAAGCGGGGTCACCTTTGAGCTTAGCGGCTGGCTCACGACCGTGGACTGAAGCTCTGTCCCGGTTTTATCGCCATGAAAATCCGGCACGCGTCCCGTCTCAGTCAGGTTCACCGTGGCATATGCAACAGGATTGCTGTTCCCGGAGGCGTCGACCGTCAGCGTTTTGCGTCCAAGCTTCGCCAGCGTGCTGCCCAACTCTCCAACGATGCTCGTTGTCCCCACGCCTGCCTTCACCCCTGTCACCACGAAGGTGCGCACACCAGCGGAATGGGCAGCGTGATCGATGCCCGCCGCCATGCGGAGCGTTGACTCGTCATACACCAGCTGCGTCACTTCGCGGTCGTCGAAGAGTACACCGACGGGAGCAAAACCCATCACCGCCTCTATGTCGCCGCCCGTATACAGACGCGGATCGAACATATCGAGCAGGACAGCCGTCGCGATGCCCAACAGGATGGCGATCGGAAACAGCGCCGGCAGAGCCTTGGCCGTCTTGCTCGGCACAGGACTGAGGGGGGGCCTGGCAGCCTCGAAGACGTGAACCGTACCAGGTGAACTGCTTTCAAGCTCAAGGTTGCCGATGCGCTCGTCAATCGCATTGTACCGCGCCTGCAGCCGCTCAAGATCCGCCTTGATCTCGTCGGAACGCTGAATCTTCGGCGTCGCGCTGGTCGCGGTAGCAGTTTGCTGTTGCAGCTGACGAAGCAGACCGGACTCAACCGTCGCCGCGCGGTTTACCTCGGCGTGTAGTTTTTCTTCCAAGCGCGCGGCGGCTTTGGCGCGCAGGCTCGTCTGCATCTTCTGCAGCGCCGCCTCGGTGTCAGCCAGCTGCTCTTCGGTCTGTTTGCGCAGCGGGTTGTTCGGTGTCAGTCCAGCCAATGTTCCCAGCAACTCGCTCCGCTTCTGCCCCAGCGAAGCTTTCAGGGCGTTGAGCTGCGGGTCGCTGGCGATAACCTCATCGGCGGCTGCATTCAAGGCTGAGTTCGGCGCCGACCGGTCTCCAGATTCGAGCGAGGATAGCTGAGCCTCGGCCTGGATGCGCTGCTCATGAGCGGTGGCCAGATCACCCCGCATCTTGTCCAGAGTATCGTCGAAAGGGCTTCCGCCCGCGGTGTTCACAACCGCCACACCCAGGGAGCGCGCAATCTCGGCCTGCTCCTGCAACAGAGAATCCAGGTCGGACTGAACGCGCGACCGCTCCTGGCGGAGTGTATCGAGGCGCTGATCTCGACCGTAAAACTGTTCGTCCTTGGTCTTCTCTACGTACGTATTCGCCACCGCATTCACGATTTCTGCCAGGTTGGCTGGGCGGCTTCCCATCAGAGTGATGCCCATCTGATAAGTGGCGCCGATACGTTCGATCTCGAGCATGTGCTGAAGCCGCGCTACGGCAGACTCCTCGCTCTCGCCGGGAGAACGCCACATGCCGACCGGCAGCTTCTTGATTGCGTCTGCAATCACGTCATAGCGGTCGACTGTATGTATCTCTTCCTGGATGTAGGTCTCGTACTGGAATTGCTGCTCGCGGTCGTCGGTCAGTGTCTTCGGAAAATTGGGAGAGACGTAAAGAATGGCTGTCGCGGAATAGAACGGCTTGTGGCGCAGTAACACGGCAAGGCCCAGGCCGCAGGTAACAATGGCGACCAGGCTCGCAGCAATCATGTGAATCTTGATGCTGCGAAGCACATTGATCCTGAACCCGCCACCACCACCTGCCGGCGACGGCCGGGAAGCCGGCGGCAGACTCGCGGGTTGCTGGGGTTCGAGTTGTCGTGGAGTTATGTACATTCCGGGAATCCTTGGAGCCTTTCGTATATCAAAAAGACTAAAAGGCCGGTTGAGCTGCGCTTACGCGCGCCTCCCGGCCGAAGCAAACTTAGTGAAGAGCAGCCACTGACAATCCCAGGCTCAACATACCGATCATCGGACTGATCTTCTGGAAGGCGTAACTTACCTTTCCCATCCCACTCTTTGGAACCACAATGACGTCGCCCGCCTTAAGACTGACCTCGGTGACGCCGCCGGGCGTCATCATCTGCTTCCAGGGAATCGCCCTCGACGTGTTGGCTGAGGTCTCAATAATCGTGATAGTCGGTGCCGATCCCGCGAAGTCGCCCAAACCTCCGGCCTGAGCAAGCACTGAGGGCAACGTCGACTCCGGAGTGAGAGGAATTGCTCCCGGAGTTTTTACCTCGCCCAGAACCGTGACGAACTGATTGGTCTGCGAGGGAACAAAAACAATGTCATTGCGGCGCAACCGGACATCGGCCATCGCGCTGCCGCTGCGCAGCAATGCCCGCAGATTTACCTCCATCACCTGATCGTTGCCACGGTAAATCATGACTCGGTCGGGAAGGCCGTCCTTATTCGCCGGAGTGGACTCCAGGCCGCTGCGCGAAACCGCGTCGAGCAGCGTTGGGGCGTTGTCGAAATAGAACACGCCGGGGTGTTGCACGTCGCCCAGCACCGTTACCCGGTTCGATCCGTACTTGTCGATGTTCACCGTTACGGTGAGATTGTTGTAGTCAGCCGACAGGGCATCGACAATCGCCTTGGCAGCCTGCTCGCGAGTAAGGTTGGCCACCATGATCGGTCCTGCGATGGGAAGCGTAATTCGTCCGTCAGGTCCGACGATGTACTTGCGCGAAAGCTCCGGGCGTCCCGGAAAATCGAGGCTGATCTCGTCTCCGGCTCCAAGCGTGTACTGCTCGTCGATAGCGGGCTCCGACTGTTGCAGCTGCCTCTCGGGACTCAACTTCAACTGCGGCGTGGCGGGCTGGTCCTGAGACTGCGCCTGGACCGGCGTGGCCGCGACTCCGGCCAACTGCTGCGCCATTACGGGCAGCGCAGCCAGGCTTGCCGCCATGGCAATGGCGGCCGTCCAGGTCGGCCGAAGTGCGAGTCTCATGTGGGGGCCTTTCTGCCTTTTGTTGGCCCGGGCCGATGATCCGGTTCCGAGGACGTGTGCCAGTATCTTCATGATTACCCCTACCCCAAAATTAGGAAATACTCCGAAAGTTGGAGTCACGATGCGTCCGAACCCATGCCGCCTTCCCCTTCGACCCGCGCACAATCGAGGGCAGCAGGCGAAGCTTCCAGACGATATAGACCGGTGCCGTCGCCAGCAGCCCCACTGTCTTCAGAAAATCCGGACCCGCAGCCGCCGCGGCCAGCACATGTCCGGCGACCACTGCCAGCGAAACCAGTCCGTAAATACGAATCGCCGGCACCGGTATGCAGAGAGCCAACAGCAGCGCGAAAACGCCGTAAGCCAGCGGCAGGCAGGCCAGATCGAAAAGCGGCTCGGCCAGCCGCAGCCGCCCTCTCAGCACCTGTCCGGCCAGTGGCAGCGTCCAAACGCGGGCCGCGTGAAACCTGCCACCTTCCCACCGCGAGCGCTGCACCGTTTCGCCTTCGCTCGAGGCCGGCAGCGACGCCAGCACCAGCGCGCCCTCCAGGAAACGGACCCGCTTCTTACGCATCACCAGCGTCAGGTGGTATTCGAGGTCCTCGACCACCGAGAAAGCTCCATACGGCACCTCGGACAAAACCCTGCGGGTCAGCGCAAAGCCGTTGCCGAAAATACCCGCCGAAAGCCCCAGCCGTTCGCGGCCCCGCGCCCTGATCACATTGAATCCCCGCAGCGCCAGCGCCGCCAGCCGGCTGCTCGCCTTGTCCGTCGAGCTTTCCATCTCGTAGCGGCACTGCACCGCATCGGCGCCGTCGGCCAGCGCTGACTGTACCGAAGCAATCAGGTTCTTTGCGACCACCGAATCCGCATCGATCACCAGCGCCGCCTCAGCCCCTCCGGCCAGCGCCTCCTTGAACCCGTAGCTCAACGCAAAGCCTTTGCCGCGCGCCGAAGCATCGTCATAGACCAGGACCTCCGCACCCGCCTTGTGTGCCTCAGCGGCGGTCGAGTCCATGCAGTTGTGCGCAATCACCAGGATCCTCACCGCCGGGCTGCCCGCACCCGATTCGCGAACGCTGCGCACGCATCTCCCTACCAGCAACTCTTCGTTGTGCGCAGGAATCACTACCGCCAGCGGATACTCGCCCCCATCGCCGGCCGCCTCGACCCTGTCTTTTCTCCGCGGCAGCAGTGAGCCGGCCGTCACCAACGCGAGCTCCAGCACAAGCGGCAAAGTGGCAACCACCAGAAGCAGTCCCAAAATTGTGAAGAGCAAGTGTGTCATCGTTACAAGTGCCTCTCATTGGCGGCAAAAATCTGCAAGAAAACCGGTTCGCCTTGATCCACCTTGATCATCAAATTGTTGGCCATAAAGTGTGCAGCCCAGGGTGGACTTCTCCACCCTGGGCTTGGTTCTAGCCCACCGAAACTTTGAATCCGTAACGTGAGGCCTGGTTCAGCCCTTGGCCGAAATCCAGCGGCATGGTTTGGCCGCTGACCGCCATCTTCTGGCAGACGTCCTGCATTCCCTCCATGCGAAGCTGCACGGCAGTCCCGGCCATGCGTCGCAGGCTCTGCAGGGCTGGCATGTGCACCAGCGGAGCCTTTTCGGTCTTCGCGATGCGGTAGAGCGCATCAGCCACACTCGACGTGATCCGGAAGCAGCTGTCCAGCCGCGCGCTTCGCAAAAGACGAATCAGGTGTGGCCGCAATCCTGCCAGCCAGAGATGCAGCTTCCGCCGCTGCATCGAGGCCATCAACTGCACCAGCGAGCCCAGCGTGTTCGGTCCGAAGTAGCCGCTTTCCGTCAGATCGAGCACGATATTCCTGCCGGCATCGGCTGCGTCCCGGACCCGCACGTCGAACTCGTCAAGTGCCTCCCCGGTCAGATCTCCATGAATCGCGATCACCGTCGTGTCGCCTAGTTGCGTCGACATAATTCGCGACTCACCGGCAATTCTGGGCTGCGACGCCGTCGCTGCCATTTGCTGCGGAAGGTAGCGCCCCAGCGTAAGCGCGTCCACTACGTAGCGGCCCAGCAGCCGCCGCGGCTCTTGCGCGGCGCGATAGAGCCATTCCATCCCCGTCTTCTGCATCCAGCGCGGGGCCCTTCCCAGCTTGCCCGCAATCAGGTCCAGCGAGCCGCCGATACCGATCGAAACCGGCACCCGCAGCCGGTCGCGGTGCATCGAAAGCCACTTCTCCTGCTTCGGGTTCCCGAACGCCACCAAAAGAATATCCGGCTTCGCCAGTTCGATGCGCTCCAGGATCTCTTCGTGGTTCATCTGCTCCAGCGGCCGCACCGGCGGCGAATAGCGCCCGGCAATGCGTAGCCCCGGATAGCGGTCCTGCAATACCTCCGCCGCCCGCTCCGAACTCTTCTCGCTCGCGCCCAGCAGGAAAATGCTGTAGCCGCGTCGCGCGGCCAGCTCCGCCAGCCGCGGCACCAGGTCGATTCCGCACACCCGTTCCTTCAACCGCGATCCCATCAGGCGCGCCGACCACAGTATCGGCATACCGTCGGGCACGACCAGGGAGCACGAGCACAAAATGCTCTGCAGCTCGGGGTCACGGATGGCGTGCATCAAAAAATCAACGTTCGCCGTGGCGATCTGGTGGACACCGCCGCTCTCAATCTTCTCTTCGATAATCCCCACCGCTTCGTCCATGGTGACGCTATTAAATGGAACACCAAGTACGGCGACGGAATTGGCATTAAAACCAGGCATGTTGGCAAACCTCAGCTACTGCAAGTCGTTCAAAAAACGTTCGAAACAAGGGGGAATTCGAGGCCCTTTCGACGAATGGTTCACGTGGGAAGTGGCCCTGTTGATCCAATCCGGCCGCGGCCCGCATCCTGCCGCGGAGAAACTCCAATGTGCATGTCCATCACTTCGCAGACGTGCGATTCGGCGCGCCGCAGCCGCTCGACTACCTCGGCTTCTGCCTCTCCGATCGGGGCAACGTCATCGCGGGAAACCTCAACCGCGACGGCCTGGCCGACCGAAGCCACACACACCACCAGGCGAAAAGCATTCGCCGTCCGCAGCAGCCGTCCTTCCAGCCCCGCCAGAGGTCCGCGCTCGATGAGCAGCAGCGTCCCGGCGGCGAGGTAAGGATGGCGCGTGCATGGCGCGCCGCTTCCCAGTGAAATCCGCAGCGACTCGATTTCCCTGTCCGGCACCGGCTCGAGCCCGCCGTGATAACCCAGCAGTCTCACTACCCCGGCTGTCTCCAGCACCCGCACGCGGTTCGGCTGTGTCTCCTCGAAGCGTGCAAACAGGTAGCCGCCGAACGCCGGAACCTCCAGCGTCTTTTTCCGGTCCTTCCAGCCATGGATCTCGCGCAGCACCGGAAGATAGCTCTCCACGCCCTTGGCGGTAAGGTCGCTGGCTACGCGCTGCTCGTGGCGATAGCGCGTCTGCACTGCGAACCATTGCGGCCGGGTTGTTGTCAAAAGTTCCATCGTCTTCCGTTGCAGGCTTCGCCTGTCAGCTCGTGGCTGTAACCAGACTCTGAATTCCGGGGGAATGAATTCCTGAGGGTCGGTGCGTCAAAGGCGGCAAAATTCACCGTTTTCGTGGGGGTCTAGACCTTAACCTGAGGCTGCGCCTCCTGCATCAGGGTCGGTTCGCTAATCTGCATTCTGTAAAAGAGCCATTCCGGATCGCTCTGAAGAATGGTTGCGAGCTGATCGCGAATGTCGCCGCTCGGCTGCCGGAATCCGTTAATGATTCGGCTCAGATGGGCTTCATCGATTCCCAGCATCTTGGCCAGCCGGTTCTGCCGGATTCCGCTGGTATAAATTCGTAGCTTGAGGTTCGGATAAATCTCTCGACCAAGGCTCACTGTCTTCTTACCCTTTGCAAATCTGAATTGCGTGGTTACTCATGGGCCATGCCACAGCAACAACTCGACTTCAGAAAATGCAATCGGGGGGCCAAAGCCGGAAACACGGTTTGACAATATTTTGTTGATTCAACCAGCGGAAAACCCCCGCACGAAGTCCTAAAGAGTCTCCATAATTCCCAAAAGTTTTGAACTTCTGGAGAGAACAATCCCGCCGAGTGGTAGATCAAAGCCCTCAATCACGCTCGCAACAGTAATGACGCTGAGGGGTACTTTGTATGTAGAGCGGAAGCCTCGCAGGTAACGCGCAACGGTAATTCACACAAAAGTGGTTTTGTATCCGCAGCTTGCAGACGATATGATCCGCCTATCAGAAATTAGTTGCCGCTCCAGTGGAAGCCGGCGACGTTTCATCGACTGACCGACTGAACATTTTCAATCGACATTTACTCAGTCCTGCGTGGGGTGCTATGTCCGGCCTAGTTCTGCTGATAGGTGAAAATCCGCAATCTCATGAGCAGCTGATCGACGGCCTCAAAGCCGACGGATACAGCGTGCTGCCCGTGCGGACCCTGCCCGAGGCTCTCACCCATCTGCGCAATCCGGCCATCGTCATTCCTGCTGTCGTCTCCAATGTCGGCATGCGCCGCCAGGCCGACCTCGACACCATCCTCGAGATCTGCGCTTCGCGCCCGCATCTTGCACTGATCCTCGCCGTCGATGAGATGCACGCCCTGCACAGCGAATTCCGCACCTCCGTGCGCGGCCTTCACATCCTCAAAACGCCGCTCGATCACCCCGACTCGCATCGCGCCATCCGGGCAGCCATCGAGGTCTCGGCGAGCAATCATTCCGACGACGATCTCTCCGGCTCCTCGAACGCCCTTGGCGACCTGGGCGCTCCCGGCACCCATCACTATTCCGAATCGTTCCTCTCCCGCGTCGGCCTGGCCGATGTGCCAGTCCTGCTGCACGGCGAAACGGGAGTCGGCAAGGAAGTCATGGCGCGCCGCCTCTGTGCCTATTCCGCGCGCGCCGGCAAGCCATTCCTCAAGCTCAACTGCGCCGCCTTTCCCTCAGAGCTCATCGAGAGCGAGCTCTTCGGATACGAGAAGGGCGCCTTCACCGGAGCCACCGTCGATAAGCCCGGCAAATTTGAGCTCGCCCAGGGCGGCACAATCCTCCTCGACGAAATCGGAGATATGGATATCCGCCTTCAGGCCAAGCTCCTTCAGGTGCTGCAGGACGGCGAAGTTCAGCCCCTCGGCAGCTGCCGCATCGTCAAGGTCGACGTTCGCGTCATGGCCGCCACCCACCGCGATCTGCGCAAGGGAATCGAAGACGGCGCATTCCGCGAAGACCTCTACTACCGCCTCAACGTCATCAACATCGTCATTCCGCCCCTACGCGAACGCCGGAATGAGATCATTCCACTCGCCGAGACCCTCCTTCGGCGCCACCTGCCTGCCGGATCCGAACCGCCTGTCATTACAAAAGAATTAGAAGACGCCATGCTCGCCTACAACTGGCCCGGCAATGTGCGCGAAGTCGAAAACGTCATGCGCCGCTTCCTGGTTTATCAGGATGCCCACGTCCTCGCTCAGGAGCTCAAGCGTCTCAGCGCGCCCATCGCCGCCGCCGAAAAGCCTCAGGCGCAGGTACTCATCAACGGCAAGAGCAACGGCAACGGCAACGGGCACGGCCCACACAAAGTCGTCACCATGGATCATCTCGAGCGCAATTCGCGCGAAGCTGAAGCCCGCCTGCTGCTTGACACGCTCGGCGCCACGCGTTGGAACCGGCGTCAGGCCGCGGCTCAGTTGAACATCGATTACAAGGCCTTCCTATATAAGTTGCAAAAGTACGGCATCGTTGAGAAGGCTAAGCGCCCGGAAGTCAGCGCCTGAATTTTTCCCCGGATTGTAATCCCGGATGTGCGTTCCCCGGGTCTGCATTCCCCAGCTCTGCAGTTGTACGGCGTTGCCCCCGCGCCGAAACAAAGATCGTTATCGCGAGCACGCATCGCAAAGACGTGCGGTTCGCACTCCGCAAGGAGCACCGCTGTGCTTGAGAATCTGCGAGAGGATTGGCGCACCTACGACCGCGACTGGGCCCGTCAGGGCATGTGGGTCATGGTCGTCTACCGCTTCGGCCGCTGGCGTTATACCATCCGCTGGCGCTGGCTGCGCCTGCCCTTCTCGTTCCTCTACAAGCTGCTCAAGCCGTTCTCGGAAATCCTCACCGGCATCGAGCTCCCGTGCGAAGTCACGCTCGGCCGCCGCTTCCGTATCGATCACTTCGGCGGCATCGTCATCAGCGGAGACTCCGTCTTCGGCGACGACTGCATCATTCGCAACGGCGTCACCGTCGGACTGCGCCACGCCGGATTGCGCGGCTCCCCGGTAATCGGCAACCGCGTCGATATCGGAGCAGGCGCAAAGATCCTCGGCCCCATCCACATCGGCGACGACGTCGCCATCGGAGCTAACGCCGTCGTCATCACCGACGTGCCCGCAAATTCGATCGCCGTCGGCATTCCCGCCCGCATCCTGCCGCGCAAAGACAAACA
Source organism: uncultured Acidobacteriaceae bacterium (assembly GCA_963724375.1). Lineage (GTDB taxonomy): Bacteria > Acidobacteriota > Terriglobia > Terriglobales > Acidobacteriaceae > Silvibacterium. The sequence goes on from CAVRUM010000020.1 coordinate 383,984, forward strand.
GCCTGCCGCCGATACACACCCTGAGTTCTTCGAGATCCACGCATGAGAGACGCCACTAACTATATGTCGTCGCGGCCCTCGATCTCTGTCATCGTCATCGGACGCAACGAAGGCCGACGCCTCGCTTGCTGCCTCGAGTCCATTCTCCGCATACCGGGCTTCCACGCCAACGCCACCGAGCTTATCTATGTCGATTCGGCTTCGAACGATGGCAGCCCCGAACTCGCCGCCCGCTATAACGCGCGTGTGGTTGTTCTCGACGCGCCACGCACCACGGCGGCCATGGGCCGCAATGCCGGCTGGCGCGCCGCCAAAGGGGAATTCATCCTCTTTCTCGATGGCGACACCGTCCTCGATCCCGGCTTCGTCCGCGCCGCTCTCGAGCCGATGCTCGCCGATCCTTCGATCGCAGCTGTGTGGGGCCATCGCCGCGAGATCCACCCCGAGGCATCCCTCTACAACCGCGTCCTTGATCTTGATTGGGTCTATGCGCCTGGCTTCACTGAGTTCTGCGGAGGCGATGTGCTGATGCGCCGCAAAGCTCTTCAAGAGGCTGGCGGATTCGACAGCGACCTGATCGCCGGCGAGGAGCCCGAACTGTGCCGCCGCATGCGCGCCCTCGGATATCGCATCCTGCACATCGATCACCCGATGACGCAGCACGACCTGCACATCACCCGCTTCAGCCAGTACTGGAAACATGCCGTCCGCGCTGGCCACGCCTTTGCTGAGATCTCGGCCCGTTTTCGCAAGAGCGATGACAAGTCCTGGGCTGCCGACCGCAGCCGCAACCTGGTTCGTGGCGTCTTCTGGGTGGGCAGCTTCACGCTTGCGCTCGTGCTGAGCGCGCTGCGGCTTTCGCTCATCCCGCTCGGCGCATGGCTCCTTCTGCTCCTGGTCCTCTCGCTCCGCTCGTCCTGGAAATCGCGCTGGAAATCGCGCCCGGGCTCAAACGCGACCAGCACGCTCCTGCTCTACGGAATCCATTCCCATCTTCAGCAGATTCCGATCTGCGTCGGACAAATCACCTATGCCCTCGATCAGAAACACGGCAGGAAACGCGCCCTGATCGAATACAAGCAGCCTGACCGCGTTCGGGCGAAGTGATGCCTCTCCTTTTCGCCTTGCATGTTGCGAATCCACACAGATTGCATCAGCGGCGGAGATCGGCGGCGGGGTCCATCAGCGGAGAAACGCTGGGATAACAAAGAAGAAAATCGTAACTGTCCGCCCAATAAATAAGGTTCACCTCCAGCGGGTTACGTTTTTCCGCGGGGATGGCATGGAGCATCGGTCGCAGCTCTCGAAGATCGAAGATGGTGGCATGGTCTCCCGCTAAACCCGCCAGAAAAGCGAAGGTAGGCTCATCCTGACGTTCGTCTGCATCGAAGGTCCCTCCCGCTAGATGTTCTTTGCCGCCCGCCGCAAAGACCCCGACATTGACGACCGAGTGCCTTTGCGCGAGTGCCCACTCTGAAACGAAATTTCCCAGCGTTGATATGCCCCGCGCATCATATCCGCGATGTAGATGATTTCTTCCGAAGCGCAGCAGCACCTTGCCATCTGGGTTCTGCCTGGAGTGTTGGAGGAATAGCTCCTTCATCACCAGTTCGCGCGCCTCGGATGCTTCATATCGAGTGCGCGGATTCGACCGGAGAGCCTCTACTCGGAGAGTGTTGAGTGTGCTGGCCCATAGAGATTCTCCGCCCACGTCCGCGTCGTGAGCGGGATGATCGGACTCGGCCAGTTGCAATAACTCCGGCGCTTGGCTGCGCTTGTAGCCATTCGCTGTCAACGCCGTCATCTGGCGAAGATTGGCGTCATCGGGATTGAGCTGGGCTGCTTGTCGAATCAATCGGTCGGGTTGCTCCTCCTCGATGTCGCACCCCCAGAGAACAGACTCCTGTGGCCGCGCAAAACGATCCACGGTTGCCGCCTGTGCGCGAGTCCAGAGCCCCGGAACAGGAGTGAAGTCATCATGAACGTTGCGCTCAAGATGGGTTGCGGCCCGGGGGCTCACTTCGGCCGCAACGTGTCGATAGCCGTCTTGCCATAAACTCGGCCAGAGATCGGAAAGCAGCTCTGGGATCTCGGTCTCCCCATGAAGTTCGCCCAAAAGAAAATATTGATGGCTCTGAGCCTCATGCAGGAGCAGGGCCTCGCCCGCTGTATGCAAAGGCACCGCGTGTGCGCTTAACTCGTTTCGCAGCGACTCTTCAGTTGGTGTCTGCGGCGGTAAAGCAGGAGCCGCCCACAACAGAATCAAGGACAGCGTCGCGAAGAGAGATTTGCCCATTGGAGTGAGTACGCAGGAAGTCTTGCTCACGTTCGCACAGTTCGCTGGCCACCGCCGCGACGCGCGACCGTCTATCCTTCAACTAGTTCGCTATTCGTGAAGGAGGATCGATGAAGCTGTATCGCAGTCAGGACCGCACACTGGTAGAAGAGAACGGGAACTACTACCCGCTCGACAAGTCTCTCGATGCCCTGATCGCGCTTGACGATCTCCATGCGCACCTGCAGTCTATTGTCTCTGCCGCCACGCCCCACCGCCTTGCTGAATCGCTCACCTTCGACGCTCCCATCGGCCACCAGGAGGTCTGGGCTGCCGGAGTCACCTACTACCGCAGTCGCTCCGCCCGCATCGAGGAATCGAAAGACGCCGGAGGAGGAGACTTCTACGATCGCGTCTATTCCGCCGACCGGCCCGAGCTCTTCTTCAAGGCCACAGCCCACAAAGTCGCCGGCCCCGGCGGCAAAGTCCGCATCCGGTCCGACGCCAGATGGTCGGTGCCAGAGCCGGAGCTCGCTCTGCTTGTGAACCCTCGCGGCCAGATCATCGGCTACACCATCGGCAACGACATGAGTTCCCGCGACATCGAGGGCGAAAACCCTCTCTACCTGCCGCAGGCCAAGGTATACGACCAGAGCTGCGCTCTCGGCCCCGGCATCCTCATCCAAACAGGCCCCATGCCGCCCTCCACCCTTATTCGCATGGAGATCCTCCGCTCAGGCGCCGCGGAATTCTGCGGCTCAACCACGCTGCGCGAGATGAAGCGCGAACCGTCGCTGCTGGTCGAGTACCTGTACCGCGATCACAGCTTTCCCTTTGGAAGCTTCCTGCTCACCGGCACCGGCATCGTCCCCCCCGACGATTTCACCCTGCAGAGCGGCGATGAGGTCCGCATCACCATCGACGGCATCGGCACACTGACAAATCAGGTTGCTTGACGCCACATGTCTTATCAGCACCTAAGGAGTTAGCATTTTTCGTAGGTCGCCCGCCCGAAGCAGCTCTTGGTAAATCTCAAGGATCCGGTCAATCTTTTTGTCCCAGTCGAAGTGCTCTTCGACACGCTTCCGGCCCCTCGCGCCAAGTTCATCGCGCAACTGCGGTTCGGCCACCAGCTTCGCCATTGATGCGGCAAAGCCTTGGACCATCGCTTCGCGGCTCGATGGCTCGATGAGAAAACCGCAGCTCTCATCCAGATAGTCTGCCGGCCCTCCCCACTTCGTTGCGATCACAGGAATGCCGCTCGCCATGGCTTCGAGCACCACGGCACCGCCGCACTCATGGATACTCGGCATCACCAACGCCAACGCAGTATGGAGATGAGGTGCGCAGTCCTTCTGAAGAAGCCACCCAGTAAAGTTCACTCGACCCGCCATGCCGAGCCTCTCCGCCAATTGACTCCACGATTCGCGCATCGGGCCATCGCCGATCACCGTGAGCCCCGCTTCTGGCACACGGGCAAGTCCCTCAATCACGAGGTCCAGTGCTTTTAACGCGACGAGCCTGCCCATGAACACAAATTGTGTCTTGCGCTGTGAGTTTCCAGAGTCATTCGAAAATGGAGCCCACGTCTTCAGATGAACTCCATTTTCAACCAGCTCTATCACTTTGCCACTTGTTCCCGCGGGGAGAGCCAGCCGTGTCCGCTCGTTCGCGACTAGGAGAATGTCAGCGCGCTTCTTACCCGGTAGCAATGAGTTGAAGAAGTTTGACATCTGACGACCCAGGCGGATGGCCCAAAGGCTAAGTGCAGATTCGGCATGTCGGAACGCTACCGGATATTCCATTCCTCCATTCATCGGACCAAGCACAATCGGCACACCTAGGTCGGTCATTAGCGATGGGAAACGAGGAGAGACCGGAATCGGCTGATGCACCACATCAATCGACTTGCTAGCGATCAGGTCGCGCACTATCCGGCGGGCGAAATATTGCGTAGTGAGCTGGCTGAACAATCCTAATGTAGGCCCTGCGATGCCATCGGGGAGGTGCCGGCCGAGGCGAAAAAGAAGCTTGTGAAACCAAGCGTCGGGGATGAACCTCATCCGGCTGCACTCATCCGGCAACACAGCCTCAAGCTCTTCGCGCGTGCGGCTGTGCACCACCAGCCACGCTTCAATCCCGCGTGCCCGCAGCCCGGCAAAGTAGTGGAGAGGCAGCACGGCTTCTCCGCCAAATTTGTACGAGGCATGCTCGGCAACAATACAAATGCGCATGATCTTGAGAACAAAGAAGCAGGTCAGGGTCCCCGACCCGGCGAAACTCCGGATATCCCAGCCTCCCACGCCCCGCATCCGCCCAGCTATCCCCCCAAAGTCGTAATCGCTTGATAACGCGTGGCCCATCCGTTAGCATTCGTGCTTAATTTCGAGCAGCACGAGTCCTGCAGTCCCCGCAACCGTAACTGCGCGCTCGATTTTCTCACAATCCGTTTACGGCCTGCCCCCGGGCCATTCGAGTCCTAGGAGAGTTCCATGCTGCGGAACTACCTCATGCCTGGCTTCGCGCTGGTGCTGCTTGCCTTCTTTGCCGCCCCGCGCTCCACCCCCACGGACGCCTCCGAACCCGGCTGGACCGCGCCCCGCCCGGCCGCACAACAGGCAGCCCACAGCCGCGAAGAGAAACCGGCCAAAGTCACCCAGATCGGCGGCAAGGCCCTCGTCAGGCCCGACGAGGTCTGCTCCGCCGCCCTGGACGAGATGCAGGAGAAGCTCGGCGACTTCGGCCTCGACTACGCCGCTCAGTCCCCAACCGGCGGCCCCGCCGCCGAGGCCATGATCGCGCTCGTTCCCGATCCCGTACACACGCACCTCGCGCTGGTCTTCGACCGCAACGTTGAGGTCATCCAGGAGGCGCTTCAGGACCGCACCTCCGAAGCCACTTCCGGCTGGATCTACACCAACCAGTGGCTCCCCTGGGATCCTGTCCCCTATCAGGCCTCGCAGGACCCCGTCGAGCGCACCAACTTCCACACCTTCGACGCCAATCGCGAATGCGCTCCCGGATTTCTTCTCTTTCGCCGCAACCGCTTCCAGCGTAGCTCCGTCGGAGACAAATTCCTCATCGTCTTTCTCGTGGGAGAATCTCCGACCAGCGGCATCCTCCGCCAGGACCAGTTCATCAATGCCATGCGCGGCTGGCACGCCATCGAGCGCAAAGACAACGAAGAGCCCGGAAAGACCCTGCGCATCCTTGGCCCATCGTTCTCCGCGTCGCTTCCTACCCTCGACACACTGCTTCAGGCCCGGCTCTGCAAAGCTCCATCCGCCGATCCCGACGCCCCCTGCTTCGACCACGCCCAGGTCGTCAGCGGATCGGTCGCCGCCAGCCGCAACCTCATCCTCCACTCCGGAAATTTCCCCGGCCTCGCTGCCGCTAACTTCATCTCCATGAACGAGAGTTCCGAAGCCATTCAGGAGATGCTGGTCAACTACTTCGACGCCGAACAGCACCTCACGCCCACCGAGATCGCCTTTGTCTCCGAAGACGAGACTCCCTTCGGCAATCTGCTTTCCTCGCTGCTTCATCCGTCCAAAGCAGCCAGCGCCAATCCCACCACCGCAAGGGAGCGGCCGTTGCTCTTCCACTACCCGCGCGAAATCTCCCAGTTGCGCAACGCCTACGAAAGAAACTCCATTTTCAACCGCCAGTCCGGCCAGCAAACCACCGCCGCCCAAACCCAGCAGGACCTCACCCTCAGCCTCGAAGACCGCCACGAAGAAGAGGACAGCGTGCCTTCCTTTTCAAGCTCGCAAAACCCGGTCTCCGAGGAATCGGTTCTCTCCGACATGATGCAGGCCATGGATCGCCAGCGCATCCGCGTCGCAGTCATCAACGGAACCGACGTCCTCGACGTCATCTTTGTCGCCCGCTATCTCAGCCGTAACCTGCCCAACCTGCGCGTCGTGCTGCTTAACAGCGATCTGCTCTTCGAGCGCTCGCCAGACGTCGCTTATTTCCGCGGCATGCTGCTGGCCAACACCTATCCGCTCCTCCCCGACAACATCCAGTGGACAGGCCGCTTCCTTCACATGCCCGGCAACCGTCCCGGCCATCCCAGCCCCTTCGGCACCTTCCTGCCCGACAGAATCTTCTCGTCCTACCAATCCACGGGAGTCTACAACGCAGTCCGCCTGCTCGAAATGACTCCGCTCGAACCGTCCTCTTCCGCCAACGCGCCCAACTCTCCCACCGCCGATAACTCGGCCGACGAAGCGAACCACTCGCTCCGCCCTCACTCGCGCCACTCCCTCTGGCTGGCCGAATACAGCGACCCCTTCCGTGGCGGCCATCACCCTCCGTTGTGGCTCAACGCCGTAGGCCGCGGAGGCTTCTGGCCGGTTGCCCTCCTCGACCGCTACCTTCAGGAAAAAGGCACGCAAAGGTCGCATCCCGAACCTTGCGAGGTCAATCCCGACGAGGCTCCTGACCAGCCCGAGCCCGCCCACACTTCGCTGGTCAATATATGCGCTGGCACCGCCTCCGCCCCCGGCGAGGGTTCGATCCCGCCCCGCATGTTCGACGATTGGCGCTGGTCACCGCTGAAAGTCGGCTGGACCTTCGGTCGTCCCGAGGCAACGCAACTGCTCGCTGCGCGCCTTTCCGCCATCTGCCTGCTCGCGCTTTTCATCCTCTTCGGACTCATCCTCTGCGTCTTCGCCAAGGTGGATCGCTGGCCGCAGTATGTCTTCGATATCCCGGGAACAAACGGCGAGCGCCGCGCCTGGATCGTGCTTCTCATCATCCTCAGCTATTCCTGGATCGCGCGCCTCCTCATCCTCGATCTTCCCGGTGGCCGCTTCTTCCGCGATCCCCTCAACTGCGGCCTCCTCTTTCTCGAACTGATCCTGATGCTCTTCGCCTACTGGCTCATCCGCACCGGGCTCAGGAACAACTACCGCTGGGCCTGGGCCTGCTTCCTCATCGCGCTGGTAATTCTTGGCCAGATCCTCTTTCACTGGATCAAGCCCGACGACTTCGCCGCCAGCCTCTTCTATCTCTACCGCAGCCAGCACCTCTTTAGCGGAGTCTGCCCCGTCCTGCCCTTCATCTTTCTCTTCATTGCCGTAATCTGCCTGGTCTCGCGCCATATCCAGTCGCTGCTCGCCTTTTCCCCGCTGCATAAGCCGCGCATTCCCAGTCACGGCGGCCCCAACTCCCCGGCGCTGCTCAACTTCATCACCAGCCAGAATGTCAAAGACATGCTCCTCGCCTGCTACTCGCCCTGGCGCATGCTCTTCTCCAAGCTTGAGCCCCTGCTTCCATCGAAACTGCGCGAATACTGGGAAAAACGCCACGGAACCGCCAGGACTAGGCGGCTTGCCAAAAAGCAGGCCCTGCAGTCGGCTGAGAATCTCCCGGCCCTGCCGGCGATTCTCCTCTTGCTGACTCTTGTGCTGCTTTTTCTCTCTGCCTACCTGCTCTTTCCCCGCGGCTTTGAAACCTTCGAGACGCGCTCTTACTCCATCGTGCTCAGCGTCTTCGCCTTTGGGATCGTGCTCGTCATGCTGCACGAAATCGCCTGGGTCGTCCTCATGTGGATCTGCCTCCACAAGGGCCTGCTCCGGCCTCTCGAACGCTCCACGCTCCGCGCCTGCTTCAGCCGCGTCTCAGGATTCTCCTGGCAGCGCCTCTGGTTCAGCATCGACCAGTCGCCCGCCGTGCGCTACAAGCCGCTTTCCCGCGCGCACGAGTCCCTGCGCCACATGGCCCACGATCCTTATTGTCCTCAGGAATTGAAACGATGGATAAGCTACACGCGCAGGAAGTATGGGCAGTTTGTCGCGACGACAGACTGCGGCAACCCCGTCGATCGCATCCGGCGGGCGCGCGGCTTCTACCAGTTCCAGTGGACGCTCTGCCGCTGCGCCACCGAGGTCATCCGGACGATCCTCTCCGACCCGACCCGCCACAAGGAGCCGTTCGCCACCAGTCTTGACGTCTCTTCGAGTGAAATTGAAAAAGTGCTCACCGACTCCGCGAAAACGGACTCGCTCGAGGCCAACGCCGAGGAGTTCGTCGGACTGATCTATATCTACGCCATCCAGCATGTGCTGCTCGATATCCGCAGCCATATCCTGGCCTTCACCTTCAGCTATTTCTTCCTGCTGATGGCGCTGAGCGCCTACCCCGTCGCCCCACACCACTCCATCATGGTGATGCTCGTCGGACTGTTACTGGCTTTTGTGATTATGGTCGTGATCGTCTTCGCGCAGATGCACCGCGACTCGATTCTCAGCCGGACAACTTCGACCGAGCCCGGCAAGCTCGACATCGGATTCTACGAGAAACTCATCTCCGTGCTCGGCGTGCCGCTCATCGGACTGCTCGCCTCACAGTTCCCCGAGATCAGCAACTTCCTCTTCTCGTGGCTCGAGCCCAGCCTGCAGACACTGAAGTGAGGGAAGAGCAGAAAGACGGCCAAGGATGAAAACAGTCAGCGGCCAGGAGAAGGACGGCTAGCCGCTTCATCACTGACCGTTTTATCCTGACCGCTCTGAACTAATCCGCGTGGGTGGCTGTAGATGATCAAGAGGTTGTTCCGATTTCGGAGCGGCTGATGGGCGGCTTGTAGTTGAGGCTACCATGGGGTCTTTCTCGGTTGTAGTAGTCGGTCCAAGGCAGCAAGTGAGCATCTCTTTGCTGGGAGTCGGACCAGTGTTTGGCATAAGCCCATTCGCGTAACGCGGTCTGTATGAATCGCTCGGCCTTTCCGTTGGTTCTGGGTGTGTAAGGTCTGGTGCGGCTGTGTTTGATTGCCATCTGCTGGCAAGCGTGACGGAACCGAGTGGAGCGATAGCTAGAGCCGTTGTCGGTCAGCAGCGCGCGCACGGCGATGCCCTGGCGGGCGAAGAACTCGACGGCCGAGTTCAGGAAGGCGATGGTGGTTTCAGCCTTCTGATCGGGCAGCATTTGGGTGAAGGCCATACGTGAGTGGTCGTCGACGGCCACGTGCAGAGCCAGGAAGCCTGGATGTTCCTTTTTGCCGCGCAGCCTGCCATCGCCGCGCAGCGAGACCTCGCCGAAGCGTGTCATGCCCTTGATGTCCAGGTGCAGCAGGTCGCCGGGCCGTGGATGCTCGTAGCGTTGCACCGGAGGCGGGGGATTCAGATCGCGCCACCGGCTCAGTTTTGCCCGGCGCAGGATGCGGCTGACCGAAGCCGGACTCAGGCCGGTGCGGCGAGCAATCTGGTAGCCGGGCATGTGCCGGCGACGAAGTGCAAGTACCTTTTCCACTAATAAGGAACTGATCTGCCGCGGGCTGCGGCGCGGACGCGAGCTGCGATCGACAAGGCCAGCTGGGCCAGACTGCCGATAACGGCCCGCCCATTTGGCTGCTGTCTTGACGCTGACACTGAACCGGGACGCTGCCGACCCCAGCCTTATGCCATCTTCAATCACCATGCGGGCCAGCCGCTCTCGACTCACCGCCGTCCATGGGGCATTCTTGTGATAGTCCATTCGGTCTCCTGAGTTACTGCTTGCTCGTCACAAACAGCTTCTCCGGTCCTGATCGAATGGACAACCTCTTGAAAGATCACAGGTGCCCCACTCAAGCCCTCTGTTGGCTTGAGTGGGAAAGCTGAGTCCTGAGCCCTGTGCTCTGTGCCCTGAGCTCTGAAAAGCTATTCCGCCGTCTCGTCCGCCTTCACCGTGACTGGGACATGTGCCGTCACTTCGCGATGCAGGCGCACCGGAATGTGGAACTCGCCCAGCTGCTTGAGCGGCTCTTCCAGATGCACCTTGCGGCGATCGATATTGAAGCCCTTCGCTTCGAGCGCGTGCGCGATGTCCGCAGACGTGACCGAGCCAAACAGCTGATCGTGCTCGCCCACCTTGCGCTCGAACACCAGCGAAACGTTGTTGAGCTGCCCCACCAGGGCCTCAGCCTCGGACTTCTCCTTCGCCGAGCGCCGGACAGCCGCAGCCTTCATCTGCTCGATCACGGCCTTGTTGGCCGCGGTGGCTTCCATGGCCAGCTTCTTGGGCAGAAGAAAATTTCGCCCGTAGCCGTCCGCCACCTTCACCACGTCACCGCGATGACCGAGGTTGTTGATGTCTTCTTTCAGAATGACTTCCATGCAAATCTCCATGTTGCCCGCGGCACACACCGGGGCTTAATGTTTCCTGAGCCCTGAGCCCTGAGCTCTGAGCTCTGAGCCCTCTACTCTTAGAATCTCGCTGCAAACGGCAGCAGGGCGATGTTGCGCGCCTGTTTGATGGCGCGGGTCAGCCGCCGCTGGTGCGTCGTGCAGACGCCGGTCAGGCGGCGGGGAACGATCTTGCCACGCTCAGCCACAAAGCCCTGCAGCAGGCGCACGTCGCGATACGGAATCGCGTCGATCTTCTCCGTGCAGAACTTGCAGACCTTCTTCCGGCGGAAGAACTTGCGTCCGCCCGGACCGCCAGGCCCGCCGCCCGGCCGTTGACCACCCGAGCGAGGGCCGGATGTCGATGGCGCTCCACCTTCGGGAGCGCGATGAGGAGTTGTTGTTTCGTCAGCCATTGTGTTTCCTATCCTTGGTTACAAATTCGTTGAGATTCCCGTCGCGACAGACTCAGGCGTGTGCTGCTTCCGCTGGAGCTGCCGGAGCCGCTGAAGCTACAGGAGCCGCAGCCGGCGTCTCGGCGGGAACCTCTGCCGCCGCGCCCTCTGCCGGAGCCGCAGGCTGCGCGCTCAGCTTCTTGCGCGTCGCGCGGATCGCCTTGATCTTGTCCAGCCGCTTCTGCTCTTCGTCCATCCGCACCGTGATGAACTTGATCACAGGCTCGGACACACGCAGACGCCGCTCCAGCTCATGCACCACCTGCCCATCGGCGTCGATGGTCATCAGAATGTAGTTGCCGTCGTTGAACTTCCGCACCGTGTAGGCCAGCCTGCGCCGTCCCCACTTCTCCGTGGAGCGCACGGTGCCGCCGCCATTGGTCACCGTCTGCTCGAACCCGGCAATCAACTTGTCCACATCTGCGTCCTCTGCATCAGGACGCACGATAAACATCACTTCGTAGAAACGATCCATGCTCTGCTTCTCTTTTCTCTCGTCCGCGGCGACAATTTGTCACCGTGACCGAAACATATTGTTCAGCGGCTCCGTTTCGCCGCCCGTTTACTCCGCCGGACTCGCATCCCTGCGGTTGAATTCATTCATCGCCGCCAAAATTCCTTTGACCGCGACCACCTCGACTGCCTGCGCCACCCGCTCCAGGACCTCGTCCACTGCCACCAGGTCCCGCTTGCGCAGCGGCGTCAGCAGGTAATCCTTGCCGCGCCGGAACGCCTCTTCGGGCTCTCCGTTCGCACCCACTCCAATCCGGATACGCGCCCACTCATCGGTCTTCAATGCCCCCGATATGGACCGCGCTCCGTTGTGCCCCGCCGGGCTCCCGCGCTCTCTCACGCGGATCACGCCCAGCGGCAGATCCAGCTCGTCGTACAAAACCAGCAGCCCGCGAGCCGGATCGACTTCGAACTCGGCCACGAGCGCCGCGACGGAAAGACCGCTGAGGTTCATGAAGGTCTCGGGTTTGGCGAGAATCACTTCACGGCCGGCGATCTGAATCTTTGCCGTCAGCGCGCGGCAGCGGCGGTTGGCCACCTGCACACCATGCTGATCGGCGATACGGTCGACTGCGAGAAAGCCCGCATTGTGCGGTGTGAACTGGTATTCGATACCCGGATTCCCGAGCCCGACCACCAGCAGCACGCCGTCCGGCGAACCGTCTTCTCCCGCAGTCGCCAAAACTTACTTCTTCGCGGGCACGGCCGCCTCGGCCGTCTCCGTCTTGCCCTTCTTGACCACTTCGGGTTCGGCCGGAGCTGCGACTGCTGCCGCAACCTCTTCCGCCGCCGGCGCAACCTCTTCCTTGATCGCAACTACGTGTGCAACCGTAGCGTCTTCAGCGGTAAGGAACTTCAGCTTGTCCGAGTGCGGCAGGTCGCTGACCCGCAGCACATCGCCGATCGACATCTTGGTCACATCCACATCAATGTGGCTCGGAATATCGCCCGGAAGGCACTCGATCTCCACTTCACGCAGCACCTGATCGAGAATGCCGCCCTGGTTCTTCACGCCGAACGCTATCCCCACAAACTGGATCGGCACCTCGACCGTCATCAACTTATCGAGCGCAATCCGCTTCAGGTCAATGTGCATCAGCGTGCCCTTGATCGGCTCATACTGCCAATCCACGATCATCGCCTTGGTCCTTGCCGTCGAACCGGAAATCTCAAGATCGAAAATCGAATTGTGCCCCGAATCCGAGTGCAGAATCTTCTGGATCTGCTTGGGATCGACCTCGATCGCCACCGCCGGCTCCGCCGCTCCATACACCACGGCCGGAATCCGGCCCTTCACGCGTACGCGCCGCGCCGCATTCTTGTTGAACTTGCCCTCGCGGGGCGTCGCTGCAACTACTTCTTGACTGATCATTGTCCTCTTCCTTCGGGCACAGTACAGCAGAGACCAGGGATCAGCATCGGCCAATCCCCAATTCCCCTCTGTTTCCTGCTCCCTTTGCCGAACCATTGGTCCGGCGGTTGTGGCGGCTCACGCCGCAGTTTTACTGACTCCTGATCCCGTTCCCTAATTGAACAGCGAGCTCACGCTCGTCTCCATGTGGATGTTCTCGATCGTCGCGGCAATCAGCCCCGCCACCGAGCGCACCTTGATCTTCGCCACCTTCTGTGCCGCTTCGCACAGAGGAATCGAATCGCTCACCACCAGCTCTTCGAGCCGCGAGTTCGTGATCCGCTCCACTGCCGGCCCCGACAGCACCGGATGCGAAGCACACGCATACACCTTGGTCGCGCCCTTATCCAGCAGCGCGTCGACTGTCTTCACCAGCGTGCCCGCGGTGTCGACAATATCGTCGATGATCAGGCACGTCTGGCCTTCCACATCGCCGATCACGTGCATCACCTCGGTCACGTTGATATCCGTTCTCCGCTTGTCCACAATCGCCAGCGGAGCGCCCATCTTCGTCGCGAAGTGCCGCGCCCGCTCCACACCACCCGCATCCGGCGAAACCACCGTCAGGTTCGGCAGATTCAGATCCCGGAAATAGCTCACCATCACCGGACTCGCAAACATATGGTCTACCGGAATATTGAAGAACCCCTGAATCTGCGCTGCGTGCAGGTCCATAAACAGCGCCCGGTTTGCCCCGGCGGTAGTCAGCAAATCGGCAATCAGCTTCGAGCTGATCGCCACCCGCGGCCGGTCCTTGCGGTCCTGCCGGGCATAGCCGTAATACGGAACGACAACGGTGATACGGCCCGCCGATGCGCGCTTTACTGCATCGATCATGATCAGCAACTCGACCAGGTGCTGGTCCACCGGATTGCATGTCGGCTGGACGATAAATACATCCGTCCCGCGAACATTCTCAAGCAGCTGGAAATAAACCTCGCCATCGGCGAAGCGCTGCATCTTGGTCTCGCCAAGTGAAATCCCGATATGCTTGCAGATCTCCGATGCCAGTGCGCGATTGGCCGAGCCGGAAAATATCTTGAAGCGCTTGTCTTCACTGTGAGACTTTCCCTTCCGCTTCTCCGCGGGAGCCTTCGTTTCCGCACCTGCGTGGGACCGGGATCCGCTGCCGTTGAATTCTGCACCTGCCGCGGAGCTTGTTTGCTCCGTGACTGCTCCTTCCATCACCGTTTCGTTCTTCACAAGATTCTCCAAGCTGGTTGGCTGTGGTTTGTCCTGCATTGGTGTCGTCTGGCTTGGTTGCTGCCAGGGCTTCTACGACCGGTTCACGCCGGCACTGCAAACTCAATTCTGGCTGGGCGACTAGGATTCGAACCTAGACAAAGTGCTCCAAAGGCACTTGACCTACCGTTAGTCGATCGCCCAGTACTACAAACCTCAAACCGTCAATGCTCTCGACTCCGGGTCCCCGGCGCAGCCCGCCTTTGGCTGCGCTGGGCAGAAAGGCACTTGACCTACCGTTAGTCGATCGCCCAGTACTACTGCGTATTTCCTGATGCTCTGTGCTCTGAGCTCTGTGCTCTGAGCTCTGTGCTCTGCTAATCCCCTGCCACCATCGACCGCCAATACTTCTCCCGCGGCATCGTCTCCGTCATCACCGACCGGACACCCATCCCACCCAGCCGCCCCACTGCCGACCTTGCCGCCGCCCGCGATGGATACAGCCCGAACAGCGCCGATCCGGAGCCCGAGAGCGACACGTAAACAGCCGCAGCCTCCGGACCTTCCGGACCTGCGAGCACACGCTTGATTTCACCAAACAGGGGATTCTGAGGAAAGACAACTTCTTCGAAGTCGTTTTCAATCCCGGTTCGGACAAGCGCATGAAGCGGATCTGACCCGGAGCCTAAACTCGCAGGTTCTACCGACTTCGTCGCCAGGTCTTCCTGGAAGACACCGGAGGAGTGCGGTTCGCAAAGTGCTGCAGCGAGAGCCCGACTCAACTCATTAAGTCTATCGGAGCCAGATGGCAAAATCAATGCAGCATTCGATGAAAGTCCGGCTTCCGGCGCCGCCGCCCCGGCATGCCGCGCGTCCCAGTCGCGAAAGGCCTGCGGAGTCGACACCCCGATCTCCGGCAACGCCACCACGCACGGCGTAACCGGCAGATCCGGCATGGGATAAACCTCCTCGCCCCTGCCCACCCCCAGCACCGCCCCGCCAATCAGAAACAGCGGCACATCCGACCCCACCGCCGCCGCAATCCGCAGCCGCTCCGGCCCCGAAAGCGTCGCCACCCCGTGCGCCGCCAGTTCCCGCTCCAGACCAATCAGCGCCGCAACCGCATTCGCCGACCCCGCCCCCAGACCGCCCTGCACCGGCAGCCGCTTATCTATATAGATGGAAATGGCCGCTCCGGCCCGTTCCGCCTCGAGGGCCAGCTTCACCGACTTGAATGCCGTATTCCGCTCGTCCAGCGGAACCCGCTCGTCGTTGCTGCTCACCGTAATCGACGTCTCCGCCGCCGGACGCGCCTCGACCGTCACCAGGTCATGCGCCCCGATGGTCTGATAGAGCGTCGTCAGCGCATGAAACCCATCTGGCCGCACCGGCCCGATAGCCAGCCCTAAATTGACTTTCGCAAACGAGCGGACAGTAGTGGACATGCTTGGTTGATTTTACTGGGCCAGTTTGATCGCACCCTGACCAAGACCAAGTTCTAGACAGGAAGCTCAGCACAATCGTTGGTAATGTTGGTTGGTAATCTTTACAGCCACCGATTAGTCAGATTCAATTCACCAACTATGGAAACTCTTGGTCTTTCCGGACCCCCCGCGTCACGCGACAATTTCTTAAAGCGGCTCTTCTGGCCTGCAGACAACGCTAGCGATGCCGATACCCTTGGCCAGCAGGGCTTCTGGGTCTGCCTAATTGTCGCGTTTCTGTCGATGGTGGTTCTGACGATTCAGGGGCATTGGATCATTGGCTTGTTCACTGCATTTGTCTTCTTTCTCGGCGGAATCGGCGTTCGCGAGCACAGCGTCGTTGCAGCTGTTGCGGTTGCCACTCTTTATACCGTCAATCTGATTGATAGCTTCTTGATGAGGCAGTTCCCTGGCTTCCTGTCATTTTTGGCTGCAGCATTACTCTTGGGGAACGTACGCGGTTGTTTGGTGGCATCTAGATGGTCTCGCATAGACCCTGAATCGATGCCTGCTCGGCTGAATGACACGTGGCAGGACAAGCTGGTTGATCAACTGCCAGCGAAGACATGGCCGCAGTTAAGAATCATCTTCTACATTGCTGCATGTTTGTACTTCGCTCTTACGGTTTTGGGTACTCTCGCGGTCTTACTGCGCGTGCATCGGCATTAAGAAAAATCAATAACAAATACACCGGCTCACTTCACTAATCGCCACGGTGCCCCACTCAGGCCCTCTTCTGGCTTGAGTGGGAAAGCTGTGCCCTCACTTCGCAATCTCACTCAGATACGCCGCACTCAGAGTCCCCTTCGCCTTCGCTATCCCGATCAGCGTGGGATAGAACTGCACGAACGTCGTGTCCACGGCCGCGTGTTGCTGGTGACATGAGTAGCAATCGGCAGTCTTGGGAATCAGTGTTCCCCGCTCTCCATCCAGGTCATAAAAGGCCCATCCGCCCCGCGAGTCATCCTTCAAGTGCACTTCGGCGCCCATGATATCGGTGCCCTGAAAATGCCCGGCTTTATTGATCGACCCGGCACTCTCCGCCACGCGCGTCTCGAGCACAAACATGGTCTTGTCCGGCCACTTGCCCGTCTCCACAAACACCTTGTACGCCTCAGGATTGACGAAGACATTGTCGAACATCGAATGGTTCGGAGCCTTCTCCCGCATCGAATAGCTCTACCGGATATATGCTGGATGGCCTCGATCAGCCCGATCCGATCGCCGGCCTCACGGACGGGACAGCATCCGGGCCGCTCTGAAACTCGGGAGCGACCCGGCGCAGTTCGATCGAGATATCTGGCTCAAGGTCAATTGTCTGGCGAAGTGGCGCCGTGACCGCGAGCACCGCTTCCGCCACCTGAAGCGGCGTACCGGGACCGAACGCGAGAAGGCCCCGTTGCACGAAGTCGTCATCGGAGGCGCCGCCCTCGGTAATCTCTATTTCGACGGCGCCGCCGTGACACTGAAGTGGGGGCCCCGTTCCATCGCGCTGGCGGACTTCACCGCCTTCGATACGATCCTTGACGGCTTCGAACACCGCACCTCGTCCCCGATCTTTTGATCGATGCAGCCCCACCTGTAAGATTCGCCATCGATATAGCGTTCTTCCTGGTAATGAAGGATCGCGATCGCAATGCCCCGTGCGAGATTCGGGTGGAGCACGAAGTCGAAGGCGGCTACTTGAGCTCGCTGACCATCAGGTCGCCCTGCGCCGCTCCGCAGGCCCTTAAGCTCGAATTCTACGACTCACCCTTGCGCGACCACTTGAGATCCATGGTGTCGAGCAATGCGTCGGCCGAGTGTGTGCCTGGTGATTCCTCCATCGAGGTCACGCTGAACTTCGGCGCTTTGAACCAGGATCTGCTCACACTACTCACCCACAACATGCGATTCCACGGGCGCATGCTCCACCACCACCCGTCACAAGACCGCCTCCGCTGGCCCCACGAACGGCGCCAGTTCAGCCAGAGCCAGTCGTTGTGGGCCCCGAAGGAGAAACAATGGCAGGCGGCTCCCGCCACTCTCGCCGACGCCATTGATGAACTCTGGCCCGGCCACGAGAACCTGACTGAAGACTGGAGTTGGGAGGACCCGCGTGTCTTGGACCTGAATCAAATTTGGAACCAGTGCCGCCTCTGCAGACAAAGGCTCTCACCACACCAATGTAATCCTGCCAGAGGGCGATGCCGGCCCACGCGGGGCTTTCTTCCTGTACTTGCCCGAATGGTATGAGATCCTTCTTCATCCCGATATCTATCCATCACTGCTCCAGGAATCGCTGAAGGACTTCGGCTCCACCCCAATCCAGCTCGCACTCGATTCTGGGCCCGTGATCGGATGGAGCGGGCTCCTTCCCGAGGAACGTTTTCGCCTGTACTGGGCCGACCAGGGTCCGGGCGCCGATCGCGTGGCCTACAAGAGGTCCCTGGAACGTCGCGGAGCCCGGTCAGGTCCACCAGGTATTCCAGCGCGCACGGCGTTGGTGCCGGGAAATCAACGTCTACACCAGGACGAAGGATAACGCCGTGGTATTCAAACTGGCGACAACTTCCCCCTACGACTACAAAGAGGTCCCTGTGCCGGGCCACATTCCGGCGGAAATCTGGCATCACTTCACCGTGGTGTCCGGTTTTTGTGTCGAGTTTGTATTCTGCGTCGCGAAGAACCCCAATTCGCGCATCGTCGATTCCGAGGCGCCTCCTCCGAATCCGGGGGAGCTTGGGGTCATCGTCGTCGACGAGACAGGCCACGCCGAGTTCCGTTTCGCAGAGCATCACCTTTCGGTCGTCCGCACTTGGGAGGATTACGACAGTTCCGCCACTGCCACGTGGGGGGGACTCTGGGTCCACCTCACCGACTTCCAGAATCGCGGCTCCGCGGGCATACAGCAATTGGAGGCGCTCGTAACCGGAGCCGGCGATGCACCGGAATTCGCCGATCGCGGTAAACGCGCACGGCGCATCGTCGTGTTCACCGGCGGCGGAGGCGATACGCTGGAGGGCTGGAAGCGGTCCTCCTGGTGGCAGGACGGGTTGCGGTCCAGGCGCCTGACGGCCCTTTCCCGTTCCGGCGTACCTCAGCACCTCGACGAATTCTTCACCACCGAGGGCCTTCCAGCACAAATCGAGGAAGCCAGAGGAAGGTCTTCCGAGGAGGCCGAACGATATCGCAAGCGCCTACGCATCCTGGCGGCGCAGCCCCGGGAGCCGTCATGATCATCGCCTGCCCTTGGGAGCTGCCACCGCCGGAGGTTCGCGCGCTGCTGCCGGACTGCAGCTTCGCCGCTATGGAACCACAACTGGATCAGCCCGTCTTCGTGCTTGCCGCCAACCGCTGGGGCCTGCAGAAGGCGCTCGAACTGCGCATGCGGCGCTGTCCTGCCTGCCGCGGTGCGCTTCTGTGGGCGGATCGGAAGCGTCCTGCAAGGACTCCCGTTCGTCGAGGTCCTGAACGTGCCGGGCACGTGGCTGCTCGGTCCGCGCGAACCCTATCCGGAACTCGCACCTCTGGATGAAACAACGTGGAACCAGGTACGGCGCAGCCTGCGTAGCCGCGCCCCCAGGATCTCCCCGACGCTATTTCCGTCATTCTCCATCGGGTGGATAGCGTGCGCTTCTGGCTCGCCACGGAGTCGTCCTCCGGATCTCGCCCGACCGTCAACAGCCGGCTGGAGAGGCTGCCTGCCACCCTCAGTGACTGTCTCGACGACCTTGCTGACCACCTGGACCTTTCCGGTGTTCTGGCCCGCCACAACGCCACCCTGAGCCGTTTCCAGTCCCTGCGCGACGGGGCGGTCCTCGCCTGCCGCGCTGGCGATGGCGGCGACGCCAACGCGTCTCTCCACGAACTCCGCACACCTTGCTGGCATCCTGGCACTCTTGAGGAATATATGTCCAGCTTACTTCGCGTTCTTCTGGTCGATGACGAGGTGCTACCCGATTCTTCCATCAGCGCCGGCCTCTGCGAGGCCGGCATTGACCTTCGCGTGGAGCAGCGCGCCGAAGACGCTCTGCTGCATGTCGTTGCCGCCGGCGGTGACATCGACGCCGTTCACCATCCTGATTTTCCCCGCCGGCCAGATGAGCGGTGAAGAAGCCCTCGCCGGCTTGCGAGAACGCTATCCAGACCTGCCTGTCATTATCCTCACCAAGCGTGATAGCTTCGTGATGAGACGGGACCTGCTCCGCGCCGGCGCTGGTGACTACGTCTTCAAATGGCCCGACACGGGCCTCGATTGCGATGTGATCGCCGTGGCCGTCCTGCGTGCGGTGCGCGAAGCGAACCTGCGTCGCTTCCTCCGCCGCGCCGAAGCCGGCCCCGGGTTACTGGTCGCTGAGGATAAGTCATCCCAACTGGCCTTGCGGCAGTTCGAGGACTTCCTCCCCTCCTCCAAACCGGTCCTCATCACCGGCGAGCCTGGCACCGGCAAGACCCTCTTCGCCACCGAATTCCACCGCCGCGGCCCGCGCGCCCGCGGGTTCCTGATGCCTTTCGACGCGCGTGAGTCCTCGATCGAGCGCGACCTCTTCGGCGCCAACGGCCGCGGATCCCGGATCCCTCGCGACGGCACACTGCTCATCCGGAATGCCCAGCATCTGCCTGGCGCGCTCCGCCGCCGCCTCGAAAATGCCGACTTGTGCGGCGCGCACGCCTCGTGCTGACTGGCCCTCCGTTTCACTACGAGTACCAACATCTATTCCGCGCATGCAGCCACCTCCCCCTGCCTCCCCTGCGCAGCCGGAGGAAGGACATAAAGCCACTCGCCGAATTCTTCCTGGAGCGCCACGACGACGCCCACCCGCCGGCCCGCCATCGCTTTCACCCCGCCGCCATCCAACTGCTGTGCGGCCGCGATTATCCCTTCAACCTCACTGAGTTGCGGAAGGCAGTCGAGGACGCCGCCCTGCGGGCCAAGGGTTCCGAAATCCTCGTCGAGAACGTAGCCCCACCCGTATCGGCCGCCTGGGATCCGGAATAAGAATTCGAACCCTTGCTGGAGGGGGGCATCTCCTGGCTTCAGTTCGAGAATCGCTACCGGGCAGCCCGCTCAGTTAGGCAAAAGCACTCATCTGGATGAGTTGTACGAAACACTTCGCCAGCGCTACTTCGAACGATTCGGCGTCTACCCGCCCTACAAACAGTTCCTCGGTCGGGGGAGAGAAAGTCGAGACCATCAGGAAACGACGTAGCCGCCGCGGGCAGGGGAAGCGTGTGCCTCCTGCTCGAGATCCCACCACCGCTGGCGAAGCCGCAGATCTGTGCGTACTAGTATATCGTTTCACTAAAATATAAGCAGTTCATTCCTGCGCTAGAGCCTCGAAGTTTTTCCACCGATGGACTACCGGCGCGGCGTTGATTTCCGCGATGCCCTTCAGTATTCGGGCTTTGAGTTCGTCGAGAGATTGGACTCGGATATGCCGCAGGAAGGTTCGTGCCATTTTGCCAAATAGAGTCTCGACGATGTTCAGCCAGGAGCCATGTTTCGGCGTCAGGACGTACTGAAAGCGGTTGGGGTGCAGAGAGAGAAAGGCATGCGTCTCTTTGGAAAGGTGCGCGGAATGATTGTCCAGTATGATTCTGATGGTGCATTCCGGCGGATACTTGGCGTCGAGATCGGCCAGCAGGCGGATGAACTCGATACTGCGGTGACGGTCCTCCACGCGCGCCGTGATGTGGCCATCCTGAAGATCCAGCGCTGCCAGTATCGAACAAGTGCCGAGCCTCTCGTACTCGTGATCGCGGCCGATTTCGGGGTGCTTGCCGGGCACGGGCGGCAGGTCGGGTGCGGTATTGGCGATGGCCTGCACGCCGGGCTTTTCATCCACCGAAACAGTGATGACGTGGGAAGCGTCTGGCCGGCGGCCCGTTTTGCATTCTGCAGTTCCACATCCTGATACACGATCAGAACCTTCCGCATGACCGCTTCGAAATCCGGATCGCGCCGCTCCAGGTAATAACCGACCTTTTCCGGGTGCAGCGGCTGTTCCGCCAGAATTCGATGCACGGTCGCCTTGACGGCGCGGGACAGCGAGGGAAAACCGGCTTCCACGGCATGCTCACGAATATGCAGGGCCAACGCCTGCCGGCTCCAGACTTCGGCCGCATAGCCCAGATCCTTCGGCTTCGAGCAGGCCACATGAACGACCCAGGCTTTGGCATCGTCTCCAATCGACGGAGCCTTGGGCCGATGGTAGTTGTCTTTCAGCGCCGCCATCGAACCGACCGCCAGGGCCTTCGCCACCCATTTGGAAACGCTCAGACGAGTCATCCCCACGCGGCGACCGATGCTGGCGATGTTCTCACCGGCGTGATACCCCAGAAGGATCGCGGCGCGTTGCTTTTCCCGATGCGGCGCCGTGCGCGACCGAGCCAACCGCTCCAATTCCGCCCGGTCTTCATCC